>CAWHBT010000004.1:0-266799 GCA_963827595.1 uncultured beta proteobacterium | reverse complement strand
ATGGTGCGTTGATTCTCACCTCTCCGGTCTTCCACTCGACGTTCTCGGTCTTGCCGTGGGTGAAGCCGCCCAACGTTCTATGGCATGGCATGGGATGCCAACGTCAGGGGCGGCACACCCATGAGCGTGCTGAGCCTGCTCCTGTCGATCCTCTATCCCCGCCTGCAGCGGGATCTTACCCTCGGTTGCTGGCTCCGTGCTCGTCATCATGCTTTCCCGTTTTGCAACTTACGCGCGCAAGTAGCAGGTGTGAGCGTGGCGGATCCCTTTTGAGCAGAGGGCTTTCCCGCCGAAGCGGCCTCTGCCGGCAGTATAAGAAACGAAGTAAGACACACCCGGCTTGGAAGAGTCTTGGAGCCGAAACGCCAGCAAAATCGCTCGGCGGCGCGCGTGCCTTTTCACTTCTTCCGGGAAAGCTAGGACGGCGTGGATTGCGAGCCCAGGCGGCGCTGATCGCCCGGTGTCGCCGCTCTTTCGGACTGTGCTCTTCGCTTCGACGCCGCCGCATGCAAGATCAACCCGGAACGACGCCGTCCCTGCCCGGGACGATGTGAGAGGAGCAGAGGGGGCGGATAGCTGTCTTCGGGCCCGAGTTTGGAGTTGCCAAAAGGTGTACTCGGCGTCGGATAGTACCCGCCCTTTTCTGACTATACGCGCTCGGTGCCCCAGAAACACCCGGTATCGAAAAAAAGTCGTCGAAGGTGAGGCCACTCTATGCGCGCCACCGCACCGACTGTGCTTGGTGTTGCGGGTACCTTCACTGTTAAGTCCTTCGACCAAGGAAGTCATCGCGCGCGCGGTCAACGCTTCTTTGCCGCGCCGCGTTGACCAACTCGCCGTGCCGCAGTCTGTGCTGGATCCGTGCGCGGCATGCAGCATCGCGCGGCCTCTAGTGCATTCCCGCCAATCGGCCAGTTGAGTCATGTCAATCCAAAGGAGATACACATGAAGAAGTCGCTCGTTTCCCTCCTGCTTGCCCTCTTCGCACTGGGCTCTCCTGCCGTCTTCGGACAGGTGCCGGAGAAATGCAAGACCTTGAGTGGCGATGAACAAAAGAAATGCATCGATGACGCAAAGAAGTAGTCGCTGCGAATGACGATCGGCGGCGCTGCCGAGCGATCGATTCGGTAATGCAATTGCGCGGCGCCCGAGCCACGGGCGCCGCGTTTGTTTTTCCAGGATGCGATCTCCAGGATCGACGTGCAGGGTGCGCGGTACAACGAGCCGCGGCTCGCAGCGATCGACAAGTAGGTCGAGAGCGGAAGTTGGACGTTCTGAAGCACGCGGTTTGAGAAGGTGGGGCAGGGTGTCGGTTGGCCAGGAGGTGGCACGTGATCAGCCGCACTGATTCTCGAGGCTGCAGGAGCGCTGGGGGCGCAGGCGCGGTGAGGGCTGTCTTTGTTCAACCAACGAGGCGTCGGCGAATATGTCAGCGAATTTGCGGATTTGAGTGCTAGGCCAACGGAGCCAGAAACAATTCTCACATGAGGCCCCAACAGAATAAGCGGGTCACTTCGGCCCTCAGGCGGCCAGCCGTTCAAACGGCACGAAAATCGTCTCCGCGAATCCAGCGCGTCCCGTGGGGTCGCCAAACCGTCCGCCAATTTTGGCTGGACGCACTTCCATAACCCCGCCCGACCGCGCCAGGCGCCCGCAACGTTGTGCTCGCAATAGACCGCGAAGATCGTCCGGCCGTCCGGGAGGGCCAAGGTGCGGGCAGGCATCCCGACCTTCGGGTCCACCATGCGCGCCAGGCACGTGCTGCAGATCCCGAGCGGCAGCGTCGTGCCGAAGTCGTGCGTCGTCATTTCGCGTTCTCCAGGATTGCCCGCGCCTTCGCCCCCCGCCGCGACGCCCTACCCGCCGCCGCCGAACGCTCCGCCGCCGCGCTGAGCCCGCCGCGCCGCGGCGGCCTTCCTGCTCCAGATCCACACATACTGGGTGCCCGACAGCGTCACGGTCAGACAAACAAGAACGAACAGCGGCTGCAGCCAGTCGCTCCCGTCGATGAGCGCCGCGGCGTGCGCGAGTAGGCCCGCGAGCGCGGTGAATTCCAGCGCGGTGTTGATCTTGGAGAGCCAGGTCGGCTCCATCTCCACGTGCCCGACCACGAGCCGGTACGCGATCGCGCCGCCGGCGATGACGACGTCGCGCAGCACGATCGCCGCCGCCAGCCAGAGCGGGAGCCACCCCTGCCAGGCAAGGAGCACGGTCGCGGTGAGCATTGTGAGCTTGTCGGCGATCGGGTCGAGCCGCGCGCCGAACTCGGAGACGAGCCGGTAGTGGCGCGCGATCACCCCGTCGGCGAAATCGCTAAACGCCGCCGCCATGAACACGGCAAGCGCCCACCCGAAGTTTTCCCGAAAGAGCAGGTAGGCGAATACCGGGACGAGCAGCACCCGGACGACCGTGATCAAGTTCGGAAGGTTCGGCACGCCGCGAGCTTACGATGTGCCGCGCGGTCACGTTGCAGCGCCGCGAATGACCGCTTCTCTTGAGCACGACAGGCAGCAATGGGTCGATAGCAACCCCGAGGCGGCGCTCGAACCGGAGCACGTGGGCCTCGCCCCCATCGCCTAGGGGACGCCAGCTTTGTCCGCCAATCCACCCGCCAATTCCGGCCCGTCCAAGGAATAGAACGCCACGTTCGGTTACGTCATTCCAGCTGCCTTACTTCGTCAGCCCCAGGCTCCCGCTCCCACAACCCGCAGGGGAACACCACCACGATCCGGTGACGCTCGCACCAGAGGTGCCAGCCCGCTATCTACAGTCGCCGTTTCTCGGTCGATGGCCGTTCCGAGCTCCTGGTTGCCAACCACAATGGCCGACAACCCCTAATTGGAAAACCACGGATCAGGCAGTTGTTGACCACGACGTAGTTGGCGGTTTCCTGACGCACGCCGGCCCAAGCGAGTCCGTAGCCGCCCAAAAACCCGTGACTTCTGTCACGTCTGCGGGTTCTCCGTTGGCACCGAAATTGCTCTACCTCTCGCGTGACCCTCGGCCTTTGATTCCGGGGGACGAGACCTGGAGCGGACAATGCAAACGCGTTTGAAACAACAGGGATTCACCCTGGTCGAGATCGCGATCGTGCTCGTGATCATCGGCCTGCTTCTGGGCGGGATCCTGAAGGGCCAGGAGATGATCACCCAGGCCCGCATCAAGAACGTGATCAACGACTTCAACGGCATCACGGCGGCGTACGCCTCGTACCAGGACCGCTATCGGGCGATCCCGGGAGACGATGCGGGCGCACACGGTGCCACGGGGCGCTGGGCGCTCCCCGCGGCGAACGCAACACCCTCCACCCCGGGAAACGGAACGGTCGACGGCGCGTACAACGTCGTAACGGCCGCAAACGAGCCCGAGTCACGGCTCTTCTGGTGGCATCTCCGGCAAGCGGGCTTCATCCCCGGTGCAACTACCCCGTCCAACATCGCCTCGAATCAGCCGACCAACGCGATCAGCGGGATGATCGGCGCCCAGGACGGCACCGGCGCGGCGACGATGGGGATGTCCGGTCTGATCGTGTGCTCGGCCAACCTCCCCGACAAGATCGCGATCGCCGTGGATACGCAGACGGACGACCAAAGCTCGCTCACGGGATCGCTGCGGGCGCAACTGCAAACCGCATCGAACCCCGCGATCGCCGCGGGTGGACCCGGTCCGGCGTATGCGGAAACGGGTGCTAACCAATACCTCGTCTGCAAGGGCATGTAGTCCGCATCCGAACCTTGCGCGAGAGGCCCGCCACTGGCGCACTTCGAGACCCTGAAGGCGGTCTTCATGACGCATTGCGCAGACCCGTCGCACTAGAGGACATTACGTTCGAAAGCCGGCGCCTCTACGTCGCGCCCCGGAAGAGCGTACTGTTCTTCGCGAGGGTCGACGACCAGCGAGTGCGCTGCTACGGCAAGGAGGACGCTCTCGTCGACCCTGCGCACGGTCTGCGCAGGGTTCCGGGCTGGAGCTGCCTCCGCCGGACTCCTGAAAGGCCAGCAAGGGGCAAGCCGGCCGTCACCCGCGCCGTGCGGCGGCGCGGGATTCGCTTGCGGACGCGGAGATAATCGGCGGGCTATTCCGCGCTCAGGAGGTAGGCGCCTGCTGCAGGAATTCGGTAATTGGCCCGACCTCCTGCTCGATCAGCGCCCTCGATTTGACCAGCACCTCGTCCAGGTTCGCTCCCTCGACGACGTGGCGCGGCGAACGCTTGACGCCCGGGATCGCCATCGTCTGGCCGAGCGGAGCGCCCTTGGGGACGATGCGGATCTGCGCGCGGAAGAGCGTCGGCTGGAACCGATAGACGTACCCCGAGAACGACTTCTCCCCGGCGGTTCCGAAGAACGAAGCCTGAAGTTGCATGCTCCCCGCGCCGTGGTCCGGCGCGTCTCCCCTGACCAGTCGCAGAAGCGTACCGCGGTTGCGGGGAGCGGTGTCATGCGCGCCGTGTGGCTTCCCGCCTGGCTGTGACAGTATTTTGCAGACGAGGCCGGCGCAGGTAAACTCCGCCGCCATGCCCGACCTCTCCCGCGCCGTAAACATCGAAGACCTGCGCCGCATGGCCCGCGCGCGCCTGCCTCGTGCCGTGTTCGACTTCTTCGACGGCGGGGCGGAGGACGAAGTCACTTTGCGCGAGAACCGCGCCGCGTTCGAGCGCATCCGGCTCCTGCCCAAGGTGCTCGTAGACGTCGGCGAGGTCGACATGCGCACCTCGCTGTTCGGAGTCGACTCGAACTTCCCGATGGCGATCGCGCCGACGGGGGCGATCGGCGCGGGCCGGACCGGTGCCGACCTGGCGCTGGCGCGCGCCGCGAAGGCCTTCGGCATTCCCTACACGCTCGCGACGCCGGCGACCGCGTCGATCGAGCAGATCGCGGAAGAGGCGGGCGGCAGGCTCTGGTTCCAGCTCTACGTGCTGCGCGACCGCGCGTTCCGCGAAAAGCTGGTCGAACGCGCCAAGGTCGCGGGCTACGAGGCGATGCTGGTGACCGTGGATGTCCCCATCGGCGGCAAACGCGAGCGCGACACCCGCAACGACTTCGTCGCCCCCTTCCGGCCCAACTGGCGCAATTCGCGCGACATGTGGCGCAAGCCCGCCTGGGCGCTCGACATGCTGCGGAACGGCATCCCGCGCATGGAGAACCTCCACGGGTTCGTCCAGTGGTCCACCAAGGTGACTGACATCGCGGCTTCCGTGGGCCGCGCGCAGGACCCCTCGTTCGACTGGGAGGCGCTGAAGCGGCTGCGAGAGATCTGGCCGCGCAAGCTCCTGGTGAAGGGGATCGCCCGGCCGGACGACGCCGAGCGGCTGGTGGCGCTCGGCGGCGATGGACTTGTGGTCTCCAACCACGGCGGCCGGCAACTCGACGGCGCGGCGCCCACGCTCGAGGCGCTGCCGGCGATCGCCCGCGCGGTCGGCTCGAAGGTCACCGTCTTGCTCGACGGCGGCGTTCGCCGGGGGGTCGATCTCCTGAAGGCGCGCGCGCTCGGCGCACAGGCCGTCCTCACGGGACGCGCGACGCTCTACGGCGCGATGGCGGGCGGCGAGCCGGGCGCGCGGCGCGCGCTCGAGATCCTCACGGGGGAGCTCGAGCGGGCAATGAAGCTGTGCGGCGTGCGGAGGATCGCCGAGATCGGGCCCGACCTGATCTCTAATCAGTAGGGCGTGCCGTCCTTGCGCACGAACTTGCGTCCGGGCAGCGCCCGCAGATCGTCGTCGGGGTACTCGGCCGCGTCTGCGGCGTCGCGATCGCCGACCTCCAGATAGACGACATCGCGGTCGGTGCGGTTCAGCAGGTGATGGCCGTTGCCGGTTCCCGACTTGAACCCTGCGACCATTCCCGGAGCGAGCAGGGTCTCGCCGGCGTCGGTCACCAAGGTCGGCCGCCCTTCCAGAACGTAGACGAGCTCGTCCTCACGCGAGTGCGCGTGCCGTAGCGCCGACATTGCCCCGGGCGCAAGGCGCGTGAGGTTGACGCCGAAATGCGTCAGCCCGAAAGGGTCCCCGAGCGCGCGCTTCTCGCGCCCGACGATGCGCGATGCGAACGGCTCCGGATAGATGGATTTCGTCCGCGCCGGCAGCTCCGCGGCGACGAGCGCGGTCGGGTACTTCGATTGCTGGTCCATGCTGGCTCCCCGGGTTTGCAGGCGCATGGTACCGATCCGCGCGCGAAGGGGGGTATCCTCGCCAACCACGGTGCGCACCAAGAAGAGCAGTCCGGCCCCGCGCGGCCTCGAAGAGTACAAAGCCAAGCGGACGTTCGAATCCACCCCCGAGCCGCGGCCCGCGGCTGCCCCGGCGCGCTCCGGGCCGCTTCTGTTCGTGGTCCAGCAGCACGCCGCAACCCGGCTCCACTACGACTTCCGGATCGAGGCCGAGGGCGTGCTGAAGTCCTGGGCGGTCCCGAAGGGGCCGTCGCTGAACCCCGCCGAGAAGCGGCTGGCCGTCCGCACCGAGGATCACCCCTTCGAATACGCATCCTTCGAAGGGGTGATTCCCCCCAAGCAGTACGGCGCCGGCGAAGTGATCGTGTGGGACTGCGGGGTGTACACGCCAGACGAGGACCACGCGCACTGGTATCACGACCGCGCGGAAGCCGAGCGGCTGGTCAAGGCCGGGCTCGAGAAGGGCAAGCTGAGCCTGTTCCTTCGCGGCGAGAAGCTCAAAGGGTCGTTCGCCTTGGTACGCACTGCGAAGGACCCGAAGAGCTGGCTCCTGATCAAGCACAAGGACCGGTTCGTGCGCACCGACGACGATCCTGAGCGCGAGCAGTCGATCGTGTCGCGGATGCGGGTGGACGAGCTCAAGCGTCTCCCGCCGCACGCGCGCCTGGACGCCGCCGAGCTTGCGCCGGCCGGGCCGTCCGAGCCGCTGCCGAAGAAGCTCGCGCCGATGCTCGCGGAAACGGGTGATGCGCCGTTCACCCATCCCGACTGGATGTACGAGCCGAAGCTCGACGGCTACCGGGTCCTCGCGTTCATCGCGGGGGAGCGCGTCGAGCTGCGCTCGCGCCGCGGGCTCGACCTCACGCCGATGTTTCCGGCGGTCGCGGAGGAGCTCGCGCAACAAGCGGTGAGCGGCATGGTCCTCGACGGGGAGATCGTCGCGTTCGGCCGGGACGGCCGTCCGTCCTTCGATGCGCTGCAGGATCGGGCGCAGCTCAAGACCGCGCGCGAGCTCGCGTCCGCCGACCGCGCCACGCCCTGCGTCTTCTACTGTTTCGACCTGCTGCACTTCGCCGGGATCAATCTCCGACAGTCGCCCTATGTCGCGCGCCGCCGCTATCTCGCGCAGTGCCTGCTGCCCTCGCCGCACGTGCAACTCGTGCACGCCGAAACGGACGGCGAAGCGCTCTACACCGCGGCCCTCGGCAACGGGTTCGAAGGGATCCTGGCGAAGCGCCGGGAAAGCCCCTATCAGCCGGGCCGGCGCTCGCCGAGCTGGCGCAAGGTCAAGTCGGCCGTCAGCGCCGAGTTCGTGATCGGCGGCTATACGCAGGGCAAGGGCGCGCGCGCGCCCCTGGGCGCGCTGCTCGTGGGGTACTGGGAGAAAAAAGGGAAGCTTCGCTACGCGAGCCACGTCGGCACCGGCTTCGATGCGGCCGCGCTCGTCGATCTGAAGCGGCGGCTCGAGCCGCTGAAGGCTGCGAAGCGGCCCTTCGCGGACGATCCGCTGCTGAACGCCCCGACCACCTGGGTCAAGCCCGAGCTCGTCGCCGAGGTACGGTTCGCCGGCTGGACGGACGACGATCATCTGCGCGCCCCGGTGTTCGTGCGGCTGCGCGAGGACGTCAACCCGAAAGCGGTCCAGCGCCAGGCCGGCGCACCCGTCACGGCGCCGGTCGCAGCGTCCACGCGCAATCGGACGATCGCCGACGTCCTTCACCAGCTGGACGACAAGCGAGCGGCCCTCGAGCTCGCCGTCGGCGCGGAGCGCGTGAAGCTCACGCATCTTGATCGGGTCTACTGGCCGGCGGAACCGGCCTTCGAGCAACCGGCGCTGACCAAGCGGGACCTGCTCCGCTATCTCGCCCGCGTCTCGCCCTTGATGCTGCCGCACCTCGCCGATCGGCCGCTCACCATGATCCGGATGCCGGAGGGCATCCACGGCGAGCGGTTCTACCAGAAGCGCTGGGAGCAGCCGCTCCCACCGTTCGTGGAGACGGTGACCGTCTTCTCGGGGAGCAAGGGCCACCCGGACGAGTGCCTGCTGTGCAACAACCTCGCGACGCTGCTATGGCTCGCGCAGCATGGCACGCTCGAGTATCACGTCTGGCACTCCCGGACCAAGGTGGGTCCCGACGCGGCCAGCCGGGGCACCGATTTTGCCAGCTCGCGGGAGGCGCTCGAGCACTCGGTCTTGAACTACCCGGACTATCTCGTGTTTGACATCGACCCGTACGTCTACTCAGGCAAGGAGGCGCCCGGGGCCGAGCCGGAGCTCAACATCGCCGGATTCGAGAAGGGGAAGGAGGTCGCGTTCTGGCTCCGCGAGCTGCTCCAGACCATGCGCCTCGAGCCGATCGTGAAGACCTCCGGCAAGACCGGGCTCCACGTGTTCGTCCCGATCCGGCGCACGATCGATTTTGATGCGGCGCGGCACATCTGCGAGATGGTCGGCCGCCACCTGCAGCGCCAGCACCCCAAGGACATCACGGTGGAGTGGAGCGTCGAGAAGCGCACCGGCAAGATTTTCATCGACTACAACATGAACGTCCGGGGGAAGACGCTGAACGTCGCCTACTCCCCCCGCGGCCTCCCGGGGGCGCCGATTTCCATGCCGCTCGGCTGGGAGGAACTCGCCACGGCGCATCCTCTCGACTACCGGATCACCAACGTCTTGAACCGCTTGGAGAAAGACGGGGATCGCTGGCACAATGCGCTGCTCGACAAGCAGAGCCTGGAGCAGGTCCTCGAACAACCGGGGGCCTGACCGGGCCTCAGAGAGGCGACGAACACATGGCTGCCCGATCGATAGCATCGCTGACGGTCTCCTTCGGCCTCGTGGCGATTCCGGTGAAGTTGTACTCCGCCACGCAGGCCTCGGGCGCGATCTCCTTCAACCTCCTGCACAAGCCGCCGTGCGGCTCGCGGCTCAAGCAGCAGTACATCTGCGCCAAGGAGGAGGTCCCGGTCGCCCGCGAGGACATGGTGAAGGGCTACGAGTTCGCCAAAGACCAGTACGTCGTCTTCACGCCCGAGGAGCTGAAGGCGCTGGAGGAAATCGGCACCCACACCGTCGACATCACCGAGTTCGTGCCGATCGCGAGCATCGATCCGGTGTACTTCGACAAGGCCTACTACCTCGGGCCCGACAAGGGCGGCGCCAAGCCGTACGCGCTCCTGACGCGCGCCCTGCGCGGGACCGGTCGCTGCGCGCTCGGTCGATGGGCCGCGCGCGGCAAGCAGTACATCGTGATGATCCGGCCGGTGGAAGAGGGGCTGGTGATGCAGCAGCTCCTCTACGCCGCGGAGGTGCGCCCGATCGCCGAGGTCGAGATCCCGAAGACCGAGGTGCGGCCGGCCGAGCTCGCGCTCGCGACGCAGCTGATCGAGCAGCAGGCCGCGGCGGCGTTCGACCCAGCGGCCTACACCGACGACGTGAAGACGCGGATCGAGGCGGCGGTGCAGAAGAAGGTCGAGGGCCAGGAGATCGCGATTGCCGAGGAAGTCGCCGCGCCGACCGCCCAGGTCATCGATCTCATGGAAGCGCTCCGCGCCAGCCTGAAGAAGAAGGGGCCCGAGGCGGCAAAACCCGCCGCCCAGGCGGCGAAGCCCGCGCCCCAGGCGGCGGCTCGCAAGCCGCCGAAGCGCGCCGAGCAGGACGCGCCGCCGGCGAAGAGGGCGAGCCGGAGGTAGCGCTCCCCGGCGGTCCGCGGTGTCCGAGTTCGGCGTTCGCGACGTCGAGCGGATGCTGCGCATGTCGCGCAGCACGATTCAGGGCTTGATCCGCGCCGGGTTCGTCGCTCCCGCGCGCGGGGCGCGGGGCGAGTACCGCTTCTCGTTCCAGGACCTCATCCTGCTTCGCACCGCCGGCGCGCTCAGCGCGGCGAAGGTCCCCTCGCGGCGCATCACCCGCTCGCTCAAGGAGCTCCGGCGCCGCCTGCCCGACACCGTTCCGCTGTCCGGACTCCGCATCTGCGCCGTCGGCGACCGCGTGGTCGTCGCCGAAAAAGGCGGCCGTTGGCACGCGGAGTCGGGCCAATACCTGCTCGACCTGGACGTGAGCGTGGCGGACGGCGAGCTGAGCCTCCACGCCCGCGACGAGATCAGCGGGCAGGCCGGCGCCGACCAGTCGTTCAACCGGGGGTTGGCGCTCGAACCGGACAGCCGTGAGCGCGCGGAGGAAGCCTACGAACGCGCGCTCGCGCTCGATCCGGGGCACCTGGCCGCGCGGATCAACCTGGGCCGGCTGCAGCACGAGGCCGGGCGTCTCGCCGATGCCGAGCGAGTCTATCGCGACGGGATCGCGCAGGCCGGGAAGGACGCGGTGCTGTGGTTCAACCTCGGGGTGCTGCTCGAGGACATGGGGCGCCGCGACGAGGCCATCGCGGCCTACGGATCAGCCGTACGAGCGGACCCGCGCTTTGCGGACGGGCACTACAACCTCGCGCTGGCCTACGAAGCGGCCGGCAACGCGCGTGGCGCGATCCGTCACATGGGCGAGTATCGAAAGCTCGTCCGACGCTGAAGCGTCGCTCCGGCGGTGCTTGCCCGCCGTGTACGCCGAGCGCCAGAGTCCGAGGCGCTCACGCCCGCGGGCTACGCGAACGTCCACTCCTGCTCGACGTGGCCGGAGACGCCCATGATCTGCAGCTTGCTCGGCCGGTTGGCCGCCGCCCAGCCCTTCGCGAACGTGAGCGCGACGTGCTTGTCCTGGAAGGATTGCGGCGCATGCTGCCCGTCATCGAGGGTCACCGCCCACGTTCCGCTCGCCCCGGGCTTGACCGAGAACGGCGTGTACTGCTTGGTGCTCGCGCCGTCGCGCAGCCGCGGCGCGATCGGTACGCCCAGTACCGTGTCATCCGTCGTGTCCATCTCAACCTCCCGCGTTTGATGAACTCTCCGGGGAGCAAGCACGGCACACGCCAGCGGGGCCGTGGTGCACTGCGGTGGTGCGACGCGCTTCACGGTTGCCGTGTGACGGACGGAGTGCCGTCCCGCGGCGCGGGAATCGGCGAGAATCCGGGCCGCGCGATTGCCGGAGGAATTGCCATGCAAGAGTTGCTCGTCTGGGTTGGACGTCTCGCCGGCGCGGCTGGCGTGGCGCTGTGCGCGGTGGCGGTCGCAGTCCGCCTAGTGGGGGCGTACTGGCTCGGGGGTTTTCAGGTCGGGACGCTGCTGCAGATCGGCGTCGCCGGGATGGTGCTGGGTTGCCTGTGCTTTCTCGCCGCGCTGACGGAGCGGTTCAGGGCGCGGCCCTGAGCGGTCGGGAGCCCGGCGCTCGCGCGCCGGCGGGTCAGTGGCGCTGCGTGACGGCGTAGTCGCCGGGGGCGAGCACGCCGGCGCGGCAGAGCCGGTTCAGGATCTGGTAGACGGGAACGAAGGTGGACAGGCCGTCGAGCCAGGCGTCGAAGGCGCGGTCGAGGAAAGGGTCGGGTCCGCCGTGAACGAAGGTCACGACCGGGCGGCCGGACTTCAGGCCGAGCTCGGACTGGGCGCAGAACAGGCGCTTGGCCGGGAACGTCTCCCGCACCATGCGCTCGACCTCGTGTGCTTCGATCACCTTCATTTCGCCTCTCCTCCCACCGTCAAACCAGCTCGGGTGCTGCAAAACTCAGGCTGCCGTCCCTGGTCCAGCAATTCCCGTTCCCGCTCGCAGGGCTCGGGGACCGACCGTGACATGGTTGGCCCCGGAGGGATCCAGCAGTTCACGGTACGGAGAATGGCCCGGCGCGGACGTGTCGTCTTCCACCGGTTGGCTCAAGCCCACCGCCTAGTGCGGCCGAGGGAGCGTGGACGCATGGTCCTAGGACTGTCGAAGGGGCGTCAGTCGGGGTGACGAAGAATGGGCAGGTTGCCGACCGGCGCGGCCGTGACTTAGTTCACGCCGGGGCGCGAACCCGTTCGGGGCGCGGTGTTACTTACTTCCGTGCTTTGGCGAGAGGGCGGTTCGTATGCTCCGCCCGGTGCGCGGTCCCCTATTCCGTTGTCATGCCGCAGCCGCGGCGCTCGTCCTGGCCGCGTCGCTGGCGCACGGGCGCGTCCTCGAGCTCGAGGGCGCGGTCGTCGCCGTGCACGACGGCGACACCGTCACGCTGCTGGACGGGGCGCGTGTCCAGCATCGCGTGCGGATCGCCGGCATCGACGCGCCCGAGCGCGGGCAGCCGTTCGGCACGAGCGCGCGCGAGAACCTCGCCCGCCTGGTCCACGGGCGGCGGGTTGAAGCCCATTGCCACAAGCGCGACCGCTTCGGGCGCGACGTTTGCAACGTGTTCGTGGACGCGCGCGACGTCGGGCTGGAGCAGGTGCGAAACGGCCTCGCCTGGTGGTACCGCGAGTACGCGCGCGAACAGCGTCTCGAGGACCGGGCGAGCTACGAGGCGGCGGAAGAGGAGGCGCGCAGCACGCGGCGCGGGCTGTGGCGCGACGCCAATCCGCAGGCGCCATGGGCGTGGCGCCGGCAGAACGGGACGGGTCGCAAGGCGGCGCCAGCCTGAGGACGCGCTCAGCGGCCGCGCGTCAGCGGCACGAACCGCACGGGGATCGTCCGCCTAGTAGTGGTCGACCCGTCAGGCCGCTTCTCGATGACCAGCAGCTCTTGCACCTGCCACTGCGCGCCGACCGGGACGACGAGGCGGCCGCCGGGCTTCAGCTGGTCGACGAGCGGCTGGGGGACGTGCGGGGCGGCCGCGGTGACGACGATGCCGTCGAAGGGCGCCGCCTCCGGCCAGCCGCCATAGCCGTCGCCGATCCTGACGGTGACGTTCCGGAGCCCGAGCGCAGCGAGCTGCGCTTCGGCGCGCCGGCCGACGGGCTCGACGATCTCGATGGTGTAGACCCTGGCCACGAGCTCGGCGAGAACCGCCGCCTGGTAGCCCGAACCGGTGCCGATCTCCAGCACGACGTCGGTCGGCTTCGGGTCGAGGAGGTCGGTCATCAACGCCACGATGTAGGGCTGCGAGATCGTCTGCCCGTGCCCGATCGGCAGCGGACGATTCTCGTAGGCGTAGGCGACCTGCTCGGGCGGGACGAGGCGGTGGCGCGGGACGCGGCCCATCGCCGCCATCACCCGGTCGGAGAACTTCGCCCGGGACGTCTCGGACGCGGTCGCGCGCGCCGTCGCCGCAATGTCCGCGACCATGTCGGCCCGCTGCCCGGCGTAGACGTCCTGGGCGGCCGCGGCCTCAGGGAGCGTGCCCGCGAGCACGCCCGCCAGGAGGCCGATCGTGTGCAGACCCTTCATGGATCGATCCTAGACGCCGCGCTCGCGGCCCGCTAGCGCGTCAGCGCGTCTTCCCGGGGAGTCCGAGCAGGCCGGCGAGGGTCTTGGGCGGGGCGGGAGGGTGGAGGTTGAGCTCCCGCTCCAGATAGTCGATGTGGCGGCGCATGAGCTCGACCGCCCGCTTCCCGTTACGCGCCGCAACCGCTTCAACGAGCGCGAGGTGGTCGTCGACCCCGCAGTTCGAGGGGGCGTGCCCGCGGTGGGTGAGGACGACGAGGGGGGTGCGCGACACGAGCTCGTCGAGGAAGCGGGTGAGGACGTCGTTTCCAGCGAGCGCGGCGAGGCGGCGGTGGAAGTCGATCGACAGCCGCAGGCCGGCGCGCTCGTCGCCGCGCGCGTAGGCGGCCGCTTCGCGCGCCACCAGCTCCCGCAGCCCCGAGACATCCTTCCTGCTGGCAGCGGCGGCGGCCATGGCCGCGACCGCCGCCTCGATCGCACGCCGCGCCGCGAAGATCTGCCGGCTCTCTTCGGCGGACGGGCTCGCCACCCGTGCGCCCCGGTTTGGCCGGAGCTCGACCAGGCGGGTATGGCTGAGGCGAGCGAGCACGTTCCGGACAGTCGCCCGGCTCACGCCGAACAGCTCGGCGAGCGCGACCTCCCGCAACTTCGTGCCGGGTGCAAGCCGATGGTCGAGGATCGCGCCGTGGATTGCGGCGTAGACGCGCCGCTCCGGACCGCCGGCGGGGGCGGTGGAATCCGCAGGGCGCATTGCCGCTGGACTCAGCATGGGTTGAGGGCCGCCGAAATTGTCGACATTTGCGGCGGGCGCTGCAACTCCAGGCCCGAATTACTGGCGCGTTCAGGCATGGTTTGTGTATAGATATATTATAAATATCAATTATATAACATAACATTATTATGTAACACTTTAAGTTAATGCCAAGCATGGAATGTTGACAAACCCGGGTGAGAATGCAGACTACCTTGGCTCATGGCACGCACCACGCGCACCAAGAATCCAGCCGACGCCGTCCGCTACCTGCTCGATGGTGAGGTCCGGACCGTGGGCGGAGCCGCACCGACTCGCACGGTGCTCCAGCACCTCCGCGAAGACCTGGGGCGGACGGGCACCAAGGAAGGCTGCGCCGAGGGCGATTGCGGGGCCTGCACCGTCGTGCTGGCGGAGCTCCACGGGCGGCGGGTCCGCTACCGCGCGATCAACTCGTGCATCCAGTTCGTCCCGACGCTCGACGGCAAGGCCCTCGTCACGGTCGAAGGGCTGAAGGACCGCCGGACGGGTGCGCTGCACCCGGTGCAGGCGGCGATGGCGGACGGCCACGGGTCGCAGTGCGGCTTCTGCACGCCGGGGTTCGTGATGTCGCTCTTCGCGCTCTACAAGACCGACCCGGCGCCGGACCGGATCGGGATCAACGACGCGCTCGCGGGCAATCTCTGCCGGTGCACGGGGTACCGGCCGATCGTGGACGCGGCGCAGACGATGTACGCCCTGGGCCGAGCCGTCCCGCAGCGGGACCACGACTGGCGCACCGCACCTGCCGGATCGAAGTCGAAGCCGGCCGCCGAAAGCGAGGCTGAGCTCGCTCGGGCGCTCAAGGTGTTGCGGCGCCGGAAGACCCTCGTGCTCGAGCACCCCGGGGGGACGTTCTACGCGCCACGGACGGCCGCCGAGCTCGCTCGGCTCCGCGTGCGCCTGCCCGACGCTCGCATCCTTGCCGGGGGCACGGACGTCGCCCTGTGGGTGACCAAGCAGCACCGGCAGCTCGGCGACATCCTGTACGTCGGCGAGGCGACCGACCTGCAGCGCATCGTCGTCGCCGGCGCACACCTCGACATCGGCGCGGCGGCCCCGCTCACGGATGCCTTCGGCGCGATCGAACGCGCGTATCCAGCGTCGCGTGAAGTGCTGCGCCGCTTCGCGTCGCCGCCGATCCGCAACGCCGGCACGCTCGCCGGCAACATCGCGAACGCCTCGCCGATCGGCGACTCGATGCCGCCGTTGATCGCCCTTGGCGCGCGCGTGGTGCTGCGGCACGGCGACAACCGGCGCGAGCTTCCGCTCGAGGCCCTCTACCTCGCCTACCAGCGGACGGCGATGCAGCCGGGGGAATTCGTCGAGCGCGTGCTCGTGCCGCTCCCGCGGCCGGGCCTGGAGTTTGCGACGTACAAGGTCTCGAAGCGCTTCGACCAGGACATCTCGGCGGTCTGTGCCGCGTTCGCGCTGGTGATCGAGGGCGGCACGGTCGGGTCGGCCCGGGTCGCGTTCGGCGGTCTGGCGGCGACGCCGAAGCGGGCGAGCGCCTGCGAGACGGCGCTCGCCGGCCGGCCGTGGAGCGAGGCGACCTGCGAGCAGGCCGCGGCGGCGCTCGCGACCGATTTCGCGCCCATAACGGACATGCGCGCGTCGGCCGCCTATCGCCTCGCGGTCGCACAGAACCTGCTCCGGAAGTTCCATCTCGAGACCTCCGGGGCGCTCGCCCGGGCGCCGAGCCGGCTGTACGATCTGCACGAGGTGCCGGCATGAGCGTGCCGGGCCGCCCCAAGCGCAAATCCTTGGCGCGCAGCGACAAGGTAGCCCAATGAATGACCCACGCGTGTTCCAGCGGACCGCGGTCGCGGGCGGGGGCGTCGGCGAGCCGGTCCGCCACGAAAGCGCCCACCTGCACGTGTCGGGCGAGGCGGCCTATGCCGACGACATCCTCGAGGCGCGCGGCACGCTGCACGCGGCGTTCGGGCTCTCCCAGCGCGCCCATGCGCGGATCAAGTCGATCGACCTCGCGGCGGTCCTGGCGGCGCCCGGGGTCGTGGCGGTGATCACGGGCGCGGAGATCCCGGGGGCGAACGACGTCGGGCCGATCCTCCACGACGACCCGATCCTCGCCGCCGACGAGGTCCAGTATCTCGGCCAGCCGATCTTCGTGGTCGCGGCGGAAACGGTGGACCAGGCTCGCCGAGCGGCGCGGCTCGCGACGGTGGAGTACGAGGAGCTCCCGGCGATCCTCACCATCGAGGACGCGCTCGCCCGGCAGTCGTTCGTCCTGCCGACGGTGACGCTCGAGCGCGGCGACCCGCGTGCGGCGCTCGCGGGCGCGCCGCACCGGCTGCAAGGAAGCTTCCGGATCGGCGGGCAGGAGCAGTTCTACCTCGAGGGACAGGTCGCCTACGCCGTCCCGAAGGAGGACGGCGACATGCTGGTCTACAGCTCCACGCAGCACCCCGGCGAGGTCCAGATGGTGGTCGCCCACGCCCTGGGCGTCGGGGCGCATCGGGTGCTGGTGGAGTGCCGCCGGATGGGCGGCGGGTTCGGCGGCAAGGAGACGCAGGCCGCGCTGCCGGCGGGCGCCGCGGCCGTCATGGCGCGGCACACCGGGCGCCCGGTCAAGCTGCGGTATGACCGCGACGACGACATCACGATCACCGGCAAGCGCCACGACTATCTGGTCGAGTACGACGTCGGATTCGACGGTGCGGGGCGCATCCTCGGCCTCGATCTGATGTTCGCCTCGCGCTGCGGGTTCTCCGCCGATCTGAGCGGGCCGGTCAACGACCGCACCGTGATGCACGCGGACAACTGCTACTGGCTCCCGGATGTTCGCATCGTCTCGCACCGGTGCAAGACGCACACCCAGTCGAACACCGCGTTTCGCGGGTTCGGCGGCCCCCAGGGGATGCTGGCGAGCGAGCACGTCCTGGATGAGATCGCCCGACATCTCGGCGTGGACCCGCTCGCGGTGCGCCGGGCGAACTTCTACGCGCCGGGCCGCGATGTCACGCCGTACGACATGCAGGTTGAGGACTTCGTCGCCGACCGCCTGTTCGACGAGCTCGAGCGGTCATCGGACTATCGGCTGCGGCGCGACGCGATCCGCAACTGGAACGCGACGAGCCCGATCGTCAAGCGCGGCATCGCGATGACGCCGGTCAAGTTCGGCATCTCGTTCACGGCGACCTTCTTCAACCAGGCCTCGGCGCTGGTGCACGTCTACCAGGGCGACGGCAGCGTCCTGCTGAACCACGGCGGCACCGAGATGGGGCAGGGGCTGTTCACGAAGGTGGCGCAGGTCGTCGCGCACGAGTTCGGCATCGATCTCGATCGGGTGCGCGTTTCCGCCTCGGACACGGCCAGGATCCCGAACGCGTCGGCCACCGCGGCCTCGAGCGGCAGCGATCTCAACGGCAAGGCGGCGCAGGTCGCGGCGCGCGAGATCAAGGCGCGGCTCGTCGCGTTCGCGGCCGAGCGGTTCAAGGTCGCGCCGGAATCGGTCCGGTTCGCGGCGAACCACGTGGCGGCCGGCGAGCGCCGCCTGACGTTCGCGGAGCTCGTCCGGATGGCGTACCTGGCGCGGGTCCAGCTGTGGGCGAGCGGGTTCTACAAGACCCCCAAGATCCACTACGACCCGAAGACGCTGAAGGGCCGACCATTCTTCTACTTCGCCTACGGCGCGGCCGTCTCCGAGGTGGCGATCGACACCCTGACCGGCGAGACGCGACTCCTCCGCGCCGACATCCTGCACGACGTCGGCCGGAGCCTGAACCCGGCGATCGACCTCGGCCAGATCGAGGGCGGTTTCGTGCAGGGCATGGGCTGGCTCACGTCCGAGGAGCTCTGGTGGGACGGCGGCGGCAAGCTCATGACCCACGCCCCGTCCACCTACAAGATCCCGGTCGCGTCCGACGTCCCAGCCGACTTCCGGGTACGGCTCTGGGAGCGCGGCGACAACGTCGAGGACAGCATCCACCGCTCCAAGGCGGTCGGCGAGCCGCCGTTGATGCTCGCGATCTCGGTCCTGCACGCCATCCGGGACGCGGTGGCGTCGGTGTCGGCGTACCGGGCCTCGCCCCGGCTCAACGCACCGGCGACCCCCGAGGAGGTATTGCGCGCGGTGACCGAGCTCAAGGCTCGGGCGGCGGTAGCGGGGCAGCGGCAGGCCGCGGCATGAGCCCGCCGGGCCGCCCCAAGGGCGAATCCCGAGCGCGGAGCGCGAGGGTAGTCCACTGACGGACTGGCTGCAGACGCTGCAGCGCGTCGGCGAGCGCGGCCTCGATTGCGTGCTCGTGACCGTCGCTTCGGGCCGGGGGTCGACCCCGCGCGACGCCGGCGCGAAGATGCTCGTGACGGTCGACGCGATCCACGGCTCGATCGGCGGCGGCGAGCTCGAGTTCCAGGCGACCGGGATCGCCCGCGGCCTGCTGCGCGCCACCGGCGCCAGAGAAGCGAAGCGGGTGCCGTTGGGCGCGGAGCTCGGCCAGTACTGCGGCGGCGCCGCCGAGCTGGTCTTCGAGCGCGTCGCCCCGGGCGCGGAGTGGGTCGGGGTGCTCGCGGCGTTGCAGGAGGCCGGTGACGGGTGCGTCCTCGCAACGCCGACGACCGGCGACGGCCGTCTGCTCGTCGGGCCGGCCGGCACGTGGGGGAGCCTCGGCGCCGCGGCAACGGACGCGGGGGCAGTCGAGATCGCGCGCCGGCTGCTCGCCGACCCGGATCGCACGCCGCGGCTCGTCACGCTGGCAGACGGCACTGCGGTGCTCCTCGAGCCGCTCCAGCCGGCCGATTTTCACGTCGTCGTGTTCGGAGCCGGGCACGTGGGACGCGCGCTCGTGCGCGTCCTCGGCACGCTCCCCTGCCGCGTGACGTGGGTGGACGCGCGTGCCGCCGAGTTTCCGCACGCGGCCCCGGACAACGTACGCGTCGCGCTCACCGCTGCGCCGGCCGGCGAAGTAGCGGCCGCGCCGCCGGGCAGCTACTTCCTCGTCATGACGCACAGTCACGCGCTCGATCTCGAGCTCGTCGCGGCGATCCTGCGTCGCGGCGACTTCGCGTACTGCGGAATGATCGGCTCGCAGACCAAGCGCCGCACCTTCGAGAAGGGGCTCGCCAAGCACGGCGTGCCGGCGGCTACAATTGCCCGGTTCACGTGCCCGATCGGAATCCCGGGCATCAAGGGCAAGGAGCCCGGGACGATCGCCGTCGCGGTCGCCGCGCAGCTCCTCGAGCACCACGAGCGTCGCGCGGCCCAGCGCGCGCCGGACGCCGCCGCCGAAGCCTGACGCGAGGGAGGGGAATGCCAGCCGCCGGACCGGGCGGGACGCCGCGCTTGGCCCTGAGCGGCATTCGCAAGGCCTACCCCGCGGTCGTCGCGAACGACGGGATCGACCTCGCCGTCCTGCCGGGCGAGATTCACGCCGTCCTCGGCGAGAACGGCGCCGGCAAGTCGACGCTGATGAAAGTGATCTACGGCGTTGTGACGCCGGACGCCGGCGAGATCCGCTGGGAGGGCCGCCCGGTCGAGATCCCGAACCCGCATGCCGCCCGCGCGCTCGGCATCGGCATGGTGTTCCAGCATTTTTCCCTGTTCGACACCCTCACCGCCGCGCAGAACGTGTGGCTCGGGCTCGATTCGGCGCTGCCGCTCGCTGCGGTCGCACGCAATATCCGGGCGAAGGCCGCCGAGTACGGGGTCGAGGTCGATCCCGAACGGCCGGTGCACACGCTCTCGGTGGGCGAGCGGCAGCGCGTGGAGATCGTGCGCGCGCTCCTGGCCGAGCCGCGCCTGCTGATCCTCGACGAGCCGACGTCGGTCCTCACCCCGCAGGCGGTCGAGAAGCTGTTCGCGACGCTGCGGCTCCTTGCCGGGCGCGGCTGCAGCATTCTCTACATCAGCCACAAGCTCGACGAGATCCGGGCGTTGTGCCATTCGTGCACCGTGCTGCGCGCCGGGCGGGTGACGGGCGTCGTCGACCCGCGCACCGTGACCTCGGCCGAGCTGTCGCGCTTGATGATCGGCGCCGAGCCCCCGCGGCTCCAGCACCGCGCCGTCGAGCGCGGCCCGGTCGCGCTCGAAGCGCGTGCGCTTGCCCTCGACCGGCGCGACGAGTTCGGCGTGACGCTGGACGGGATCGACCTGGAGGTGCACGCCGGCGAGGTCGTCGGGATCGCCGGCGTTTCCGGGAACGGCCAGCAGGAGCTGCTCGCCGCGCTGTCCGGCGAGGATCGGCGTGCGCCGCCCGGCAGCATCCGGCTCTTCGGCGACCCCGTCGCGCGGGAATCCCCCGGCCGCCGCCGCCGGCGCGGGCTGCACTACGTGCCCGAGGAGCGGCTCGGGCGCGGGGCGGTGCCGACGCTCGGCCTCGCGCACAACGTGCTCCTGACTCGCCGCGAGCCGGTGCGCGCGGGCGGCTGGCTCGACCTCGGCCGGATGACGGCGATGACGCGAGCGATCATCGCGCGCTTCAACATTAAGGCGGGCGGGCCCGCGGCGGCGGCGCGCAGCCTGTCGGGCGGCAACCTGCAGAAGTACATCGTCGGCCGGGAGATCGATGCACGGCCCCGGGTGCTGATCGTCGCGCAGCCGACCTGGGGCGTCGACGTCGGCGCGTCGGCGCAGATCCGGGCCGAGCTGCTCGCGCTCCGCGACGCGGGCTGCGCGGTGCTGGTGGTGAGCGAGGAGCTCGACGAGCTGTTCGAGATCACCGACCGGCTGTACGTGATCGCGCGGGGCCGACTCTCGCCGCCGATCGCGACCGCGGCGGCGACGCCGGACCGGATCGGCCAGTGGATGAGCGGGCTGTGGGCGGGCGAGGCGGCGGCGCATGCTCCGGCTTGAGGCCCGTCCGCAGCCGTCGGCGGCGCTGTCGATCGCGTCGCCGCTCATCGCGCTGGCGCTGACCGCGGTCATCGCCGGGGGCCTCTTCGTCCTGCTCGGCAAAGACCCGGTCCGCGGCCTCGGGATGTTCTTCTACGAGCCGCTGACGACCGTGCGCGGCGTGACCGAGGTCGCGCTCAAGGCGACCCCCCTGATCCTGTGCGCGCTCGGTCTCGCGGTGTGCTACCGGGCGAACGTCTGGAACATCGGCGCCGAAGGACAGTTCCTGCTCGGCGCGATCGTCGGCGGCGGCGTCGCGCTCTACGTCACCACGCACGGCATCGGGGCGCCGCGGTGGCTGCTGACGCCGGTCATCCTGCTCGCCGGCGTCGTCGGCGGCATGGCGTGGGCGTCGCTCACCGCGTTCGCGCGGGACCGCTTCAACGCGAACGAGATCCTGGTGAGCCTGATGCTCGTCTACGTCGCGCAGCAGCTGCTGAACTACCTCGTCTTCGGGCCGTGGAAGGACCCGCAGGGCTTCAACTTCCCGCAGACCAAGACGTTCGTGACCGAGGCGCTGCTGCCGAACCTCGTGCCGCAGTCGCGCCTGCACATCGGGTTCGCGATCGCGCTCGTCCTCGTGGCGGTGTTCTGGGCCTTCATGTTCCGGTCGTGGCGCGGCTTCCAGCTCCAGGTCGGTGGGCTCGCGCCCGACGCGGCGCGCTACGCCGGCTTCTCCGCGCGCGCCGCGCTGTGGACGGCGCTGCTCGTGTCGGGCGGGATGGCGGGGCTCGCCGGCGCGATGGAGGCGGCCGGGCCCCTGCGCCAGCTCACCCCGCATGTCTCGACCGGCTACGGCTTCACCGCAATCATCGTGTGCTTCGTCGGCCGGCTGCATCCCGTGGGTTGCCTCTTCGCCGGCGTGCTGCTGTCGATGTTCGTGATCGGCGGGGAGCTCAGCCAGTCGCGGCTCGGCCTGCCGAACGCGCTGACCGGCGTCTTCCAGGGGCTGCTGCTCTTCCTGCTGCTCGCCTGCGACACGCTGATCAACCACCGCGTGCGCTGGCGCGGCGCGCACCACCGAGCGGCGGTGACGTCGTGAACGAGGTCGCGCTGCTGATCGCCGCCACGATCGCCTCCGGCACGCCGCTCGCGCTCGCCGGGCTGGGGCTCCTCATCAACGAGAAGGCGGGGGTGCTCAACCTCGGCGCCGAGGGGATCATGCTGGTCGGCGCCATCGCGGGTTTCGCGGCCGCCTTTCACTCGGGGAACGAGTGGGTTGCGGTCGCGGCCGGCGCGGCGGCCGGGATGGTGCTCGCGGCCGGCTTCGGCGTCCTGGTGATCTGGCTCGGCACGAACCAGTACGCGAGCGGTCTCGCGCTGAGCCTGTTCGGTGCGGGCTTCTCCGCGTTCGTCGGCGTGCAGTACGTCGGGCGAAAGCTCGCCGAGCGCAGCACGTTCGAGGTGCCGGTGCTCGCCGACATCCCGTTCCTCGGGCCGGCGCTGTTCAAGCAGCACCCGCTCGCCTACGCGGCGGTGCTGCTCGCGGTCGCGCTCGCCTGGTTCCTGTACCGCAGCCGGACCGGTCTCGTGCTGCGGGCGATCGGCGAATCGCCGGACTCGGCGCACTCGCTCGGCTACGCGGTGCGCTGGATCCGGTTCGCTGCCGTGCTCGCAGGCGGCGCCCTGTGCGGCGTCGCCGGCGCGTTCCTTTCGGTCGTCTACGCGCCGCTGTGGGTGGAGGGCCTCGTCGCGGGGCGCGGCTGGATCGCGCTCGCGCTCACGCCGTTCGCCACCTGGCGCCCGGCGCGGGTGCTGCTCGGGGCGTACCTGTTCGGCGGCGTGACCATGCTGCAGTTCTATCTGCAGGCGTCCGGCGTGCAGATCCCGAGCCAGTTCCTGTCGATGCTGCCGTACCTGGCGACCATCGTCGTGCTCGCGCTGATATCGCGCAACCCGGCGTGGATTCGGATTAACATGCCGGCCTCGCTCGGCAAACCGTTCCACCCCTCGGGGTGAGGGCGCGCGCGCTCCGCCGCCGGGGCGACACCCAACCCCATGATCAAAGAGGAGAAGTCATGTTCAGTCCCGCCAAGCGCTCCTGGCTGAAGGCCGCGGCGCTCGCTGCAGTGACCTTGCTCGCGGCCTGCGGCAAGGAGGAACCCCCGCCGGCGGCGAAGGCCCCGGCGCCCGAAGCCAAGGCCCCTGCGCCGCCGCCGGAGCCGTTCAAGGCCGCGTGGATGTATGTCGGCCCGGTGGGTGACGCCGGCTGGACGTTCGCCCACGACCAGGGCCGGAAGGCGGTCGAGGCGGAGTTCGGCGCCAAGGTGAAGACGACGTTCGTCGAGAAGGTGCCCGAAGGCGCGGATGCCGAGCGCGTAATCCGCGACCTCGCGGTGCAGGGCAACAAGATCATCTTCGCGACCTCGTTCGGCTTCATGGAGCCGATGCTGAAGGTCGCGGCCGAGTTCCCGGACGTGAAGTTCGAGCACGCGACCGGCTACAAGACCGCGCCCAACATGCGCATCTACGACTCCAAGTTCTACGAGGACACGTACCTCGCAGGCATCATCGCCGGGACGATGAGCAAGACCGGCACGCTCGGCTTCGTCGGCTCGTTCCCGATTCCGGAGGTGCTGCGCAACATCAACGCCTTCACGCTGGGCGCACAGAGCGTCAACCCGAAGATCCGGACGCGCGTGGTGTGGGTCAACACCTGGTTCGATCCGCCCAAGGAGAGCGAGGCTGCGCAGTCGCTGCTCAACGGTGGCGCCGACGTGCTGCTGCAGAACACCGACTCCACGGCGGTGCTGCAGACGGCGGAGAAGAACGGCAAGCTCGCGTTCGGCTGGGACAGCGACATGAGCGCGTTCGCGCCCAACGCCCACCTCGGCTCCGCGATCGTCGACTGGAGCAACTACTACAAGAAAGCGGTCAAGGACGCGATGGACGGCACCTGGAAGACCGAGCGCACCGTCTGGGGCGTGAAGGAAGGCCAGAACGACCTCGTGAAGATCGCTGCCAGCGTCCCCGAGGGCGCCCGGAAGAAGATCGACGAGATCAAGGCCGCGATGAAGGCGGGTACCTTCGAGGTCTTCACCGGTCCGGTCGTCGACAACACCGGCAAGGAGCGGCTGGCGAAGGACGCGAAGGCCGACCAGGACTGGAAGGACAAGGTCGACTTCTACGTCCGCGGCGTCGAGGGCAAGCTCCCGACCGCGAAGTAGCGCGCGGGGGAGGGCGGGTGCTCGAGGCCGGCCTGTGGCATCCGGTTGCGTCGGGCACCGAGGTCGGCAGCGCGCCGGTCGCGGCACGCCTGCTCGAGCGCGAGCTCGTGCTGTGGCGCGAGCCGGCGGCGGGCGTGCAGGCCTGGGCCGACCGCTGCCCCCATCGCGGCACCCGCCTGTCGTTGGGGCGAATCGTCGCGGGCCGTCTCGAGTGCGCGTATCACGGCTGGCAGTTCGGTGCCGGCGGCGCGTGCGCCGCCATCCCCGCGCTGCCTGACTTCGCGCCCGGCGCGGCGCATGCCGCCCAGGCGTACGAGGCAACCGAAGCGCATGGCGTCGTCTGGGTGCGGCTCGAGCGATCCGTTGCGCGGGTGCCGGAGATCGATGGCGCGCCGGGGCGGCGGATCGTGAGTGGACCGCACGACGTCGCCACCAGCGCCCCGCGGGTGGTCGAGAACTTTCTCGACATGTCCCACTTCCCGTTCGTGCACGAGGGTCTCCTTGGCGATCGCGGGCACGCCAGGGTGCCGCACTACGAAGTCACCCTCACGCCCGACGGGCGCCCGGTCGCTCCGGCTTACCGCGCGTGGCAGCCGCAGGGTCGCGCGGGGGCGGCCGCGGGCGCCTGGGTCGACTACCGGTACGAAGTGCTCGGCCCCTACGCGGCAGTGCTGTACAAGCAGGCCGATGCCGCGCACGCCGGCGCGGCGCCGCGCGAGACGTACGCCCTCTGGATCTGCCCGGTCGCGCCCGAGGCGAGCCGCGTGTGGTTCACGCACTTCACGAGCGACGAGGACACGGCCGAGGCGGCGCTGCGGGCGTTCCAGGACACGATCTTCGTCCAGGACCGGCCGGTGATCGAATCCCAGCAGCCGCGCCGGCTGCCGTTGTCGGGCGGCGAAGCGCACTCGGCCGCCGACCGCCTCGCGGTCGCCTACCGGCGGTACCTGCGGGAGCTCGGGATCTCGTTTGGGGTCTGCTGAGCTGGCGTCCGGCTAGGCTTTGGGCCGCAGGTCGATCACCCGCTTCGCCTTGCCCTGCGAGCGCTCGACCTTGCCGGGCTCGACGACTTTCACCGTGGTCGTGACGCCGATGTACGACTTGACGTTGTGCTCGAGCGCCATCGCTTCGGCGGCGCGCTCGGCCTCGGTCAGCGGCGCGCTCAGGTCGCCGCGGGCCTCGACGATCACGTCGAGCGTGTCTAGCCGGCCGTCGCGCCGGACCTCGAGCACGTAGTGCGGGGTGAGCTTCGACTGCTTGGTGATCAGCTCCTCGATCTGGGTCGGGAAGACGTTCACGCCGCGGATGATCAGCATGTCGTCGCTGCGCCCGGTGATGCGCCCCATGCGTCGCATCGTGCGCGCGGTGCCGGGCGCGAGCGCCGTCAGATCCCGCGTGCGGTAGCGGATCACCGGCAGCGCCTCCTTGGTGAGCGAGGTGAACGCGAGCTCGCCCGACTGGCCATCGGGCATCGGTTCCCCCGTCCCGGGGTCGACGATCTCGGGATAGAAATGGTCCTCCCAGATCGTGAGGCCGTCCTTGGTCTCGATGCACTCCTGGGCGACGCCCGGGCCCATCACCTCCGACAGCCCGTAGATGTCGACGGCGGTGAGGCCCATCCGGCGCTCGATCTCCTCGCGCATGCCCTCGGTCCAGGGCTCGGCGCCGAAGATCCCGACCCGGAGCGACGAGCGCTTCGCGTCGAGGCCCTGGCGGTCGAACTCGTCGGCGATCGCCAGCATGTACGACGGCGTCACCATGATGATGTCGGGCTTGAAGTCGTTGATGAGCTGCACCTGCCGCTCGGTCATTCCGCCCCCGAGCGGGATCACGCATGCGCCGAGCGTCTCGCCGCCGTAGTGGGCGCCAAGGCCGCCGGTGAAGAGCCCATAGCCGTACGCCACGTGCAGCTTGTCCGTCGAGCGTCCGCCGGCGGCGCGAATCGAGCGCGCCATGACGTGCGACCAGGTGTCGATGTCGCGCTTGGTGTAGCCGACGACGGTCGGTCTCCCGGTGGTGCCGCTGGACGCATGGATGCGGACGATGCGTTCCATCGGCACGGCGAACATGGCGAAGGGATAGTTCTCGCGGAAATCCTGCTTGGTGGTGAACGGGAACCTGGCGAGGTCCTCGAGGCGCTTCAGATCGTCCGGGCGGACCCCGTGAGCGTCGAACTTCCTGCGGTAGTGCGACACGTTCTCGTAGGCGTGCCGCACGCTCCACTTGAGCCGCTCGAGCTGCAGCGCGCGGAGCTCGTCGACGCTGGCTTTCTCGATGTGCTCGAGCTGGTCGTGCGTGCCCATCGTGTTCTCCTTCGGCCGGGACGGGAAAGTCAGGGCGGGAGGTCGGCGTCCGGGGTCACGATCTGCCCGTCCAGCCGGAACGACTTGCCGCGGAACAGCGCGATCCGCTCGCCGCCCTGGTTGGTGACCGCGATGTCGTAGACGCCGTTCCGCCCGCGCACGTGGCGCTCCTCGCCGATCGCGGTCAGCACGTCGCGGAGCCGTCCCGGCGCGAGAAACTCGATCGCCGCGCCCTGCGCCACGGTCACGTGGTTGTGACTGTTGCAAGCGAACGCGAACGTGCTGTCGGCCAGCGTGAAGATGATGCCGCCGTGGCAGAGGTCGTGGCCGTTGACCATGTCCTTGCGGACGGTCATGCGCATCCGCGCGTAGCCCGGGCGGATCTCCTCGAGCACGATGCCGAGGGCCTGCGAGGCGTGGTCGTTCGCGTACATGGCGCGCCCGGCCGCGGCAGCGAGCGCCTGCGCGGGAGGCTCGCTCTTGCTCACCGGCCCCTGAACCTGGGTGCGCGCTTCGCCATGAACGCCGCCACCCCCTCGCGGTAGTCGTCGGTCCGGCCGAGCTCGCGCTGGAGATCGCGCTCGAAGTCCAATTGGGCGTCGAGCGTGTTGGCGCCCGACGCGTAGATGGCGCGCTTGATCTCGCCCAGGCCCTTGGTCGGCCCGGCCGCGAGCTGTGCGGCGAGCGCGCGCGCCTCGTCCATGAGCTTCGCATCGTCGACGCACTTCCAGATGAGCCCCCAGCGCTCCGCGTCCTCCGCGCCGAGCTTGTCGCCGAGCAGCGCGAGCCCCATCGCCCGCGCCGCGCCGACGAGTCGCGGCAGGAAGTACGTGCCGCCCGAGTCCGGGACGAGGCCGATCTTGGAGAACGCCTGGACGAAGCTTGCCGAGCGCGCGGCGAGCACGACGTCGCAGGCGAGCGCGATGTTCGCGCCGGCGCCGGCCGCGACGCCGTTCACGGCACAGATGATCGGCTTGGGGAGCTCGCGCAGGCTGCGGATGAGCGGGTTGTAGTGGGCGCTGATCGTGTAGCCGAGGTCGACCGGCTCGGCATTCGCCGCGACCACACGGTCGGCAAGGTCCTGGCCGGCGCAGAAGCCGCGCCCGGCGCCGGTGAGCAGCAGGGCGCGGACGTCGTCGCGTCGCTTCACGTCGGTGAGCGCGGCGCGCAGGCGCTCGTGCATCTCGGGGTTGAAGCTGTTCAGGCGATCGGGACGGTTGAGCGTCACGACGGCGTAGCCGTCCTGCGCTTCGAAGAGGATGCTGCTGGGCTCGGCCATGCGGGCTCCGGCGGGAAACCGCGCGCGCTGATGGACACGGGGACGCGCGCAATGCGCCGGTTAGGATACCGGAAATCCTCCGCGCTTCGCGCGCGGCGCGCTACGGGCGCTTGAGCTCCGCCGGCGAGATGAGCACGCCGAACTGCTCACACCAGATCACGACGCTCCCGTACTTCGCGGGATCGACGCCGGCGGGCAGCGGGTAGTTCTGGCTGCCCTTGAACGCCTTCAGCCGCCCGAGGTCCACGAACATCGTCTTCGCCACGGGCGTGGAAGGCGTGACGTCGCGCTCGGGCACGAGGTAGACGTGGAACTTCGGGCCCGGCCCCACCTCGAAGTCCGCCTCCAGGTGGACCAGGTTCTCGTACACGGTCGCGCCGCCCTTGCCGTGATGGATCGGGTCGGAGGGGTTGGCGTGGATGAACATCCCCTTCGCCACGACCCGTCGCGACGCGGGGTCCTCCACGCGTTCTGCGGCCACGATGTCGGCCAGGAAAACATAGGGGTACACGAAGATCCCGGCGGCGAATCCCGCGATGCCGCCGAGCAGTCCGCCGATCACGAACGCGAGAATCCATTTCAGCATGGCGTTTCCTTGGTCGCTTGGCTGGGGCGCTCAGCCGTCGGCGGCGCAGCGAACGCCGATCTGGCGATGGCCGGTGGCCGGGTTGCGCCACGAAACGGTCCGGTTCCAGGTCGTCAGCCGGCCCGGCGCGTCGTCGAACACATAGTTCCCGCCGCGGACGACACGCTCACCCGGGAGCGTCGGGTCCTCGCGGCCGTCGTCGGCGCGATATGGGTACGGCCGGTCGAGCGTGCTCGTCCATTCGAGCAGGCTGCCCGCCATGTCCAGCAGTCCCTCCGGCGTTGCGCCGCGCGGCCGGCTGCCGACCGGCACGATGTCGCCGCTGGGACGGTTGATGACCGCGAGCTCGGTCGTCGGCATCGCCTCGCCCCAGGGGAACGTGCGACCGGCCGTTCCTCGGGCCGCGGCCTCCCATTCGACCTCGGTCGGCAGCCGGGCGCCGCGCCACCGGCAGTAGGCGAGCGCGCCGGCCCAGGTCGTCTCGGTGACGGGATGATTCTCGAAGCTCGGGTTGGGCACGAAGCGCCCGTCGCGCACCCCGATCAGCGCTTCCTCGTCGTCGAGATCGATCACCGTGTACGGCGAGGGCCGGCTGCTGAACTCGAGGAAGAGCTGCCGGTCGGGCGCCGCGATGTTCGCGGGGCCGACCTTGCCGCCGAGCGCAGTGCCGCTGGGTTTCGCGGGGAGCGCGTTCAGAAACTCGGCGAACTGGGCGTTCGTCACTTCGGTGCGGTCGATGCGGAACGCCTTGATCGCGACCCGGTGCACCGGCATCGCGGCCGGGTTGGCGAGGGCGTGCTGCGCCGGCGAGCCGATGGGGTAGGTGCCCGCGGGAATGCGGACCATGGATTCCTGTTGCCGGACCGAAGCGGGTGCAGTCTCCGGATCGAGCTTCGCCGCCGGTGGGAATCGCGGCGGCGGCGTCATTGGCGACGCGGTTTGTGCCGCCGGCGCCCCGCACCACGCGCTCGCGGCGAGCGCCGTCGCGAGCGCGATCGCCATTCGGGCCTGGAATCGTTGCTTCAATCGCCTACCTTCCGGCGGGAATACCGACGATCGGACCGATGTTAATGCTAAACGCCGGTGACTCGCTGGTGTTCGGGGAGCACGGCGAACCTCTGGAGGACTGCAATGACGAAGTCGAACCTCAATCTAGTTGCTTCGAGCCTGCTGCTGTTGTTCGGGTTGAGCGGGGCTGCGCTGGCCCAGCAATCGGGGATGACCTTCTTCCTCAGCAGCACCGGCTCGGGAAAGGGAGCAGATTTCGGCGGACTGGCGGGCGCGGACAAGCTCTGCCAGTCGCTCGCGAGCGCAGTCGGCGCCGGCAACCGCACGTGGCGTGCGTACCTCAGCACCCAGGGCGCACAGGCCGTCAATGCCCGCGACCGCATCGGCGCGGGCCCGTGGCAGAACGCCAAGGGCGTGGTCGTGGCGAAGAACGTCGCCGAGTTGCACGGCACCAACAATCTGACCAAGCAGACCGCGCTGACCGAGAAGGGCGGGGTCGTGAACGGGCGAGGCGACTCGCCCAACCAGCACGACATCCTCACCGGCACGCAGCCGGACGGCACGGCGTTCGCGGGTAGCGACGACCGGACCTGCGGCAACTGGAGCAAGAGCGGCGAGGGTTCCGCGCAGGTCGGCCATCACGACCGCATGGGCCTGAACGAGGAGCCGCCCGCCAAGTCCTGGAACTCCTCGCATCCGTCCCGCGGCTGCAGCGACGACGCGTTGCGCGGCACCGGTGGCGCGGGCTTCATCTACTGCTTCGCCAGCAACTGACGCGGCCGCGAAGTCGATCGCTCAGCTCCGCATCAAGCCGTTCAGCTCCGGGGTGGTCAGGGAACGGTCGAGGTAGCCGAACGTTCCCTGTTCCTTGACCTCCCGGGCGGCCTCGACGAGGCCGCTCATCGCCGCGCGGTACAGCGAGGTGGCGAGGCTGATCCGCCGGACGCCCGCCGCCTCGAGCTCGGCGCCGGTGAATGACTTGCCTCTGATGCCGACCATGAAGTTGATCGGTTTCGACACGGCGGCGCAGACCGCGCGCACCGCTGCGAGGTCGGGCAGGCCCGGCGCGAACAGCACGTCCGCACCCGCCCGCTCGAACGCCTGCAGACGCTTGATCGTGTCCTCGAGATCCGGGTTGCCGCGCAAGTAGTTCTCGGCCCGGGCGGTCAGCATGAACGGGAAGGGGAGGGCCCGCGCCGCCTGCACTGCCGCCGCCACGCGCTCGGTCGCGTGGCCGAAGTCGTAGAGCGGCTTCTCCTTGTCGCCGGTCGCGTCCTCGATCGAGCCGCCGACCAGCCCGACCTCGGCGGCGAGGCGGATCGTCTCGGCCGTAGCCGCCGGCGCGTCACCGAAACCCTTCTCCAGATCGGCCGACACGGGAAGGTCGGTGGCCAGGACGATGGCGCGCGCGTGCGCCAGCGCCTCCTCGCGCGTGACCTGGCCGTCGCGGCGGCCGAGGATGCCGGCCGAGGCGCCGCTCGACGTCGCCAGCGCCTGAAAGCCGAGCCCGGCGAGGATGCGCGCCGAACCCGCATCCCATGGGTTCGGGATCAGGAACGCCCCCGGTCCCTCGTGCAGCGCTCTGAAGCGGGTGGCCTTCTCGGTCTGGCTTGCGGTCATGATGATCTCCGTGTGCCGTGGTGCAGGGCTCAGAGCCCGACCGCCTCGGCGACGAGCTTGCGCAACTCCTTCACCAGGTCCTTGCGCGTCTGAGCATAGCCGGCGTCGCCGATGACGTTGGCCATCTCATAGGGGTCGCGCTCGAGGTCGTAGAGCTCGTCGACGCCGTCCTTGTGCACCCAGTGGATGAGCTTGTGGCGCTCGGTGCGCACCGCCTTGTAGCTCATGCCGACGATCCACGGCCAGGCCGACTCGCTGAAGTACTCGACCAGGAACGACTCGCGCCACTTCCTCCCGCGGCCCTTCACCAGCGGCACGAGCGAGCGGCCCTGCACGTGCGCGCCCGGTTTGCCGCCGGCGAGATCGATCATGGTCGGCGCGATGTCGATCGCGAGCACCATTTGCGGGAAGCTGCTGCCCGCGGGGATGCGCTTGGGGTAGCGCACGAAGAACGCGGTGCGGATCCCCTCCTCATAAGCGAAGCGACGCTCGGCGCCCAGGGCGTGCTCGCCGAAGAAGAAGCCGTTGTCGCCGAGAAACACGATGCAGGTCCGGTCGAGCTGCCGGGTCTCCTCCAGTGCGGCGAGCAGGCGGCCCACGCCCTCGTCCACCGCGGCCATCATGGCGGCGCGCTCGCGCACTTCCTCCTGCGTGCCGACGTGGATCGCGTTCAGGAACGCGCGGCTGGAGGGTTGGCGGCGCAGCTCGAACACTTCCTTCCACGCCGGCTTCTGCTGTATCACCTCCTCGGGCGGGCGCACGCTCGGGCGCATCGGATAGATCGCGCCCTTGTACAGATCGCGGTGGCGCTCGGGCAGCACGTAACCCGCCATCGTGGCGACATCGATCGTGCCGTCCTGCTTCTGCTGCACGTCGGGGTGGACCGCCTTGTGCGCCAGGAAGAGGGCGAAGGGCCGCTTGCGCTTGCGGCGCACGTAGTCGACGGCGCGATCGGACAGCAGGTCGGAGACGTAGCCCGCGACGGCGTGCTCCTCGCCGTTCTCCCAGAGCACGGGGTTGGTGATCGTGCCCTGACCGCGGAAGCTCACCCAGTGGTCGTAGCCGGGCCGGGGGCTCGCGTCGTTGCCCATGTGCCACTTCCCGATGTGCGCGGTCTCGTAGCCGAGCTTCTGCAGCTCGAGGTGGTAGTTGGGTAGCCGGTGGCTCATCGCGTCACGCCCGACGTTGTCGATGATGCCGTGGCGGCTCGCGTACTGGCCGGTGACGATCGAGGCGCGGTTGGGCGAGCAGAGCGGCGTGGTGTGGAAGGCGTTGACGAACTTCCCGCCCTCGTTCGCGAGGCGGTCGATGTTCGGCGTCTTCATGTACGGATGCCCCGAGGCGCCGGTCTCGTCGAAGCGCAGGTCGTCGATCAGGATGACGATCAGGTTGGGTTTCATCGTGCCGGGGTCAGTTGATCTTGATGTTCAGCTCCTTGACCAGCCGGCCGTACTTCTCGAAGTCGTCGCGGTACAGCCGCGCGAACTGCTCGGGCGAGCCCCCCACGCCCTCGAGCGCCGCCTGCGCGAAGCGCTCGTGCATCGCCGGCAGGGCGAGCGCCTTGTCGACCTCGGCGTTCAGGCGTTTGATCGCCTCGGGGGGCGTGCCGGCGGGCACGAGCAGCCCGAGCCACTGGTCGAGCACCAGGCCTGGCAGCCCCGCTTGCTCGTACGTGGGTACCTCGGGCAGCGACGGCGCGCGCGTCGCGGTCGTCTGCGCGACGATCTTCAGCTTGCCCGCCTTGTAGTGCGGCATCACCGGCGAGGACCCGAGCGAGCCGATCAGCACCTGGCCGCCGACCAGGTCGACGATCGCCTGCCCGCCGCCCTTGTACGGAATGTGCGTGAGCTGGATACCGGCGAGCTTGGCGAGCCACTCGCCCACCATGTGCTGCCCCGATCCGGCGCCCGAAGTGGCATAGCCCATCCCGGGCTTCGTCTTGGCGAGCGCGATCAGCTCGGCGAGCGTGCTCACGCCGGTCGACGGATGCACGGCCAGCACGATCGGCTGGCGCGTGAGCTGGATGACGGGCGTGAAGTCTTTCATCGGGTCGAAGGCGAGCTTGTAGAGATGGGCGCTCGCGGGAAGCGCGTCCGCCGTCGCGAGCACCACGTAGCCGTCGGCGGGCTGCTTCGCGACGTACTCGGCCGCGACGTTGCCGTTCGCCCCGGCGCGATTCTCGACCACCACCGGCTGGCCGAGGTCCTGCGACAGGCGGTCGCTCATCCCTCTCACGACGAGGTCGGTCGAACCGCCCGGGGAGAACGCGACCACGATGCGGACCGGTTTAGTGGGCCAGGCCTGGGCATGTGCGCCGGACGCGGCGACGGCGAGACAGAGCGGGGCGAGCGCCCGCGCGAAGCGCTTGAACATGGTCTCCTCCCTTTGTTATTGCGGCGGCCGGAGCATTCTACAGACGCTGCCGGCCGGCGAGCACGCTCAGGCAACCCGCACGATGTGCAACCCGGCTCGCCGACCGCTCGAGCCACGATCGGCGAGCGACGGAAACGACGCTACGGGCAGACTATCGTCCGGACGTGCGCATTCACGCTTCCCCAGTCGGCGTAGAACACGAGCAGGGCGCTGACGTGCTCGTACTTCCCCTTGCGATTGTCGCCCCACCCTAACGACACGAATTCGGTATCGGTGACCGTCTTGTACTTCTCGCGGTCATTAATGGTGGCGTTGCAGTCGTCCTTCAGGAATACCTCGACGCGGTTCCAGTTGATCTGTCTTCCGGTTCGCGTATCGAAGACGAAGAAGGTGCTGAGGAAGTCGGTGCTGCAGGTGTCGAAGACGTCGCATCGCCACTCGTGCTTCCACGTTTTCGCCCTGAGCTGAAAATCGGTCGGCGTCGGGCGCTCCGCGGCAGACGGAGCGTTGGATCGGACATCGGAGAATCCGTACCTGAAGGTGTCGCCGGTCTTGACGGTCTCGCACCCGGATGACAAGACGGCGAGCGCGAACAGATACGCGATCGCGGAGACTGCGCGCAAGGGAGTCATGTGGTTTCCTTTCTGTCTCTCTCGGGATGGCTCGTGGAGAGTGACGGGCGGGGACAGCCACGATAGTTTAGCGCGCGGCTAGCGGCGGAAGCGAATGCCGCCGACTGTAGAGCGTCCTTGATCGATCCTGGGCTGGAGAGTGTCGGGCCGCAGCGACAGGGCTTGCGTTGCCTCAGGCAAGAACGACCACAGCCCGCGTGCAGCAACCGCTACCGGAGGAGAGTCTCAGCTCAGCCGCGCGTCGTTCGCGTCGGCTGGAGCTGTTCGTTGGACGACGTCCCTCGATTCCAGAAGTCGACAAGTTGCCGCCGCTCGACGCACGCCGAAGCGAGGATTCCCGCAATGATCGCCCAAAATGCCGAGCTGATTCCGAAAATCGTGAACGGTGCCGCGGCCACAACAAAGCCTACCAGTGCGCCAAAGCGCAGCTCACCGCCGAAGGACTTTTCCAATGCGTCCTGAAGCGAGGTCAGGATGGCAAGCCCGGCGAGCGCGAAGATGTAAGTCTTCGGAAGCACGTTCAACAAAGAGGCGACCGGCGTAGCCGCCAAGGCGAGAACAATCGTGAGCACGGCAGCGACTACGGCGGCCCAATATCGGCCGGAAGCAGGACCGGCCTCGGACGAGGCGAGGATCGCAACCCCTGTTCTCGCAACGGTGGCCGGATGGCCGCCGAGGAGCGCGTTGAGGATCGAGGTGACCCCCACAGCCGTCGAGATGGTGTTTGTCGGGACCTTGTACCCCTGGGCCATGAGAAATCCCAGGCCTTGCACATTGCCGAGACCGATCGCCAGCACCACCATCGGCAGACTTACGGCGACCACGGCGGAAAGCGAGACGGTCATTTCCGCGATCGCGAGCTCTGGCAAAACCCACTCGACGGGTTCCGGGCGGGCAGTGCCCAACAACCCAACGGCGATTCCCCCGCCGATCACTGCAAGACCGACGGGAGGAATTCGCGAACTCGCGATGAATCTTCCCAGCAAATAGCTTCCGGCTGCGGTTCCGGCGATGACGGCATCTTCGACCGTCGCGATGACCATGCGCACCACGTACGGAAGAATGCTTCCCGCAAACATGCCCATGATGATCGGCAGAGGAAGCCATCTCATGATCATTCCACCGATGCCGAAAAGCCCCAGAGCGAGCAGCAGCAGGCCGGCAACGAGATTTGCGCCAACCAGCTCTGGAAAGCTGAAGCGACCGGCGAGCGTGCCGAGATAGATCAAGCCAGGAATAGTCCAGGTGATCGGTATCGGTTGCCTGAAGTGGAGGGAAAGCGCGATCGACGCGAGGGCACCGCTGAACCAGACGATGAAAATCCAGCTCGACGTTTGCGCGGTAGTGAGGCCCAGTTGCTGGGAGACGCCGATGTGCAAGGGAACCGCTCCGAACGCGTACCACACGAAAGCCGTTACCCCCGCCCAAACAGCCGCGGGGCCGAAATCCCTGGTCATGCTCGACGCGATCAAGTGGGTTGTCTAACGCTCGAACGCGGGGTTCGGCGTCATAGCGTTGACTCGACTCAACATGGTCTCGGCATCGGCCCCTCGCTCGGCGGTCGCGGTTCAAGCCGGGCGCTTGGCGCAGGCTTCGGGTTTGAAGATGCGCTCAGAGGACGCGGGGTATTTCAACAACTTCTCCGCGGGCCTTTTCGGTCGGGAAAGCAGCTCACCACCGCAATTGGGGCACCGACCGCCCAGCACGCCTTCAGCACAAAAACGGCAGAAGGTGCACTCGAACGAGCAAATCAAAGCATCGGTTGAATCGGGAGGAAGATCGCGATCACAGCACTCACAGTTCGGTCGAAGCTCCAGCATGAGTCCCTCCTCGGTCCCTGGTGTCCGCTGAGGTTGTTTTCGGCTCGCCGCCCCTATGACGCCGAACGCGGCGTTAGCCAGCCCGATTCGCACCAACTGTCATTTGACAAAGCTCAGTATGTGGCGCGTTAGGGTCGTGTCACTGGTGTTGACCGACTGAATTTGCGTGAGATGATTGTGCTTCCGCAGGAGGACGAAGGGTTGACAGCCTCGCGCGCTCTTACACAATGCGTCAACCAACTGGCCCGCTTGCTTCTCGAATGGGACTGGATCGTACTCCGCCTGTGATACCAAAAGGGGTACCGAAGTCCTCGTCAAGCCGTGTATCGGCGAGCGCTCAGAGTAGCGGGCAACATCGTCTCCAAAATACTGCTTGTATTGCGGGGGGACATCGAATGTTGTGAGGTCGTAGATGCCGGACAGCAAGATCGCGCCGGCGATACGTCGCGGACCTTGCTTGTGCGCCGCATCGGAGATGTAGTCCGCCACATGCGTGGCACCTGCTGAACTGCCCATCAAGTAGACCCGGGCCGGATCGCCCGCATGAGCAGCGATGTTCGTTGCCACCCACTCGAGGGCCAGCCCTACATCTAGTGCACCAGCCGGCCATACAGCTGCCGGCGCAAGACGATAGGTGATATTGACGCCAACCATACCATTGCGCACCGCCCACAGATGGATGTTGTCGTAGAACGGACTGCCAGGAGCGCGCTTATTTCCGCCGGTGAAGCCGCCCCCGTGCACAAAAAGAAGTACCGGACGTGGCGCACCAGCACTGTCAGGAGAGAACACGTCCAGTAGATTGCGAGCGTCCGGACCGTATTTCACGTCGCGCCGAACGTTCACGCCTCGATAAGGCTCCTTCTCCTGCAGTGGAATATAGAGCGGAGCAGATTTACCCGGGTCGATCACGCGCCCAATGGCAGCGATCTTTTCGGCCAACTCAGAAGGCATTCCATCATTTTGGCCATTGGCGTGCGGCATCAAAGACACAAGCGATGATGCACAAACGGATATCGCGAACCGGCGAAGCGAACTGTTCATGGCTTCTCCCTAGAGGCCGAACGCGGGGTTAGGTGTCGAGTTTTGACAAGACACGGTCGATGAATGAGATTTGCTGGTCATAGAGCAAGCGCACCGTCGACTCAGGACTCTGCCTCTGCGCTTTCTCGAGGAGACGACGGCGTTGATCCTGTAGAAGATGCTTGGCGTCAGCGACGCGTGAGTTGAGTTTAGCCCACGCGTCATGCTGCGATTTTCCCCATTCCTCGCTTAGCCGGGCGGCGCGCTCAAAGTCGCCTACCTCGAGCATGGTGGTTCGGATGTCTACCCGTGTATCTCGTAACACAAGGGGATCTGCGTCCTCGGACTGAAGCAATATTTCGCTCGGGCCTACGGCCTTCAGGGTTACCGCCTCGTTGAACGGCTCGATCTCACCAAAATAGGCCTCGACGTCAGAAGGACTCTCCAGCCCCTCGATGCTCAGATAGATCACCGGTGCCTCCGCGGGGCCTTGGGTGAACCGCGCCTCAAGGGCGGCGCCGTTCAACGACCAGCGATCTAGTTCAGCAACGAGATTTACCACGGGCGGTCTCGACACCTAACGTTAAGTAGACGTCAGAGAAGATTGGCACGGGTACCCCAAGATTGCCAAGGGTAGTCACTATTCGGCATCGGCAGGCATCCACGGGTAGGCATCCGGCACGCTCGGCGGATGGTTGCTCTCTCCGACCGGGCCCGGCGTCCGCACCAGCCGGTCCCGGGGGCGCAGCTTCTTCACGATCTCCGGGGTGACTTCCCAGACTATCTCAGGGTAGTGCCAGATCCCGCCGGCGGCCGTGATCTGTTGCCGGAGCAGGATTTCTTCACGGCCGATCTTCACCCGCAGGGTGACCCCCATACTGCCTCCCGCCTTCGACCGTGGGAAGTAGACACGGGTGTTCTCGACTACCAGCTCGACGGTCGTGAGGCGGGCGCCGGTGGCGGGATCGTGTCGGTATCTGACGCACACGAGCGCCTTGCCGAAGCGAGCCGCGAAGCGCCGGGTGCCGGGTGCGCCCGGCTGGAAGGTCTTCAGTACGCGCACCGAAGCCCTCGGGGGTATGCGCGCCCGCCTCCGATCAGGCCGCCGCGTAGAGCAACGGCGCTTCGCGCGCCGTCGGATGCTCGAGCAGGGCGAGCAGCGCGGCGAGCGAGAGCAGGTCGGCGCGGTTGTGCTCGAGCACGCGCTCGAGCAGGCTGCCGTCGCCGCGCGCGAGCCACCGTCGCCAGGCGCCGGGCGCTTCGGCGCCCGGCAGGTCGTTGACGCGCTCGAGCCGCAGCGCTTCCATCTCGGCGGTGCGAAGGCGGCAGTCCGGCCAGCCGGCGCGCAGCAGCCGGCGAGTGGCATGGAGCATGTCCAGATGGGCGATCTCCCGGACGCCGAGATCGCAGCCGGCGAGCCGAGCCCGCGCCTTCAGCAGCGGCAGGTCGAACGACTTGCCATTGAAGGTGACGAGCGCCCCGGCGCGTGCGAGACGCTCGCGGACGCGGCCAATCAGCGCCCGTTCGGCCGCGAAGCTCGCCATGAGCCATTGGACGAGGCGCAGCGAGGCACCGTCGATCCAGGCGAGCCCGACGACGAAGGCGACGGTCCCGGTTCCGCCGGCGAGGCCCGTCGTCTCGGTATCGAGGAAGAGCAGCGATTCGGGCGTGACGTCGAACCTGCCGACGGCTCGCGCGGCGGCGGCGAGACGATGGCCGCTTTCGATCGAGACGTCGCCGTGGCGGCAGGGCAGGGCGAGCGTGCGCGACAGCTCGACGAGGTCCGGCGCGACGACCGTGCCGCCGAGCGAGGCTGCGAGCGCCGCGGCGGTCGGCCGCCGCGCCGGACCGTTGGCGACCCGCAATCGATCCAAACGCTCGCCAAGCGACGCGGTCGCGGCCGCGCGCGCTTGCGCCTTCTCGCGCAGGCGGGCGAGCTGCAGCTGAAGGTCGAGCATCAGGGGGCGTCGGTACCGCCCAGCAACGCCAGTACCGTGAGTGCCGCGTCCTTCGGCGAGCGGCGTTGGTCGTCGGCGGCCAGGACCGGGCCGACGCACGCCGGACAGCCGTGCTTGCACGCGCATTGCGCGACGAGCTCGGTTGACCGCTCGATTACCTGCCGCCGCAGATCGAAGAGGGGCGCGGAGATGCCGATCCCGCCAGGATAGTTATCGTACAGATAGAGCGTCGGCCGGAACGCCCGGCTCGCGTCCGTCAGCTCGACCACCGCGCCGTCGAGCGTGCGCGGCTCGGCGCGGCCGTCGGCGCCGGCCGCCGCCACCCACGTTGCCGTCGGGCCCGCCGTCGCCGACCGCACGGCCGACATCGCGCGGCTCCGCGGCCGAGAGGAAGACCGCAATCCGGTGCACCGCGTACGCCGCGCCGAGGAACCCGTCGAGCGCCTCGAACCGGGTCGCGAAGGCGCGCTCGAGCGCGCGGGGCTCGGCTTCCCACCACAGCGCCGTCGTGTGCATCTCCTGGTCGGGGAGATTCACCCGCCCGTAGCCGACGTTCTCGTGGGTGTAGTAGCGGATCTTCTTGTAGCCCGCGACGCGCCGGACGACGTGGACCTCGCCGTGCGCGGTCCGCGCGGTGGCGCTCGTTTCGCCTCCGAACTCGTCGAGGACCTTCAGCTTCGTATAGTCGATGGCGTCGGTGTAGTAGTCGGCGTTCGTCGCGCGGACGAACGCCTTCCGCCCGACCCAGTCGAGCTTCTCCACCTGCCACGGCGCCGACTGCACCATGTGGATCGCGCCCTCGTACAGCGTCGCCGCGGCGCCCGCGTAATCCACCTCGGCGATCACGTCCTTGCGCCCGCCGGTGACGTCGACGACGGTGAAGTTGCCCTCCGCGATCGAGCGCAGGGAGACCGCGTTCGCCGGATAGCTGTCGGCGATCCAGTGCCACCGGGTCCCCTCGCGATGGACGACGCCCTGCGCGGCGAGATACCCGAGCGCGTCCTCGAGCTTCGCGCCGCCGAACGTCTCGCCGTCGGTGAACGGCAGCTCGAACGCGGCGCAGCGCACGTGGTCCATCAGGATGAGCAGCTGATCGGCGTCGATCCGCGCGTGCTCGGGGCTCGCGCCGAGGAAGAACTCCGGGTGGCGCGCGAGGTACTGGTCGAGGGGGTCGCTCGTGCAGACGAGCACGCCGACGGCGGTCCGCAGCCGTCGTCCCGCCCGCCCGAAGCGCTGCAGCGCACCGGCGACCGAGCCCGGGTAGCCGTTCAGCACGCAGGCGTCGAGCGCGCCGATGTCCATGCCGAGCTCGAGCGCCGAGGTCGAGACGACGCAGTCGAGCCGGCCGGCGCGGAGCTTCGCTTCCTGGTCGCGCCGCGCGGTGGGCAGATAGCCGCCGCGATAGGCGGCGACGCGCGCGGGCAGGCGCGGGTCGCGGTCGAAGACGTCCTTCAGGTACTTGGTCAGGACCTCGACCTCGAGCCGGGAGTTGGCGAAGACGATCGTCTTCAGCCCCAGCTTCACCGCGAGCCGCGCGATCCGGGTGGACTGCGAGCGGGCCGAGGCGCGGATGCCGAGGTCGGCGTTCAGCACCGGCGGGTTCCAGACGAGCAGATGCTTTCGCCCCTGTGGCGCGCCGGACTCGGTAACCGCCCGGACCGGGCCACCGAGGAGCTTTTCGGCGAGCTCGGCGGGATTGGCGATCGTCGCGGAGCAGGCGACGAAGAGCGGGCGCGAGTCGTAGAACCGGCAGACCCGACGCAGGCGCCGGACGAGGTTGGCGACGTGCGACCCGAACACGCCGCGGTAGGTATGCAGCTCGTCGATCACCACGAAGCGCAGGCCTTCGAAGAACTGCGCCCACTTGGTGTGATGCGGCAGGATCGCCTGGTGGAGCATGTCCGGATTGGAGACAACGATGTCGCCGTGCGTGCGCACGGCGCGGCGGGCATCGCCCGGCGTGTCGCCGTCGAACGTGTAGGCGCGGATGCCGAGCTGCCCCGCGGCATTCAGCTCGAGGATCTCGTTGACCTGGTCCTGGGAGAGCGCCTTGGTCGGGAAGAGGTAAAGCGCTTTCGCGCCGCGCTTCAGTGCGGCGTCGAGCACCGGCAGGTTGTAGCAGAGGGTCTTGCCGGAAGCGGTCGGTGTAACGACCACCGTGTCGTGCCCGGCGGTGACGTGGCTCCACGCCTCGTGCTGATGGCTGTAGAGCTGCCGGATGCCGCGCGCCTGCAGCGCGGCCCGCAAGCGGGAGTCCAGCGCCTCGGGGAGCGGCGCGTAGCGGGCTTCGCGGGCCGGCGCGACGACTTCGCCGACGATGCGCGCGAGGTGATCGCGCTTTAGCGCTTCGACCAACGCCTCGGCCGATCGGGGCGGGCTCCGGAGCCGCTCGCGCGGGTCCCGGACGGGTTCCTCACTGAAGAAGTCCTGCGTCCCTTCGAAGAACATGCTGCGGCTCCCTCCGATCGGAGTGGAGCGAAGCATGGGGCACGCGCAGGCTCACCAGGTGAGCCTGCGCGAAGGACTTCGCTAGCGCACCACCTCGCGCATGATGTCGAGGATGGTTAGCGTGCGGCGCTCGACCAGCAGCACGTCGCGCCCGAGGATCAGGCGCGCGTAGCCGGGCGGCAGCGGCGGGAGCTGGTGGTCCAGTGCGTACGGCAGCGGGCGCGTGGGGACGCCCTGCGGCACGCGCTCGCGGATCAGCAGCGGTTCCCGGCGGGCCTTGGCGCCGTTGTCGGCGACTTGAGTATTGTGGCGGCGGAAGAAATGGTCGATCGTCTGGCGATCCTCGCCGGAGAAGAGAATCGCGCGCTCGGTCGAATTCGCGGCGGCCCTGGCCGGGTAGACCTGCTCCATCCGGACCGTCGCGTGGGCGGAACCGGCGACGAGCGCGCAGGTCAGGCAGGTGACGGCAGCGGCAAGAAACGAGCGAACCACGGGTCTTCTTCGGCAGAAAAGCGCAGAGGCGGATGGTACCGGCCGCGCCTCCACCGGGTCTGTCAGAAGTTTCCTGTTTTGCAACAGAATGTTACGGTTGCCGGCCCAATTCCACATCCGAACCGGAGGTTGCCATGCCCCGCCCGCTCTTCGCCGCTCTGGCCCTGGCGCTCTCGCTCGTCGCCGAAACCGCGTTCGCCCAGGCCGACTACCCCTCGAAGCCGGTGCGCTTCGTGGTGCCGTTCGCGCCCGGTGGCACGACCGACATCCTCGCCCGGATCATGGGCGGCGAGTTCCAGCAGGCGTTCAAGCAGCCGTTCCTCGTCGACAACCGCGCCGGCGCCGGCGGGAACATCGGCGCGGCCGAGACCGCGAAGGCGGCGCCGGACGGCTACACGATCATGATGGGGACGCCCGGCACGCAGGCGATCAACCAGTTCCTGTACGCGAAGATGCCGTACGACACCGACAAGGATTTCGCGCCGGTGGTGTACGTGGCGCGCGTGCCGAACGTGCTCGTCGTCCATCCTTCGCTCGGCGTGAAATCGATCAAGGAGCTGATCGATCGGGCGCGCGCGAAGCCCGGCTCGATCAACTTCGCTTCGCCGGGCAACGGCACGACCGGCCATCTGTCGGCCGAGCTCCTCAAGTCGCTGACCAAGATCGAGCTCGTGCACGTGCCCTACAAAGGCAGCGGTCCGGCGCTGCAGGATCTGCTCGCGGGACAGGTGCAGATGACGATCGACAACCTGCCGTCGGCGATGGCGCACATCAAGGCCGGGAAGCTCATCGCGCTGGGCGTGACGACCGCGCGGCCGGTCCCGTCCCTTCCCGGCGTTCCGGCGATCGCGAGCGTCGTGCCGGGCTACGAGGCGAGCTCCTGGTTCGTGATCGTCGCCCCGGCGAAGACGCCCGGGCCGATCATCGACAAGCTCAACGCCGAGGCGAACCGGATCCTCAAGAAGCCGGAAGTGCGGGAGCGATTCGAGCAGCTCGGCGCCGAGCCGATCGGCGGTACGCCGCAGGACCTCGCGAAGCACCTTGCCGCCGAGACGACAAAGTGGAAGGAGGTTGTGCGTCTCTCCGGCGCGAAGCTGGACTAGCGCTCAGGGTCTGAGGTTCCGGAACGGCAGCGTCCGGAGGTCCGCAGCCGCCGGCCCCGGGCAGTCGACGTCGACGATCGCCGCGCAGCGGTCCTGGAACGCGGCGCGGAAGTGATTCTTCGCCTTGACGCAGAGCAGCCGCGTCCGGGCGAGGTCGATGCCGTGGAGCGCGAAGAACGCGGGGTCGTTCGCCGGGACGACCCGCTCGGTCACGATCACCTGGATGTCGCGCACGCCGAGCACCGCCGTGCGGCCCGCCGCCACCGTCAACCCGCGCTCCATCGGCCCGACGTTGCGGAACTCGCCCTGGGTGAGGCGGAGGACATCGGCGTCGACCTCGACCGGGCGCCCGAACGCGGTCGTCCGCTTCCCGCCGAGCATGAGGCTGAGGTGCGTCCCTACGCTGGCGCGCCAGGCGGTGTCGACGACCTCGGGATCGCAGAAGTACGCGAACACGGTCGGCGCGCGCGGCGACAGCCCGATCAGCGCCCGGAAGAGCTCCGGCGTGTCGGCCGCCCCGCCGGAATAGGGGTTGTCGGCCGGATCGGTCACGGCGACGAGTCCGGCCGGCGCCGCGAGGGCACGGCGGAATCCCTCCTTGGGTGAAGCAAGCGCCGGCGCGAACTCGGGCGCCCGCTCGCGGATCGCGGCGGCGAGCTCGCCGGCGGCCGCGGCGGCGGCGCCGCGGTTGCCGTCGGCGTGGACCATGACCGAGGCGCCGCAGTCGGCAGTATCCGCGTAGGGAAATCCGCCGAACACCGAAACATCGAGAATCGGGCCCGCCTCGTGGGCGCGCGCGGCTGCTTGCAGCGCGGCCATCGGCCCGCCGTCGGTGCGCATGTTGAAGCTGCCGAGCGCGAGCCCCGTATTGACGATCTCCGCGACCGGGTGGATTTCGCCCGCGACGATGCGCTCGAGCTGCGCGAGCGCGCGCCCGGCCGTCTCGCGCATGTCGACGTGCGGGTAGGTGCGGTACCCGGTGGCGAAGTCGAGGAGCTGCGCGAGCTGCGGACTCAGGTTGGCGTGGAGATCGAAGCTCGCCGCGATGGGAACGGCGCCTACGGCGTCGCGGACCGCTCGCAGGAGCTCCAGCTCGGGCGCCGGGCGTCGCCGCGTGATCGCGGCGCCGTGCAGCGACAGGTAGACCGCGTCCCAGCCGCCGTGCGCGAGGTCGCCGACGAGCTCGTCACGCAGGCCCTCGAACACGGCGTCGTCGATCGGCCCGCCCGGATTTGCCGACGCGCAACGGAGGCACGTCACCGTCCAGTCCGGGCGGCTGGCGGCGAACTCGGCCATCGCCGCGAGCTCGGTCGCGGCACCGCGCGCCCCCGCGAGCGCGGCGTCGCCCTTCGCCCATTCGCGGCCCTGGAAGGCCGCCAGGTCGGTCGGGAGGGGCGAGAAGGCGTTGCCCTCGAACCAGAACCGGGCGACCGCGAGCTTTTTCGTCATCGGGAGACAGGCCTTGATTGCCGGCCCGGCCAGAACCATCTATCGTCGGAGGACCCGTCCCGGCCGCGGGGCGGAGTCAGGATCGTACCCGAGGAACCCCATGCAATCGCGCGACCCGAAGAACCGTTGGATGTGGGCGGACGCCCTGGAGATGCTCGACGAGGCGAATCGCCTGCAGCGCCGTTTCTTCGAGATCAGCGTCCGTTCGACGGCGGCGCCCCGCTGGGAGCCCCCGGTCGACGTGTTCGAGTCCGCGGAGGAGGTGTGGTTCTTCTACGCCCTGCCGGGCGTGCCGGCCGGCCAGGTCGAGGTCGCGCTCGAGGGCACGGAGCTCGTCGTGCGCGGCGAGCGCAGCCTCCCGCCGGTGGCGCACACGACGACGATCCGCCGGCTGGAGCTCCCGCACGGCCGCTTCGAGCGCCGCGTGGCGCTCCCGAACGGGCGCTACGACCTGATCGCGCAGAGCCTCGACCAGGGTTGCCTGGTGATCGGCCTGCGGCGGATCGCGTGAGCCGCGAAAGGTGAGAGCGATGGATCTGGAAAGCAACCAACCGACCACGATCGACGGCGAGGAAGCGGCCACGCCGGCGACGCTCCCGACGCACGCCGGGCAGCCGGTGCCCGCCGTGCCCGACGACGCGCTGATCGTCCTGCCGGTGCGCAACCTGGTGCTCTTCCCCGGAATGATCCTGCCGGTGGCGATCGGCCGCGAGAGCTCGGTCGCGGCGGCGCAGGCGGCGGTGAAGGGCGACCGCCCGATCGGGCTGCTCCTCCAGCGCCAGCCCGACGTCGACTCGCCGCGCCCGGAAGAGCTGTACCAGGTCGGCACCGTCGCGCAGATCCTGCGCTACATCACCACGCCCGACGGCTCGCACCACGTCGTCTCCCAGGGCGAGGGGCGCTTTCGCGTCCTCGAGTTCCTCGACGGCTACCCGTTCCTGGTCGCGCGGGTCATGCGGTTCCCCGCCGAGACCGAGGAGGGGAAGGAGATGGAGGCGCGGCTGCATCAGCTCCGCGAGCGCGCGCTCGAGGCGCTGCAGCTCCTGCCGCAGACGCCGCCGGAGCTCGTCCAGGGCGTGCAGGGCTTCACCGCGGCCGGGCAGCTCGCGGACATGATCGCGGGATTCATGGATCTCAAGGCGCCCGAGAAGCAGTCGGTGCTCGAGATCATCGACGTCTCGGCGCGCGTCGACCGCGTGCTCGAGCTGCTCTCCCACCGGATCGAGGTGCTGAAGCTCTCCCGCGAGATCGAAGGCAAGACCAAGGCGACGATGGACGAGCGGCAGCGCGAGTACGTGCTGCGCGAGCAGATGCGCCAGATCCAGAAGGAGCTCGGCGAGGGCGAGAGCACCGCGGCCGAGCTGGCGGAGCTCGCGAAGACGATCGAGGCCGCCGGGATGCCGGAGGAGGTCGAGAAGCACGCCAAGAAGGAGCTGAAGCGGCTGGAGCGCATGCCCGACTCCTCGGCGGAGTACTCGATGGCGCGCACCTACGTCGACTGGCTGGTCGAGCTGCCGTGGAAGGTCGAGAAGCCGCCGGCGCTCGACATCGCCCAGGCGCGCCGCATCCTCGACGAGGACCACTATGGCCTCGAGAAGGTGAAGCGGCGCATTGTCGAGTTCCTCGCGGTGCGGAAGCTCGCGCCCGAGGGGCGCTCGCCGATCCTGTGCTTCGTCGGACCGCCCGGCGTGGGCAAGACCTCGCTCGGGCAGTCGATCGCCCGGGCGCTCGGGCGCAAGTTCGTGCGCGTGTCGCTCGGCGGCGTCCACGACGAGGCCGAGATGCGCGGACACCGGCGGACCTACATCGGGGCGCTGCCCGGGAACATCATCCAGGCAATCAAGAAGGCCGGCACCCGCGACTGCGTGCTGATGCTCGACGAGGTCGACAAGCTCGGCCAGGGGTTCCACGGCGACCCGAGCGCGGCGCTGCTCGAGGTCCTCGATCCCGAGCAGAACAACACCTTCCGCGACAATTATCTCGGCGTGCCGTTCGACCTGTCGAAGGTGGTGTTCATCACCACCGCGAACGTGCTCGACGCGATTCCGGGCCCGCTGCGCGACCGGATGGAGATCATCCACCTGCCGGGGTACACCGAGGAGGAGAAGCTCGAGATCGCGAAACGCTATCTCCTCAAGCGCCAGCTCGAGGCGAACGGCCTGCACGCCGACCAAGTGCAGCTCGGCGACGCGGTGCTCGCGGCCATTATTGGCGACTACACGCGCGAGGCGGGCGTGCGCAACCTGGAGCGCGAGATCGGCGCGGTGCTGCGCCACGCGGCGGTGCGAATCGCGGAAGGGGCGGCGGTCCCCGTGCGCATCGACGTGCCCCAGCTCGCGGAGATCCTCGGGCCGGCGAAGTTCGAGTCGGAGGTCGCCCAGCGCACCAGCGTCGCCGGGGTCGCGACCGGGCTCGCGTGGACGCCGGTCGGCGGCGACATCCTGTTCGTCGAGGCGAGCCGCACGCCGGGCACCGGCCGGCTGATCCTCACGGGCCAGCTCGGCGACGTCATGAAGGAGAGCGCGCAGGCGGCGCTGACCCTCGTCAAGTCGCGCGCGGCGGCGCTGGGCATCGACGCCGCGACGCTGGAGAAGAGCGACATCCACGTGCACGTGCCGGCGGGCGCGATCCCGAAGGACGGCCCGAGCGCGGGCGTCGCGATGTTCACGGCGTTGACATCGCTCCTCACCGGGCGGCCGGTGCGAAGCGACACCGCGATGACCGGCGAGATCTCGCTCCGCGGCCTCGTGCTGCCGGTGGGAGGCATCAAGGAGAAGGTGCTGGCGGCGATGCGCAGCGGCATCGCGACGGTGATGCTCCCGGCGCGGAACAAGAAAGACCTCCAGGACGTGCCCGAAGGTGCGCGCGAGCGGCTGAAATTCGAGTGGCTGGAGACGGTCGACGATGCCGCGCAGCGCGCGCTCGACCAAGCCCCGTCGCCCACGGGGGCGGCGAGCGCGGAGCCGGGCGGTGGAATTTCCAGGATCGCCTGACCTGCGGAACGCCTGGACAAAAAAAGACGGCCCGTAGGGCCGTCAACAGGGAGGAAGAGCGCGATGACCAGCGCTCTCGGAGGTAAAGGGTCCTGGCTGGCTAACCACCCGTGCGCCGACAACGCTACCTCAACGACGTTGCCGCGCGATGAACCTGACTGCGATCAATATAGTGAGACGGACGGCCGGAAACAATAATGCCGTTGTCCTTGGCGTCCCACCCAGGGGCGCGTGAACGCGCCGTCAGGCTGCCGGGACGCGTCCGGTAACCTCTTCAGCGAAAAGCGAAAATCCGCGCCCTCCGCAAGGCGAACCGGGGTTCCGGCGAGTGTCCCGCTAGGCCAATTGGCCTAGACCCTAGGGACCGTCCGGAACGAACGGTTGCGGCGTGCCGTCGTAGAGCCGGGCGATGATCCGCGTCTCGCGCGCGGCGATCGTTACCAGGAACTCGTCGGCGCCGCGCATCCCGCGAAACGTCCGGAACCCGCGGGCGAGGAAGTCGTGCAGCGCCTCCAGACCGGCCGCGCGCGCCGGCGCTTCCATCATCGCGATCGCGCCGGCGACGAGACGCTTGCGCGCGAGCCGGTCGAGCTCGGACCCGATCCGGACGACCAGCGCGATCTGTCGGTCGCGCTCGTTGCGGCCCGCGGTCGCGCGGAAGGCATCGGCGTAGCTCGCTTCGGTGATCACGAGCGCGCCGTCAGGCTGGCGGCTCCGGAGATGGCGCACGACCGCGAGGTCCAGCCGCTCGGAGAGCGCGTCGAGCTCGACCGCCAGCGCGATCGCGTCGAGCGCGGTGGCAGGCAGCACGCGCGCGAGCATCGGCAGAATCCGCGCAATCCCCTCGTCGCGAGCGGCAAAGTCCTTGGTGCCGTAGAGGTCGGACAGAAAGAACGCGGCGGCCGCACCGTAGCGCGGGCTGTCGAGGAGATCGCGATGGGTGCGGGCGAGGCGCGCCGCCTGCCACTCGCGCAGCACGCGCCGATCACGCGCCAGTGCCGGGAGGGCGCGCGCGGCGGCCCTCAGCTCGCGCACTGCGGCGAGGTGTTCGCGCAGCCGCCGGATGGCGTCGGCCTTGTCGGGTGCGTGAGCGTCCATCGGCGGCGATTATAGGAACGCCGGCGGCCCGGATTAGAGGCAGCGCTCTAGGATTCGCGCCGCGACCGGGGGTTAGAATGGGTCGCCACTCTGGGGCGCATCCGTCCTGAGCAACCGCATGTCCGCAGCCGCGCCGCAAGGGTTCCCGTCGGAGCCGGATCCGCTTCGTAGCGCGTTCGACGCGCAACGCGAAGCGTTTGCCCGCTCGCCGTTCCCCGATGCCGCGACGCGCGACCGCCGCCTGAGCGCGCTCGAGCGGCTGCTGCGCGAGAACGTTGCGGCCATCGCGGCGGCGATCGCCCGCGACTTCGGGCATCGCTCGCACCACGAGACGCGTCTGCTGGAGATCTTTCCGAGCCTGGAGGCGCTGAAGCACGCGCGCCGCCATCTGCGCCGCTGGATGAAGCCGCAGCGGCGCCCGGCGTCGCTGTGGTTCCGCCCCGGCCGGGCGGAAGTGATCTCCCAGCCGCTCGGGGTGGTCGGGATCATCGTGCCGTGGAACTACCCGATCTACCTCGCCGTGGGCCCGCTCGTCGGCGCGCTCGCAGCGGGCAACCGCGCGCTCGTCAAGATGTCCGAGGTCACGCCCGCGACCGGCGCGCTGTTCGCTGCCCTCGTCCGGAGCCACTTCGCGCCGGACGAGGTCGGAGTCGTGAACGGCGACGCGGAGGTCGCGCGCGCGTTCGCGGCGCTGCCGTTCGATCACCTGCTGTTCACCGGATCCACCGCGGTCGGCCGCGCGGTCATGCGGGCTGCGGCCGACAACTTGACCCCGGTCACGCTCGAGCTCGGCGGGAAGTCGCCGGCGATCGTCGGTCCGGACTACCCGATCGCCGAGGCGGCGGAGCGGATCGTCATCGGCAAATGCATGAACGCCGGCCAGACGTGCATTGCGCCGGACTACGCGCTCGTCCCGGCCGCACGCGTCCGCGAGTTCGTCGACGCGGCACGGCGCGTCGTCGCCGCTTGCTATCCGGATCCGCTGCGCTCGCCGGACTACACCGCGATCGTGAACGATCGCCACTTCACCCGGCTCGCGGGGTATCTCGACGAGGCGCGCGCGCGCGGGGCGGAGATCGTCGGGCTTGTGGCGAACGCGTTCCCCGACCGGGGGACGCGGCGCTTTCCGCCGATGATCGTGCTCGGAGCCCCGGGCGACTGCCGCGTGATGCGCGAGGAGATCTTCGGCCCGATCCTTCCGGTCGTGCCGTACGAGCGGCTCGACGACGTGCTCGCCTACGTGAACGAGCGCCCGCGTCCGCTGGCGCTCTACTACTTCGACCGCGACGCGCAACGGATCGACCGCGTCCTGACCGGGACCGTCGCCGGCGGCGTGACGATCAACGACACGATCCTCCACATCGCCCAGGAGAATCTGCCGTTCGGCGGGGTCGGGCCGAGCGGGATGGGCGAGTACCACGGCCGCGAGGGGTTCGAAGCGTTCTCGAAGCAGCAGGGGGTGTTCCGGCAGGCGCGCCTCAACACGATGGGCCTCTTCAAGCCGCCCTACGGCAGGCGCTTCGAGCGGCTCGTCGATTTCCTGCTGCGCTGATGCCCGGCCGCCGGCAGTTCCTGAAGTACGGCGTCGCCGGCGCGCTGGCGCTCACGGCGGCCGGGATTGCGCGGGGCCAGCCGGCGTATCGCGCCGCGAGCGGCGCGGAGCCGCCGACAGTCCTGGGCGTGGAGGACCGCGCCGTGCTGGCCGCGATCGCGCCGGCGATGCTCGCCGGCACCGGCGCGGTCCCGGCGCGGCGCGACGCCGTGGTCGGCAGCGTGGACCGCGCCGTCGCGGGTCTGCCGCCGCACCTGCAGCGCGAGGTCCTGCAGCTGCTCGCGCTGCTCGCGTCGTGGCCCGGGCGCCGCTGGATCGCTGGCGTCGCGTCACCCTGGCCGGAGGCGTCCCGCGAGGAGGTCGCCGCCTTTCTCGACCGCTGGCGGTTCAGCCGCTGGGCGCTGCTGCAGCAGGGCTACCACGCGTTGCACGACCTGATGCTCGCCGCCTGGTATGCGCGGCCCGACAGCTGGCCGGCAATCGGCTACGCGGGTCCGCCGGAGGTGAAGTGATCCGCGACCCGATCCGCGCGGGGCTCGCCGCCGGCTGGAACGTCACCGACGCCGCGCGGCTCGAGCGCAATCTCGTGCTCGACGCCGATGTGGCGATCGTCGGGACCGGCGCGGGCGGCGGGGTGACCGCGGAGATCCTGACCGCGGCGGGCCTCGACGTCGTGATGGTCGAGGAGGGGCCGCTGCGAAGCTCGAGCGACTTTCACATGCTCGAGGCCGAGGCCTATCCCCAGCTCTACCAGGAGTCGGCGGCGCGCAAGACGCTCGACAAGGCGATCACCATCCTGCAGGGGCGCTGCGTCGGTGGCTCGACGACGGTCAACTGGACGTCGAGCTTCCGCCTGCCGGAGGCAACGCTCGCGTTCTGGCGCGATCGGTTCGGGCTGGGCGCGCTGACCGCAGGCGAGCTCACGCCGTGGTTCGAGCGCATGGAGCAGCGCCTCGCGATCGGCCCGTGGACCGTACCGGCGAACGAGAACAATGCGCTGCTCGCCCGCGGCGCGGCAAAGCTCGGCATCGCCACCGCCGCGATCCGCCGCAACGTGAAGGACTGCTGGAACATCGGCTACTGCGGCATGGGGTGCCCGACGAATGCGAAGCAGTCGATGCTCGTCACGACCATCCCGGCGGCACTTACGCGTGGTGCCCGGCTCGTGTGCGGCGCGCGGGCGGACCGGTTCCGCCTGCGGGGCGGGCGGGCGACCGAGCTGACTTGCACGGCACTCGATGCGCGGGGCGTGCACGCGAGCGGGAAGCAGGTGCGGGTCCGCGCGCGGCACTATGTTCTTGCCGCGGGGGCGATCGGCTCGCCGGCGGTGTTGATCCGCAGTGGCGCGCCGGATCCCCATCGCACGCTCGGGCGCCGCACCTTCCTGCATCCCACGGTGATCTCGGCCGCGGTGATGCCACAGCGGGTCGACGGGCATGCCGGCGCGCCGCAGACGATCTTCTCCGATCACTTCCTCGAGCGCGCTCCGATCGATGGACCGATCGGCTTCAAGCTGGAGGCGCCGCCGCTGCATCCGGTGCTGTTCGGCATGACGCTCCAGGGGTTTGGCGAGCGGCATGCGGCGTTGATGCAGGCGTTTCCGCACGCGCAGGTGCTGATCGCGCTCCTTCGGGACGGCTTTCATCCCGAGAGCCACGGGGGCGCGGTCGGCCTGCGCGACGACGGCTCGCCCGTCCTCGGCTACGGCCTGACGCCGGTCGTCTGGGAGGCGGTGCGGCGTGCGCTGCTCGCGATGGCGGAGATCCAGTTCGCCGCCGGCGCGCGGCAGGTGCTGCCCGTTCACGAGCGGGCGGAACCCTATTCGTCGTGGGCCGAGGCGCAGGCGGGGATCCAAGCGTTGCCGCTCGAACCGCTGCTCACGCGCGTCGTCTCGGCCCACGTGATGGGCGGCTGCGGCATGGCGGACTCGCCGCTGCGCGGGGTCGTGGACGTTGGCGGGCGGCACTTCCAGCTCGCGAACGTCTCGGTACACGACGGTTCGGTGTTCCCGACGAGTCTCGGGGTGAATCCGCAGCTTTCGATCTACGCGCTGACGGCGCGCAACGCGTCCGCGCTCGCGGCCGACCTGACCGGCAAGGCGGCGTCGCCGAGCGGCTGATCGTGCCGGCATCGACGCAGGAAACGCTCGCGCGCCGGCTGAGGCTCGTTCTGGTCGCCGAGGCCGGCACGTACGTCGTGCTCGGAGCGTGGCTCTGGGCGGGACGGGGGTGGTCGCCGCTGGTGGTGGTTGCGGCGGTCGTGCTGCTTGCGCTGGGCTGGCGCGCCGCGTCGATCCTCGTCACCTACGCGCTGGCGTGGCGCCATCGCAGCAAAGTGCCGCCCGAGCTCCAGCGGAGCGCTCTCGCCCTGCTGCCGCGCGTCCTCGAGGAGGTGGTGTGGTGGAGCGCGGTCTACGCCGGGCCGCAGGCGTTTGTTCACCGCTTCATGGGCGATGGCGACCCGCCACGGGCGGGGGGACGACTTCCGGTCCTGCTGGTGCATGGCTACGTATGCAACCGGGGGGCCTGGTGGTGGTTCAGCCGCGCGCTCGCGGCGCGCGGCGAGACGGTTTGGGCAATCACGCTCGAGCCGGTATACGGCGCGATCGATGTCCTCGCCGGCCTGCTCCCGGCGCGCGTCGACCAGCTCTGCGCGGCCACGGGCGCACAACGGGTCGTGCTGATCACGCACAGCATGGGCGGGCTCGTCGCGCGTGCATATCTGCGCGATCACGGCGTGGCGAAGGTCGCACGCCTGGTCACGCTCGGTGCGCCGCACCACGGCAGCGTGCACGCCTACCTGGGGGCCGGCGCCAATGCGCGCCAGATGGAGCCGGGGTCACCCTGGCTCGCGGCGCTCGCGCGGTCCGAGGCGCGGGGCCTGTCCGTCCCGTTCACCTCGATCTTCAGCGTCCACGACAATTTCGTCGCGCCGCAGGCCAGCAGCGTGCACCCGGCCGCACGGAATGTACCGCTCGCGGGCATCGGGCACGTCTCGCTGGGGTTCTCCCGGGAGGTCGTCGAGCTCGTCGCCCAGGAGCTCGAAGCGGCAAACGCCGCCTCCCGGGGCATGCCGGTCGAGCCTCGAGCGGCCTGGTAGCCGCCGCGCCGATCGCAAGAGCCCTCGTCGGCGCGCGGGCGGGAGGGCGAACGGGCGGCTGTTACGCGCCGATTACACGAACGACAAACCGCGGAAACCCGACGCGCATAGCCTTGCACTGACCCTCCGTCCCGCTCCTCCTCCTCAAAGCGGGGCTCCTCCGCGGCGCCTTTCCCCTCGGCGCCGTTTTTTTTGGGTGACCCTCCCCGCCCCAGGCTACGCGAACGCTTGCACCGGGAGCGTCACGCGGAACGTCGCACCCCGTCCGCCGTGGTCCTCGGCCCGGATCTGCCCGCGATGGGCCTCGACGATCGATCGCGCGATGGCGAGGCCGAGACCGATGAGTCTTCGACGCGTTCTTCACGACCAAGCAGGATTCGATCGATCGCTAGAGCAGCTTCAACACCTGTTCGGCATGATTTGCGGTGTCGGGCGAATCGATCACGTGCGCGATGCGCCCCCGCTCGTCGATGATGAAAGTCACTCGCTCGGCGAGCCCGAGCATCCCGCGCAGCGCCCCGCCGACCCCACCACCGATCGTGCCGTAGGCACGGGCCACCGCGCGATCGGTGTCGGCGAGGAGCGGAAAGTTCAGCTTGTGTTTGGCCGTGAACTTCCGGTGCGAGTCCACGTCTTGCGCCGAGACCCCGAGGATGGCGGCGCCCTGGGCCTTGATGTCCGCGTTGTGGTCGCGGAGCGAGCAGGCCTGCGCCGTGCAGCCCGGCGTGTCGTCCATGGGATAGAAGTAGAGCACGAGCTTCTTGCCGCGGAAGTCCGCGAGGCGTACCTGCGCGCCGTCAGTTGTCGGCCCGGAGAAGTCGGGTGCTGGATCGCCGGGTTTTGGTCGCGCCATGGCTCAGAAGTGAATTCCGCGCATGAGGTTCGACATCGCGATCATGTCGGGGGTCGCCGCCGGCGCCCCTTCTTGCTTCTTTCCGGCGGCCGAGTCCGAGTCCGGGAACATCCGGAAGCTGGTGTTCATGATCACCTGTGCGACTCGCGGCAGCAGCGCGTGCAGCACCTCGCCGAAGACGCCGAGCCGGGTCGCAATCCGCACCGGCTTGTACACGATCGCCTCGGCCACCAGGTCGGCCGCCTCCTCGGGCGACAGGGTCGGCACCTGGGTGTAGATCTTGGTCGGCGCGATCATCGGCGTGCGCACCAGCGGCATGTTGATCGTGGTGAACTGGATCCCGACGTCCGCGAACTCGGAGGCGGCGCAGCGCGTCCAGGCGTCGAGCGCAGCCTTGGAGGCGACGTACGCCGAGAACCGGGGCGCGTTGGTGAGCACGCCGATCGACGAGATATTGATGACGTGGCCGCGGCGCTTCTTCACCATTACCGGCAGCAGCCCGAGGGTCAACCGCAGCGCGCCGTAGTAGTTGAGCGACATCGTGCGCTCGAAGTCGTGGAAGCGGTCAAACGAGTTCTCGATCGCGCGCCGGATCGACCGACCGGCGTTGTTGACCAGAATGTCCACGCCGCCGTGCTCCTCGACCAGCGTCCGCACCAGATCGGCGCACTGCACGGCGTCCGAAACGTCCGCCGAATAGGTCACGGCCGTGTTGCCGTCGGCCTCGATCGCCTTCCGCGCCTCGGCGAGCTTCTCCGGATCCCGGGCGACGATGATGGTCGTCGCACCGGCCCCGGCGACCTTGCGCGCCGTGGCGAGGCCGATGCCCGACGAGCCGCCGGTGATCACGACGACCTTGTTCTTCACCTGTCCCTTGAGGGTGCGGTCGATCTGGAGGTCGGGGTCGAGGTGGCGCTCCCAGTAGTCCCACAGCTGCCAGGCGTAGCTCTCGAGCGGCGGAACGGCGATGCCGGAGCCCTTCAGCGCGGCCTGGGCTTCGCGGCAGTCGAACCGCGTGGGGTAGTTCACGAACGTGAGAAGGTCCTCGGGCAGCCCGAGGTCCTTCATGACTGCATTCCGGATCCGCCGCACCGGCGTGAGCGCCAGCAGGCTCCGCTTCACGCTGTTCGGGATGAAGCCGAAGAGGGCGGCGTTGACGTACACCGACATCGCTGGGGCGTGGGCGGCCTTGGCGAAGAGGTTGAGCACCTCGCCCACGCGGCGCGGCTCCGGGTCGACGAGATGGAAGCACTTGCCGTCCAGACCCCGCTTGTGCGCGATGTGGTCGAGCGCGTCGACCACGAAGTCGACCGGGACGAGGTTGATGCGCCCGCCCTCGAGGCCGATGGTCGGCATCCAGGGCGGCAGCAGCTGCCGGGTGCGCTGGATCAGCTTGAAGAAATAGTAGGGGCCGTCGATCTTGTCCATCTCGCCGGTGCGCGAGTCGCCGACGACGATCCCGGGGCGGTAGATCCGCCACGGGATCTGGCACTCCGAGCGCACCACCTTCTCCGCCTCGTGCTTGGTGCCGAAGTAGGGGTGGTCGAGGTTCTCGGCGTCCTCGAACATGTCCTCCCGGAACACGCCTTCGTAGAGGCCGGCCGCCGCGATCGAGCTGACGTGGTGGAAGCAGGTGGCGCCGAGCTCGTTGGCGAAGAGGACGGTATTGCGCGTGCCGTCGATGTTCGCGACGCGCTGGGACTCGGCGTCGGCCTTCAGGTCGTAAACGGCCGCAAGGTGAAAAACGTGCACGATCTTCCGGTGCTCGAGCTTGCTCCGCTCGGCCTTGGCGATGCCGAGGCCGGGCAGCGTGAGATCGCCGTGGACCGGTACGGCATGCGCTTTGTCGGCGACCCAGTAGTCGAGGAGCTCGTCGATGCGCTGCGCCGACTTCTCGCGCACCAGGAAGTACACGACCGCCCCCTTGCGCTCGAGCAGCTTGCGGACCAGGCGCCGACCGATGAATCCCGTGGCGCCGGTGACGAAGTAATGCATGGCGGGTTCCTCCTAAGGCGGCGTTCTTGTCGGCCGGTCCCAGCGCGCGGGCGTGGCTGATCAATTATAAGCCCGCGTTTCCGGGGTCCCGGGGCGCGGGAACGCGGGACCTTTGGGACCGTCTTTAGGGTGAGCCCTCTAGACCATCGCCATAGACTGGGGTTGTCTGCCGGCGGCGCCGGCGGCACATTCAGCGGTGGAAGGAGCTCGACATGGGAAAGCGACTGAAGGCGCTCGCCGACAACGCGGGTGAACGGCAACTGGCGTCGACGATCCGCGACTCCGCGCAGCAGATCTGGCTGGCGGGCCTCGGCGCGTTCGGCAAGGCCCAGGAAGAGGGCGTGAAGGTGTTCGAGGCGCTGGTGAAGGAGGGCAAGGTCCTCGAGGGCCGGACCCGCCGGCTCGCCGAGACGAAGATGAGCGAGATGAGCACCCAGTGGGGCAAGACCGCGACCGATGCGACGGCCAAGGCGTCCGCGACCTGGGACAAGCTCGAGCAGGTGTTCGAGAGCCGCGTCGCGCGCGCGCTGAACCGGCTCGGCGTCCCGACGAACCGCGACATCCAGCAGCTGTCGCGACGGGTCGAAGGGCTGACCGCGAGCGTGCAGAAGTTGAGCGGCGGGCGGAAGCCGCGCGCGGCTGCGCGCAAGGCGCGGTCGAAGCAGTAATCCGCCCCACGTGAGGGGGCTTCGCTCCCGCCGGGCGCGCGCGCGGGTGCGGCCGAAGATCGGCATCGCGCTCGCCGGCGGTGGCCCGCTGGGAGGCATCTACGAGATCGGGGCGCTCGCCGCGTTGGCGGACGCCCTCGACGGCGTCGACTTCACCGCGCTGGACGTTTACGTCGGCGTCAGCTCCGGGGCGTTCATCGCCGCGGGACTCGCGAACGGCATCGCGCCGCGCGAGATGAGCCGCATGTTCATCGAGAGCGAGTCGCACGCGGAGCCGTTCGACCCCGCCGTCCTGCTCCGCCCGGCATTCCGCGAGTACCTGCGCCGTGCGGCCTCGGTGCCGCCGCTCGCCGCGGCGGCGGTGTGGCGGATCCTGACCAGCGGCGATCGGCCGGCGCTCGTCGCGGCCTTCGCGCAGCTCGGGCGGGCGTTGCCGACCGGCATCTTCGACAACCGGGCGATCGAGGCGTTTCTCGCCCGGGTGTTCAGCGCTGCGGGCCGCACCAACGACTTCCGGCGCCTGAAGCACCGGCTGTTCGTGGTCGCTACCGACCTCGATACCGGCGCCTCGGTGCGCTTCGGAGCGCCGGGACGCGATCACGTCCCGATCTCGACCGCGGTCCAGGCGAGCGCGGCGCTCCCCGGGCTGTTTCCGCCGGTGGAGATCGACGGGCAGCATTTCGTCGACGGTGCGCTCAAGCGAACGCTGCACGCGTCGGTCGCTCTCGAGCAGGAAGTGAAGCTCCTCTTGTGCATCAACCCGCTCGTGCCGTTCGACACCGGAATCTCGACCCCGGCCCGCGACGCGCCCCGCCGGCTCGTCGAAGGGGGCCTGCCGGCGGTGCTCGCACAGACGCTGCGCACGATCGTGCACTCGCGGATGGAGGTGGGGATGCAGCGCTACCGGCGGGAGTTCCCCGACGCCGACGTGGTGCTGTTCGAGCCGCACCGGCACGACGTCGAGATGTTCCTCACCAACTTCTTCAGCTTCGCGAGCCGGCGGCGCCTCGCGGAGCACGCCTACCAGCGAACGCTGAAGGAGCTGCTCGCGCGGCGCGAGGAGCTCGCGCCGGTCCTCGCGCGCTACGGCATCGAGATCCGGCTCGAGGTCGTGGTCGATCGCCAGCGGCGGCTCGTGCAGCGCGGCCGACGCCGCAAGCCGCTTTCGGCTGGCGCCGCGGCGGCGGAGCGTCTGTCCGAGACGCTGTACGCCCTCGAGCACTGGCTCGCGCTCCGCCGCGTCCACGAGCGCTGAGGCGGCGGCGGTACGGCGTGCTATCCTTCGCGCGCCCCGGGTCAGGACACCAGTTCCAGCGTGGAGCGCAAGCCGAAGCGCCGCACCCGCGAGCGCATCCTCGAGACGAGCCTGCGGCTGTTCAACGACTTCGGCGAGCCCAACGTCACCACGACGGCGATAGCCGACGAGATGAACATCAGCCCGGGCAACCTCTACTACCATTTCCGCAGCAAGGACGAGATCGTCAGCACGCTGTTCGGCGAGTTCGAGCGCGAGGTCGAGGGCGTGCTCGCTGCGCCGCGCGCACGCGGCGCGAACGTGGAGGACATCTGGCTGTTCCTGCATGTGCTCTTCGAGGCGATCTGGCGGTACCGGTTCCTCTACCGCGACCTGAACGACCTGTTGTCGCGCAACCGCCTGCTCGAGCTGCACGTGAAGCGGCTCCTCGAGCAGAAGGTGCGGACGGCGACCGCGCTCTGCGAGGCGCTGGTCGCCGGCGGCGAGATGCGCGCGAGCCAGACGGAGATCCCGGCGCTCGCGACGAACATGGTCGTGGTGACGACGTACTGGTTGTCGTTCGAATATGTGCGCGACCCGCGCAACCCGCGGGAGGGCGCGACGCTGGCGCGCGGCGCCTACCAGGTCATGGCCCTGGTCGCGCCGTTTCTGGTTGGCAGGTCGAGGGCGCTGTTCGAACGCCTCGCCGCGTCCTACGTGGGCGCGTAGCGGCGGGGAGCTCTGGCGAAGGAGGTGTGATGGCCAAGGCGGGGTGGGCGAAGTTTCCCTACGCGGACAAGGCGTATCTGCATGACGGCGCGAACCTGAAACGGCACTGGGACCGGCTCCATCGCGGGGACTGCGAGCCGTTCCCGAAGAGCGACGCGCTGCAGGAGGCATGGCGGTCCTACCACGTCGGCGAGTTCGAGAAGGCCGCCGCTGCGGGGCTCGCATTGGAGGCGGAAGGCTACAACGTCGCGAACAAGGCGACCACGATCCAGGCCACGTACCTCGAGAAGGCGGGTGCCAGGAAGGTCAAGCTGCTCGACGACGCGATGGGACGCGGCGCGGAGGCGATCGTGGCGCGGCCGCGGGATCCGAATGCACACTATCTCTATGCGCTGGCCGCGGGCCGGTACAGCCAGGAGATCTCGGTCGCAAAGGCGCTCGCGCAGGGGCTCGGGGGGAAGATCAAGGACGCGCTGACGCAGGCGATCAAGCTGCAGCCGAAGCACGCCGACGCCCATATCGCACTCGGCGCGTGGCACGCCGAGATCATCGGCAAGGTCGGGGCGATGGTCGGGGGCCTGACGTACGGCGCCAAGAAGGACGCCGCGCTCGATCACTTCGCCAAGGCGCTGAAGCTGAACCCGGACTCCGCGATCGCGCGCATCGAATACGCCAACGCCCTCGTCATGCTCTTCGGCAAGGACCGGATGAAGGATGCCGAGAAGCTGTACGCGGAAGCTGCCGGCCAGCGGCCGATGGACGCCATGGAGCGCCTCGACGTCGAAGCGGCGAAGGCGGAGCTCGACTGACTACGCTGGTCGAGATCGGCGCGGCGGCGCTGCGTTAGGCCGCAACGTCTTCGACTTGGGCCGCGACCGGGTGCGTTGCTTTCCGGTCGCCGCGGCCGCGAGCTCGCGCTCGATTTGCGCCGGCGGGCGCCGCGTGTCCCAGGGCTCCATGAGGACGGTGAGCAGCAGCCGCTCGAACTCCGGGCGAAAGCCGGCGATGACGCGCTCCGGGTCGGGGACTCGCCCCGCGTCGGTGATGAGCCCGAACTGGACGCCGCCGGCGTACGACAGGATCGAGACGCCCATCCCGATGTCTCCGGACTGCGGGACCCAGAACATGATCTGCGCGAGACGGGCGCCCGCGAGGAACAGCGGCTGCTGCGGGCCCGGGACGTTGGTCATGACCGCGGTCGCCTTGTTGGCGAGCAGATCGAGCATTTCCTGCTGCGCGACGCGCGGGAGGAGGCCAGCGAGGGCGAGCAACCCGAACGCGATGACCGGCTGGTACGAGGTCTTCAGCGCTTCCATGCGGCGGTGGACCTCGTACAGCCGCGCGAGCGGGTTCGCGACGCCGACCGGCAGCAGCAGGGTGACGAGACCGAAGCGGTTTCCGAGCTCGCCGTCGTCCTGGGGTGGACGCAGGTTCACCGGCACCATCGCGCGCAGCTCCACGCCGCTCGACGCGATCGCCCTTCGCGGCGAGGTAGCGGCGCAGCGCGCCCGCCGCGGTCGCGAGCAGCACGTCGTTCACCGAGCAGCCGAGCGCGCGGCCGACCGCCTTGACCTCGTCGAGCGGCAACGGCTCGGCCCAGGCGACGACCTTCCTCCGGCCGGCCTTGCCCTTGAAGCGGGTGCGCGAATCGTCCGGCATCGTCGCGAGCTGGGCGACCTCTGCCGCGACGCTGCCCGCGATCCGGGCGTACTCGATGACCTGTTGCGGGTTGCGCAGCAGCGCGACGTACTTCTCGACCGCGTCGCCCGAGAACCGCAGCGCGCCCGAGGCCGCGCTCGATAGCGGTGCCAGCAGCTGGGCGAGGAAGCCGTCGCCGGCTTCGCTGCGGACCGCACCCCGCGGGTGCGCCGGGGTCGCGTCGACCGGCCCGTCCGGAGATGGATCCGTCAGGGACAGCATCACGCCGATCAGCGCGATGCCGTCGGCGTAGCTGTGATGGATGCGGGCGATGAGCGCCGACCCGCTGCCGTAGCGCTCGACGAGGTGGAACTCCCACCAGGGCCGGCTGCGGGCGAAAGGCCGGGACGCGAGCTTGCCGGCCAGGCGCTTCAGCGCAGCGGGCCCAGCTTCGGCCGGGAGGGTCGCTCGCAGGACGTGGTTTGCCAGGTCGAAGCGCCGCGCTTCCTCCCACCAGGTCCCGGTCGACCCCTCGACCGGACGCATCCGGAAACGGCGGTAGCGCAGCATGCGCGCTTCCACCGTCGCGCGCAGGCGGTCGTAGTCGAGCGGGGTGTCGAACACGAGCACGCCCACGATCACCATGCGGTTGGTCGGGCGGTCCATCCGCAGCCAGGCGGTGTCGACGCTCGACATGCGCTCGCGCGTTCGCCTCCCCCCGCCTGGGGGAAGCGCCGGGGATGGGGGTGCGGCGCTCATTCTTTTTCGGCAGCGTTCCTATAATAGCCGAGCGTGCTCCGCCGACGCCGCGGAGCCGGGCCCGAAGGAGGACACGAGTGAGCGATCTGACGACGAAGTTCGAAGGCGCCGCCGCCGCGGTCAAGAAGCTGAAGGACGACCCCGGGAACGACGTGAAGCTGCAGCTCTACGCGCTGTTCAAGCAGGGGAGCGAAGGCGACGTGCAGGGTAAGCGGCCGGGGTTCACCGACATGATCGGCCGCGCGAAGTACGACGCGTGGGCCAAGGTGAAGGGCGTCTCGCGCGACGAGGCGATGAAGAAGTACATCGACCTCGTCAAATCCCTGAGCGGCTGAGCGCCGCGCCGGCGCCGCGGCGCCTACCGCCGGGAGGGCGCCTTCCGGCCGGCCGGCTGGCGCTTGGCTGGGCCGTGAGCCTTCTCCGGCGCGCCGAGCAGCCGGTCGAGGATCGTTTCCACCTCCGCTTCGATCCGCGGCTTCAGGAACGCGAGCAGGAAGCCGAGGCGCGCGTCCAGGCGGATTTCCTTCGCGGTGACGTGCAACTCGCCGTCGACCCCGGTGCGCTGGAATCGCAGCACGTGGCCGTCCCACCCGTAGTCGAGCTCGAAGTCCTTCTTGAGCTGCTTGGCCATCCGCTCGGCGTCCTTGCGCGCCTCGGCGAGCGGCTTCGAATGGGCGCGGCGGATGCGGATGTCGCTCATGCGGATCTCCGGGGTCCAGCCGGGCGAATTCTAGCGGAACGGCGTCGGCGAGCGTCCCGCGGCCGGTGCTAAACTCCCGCCGCGTCTAAGGAGGACGCGATGTTCCTGGAGAACCGCTTCGAGAAGCTGGTCGAGAAAGTCCGCGGGACGCAGCCGGTGCCGCTGCGGCTCAAGCTCTGGAGCGGACGAAGCTACGAGCTCGGCCCGGAGCCGACGGTTACCGTCACGATCCCCAAAGCCTCGGCGCTGCGATACTTCGTCTCGCCGGACCTCGGAAAGCTCGGCGAGGCGTACGTCGAGGGCCACATCGATCTGGACGGGTCGGTCCACGAGGTGTTCCGGGTCGGCGAGCGCTTCGCTCGCGTCGCCGGCCGGTGGCGGCGGCGGGGCGCTCGCGCCGCTCCGGAAAGCCGTCGCCCACACCAAGGCGCGCGACCGCAAGGCGATCGAGTACCACTACGACGTCTCCAACGACTTCTACGCGCTCTGGCTCGACCGGCGGATGGTGTATTCGTGCGCGTACTTCAAGCGCGAGGACGACAGCCTCGATGCGGCGCAGGAGCAGAAGCTCGATCACATCCTGACCAAGCTCGCGCTCAAGCCGGGCGAGCGCCTGCTCGACATCGGCTGCGGCTGGGGGGCGCTGATCCTGCGGGCGGTCGAGAAGTTCGGCGCGCGCGCGGTCGGGATCACGCTGTCGCAGAACCAGCACGAGTACGTGCGGGCGCGGATCGGCGAGCTGGGCATTGCCGACCGGTGCGAGGTGCGGCTGCAGGACTACCGGGACGTGCCGGAAGAGGGCGGGTACGACAAGATCGCGAGCGTCGGCATGTTCGAGCACGTCGGCCTGGGCAATCTCGGCACCTACTTCGAGAAGATGCACTCGCTCCTCAAGGACGGCGGGCTGGTGCTGAACCACGGCATCACGTCGATCGATCCGGAGAGCCGCGCGGTGGGGCTGGGCGCGGGCGACTTCATCGGCCGGTACGTCTTCCCGCACGGCGAGCTGCCGCACATCGGCCTGGTGCTGCGCGAGATGGCCGCCGGCGGGTTCGAGGTCGTCGACGTCGAGTCCCTGCGGCGCCACTACGCGCTGACGACCGCGCTCTGGGCGAGCCGGTTGGAGGCCCAGCACGAGAAGGCGCGCGCGATCGCCGGGGAAAAGCGCTACCGGATCTGGTCGGTCTATCTCGCCGGTTGCGCCCATGGCTTCGCCCACAACTGGATGAACATTTACCAGGTGCTCGCCTGCAAGGACAGCGGGCCGCGGCCGAACCCGCTCCCGTTGACCAGGGACTTCATGTACGGCGCGGGTTGACGCGTCGCTGCTCCTTCGGCACACTCGCTGCATGATGCTTTCCGCTCTCATCCGCCGACGCCGGGTTTCGCCCTCCGCGAGGCGCCCGTGCGCGCGACGACGATGAGCTGCAGCGCTTGAGTCGACGTCGAAGGCCACGGGCAAACCCCGTGGCCTTCGTGTTTTGACCTACTGGAAGACACGACAATGCAGCTTTCCGACTTCCCGTTGAATGCCCTGATGGAGATCACGTCCCGGCCGCCGCTCGTCTTCGTGCGCGGCGAGGGTGCCTGGATCCACGACCACCAGGGCCGCAAGTACCTCGATTTCGTGCAGGGCTGGGCGGTGAACTGCCTCGGTCACAGCCCGCGCGTCATCGTCGACGCGCTCGCGGCACAGGCCGCCACGCTGATCAATCCCAGCCCGGCGTTCTGGAACGAGCCGAGCGCATGCCTCGCACAGCTCATCGTCGCGCATTCGTGTTTTGACCGGGTGTTCTTCACGAACACCGGCGCGGAAGCGAACGAAGGGGCCATCAAGCTCGCCCGCAAGTGGGGCGCGAAGCTCAAGGGTGGGGCGCACGAGATCATCACGTTCGACCACGCGTTCCACGGGCGCACGCTCGCGACGATGGCAGCTTCGGGGAAGGCCGGCTGGGACAAGCTGTTCGAGCCGAAGGTCCCGGGGTTCCCGAAGGCGGTGCTGAACGACCTCGCCTCGGTCGAGGGGGTCGTCACCGAGCGGACGGTGGCGGTGATGCTCGAGCCGATCCAGGGCGAGGCCGGTGTCCTGCCGGCGACCGACGAGTTCCTGCGCGAGCTGCGCGCCTTCACTCGAGCGCGCGGCCTGCTGCTGATCGTTGATGAGATCCAGACCGGCATCGGTAGGACCGGAAAGCTCTTCGGCTACGAGCACGCCGGGATCGAACCGGACATCATGACCCTCGGCAAGGGGATCGGCGGGGGAGTGCCACTCGCGGCGCTCGTTGCGCGGCAGGCCGTGTGCTGCTTCGAGCACGGCGACCAGGGCGGCACCTACAACGGCAATCCGCTCATGACCGCCGTCGGCTGCGCGGTCATGGAAACGCTGCTCGCGCCAGGGTTTCTCGACGGCGTCGCCGAGCGTGGGCGTCAGCTCACGGGCGGGCTGCGGCAGCTTGCAGGGAAGCACCGACTCGGCGAGGTGCGAGGCCGCGGGCTGCTCCTCGCGCTCGACCTCGGTCGCGACGCGGGCGCGAAGGTCGTCGAGGCGGCGCGCGAGCGCGGGCTGCTGATCAACTCGCCACGGCCCGAGACGCTCCGGTTCATGCCGGCGCTGACGACTACGAGCGCGGAGATCGAGGCGATGCTCGGCCTCCTCGACCAGGCGCTCGGGGACTCGCTCGGCCGCTAGTGCGTGCGCTCGGGGCGCTCGGCGAGGAGCGCATCGAGCTGCTTGCGGGTCTCCGCGAGATGCGGGTTGAGCCGGAGCGCGATGTCGAGGACGAACGCCGCGTCGCCGGCACGCTTGTTGGCCGTGCAAAGCTCGGCGAACGACAGCATCGCGCCGAAGTGGCGCGGCTCGAGAGTGAGCGCGTGGTGGAAGTCGCGAACGCTCTCCTCGTCGCGCTGCTGCAGGTAGTAGAGCGTGCCCCGCTTGTGCCAGGCCTCGGCGAACCCGGGATGGAGGGCGATGAGGCGCCCCAGGATGCGCTCGGCCGCCGCGAAGTCGGACGCGACGATCGCCCGCGTCGCGCGCTCGAGCTCGGCGACGGCGCCGGCGTCCGGATAGGTCATCCACAGCTGCCAGATCCCGTCCTGGGTCGCGTCCGCCCACGGCGCGGACGCGAGGTCCGCGAGCCGACGGAGCAGGGTATCGAGCCCGCGATGCAGGCGGGGCGAGGGCCGCCGCCGCGGCGAGGTCGCGATCAGCTTCAGGGTTTCGGTGTACATCAGCGCCAATCTACGCGCCGGCGCGGGTGGTCAGTGCGCCGTTCTGCCCGTTTCTGCGGCAAGTTCCTCGAAAACCGTCCGGACGGCGCCCAGATGCGGGTTGATCCGGAGCGCGGCGTCGAAGGCGAACATCGCGGCCGGGCGGTTGCCGTGGCGCAGGCAGATCTGCCCGAACCCGCAGATCGCCCCGAAGTGTCGCGGCTCGAGCTCGAGCGTCCGGCGGATGTCCTGCACGCTCTCGTCGTCCCGGTTCAGGCGGAAGTAAAGCGTCGCCCGCTTGTTCCAGGCCTCGGCGTAGTCCGGTTGCGCCTGGACGAGCTCGTCGAGGATCGTCTCGGCCTCGGCCGGGTCGTGGGCAGCGATGGCGCGAGTCGCACGCTCGAGGCTTTCCTCGGCCGTGGGGTCGGCGTGCGACATCCAGGCGGCCCAGATCAGCGTCTCGATCCGGCTTGCCTCCGGCGCTCCCGACGCGCGCGCGAGCTCGGCGAAGAGCCCGTCGAGGCGGCGGGGCAGCGACCGGGCGGGCTTGCGCCCGGGCAGGGAAAGGATGAGCTTCAGGGTGTCCTCGAGCACGGCGAGAGTGTACTCAATGGAAGTCGCGCGAGCGGGTGACGAGGCGCCCGAGCAGCGCGCTGTGATCGACGAGTCTGCGGGCGACGAGATGGACGACCTCGCCCTCGCGCTCGATCACGCCGTGCACCGTCATCAGCTGCGCGCCGAGGAGCTCGCGGCGCTGGCGCTCGCCGAGATCGCGCCAGACGACGACGTTGACGTAGCCGGTTTCGTCCTCGAGCGTCACGAACACCACGCCCGCCGCGGTGTCGGGCCGCTGGCGGCCGGTGACGATCCCGCAGGCGCGCGCCAGGCGGCCGTGCGGGAGGCTCCGGATCTCTTCGGCGGTGGCGAGCCGCAAGCGGCGCAGCCGGTCGCGCAGCAGGGCGAGCGGATGCCGGCCGAGCGTGAGGCCGAGGCTCGCGTAGTCGGCGACCAGGTTCTCGCCCTCGGTCGGCGGCTGCAGGCGCGGCGCCGCCTCGATCACCGGCGCATCATGCAGCAGCCCGGCCCGGGCTTCGACCCCGGCGACGTCCCAGTACGCGAGTCGCCGGTGCTCCGCGAGCGGATTGAGCGCGCCGGCGGCGGCGAGGCACTTGAGGTCGCGCTGGTCGAGGCACGCGCGGCGCGCGAGCTCGGCGACGCTCGTGAAGGGCCGCTCCCGCCGCGCCGCGGCGATTCGCTCCGCCCCGGCCTGGGAGAGGCCCTTGACCATGAGCATGCCCAGCCGCAGCACGGGAGCCGAAAGCCCATGCCCCGGCTCGAGCGTGCACTCCCACGCGCTCACACTCGCATCCACCGGCCGCACTTCGACGCCGTGGCGGCGCGCATCCTGGACGAGCTGCGACGGCGCGTAGAACCCCATCGGCTGGCTGTTAAGGAGCGCGGCGCAGAACGCCGCCGGGTGGTAGCGCTTGATCCACGACGAGACGTAGACGAGCAGCGCGAAGCTCGCCGCGTGCGACTCGGGAAAGCCGTACTCGCCGAAGCCGAGGATCTGGCGGTAGATGCTCGCGGCGAACTCGCGCGTGTAGCCGCGCGCGAGCATGCCGTCCTGCAGCCGTCGCTCGAACGGCTCGAGTCCGCCCTTGCGCCGCCATGCCGCCATCGCCCGGCGCAGGCGGTCCGCCTCGCCGGGGGTGAAGCCCGCGGCGACCACCGCGAGGCTCATCACCTGCTCCTGGAAGATCGGTACGCCGAGCGTGCGTTCGAGCACCTGCCGGACCGCCGCGCTCGGATAGCTGACCGGCTCGAGGCCCTGCCGGCGCCGCAGGTACGGATGCACCATGCCGCCCTGGATCGGGCCGGGGCGCACGATCGCCACCTCGATCACGAGGTCGAAGAAGCTCTCGGGCCGCAGGCGCGGCAGCATCGCCATCTGCGCGCGCGACTCGATCTGGAACACGCCCATCGTGTCGGCGTGCTGGATCATCTCGTACACGCCCGCGTCCTCCGGCGGGATGTCCGCCATGGTGAAGCGCCCGCCGATCAGGTCCAGCGCCCGTCGAATGGCGGACAGCATGCCGAGCGCGAGGACGTCGACCTTGAGCAGCCCCAGCGCGTCGAGGTCGTCCTTGTCCCACTGGATCACGCTGCGGTCGGGCATCGCCGCGTTCTCGATCGGGACGAGGCGGGCGAGCGAGCCGCGGGTGATCACGAATCCGCCGGTGTGCTGCGAGAGATGGCGCGGGAAGCCGATGAGCGCGTTCACGAGCTCGCAGAGCTGCCCGATGACCGGGCTCGCCGCGTCGAAGCCGTCCGCGGCGAGCTTGTCCGGTTCAAGGCGCCCGTGATCCCACCAGGCGCGCGACTTGGCGAGCTGGTCGACCTGGGCGGGATCGAGGCCGAGCGCCTTGCCGACGTCGCGGATCGCGCTCTTCGGGCGGTAGGTGATGACGGTGGCGGCGATGGCGGCGCGGTCGCGGCCGTACTTGGCGTAGACGTACTGGATGACCTCCTCGCGCCGCTGGTGCTCGAAGTCGACGTCGATGTCGGGCGGCTCGTTCCGCTCGCGCGAGATGAAGCGCTCGAAGAGCATCGACATCCGGGCGGGGTCCACCTCGGTGACGCCGAGCGCGTAGCACACCGCCGAGTTCGCCGCCGAGCCGCGGCCCTGGCAGAGGATCCCCCGCGCGCGGGCGAACCGGACGATGTCGTGGACGGTGAGGAAGTAGGCCTCGTAGGCGAGGTCGGCGATGAGTCGTAGCTCGTGCTCGACGAGCTTGCGCACCTGTTCGGGCACGCCTGCGGGGAACCGCCAGGCGAGGCCTTCCTCGGTCAGCTTGCGGAGCCAGGTCGTCGGAGTCTCGCCTGCCGGCACGAGCTCCTCCGGGTACTCGTAGCGGAGTCCGTCGAGCGAAAAGGCGCACGCCTCCGCGACGCGGAGCGTCTCGGCGAGCAGCTCGGGGGGATAGAGCTGCGCCAGGCGCATCCGCAATCGCAGATGGCGCTCGCCGCTGGGGAACAAGGCGTGACCGCACTCGCGCACGGGTTTGCCGAGGCGCACGGCGGTCAGGACGTCCTGGAGCCGGCGTCGCGAACGCACGTGCAGGTGCACGTCGCCGGCGGCGACGAGCGGGATCCCCGCGGCGCACGCGAGCTCGCGCAAGCCCGCGAGCCGCGCGCGGTCGTCGGGGCCGCAATGGAGCTCGGCCGCAATCCACGCCCGGCCGGGGAAGCGCTCGGCGAGCCAGTGGGCGTGCTCCGGATCACCGATCGTCGGGTCCGGGACGAGCAGCGCGAGACAGTCGCCTAGTCCCTCGTCCAGGTCCACGCGCGTCAGCCGGTAGCTGCCTTTCGCGGCGCTGCGCCGCCCTTTGGTGATCAGCTCGGAGAGGTTTCCGTAGCCCGCACGGTTGGTCGCGAGCAGCACCAGCTTCGGCCCGTCAGCGAGGGCGATCTCCGTGCCGATGAGGAGCTTGAGACCGTGATCCTTCGCGGCGACGTGCGCGCGCACGACGCCGGCGACCGAGCACTCGTCGGTGATCGCGAGCGCCGCGTAGCCGAGCGCGGCGGCGCGGGCGACGAGTTCCTCCGGGTGCGAGGCGCCGCGCAGGAAGCTGAAGTTCGTGAGGCAGTGCAGCTCGGCGTACTGCGGGAGCATGGCCCGAGCATCAGGCGAACAAACCGTGCAGGAACCACCCGCCCGGCGCGCGGCGCTCGCGGTACACCCACACGAGCGAACGGTCGGGCGCCTGGGCGACGAAGTAGTCGCGCGCGACGTCGCTGCCGTCCCACCAGCCCGACTCGATGCGCTCGGGACCGGCCAGGAGGCGCAGCGGCCCGCCGTGATGGGGCACCGCGTCGATCTCCGCGAGCGGCCGCGGGGCGGGCAGGAGCCAGAAGGGGCGGAGCCCGCTGTCCCCGGACAGCGTGGGGTGCGCGGCCTTCACATCGGCAGCGATCTCGCGCGCCCGCGACGCGTACTCCGGCCGATGCTCCGCCGCGACTGCGACGCCGTGCACCGCCGCCGTACCGAGCCGGGCGCGGAGACGTTCCACGAGCTTCGGCCAATCGCCGGGCGCAGGTGCGCCGTCGGCAAAGAGCGCCAGCGGCTCGCCGGCGAACGGCACGATGTCGTCGGCGACGAGCGCGAGCGCCCGGACCGGATCGGGAAGCACGAGCGTCGCGAGCCGCTCGCGCGCCAGCGTCGTGAAGTGCGCGGCGTCGCGGCTCGGCGCGACGAAGCCGATCGGCACCTCCGTGAAGCGGGCTTCGCGATGGAAGAGCCGCAGCACGAGACGGCGCACGCCGGCGGCGCGCGCCGCGAGAAAGCCCTCGAGCTGCACGAAGAGCCGCCGCGCGGCGAACAGCAACGCCTCGGCCTGGGTCACCTCCGCCGGCAGCTCGAGGCGCGCGCCGAACGTCGCCGACGGAACGAAGAACGTGCGCGGATCCGGCGTGCGCCCGAGCGCGCGGTCGAGGTCGTCGAGGAGTCGCAGCCCGAAGCGGCGCGCGAGCCCCGCGCGCGGGAGGTTCAGAACGTCCGCGATGCGCGTCGCGCCGATGGCCGCAAGCGCTTCGAACGTGTCCGCATCCCCGGCGAGGACGCGCACCGGCAGCGTGGCGAGCGCTTCCTCGAGCTGCGCGGCGTCCGCCATGAGGATCTCGCGACCGGTGCGGGCGAGCCAGGCCGCGCCGCGCGGCGTCGGCGCGGCGGCGATGAGCGGGGTGAACCCCATGCGCGCGCAGCCTTCGCGCAGGCCCGTGGTGATGCGTTTCAGGCTACCGAAGAGCCGGAGGCTTCCGGAGACCTCCAGCACGAGCGCGTCGGGCAGCTCGAGCGCGACGCCCGGCGTGAATTGCGCCGCCCAGCCGGCCAGCCCGAGGAGGCCTTCGGTCTCCTCGGCGGCGTTGCGGGGATGAACGGCAAGCTGCGGGGCGAGCGCCGTCGCCGCCGCGGCGGTCATGCCCGGTCGCACGCCGCGCGCCAGCGCCTTGCCGTCGCAGGCGACGATGCGGTGGTGCTCCGCGACCGCCTGCGGCTCAGGCGTGGCAAGCGCGCGCGTCAATGCCTCGAGCGGCAGGTTCGGCAGGTGGAGCGCGATCCACTGCATGCGGTTCGCTCAATGTCACGAGCATCGGCCGCTCGCAGACGGCGCCGCGGCGCTTGAGGATTTGCACCGCGAGCCCGCCGGCGGCGGTGTGGAGCCCAAGGCGCAGCACCGCCGGCGACGGCTCGCTGGCGACATCCGGTGGGCGAAACAGCACGGTCATCGCCTGACTCCGTTCAGCAGCGAGCTGCAGTCGGCGAAGCGCCAGGTACCTCACCTCAGTCGGCCAGACAAGCACTGCACCGCAGGCGGCAGAATGCAGCGCTTGCTCGGCTGCCCACAGCGCATCGCGCGCCGCCCGCGTCCTGACGATCAGGACTTGTGCGAGATCGATCCCGGCCGCGGCGAGCGCCGGGGCGTAGGGAAGGTACGGCGGTGCGATCCAGGCGAGCCGTTTGCCGGCGCGTGCGAGCGCGGCGAGCGCCGGCCCGAAGATGCGGACCTCGCCGATGCCTTCGTGGCTCGGCAGCAGCTCGGCGAGGCTGCCGGTCGGCCAGCCGCCGCCGGGCAGTGCCGCATCCAATTGCGGGAAGCCGGTCGGAACGCTCGCGCTCGCCACCCGTGCGAGCTCGCCGCCGCGCTGGATGTCGGGGCGGGCGAGGAGGGCGGCAAACGACAGCGAACCGGCGAGGTCCATGGATGACGGTGAGTCCCTTCCCCCTGGCGGGGGAAGGGCGGGAAACACGCGCTGCTAGAGCGCCCGGTTGCGAATGACTCCGACCGCGAGGCCCTCGATCGCGAACAGCGCCTCGCGGGTGTCGACCACGATCGGCTTGAACTCGGGGTTCTCGGGCAGGAGCTCGACCGTCGCGCCGCGGCGGCGCAGCCGCTTCACCGTCACTTCGTCGTGCAGGCGCGCGACCACGACTTGCCCGGACCGCGCCTCCTCGGTCTTGTGCACGGCGAGGATGTCCCCGTCGAGGATGCCGGCGTCGCGCATGCTCATGCCGCGCACCTTCAGCAGATAGTCGGCGCGCGGGCGGAAGAGATGCGGGTCGACGGCATAGCGACCGATGACGTGCTCCTCGGCGAGGATCGGCGAGCCGGCGGCGACGCGGCCGACGAGCGGCAACCCCGCGGCCTCCTTCAGCCGCAAGCCCCGCGCGGTGCCGTCGAGGATCTCGATCACCCCTTTGCGCTCGAGCGCGCGCAGGTGCTCCTCGGCGGCGTTGGGGGAGGCGAAGTCGAGCATGCGCGCGATCTCGGCGCGCGTCGGCGGAAAGCCCGTCTCCGCGATCGTGTCGCGGATGAGCTGCAGGATCTCCGTCTGCCGCGGGGTGAGCTCTTTCATGCTAATCGCTCCTAGACACGTACCGAATACTGGGCATGCAGCGACTCGCGCGCCTGGATGCCGGCGATCGCCCGCACGCCGGCCGGCATCGGCACCTTGCCGAAGCGCGCGAGCCGCGCCTCGATCGCGAGTCGGCTGCGGCCGTGCGCGGCGGCGAGCTCGTCGATCGATTGGCCGGCGTCGAAGGCGGCGACGAGCCGATCGTCCTCGTCCTTCGCCCACGGCTTGCCGGAGTTGCCGGCGCCGGTGACGCGCGCCGCCTGCCGCTTTTGCGCCGTGACCGCCGCCTCGAGCGCGCGCACCGCCTGATAAAGCGCGCGCACGACGTCGGGCTGCTGGTACGGGCTCGCGGCCGGGAAAGGTTGGCCCGAGGACGGGTCGGTGCCGTTCGACAGGGCTTGCAGAATGGAAAGCGCTTTCTCGTGATCCATGACTGGCTCCTTGGCGCAAGCGCTCCCTATATGTATTAATAGCCAGTACTGGACGAAAATGCAAGCCCGGGACGCGACCTCGCGGTAAGTCGTTGTTTTGCCGAGGGCGCTGGTTTGCGAACGTTCTGCTTGACCTTGACGTAGCGTCAAGCACTACGGTCACGACTCCTTGACCAGAAGGAGCCGACCATGCTCAAGATTCACGGTGTGCCATTTTCTGCGCATACTCGAAAGGTTATCCTCGCCGCGATCGAAAAAGGGATCCCGTACGAACTCGTGCCGGTCGTCCCGCTGACTCCGCCGGCAGGCTGGACAGAACTGAGTCCGCTTGGCTTGATTCCCGCGGTTCAGGACGGCGAATACGGGCTCGCCGACTCCTCGGTGATATGCCTGTATCTCGAGCGGACCCACCCGAACCGCGCAATCTACCCGGCGGACCCGAAGCAATACGCGCGCGCCCTGTGGATCGAGGAGTTCGTAGACGGTGGGTTGGCGTCGCATGTGCTGCGCGGACTGCTGATGCAGCGGGTGTTTGCGCCCAAGTTCCTGAACCAAGCCCCGGACGAGGAACTGATCCGTAGATCACTGACCGAGATGATTCCTCCGCGGCTGGCTTACTTGGACAAGTCTTTCGCCGGAGAGTACTTTGCGGGCAACGCCTTCTCCATCGCCGACATCGCGGTCGCGTCGATCCTCATCAACTACCACTATGCGGGCGAGAGGATTGACGCGGCACAGTATCCGCGACTGCATCGCTATCTGCGAAGATTGCTGCTGCGCGACTGCTTCAGGAAAGCCTTTGAGACGGAGATACCTGCCGCCGAATCGGTTGGCGGTCTGGATATGAGCTTGCTGCGCAGTCTGGGCTACTGACAACGCGGGGAAGAAGGCGCCGTGTTCAGGATCGGGGACTTTTCGCGAATCGCAAGGGTTTCCTGCCGGCTCCTGCGCTACTACGACGAGCTCGGCCTGCTCAAGCCCGCGGTCGTCGATCGCGAGACGGGCTACCGGTTCTACCGCGCCTCCCAGCTGCCGCAGCTCAATCGGATCTTGGTGCTCAAGGAACTCGGCCTGAGCCTGGAACAGATTGGACCGATCATCGACGACAACATTTCCCCGGCCGAGCTGCGGGCGATGCTGCTCATTCGTCGGGCCGACGCCGCGCAGGCCCTTGCCGCACAGTCGGATCGCTTGAGTCAGATCGAGACGCGGATCTCGCAGATCGAGTCGGAGGGCCACCTGTCGGTCGACGACGTGGTGATCCGCGACGAGCCGGCGCACAGGATCTTGGCCGTGCGCACGGCCGTTCGCTCGTTCTCGGCAGCGCGCGACGTGATTCGCCAGCTGCTTCAGTCGGTGCCCCGGCGGGTACCCAAGGCCGTACTTGGGCCCATGATTGCGATCGCGCATTCGCCGGAGTTCGAGCCCGACACGATCGATGTGGAGTTCGGATATATCCTCGACGGCGACCTCGACACGACCATTCCGCTTGCCGACGGTGCCATCATGCGCGTGCGCGAATTGGCCGGCGTGGAGCGGTTGGCGGTTTGCGTTCGCGTTGGGCTGCCGGAAGATGCTCACCTGATCACCGCGAAGATCGGGCAGTTCGTCGAAGCGAACGGATACTCGCTCGCCGGGCCGAGTCGCGAGGTCTTCCTGCAACCGCCCCGGCTCGAACGGATGGAAGACTCCGTGGTTGAGATGCAATTCCCCATCGCGCGGGCGGGCGCCGGTTAGTCGCCGGTGTGCGGTCGTTACGTCCTCACCTCGCCCGGCGAAGCCATCGCCGAGCACTTCCGCCTCGCCGCCGTCCCCGTCTACCCGCCGCGCTACAACATCGCGCCGACGCAGATCGCGCTCATCATTCGCGAGACGTCCGAAGGCAGCCGTGAAGCGGTCGGCTTGCGCTGGGGCCTGATCCCGTTCTGGGCGAAGGAGCCCTCGATCGGGAGCCGGCTGATCAACGCGCGCGCCGAAGGGCTGGTCGACAAGCCGGCGTTTCGCGCCGCATTCCGGCGCCGGCGCTGCCTCGTGCCGGCGGACGGATTCTTCGAGTGGCGAGCGCTCGCCGGCCGGCGCAAGCAGCCGTACTACGCCCGCCTCGCCGCGGGTGGACCGTTCGCGATGGCCGGCTTGTGGGAGCAGTGGCGCCCGCCCGAGGGCGATCTGATCGCGACCTTCACCATCGTCACGACGGCCGCGAGCGAGGCGCTCCGCGCGGTCCACGACCGCATGCCGGTGATCGTCGCACCCGCCGACTACGACGAATGGCTGTCCTCGCCGAATCCGTCGGCGCTGCTCGGGCCCTGGGCCGGCGCCGCGTTCGAGATCGCGCCGATCGGCACCCGCGTCAACGACGTCCGCAACGACGATCCCGGCGTGCTGCAGTCCCTGCCGGGCGTATAATTCGCGCCGCTTCGAATCCAGCCGCCACGCCCATGTTCGGAAAGAAGGTCAAGAAGGGTTACGAGTCCGACGCGACGCGCATGATCCGCGAGCTGCTGGCGGCGAAACCCGAGCTCGCCGAAGTGCAGCGGCAGGGCCGCTCCCGGTGGTGGGACCGCAAGCTCGACCGCGATCAGCTGCGCCGCGCGCAGGAATCGCAGGTGAAGCAGAAGGGCTACGTCTATCAGACGGACTGACGCCGGGCAGCGCCTGCGCCGCGCCGCGGCCGGCATGGCGCTGTCGCTCGCGCTCGCGGCCTGCACGCCGCAGGCGAGCCTGCTCCTCGGCCTGATCCCCGAGGGCACGTTCACGACCCTGCTCAACAACATGAAGGGGGTGAGCGAGCCGAACCGGGAGAGCCTCGCTGCGCTCGAGCAGAAGGGCGACTGGAAGGGCATCGCGGAGTTCGCGCAGGCGAACTCCAAGCGCGATCCGTACAACGCCGACTGGTGGATCGTCTCGGGCTACGCGTACTCGCAGCTCGGCCAGTACCCACGCGCCGCCGAGCACTTCCAGCAGGCGGTGCGGCTCAGCCCGGAGGACATCACCGCCTGGAACCTGCTCGCCCAGTCCTACCGGTCGCTCGGCCAGCCGGAGCGCGCGATCCGGACGCTCGACAGCGCGCTGCGGGTGACCCAGGATTCGGCCATGACCTGGTACCTCCTCGGCGAGAGCTACAGCGACCTGAAGCGGCCCGAGCGCGCGGTCGGGTTTTACGAGCGGGCGGTCGAGCGGGAGCCGAAGTTCTCGAAGGCGGTCTACGGTCTCGGGGTCAGCTACGCACGCCTCGGTCGCAAGACCGAGTTCGATGCGACGGTCCAGCACCTGCGGACGCTCGACGCCCAGGCGGCGCAGCAGCTCGCCGCCACGCCGCTCGCGCTGCCGCGCTGACGGCGGCGCGCGGCCCTACGCCGCGGCGCGGCCGCTCTTCGCGTTCCGGCACTCCACGAGGTGCCACAGCTTGAGCGGCTTCACCTTCTCGTGCCGGGTCACGACCAGCGGCAGCCCCTCGAGCACCTGTTCGACCGACAGGTCGGTACGGAACCCGACGTACTTGGTCAGCGGCGAGACCGCGCGCTCGAACGCGGCGATGATCCCCGAGCCGTTGATGAAGTGGTTGAGGAGGAGGATCCGGCCGCCGGGCCGCACGACCCGGACGGTCTCGCGCATCACCGCGCGGTAGTCCGGCACCGCGGTCACGACGTAGGCGGCGACGATGATGTCGAAAGTGTCGTCCGGAAACGACATGTGCCCCGCGTCCATCAGCTCGAGCGTCACGTTCGCGAGGTCCAGGTTCTCGACCCGCTCCCGGGCCTTGGCGAGCATTCCCTCGGAGAAGTCGATCCCGGTGATCCGGAGGTCGCCGGGATAGAGCGGCAGGGTCAGCCCGGTGCCCACCCCGATCTCGAGGACGCGCTGGCCGGGTAGCGCATCGAGGGTCGCGGCGAGCACCTCGCGCGAGTCCTGGAACACCTTGCCGAAGACCCGGTCGTAGACCCGCGAATAGGCCGAATAGACTCGTTCGAGTTGTGCCGCGTCCACTGTTTTCCTCCTGTCACGGGCCCGGTCGAGGCCCCGATTCTTCTGGCGTCAGCGCGATTTGTCCATCCCCGGCGGCGCGGCGGTGCGCCTCAGGCGGGGATCCGGCCTGCCGGCAGCCAGTGCTTCAGCCACTGGGCGGTAAGCTTTTCCTGCAGCGAGTTCTGCCGCAGCCGCTCGGACAGCGCGTGGAAGTCGACGCAGTCGAGCGGCTGATCCTGATTGAAACATGAAAAGACGTAGCTTGTCTTGCCGGTCTGCGGGTCCCGGTGGGGCTGCAGGCACTGCGCGCAGATCTCCTTCATCATGCACTGCATCGGCGAGTTGATCGAGCCGATCGCGAAGTGGTGCGGCTTGAGATGCGGAGCGAGGACCGCGTGCCGCGCCCGGGCGACCGCCGCCATCATGCGGTCCGAGCCGATCGCGATGAGGCGATCCGCGTCCCGCGTCGGGATCGGCGGCGGACCCAGCCGGCCGGAGCCGTACGCCTCCATCCCCTGGACGATGTTGCCGATGAAGGTGCGATCCTGCGGTCGCGCCGGCTCGAAGCCTGGCGCCTCGTCGCAGCACCAGACGACGACGTCCGCCGCCGCCTCGATCTCCTCGACCTTGTACCGGTCGATGATCTTCTTGTAGCCGGCGAAATACAGCACCTTCGACCCGAGCCGGCGGAACGCCTGGCCGATCGAGAACAGCACGGCGTTGCCCAGGCCGCCGCCGACGAGCAGCACCGTCTCGTTCGGGGCGATGTCGGTGGGCGTCCCGGTCGGTCCCATCAGGACGACGGGCTCGCCCGGCCGCAGCAGCGCGCAGAGATCCGAGGAGCCGCCCATCTCGAGCACGATGGTCGAGACGAGCCCCGCCTCCGGATCGACCCAGGCGCCGGTCATTGCGAGCCCCTCCATCTGCAGCCGCGTGCCGCCCGCGACCGGCGCGAGCGTCTCGTAATTCTGCAGCCGGTAGAACTGACCCGGGCGGAAGCGCCGCGCTGCCGCGGGCGCCTTGACGACCACCTCCACGATCGTCGGCGTGAGGCGCTTCACCTCGTGGACCGTGGCGCGCAGCTCTCGGTCGAGCCGCGCGACGAAGGTCGCATCGTCGACTGCGGCGGCGGGTGCGCGCTTCGCGAGCACGCGCGACACCACCGGATAGCCCTGCTTGGTCGCGCCGAGCGCCTTCACGACGTTGCCGAAGTAGGACGGGTGGAGGTCGCCGAAGAACGATACGAACCGGCCGTCGTCGGTCCGCGAAAGCAGAACTTCGGCGCGGTCCGGCTTGGCGGCTGCGAATTGCGGCTTGACCGGCCGTCCGTCCTCGTCGCACGCTTGGAAGTACTTGCCGTCCAGGGCGAAGTGCGTGGCGTCCTCCCGCGCGAGCACCGTGTTCGGCTGAGTGCCCGCGGCGACGAACACGGTTTCGGCCGGCAGCCAGCTCTCGCCGTCCGCCTGCCACTTCCCGTCCTCGCCGCGCCGTTGCCGGGCGAACCGGATGCCCTTCACCGCGCCGTACTCGTCGACGTCGACCGCGAGCGGCACGAGGCCTTCGGCGAACACGATGCCTTCCTCGAGCGCTTTCTCGACCTCTTCGTGGTTCAGCGTGTACGACGGGCTGTCGATGAGGCGCCGGCGATAGGCGATCGTCACGCCGCCCCAGCGCTGCAGGAGCTCGACGATCCGCGGTGCCCGGCCCTCGGCGCGGGCGCGGCCGCGCTCGACGCGGATGGCGCGGGCGTGGGACAGGAACTCCTCGGCGGTCTCGCGCTCCTCGGAATCCCAGGTGGCGCGGATCGCGTCCTCGCCGATCCGCGCCGCGAGCGTCTCGAAGCGATGGAGGATCTTCTCCACCTGGACGACGTAGTAGGCGAGCGACTCCGTCGCGGTGTCGATCGCGGTCAGCCCGCCGCCGATCACGACCACCGGCAGCCGCACCTGCATGTTGGCGATCGAGTCGGCCTTGGCGGCGCCGGTGAGCTGCAGCGCCATCAGGAAGTCGGAGGCGGTGCGGACCCCGCGGGCGAGCCCGTTCGGAATGTCGAGAGTGGTCGGCTTGCCCGCGCCCATGCACAGCGCGACGTGGTCGAAGCCGCGCTCGAAGGCGTCCTCGAGCGTGACCGTCCCGCCGAAGCGCACGCCGCCGTAGAGCGCGAACGCTTGGCGGCGCTCGAGGAGGAGCCGGATCACCTTGAGGAAGTTCTTGTCCCAGCGCACGGTGATCCCGTACTCGGCCACACCGCCGAACCCGGCCATCACCCGGGCGTCGAGCGACTCGTAGAGCTCGTGGATGTCCCGGATCGGCGCGAACGGGACGCGTGTGCCGTCCGGCTTCACGCCGGAGATCCGTTCGGGCAGCGGCTCGATCTTCAGCCCGTCGATGCCGACGACGAGATGGCCGTCGTTCAGCAGGTGGTGGGCGAGGCTGAAGCCCGCCGGCCCCAGCCCGGCGATGAGGACGCGCCGGCCGCTGCGTGGCCGCGGCAGCGGGTGCCGGAGGTTGAGCGGGTTCCAGCGGGTGAGAAGCGAGTAGATCTCGAATCCCCACGGCAGCTCGAGCACGTCCTTCAGCGTCCGCGTTTCCACCTGCGGGATGTTGACCGGCTCCTGCTTCTGGTAGATGCAGGCCTTCATGCAGTCGTTGCAGATCCGGTGGCCGGTCGCCGCGACCAGCGGGTTGTCGACGGCGATGATCGCGAGCGCCGCGAGCGCGAGCCCCTGGGTCTTCGCGGTGTGGAACTCGGAGATCTTCTCCTCGAGCGGGCAGCCGGCGAGCGTGACCCCGAAGGGGCTCTTCTTGAACACCGTCTTCTGGGGCGCCTCGGCGGAGGGCTTCTCGCGCAGGCCCTTGGCGCAGGAATCCTTGCCCTGGGTGTGGCACCAGATGCAGTAGTTCGCATGGTCCAGCGCCCCGACCAGGTCCATCCCCGGATCGGTCAGCTTGAAGCCGTCCCGGCGGCGGAGGTGATCGGGCCGGATGCGGTAGCTCGCAACGCCGTCGTGCTCGTCCTGCTCGGCGTGCCCGAGGAGGTGATAGGGGTCGATCTTGGTCGGCTGCTTGAACAGCACCCCGGCCGCGTGCCGCGTCTGGCCGGCCGGGGTATGGAGGGCCCAGCCGGCGTACTTAAGCGCGAGCTCGAGCTCGCGGGCGCGCTGGTCCTCATCCTTCAGCCACTGCGCGACGCGAGTCGCGAATGCGAGCTCGTCGAAGGTCCCGCCCAGAAGCGCGGCGAGCTCGCGCTCGAGCGCGGGGCCGTCGAGCGTTGCGGCGTCGGCGGGCTTGACCCGGGTGCCGGCGCGACGTTGCACGAACTGCCGCTTGATCGCGTAGAGCGGCGCGAGCTCGTCGTGGCGGCGGGCGAGGGCGAGGACCTCGTCGGCGATGCCGAAGAGCTGCGCCAGGAAGCGTTCGAGATGCGGGGCGAGGTCGAGGAGGAGCTGCGACTCGACCTTGGCGTCGAGCGCGTCCGGATTCGCCCGGGCCGCGGCGAGACGCGCCTGGAGCGCAGGATCGGCCGCTTCGAGAAACGCGACGAACTGGCGGTCGAGCTTGAGGAGGCCGTCGCGGTGGTGAAGATCCTCGAACGCGAGCCCGTGCGCCAGCCTGAGCATCGGCCTCCCGCGCTCAGCGCTCAAGGTGCTGCCGCTTCTCCTTGACGTCCTTCCAGTCGTCGGCGTCAGGCGGACCTTCCTTCTTGTCGGTGATGACCGGCCAGCCCTTCGCGAGCTCGGCATTCAGCTTGAGGAAATCCTTCTGGTCCGGCGGCACGTCCTCCTCGGCGTAGATCGCGTTCACCGGGCACTCGGGGATGCAGACCGCGCAGTCGATGCACTCGTCCGGATCGATGACGAGCATGTTGGGACCTTCGTGAAAGCAGTCCACCGGGCACACGTCGACGCAGTCGGTGTACTTGCACTTGATGCACGACTCGGTAACGATGTGGGTCATCGCGGTTTCCTCGAGTAGCCGATTATACCGGCTCAGTCCACGCGGCTCTCGTCCCGGTACATCACGTGGTGGCGCTTCTCGGCGATCCAGCGGTCGATGTCGTCGAGCGTCATGTAGTTCGCCGGGTCGAAGCGGTTGAAAGCCATGATCTGCGTCAGGGTCTTCTTCCAGCGCTTGTAGGGCGGCTTCGCCGGCGGGCCGAAGAGGAAGATGTCGATCACCGAGAGGTCCTCGGGAATGCCGAGGAGCGGCTTCATCTCGGCCTGCGCGTTTGCCTGGCCGATCGCGGTGACCCACCAGACCTGGTAGCCGAGCGCGGCGGCCGCCAGGTGGGCCGACATGGTCGACGCCGCGACCGACTGGAGCAGGATGCGCTCGGCGTTCTCGTGGTACAGCCGGTCGAGTTCCGAACCGTCCATGAGGACCGGGAACGCGCGCGTCCACCGGAAGTCGGCGACCACGACGATGAAGCCGGGCGCGGTCTCCAGGCCGCGGTAGTTGGGCGTCGGGAACTTCATCTTCAGCTTCGCGCGGTTGCGCTGCTCGGCGACGAAGTAGTCGGCGATGGTCTTCTTGATGCCGGGGTCGGTGACGACGATGTAGTGCCAGGGCTGGGCGTTCGCGCCGGACGGCGCGTGCCGTGCCGCTTCGAGGATCAGGGCGTAGTGCTCCTCGGGCACCACGTACCCGGGGTCGAACTGGCGGGTCGTCATGCGCTCGCGAACCACGTGCATCAGCGCCTCGTAACGGGCGCGGCCGTCACTGCCGCCGGCATGCTCCATCGGGGACTCCTCGGTGCGAGACCGCGATCATCCGCCGCGCGCCGGGCGAGGGCAACCCGCGCGGTTGTGGCGGGGTCGCCCTTCCGCTACATTGACGCGCGGAAGCAGCCTTCGCGGCGACATGGGCACGTATCTTCGACCGGCCTCGCTCGAGCGCGCCCTCGCCGCGCTCGCCGAGCGCCCGTGCGCGATCCTCGCCGGCGGCACCGACTTCTATCCGGCGCGAGTCGGGCGCTTCGTCGAGGACGACGTCCTCGACATCACCGCGGTGGCCGAGCTGCGCGGCATCCGGGAGTCGAACGGCCGCATCCGGATCGGCGCGGCGACGACCTGGACCGAGCTGATCGAGGCGCCGTTGCCGCGCCAGCTCGACGGCGTGAAGCTCGCGGCGCGCGAGGTCGGCGGCGCGCAGATCCAGAACTCGGGCACGATCGCGGGAAACCTCTGCAACGCGTCGCCGGCGGCGGACGGGATCCCCGCGCTGCTGGCGCTGGACGCGGAAGTCGAGCTGCGCGCGGCGTCGCGGTCGCGCAGCCTCCCGCTCGGGGAGTTCGTGCTCGGCAACCGCCAGACCGCGTGCGCGCCCGACGAGCTGGTCACCGCGGTCCTGGTGCCGCTGTGGGGCGAGCGGGCGCGCTCGACGTTCCTGAAGCTCGGCGCACGGAAGTATCTCGTGATCTCGATCGCGATGGTCGCCGCAGCGGTCGACGTGGCGGCTGACGGCGCGATTCGCCGCTGCGGCATCGCCGTCGGGGCCTGCTCCGCAGCGGCGCGGCGGCTCGCGGCGCTCGAGAAGGAGCTCGTGGGCCGCCGGCTCGCGCCAGAGCTCGCGGCGCTGGTGTCCGCGCGGCATGTCGCACCGCTCGCCCCGATTTCCGATGTCCGGGGGACCGCCGAGTACCGCAGCGACGCGACGCTGACGCTGGTCCGCCGGGCGCTCGCGCAGCTCGCGAATGAATAGGCCCGCCAGCAGTACCGACGTCGCGCCGCTGGCTCAGATCGGCTTCACCGTCAACGGCCGGCCCTGTCGGGTCGCCGTCGACCCGGCGAGCCGCCTGGCCGAAGTGCTGCGCGACGAGCTGGGGCTCTCTGGGACGAAGGTCGGCTGCGATGCCGGCGACTGCGGTGCCTGCACCGTGCTGCTCGACGGGCGCCAGGTGTGCGCCTGCCTCACGGCCGCGGCGCAGGCGGAAGGTCGGGTGGTCACGACCGTCGAGGGTCTGGCGCGGGGCGGCGGGCTCGACCGCCTGCAGCGCGCGTTCCTCGCCCACGGTGCGGCGCAATGCGGGATCTGCACGCCCGGCATGCTGATCGCCGCGAGCGATCTGCTCGCCCGCAACGCCCGGCCGACCGAACCGGAGGTGAGCGACGCGCTGGGCGGAGTCCTGTGCCGCTGCACCGGCTATCGCAAGATCGTCGAAGCGGTGCTCGCCGCGACCGACGGCGAGATCGCGCTGCCGGAAGCGCCGGCAGGTGGCGCGGTCGGCTTCCGGGCGCCGAAGACCGACGGGGTCGCGAAGGTCACGGGCAGCGAGGTCTTCGGCGCCGATCGCGCGCCGGCCGGTGCGTTGTGGCTCCGGACGATCCGCTCACCGCACGCGAAGGCGCGGTTCACGCTCGGCGACTTCGGGCCCGTCCGGACGAAGCATCCCGGCCTCGTGGACGTGCTCACCGCCCGCGACGTGCCCCGCAACAGCTTCGGCATCTTCCCCGACGTCAAGGACCAGCCGGTGCTCGCGGCGGGCCGGGTGCGGTTCCGCGGCGAGGCGGTGCTCTGCCTGGTCGGCGAGCGACGCGCGGTGCTGCGCATTCGCGAGGACGAGCTGCCGATCCAGTGGACGCCCGAGACGCCGCAGCTGGAGATCGACGACGCGCTCGCCAACTGCGCCGCGCCGATCCACGCGTCGCATCCGGACAACGTCCTGATCCGGGGCCGGGTCGCGAAGGGCGACGTCGCCGCGGCGGTCGACGGCGCGGCGTTCGTCGCCGAGGGCGAGTTCACGACCAGCTTCGTCGAGCACGCCTACGTCGAGCCGGAAGCCGGCTACGCGGAACGGGTCGGCGACCGGATCCGGGTCTTCGCCGCCACGCAGACACCGTACATGGACCGCGAGGAGATCGCGCGCATCCTGGACATCAAGGAGAGCCGGGTGCACGTCGTGCCCTCGGCGGTCGGCGGCGGCTTCGGCGGGAAGCTGGACATCGCGATCCAGCCGCTTCTCGCCGTCGCGGCGTGGAAACTCGACCGCCCGGTCCGCGGCGTCTACACGCGGCCCGAGTCGATGACGTCGACTACGAAGCGCCACCCGGCGCGGATGCGCGCACGGTTCGCCTGCGATCGCGACGGGCACCTCCTCGCCGCCGATTTCGCCGGCGACTTCAACACCGGGGCGTACGCATCGTGGGGAAACACCGTAGCGAACCGCGTGCCGATCCACGCGTCGGGACCGTATCGGGTGCCGAACGTCCGGGCGCTCACTCGCGCGGTCTACACCAACGCCCCCGTTGCCGGTGCGTTCCGGGGCTTCGGCGTGCCGCAGTCGACGATCGTCCACGAGGCGCTGCTCGACGAGCTCGCCGACCGGGCCGGCATCGACAAGCTCGAGCTCCGCTATCGCAATGCGCTACGGGCCGGTGACGCCACGGCGACCGGGCAGGTGCTGAAGGCCAGCGCCGGCCTGGCGGCGTGCCTGGACGTTCTGCGGCCGCGTTGGGAGGCGGCGCTGGCCGCGGCCGAAGCCTTCAACCTTCGCGCCGGGAAGGCAGGCCCGCTGAAGGGGATCCGCCGCGGCGCCGGGATCGCGTGCATGTGGTACGGGATCGGCAACACCGTGATCGCCAATCCGTCGACGATGCGGGTGGGCTTGCGCCCGGAGGGGCGCATCATGTTCTACAACGGTGCGGTGGACATCGGGCAGGGCTCGAACACGATTCTGGCCCAGGTGCTCGCCGATGCGCTGGGGCTCCCGATGGACGCGATCGACTCCGTCATGGGGGACACCGACCTCACACCGGACGCCGGCAAGACGTCCGCGTCGCGCCAGGCCTTCGTGTCGGGTAATGCGGCCCGGATCGCGGGGCAGCGGCTCCGGGAGCGGATGATCGCGCTGGCCGAGGTGCGGCCCGACGCGCAGCTGCGGCTCGAGCGCGGCGTGCTGATCGCGGACGACGGCGAGGGCGAGCGGCGGGTCGACCTCACCGAGCTGCCGCGGGACCGGCGCGGCGACGTCCTCGCGGCCGAGGGTTCCTTCAATCCGCCGACCGTGCCGCTCGACCGGGACGGGCAGGGCGTGCCGTACGCGACCTACGCCTTCGCGGCGCAGCTGGCCGAGCTCGAAGTGGATCTCGAGCTCGGCACGGTAAGGCTGCTCAGGATCACCGCCGCCCACGACGTGGGGCGCGCGATCAATCCCACGCAGGTGGAGGGGCAGATCCACGGCGGCATCGCGCAGGGGATCGGGTTCGCGCTCATGGAGGAGTATCACGCGGGCCGCACCGAGAACCTGCACGACTACCTGATCCCGACGTTCGGCGACGTGCCGCCGATCGAGGTGATCCTGGTCGAGGACCCCGAGCCGCTCGGACCGCACGGCGCGAAAGGCGTAGGCGAGCCGGCGCTCGTCGCGACCGCACCGGCGATCTTCAATGCCATTGCGCACGCGACCGGAGTGCGGGTACGGCACGCGCCGGCGACGCCGGATCGGCTACGAGCGGCGCTGCTGAAGGCGTTCGGCTGATGGCAGCGCGCGCGCCGATTGCATTCGTGACCGGCGCGCGCCGCGGCATCGGGCGGGGTACCGCGTACGCGCTGGCCGACGCCGGCTTCGATCTCCTCGTCAACGATGTGATCGACGATGCGGCGACCCAGGAGACGCTCGCAACGCTCCGCGGCAAGGGCCGCCGCGCAGCCTTCATTGCGGGGTCGATCGCGGATCTCGCTGGACATACGCGCCTCGTGGCGGCGGCCTTCGACGCGTTCGGCACCGTCGACTGCCTGGTGAACAACGCCGGGATCCAGGTCAAGGTGCGCGGCGACCTGCTGGACGTCACGCCCGAAAGCTTCGACGAGGTCCTGGCGGTGAACCTGCGCGGCACGTTTTTCCTCACGCAGGCGGTGGCGAAGCGGATGCTCGCCGAGCGCCGCTCGGCCGCCGATCCCCGGCGGTCGATCGTGACGATCTCGTCCGCCAACGCCCGGCTCGTCAGCGTGAACCGGGCGGAGTACTGCTTCGCCAAGACCGGCCTCGCGATGCTGAGCCAGCTGTTCGCGCTGCGGCTTGCGGAGGCCGATATCGCGTGCTACGAAGTCCGCCCGGGCGTCATCCGCACCGACATGACAGCGGTGGCGAAGGATCGCTACGACCAGCTGATCGCCGAGGGGCTGACACCGATCCGGCGCTGGGGCGAGCCGGAGGACGTCGGCCGGACGGTGGCGGCGCTCGCGCAGCGGCTGCTGCCCTTCAACACCGGCGACGCCTTCCACGTCGACGGCGGGCTGCACATCAAGGCCTTCTGACGTGACGACGACCAAATCCGATCGCGTCGACGAGACCTCGGGCGAGGGGACGCTCGAGCGACCCGCCGCGGGCAAGATCATCTGCAACGCCTGTCCGGTGCTCTGCCAGATCAGCGACGGCCGCGCCGGGGCCTGCGACCGCTACGCCAACGTGGGCGGCATCCTCACGCGCGTCGACCCGCTGCTCCTGATGTCCAAGGCGATTGACGAGCGCGGCACGGTGGTGCCGTTCCAGTCGGGCGAGGGGTGGGACGGGAACGTGCTCGCCGACGCACCGGTCTTCGTCACCGGCGTGGGCTCGGGCACGACCTATCCGGACTACAAACCGGCGCCGTTCATCGTGTCGTCGCAGCCCGAAGGCGTGGACATGGTGACGGTCGTCACCGAGGGAATCTTCAGCTACTGCAGCTTCAAGGTGAAGATCGACACCGACCGCTACCTCGGCCCGGAATGCGCGCCGGTGCGCGCGCAGGGCGAAGTGGTGGGCCATGTGACCACGATGGAGTACGGGTCGCAGATGCTCTCGCTCGGGGGCGTGCAGCACCTGACCGGCGGGAGCAAGAAGGAAGGTCGGGTGACCTGCGACATGATGATGGCGCTCGGCAACCTCGAGCCGGTGACGCTCGACGTCGAGGGCGGCGCGCAGCTCGTCGTGCAGGCCGGCCGCGCCCCGGTCATCAACGGCGTCGTGGAGAACCGGATGCGGGTCGGCTGCGGGTCGGCGACCATCGGCATCTTCGCCCGGCAGTGGCTGGGGCACGTCGATGAGGTGATCGTCGTCGACGATCACATCACCGGCGTGCTGACCGAGCACCAGGCCGGCCGCTTCCTCGACATGCGTCCAGGCGGCGTCAAGGTAGTCGGCCGCAAGTCCACGCCGGGGCGCTACTTCCAGGTCGCGAATCCCGGGCTGGGCTGGGGTGGTACGGACATCACCGATCCGCTGAAGATCGTGAAATCGATCGACGCCAGGGAGGCCTGGCCGGGCGAGCGCATCCTTATGGTGTCGACGACCGGCGAGGACCACGGCTACTTCGTCCTCGACGAGAACCTCCGGATGGTGCCCGCGGCGATCCCGTCGGCGGTGAAGAAAGTCGTCGAGCGCATCGGCGAGAACTGCGAGCCGGCGCTGTGCACCGTCCTGTTTCTCGGCGGGGCGGGCGGCAGCCTGCGGGCGGGTGTCACCGAGAACCCGGTCGCGCTCACGCGCTCGATCAAGGACCTGCTCGTGCGCGTGACGTGCGGCGGCGCACCCGCGTACGTCTGGCCCGGCGGCGGGATCATGGTCATGGTCGACGTGACGCGCATGCCGGACCGTTCGTTCGGGTGGGTGCCGACGCCGGCGATCGTCGCCCCGATCGAGTTCACGATGCGCCTCGCGGACTACGCGCGGCTCGGCGGCCACATGGACCGCGTACGGCCGCTGGCGGACGTGCTCCGCGGCGAGCGGTATCGGGTTGCAGGATGGGACGCGTCGAATCCCTGGCCGATCGAGCGCTGACGCCCGCACTCGCGGGGAAGCCGCGCGTCGGGCCCGGCGGGCCCGTTCGGATGCCGCTCGACGCACGCCGTTGGCACTTCCAGCATGGCCCCATCGATCTCATCGTCGCGGTCGATGGTCCCGAAGCAGCGTCGGCGCGCGAGCGCGGCTGGCGCCGCTTCGAAACCGTGCTCGAGGAGCTCGTGGCGGAGCTCGCGCTGCTGCGTCAGCCGGTCGAGCGGGCAACGGGAGTCCGCGGTACCGTCGCCCGGCGGATGCTCGCCGCGTGCTGGCCACATCGCGAGCGCTTCATCACGCCCATGGCGGCCGTGGCGGGCGGGGTGGCGGACGAGGTCCTCGCCGCGATGATGGACGGCGCGACGGGCGTGTCGAAGGCGTACGTGAACAACGGTGGGGACATCGCACTCCATCTGGGCCCCGGCGAGGCGTTTCGCATCGGGGTGGTCGCCGGGGACGTGACGCGGCACGGGCATCGCGTCCCGCTCGACGGCCGGTTCGAGGTGACCGCGGCAATGCCGGTGCGCGGCGTGGCGACGAGCGGCTGGCGCGGACGCAGCTGGAGCCTGGGGATCGCGGACAGCGTGACGGTGCTGGCGGCGGACGGCGCGACCGCGGACGCGGCCGCGACGATGATCGCCAACGCGGTGGACATCGACCATCCGGCGATCGAGCGCCGGCGGGCCTGCGAGGTGGACGACAACACCGATCTCGGCGATCACCTGGTGACGATCGCGGTGGGGCCGCTGCCCGAGGACGCCGCGGAGCGGGCGCTCGCGCGCGGCGCGGCGCACGCCCAAGCGCTGGTCGACGCCGCGCTCGTCTGGGGCGTCGTGCTCGCCCTCGGTCCGCGCTATCGCGTCGTCGGCGGCGTGGCCATGCTGGAACGTGGGTAAACTAGTCCTGTCGATGGCCGTCCTTTTCTGGGGAGAGCGATGATGACTGCACGCACGCACCTGCTGACCCTCGCCGCCGCGGCGGCGCTCGGCCTCGCATCCGCGCCGCCGGCCGCGGCCCAGGGGGCGATCAAGCTCGGCGAGATCAACAGCTACAAGGCGTTGCCGGCGTTCCTCGAGCCGTATCGGAAAGGCTGGGAGCTCGCGGTGGAGGAGGTGAACGCCGCCGGCGGCGTCTTCGGCCGCAAGCTCGAGGTCGTGTCGCGTGACGACAACGGCAATCCCGGGGACGCGGTGCGGCTCGCCGAGGAGCTCCTGGCGCGCGAGAACGTGCATTTCCTGATGGGCACGTTCTTCTCGCACATCGGGCTGGCGGTCGCCGATTTCGCCAAGCAGAAGAAGGTGCTCTTCATCGCCGCCGAGCCGCTCACCGACAAGATTGTCTGGGACAACGGCAACAAGTACACGTTCCGGCTGCGGCCCTCGACCTACATGCAGACGGCGATGCTCGTGCCCGAAGCGGCCAAGCTGAAGAAAAAGCGCTGGGCGATCGTGTATCCCAACTACGAGTACGGCCAGGCGGCGACCCGGGCGTTCAAGGAGCTGCTGAAGAAGGCGCAGCCCGACGTCGAGTTCGTGTCCGAGCAGGCGGTCCCGCTCGGCAAGATCGACGCCGGCGCGGTAGTGCAGGCGCTCGCCGACTCGAAGCCCGACGGGATCTTCTCGTCGCTGTTCGGCGCCGACCTCACGCGCTTCGTGCGCGACGGCAACACCCGCGGGCTGTTCAAGGACCGCGAAGTGCTCAACCTGCTCGCCGGCGAACCGGAGTACCTCGACCCGCTCAAGGGCGAGACGCCGGACGGCTGGTACGTCACCGGCTATCCCTGGAACGCCATCGACGCGCCCGCGCACTCGAAGTTCCTCACCGCCTATCAGAAGCGGTGGAACGACTACCCGCGGCTCGGCTCGGTCGTCGGCTACGTGACGATCATGACCGCGACGGCGGCGATGAAGAAGGCCGGGAGCCTCGACAGCGAGAAGCTCGTGGCCGCGATGAAGGGCCTCGAGGTCGACACGCCGTTCGGCAAGATCACCTATCGGGCGCTCGACCACCAGTCCACCATGGGCGCCTACATCGGGCGGATCGGGCTCAAGGACGGCAAAGGGGTGATGACCTCCTGGAGATACGCCGACGGGGCGAAGTTCCTGCCGTCGGACGCCGAGATCAAGAAGCTGCGCCCAGCGGACTGAAGCAGAGTGCTGGCGCACGGGTTCGACGGGGGCGCTGTACGCGCCCCCGGTAATTCGTGCGCTAGCACTTCATCGTGAGTTCGGTTGTTATTCAGTTCCTGAACGGGCTCGCCAGCGCTTCCACTCTGTTCCTCATCGCCGTCGGGCTGTCGCTGATCTTCGGCGTGACCCGGATCGTGAACTTCGCCCACGGTTCGCTCTACATGCTGGGGATCTACGTCGCGTACAGCTTCGTCACCGGGCTCGGCGGCGGTGCGCCGGGCTTCTTCGCCGGCGTGATCCTGGCGGCGCTCGTCGTCGGACTCGTCGGCGCCGCGATCGAGATTGCGATCCTGCGCCGCGTGTACCAGGCGCCGGAGCTCTTCCAGCTGCTCGCGACGTTCGCGCTGACGCTCGTCATCAAGGATCTCGCCCTCTGGCTGTGGGGCGCCGAGGACCTGCTCGGTCCGCGGGCGCCCGGGCTGAGTGGCGCGGTCACGATCCTCGGCCTGCCGTTCCCCGAGTACGATCTCTTCCTCATCGCGATCGGTCCGATCGTCCTCGGCGGTCTCTGGCTCCTCCTCAACCGGACGCGCTGGGGGACGCTCATCCGCGCCGCGACCGAGGACCGCGAGATGGTCGGCGCCCTCGGCGTCAACCAGAAATGGCTGTTCACCGGCGTGTTCGCGCTCGGCGCGCTCCTCGCCGGCCTGGGCGGCGCGCTGCAGGTCCCGCGCGAGCCGGCGCAGCTGTTCCTCGACCTCACGGCGATCTCCGACGCGTTCGTGGTGGTGGTCGTCGGCGGCATGGGCAGCATCCCGGGCGCGTTCCTTGCCGCGCTCCTCATCGGCGAGATCAAGGCGTTCTGCATCGGGCTCGGCACGGTCGAGTTCGCCGGGACCACGTTCTCGTTCTCGAAGCTCACGCTGGTCGCGGAGTTCATCGTGATGGCGATCGTCCTCGTGCTGCGGCCGCAGGGGCTGCTCGGGAAGCCCTGGGCGACGCAACGCGCCGCCGCCGGCCACGTCGAGCCGCCGCTGCGTCCCGGCGGTCGGGCGGCGCGGACCGCCACGGTCGTGGGGCTCGTTGCGCTCGCCGCGCTGCCGCTGGTGACGAGCGGCTACACGCTGGTGCTGGCGATCGACATTTTCGTGTTCGCGCTGTTCGCGGCGAGCCTGCACTTCATGCTGGGTCCGGGGGGAATGGTGTCGTTCGGCCACGCCGCCTACCTGGGCCTCGGCGCCTACGGCGCCGCGCTCCTCCTGAAGCACGCAGGCTGGCCGATGGAAGGCGCACTGTCCGCGGCGCCTTTCGCCGCCGCGCTCGGCGCCGCCGTGTTCGGGTGGTTCTGCGTGCGGCTGTCGGGCGTGTACCTGGCGATGCTGACGCTCGCGTTCGCCCAGATCGCCTGGTCAATCGTGTTCCAATGGGACGCCTTCACCGGCGGCTCGAACGGCATCGTCGGAGTCTGGCCGGCGCCCTGGCTTGCGTCCCGGACCGCCTTCTATTGCCTTGCCCTGGTGCTGTGCGCGGGCGCGATCTGGGCGATGCGGCGCATGCTGTTCGCGCCGTTCGGGTACGCGCTGCGCGCCGCGCGCGACTCGCCGCTCCGGGCCGACGCGATCGGGATCGACGTCCGGCGGGTGCAGTGGCTCGCCTTCATCGTCGCCGGCGGCTTCGCCGGCCTTGCCGGCGGACTGTTCGCGTTCTCGAAAGGCAGCATCTCGCCAGACTCGACGATGGGCGTGTCGCGCTCGATCGACGCGCTCGTCATGGTGCTGCTCGGCGGCGTGCAGACGCTGAGCGGGCCGCTAGTCGGCGCGGCGGTTTTCACCTGGCTGCAGGACACGATCGCCCGCAACACGGACTACTGGCGGGCGCTCCTCGGGATCACGATCCTCGTCATCGTGCTCGTGTTCCCGCAGGGGATCGTGGGCGGCCTGCGCGCGTGGCTCAACCCTAAGGCGAACGCCCCATGACGGCGATCCTCGAGGTCGCGCGTCTGGCGAAGTCGTTCGGCGGCGTCGAAGCGGTTCGCGACGTGAGCTTCCGGGTCGCCCCCGGGGAGCTGCTCGCCATGATCGGCCCGAACGGCGCCGGGAAGACGACGTGCTTCAACATGCTGAACGGGCAGCTCGCGCCCGACACCGGCAGCGTCCGCCTCGAAGGGCGCGAGATCGTGGGCCTGCCGCCGCGGGGCGTGTGGCGGCTGGGCGTCGGGCGGACGTTTCAGATCACCGCCACGTTCGGATCGATGACCGTCCGCGAGAACGTGCAGGTGGCGCTCGCCTCGCACCACCGCCGGCTCGGGGGGTGGTGGCGGCCAGCGGCCAACCTCCATCGCGACGTGGCCGACCGCCTGCTCGGGCGCGTCGGAATGCAGGAGCAGGCGGACCGTGCCTGCTCGGTGCTGGCGTACGGGGACCTGAAGCGGGTGGAGCTGGCGGTCGCCCTCGCGAACGACCCGAAGCTGCTGCTCATGGACGAGCCGACGGCGGGCATGGCGCCGACCGAGCGGATCGGGCTGATGGCGCTCGCCGCCGAGATCGTCCGGGAGCGGCGCATCGCGGTCCTCTTCACCGAGCACGACATGGACGTGGTCTTCGCGCACGCCGACCGGATCATCGTGCTCGACCGCGGCGCGGTCATCGCCGAAGGGGAGCCCGCCATGGTGCGCGCCAATCCCCAGGTCCAGCAGGTCTATCTCGGCTCGCGGAGTATCCAATAGTGTTGTCGGTCCGCGGCCTGAACGCCTACTATGGCCGGGCGCACATCCTCGCCGACGTTGCGCTCGAGGTCGCGACCGGCGAGGTGGTGGTGCTGCTCGGCCGCAACGGCGCCGGGAAGTCGACGACGCTGAAGAGCATCATCGGGCTGGTGCGGCCGGCGAGCGGGCAGATCGAGTTCGACGGGCGCCGGATCGACGGCCTGGAGCCCTACGAGATCGCCCAGGCGGGGCTCGGCTACGTGCCCGAAGACCGACGCATCTTCACCGAGCTGACCGTGCTGGAGAATCTCGAGGTCGGGCGGCAGCCGCCGCGCCCGAACGCGCCGGCGTGGACCGCGGAAAAGGTGTTCAGCCTCTTTCCCAATCTGGCCGTGATGCACGACCGGCCGGGCGGGCGGACCTCCGGCGGCGAGCAGCAGATGCTCACGATCGCGCGGACGCTGATGGGCAACCCGTCGTGCGTCCTGCTCGACGAGCCGTCCGAAGGCCTCGCGCCGGTCATCGTCGACCAGATGGCGCAGGCGATCCGCGCCCTGAAGCAACAGGGCCTCTCGGTGCTGCTCTCGGAGCAGAACCTGCACTTCGCGACCGAGGTGTCGGACCGCGCGTACATCATCGAGAAGGGACAGATGCGGTTCTCGGGCACGATGGCCGAGCTGGCGGCGAAGCCGGACGTGCGCGCCCAGTATCTCGCGGTCTAGACCGGTGGCCGGACCAATGACCAGGATCGCAGGCGTCGACGTCGGGGGTACGTTCACCGACCTCGTCCTCGTCGACGAGGCGACCGGCGAGGTCCGTCTCGCCAAAGTGCCGACGACCCCCGAGAACCAGGCGTTCGGGGTGCTGGCCGCGCTGGCGGAAACCGGGGTGGCGCTCGGCGAGCTCGCCACGATCGTCCACGGCACGACCACCACGACCAACGCGCTCCTCGAGCGCAAGATCGCGAAGGTCGGGCTGATCACCACGCGCGGCTTCCGCGACGTGCTCGAGCTGGGGCGCCGGACCCGCCCGAAGCCGTACGGTCTGACCGGTGCGTTCCGGCCGCTGGTCGAGCGCGAGCTGCGGCTCGAGGTCGAGGAGCGCGTGGACGCGGAAGGCGGGGTCGTACGGGCGCTCGACGAGGCCGAGGTCGAATGGTCGGCGCAACGTCTGCTCGAGCTCGGCGCGGAATCGGTCGTCATCCACTTCCTGCACAGCTACGTCAACCCGGACCACGAGCGGCGGGCCGCGGAGATCGTGCGCCGCGTGTGGCCCAATCGCTACGTGACCACCGGGCACACGCTCCTCTCGGAGTATCGCGAGTACGAGCGCGGCGTCACCGCCGCGGTGAACGCCGCGATCCAGCCGGTGCTGCACCGCTATCTGGATCGCCTCGGTCGCGAGCTCGCCACGCGCGGGTTCGCGACCGAGCTCCTGGTCATGCAGGGCAACGGGGGGACGATCGCCGCCGGCATCGTGATCGAGGCGGCGGTCAATACCGTGATGTCCGGCCCCGCATCGGGCGTGATTGCGGCGGCCTACACGGCGCTGGGTTCCGGCTACCCGAACGTCGTGACCTATGACATGGGTGGAACCTCGACCGACGTGGCGCTCATCCAGAACGGCCTGCCGCAGGTGTCGACCGAGCTCGAGCTCGAGTACGCCATGCCGATCCACGTCCCGATGGTCGACGTCCACACGATCGGCGCCGGCGGCGGCTCGATCGCGTCCCTCGACGACGCCGGGCTCCTCCGCGTCGGGCCCGAGAGCGCGGGCGCCGCGCCGGGCCCGATCTGCTACGGGCGCGGCGGCGAGCGCGTGACGATCACCGACGCCAACCTCGCGCTCGGCCGGTTGAATCCGCGCAAGCTCCTCGCCGTCGACCGCCCGGTGCCCATGGAGCGCCTGCGCGGACTGCTCGAGGCCCAGGTCGGCAAGCCGCTGCGGCTCTCCGCCGACGAGGCGGCGGCGGCGATCGTGCGGATCGCCAACGACCGGATGGCGGGGGCGGTGCGCATGGTGAGCCTCGCGCGCGGGCACGACCCGCGCGACTTCGCGCTGTTCGCTTTCGGCGGCGCCGGTCCCCTGCACGCGGTGGCCCTCGCGCGCGAGCTCGCGATTCCGAGGGTGCTCATTCCGGCCCGCCCGGGCTTGACGAATGCGCTCGGCTGCGCCGTCGCCGACGTGCGTCACGACTTCCTGCGGACCGTGAACCGGCCGCTCGCCGCGGTCGCCGACGCGCTGGTGCGGCGGATCCTCGACGAGCAGACCGCCGAAGGCCGGGCGACGATCGGCCGCGAACGGGTCAGCGTGGAGCGGATCGACTTCGTGCACCGCGCCGACATGCAGTTCGAAGGGCAGAGCCACATCCTGAGCGTCGCGCTGCCCGGCCTGGAGGTCACCGTCGCGGACCTCCATCGCCTGTTCGCGGAGGCGTACTGGCAGCGGTTCCAGGTGGAGCTCGAGGAGATCCGGCCGATGCTCGTCAACCTGCACACCGCCGCGATCGGGCGGCGGCGGCCGATCTCACTCGAGGCGCTCGCGCGCGGTGAGCCGAGGGCGAGGCTCGGCGACGCCGAGGTCGAGCGGCGCAAGGTGTGGTTCGAACGAGGCTGGCTCGAGACCCCGGTCTACCGGCGGGAGTGGCTGCCGGCAACCGCGGTCTTCGAAGGCCCGGCGGTGATCGAGCAGCTCGATTCGACGACGGTCGTCGAGCCGGGCTGCCTCGTCGAGCGCGATCGCCTCGGCAACCTGATCATCACCGTCTGAGCGGGCTGAAGGAGAGAGGCAAGGGTGAAAGGGCTGCTGCTCACGATGACGGAGGTGCTGCCGGAGCACGAGGAGGAGTTCGACGCCTGGTACGACGACGAGCACCTCGCGGAGCGGCTGGCGATCCCCGGCTTCGTCTCGGCGCAGCGCTGGACGGCGGACGGACGGTCCGATCTGACGATCGCGCCCGAGCGCCGCATCGGGCGCTATCTCGCGACCTACGAGCTCGAGCGGCCCGAAGTCCTCGACTCGCCGGAGTACCTCAAGCGCTTCCGGGATGGCCCCACGCCCTGGACCAAGCGCTCCCTCGGCCGCGCGATCGTGTTCCGGCGCTGGGCCTGCGAGCAGATCAATCCCGGCGATGCGCTCCCGCCGGCCGGCTCGCGGGCGCTCTTCCTCGCGTGCGGCGACGTCCCGGCCGAGCATGAGGCCGAGTTCAACCGCTGGTACGACGAGGAGCACGTGCCGATGCTCCGGCGAGTCGCGGGGGTGCTCGCGGCGCGCCGGTTTCGCGCCCGCGCGGGAACTCCGCGCTATATTGCGCTCTACGATCTCGCCGACGGGCGCGTACCGGGGTCACCCGGATGGCGGGACGCGATCGCCACGCCGTGGTCGCGCCGGATCGACGAACTCACCGCAGACTGCGAATGGATCCTGAAGACGTACGCGCGCTACGGCCCGGCCTGACCGAGCTCGACCCGGTCACGCTCGCGGTCATCCAGAACGGCCTGCAGCAGGTCTGCAACGAGATGGACCTCGCGTTCGTGCGCGCGGCGTTCAGCCCGGTGATCGCGGAGGCGCTCGACCGCTCCGACGGGATCTACCACCGCGACACGGGGGAGCTCATCGCGCAGGGCGAGCTCGGCCTGCCGGTGTTCGTCGGCACGATGCAGTTCTCGACCCAGGCGGTCATCGCGCGCGTCACGGCCGAGCAGATCCCGCTCGTCGACGGCGACGTCTTCGTCGTGAACGACCCGTATCTCGGCGGCACGCACCTGATGGACGTCAAGTTCGTCAAGCCGTTCTTCTACCGTGGCCAGCCCTGGTGCTGGCTCGCGAACACCGGCCACTGGCCGGACGTCGGGGGCGTCGTGCCCGGCGGGTTCTCGGCCAACGCCACGGAGGTCGAGCAGGAAGGCCTGCGATTGCCGCCGGTGAAGCTGTTCAAGGCCGGACGGCTCGACCCGGAGATCCTGTCGATCATCCTGTCGAACATCCGGATCGCCGATCAGCGCATCGGCGACATCAAGGCGCAGAGCGCGGCGCTCGCCATCGGGGAGCGGCGGCTGACGGCGCTCCTCGACCGCTACGGGGCGGAGGTGGTGGACCGCGCGGTGGTCGAGTTGCGGGCGCGCGCGCGCCAGCAGATGCAGGCGAAGATCGCGACCATTCCCGACGGCGCCTACGACGGCGAGGCGTTCGTCGACTCCGACGGCGTCGTCGACGAGCCGCTGCGGATCGCGCTGCGGATCACGAAGCAGGGGGAGACGCTGACGTTCGACCTGTCGGGCTCGTCGCCGCCCTGCCGGGGGCCGATGAACAGCGTCATCGCGACCACCAAGTCGTCGATCTACCTCGCGATCAAGCACGTGTTTCCCGACGTGCCGATCAACGCCGGGATGTTCGACCCGCTCCGCGTGCTCGAGCCGGAGGGAACCTTCCTGTACGCGAAGTATCCGCGTCCGGTGTCCGGCTGCGCCGCGGAGGTCAGCCAGCGGATCGCGGAAGCGGTGTTCAGCGCGCTCGTGAAGGCCATCCCCGACCGGGTGTTCGCCGCCCCGGCGGGAACCTCCGGGAATCTCTCGGTGGGCGGGCACGACCCGGCGAAGCGACGCTCGTACGTGATGTACGTGATCTCCGGCGGCGGCTACGGCGGCTCGGTTCACGGCGACGGCATCTCGAACGGCTGCTCCACCATCGGCATCTCGAAGACCACCCCGATCGAGGTCATGGAGCAGTATTATCCGGTGCTGTTCGAGGAGTACTCGCTGCACGAGGGCTCCGGCGGCGCGGGCGAGCATCGGGGCGGGTTCGGCGTCAACTACCGGATTCGCCTCCGCCGCGGCGAGGCGCGGGCTTCGATGGTGATGGATCACGGCCGCGTCGGGCCGCCGGGCGCGCTGGGCGGTAAGGACGGCGGCCTCAACCGGGTTCGGGTCTTCCACGGGGGGACGGCGTACGTCCCGCCCCATCTCTCCAAGGACCAGGACATCCGGATCGCCGCGGGCGATGTGATCGAGGTGTTCACGCCGGGGGGTGGCGGGTTCGGGAGTCCGTTCCGCCGCGCGGCGGACCTGGTGGCCCGCGATGTCGCGAAGGGCTACTACAGCCGCGAGCAGGCGGAGGCGTGGTTCGGGGTCGTGCTGACCCCCGACGGGAGCGTCGACGCCGCGGCGACGGCGGCGACCCGCGCCGCCGGCGCCGACCCGGCCTGAGCCCGAAGGCCGAGTGCGCCGGGGAACTTCCGGGGCGAGGCGATGGTCTAGGCGCCGTGCCGGTCGGGGTTGAAACCCGGCCGGGGCGCCCCCACGTCGCGGGGCGGTCGAAACCAGAACAAGGAGGAGCGACATGATCTTGGTCGAGAATCTGACCAAGGCGTTTGGCGCGAAGACGGCGGTCGACCACATCTCGTTCCAGGTCGAGCGCGGCGAAGTCCTCGGGTTTCTCGGTCCCAACGGGGCCGGGAAGTCGACGACGATGCGGATGATCACCGGCTATCTGCCGCCCTCCGCAGGGCGCGCCGTGGTGTGCGGCTTCGACGTCGCCGCGCAGCCGATCGAGGCGAAGCGCCGCATCGGCTACCTGCCCGAGTCGGCGCCGTCGTATCCGGAGATGACGGTGGGCGCGTTCCTGGGCTTCGCCGCTGAGCTGCGCGGCCTGCACGGCGCGGCGAGGAAGCAGGCGGTGGACCGCGCGATCGACACGTGCTTCCTCGAGTCGGTCGTCCACCAGACGATCGACACCCTGTCGAAGGGCTTTCGCCACCGCACCTGCCTCGCGCAGGCGCTCATCCACGACCCCGAAGTGCTGATCATGGACGAGCCGACCGACGGTCTCGATCCGAACCAGAAGCACGAGGTGCGGACGCTGATCCGCCGGATGGGCGAGCACAAGGCGATCGTCTTCTCCACCCACATCCTCGAGGAGGTGGAAGCGGCGTGCACGCGCGCGATCATCATCGACCGCGGGGTCGTCGTCGCGAACGGCACGCCCGAGGAGCTGAAGTCGCGCTCCGAGCGCGCCGGCGCGGTGCTGATGACGGTGCGGGCGCCGAGCGTCGCGACGGTCACCGAAACGCTCGGCCGCCTGCCGCAGGTGAGCCGTACCGAGATCCTCGCCGAGGACGCGAACCGCTGCATCGTTCGCGTCTATCCCGACAAGTCGCGGGTGGACGGCGCGTTCGCCGCGCAGGTTGCCGACGCAACGGCGACGCGCTGGACGATCGAGCAGCTGCAAACCGAGGAGGGGCGGCTCGACGACGTGTTCCGTTCCCTCACGCGGCCGGACACGGCCCGGCAGGCGGCGGCATGAGGAGCGCCTGGAGCAACGTCTGGACGATCGCCAAGCGCGAGCTCGTCGGCTACTTCGACTCGCCGGTGGCGTACGTCTTCATCGTGATCTACCTGCTGCTCGCCGGTTTCTTCACCTTCACGTTCGGCGCGTTCTTCGACCGCGGCGAAGCCTCGCTCACGGCATTCTTCATGTGGATGCCGTGGCTGCTGCTGTTCCTCGTCCCGGCGCTCGGCATGCGGCTCTGGTCCGAGGAGCGCCGCAGCGGCACGATCGAGCTGCTGCTCACCTTCCCGGTGACCCCCTGGCAGGCGATCCTCGGGAAGTTCCTCGCGTCGTGGATCTTCATCGCCATCGCGATGGCACTCACGTTCCCGGTCTGGATCACGGTCAACTGGCTCGGCGACCCGGACAACGGAGTGATCCTCGCCGGCTACATCGGCAGCTGGCTCCTCGCCGGCGCCTATCTCGCGGTCAGCTGCCTGACCTCGGCGATCACCCGCAACCAGGTGGTGAGCTTCATCCTGGCGGTGGTGATCTGCCTCGGCCTGGTAGTGGTGGGCTTCGCCCCGGTCACCGATCTCCTGGCGCGCTGGGCGGCGCCGTGGCTGGTGGAGTCGGTCGCGGGGTTCAGCGTACTCACCCACTTCGACGGGTTCCAGAAGGGCGTGATCGATTCGCGCGACTTCGTCTTCTTTGCGTCGGTGATCGGCTTCGCGCTGTTCGTGACCGGCGTCATCCTGCGCGGGCATCGGGCGGGGTAAGGGGTTTTGGCAATGCAAACAAGCACCGGGCGCTGGCTCTATTCCATCGGCGGCGTGGTCGCGGTCTTCATCGCGATCGTCGCCGTCAACTTCATCCTCGGCGTGACTCCGGTCCGCATCGACCTGACCGAGGGCAAGCTCTACACCCTGTCGGACGGCACGCGGAACGCGCTCGCGAAACTGGAGGCCCCGGTCCGCGTGCGGTTCTACTTCAACCAGGGCGCGGACTACGTGCCGGTGCCGATCCGGGCGTTCGCCGGCCGCGTCGAGGACCTGCTCAACGAGCTCCGGAGCGCGTCGAACGGGAAGCTCGTGATCGAGAAGCTAAACCCGCAGCCCGACTCGGACGCGGAGGACTCGGCCACCCTCGACGGGATCGAGCCGCAGGAGACCCCGGGCGGGGAGAAGTTCTACCTGGGGCTGACGGTGAGCTTCGCCGATCAGAAGCTGGCGATCCCGGTGCTGGCGCCGAACCGCGAGCGGCTGCTCGAGTACGACCTCGTCAAGACGATCGGGCGCGCGACCAAGACCACCCGGCCGGTGGTCGGGGTCATGACCGCGCTGCCGCTGTTCGGCATGCCCCCGAACCCGATGATGGGCGGGCAGCCGGCGGAGCCACAGATCATCATCAGCGAGCTGCGGCGCGACTTCGACGTCAAGCGGGTCGGCATGGACGTCGAGCGCATCGACGACGCGATCAAGACGCTCCTCGTCGTCCACCCGCGCGGCATTTCGGACCAGGCGCAGTTCGCGCTGGACCAGTTCGTGCTGCGCGGCGGGAAGCTGGTCGTGTTCCTCGATCCCTACGCCTATTTCGACCAGATGCCCGGGCCGTTCGCCGGCATGGGCGGCAGCTCGTCCAATCTCGACAAGCTGCTGAAGGCCTGGGGCTACGAGTTCGAGGCGGCGAAGGTCGTCCTGGACATGAAGTACATGGCGGGATCGGGGCCGCGCGCGGTGCCCACCGTGATCCAGCTCGACGCCGACGCGATGAGCCGCGACGACGTGACGACGAGCCATCTCGGCACCACGCTGCTCGCGTTCGCGGGCGTGTTCATCGGCAAGCCCGCCGAGGGCCTCAGCGCGGACGTGCTGATGCACACCTCCCCGATCGTGAAGCTGGTCGACAGCGGCAATGCGATGGCGCGCGGCGAGGAGGCGGTGCGGGGGTTCCAGCCGGAGGGCAAGGAGTATCCGCTCGCGCTCAAGCTGACCGGCAAGTTCAAGACCGCGTTCCCCGACGGCAGGCCAGCGGCCAAGGACCCGCGCGGTGACGCGTCCAAGGCGCCGGACGCCAAAGCCAACGACGCGGCCGCGGACGGGGGCCCGGTGCTGAAGGAGTCGCAGAGCGACACGACAGTGGTGCTGGTCGGCGACTCGGACCTGCTCAACGACGGGGCAGCGGTCCAGATCAGCGAGATCTTCGGTCAGCGGGTGGCGATCCCGATCAACGGCAACCTCGCATTCGGGCAGGGGCTGGTCGAGCAGCTGGCCGGGGACGCGGATCTCGTCGGTCTGCGCAGCCGGGCGACCGCGCAGCGGCCGTTCACGGTCGTGAAGCAGATGGAGGCCGAGGCCGCGCAGGCCTATCTCGGCAAGATCCAGTCGCTCGAGGACAGCCTGCAGGACACGCGCAAGAAGCTCGAGTCGCTGCAGCGGACCAAGGCGCCGACCGGAGGAGCCGCGATCCTGACCGCCGAGCAGCAGACCGAGATCGACAACTTCCGCAAGCGGGCGGCCGAGACGCGGCGCGAGCTCAAAGAGGTGCGCCGGGAGCTGCGGTCCGAAACCGAGGCACTCGAGTTCTGGACCAAGGTGATGAACATCGGCGCGATGCCGCTCGCGGTCGCGATCGCCGGCCTTGTGATCGCGTTCGTGAAGCGGCGCCGGCGGGGTGCGCGGTGAGCCTGCCGGGCCGCTCCAAGGGCGAACCCCGAGCGCGGCCAGCGCGCGGGTAGTCCAATGACCCGCAATCAGTTTCTGGTCGTCCTGGCCGCGCTCGCGGTCCTCCTGGCGGGCGGTGCGGGCGTCGCGTGGTGGAAGCACTCGGCCTACGCGGTCCCGGACACCCGCGTCGGTCAGCGGCTGCTCGAAGGGTTCAAGGTGGACGAGGTCGCGGAGGTGGACGTCGCCGACGCGAAAGGCACGGTGACGCTGGTCCGGGGCGCGGGCGGGTGGTCGGTCAAGGAGCGCGGCGGGTTCCCGGCCGACATCGAGCCGATCCGCAATCTCCTGGTCAAGCTGCAGGAGCTCAAGGTCGTGCAGGCCGAAGGGCTCACCGATGCCGTCAAGCCGCGGCTGCAGCTGGCGCCGCCCGGCGCCGGCGCGAAGCCGGAGGAAACGGGGACGCTCGTCGAGCTCAAGGCGCGCGACGGCAAGTCGGTCGCGAAGCTCGTGCTGGGCAAGCAGGCGATGAAGGAAGCCCGGGGCCCGGGCCTCGGCATCGGCGTGCCGAGCGGGCGCTATGTCTGGGTGGCCGCGGATCCGCAGCGCGTGAACGTCGTCAGCGAACCGTTCGCGAACATCGCGGCCAAGCCCCAAGACTGGCTCGCCAAGGAGCTGGTGCGGCTCGAGCGCCCGAAGTCGCTCACCGTGGTCGGCCCCGACGGCAGGGAGAAATGGTCGGTATCCAAGGCGAGCGAAACCGCCGACTGGAAGCTCGCTGGCGCGGGCAAGTTCAACAGCGGCAGGGCGCAGGACGCCGCGAGCGCGCTGTACGGGCTGCGCGTCGCCGACGCCGCTACCGGCGTGAGCGACGCCGAGGCCGGACTGGACAAGCCGACGCTCGTCCGCGCCGCGACGTTCGAGGGCTGGACCTACGAGGTGCGGATCGGCAAGCCCGCGCCCGGAGGCCGCCGTTACGTCAAGACGAGCGTCACCGGCGCGGCGCCCGAAACGCGCGCGCCGGCCGCGGACGAGAAGCCCGAGGACAAGGAAAAGAACGCGAAGGTTTTCGCCGAGCGGCAGGACGTGCTTGCCACGAAGCTCGCGCGGGAGAAGGCAGTCGCCGGGCAAACCGTGCTCGTCGAGAGCTCGAGCCTCGAGCCGCTGCTCCGCGATCGCGCCGCGCTGCTCGCCGTGGAGAAGCCCAAGGGCGCGAAGAGGTAGTCGGGCGGAGCGCGCATACTCCGCCTGGAGTCCGTATGGCCGAGCCCGTCATCGTCGCTGCCGTGCGCACGCCGTTCGGCAAGCGCGGCGGTGCCTTCCGCGACACTCGTCCCGACGCGTTGCTCGCACAGGTGTTGAACGGAGTCCTCGCGCGCGCGGGGCTCGAGCCCGCGCGCATCGACGACGTGATCTGCGGCACCGTGACCCAGGCGGGCGAGCAGGGCGCGAACGTCGGGCGGCTCGGCGTGCTGCTGGCGGGCTTCCCGGCCGCGGTACCGGCGGTGTCCCTCAACCGGATGTGCGGGTCGAGCCAGCAGGCCGTCCACTTCGCGGCGCAGGCGATCGCTGCGGGCGACGCCCGCTACGCCATCGGCTGCGGGGTGGAGAACATGACGCGCGTCCGGATGTTCTTCGACATCGATCCCGACGGTCGTCACGGCGGCTTCGGCGGGCTCAATCCAGACCTGCTCGCCCGCCACGAATTGATCCACCAGGGCGAGAGCGCCGAGCGGGTCGCCGCGCAGTGGGGCCTGTCCCGCCAGGCGCTCGACGAGTTCGCGATCGAGAGCCACCGGCGCGCCGGGGCCGCGCCCGCGGCCGGGCCGGCGCGCGAGATCCTGCCGACGCCCGGCGTCGATGAGGCCGGGGCCACGACCGAGCTGCGTCGCGACGAAGGGGTGCGCGAGCGCGTCGATCCGCAAAAGATGGCGGCGCTCAAGACCATCTTCCGCGAGCAGGGCGGCGTGATCACGGCGGGCAACTCGAGCCAGATCTCCGACGGCGCAGCCGCGGTGCTGATCGCCGACCGCGCGGTGGCGCGGACGGACGGGCTCGCGCCCAGGGCGCGGTTCCTGGCTCGCGTGGTCATCGGCTCCGATCCCACGCTGCAGCTCGACGGCGTGATCCCGGCGACGAAGCTCGCGCTGGAACGCGCGCGCGTCGCGCTCGGCGACCTGGACTGGATCGAGGTGAACGAGGCGTTCGCCTGCGTCCCGCTCGCGTGGGCGCGCGAGTTCGAACCGGACATCGCGAAGCTGAACCCCTGGGGCGGGGCGATCGCACACGGCCATCCGCTCGGCGCGACCGGCGCCGGCCTCATGGCCAAGATGCTTGCCGGCCTGGAGGCGAGCGGCGGCACGCTGGGGCTGCAGACCATGTGCATCGGGCACGGGATGGCGACGGCAACGATCATCGAAAGGATCTAGGCATGGAGCTGAAAGGCAGCACGTTCATCGTCACCGGCGGCGCTTCGGGGCTCGGCGAGGGGACGGTCCGCGCGCTCGCGGCCGGCGGGGCGAACCTGGTGATCGCCGACCTGCAGGCCGACCGGGGCGAGGGGCTCGCGCAGGAGCTGAAGGCACGATTCGTGAAGTGCGATGTCACGAACGAGGCGGACGGCAAGAGCGCCGTCGAGCTCGCGGTGAAGACGTTCGGCGGGCTGCAGGGGCTGGTGAACTGCGCCGGCATCGCGATCGGCGAGAAGACGATCGGCAAGGAGGGCCCGCACCCGCTCGCTTCGTTCGCGCGCGTCGTCACCGTCAACCTGATCGGCACCTTCAACATGATCCGCCTCGCGGCGGAAGCGATGGCCAAAGGGCAGCCGAATGCCGGCGGCGAGCGCGGCGTGATCGTCAACACCGCGTCGGTGGCGGCGTTCGACGGGCAGATCGGTCAGGCGGCGTACGCGGCGTCGAAGGGCGGGGTGGTCGGGATGACGCTCCCGATCGCCCGCGATCTGGCGCGGAGCGGCATCCGCGTGCTGACGATCGCGCCGGGGATCTTCCTCACCCCGATGCTCCATTCGCTGCCGAAGGAGGTCCAGGACTCGCTCGGCGCCCAGGTGCCGTTCCCGTCGCGGCTCGGCCAGCCCTCCGAGTACGCCGCGCTGGTCAAGCACATCGTCGAAAATGCCATGCTGAATGGCGAAGTCATCCGACTCGACGGTGCCATTCGGATGGCTCCGAAGTGATGACGCTCACCGTGCTTCGGGGGGCATCTCCTGCGGAGCGAGCTCGCTCCTGAACCGCCGCGCGCGCTGCACGTAGCCGTCGGCGATGCCCTGGACCCACTCGACCTCGTCCGGTCGCAGCTCGCGCACGATCCGGCCCGGCGAGCCGAGGATGAGGACCCGCTCCGGGTAGTCTTTGCCCTCCGGGATCAGCGTGTTTGCGCCGACGATCGAGCGCCGGCCGATGACCGCGTGATTCATGATCACGCTGTTGATCCCGACCAGGCTGCCGTCGCCGATCGTGCAGCCGTGCAGCATGACCTTGTGACCGATGCAGGCGCCGCGGCCGATGGTGAGCGGAATCCCCGGATCGGTGTGCAGGACCGAGCCGTCCTGAACGTTCACGCGTTCGCCGACGGTGATCGCCTCGTTGTCGCCGCGGATCACGACGTTGAACCAGATGTTGGCCTGGTGCTCGATCACCACCGCGCCGACGACCGTCGCGTTGTGCGCCACAAACCACTCGCTGCCGCGGAACTCGACGCGGCGCTCGCCCAGCGAAAAGACCGCCACTTCTTCTCCTTGGTAAAGTGCGATGGCGAACGCCGATGGTAACAGGCACATGAAACCCAGTGAATCGATCTTCCTCGACGTGCGCGGCCTGCGCTATCACTGCCGCTGCTGGGGTGATCCGGCGGCGCCGAAGCTTTTCCTGCTCCACGGCTGGATGGACGTCTCGGCGTCGTTCCAGTTCTTCGTCGATGCGCTCGCCGGGCGCTGGCACGCGATCGCGCCCGACTGGCGGGGCTACGGCCTGACGCAGTGGAGCGGGGCCGACAGCTACTGGTTCCCCGACTACCTCGCCGATCTCGACGCGCTGCTGGCGCACTGGTCGCCGACGCAGCGGGCCGCGCTGATCGGGCACAGCATGGGCGGCAACGTCGCGGGCCTCTATGCCGGTGTGCGCCCGGAGCGCGTCGCGCGGCTCGTCAACCTCGAAGGCTTCGGGCTGCGGGCGACCGCTGCGTCGCGGGCGCCCGCGCGCTATGCCGAATGGCTCGAGGAGCTCGGCCAGCCGCAGCGCTTCCGCGACTACGCGAGCTTCGACGAGCTCGCGGCGCGGCTGCGGCAGACCAACCCTCGGCTCACGCCCGAGCGCGCGCAGTTCCTCGCGCAGCACTGGGGCATGGCGAGCAGCGACGGGCGCGTGTGCCTCCGCAGCGATCCGGCGCACAAGCGTGTGAACGCGATCCTCTACCGCCTGGACGAGGCGAAAGCCTGCTGGCAGCGCGTGACCGCGCCGGTGCTCTGGGTCGAGGGAAGCGAGTCGCAGACGCTCGCGCGGTTGCGCATCGAGGGCGCGGAGCTCGAGGAGCGCAAGCGCTGCTTCGCGAGTCTGACGACGCGCACCCTCGCCGAAGCGGGGCACATGGTGCACCACGATCAGCCGGGGCAGCTCGCACGGATGGTGGAGGAATTCCTGCGCGCGTAGCGCGCGACGCGGGGACGGCTCACTCCCGAGGTGTAGAATCGATCGGCGATGAGTGCGAGCGAAACGCTCACCTACGACCTCCACTGTCACTCGACCGCCTCCGACGGCGTCCTCGCGCCGGCGAAGGTGGTGCAGCGTGCGGCGGCGAACGGCGTGTCGGTCCTGGCGCTGACCGATCACGACGAGCTGGCCGGGCTCGCGCCGGCGGCCGACGCTGCGCGCGCCGCCGGCATCCGTCTCGTGCGCGGGCGTGGAGATCTCGATCACCTGGGGCGGCATCTCGATCCACATCGTCGGCCTGGACGTGGATCCGGAGAACGAAACGCTCGCGACCAATCTCGACTTCGTGCGGTCGAGTCGCGGGCGGCGGGCCGAGCGGATCGCTGCGGAGCTCGACCGCCTCGGCATCGAAGGCAGCCTCGAAGGTGCGTACGCCCACGCCGAGAACCCGCAGGTCATCGGACGGACCCACTTCGCGCGGTTCCTGGTCCAGCGCGGCATTGCCCCCGACGTCGCGAGCGTGTTCAAGCGCTACCTCGCCCGGGGCAAGCCGGGCTACGTCGCCCACCAGTGGGCGGAGCTCGCCGACGCAGTGGCGTGGATCCGGGCGAGCGGCGGTCGCGCCGTCGTCGCGCACCCGGGCCGCTACAAGCTGCCCCGCGCCGAGCTGCGCCGATTCCTCGGGGAGTTCAAGACCGCGGGCGGAGAGGGCATCGAGGTCGTCACCGGCAGCCACTCGCCCGCGCAGTACGGCGAGTTCGCCCGGCTCGCGCGCGAGTTCGAGTTCCTCGCCTCGCGCGGCTCGGACTTCCACGGGCCCGAGGAGAGCCTCGCCGACCTCGGCCGGCTGCCGCCGCTCCCCGTCGACCTCAAGCCGGTCTGGCACGACTGGTGACGGGAGCGCCGCCGGCCGGAGGCCGGTGGCACGGTCCGCAGCCGGCGCGCGGCGGACGGCGTCCCGCATTCCCGTGGCCCAGTACTTCGAGATCGATCCCCGCCATCCGCAGCCGCGCCTGATCGCGCGCGCCGCGGAGATCGTCCGGACGGGCGGCGTCATCGCCTATCCGACCGACTCCTGCTACGCGCTCGGCTGCCATACCGGCGACAAGGACGCGATGCTGCGGCTGCGCCGGATCCGGCGCGTCGACGAGCGGCATCACTTCACGCTGATGTGCCGCGACCTGTCCGAGCTCGGCGCCTACGCGCGCGTCGACAACGCGCGCTACCGGCTGCTGAAGGCGCTCACGCCCGGGAGCTACACGTTCATCCTCGAGGCGACCCGCGAGCTCCCGCGCCGGCTGCTGCATCCGCGCCGCCGCACGATCGGGCTGCGCGTGCCCGACCACCCGGTCGCACAGGCGCTGCTCGCGGCGCTCGGCGAGCCGCTGCTGTCGTCGACGCTCGCGCTGCCGGACGACGCGCTGCCGCTGAACGACGCCCGCGAGATCCGGCGCCGGCTGGAGCACGACGTGGCGCTGGTGCTCGACGGCGGCTCGTGCGGGACCGAACCGACGACGGTGGTTGATCTCACCGCGGCTGTGCCGCAGATCGTGCGCGAAGGCAAGGGTCCGATCGCGCCGCTCGTGCGATGAACGGGTCGGGAAATCGACTCTGATAGAATTCGCCGTCTCCGGACTCCGCGTCGATGGATATTGCCCAGCTCGTCCAAACGATCTCGATCTACGCGCTGCCGCTGATCTTCGGCATCACGCTCCACGAGGCGGCCCACGGCTACGTGGCCAGGCACTTCGGCGACACGACGGCCTACGTCCTCGGCCGCGTCAGCCTCAATCCGGTGCGTCACATCGACCCGCTCGGCACCATCGTCGTGCCGCTCGCGATCCTGCTCCTCACGTCCTGGGGCGCCGGCCAGGGGATGCTGTTCGGCTGGGCGAAGCCGGTGCCGGTCAACTACCACGCCCTGCGCAAGCCCAGGCGCGACATGATGTGGGTCGCCGCGGCCGGACCCGCGGCGAACCTCGCGATGGCGCTCGGCTGGGCGCTCGCGGCGAAGCTCGCGCTGGTCATGCCGCACGGCTACTTCACCGAGCCGCTGTTCCTGATCAGCCAAGCCGGGGTGACGGTGAACCTCGTGCTCATGCTCCTCAACCTGATCCCGATCCTGCCGCTCGACGGCGGGCGCATCGTGGCGAGTCTGCTCCCGGCCCGGATCTCGGACTCGTACGCGCGGCTCGAGCCGTGGGGATTCCCGATCCTGCTGACGCTGATGTTCACCAACGTGCTGTGGATCGTCCTCGGACCGATCGTGATCGGCTCGCGACAGCTGATCGTGAGCGCGTTCCAGCTCGGGGTCATGTAGCACGATGTTCGTCGAGCGCGTCGTCTCGGGCATGCGCCCGACCGGCAGCCTGCATCTCGGCCACTATCACGGCGCGCTGAAGAACTGGGTGCGGCTGCAGAGCGAGTATCCGTGCTACTTCTTCGTCGCGGACTGGCACGCGCTCACCACCCACTACGAGGAGCCCGGGATCATCGAGCAGAGCGTCTGGGACATGGTGATCGACTGGCTCGCCGCCGGCGTCGACCCCGCCCAGGCGACGCTGTTCATCCAGTCGCGGATCCTCGAGCACGCCGAGCTCCACACCCTGCTGTCGATGATCACCCCGCTCGGGTGGCTGGAGCGCGTGCCGACCTACAAGGATCAGCAGGAGAAGCTCGCCGACCGCGACCTCGCCACCTACGGCTTCCTCGGCTATCCGCTGCTCCAGGCCGCCGACGTCCTGATCTACCGGGCCAAGTACGTGCCGGTCGGCGAGGACCAGGTGCCGCACATCGAGTTCATGCGCGAGATCGCGCGGCGATTCAACCACGTCTACGGCCGCGAGCCGGGGTTCGAGGACAAGGCGCTCGCCGCGGCCAAGAAGCTCGGCAGCCGGAAAGCGAAGCTGTACCGGGAGCTGCGCACGCGGTACCAGCAGCAGGGCGACGCACAGGCGCTCGAGTCGGCCAAAGCGCTGCTCGACGAGGCGCAGAACCTCTCGCTCGCCGACCGCGAACGGCTGTTCGGCTACCTGGAGGGCGGCGGCCGGATGATCCTCGTCGAGCCGGAGGTGCTGCTGACGGAGGCATCACGGCTGCCGGGGTTGGACGGTGCGAAGATGTCGAAGTCGTACGGCAACACGATCGGTCTCCGTGAGGACGCCGAGACGGTCACCAAGAAGATCCGGACGATGCCGACCGACCCGGCGCGGGTGAAGCGTTCCGACCCCGGCGATCCCGACAAGTGCCCGGTCTGGCAGTTTCACCTCGTCTATTCCGATGCCAAGACCAAGGAGTGGGTGCAGCAGGGCTGCCGCACCGCCGGGATCGGCTGCCTCGAGTGCAAGCAGCCGGTGATCGACAAGGTGCTCGCGGAGCTGGCGCCAATGCGCGAGCGCGCCCAGAAGTACCTCGATGACCCGACGCTCGTCCGGAACATCGTCGCGGACGGCTGCGACAAGGCGCGCGACCTCGCCCGCGAGACGATGCGCGAGGCCCGGGAAGCAATGGGGTTAAACTACACCTGACGCGATGACGCTCGAGCTCGTCCACAGCCAGCCCCAGCCGGTCGCCCGGGTCCGCGGCGAGCCGCTACACGAGCTTCCGCCCGACCTGTACATCCCGCCCGAGGCGCTCGAGGTCTTCCTCGAGACCTTCCAGGGGCCGCTCGACCTGCTGCTCTATCTCATCCGCAAGGCCGACATCGACGTCCTCGACATCCCGATGGCGCGGCTCACCGAGCAGTACCTCGAGTACGTCGAGGCCATGCGCCACCGCAACCTCGAGCTCGCCGCCGAGTACCTGGTGATGGCGGCGATGCTGATGGAGATCAAGTCGCGCATGCTGCTGCCGCGGCCCCGGGGCGCCGATGCGGACGAGCTCGATCCCGCGCGCCGAGCTCGTCCGTCGCCTGTTCGAATACGAGCGGATGAAGCTCGCCGCGCAGGGCCTCGACCGGCTGCCCCAGCGTGGCCGCGACTTCGCGGCGGTCGAGGTGTGGGTGGAGCGCTCGCTCGTCGAGCGGCTGCCAGGCGTGAGCGCCGGTGACCTCGAAGCCGCCTGGCGAAGCCTGCTCGCCCGCGCGCGGCTGCGTCAGCATCATCGGGTCGCGCGCGAGGAGCTCTCGGTCCGCGAGCACATGACGCTGATTCTGCGCCAGCTTGGCGGCGGCGCGTTCCACGAGTTCACCCAGCTCTTCGAGCCCTGGCGCGGCGTCGCGGCGCTCGTCGTCAGCTTCCTCGCGCTCCTCGAGCTGGCCCGGGAAGGGCTGATCGAGGTGACGCAGGCCGCGCCGTACGCGCCGATCTACGTCAGGCTCGCCAGCGGGGCGGAGAGCGCGAGGGTAGTCCGATGAACCACCCGAACGCCGAGCCCGCCATGCCGAGCCTCGCCGAAGCGAAGACGGTGCTCGAAACGGCGCTGCTGTCGAGCCAGGAACCGCTCGCCATCGCCGATCTCCGGAAGCTCTTCGACGAGGCGCTCGGCGCCGACACGCTCCGGCGCCTCCTCGACGAGCTGCGGGAGGAATGGGCCGGCAAGGGCGTCGAGCTCGTGCACCTCGCGAGCGGCTGGCGGTTCCAGACCCGGCCCGAGTTCCAGCACTATCTCGATCGCATCGACCCGGACCGGGCCCCGCGCTACTCGCGGGCAGTGCTGGAGACGCTCGCCATCATCGCCTATCGCCAGCCCGTGACACGCGGCGACATCGAAGACGTCCGGGGCGTGACCGTGTCGGCGAACGCGATCCGCGCGCTCGAGGCCAGGGGCTGGATCGACGTGGTCGGTCATCGCGAAGCACCCGGGCGGCCGGCCCTGTACGCCACGACCAAGGCGTTCCTCGACGACCTTGGCTTGCGCTCGCTGCAGGAGTTGCCGCCACTTGAAGAGATCGCCAAGAGCCTCGAGCTCGCCGCACCCGCCCCCGGGCCGACCCCCGCGGACGGCGCGGCCGACCTTCCGCCCATCGCCTCCGCCGCCTGACCGGGGGCCCGGCCGGCGGTCCGTCCGCGCGCCCGCGGACGCGGACGAAAAGCTGCAGAAGGTGCTCGCTCGCGCCGGCCTCGGCTCGCGCCGGGAGATGGAGGCGTGGATCACCGCCGGGCGGGTGACCGTGAACGGCGCGCGCGCGCACCTCGGTCAGCGCGTGTCGGCCGTCGACCGCCTTCGCGTCGATGACCGGCCGGTCGGAGCGGGGGCGCAGGACGCGGCGCCGCGGGTGCTCCTCTATCACAAGCCGTCCGGCGAGATCGTCTCCGCGGCCGACCCCGAGGGACGTGCCACCGTCTTCGACCGCCTGCCGCGGGTGAAGGGCGGACGCTGGGTTGCGGTGGGCCGGCTGGACCTCACCTCGAGCGGCCTGCTGGTCCTGACCACATCCGGCGAGCTTGCGGCGCAACTGATGCACCCGCGGTCCGGTCTGGAGCGGGAGTACGCCGTGCGCGTCGACGGGACGCTGGGTCCGGAGGCGCTGCGTGCGCTGACCCAAGGCGTGCTGCTCGAGGACGGACCGGCGCGATTCGAGACGCTCACGGACGAAGGCGGGGAGGGCCGCAACCACTGGTACCGCGTCGTCCTCAAGGAAGGCCGGAATCGGGAGGTGCGGCGGATGCTCGAGGCGGTGAATCACCGGGTGAGTCGTCTCATCCGGGTCCGGTTCGGTCCGCTCGTTCTGCCGCCAGGCCTCAAGCGCGGGTGGTTCCGCGAGCTGCGACCGGCGGAGGTCACTGCGCTCGTCGCCCGCCTCAGCGGCGGCGGCCCGGAGCAGCGGCTTCGGCCCGGGCCTCCACCGGCCCGGAAGCGCAGCCCGGAGGGTCCGCCGGCGCGCCCGCGCTGGGGCGCGCCGCGCTCCCCCGGCCCCCGCCGGAGGGTCCGCGAAAGCGGCTAAGGACGGGCGCGCACGCACGCGTATCCCGTTGTCCGGGAGGGCCTTCTTTGCTACACTTCCCGCCGCTTTTTGAAGGGATGGGCCACGAGCCCATTTTTTGTTTGTGCCGCGCGAAGTGAGGGACATTCACCAAGTGCTTGAATCGACGGCAGCCAGCCTCGGCTACGAGCTCGTCCACCACGAGCTCGCCCACGGCGGGCGGCTGGTGCGCGTCTTCATCGAGCGCCCCGACGCGGGCGAGGGCGGGGCGCGGCCGAACATCATGCACGACGACTGCCAGCGCGTGACCCGGCAGCTGCAGCGGGTCCTGGAGGTCGAGGGCATCGGGTACGACCGGCTCGAGGTCTCCTCGCCGGGGCTCGACCGGGTGCTCAAGAAGCCGGCGGACTTCCAGCGCTTCGCCGGGGAGCGGGCCGAGGTGCGGCTGCGCGTGCCGCTGAACGGGCGGCGCCGGTTCGTCGGGGTGGTGCGGGGTGCGAGCGCCGCGGACATCGACCTCGAAGTCGAGGGCACGGTGATGTCGTTCGCGTTCGTCAACCTGGACAAGGCCCGCCTGGTGCCGAAGCTTTGGAGAGAACGGCGATGAGCAGGGAACTGCTGCTCCTGGTCGATGCCCTGGCGCGCGAGAAGAACGTCAACAAGGACGTGGTGTTCGGCGCGCTCGAGCAGGCGATCGGGTCGGCGACCAAGAAGCGTTTCACCGAGGATGTCGACGTGCGGGTCGCGATCGACCGTACCACCGGCGAGTACGAGTCGTTCCGGCGCTGGCAGGTCGTGCCCGACGACGCGGTGGAGATCCCGGCCCAGCAGATCCCGCTGTCGGAGGCGAAGGCGCAGTACGGCGACGTCCAGGTCGAGGACTACATCGAGGAGCCGCTCGAGGCGATCGAGTTCGGCCGGATCGGCGCCCAGACCGCGAAGCAGGTCATCCTGCAGAAGATCCGCGACGCCGAGCGCGAGCAGATCCTGCAGGATTTCCTCGGGCGCGGCGAGAAGCTCGTGACCGGGACGATCAAGCGCATGGAACGCGGCAACGCGATCATCGAGTCGGGCCGGGTCGAGGCGGTGCTGCTGCGGGACCAGATGATCCCGAAGGAGAACCTGCGCGTCGGCGATCGCGTGCGCGCCTTCCTGCTGCGCATCGATCGCAGCCTGCGCGGCCCGCAGCTCGTGCTGTCGCGCACCGCGCCGGACTTCATCATCGAGCTGTTCCGCCTGGAGGTGCCGGAGATCGAGGAAGGGCTGCTCGAGATCCGGTCGGCGGCGCGCGACCCGGGCGTCCGCGCCAAGATCGCGGTGCACTCCAACGACCGGCGCATCGATCCGATCGGCACCTGCGTCGGGATGCGCGGCTCGCGGGTGCAGGCGGTGACTCAGGAGCTCGCGGGCGAGCGCGTCGACATCGTGCTGTGGTCGGAGGACCCAGCGAAGTTCGTGATCGGGGCGTTGGCGCCGGCCGACGTCGCGTCGATCATCGTCGACGAGGAAAAGCACGCGATGGACGTGGTGGTCAACGAGGAGAACCTCGCGATCGCCATCGGCCGCAGCGGGCAGAACGTTCGGCTCGCCTCCGAGCTGACCGGCTGGCAGATCAACCTCATGACCGAGGAGGAGTCGCAGCGGAAGAACGAGGAGGAGGCGGCCGGGGTGCGGAGCCTGTTCACGGAGAAGCTCGACGTCGACGCGGACCTCGCCGATCTCCTGATCCAGGAGGGATTCTCGACCCTCGAGGAGGTTGCTTACGTGCCGATCAACGAGATGCTCGAGATCGAGGGGTTGGACGAGGCGACGGTGAACGAGCTGCGCAGCCGGGCAAAGGACGCGCTGCTGGTGGAGCAGATCCGGAACGAGGAGCGGGTCGAGGGCGTGCAGAAGGACCTGCTCGATCTCGAGGGCATGGACGCCGACCTCGCGGCGAAGCTCGCGCAGGCGGGGGTCAAGACCCGCGACGATCTCGCCGACCTCGCGGTCGACGATCTGCTCGAGATCAGCGGGATCGAGGCCGAGCGCGCACGGACGCTGATCATGAAGGCCCGCGAGCACTGGTTCGCGGCAGAGTGAGGTCGGGCGTATGGCACAGATGAGCGTTACGCAGTTCGCCGGCGAGCTGAAAATGCCGCCGAAGCAGCTGCTCGAGCAGCTGCGTGCGGCCGGGGTCAACAAGACCGTGGCCGAGGACACACTCACCGAGCAGGACAAGACCCGGCTCCTCGAGTACCTGCGCAAGGCGCATGGCGCGGCCGAGGCGAAGACGAAGATCACGCTCACCCGCAAGCAGACGAGCGAGATCAAGAAAGCCGACTCTTCGGGCAAGTCCCGCACCATCCAGGTCGAGGTCCGCAAGAAGCGTGTGTTCGTGAAGCGCGAGGCCGGCGAGGCGGCGGCGCCGCCGCCGGCCGAGACCGTCCCGACGCCGGCGCCCGCAGTCGACGCGCGCGAAGCGGAGCTCCGCGACCAGGAGACCCGGCGCGACGCGGAGCTCGCGGCGCGGCAGGCCGCCGAGCTCGCCGAAAAGCAGGAGCGCGAGCGACGGCTCGCCGAGCAGCGCGAGGCCGAGGAGCAGGCGCGCGCCGCGGCCGCGGCGCAGGCCGCCGCGCCCGGGGCTCCCGCCACCACCCTGCACAAGCCCAAGACCGCCGAAGCGGTCCAGAAGAAGGCCAAGAAGCCCGAGAAGCAGGTCACCGTCTGGAAGGATGACGGCGCCAAGAAGCGCACGATCAAGACGCGCGGCGACGCGACCGGCGGCGCCGGCTGGCATCACCCGAAGGGCGGCCGCCACCGGCACGCGGACGACGGGGCTGCCAAGACCTTCACTGCCCCGGCCGAGCCGCTGGTCCGCGAGGTGCACGTTCCGGAAACGATCACCGTCGCCGACCTCGCCCACAAGATGTCGGTGAAGGCCGCCGAGGTCATCAAGGTGCTGATGAAGCTCGGCCAGATGGTGACGATCAATCAGGTGCTCGACCAGGAGACGGCGATGATCGTGGTCCAGGAAATGGGCCACACCGCGATCGCCGCGAAGCTCTCCGACCCCGAGGCGTACCTCGACGAGGAGGTGCAGCAGGCCGAGACCGAGGGCGAGCTCGCGCCGCGGCCGCCGGTCGTGACGGTCATGGGCCACGTCGATCACGGCAAGACGTCGCTGCTCGACTACATCCGCCGGACCAAGGTCGCCGCGGGCGAGGCGGGCGGCATCACCCAGCACATCGGCGCGTACCACGTGACGACGCCGCGCGGGGTGGTCACGTTCCTCGATACGCCGGGCCACGAGGCGTTCACGTCGATGCGGGCCCGCGGCGCCAAGGTCACCGACCTCGTGGTCCTGGTGGTGGCGGCGGACGACGGCGTGATGCCGCAGACGATCGAGGCGATCTCGCATGCCAAGGCGGCGAACGTGCCGCTGGTCGTGGCGCTGAACAAGATCGACAAGAACGACGCCAACCCCGAGCGGGTCAAGCAGGAGCTGGTCGCGCAGAGCGTGGTGCCCGAGGAGTACGGCGGCGACTCGCCGTTCGTGCCGGTGTCCGCGAAGACCGGCCAGGGTATCGACGACCTCCTCGAGCAGGTCCTGTTGCAGGCCGAGGTGCTCGAGCTCAAGGCGCCGCTGAACGCGCTCGCCAAAGGCACCGTGATCGAGGCGCGCCTGGACCGGGGTCGCGGCCCGGTCGCCACGGTGCTCGTCCAGGCCGGCACGCTGAAGCGCGGCGACGTCATCCTCGCCGGCGCAGTGTTCGGGCGCGTGCGCGCAATGCTGGACGAGGCCGGCCGGCCGGTCCAGGAGGCGGGGCCGTCGATCCCGGTCGAGATCCAGGGGCTGTCGGAGGTGCCGAACGCGGGCGACGAGATGATGGCGCTCGGCGACGAGCGCAAGGCGCGCGAGATCGCGCTGTTCCGCCAGGGCAAGTTCCGCGACGTGAAGCTCGCCAAGCGGCAGGCGGCGAAGCTCGAGGACATGTTCGAGAGCCTCAAGGACGCCGAGGTCAAGGTGCTCGCGCTGGTCATCAAGGCCGACGTCCAGGGCTCGCAGGAGGCGCTCGCGCACGCGCTGCCGCGCCTGTCGACCGACGAGGTGCGGATCAATATCGTGCACGCCGGCGTCGGCGCGATCACCGAGTCCGACGTGAACCTCGCGCTCGCGTCGAAAGCGGTGATCATCGGCTTCAACACCCGCGCCGACGCGACCGCCCGCAAGCTCGCGGAAACCTCGGGCGTGGACATCCGCTACTACGACATCATCTACGAGGCGGTGGACGAGGTGAAGGCCGCGCTGTCGGGGATGCTCGCGCCGGAGAAGAAGGAGGCGGTGCTCGGCCTGGTGGAGGTGCGGCAGGTGTTCCGGATCTCGAAGGTCGGGACGGTCGCCGGGTGCTACGTTACCGAGGGGCTCATCCGCCGCAGCGCGCGCGTGCGGGTGCTGCGCGACAACGTCGTCATTCACGACGGCGAGCTCGAGTCGCTAAAGCGGTTCAAGGACGACGTGCGCGAGGTCAAGTCGGGCTTCGAGTGCGGCCTCTCGATCCGGAGCTACAACGACATCAAGGTCGGCGATCAGCTCGAGGCCTACGAGGTCCAGGAAGTGGCGCGGACGCTCTAGCGAGCGCCGCGAGCGACCGTGGCCAACCCCCAGCGGCGCCGCCGCGTCGCCGACCAGATCCAGCGCGAGCTCGCCGAGATCCTGCGGCTCGAGCTCAAGGATCCGCGCGTCGGCATGATCACGCTGACCGGCGTGGAGGTCGCGTCGGATCTCGCGCACGCGAAGGTGTTCTTCACCTCGCTCGCGGAGGCGGAGCGCCGCGAGGAGACGCTGCAGGGGCTCGCGCGCGCCGCCGGTTTCCTGCGCACGATGCTCGGTGCGCGGCTCAAGACTCACAACGTGCCGGAGCTCCACTTTTTCTATGACGGGTCGGTGGAGTCGGGCATCCGGCTCACGCACCTGATCGAGGAGGCCGTGGCGAGCGACGCCGCGCGGCAGGCGCCGCGTCGCCGGCGGCGGTCGCGGTGAGTGCGGGTCGCGCGCGCGTCTCCTGGCGTCGGGTCGACGGCGTGCTGCTTCTCGACAAGCCGCCGGGGATGAGCTCGAATGCCGCCCTGCAGGCGGCGCGGCGGCTCTACCGGGCGGAGAAGGGCGGACACAGCGGGACGCTCGATCCGCTCGCCACCGGCCTCCTGCCGTGCCTGTTCGGCGAAGCGACCAAGTTCGGCGCCGAGCTGCTGGACGCCGACAAGACCTACGCGGCCGAGATCGCGCTCGGCGTGACCACGACGACCGGCGACGCCGAAGGCGCGATCCTCGAGCGGCGCCCGGTCGCGCTCGGGACGGCCGAAGTCGAACGGGTCCTGGCGCGATTTCACGGGCGTATTTCCCAGGTGCCGCCGGCGTACTCCGCACTGAAGCACGAGGGTCGTCCGCTGTACAAGTACGCGCGGGCGGGCGAAGTGGTCGAGCGGCCGCCGCGGGCGGTCACGATCCACGAGCTCGCGCTGCGCCGCTTCGGCGGCGACCGTCTCGACGTGACGGTCCGGTGCAGCAAGGGCACCTACGTGCGCACCCTGGCCGAAGACCTCGGGCGCGAGCTGGGTTGCGGCGCGCACGTCGCCGGGCTGCGGCGCACGGCCGTCGGCAGGTTCGCGATCGCCGACGCAGTGGGGTTGTCCGCGCTCGAGGCGCTTGGTCCCGATGCACGCGATGCGCACCTGCAGCCCCTCGACGCCTTGGTGGGACACCTCCCGGTGCTGGCGGTCGCCGAGCCCGAGGCAGCGAGATTTCGCTGCGGCCAGGCGGTGGCAGCGCCGTCCCTGGCCGCCGGTGCCCGGTTCCGCGTCTACCACGCCGACGGCGCGTTCATCGGGATCGGCGAGATCGATGGCGGCGCGCTACGGCCGCACCGGCTGGTGCGGCAGGACGCGGCTTCGCCGGCGGCCGTTCGCACCGCCGCGTAAACCTTGTGAAAGGCGTTGATCTCGGGCTAAAATCCGCCGTTTCCCAGGAGGCAACAAGGATGGCCGTCACGACCGCCGACAAGGCGAAGATCATCGAGAGCCACCGACGGCAGGCCGGCGACACCGGCTCGCCGCAGGTGCAGATCGCGCTCCTCACGGCGCGCATCAACGGCTTGACCGATCACTTCAAGACCCACGTGAAGGACCACCACTCCCGGCGCGGGCTGCTCAAGATGGTGAGCCAGCGGCGCAAGATGCTGGACTACCTCAAGCGCACCGACGCCGACAACTACCGCGCCCTGATCGAGCAACTTGGCCTGCGCAAGTAACGATCGCCCGCGCCCGCTGGACCTCGTCCGGAGGCGTCGGCTCCCGCAACCCGTTCCGCCCCGCCTGCCACGTCCCGTCGCACCGGAAGGTGTGCTGCCGGCGCTCCGACTCGGAAGGAGATGGCATTGAACCCCGTCAAGAAGACATTTTCCTACGGCGCCCACCAGGTAACGCTCGAGACCGGCGAGATCGCGCGCCAGGCGTCCGGCTCGGTCCTCGTCAGCATGGACGACTCGGTCGTGCTCTGCGCCGTGGTCGCGTCCAAGGCGCCCCGTCCCAACGTGGACTTCCTCCCGCTCACGGTCGACTACCTCGAGAAATACTATGCGGCGGGGAAGATCCCCGGCGGTTTCTTCAAGCGCGAGGGCAAGCCGTCCGAGAAGGACACGCTGACCTCGCGGCTCATCGATCGCCCGATCCGGCCGCTCTTCCCGGACGGCTTCTACCACGAGATCCAGGTCGTCGCGACGGTGATGTCGGTGAACCCGGAGGTCGACTCCGACGTTCCCGCGATGATCGGCGTCTCCGCCGCGCTCGCGCTCTCCGGCATCCCGTTCAACGGCCCGATCGGCGCGGCGCGCGTGGGCTACCTTGACGGGCAGTACGTGCTCAACCCCACCGCGACCCAGCTCAAGGATTCGAAGCTGAACCTGGTCGTGGCGGGAACGGAGCACGCGGTGCTGATGGTGGAGTCGGAGGCGCAGGAGCTGTCCGAGGAGGTGATGCTGGGCGCGGTGGTCTTCGGCCACCAGCAGATGCAGACCGCGATCAGCGCGATCAACGCGCTCGCCGACGAGGCCGGTCGCCCGGCCTGGGAGTGGCAGGCGCCGGCGAAGGAGGCGACGCTGGTTGCGAAGGTGACCGAGCTCGCGGAGAACGATCTCCGTGAAGCCTTCCGCATCAAGCAGAAGCAGGCCCGCAACGCGCGCCTGGAAGAGATCCGGAAGCGCACGCTGGAGGCGGTCGCGGGCGCCGAGCCTCCGCCCGATCCGAGCCACGTCAAGGACCTCCTGTTCAACCTCGAAGCGAAGATCGTCCGCAGCCAGATCCTCGACGGCGAGCCGCGCATCGACGGCCGCGACACGCGCACGGTGCGGCCGATCTCGGCCCGCGCGGGCGTCCTGCCCCGCACTCACGGTTCGGCCCTCTTCACGCGCGGCGAGACCCAGGCGCTCGTCATCGCGACGCTCGGGACCGGCCGCGACGAGCAGATCATCGACGCGCTCGCGGGCGAGTACAAGGAGCGCTTCATGCTCCACTACAACATGCCGCCGTACGCGACCGGCGAGACCGGCCGCATGGGACCGCCGAAGCGCCGCGAGATCGGCCACGGCCGGCTCGCCAAGCGGGCGCTGGTGGCGATGCTGCCGAGCCAGGAGGAGTTCGCCTACTCGATCCGCGTGGTGTCCGAGATCACCGAGTCGAACGGTTCCTCGTCGATGGCTTCGGTGTGCGGCGGGAGCCTCGCGCTGATGGATGCCGGCGTGCCGATGAAGGCGCACGTCGCCGGCATTGCCATGGGGCTGATCAAGGAGGGCAAGCGGTTCGCAGTGCTGAGCGACATTCTCGGCGACGAGGACCACCTCGGCGACATGGACTTCAAGGTCGCCGGGACCGAGCGGGGCATCACCGCGCTCCAGATGGACATCAAGATCGAGGGGATCACCAAGGAGATCATGCAGATCGCCCTCGCCCAGGCCCATGAAGGCCGGCTGCACATCCTCGCCTACATGAAGCAGGCGCTCGAAGGCTCGCGCGCCGAGGTGTCGACCTTCGCGCCGCGGATCATCAAGATCAAGATCAACCCCGAGAAGATCCGCGACGTCATCGGCAAGGGCGGCGTGGTGGTGCGCGGCATCCAGGAGGAGACCGGCACCACGATCGAGATCGCCGACGACGGGACGATCAGCATCGCCAGCGTCAGCAGCGAGGGCGGCGAGGCCGCCAGGCGCAAGATCCAGGAGATCGTCGCCGAGGTCGAGGTCGGCAAGATCTACAACGGAACGGTGCTGCGGCTGCTCGATTTCGGCGCGATCGTGAGCCTGTTGCCCGGCAAGGACGGACTGCTGCACATCTCGCAGATCAGCCACCAGCGCGTCAACAACGTCTCCGACCACCTCAAGGAAGGGCAGCAGGTGAAGGTGAAAGTGCTGGAGTCGGACGAGAAGGGGCGCGTGCGGCTGTCGATGAAAGCGATCGCCGAGCAGCAGCCCGCTGCGGCGGAGTCGTCGGGCTGAAAGCGCGCGACGTTGCGCTGACAGAAAAGGGGCCTCGCGAGGCCCCTTTCGTTTGCGGCGGCGAGACGGCTACTTCCCGACCTGACGCTCCCGCATCTCCTCGAGCGTCTTGCAGTCGATGCAGAGCGTCGCAGTCGGCCGCGCCTCCAGACGCTGCAGCCCGATCTCGGCCCCGCAGCTGTCGCAGTAGCCATAGTCCTCGGCGTCGATCCGCGCGATCGTCTGGGTGATCTTCTTGATGAGCTTGCGCTCGCGGTCGCGGTTGCGGAGCTCGAGTGCGATGTCCGATTCCTGGCTCGCGCGGTCGTTCGGGTCGGCAAACACGGTTGCTTCATCCTGCATCGCGTGGACGGTCCGCTCGATATCGGCGGACAGGTCCTCGCGCAGCGCCGCGAGCACCTGCTTGAAGTGCGCGCGCTGCCGGGCACTCATGTACTCCTCGCCCTTTTTCGGCACGTAGGGCGGGAACTGCTGGTGCAGGGTATCGATCGACATCTCGAACGCTCTTCGGCCCAAAAAATCAACGGGCCTTTATGCCAGAAGGAACGGGGCGCGGCAAGCGCAAAAGTGCCCGATTGTGCACCGCGTTGACCGGCGTTCGCCGGCGCGCGTAAACTACGCCCCTTCTCGCGGCGGGGTGTGGCGCAGCCTGGTAGCGCGCTTGCTTTGGGAGCAAGATGTCGGGAGTTCGAATCTCTCCACCCCGACCAGTTCCGCGCCACGCGGTGGTCGCGGGGCGTGCCGGGCGGAAGTGCCCGTAGCTCAATCGGATAGAGCACCAGCCTTCTAAGCTGGGGGTTACAGGTTCGATTCCTGTCGGGCACGCCAGTCGCGCGGGCCCGAGGTTTGCGCACAACGGTGGCTATAGCTCAGGGGTAGAGTCCCGGATTGTGATTCCGGTTGTCGTGGGTTCGAATCCCACTAGCCACCCCAGACACGAAAGGCCACCACCGGGTGGCCTTTCTTTCGTGTCTGACTCGTCCGGGGGTCCCGAGATGCGCGGAAGAAATCCCGCGCCAGGGTGTTTGCTCCGGGTCTATCGCCAACAATCAAAGGAGGGGTCGATGTCCCGTAGCACCCTGGTCACCGGGTTGGCCTTGTCGATCGGCGCGCTCGCCTTCCTTCCGCACGCCGGGCTCGCGCAGGACTCGGCCGCCGTTGTCCTCAAGCGCGCATCCGCCGCAATGGGCGACCCGAAGACGATCCGCTACGCCGGCGAAGGCACCGGGTACAGCTTCGGGCAGGCCTACACGCCCGGCGGACCCTGGCCGAAGATCACCGTCCACAACCAGACCCGCACGATCAACTACGCGACCGGGTCGATGCGCGACGAGATCACCCTGAGCCGCGCCGAGCCGCAGGGCGGTGGGGGATACCCGCTCTCGGGCCAGCAGCGCAACGACCAGTACCTGAGCGGGACCTTCGCCTGGAACCAGGTGGCGGCCGGGCCGGTCTCTGGCCCGCGGTTCGTCGCCGACCGGACGCACCAGCTCTGGACGACGCCGCACGGCGTGATCGACGCTGCCATTCGAAACAACGCCACCGTGCAGTGGCTGACGAAGGACGGCCGGCCGGTCGCCGCGCTGTCGTTCACCGAACCGGGCAAGTTCACCGCGACGGCGTTCCTCAACAAGGACTACCTGGTTGAGCGGGTCGAGTCCCGGTTGCCCGACGCCGTGCTCGGCGAAGTCCCGGCCGGCGCCATCTATTCCGACTACCGCGACTTCGGTGGCGTGAAATTCCCGATGCGGATCCAGCAGGCGCAGGGCGACTTTCTGACGCTCGACCTTGCCGTCACGGAAGTGCAGCCGAACGCGCCGGCCGACATCCAGGTGCCGGACACGGTGCGCGGCGCCACCGAGCGCGTCGCCGCCCAGAGGGTGGCCGACGGGGTCTGGCACATCGCCGGTGGCTCCCACAACAGCGTTGCGATCGAGATGAAGGATCACATCGTGCTCGTCGAGGCGCCGCTCGGCGACTACCGCATGGCGCCGGTGATCGACGAGGTGAAGAAGCTCGCCCCGGGCAAGCCGATCCGGTACGTGATCAACTCGCACGTTCACTTCGATCATTCGGGCGGGCTGCGGGCCGCCGCCGCCGAGGGCGCGACCATCATCACCCATGCGCTGAGCAAGCCGTACTTCGAACGCGCGCTCGCGACCCCGGCGAAGATCCTGCCGGACCGGCTCACCAAGTCCGGCAAGAAAGGGGCAGTGAGGGGCGTGGACGCCAAGACGACGCTGACCGACGGCGCGCGCACGCTCGAGGTCCATCCGATCGCAAACAGCGTCCACACCAACACGTTCCTCATGGTGTATCTGCCGAAGGAGCGGCTGCTGATCGAAGCCGATGCTTACACGCCGCTCCCGCCGAACGCGAAGCCGCCCGCGACGCCGAACGCGAACAACGTGAACCTGATCGAGAACATCGAGCGATTGAAGCTCGCAGTCGACCAGATCCTGCCGCTGCACGGACGGGTCGTGCCGCTCGCGGAGCTCTACACCACGGCGAGCCGGACTCCCCCGAAGTGATGCCGGCAGGCCCCGGCGTGCGCTACGGACGGCGCGCGGCGAGCTCGGTCCGTCGGAGGAGGAACACCAGGCCTTGGCCGGCGCTCGTGGCGAGCCACGTGAACGGCAGGCGCGGGAAGGCCTTTTCCAGCGTCCTGCGACCCGCGCCGATTTCCGCCACGAGCACGCCGTCCGCCGCGAGGTGATCGGCGGCCTCGGCGAGCAAACGGCGCACGAAGCTCAGCCCATCGCGTCCGCCGTCGAGCGCGCGGCGCGGCTCGGCGCGGTATTCGGCCGGAAGCCTGCGCATCCGGGCTGCGGGAACATAAGGCGGATTGCACAGGATGAGCTGGTATTGCCCGGGCAGTGCCGCGAACAGGTCTGACCGCACCAGCCGGATGCGTCTTCCGAGCCGATACGACTTCACGTTGCGTCGCGCTACGGCGAGCGCCGGGGCGGACACGTCCGATGCGTCGATACGGGCCTTGGGGAAGGCGAGGGCGGCGAGGATCGCGAGGCAGCCCGAGCCGGTGCCGAGATCGAGGACTCTCGTCGCCTCGCCCCACGGCAGCCACGGCGCGAGCCGGCCCGGCAGCAGCTCCGCGATGTGCGAGCGCGGCACGATGACACGCCGGTCGACGTAGAAGCGGCGATCCGCGAGCCACGCCTCGCGCAGGACGTAGGCGAGCGGTTCGCGGGTCTTGACTCGCCGCGTGGCCAGCTGCTCGAGCCGACGCGCGGCGGCGGCGCCGACCGGGCGGCCGAGCGAGCCGGGAAGCGCATCAAACGGGAGTCGCAGGACGTGGCACAGGAGCCAAGCAGCCTCCTCGCCCGCGTCGTGCGTGCCGTGACCGAAGGAGAGTCGCCCGCGCGCCAACCGCCGGGCAAGCTCCTCCCACCACCCGGCGACCGTCCGCGGTCCGCTCTCGCGGCGCCTCGTTGTCCGCGTCAAGCGAGCAGCTTCTCGAGCACGCGCTCGTAGATCCGCCGCAGCGGCTCGATCGCGGCGAGCTCGATGTGCTCGTTCAGCCGGTGGATGGACTGGTTGACGGGGCCGCACTCGACGACCTGCGGGCAGATCCGCCTGATGAACCGGCCGTCCGACGTTCCGCCGGTCGTCGACACCTCGGCCGTCACCCCGGTGATCTCCCTAATGGCGGCGACCGTTGCCGAGACGAGCTCGCCGCGCGGTGTGAGGAACGGCTCGCCGCCGAGCGTCCATTCGATCGCGTAGTCGAGGCCATGACGCGTGAGGATTTCGTTGACGCCGGCCTTCAAGCCCTCAGCGGTGCTGGCGGTCGAGAAGCGGAAGTTGAACTCGACCTCGAGCTCGCCCGGAATGACGTTCGTCGCGCCCGTCCCGCCGTGGATGTTGGAGACCTGCCAGCTCGTCGGCGGGAAGTCCGCGGTACCCCGATCCCACTCCGTGGCCACGAGTTCGGCGAGCGCCGGCGCAAGCTGGTGGATCGGGTTGCGCGACCGGTCCGGGTACGCAACGTGGCCCTGGACGCCCTTCACGATCAGGCGTCCCGACAGCGAACCGCGCCGGCCGCTCTTGATCGTGTCGCCGAGCCGGTCGACCGAAGTCGGCTCCCCCACGACGCAGTAGTCGATGTGCTCGCCGCGCCCCTGCAGGAGTTCGACGACCTTCACGGTCCCGTCGGTCGCGACGCCTTCCTCGTCCGAGGTGATCAGCAGCGCGATCGAGCCGCGGTGATTCGGCCGCGCGCCGACGAACGCCTCGATCGCGGTGACGAACGCGGCCAGCGAGGTCTTCATGTCCGCGGCTCCGCGGCCGAAGAGCTTCCCGTCGCGTTCGGTCGGCGCGAAGGGATCGGACCGCCACTCACCGAGCGGCCCGGTCGGCACGACGTCGGTGTGGCCGGCGAAGCAGACCAGCGGCGGCTGCGTGCCGCGCCGGGCCCAGAGGTTGGTGACGCCGTTGCTGACCACCGGTTCGACGTGGAATCCGAGGGGGCGGAGCCGCGTCGCCAGCAGCTCCTGGCAGCCGCCGTCGTCCGGCGTGACCGAGCGCCGCGCGATGAGCGCGCGCGCGAGCTCAAGGGTGTCGTTCATTCGCAGGGATCGTCCGCGCCAAAGGGTCCGGCGCGAAGTGTAGCGGCGAAGCGAGTCGTGCGCCTCAGGCCGCCTTGTCGTCGAAGGTGAGCTTGAACTCGCTGAACGAGGCGCCGCCCGGCACCCGCTCGACCGGCTGATCGGCGGCCGGCTTCGGCGCCATCGTCGCCGGCTGAGTCGCGGCGGTGTCGGCGTTGTTCATCAGCCACAGGAGGTTGTTCGCGGAGTCGGCGTTCGCGAGCGCCTCTTCCTGGGTGATGATGCCTTCCCGGTACATCCTGAACAGCGCCTGCTCGAAGGTCTGCGAGCCGGGCGAGAGGCTCTTGTCGATCGCCTCCTTGATCTCGTTGATCTTGGCTTCCTCGATCAGCTCGGCGATGTGACGGGTGTTGAGCAGCACCTCGACCGCAGGGCAGCGGCTGCCCTTGGTGTTCTTGACGAGCCGCTGGGAGCAGATCACGCGCAGCGTGGAGGAAAGATCCGACAGCAGCGCGGGCCGGTTCTCGAGCGGGTAGAAGCTGATGATCCGGTTCAGGGTGTGGTAGCTGTTGTTCGCGTGCAGCGTGGCGAGGCAGAGGTGGCCCGACTGGGCGTAGGCGATCGCCATGCTCATCGACTCGCGGTCGCGGATCTCGCCGATGAGGATCACGTCCGGGGCCTGGCGGAGCGCGTTCTTCAGCGCGACGTGATACGACTTCGAGTCCGTTCCGAGCTCGCGCTGGTTGACGATCGAGCGCTTGTGCTTGTGGAGGAACTCGATCGGATCCTCGATCGTGATGATGTGGCCGGGCGTGGTCGTGTTCCGGTGGTCGATCATCGCCGCGAGCGAGGTCGACTTGCCCGAGCCCGTCGCACCCACCACGAGGATCAGCCCGCGCTTCTCGAGCACGACCTCCTTGAGGACGCTCGGCAGGCCCAGCGTATCGAAGCCGGGAATGTCGCCCGGGATGAATCGCACCACCAGCGCCGGGGTGGCGCGCTGGATGAAGCAGCTCACGCGGAAGCTCCCGAGGCCGGGCATCGGGTACGAGGTGTTGAGCTCCCACTCCTCGGCGAACTCCTTGAGCTGCCGCTCGTTGAGGATTTCGGCCATCAGGGCGCGGACCGCGTCCGGGGTGACGATCTGCTGGTTGATCGGCATCGTGACGCCGTTGATCTTGATGCTGATCGGGGCCCCGACGGAGACGAAAATGTCGGAAGCCTTCTTCTCGGCCATCAGCTCGAGGAGCCGTTTCATCGCCATCGTGGGTTCCCTTGAAGGACCGCGCCGCGAGCCGTCAGTCCCCCCTGAGCAGCTCGTTGATGCTGGTCTTCGCGCGCGTCTTGGCGTCGACCTGCTTCACGATCACGGCGCAATATAAGGCGTATTTTCCGTCGGCGGAAGGTAGGGTACCAGGAACTACTACCGATCCAGCGGGCACCCGGCCGTAACCGATCGCGCCGGACGCCCGGTCATAGATCCGAGTGCTGGCGCCGATGTACACGCCCATCGAAACGACCGCGTTCTCCTCGACGATCACGCCCTCGACGATCTCCGAGCGCGCGCCGATGAAGCAGTTGTCCTCGATGATGGTCGGGTTGGCCTGCAGCGGCTCCAGGACGCCGCCGATGCCCACCCCGCCCGACAGATGGACGTTCTTGCCGATCTGCGCGCAGCTGCCGACGGTCGCCCAGGTGTCCACCATCGTCCCCTCGTCGACGTACGCGCCGACGTTGACATAGGACGGCATCAGCACCACGTTGCGTGCGACGTGCGCGCCGCGCCGCGCGACGGCGGGCGGCACCACCCGGAACCCGCCGGCCGCGAAATCCGCCGGCGTGTAGGCGCCGAACTTGACCGGGACCTTGTCGTAGTACTGCGTGAACGTGCCCGGAATGACTTGGTTTTCGCTCAACCGGAAGGACAGGAGCACCGCCTTCTTGAGCCACTGGTGCGTATGCCAGGCCCCGGCCAGCTTCTCCGCCACTCGAAGCTCGCCGCGATCGAGCCTGCCGAGCACCGTGTCGACGGCTTCACGCAGCCGGGGATCGGCGGTGGCGGGGGAGAGGTCCGCGCGGCGCTCCCACGCGGCTTCGATGAGCTCCTGCAGTGCCGGCATGATCCCCTCTCAGACCGAGCGGGCGAACTCGGCGATCCGCCGCACGCCCTCGAGGCACTCCTCCGGCGGCGCGACCAGCGCCACGCGGATGTGCTGCCGGCCGGGGTTGATCCCGTGCGCTTCGCGCGCGAGATAGCTGCCCGGCAGAACGCTCACATTATATTTCTGGTAGAGGCCCCGCGCGAACGCTGCGTCGTCGATCGGCGTGCCGATCCAGAGATAGAAGCCGCCCTCGGGCATCGCCGTCTCGAGCGGCGGCTGGATGACGGGCAGGGCGGCGGCGAACTTCTCCCGGTACAAGGCCCGATTCTCGGCAACGTGAGCCTCGTCGCTCCAGGCGGCCTCGCTGGCCGCCTGGACGGCCGGGCTCATCGCGCTGCCGTGGTAGGTCCGGTACAGCAGGAACGCCTTGAGCACCGCCGCGTCCCCGGCCACGAACCCCGACCGCATGCCTGGCACGTTCGAGCGCTTCGAGAGGCTCGAGAACACGACCAGGCGCGCAAAGTCGCGCCGTCCGAGCCGTACCGCGGCCTCGAGCGCGCCGAGCGGCGGATGGGCGTCGTCGAAGTAGAGCTCGGAGTAGCACTCGTCCGCGGCGATCACGAACCCGTGCCGGTCGGAGAGCTCGAACAGGCGCTGCCATTCCTCGAGGGTCATCACGTGGCCGGTCGGATTCGCCGGCGAGCAGGCGTACAGCAGCTGCACTCGCGACCAGGCGGCCTGCGGGATGGCGGTGTAGTCGATCGCGAAACCGAGGGCGCGCGCCGCATTCGCGTACACCGGGGTGGCCCCCGCGAGGAGCGCCGCACCCTCGTAGATCTGATAGAACGGGTTCGGACACAGCACCAGCGCGTCGCGCGCCCGGTCGACGACCACCTGCGCGATCGCGAACAGCGCTTCACGGGAGCCGTTGATCGGCAGCACCTGCGTCCCGGGATCGACGCCGGGCAGCCGGTAGCGGCGCCCGAGCCAGCTCGCGATCGCCTGCCGCAGCGACGCCGCACCGATGGTCGGCGGATACGCGGCGAGCCCGTCGAGGCCCCGGGTCAGCGCCTCCTTGATGAAGGGGGGCGTCGGGTGCTTCGGCTCGCCGATCTGGAAACCGATGGGGCTGAAGCGGGCGTCCGGCGTGACGCCGGCGAAGAGCGCGCGCAGCTTCTCGAACGGATACGGCTGGAGCCTCGCGAGGTCGGGGTTCATCGGCGCAGGCGCTGGATCGCGCCGGAAGCGACGCTCTGGAATGGTATTATACGGCCCGCCTTGGATCGTCCCGACAACCCTCGACAACCGCGGCGTACACCGCCGCCGCCGGATCGTCGGTAAGTTGCGCCTCACGCAGATCAAACTGGCCGGGTTCAAGTCGTTCGTCGACCCGACCACCATCGATGTCCCCGGCCAGCTGGTCGGCGTAGTCGGCCCCAACGGCTGCGGCAAGTCCAACATCATCGACGCGGTGCGCTGGGTGCTCGGCGAGACGCGCGCCTCCGCGCTCCGCGGCGAGTCGATGCAGGACGTCATCTTCAACGGCACGCTGCAGCGCACTCCGGTCGCGCGCTCGAGCGTCGAGCTCGCGTTCGACAACAGCCTCGGCAGGGCCGCCGGCCAGTGGTCGCAGTACGCCGAGATCTCGGTGAAGCGCATCCTCCAGCGCGACGGCGAATCGTCGTACTACATAAACAACACCCAGGTCCGGCGCCGCGACGTGCAGGACATCTTCCTCGGCACCGGTCTCGGCCCACGGGCGTACGCGATCATCGAGCAGGGGATGATCTCGCGTGTCATCGAGGCCAAGCCCGAGGAGCTGCGGGTCTTCCTCGAGGAGGCGGCCGGGGTGTCGAAGTACAAGGAGCGCCGCCGCGAGACCGAGCACCGCCTTGCCGACACCCGCGAGAACCTGTCGCGCGTCGACGACATCCGGCACGAGCTCGAGACGCAGATCGAGAAGCTCACGCGGCAGGCCGAGGTGGCGCGCCAGTACAAGGCGCTGCAGGGCGAGGCCGCGCACAAGCAGAGCCTGCTCTGGCTGCTCCGCAAGCGCGACGCCGAGAGCGACGCGCAGCGGGTGAAGCGGGAGATCGACCGCGTCGCGACCGAGCTCGAGGCCGAGACCGCGCGGGTGCGCGCGATCGAGACCCGGCTCGAGCGGACGCGCGTCGATCACTACGCGGCTGCCGACGCGGTCAACGTCGCGCAGGGGGCGCTCTACGAGGTCAATACCGAAGTCTCCAGACTCGAGGCCGAGCTGCGGTTCGTCACCGAGACCCGCCAGCGGCTGGAGGGGCACCGCGCCACTCTCGCGCTCCAGCTCGAGCAGTGGCAGCGGAACCGCGCCGAGCTGGACGAGGCCGCCGCGGACTGGGCGCGGCGGGGCGGCGAGGCGGCGGCGCGGATCGCGGCCGCGGCCGCGAAGCTCGCCGACGAGGAGGCGCGTCTGCCCGGAATGGAGGAGGCGTTCCGCGCCGCGCAGGCGCGGCTCGACGAATCGCGCGACGCCATCACGCGCGCCGAGCAGGCGCTGCAGCTCGAGCAGGCGCACCTGGCGCACGTGGCCCGCACCCTCCAGACCCATGCGGCGCGCGCCGAACGGCTCGTCGCCGAGCGCACACAGCTCGCGGAACCGGACGCCGCGCGCCCGGACGAGCTGGCCCGGGGAATCGCCAGCGCTGATGCCGACGCCACTGCGTTCGCCGCCCGGATCCGGGAGCTGCAGGAAGACCTGCCCGTGCTCGAGGCGGCCCGCAGCGCCGCGCTGGCCCGCCTGCAGGAGCTGGAGCGCGAGGCGAATACCCGCGCCGGGCGGCTCGCGACGCTGCAGCACATCCAGGAGCAGGTCGAGGAGGGCGGCGAGGTCAACGACTGGCTCGCCAAGCACGGGCTCCAGCGCCTCGGACGGCTATGGCAGAAGGTCACCGTCGAACCCGGCTGGGAGACGGCCGTCGAATCGGTGCTGCGCGAGCGGCTGCATGCGCTCGAGGTCGCCGGCCCGCAAGCGTTCGGCGCCCTGCTCGACGATCCGCCGCCGGCGAAGGTCAGCGTCTTCACGCCGGGCACGACCGAGCCGGCGGTCGCGGATCGGCCCGGGTTGCGGCCCCTCGCGTCGCTGGTCCGGTTTGCCGACGCGACCGCCCGGCCGCTCGTCGCCGATTGGCTGGCCGGGTGCTTTGCCGTGGAGGGGGTACCGTCAGGTGCGACCCGCTCCGCGCTCCTGCCGGGGACGACCCTCGTCAACCGCGAAGGGCATCAGTTCACGCGCTACGCGGTCAGCTTCCATGGCCCGGATTCCGTGGAGGCCGGAATCCTCGCCCGCCAGCGCGAGATCGAGGGGCTGAGCGACGCGCTGCGAGGATTCGAGGAGCGCACGCAGGAGGCGCGAGACGTCCACGCCTCCGCCGAGCGTCAGCTCGCCGCGCGGCGGGAACAGGTCGGCGCGTTGCGGGAGCGCGAGGTCGATCGCCATCAGACCCGGCACGAGCTGCAGCTCGAGCACGTGCGGGTGAGCGAGGCGATCGGCCGCGTGCGCGAGCGGGGCCGGCAGATCGCGGACGAGCTGGCCGAGATCGAACGCCAACGCGCCCAGGAGCAGGAGGCCCAGTCCGCCGCGACGGCCAACCTCAAGCGGCATCAGGCGGAGCTTGCCAAACTTGCGGTCACGCTCGACGCGGCGCGGCGCGCCCATGAGACCGCGGCCGGGGGATTGGACGCGCAGCGGGACGCCGTCCAGTCGGCCTCCCGTGAAACCCAGGAGGCGTCGTTCTATGAGAGAGAATGTTCTTCTAAAAACAATGAAATAAACAGATCAATTCAGGTTATTTCTCAACAAACGGCACAGGGTGAGACGGAGCGGCAGAAGACCGAAGCCGAGCTCTCGGCGCTGCGGGCCGACGGCCTGCAGCAGGGCCTGCAGGGCGCGTTGGCCCAACGGCGCGAACGGGAGGAGGGGCTGACGGCTGCCCGGGCCGGGCTGGATGAGGCAGGGGCACTCCTGCGGTCGACCGACGAGGAGCGGCTCGCCGCGGAGCAGAGGGTGCCCCCGCTGCGCGACCGGGTCGGCGAGCTGCGGCTTAAGGAGCAGGCAGCCCGGCTCGCCGTGGAGCAGTTCGCGCAGCAGCTCGCCGACGCCCACGCCGACGAAGCGGCCCTCGCCCAGTCGCTCGAGGGCAAGCTGCGGCCGTCCGCGCTGCAGGCCGAGATCGCGCGGCTGCAGCAGGCAATGACGGATCTCGGGGCGATCAACATGGCGGCGCTCGAGGAGCTCGCGACCGCCACCGAGCGCAAGGGCTTTCTCGACGCGCAGGCCGCCGACCTCGCGCAGGCGCTCGAGACGCTCGAGAACGCGATCCGCCGCATCGACCGCGAGACCCGCGAGATGCTGCGGCAGACCTTCGAGGCTGCGAACCGCCACTTCGGCGTGCTCTTCCCCGAGCTCTTCGGCGGCGGCGAGGCGCGCCTGGAGATGACCGGCGAGGAGATTCTCGACGCCGGCATCGAGGTCCGGGCCCAGCCGCCGGGCAAGCGGACCTCCACCATTCACCTGCTCTCCGGCGGCGAGAAGGCGCTCACCGCGATCGCGCTCGTCTTCGCCTTGTTCCAGCTGAACCCCGCGCCCTTCTGCCTGCTCGACGAGGTCGACGCGCCGCTCGACGACACCAACACCGAGCGGTTCTGCAGCCTGGTGCGGCGCATGGCCGAACCCACGCAGTTTCTGTTCATCACCCACAACAAGATCACGATGGAGCTCGCCGCGCAGCTCATCGGCGTCACGATGCCCGAGCAGGGCGTATCGCGCGTCGTCGCCGTGGACATCGAGGAGGCGCTCCGCATCCGGGAGGCGGCTGCCGCCTGAACGAGGACCGGTAGGCGCGGGCGGGCCACACCCTCGAGCGCAACTCGCACAGGACAACGGCGCACCATGAGTGACCTGCAGCTCGGCCTCCTCGCGATCGGCGTCGCAGTGGTGGTGGGGGTGATCGCCTACAACAAGTGGCAGGAGGCGAAGCTCAGGCGGCGGACCGAAGCGGCCTTCGGCGCGCCGCACGGCGATGTCTTGCTGCGCGGGACGGGCGGGGACGGGGAAGAAGACTCGCGCCCGCCTCCTGGAACGTCCGCATCCAGACCCGGTCGCCCGCACGATCGAGCACACCTTCGACGATGCCGAGCGCACCCCGCCGCCGTCCCGCGAACCGCCGCCGGGACCGCTGCCCGCGGCGACGCTGGATCCGGAGGTGGACTACGTCGTGGCGCTCGCTTGCGCGCGCGCCGTCTCCGGGGCCGAGGTTTCGACCCACGCCAAGGCGATGGTCGACGAGGCGCTGATCAAGCCGATCCACTGGGAAGGCTACGACGAGGCGCGCTCGGTCTGGCGACCGGTCGGCGCGGAGGCGAGATATCTCCACCTGCGGGTGGGACTGCAGCTCGCCAACCGCACCGGCCCGGTCACCGAGGACGATCTCCTCGCGTTCTGCGGGGAAGTCCAGGAGGTTGCCCTCGCCCTGGCGGCCGAGGCCGACTTCCCGGATACCGACGCCGCGCTCGAGCGCGCGGCAGCGCTCGATCGATTCTGCACCGACATGGACCTGCAGATCGGGCTCAGCGTCATCGGCAGCGAATCGCACACGTTCTCCGGCAGCAAGATCCGCGCGCTCGCCGAGAGCGCCGGGCTCGCGATCGGGCGCGACGGACGGTTCCATCGTGCCGGCGACGACGGCACGGAGCTCTTTTCGCTCGCCAACCTCGAACCGATGCCGTTTCACCCCGAGACGATCAGGACGCTGCAGACGCGCGGGGTGACGGTGCTCTTCGACGTGCCGCGCGTGCCGGCGAGCGCCGCGGCGTTCCGCCGCTTCCTCGACTTCGCCCACCAGCTCGAGCAGGCGCTGGGCGGCGTGCTGGTCGACGACAACCGGAAACCGATCGGACAGGCCGCGCTCGAGGCGATCGGCCAGCAGCTCGAGCGCATCCACCAGGCGATGCGGGCGCGCGGGATCCCCGCCGGCGGACCGCTTGCCCTCCGACTCTTCGGCTAGATGGCGGCGCCCCGCGAGATCGCCGCGCGCGTGCAGCGGCTCCGGGCGCAGCTCGAGGACGCGAACTACCGCTACTACGTGCTCGATGCCCCGACCATCAGCGACGCCGAGTACGACCGCCTCTTTCGCGAGCTCCAGGACCTCGAGGCCCGCCACGGCGAGCTTGCGACGCCGGACTCGCCCACGCAGCGGGTCGGCGCTGCGCCGGTGCAGGCGTTCGGGACCGTCAAGCACCGCGTGCCGATGCTTTCGGTCAACAACGCGTTCGCCGCGGCGGAGGTGGAGGCGTTCGACCGCCGGGTCCGCGAAGCGCTGGACGCCGGGGCGGTCGAGTACTCGTGCGAGCCGAAGTTCGACGGCCTCGCGATCAGCCTCGCTTACGAGCGCGGCGCCCTGGTGCAGGGCGCCACGCGCGGCGACGGCTATTCGGGCGAGGACGTGACGGCGAACCTGCGGACGGTCCGGGCGATCCCGCTGCGGCTCCGCGCGGCGCAGCCGCCGCCGCTGCTCGAGGTGCGCGGCGAGGTGCTGATGTACCGGCGCGACTTCGAGCGGCTCAATGCCCGGCAGCGCGAGCGGGGCGAGAAAGAGTTCGCGAATCCGCGCAACGCCGCGGCCGGGAGCCTGCGTCAGCTCGACCCGCGGATCACCGCCGCGCGGCCGTTGCGCTTCTTCGCCTACGGGAGCGGCGAGTCGCGCGGACTGAAGGCGGTGAAGACCCAGTCGGAGCTCCTGGACCTTCTCGCCGAGCTCGGCCTTCCCGTCTGCGAGGAACGTGCGGTCGTGGAGGGCGCGCCGGGGTTGCTCGGCTTCTACGACCGGCTCGGAGGCCAGCGCGAGCGCTTGCCCTACGACATCGACGGCGTGGTCTACAAGGTGAACCGGCTCGATCTCCAGCGCGAGCTGGGATTCGTTGCCCGGGCGCCGCGCTTCGCCGTGGCGCACAAGTTCCCGGCCGAGGAGGCGACGACCGAGGTCACGGCGATCGAGGTCCAGGTCGGGCGAACCGGCGCCATCACTCCGGTCGCGCGGCTGAAGCCCGTCTTCGTCGGCGGCGCGACCGTGACCAACGCGACCCTCCACAACGAGGACGAGCTGCGCCGCAAGGACATCCGCGTCGGCGACATGGTCGTGGTGCGTCGCGCGGGGGACGTGATCCCCGAGGTGGTGCAGGCGGTCGCCGGGACGCGCAAGCCGAATGCACCTGAGTTCCGAATGCCCGAGCGCTGCCCGGTCTGCGGCTCGGCCGTCGTCCGACTGCCCGACGAGGCGGTCGCGCGCTGCACGGGCGGCTTGTATTGCCCGGCACAGCGCAAGCAGGCGATCCTTCACTTCGCGTCGCGCCGCGCGCTCGACATCGACGGTCTCGGCGAGAAGATCGTCGACCAGCTCGTCGAGGCGAACCTCGTGCGCACCCCTGCGGATCTGTACGAGCTCACTCTGGAGGTCCTGGCGAGCCTCGAGCGGATGGGCGAGAAATCGGCCCAGAATCTGGTCGACGCGCTCGAAAAGTCGAAGGACACGACGCTGCCGCGGTTCATCTATGCGCTCGGGATCCGCAACGTCGGCGAGACCATCGCCCGCGATCTGGGCGGTCACTTCGGTGCGCTGGAACCCCTCATGGACGCCGACGAGGACACGCTGCAGGAGGTGCCCGACGTGGGGCCGGTCGTTGCGGCGTCGATCCGCCAGTTCTTCGCCGAACGGCACAATCGCGAGGTCATTCAGGCGTTGCGCAAGGCCGGGGTCCAGTGGCAGGAGGGGAGGCGTCGCACCGCGGCCGCGGGACCGGGGGCGGGCAAGACGTTCGTGCTGACGGGTACCCTGCCGAAAATGACCCGGGACGAGGCGACCGAGCTCATCGAATCGCGTGGCGGCAAGGTCACCGGCGCGGTGTCGCGGAAGACCGATTACGTGGTCGCCGGAGCCGAGGCGGGCGCGAAGCTCGCGAAGGCCGAGACGCTCGGGATCCCGGTGCTCGACGAGGCCGGCTTGCTTAAGCTGTTGAGAAGGTGAGGGTGCAATGCGAGCGATGACCAAAGCGGTGTTCCCGGTCGCCGGGTTCGGCAGCCGGTTTCTTCCGGCGACCAAAGCGAGCCCGAAGGAGATGATGCCGGTGGTCGACAAGCCGCTCATCCAGTACGCGGTCGAGGAGGCCGTGGCCGCGGGGCTGACCGAGATGATCTTCATCACCGGCCGTCACAAGCGCGCGATCGAGGACCACTTCGACAAGGCGTACGAGATCGAGAACGAGCTCGCGAGTCGCGGCAAACACGAGCTGCTGGAGCTCGTCCAGGGGATCCTGCCGGGCAACGTGAGCTGCATCTACATCCGCCAGCCGGACCAGCTCGGCCTCGGCCACGCGGTGCTGTGCGCAAAGCCGGTGATCAACGACGAGCCGTTCGCAGTGATCCTCGCCGACGACCTGATCGACGGGGAGCCGCCGGTGATGCGGCAGATGGCCGAGGTGTTCGCGCGCGAGGGGCGATCGGTGCTCGGAGTCCAGGAAGTTCCGCGCGATCAGACCGCGAGCTACGGCGTCGTCAAGGCGTCGCGGATCGACGAACGGCTGGAGTCGGTCGAGGCGATCGTCGAGAAGCCGCGCCCGGAGGTCGCGCCGTCCAACCTCGCGGTGATCGGGCGCTATGTGCTCACCCCGACGATCTTCGCCCACCTCGAACGGGCAACCCCGGGCGCCGGCGGCGAGATCCAGCTCACCGACGCGATCGCCTCGCTGCTGCAGGAGGAGCGCGTGCTCGCCTACCGCTTCCGCGGCGTTCGCTACGACTGCGGGACGAAGCTCGGCTACCTTCAGGCGATGGTCGCGTTCGGCCGCAGGCACCCCGAGGTCGGCGCCGCGTTCAACGCCTGGCTCGCCGCGAAGAAGCAGCCGGGCGGATGAGCGCTTGGCCGCGTAGCCATCAGATATACTCGTCGCGTCGACGTTCTCTGGTATTCGCCGCCGGGCGATGCTCACTGCAGCACAGGCGTGGAAGATGCTCGACGAGGCCGACCTCGTCTGCTCCGCGGCGGAGGTCGACCGCGCGATCGAGCAGGTGGCGGAAGCCATCAGCGCCGAGTTCCGCGACCGCTACCCGCTCGTGCTGTGCGTGATGAACGGCGCACTGTTCTTCTGCGCCCGGCTGCTGCCCCTGTTGCGCTTCCCGCTCCACCTCGACTACGTTCACGCCTCCCGGTACGGCGACGAGATCGACGGCCGCCACGTCCACTGGAAGGTCGAGCCGGGCGACGCGGTGCGGGCGCGACACGTGCTCGTCGTCGACGACATCCTCGATGCGGGCGACACGCTCGCCACCATCAAGGCGAAGGTGCTCGAACGCGGTGCCGCGTCCTGCAAGGTCGCCGTGCTCACCGACAAGATCAAGCCGGACCGCAAGCCGATCACGCCGGACTTTCTCGGCGTCAGGATCCCGGACCGGTTCGTGTTCGGGTGCGGCCTCGACGCTTACGGCCTGTGGCGGAACCTGCCGGCCATCTATGCGCTGAAGCAGTGATGCTCGCCATCATCGGCGGCAGCGGGCTGACGCAGCTCGCAAGTCTGGAGGTCACGTTCCGCAAGGCAGCGCGTACGCCTTACGGCGAGCCCTCCGGCGCGCTCACCTTCGGCAAGCTCCGCGGCCGCGACGTGGCGTTCCTCGCGCGACACGGCTACGGGCACACGATCCCGCCGCACGAGGTCAACTACCGGGCGAACCTCTGGGCGCTCCGCGAGGAGGGCGTCACCGAGATCGTGTCGGTCGCCTCGGTCGGCGGAATCCGGGCCGACCTCGGTCCCGGGACGCTCGTCATCCCGCACCAGATCATCGACTACACGTGGGGGCGGCGGTCGACGTTCTTCGAAGGCGGCGACGTGCCGGTGTCCCACGTCGACTTCACCGGCCCGTACTCCGAGCCGCTCCGGCAGCGGCTCCTCGCCGCGGCGCGCGCGTGCGGCGAACCGGTTCTGGACGGTGCGGTCTACGCGGCCACGCAGGGCCCGCGCCTCGAAACCGCCGCCGAGGTCGACCGCCTCGAACGCGACGGCGCGGACGTGGTCGGCATGACCGGGATGCCCGAAGCGGCGCTCGCGCGCGAGCTCGAACTGCCGTACGCGGCGATCGCGGTCGTCGTCAATCACGCCGCCGGCCGGGGCGAGAGCCGCACCGGCATCCGGCTCGAACGCATCGAACAGACCTTGCAGGCGACGATCGCGCGCGCGCGGCGAGTCGTCGATGAACTGGTCGCGCCGGGATGATCCGGGAGGTACTCAAGCTGGGCGATCCGCGCCTGCTCGAGAAGGCGCGGCCGGTCACCGCCTTCGGGACCCCCGAGCTCCAGGCGCTGATCGCCGACATGCGGGACACGATGGCGGATCTCGACGGCGCGGGCCTCGCCGCACCGCAGATCGGGGTCGGCTTGCGCGTGGTCATCTTCGGCGTCCACCGGAACCCGCGTTATCCGGACGCCGAGGAGGTCCCGGACACGGTGCTGGTCAATCCGCTGCTCGAGCCGCTCGGCGACGAGCTGGTCGAGGGCTGGGAAGGCTGCCTCTCGGTGCCCGGGATGCGCGGGCTCGTGCCGCGTTTCCGCCGGCTGCGCTATCGCGGGTTCGACGGGACCGGCGTCCCGATCGATCGGACGGTCGAGGGCTTCCACGCGGTGGTCGTGCAGCACGAAGTCGACCACCTCGACGGTATCCTGTATCCGATGCGGATCCGCGACCTGACGAAGTTCGGGTTCACCGAAGCGCTGTTCCCCGGGGAGAACGTCCGCGGCGACTAGTGCGCGTCACTGCAGCGCGGTCAGCAGATCCTGCTCGAGCTGCAGCACGCGCTTCGGGCTGCCGAGCGCGTCCCCGCTCACCACGAAGACGTCCTCCGCCCGCTCGCCGAGCGTGACGATCTTCGCGGTGTGCAGGTCGACGAGGTACTGGCTGAACACCCGCGCGATCGAGTAGAGCAGGCCGGGCCGATCGCCGGCGGTGATGGCGACGAGGTGATACTGGCCCTTCTCGTCGGGCCGGATGTGCACCTCGGGCGTGATCGGGAAGTGCTTGAGCTGGCGCGAGACGCGGCCGCGCGCCGGCGCCGCGAGCGGCGCGTGCCGCGCCAGGCGGTCGGCGAGCTCGTGCTCGATCAGGCTGAGCATCTCGCGGTAGTGGTGCGACTTGCCGGCGCCGAGAACCAGGAAGGTGTCGAGCGCGTAACCGTGGCGCGTGGTGTGGATCTTCGCGTCGACGATCGAGTAGCTGATCGACTCGAAGTAGCCGCAGATCCGGGCGAAGAGGTCGCGCTCGTCGCGGGCGTAGATCATGACCTGGAGGCCCTCGCCGATCGGCGACAGCCGTGCCTTGACGACTGGCGCGTCGGTATTGACCCGGTAGTGCAGCATGCGCGTCTGCCAGGCGATCTCCTGCGGCTCGTGCCGGAGGAAGTACGCGACGTCGAGCTCGCGCCATAGCGCCTCGCCGGCGTGCTCCGAGAGGGCGTACAGGCGCATGAGCCGGACCGCCTCGGCCTGCTTCGCCTGGACGTCCAGGTCGTAGCCGACCGCATCGCCTCTCAGGACCCGGCGCGTCAGCCGGAAGAGATCCTCGAGCAGCTTGCCCTTCCAGGCGTTCCACACCTTCGGGCTCGTGCCGCGGATGTCGGCGACCGTGAGCAGGTAGAGCGCGACCAGCCGCCGCTCGGTCTTGACCGTCGCGGCGAAGCCGTGAATCACGTCGGAATCCGCGAGATCCCGCTTCTGCGCCACCGCCGACATGGTCAGGTGATGCTCGACCAGGAACTCCACCAGCGCGGTGTCGTCCTCGGCCAGGCCGTGGGCGCGGCAGAAGCGCCGCGCGTCGATCCGGCCGAGGTGGGAGTGATCGCCGCCGCGGCCCTTGGCGATGTCGTGGAACATCGCCGCGATGTACAGCAGCCAGCAGCGGTCGAAGCCGGCGGCGAGCCGGCTGCAAAGCGGATACTCGTGCGCGAACTCGACCATCGTGAACCGGCGCAGGTTGCGCACGACCATGAGAATGTGCTGATCCACGGTGTAGACGTGGAACAGGTCGTGCTGCATCTGGCCGACGATCTTGCCGAAGGTCGGCAGATAGCGGCCGAGGATGCCGTACTGGTTCATGCGGCGCAGCTCGTGCACGACGCCGCGCGGCTGCTGCAGCATGGCGAGAAAGGTCGCGCGGTTCGCGGGATCGCGGCGGAACCGCCCGTCGATCCGGTACCGCGCGCGCCAGAGCGCCCGCAGCGTGGGTGCGGTCATGCCCTTGAGCTCGGCATGCTGCTGCAGCAGCAGGAAGCTCTCCAGGATCGCCCGGGGCTCGCGTTCGAAGACCGCGGGGTCCTTGACGTCGAGCAGCTCCCGCACCGCCTGGAAGCGCTCGTTGATCGGCTCCGGCGGCGCGTCGAAAGCGGGAAAGATCGCCGCCCCGAGGTTCTGCAGCAGGATCGTGTTGAGCTGCGTCACCGCCTTGGCGGTGCGGAAGTAACGTTGCATGAACACTTCGCTCGCCCGCTTGGTCGGCGTCGCCGCGAAGCCGAACGCCCGCGCGAGCGCGTCCTGGTAGTCGAAGAGGATCCGGTCCTCGCGCCGCCCGGCGAGCAGGTGGAGCTGGATTCGAACGCGGGCCAGCCAGTCGGCATGGCGGCGCAGCTGCACCGCTTCCTCGCGCGTGACGAGTCCGCGGGCCGCGAGCGCCCCCCAGTCCTGCGCGAGCCCGCTCGCGCGGCTCACCCAGAGGATGACCTGGAGGTCTCGCAACCCCCCGGGCGCGTCCTTCAGGTTGGGCTCGAGGCTGTAGGGACTGTCCTGGTACTTCGCGTGCCGCTGCTCCTGCTCGAGCCGCTTGGCCTTGAAGAACGCCTGGGCATCGAAGCTCCGGTGCAGCCGGTCGTGGAGCGACCGGAACAGGGCGCGGCTTCCGGCGATGAGCCTGGCCTCGAGAAGGGAGGTCTGGACCGTGACGTCCTTGGCGGACTCCTCGCGGCATTGCTCGACGGTGCGCACGCTGTGGCCAAGCTCGATCCCGATGTCCCAGAGCCGCCCGACGAACCGTTCCACGCCGGCCTCGCCGCTCGGGTCGAGCCTGGGCGGCAGGAGCAGCAGCACGTCGACGTCGGAGTGCGGATAGAGCTCGCCGCGGCCGAAACCGCCCACCGCGACGAGCGCCAGACTCCGCGGCAGGGCGGCGTCTCGCCAGAGCTCGCGCAGCGCGGCATCCACGAGCTGGCGGTACTGCCGCAGGGGACGTGCTGCGTTGGCCCCGCCCGCAGGCGCCTGCCACAAGGCCGCGCGTTCGCGGGCGAGACGCTGCCGGAGCTCGATGACGCGGCCCGGCGTCTCGATGCGGCGGGCCGGGACGGAGGCCACGGCGACCTCCTACGCCGCCTTGAGCGAGTGGGGCATCGGCGGCGCGCCGGCCGACAGCGTGAGCACCTCGTAGCCAGCGTCGGTGACCAGCACCGTGTGCTCCCATTGCGCGGAGAGGCTGTGGTCCTTCGTGACGATGGTCCAGCCGTCGGCGAGCTCCCGGATCGCCGCCCGTCCGGCGTTGATCATCGGCTCGATGGTGAAGATCATGCCGGGCTGCAGCTGCAGGCCGGTTCCGGGCCGGCCGTAATGCAACACCTGCGGCTCCTCGTGAAACCTGCGGCCGATGCCGTGCCCGCAGAACTCGCGTACCACGCTGTAGTTGTGGCGCTCGGCGTGCCGCTGGATCGCCGCGCCGATGTCGCCGAGGAACGCGCCGGGCCGGACCGCGAGAATGCCGAGCCACATGCATTCGTAGGTGATTTCGCAGAGGCGCCGGGCCTGGATCGACGGCTCCCCGACGCAGAACATCCGGCTGGTATCGCCGTGGAAGCCGTCGCGGATCACGGTGATGTCGACGTTCATGATGTCGCCGGCCTTCAGCACCCGGTCGCCGGGCACGCCGTGGCAGACCTGGTGATTGACGGACGTGCAGATCGATTTCGGGAACGGCGGGTAACCGGGCGGTGCGTAGTTGAGCGGCGCCGGAACGGTGTGCTGCACGTTCACCATGTACTCGTGGCACAGGCGGTCGAGCGCGTCGGTGGTGATGCCGGGCCGGACCTGCGCGGCGACGAAATCGAGGACTTCGGCCGCAAGCCGTCCGGCGACCCGCATCTGCTCGATCTCTGCCGCGCTCTTCAGGACGACCGCCATCCGGACCGACCGAAAAAAGCCGTGAGGATAGTGGAACCCCCTGGGCGAGGCAAACCGCGGACGGGGCGCCCGGGCGGCCGGCAGGTAGGCCGCGCGAGGGCTGTTAATTGGCTGTTTGACAAGACAATTCTTGAGCCGTTGGCGATGTCCGTGCTAAACTCACTGATTATCTTGCACGGGATCCGCGCGCGTTGCCGCGCGGCCGGCAAGGTGGGTGCGCCGAGGCCGCGGCAGGTTTCGCCGTGGGGGCGCACCCGAATTTCGCGCTCAGCCCTGTTGGGGTGCCCCGCATGCGGGGTTAGTTGCGGGCAGAGCGTCAGTGATCAACCCTGATACGGAGCGAAATTGCATGAGCACGACGATGCGCCAGATGCTGGAGGCCGGCGTCCACTTCGGCCACCAGACCCGCTACTGGAACCCGAAGATGGCGCCGTTCATCTTCGGTCACCGCAACAAGATCCACATCATCAATCTCGAGCAGACGCTCGCGCTGTACAACGAGGCGGCGACGTTCGTCCGCAAGCTCGCCTCGAACAAGGGCACGGTGCTGTTCGTCGGCACCAAGCGCCAGGCGCGCGAGATCGTGCGCGAGGAGGCGATCCGCTGCGCGATGCCGTTCGTCGACCACCGCTGGCTCGGCGGAATGCTGACCAACTTCAAGACCGTGAAGCAGTCGATCAAGCGCCTCAAGGAGATGGAGGCGCAGATCGCCGACGGCAGCGTCGAGCGCCTGTCGAAGAAGGAGGGGCTGCACTTCCAGCGCGAGCTCGCCAAGCTCGAGCGGAGCCTCGGCGGCATCAAGACGATCGACGGCCCGCCCGATGCGCTGTTCGTGATCGACGTCGGCTACCACAAGGGTGCCGTGGCCGAGGCGAAGAAGCTCAAGATCCCGATCGTGGCCGTGGTCGATACCAATCACTCGCCCGACGGCATCGCGTACGTGATCCCGGGCAACGACGACTCGAGCCGTGCGATCCGGCTTTATGCCCGCGGCATCGCCGACGCCATCCTCGAGGGCCGCAACCAGTCCATCCAGGAGATCGTCGCCGCCTCGGCCGACGAGTTCGTCGAGGTCGAGGAGGCGGGCGGAGCGTGAGGCACCGCGCCGAAGGCCAGCCGCAAGGGGGGGCCACGCCCCCCTTTTTCACGATCAGTAGGAGCGAAACATGGCGGAAATCACCGCAGCGCTGGTGAAGGAGCTGCGCGAGATCACCGGGCTCGGCATGATGGAGTGCAAGCGGGCGCTCGAGGAAGCGGGCGGCGATCTGAAGAAGGCGGAGGATCTCCTTCGCATCAAGAGCGGCGCGAAAGCGAGCAAGGCGGCGGGCCGAATCGCCGCCGAGGGCGTGATCGGCGCGTACCTCTCGCCCGATCGCAAGCTCGGGGCGCTGGTCGAATTGAACTGCGAAACCGACTTCGTGGCGAAGAACGAGGCGTTCCTCGCGTTTCGCACGCGCGCTCGCCGAGGTGGTCGCGCGGGAGAACCCCGCCGACGTCGGCGCGCTCGCGAGGCTGAGCGTCGGCGGCGAGAACGTCGAGGCGAAGCGGCAGGCGCTGATCCAGAAGCTCGGCGAGAACATGGCGATCCGCCGGTTCGCGCGCCTGCAGACCGACGCGAAGCTCGTGCAGTATCTCCACGGCGTCAAGATCGGCGTGATGGTCGACTACGAGGGCGACGACGAGTCGGGCAAGGGTGTGGCGATGCATGTCGCGTTCGCGAAACCGCAGTTCCTGTCGAAAGCCGAGGTTGCCCCCGAGATCGTCGCGCGCGAGCGTGCCGTGCAGGAGGCGCGCGCCAAGGAGTCGGGCAAGCCGCCCGAGATCGCGGCCAAGATGATCGAGGGCGCGCTCAACAAGTTCCTCGGGGAGATCACGCTGCTCGGCCAGCCGTTCGTGATGAACGACAAGCTGACAGTCGAGAAGGCTCTGAACGAGAAGAAGACCAAGGTGCGCGGCTACCGCTTCCTGGTCGTCGGCGAAGGAATCGAGAAGAAGGCCAGTGATTTCGCTGCCGAGGTGATGGCGCAGGCCGGGGCAGGGCGCTAGAGGGCGAGCCGACCCATGGCCGAGCCCCGCTACAAGCGGATCCTGCTAAAGCTCTCCGGCGAGGCGCTGATGGGGGACGACCCCTTCGGCATCAACCGGCAGACCATCGAGACGATCGTCGACGAGGTGGCGACGATCGCGCAGCTCGGCGTCGAGATCGGCGCGGTGATCGGCGGGGGCAACATCTTCCGCGGCGTCGCGCTCGGCGCCGCCGGCATGGACCGCGCCACCGCCGACTACATGGGCATGCTGGCGACGATCATGAACGCCCTCGCGCTCGCCGACGTGATGCGCCAGAAAGGCCTCATCGCCCGGGTGCAGTCGGCGATCAACATCGAGCAGATCGTCGAGCCCTACATCCGCCCGAAGGCGATCCGCTATCTCGAGGAGGGCCGGATCGTCATCTTCGCGGCCGGCACGGGCAATCCGTTCTTCACCACCGACACCGCGGCCGCCCTCCGCGGCAGCGAGATCGGCGCCGAGGTGGTGCTGAAGGCGACGAAGGTGGACGGCGTGTACACCGCCGATCCGGCGACCAACCCGGACGCGAAGCGCTACCAGCGGGTCACCTTCGACGAGGCGATCGGCCGAAACCTGCGGGTGATGGATGCGACCGCGCTTGCGCTGTGCCGGGATCAGAAGCTGCCGGTCGTGGTATTCAGCCTGTACAAGCGCGGCGCGCTCACGCGCGTCGTCATGGGGGAAGACGAGGGGACCCTCGTCCATCTCTAGTCGGGAGGGAGACGCATGGACGCCGCACAGATCAGGAAGACGGCCGAAGACAAGATGAAGAAGTCGATCGAGGCGCTGAAGGCGGACCTCGCGAAGGTCCGGACGGGACGCGCGCACACCGGCCTGCTCGATCATCTCCGCGTCGACTACTACGGCCAGCAGGTGCCGATCAGCCAGGTCGCGAACGTGACCCTCGCGGATGCCCGCACCATCGCCATCCAGCCGTGGGAGAAGAAGATGGTCGCGGCCATCGAGAAGGCGATCCGCGAGTCCGACCTCGGACTGAATCCGGCGACGCAGGGCGAGGTGATTCGCGTACCCATGCCGGCGCTTACCGAGGAGCGCCGTAAGGAGCTGACGAAGGTCGTGCGGCACGACGGCGAGAACACGCGCGTGGCGATCAGGAATCTCCGCCGCGACGCCAACACCCACCTCAAGGAGCTCCTCAAGAAGCACGCCATTCCCGAGGACCAGGAACGGCGGGCCCAGGACGACATCCAGAAGCTCACCGACCGCTACGTCGCCGAGGTCGACAAGCTGTTGCAGCAGAAGGAAACCGATTTGATGCACGTCTAGGCCGGGACCCGCCACGATGCACGACAGCACCACGCAGAAGATTCCGCCGACCGGCCCCGTCCCGCGGCACATCGCCATCATCATGGATGGCAACGGGCGCTGGGCGCGCAGCCGCCTGCTGCCCCGCGTCGCCGGACACCGCCGCGGGGGCGAGTCCGTCCGCGGCGTCGTGAAGGCGTGCGGCGAGCGGGGCGTCGAGTACCTCACGCTGTTCGCGTTCAGCTCCGAGAACTGGCGCCGCCCCGCGGAGGAGATCTCGGTGCTCAAGCAGCTGTTTCACGTCGCGCTCGAGCAGGAGGTGAGCAAGCTGCACGAGGTCGGAATCCGCCTGCGGGTGGTGGGCAACCTGGCGCCGTTCGGCGAGACGATCATCGACCTCGTGCGCCGGGCCGAGGCGCTGACGGCGGCGAACCGGCAGCTGACGTTGACGATCGCGGCGAACTATGGCGGGCGCTGGGACCTCCTGCAGGCCATCAACGCGATGATCCGGGAGCACCCGGAGAAGGCGGGGTCGTTCGGCGAGACCGATCTCGCGCCGTACCTCGCGATGAGCTACGCCCCCGAGCCGGACCTCTTCATCCGCACCGGCGGGGAACAGCGCATCAGCAACTTCCTGCTCTGGCAGCTCGCCTACAGCGAGCTCTACTTCACCGCCACCCTCTGGCCGGACTTCGACGCCGCGGCGCTCGACGCCGCGATCGCCTCCTACCGGCAGCGCGAGCGCCGTTTCGGCCGCACGAGCGAGCAGCTCCCTGCGGCCGTCGCAACCGAAGAACCTCCCGTTGTCGATCTCCTCGACGCACGCCGCCGACTGGCGTAGGTCCGGTGCGATGCTCCGCCACCGGGTCGTTACGGCAGCGATCCTGGCGGCGGGTTTCCTCGCGGCGCTGTTCTGGCTCCCGCCGCTCGGCTGGACGGCCTTGAGCTGCGGCCTCCTCGCCCTGGCGGCGTGGGAGTGGGCGGGGTTCGCGTGTTGCGCGACCCGCGGGCGCATCGTGTACGCGGCCGCTTCGGTCGCCGCGCTCGTCGCCGGCGCGCACGCGTTCAACCTGGCGACCGGCGCGCCCGGCACCATCGCACTCATGCCGGTCTACGGGCTGGCCGCGGTCTTCTGGATCGTGGGGGCACCGATCTGGCTCGCGCGGCGCCCGCTCAATGCACCTTCCGCGCTGGTGCTCGGTGCGGGCTGGGTGGTGCTGCTGCCGGGGTTCCTCGCCCTGATTCACCTCCGTAACCTCGATCCGCGCTCGCTGCTGCTGTTCATGGGGATCGTGTGGCTCGCCGACATCGCCGCCTACTTCGTCGGCCACCGGTTCGGGCGTCACAAGCTCGCGCCGCGAGTCAGCCCGGGCAAGACCTGGGAGGGCCTGGCCGCTGCGCTCGTCGCGACCGGGGTGTACGCTTTTGTCTGGATCACCTTCGCCCCTGGCGCGGCCCCGGCAGTGGTGCGCGACGTCCCGTGGAGTCCGGTGTGGATGCTGGTGTTCGTCGAAGCCCTCGCGGTGCTGTCGGTGATCGGCGATCTATTCGAGTCGGCGATGAAGCGTCACGCGGGACTCAAGGATAGTGGCGGGCTGTTGCCCGGCCACGGCGGAGTCCTCGACCGCATCGACGCCCTGACGCCGGTCGTGCCCGTGGCGGCACTCGTGAGCCTGATATGAGCCCGCCGGGCCGCCCTAGGGGCGAACCCGAGCGCGGGACGCGCAGAGGGTAGTCCAATGACCGGCCCCCGGAACGTCGCGGTCCTCGGCGCGACCGGGTCCATCGGTCGCAGCACCCTCGACGTCATCGCGCGGCATCCCGCATCGGTTCCGCGCCTTCGCGCTTACCGCGCACAGCCGGACGGACGAGCTCTTCGAGCTGTGCGTCGCCCACCGGCCCGCGCTGGCGGTGCTCGCCGACGAGGCTCAGGCGCGGGTGCTCCGGGGCCGAGTGGCGGCGTCCGGGCTGGCCACCGAAGTGCTGGCGGGAGCCCCGGGCCTGATTGCGGCGGTCGAGCACCCGGAGGTGGCGTGCGTGATGGCCGCGATCGTCGGCGCCGCGGGGCTTGCGCCCACGCTCGCCGCGGCGCGTGCCGGGAAGAAGCTGCTGCTCGCGAACAAGGAGGCCCTGGTGATGGCCGGCCCGATCTTCATGGCCGCGGTCCGCGCTTCCGGTGCCACGCTGCTGCCGATCGACAGCGAGCACAACGCGATCTTCCAGTGCCTTCCCGAGCGCGCCCGCGACGGTGTCGCGGGCTGCGGCGTGCGCAAGATCGTCCTGACCGGGTCGGGCGGCCCGTTCCGTACGCGACCGCTCGCCGGGCTCGCGCACGTCACGCCCGCCGAAGCCTGCGCGCACCCCACCTGGAGCATGGGTCGCAAGATCTCGGTCGACTCGGCGACGATGATGAACAAGGCGCTCGAGATCATCGAGGCGCACTGGCTGTTCGGCGCGCCCGCGTCGGCGATCGAGATCCTGGTGCACCCGCAGAGCGTCGTGCACTCGATGGTGGAGTACGCCGACGGCTCGGTGATCGCGCAGCTCGGCAACCCGGACATGCGCACGCCGATCGCCCAGGCGCTCGCGTACCCCGACCGGGTCGACGCCGGTGTCGCGTCGCTCGATCTGGCCCGTCTCGCCGCGCTCACTTTCGAGGCGCCCGACTTCAACCGGTTCCGCGCCCTCGCGCTCGCGTACGACGTGCTGGCGGCGGGCGGCACCGCGCCGGCGATCTTCAACGCCGCGAACGAGGTTGCGGTCGGAGCGTTCCTCGCCGGCGACCTCGTGTTCCCGCGCATCACCGAGGTGATCGAGGCGACGCTCGAGCGCGTTGGCGCAGGCGCCGTGGGCCGGCTCGAGGACGTGGTCGAGGCCGACGCCCGGGCCCGCAGCGCAGCCGGCGCGGCGCTCGGTCGCGCGGTCGTGCGGACCGCCTGAGAACATGGGCCTGCTGCACACCGTCGCATCGTTCGTCGTGGCGCTCGGCGTGCTGATCGTCGTGCACGAGCTTGGCCACTATCTCGTCGCGCGCCGGTGCGGCGTCAAGGTGCTGCGGTTCTCGGTCGGGTTCGGTCGGCCGCTCGCCACGTGGCGCGTCGGACCCGACCAGACCGAATGGGTCGTCGCTGCCGTGCCGCTCGGCGGGTACGTGAAGATGGTCGACGAGCGCGAGGGGGACGTGGCCCCCGCGGATCGGCCCCGCGCGTTCAACCGGCAGAGCGTGTGGCGCCGGATCGCGATCGTCGCCGCCGGACCGGTGGCCAACTTCCTCCTTGCGATCCTGCTGTACTGGATGGCTCTTCATGTCGGGCGTGCAGGAGGCGAAACCGCTCCTCGCCGCTCCCGATGCGGGGACGATCGCCGCCCAAGCGGGCGTCGCGCGCGGCGACACGATCCGCGCCATCAACGACGAGCCGGTGGCCGGCTGGCAGGAGGTCCGGTGGCGTCTGCTGCAGCTCGCGCTCGACCGCAAGATCGCGCGGCTCGAGGTGGCCGACGCGCGCGGCGCGATTGACTGGCGCACGCTCGATCTCTCGCGGTTCGTGGCCGATGAGCTCGAAGGAGACCTGCTCGCGAAGGTGGGGCTACGGCTGCTTCGTCCCGACGTGCCGGCCGTGATCGGCAAGGTGGTTGCGGGCAGCGTTGCCGAGCGCGCGGGCCTCGCGGAGCGCGACCGCGTCGTCGCGATCGACGGGGCGCGCGTCACTAGCTGGGAGGCGCTGGTCGCGAAGGTCCGGGCGAGCCCGGGGCGAACGCTGGTGCTCGAAGTCGAGCGCGACGGGCAGCGCCGGCGGATCGAGCTCACCCCCGAAGCGGCGACGCAAGGCGGCGAGACGATCGGGCGCATCGGCGCCGCGCCGCACGTCGACCCCGAGTCGCTCAAGGACTACTACCTCGACATCCGCTACGGACCGGTCGCGGCGGCGGGAAAGGCGGTGGCGAAGACCTGGGAGATGTCGGTCTTCAGCCTGCGCATGCTCGGCAAGATGATCGTCGGCGAGATCTCGTGGCGAAACCTCTCCGGCCCGGTCACGATCGCCGACTACGCCGGACAGTCGGCGAGCCTCGGGCTCGCGCCGTATCTGTCGTTCCTCGCGCTGATCTCCATCAGCCTCGGCGTGCTGAATCTGCTGCCGATCCCGCTGCTCGACGGCGGACACCTGATGTACTATACGATCGAGTTGCTGAAGGGCAGCCCGGTGTCGGAGCGCGTGATGGAACTCGGCCAGCGCGCGGGACTCGCGGTGCTGCTCTTCCTTATGGCGTTCGCGTTCTATAACGACATACATCGCCTACTCTCGGGCTGACGCTGCTGCGGACTGGATGACCAAGCGCCTGTTCGCGGCCCTGCTCGGGGTGCTCCTGGCTCGGTATGCGCTGGCATTCGAGCCGTTCGTCATCCGCGACATCCGCATCGAGGGCATCCAGCGGGTCGAAGCCGGCACCGTATTCGGCTATCTGCCGGTCAAGGTCGGCGAGACCATGACCGAAGACAAGGCGGCGCAGGCGATCCGGGCGCTGTTCGGCACCGGTCTCTTCAAGGACGTCCGCGTCGAGGTCGAGGGCGACGTTCTCGTCGTCGTCGTCGAGGAGCGCCCGGCGATCGCGCAGATCGACTTCGTCGGGATGAAGGACCTGCCCGCGGACCAGGTCCGCAAGGCGCTGCGGGAGAACGGGATCGCCGAGGGCCGGACGTTCGACAAGGCGGTCGTCGACCAGGCCGAGCAGGAGATCAAGCGCCAATACCTGAGCCGCGGGCGCTACGGCGTCACGGTGACGACCACCGTCACGCCGCTGGATCGGAACCGCGTCGCCATCAACTTCACGGTCGACGAGGGCGAGGTCGCGCGGATCAAGACCATCAACATCGTCGGCAACCGGACCTTCACCGAGGCGCAGCTGCTCGACCTGATCCAGCTCCAGACGCCGGGCTGGCTCAGCTGGTACACCAAGAACGACCAGTACTCGCGGCAGAAGCTCGCGGCCGATCTGGAGACGCTCCGCTCGTACTACCTCAACCGCGGCTATCTCGACTTCAACATCGAGTCGACCCAGGTGTCGATCTCCCCTGACAAGCGCGACATCTACATCACGATCAACCTCAGCGAAGGGGAGAAGTACACCGTCACCGACGTCAAGCTTGGCGGCGACCTGCTGCTCCCCGAGGCCGAGTTGATGCGGCTGGTGCAGGTGAAGCCCGGCGAGCCGTTCTCGCGCGAGAAGCTCGCCGAGTCCACCAAGGCGATCAGCGAGCGGCTGGGCAACGAGGGGTACGCGTTCGCCAACGCGAACGCCGTGCCGGACGTCAACAAGGAGAAACGGACCGTCGCCTTCACGATCATGATCGATCCGGGGCGGCGCGTGTACGTGCGGCGGATCAACATCGTCGGGAACACCAAGACCCGCGACGAGGTGGTCCGCCGCGAGCTCCGCCAGCTGGAGGGCGGGTTCTACGACGGCCAGAAGCTGCAGGTGTCGCGCCAGCGGGTCGACAAGCTGAACTACTTCGAGTCGGTGGAGCTCGAGACCGAGCCGGTGGCGGGGTCGAGCGACCTGGTCGACATCAACCTCAAGGTGAAGGAGAAGGCGACCGGGAGCCTGCTGTTCGGGGTCGGGTTCTCGAGCAGCGACGGATTGATCCTCCAGGGCTCGCTCAGCCAGGCGAACATTTTCGGCAGCGGCAATGCGGTGACGATCAGCGCGAACACGAGCAAGGTCAACCGCAACATCGGGTTCTCGTACGTGAATCCGTACTTCACCGTCGACGGCGTCAGCGCCGGATTCAACGTCTACAACCGCCGGTTCGACGCCGACGCGCTCAATGTCGGCAACTACGTCACCGAGACCCTCGGGGGCGGGGTCCAGGTCGGCTTCCCCACGGCCGAGTTCGATCGCGTGTCAGTCGGGCTGGCGCTCGAGCGGACGAAGATCGACCTGTTTGCCGACAGCCCGCAGCGCTTCATCCAGTTCGTCCAGCAGAGCGGCGACGATCCGCTGTACATGCCCCTCACCGTCTCGTGGGCCCGCGACCGGCGCGACAGCGCGATCTTCCCGACCACCGGAACGTTCCAGCGCGTGTTCACCGAGGTGACGGTGCCGGGGCTTGATCTCAACTACTACAAGCTCGGCTACCAGCTCACCTGGTATTTCCCCATCACCCGCGACGTGATCGGCATGCTCAACGGCCTGATCGGTTACGGCGGGGGCTACAACGGCCAAACGCTGCCGTTCTACAAGGCGTACTACGCCGGCGGGCCGGGAACCGTGCGGGGATACGAGACCGCGTCCCTGGGCCCGCGCGACCCCGAGGGCGCGACCGGCGGCAGCCGCCAGGCGGTCGCCAACGCCGAGGTCACCTTCCCGTTCCCGGGAATGGGTCAGGACCGTTCCCTGCGCCTGGGCGCGTTCTTCGACGCCGGCCAGGTCTGGACCGACCAGCCTGGCTTCGGCTTCGGAGACAAGGGCACCGTCACGAACCCCAGCACCGGGGTAACCGTCTCCTATGATCTCCGTTTGCGGTATTCTGCCGGCGCGATCATCGCCTGGAACTCGCCGTTCGGACCGTTGCGGCTGTTCTATGCCGTGCCGCTCAACAGCCAGCCGGGTGACCAGTTGCAGCGGTTCCAGTTCATCTTTGGCCACTCGTTCTAGCGCGAGATTGCCTGACCTGGGAGACGAAGTTGGCGAAGTTGCAGTGGGTGGTGGTAGTGGCGCTGCTGGCGTTCGCAAGCGCCGGGCAGGCACAAGCCGAGAAGATCGGGTTCGTGAACCTCGACCGGATCCTGCGCGACGCGGCGCCGGCGGTGCGCGCGCAGAAGAAGCTGGAGGCGGAGTTCGCGAAGCGGGAGCAGGAGCTCAGCAAGATGGCCGACCAGCTGAAGCGCCTGCAGGAGACCCTCGAGAAGGGCGCGCTGACGATGACAGAGTCGGACCGCACCAAGCGGGAACGCGAGTTCGGCGAGCTGCAGCGCGACTTCCAGCGCAAGCAGCGCGAGACCCGCGAGGACTTCAATCAGCGTCGCAACGAGGAGCTGTCGGGGATTCTCGAGCGCGCCAACCGCGTCGTGCGCCAGATCGCCGAGGCGGAGAAGTTCGACATCATCTTCCAGGAGGCGGTGTTCGCGAGCCCGCGCATCGACATCACCGAGAAGGTGATCCGGGCGCTCGAGGACACCTCGCCCGCAAAGAAGTAGGAGCGATGCCGCACGGCCCGTTCCGGCTCGCCGAGATCGTTGCGAGATTCGGCGGGGAACTGGTCGGCGACCAGGATGTCGTGGTGCGCCAGGTCGGCACGCTGTCGGGCGCGGGGCCGGGCGAGCTCTCGTTCCTCAGCCACCCGAAGTACCGCAGCGAGCTCGCCGCCACCCGTGCCTCCGCGGTCATCGTGTCCGAGACCGAGCGTGGCGCAACCGTTCTGCCGCGGATCGTCTGCCGCGACCCGTACGCCTACTTCGCGCACGTATCGACGCTGTTCAATCCGCCGCCGCCGAACGTCCCCGGGGTGCATCGGACGGCGGTCATCGCCCCGGAGGCGCACGTGGCGTCATCGGCGAGCGTGGGCGCGGCATGCGTCGTCGAGCGCGGCGCACGGATCGGGGAGGGCGTTGCCCTCGAGGCAGGGTGCGTCGTTGGCGCGGAGGCAACGATCGACCGCGACAGTCACCTGCATCCACACGTGACGATCGGCGCGCGATGCGTGGTCGGCGCCCGCGCCGTCGTCCATGCCGGGGCGGTGATCGGTGCTGACGGGTTCGGCTTCGCCCTGGAGGGCGGCGAGTGGATCAAGATTCCGCAGGTCGGCCGGGTGGTCATTGGCAGCGACGTCGAGGTCGGTGCCAACACCACGATCGACCGCGGGGCCATCGACGACACAATCATCGAGGATGGCGTGAAGATCGACAACCAGGTCCAGATCGGGCACAACTGCCGGATCGGCGCCCATACGGCGATCGCGGGCTGTGTCGGGATCGCCGGCTCGACGCGAATCGGCCAGCATTGCCTGATCGGCGGCGCTGCGATGATCGGCGGGCATCTCGAGATCGCCGACCGGGTGGTGATCACCGCTTCGAGCGGCGTCAGCAAATCGATCCCGGCGGCCGGAGTCTACAGTGGCGCCTTGCCCGCGATGGACGCCAGGGCATGGCGCCGCACCCTCGCGCTGCTGAGGACTCTCGAGCGGCTCGCGGACCGGATCCGCGAGCTCGAGCGGGGGCTGGCGAACTTGGAGCGACCGCGATGAGTGTGATGGACATCAAGACGGTGCTTGAGCGGCTTCCGCACCGCTACCCGTTCCTGCTCGTCGACCGCGTGCTCGAGTGCGAGGTCGGCAAGCGCATCCTGGCGCTCAAGAACGTCACGATCAACGAGCCGTTCTTCCCCGGGCACTTCCCCCACCACCCGATTATGCCGGGAGTGATGCTGATCGAGGCCATGGCGCAGGCGGCCGCGATCCTCGCATTCGAGTCGAGCAAGCTGCGCCCGGATGACAAGTCGGTGGTGTACTTCCTCGGCATCGACGAGGCGCGATTCAAGAGTCCGGTGGTGCCGGGCGATCAGCTCATGCTCGAGGCCCGCATCGAGCGGCACCTCAAAGGGGTATGGAAATTCGCGGCCGAGGCACGGGTCGGCGAGCGCCTGGCCGCGACAGCCAAGATGATGTGCGCGCTGCGCGACGCCTGAGGCCGCGGCGGACGTGGGAAACCTGCTAGCGGCGTGCGAATGATCCATCCGACCGCAATCGTGCATCCGCACGCCGAGCTCGGTGCGAACGTGAGCGTCGGCGCCTACTCGATCATCGGCGAGCACGTCGCGATCGGCGACGGGACCGCGATCGGGCCACACACCATCATCGAGGGCCCGACCCGCATCGGCCGCGACAACCGGATCGGCAGCTTCAACGTCCTCGGCGGGCCGCCGCAGGACAAGAAGTACGCCGGCGAGCCGACGCGGCTGGAGATCGGCGACCGCAACACGATCCGCGAGTACTGCACGCTCAACCGTGGCACGACGAAGGACGCGCGCGTCACGCGCATCGGCGACGACAACTGGATCATGGGCTACGTCCACGTGGCCCACGACTGCCAGATCGGTAGCAACACGGTGTTCGCCAACAACGCCCAGCTTTCGGGCCACGTCCACGTGGGCGACTGGGCGATCCTCGGTGGCTTCACCGGGGTGGTCCAGTTCATCCGCATCGGCGCGCACGTCATGGTCGGTGGCGGCACCATCCTCCGCCAGGACGTGCCGCTGTACGTGACGGTGGCGGGCAACCCGGCGAAGGTGTTCGGGATCAACAGTGAAGGGCTCCGCCGGCGGAGCTTCTCTCCGGAGGCGATCGAGGGATTGCAACGGGCCTACCGCACCCTCTATCGGAGCGGGCTGCCATTGGCCGACGCGCAGATCGCCCTGGCCGAGCAGGCCAAGGCGACGCCCGAGATCGCACCGCTCGTGGATTTCCTCAAGACCGCGGCGCGCGGGATCGTTCGGTAGGGCGGCCTTGGCTTCGCCCGTCCGCATCGCCATGGTCGCGGGGGAAGCGTCCGGAGACCTTCTCGGCAGCCGGGTGATGGAGGCGCTGCGCCGGCGGCTTCCGGAGGCGGTGTTCTGCGGCATCGGCGGCCCCCACATGGTGGGGGCAGGGTTCGACTCCTGGTTCCCCCAGGAAACGCTCGCGGTGCGAGGCTTCGTGGAAGTCCTCCGCCACCTCCCGGAGGTGCTGGCCGTGCGACGCGCGCTGGCGCAGCGGTTGCGGGCCGAGCCGCCGCAGCTCTTCGTCGGGATCGACGCCCCCGAGTTCAACCTCGGCCTGGAGCGCCGGCTCAAGCGCTCCGGCGTCGTCACCGTGCATCTCGTGAGCCCGCAGGTGTGGGCGTGGCGGCCGGGCCGGGTCGAGACCCTGCGCGCCGCAGTATCGCGGGTCCTCGTGCTGTTTCCGTTCGAGGAGGCCATCTACCGCGCCGCCGACGTCCCCGTCACCTACGTCGGCCATCCACTCGCGGACGAGGTTCCCGAGCGCATCGATCGCGAAGCGATACGCGTCGAGCTGCGGCTGCCGGCGCTCGCGCCGGTGGTGACGGTGCTGCCCGGCAGCCGTCAGTCCGAGATCGAGATGATGGCTGGACCGTTCATCGAGACCGCCAAGCTCATCGCGCGCCGCGTGCCCGAAGTGCGGTTCCTGGTGCCACTGGTCACTCGCGAGACGCGGGCGCTGTTCGAGGAAGAGGTCTACCGCCGGGATGCCCGCGAGCTCGCCATGACGCTGCTCTTCGGCCACGCCCAGGACGCGCTCGGCGCGTGCGACGTCGCGCTTGCCGCGAGCGGCACCGTCACGCTGGAGGCCGCGCTCAACCACCGGGCGATGGTGATCGCCTATCGCGTCGCGCCGCTCTCCTGGGCGATCGCCAGCCGTCTCGTGCGCGTGCGGCACATCGGACTGCCCAACATCCTGTGCGGCGAGCCGGTGGTGCCGGAGTTCCTCCAGGACGACGTCACGCCCGAGAACCTCGCGCAGGCGGTGGTGAATCTTCTGAACGACGGACCGGTGCGGCGCGCCGTCGAGCAGCGCTTCGAGCGATTGCACGGCGAGCTGCGCCGCAACGCGGCGGAGCGGGCCGCGGATGCCCTGGTGCCGCTCATCCCCGGCACCCAGGCCGGGGCGCTCCAGCCGGCGTAGACGAGATGCCGCGTGCCGCGGGGGTGTTGTGCGGAGTCGACGAGGCCGGGCGCGGGCCGCTCGCCGGGCCGGTCTTCGCGGCGGCGGTCGTCCTCGATCCGGGCCGGCGAATCCGCGGCCTCGACGACTCGAAGAAGCTCCCCGAGCACATCCGGGTCGAGCTGGCAAGCCGCATCAAGGAGCGCGCGATCGCGTGGGCCGTGGCGAGCGCGTCGGTCGAGGAAATCGACACGCTGAACATCCTCCGGGCGACGCTGCTGGCGATGGAACGGGCGATCGCGGCCCTGCGCATCGCCCCCGATCGCGTGCTGGTCGATGGCCTGCACTGTCCGCCGATCGCGCTCGAGACGAGAGCGGTCGTGGACGGGGATGCGAAGGTCAAGGCGATCTCCGCGGCGTCGATTCTCGCCAAGACCGCCCGCGACGGCGAGATGGTCCGGCTCGCGGCGGTCCATCCGCAGTACGGGTTCGACCGGCACAAAGGCTATCCGACGCCCGAGCACTTCGAGTGCCTCTACCGGTTCGGGCCATGCGTCGTGCACCGGCGGAGCTTCCATCCGGTTCGAGTGCTGCTGGCTCAGGGCGAGCTGTTCCAGCTTGGCGGCTGACGCGACCGACACCGCAGCCCCTCCGCATCCTGGCCGCGTGATCAAACGGATCGCATCCCGCGACAACGCGTCGTATCGGTCGCTCGCGAAGCTCGCGTCGTCGTCCCGCGCGCGCCGCGAGAACCGCGCCGCGGTGCTCGATGGCCCGCACCTCGTGGCAGCGCTTCAGGCGAGCGGGGGCACGGCCGAGACCCTCGTGGCGAGCGAGAGCGGCTACGCGCGGGACGAGGTCCGGCGGCTCTTCGACAGCGCGCCGGCCCACGAGCGGGTGCTGCTGGCCGACCGGCTGTTCGACGCGCTGGCGCAAGTGGCCACGCCGACCGGGATCCTCGCGGTCGTGCGCACTCCCGAGGTCGGTCCGCTGCCGCCGAAACTGGAGACCTGCCTGCTCCTCGAGACGATCCAGGATCCCGGAAATCTCGGCTCGATCCTGCGCACCGCCGTCGCGGCGGGCGTGCGCCAGGTGTTTCTCGGCGGCGGGTCGGTCTTCGCCTGGTCCCCCAAAGTGCTGCGCGCGGGGCAGGGTGCCCATTTCTTCCTGACGATCCACGAAGAGGCGCCGCTTGTGGCGCTCGCCGAACGCTTCACCGGAACCGTCGTCACCACCGACCCGCGCGCCGCGCGCGCAGTGTTCGATCTCGAGCTCGCCGCCGGCCCGGTGGCCTGGATCTTCGGCAGCGAGGGCGGGGGCGTGTCGCGGGCGTTGGCGGCCGTGGCGAACGCGCAGGCGAGCATCCCCATGCCGGGCGCGGCCGAGTCCCTCAACGTCGCCGCTGCCGTCGCGGTCTGCCTGTTCGAGCAGGTGCGCCAGCGTTCGAGCGGAAGCCGCGGGCAAGCCCCGCCCAAGGGGCCATAATGGGCGCTGACGAAGGGCCGGCCGGAAGCAGTCTCCGCAGGGATGGTTTGTCTAGCGCATGAGGGACCCGCCCCTTACCCTGCTGACGGCCACCATCTGGATCTACTGGCTGGTCGCGGGCGCGCTCGTCGTTCGCATGCACCGGAGAACCAGGACGTTCGCCGGCGCAATCCCGGAGCAGCGCCTCGAGCAGGGCATGTGGATCGTCTGGGTTCCGTTGATCGTCGCGTGGGCGGTTCTGCCGTACCTTGCGGCGACGCGCAGCCATCCGCTCCTCGCGGTGCCCGAGTTCGCGCGCCAGGATCCGCTGTGGCTGGGGGTGCGGTGGGGCGCCGCAGTCTGCGCCGTCCTGTGCCTTGCCGCGACCATCGCCTGCTGGCGCCGGATGGGAAGGAGCTGGCGCATGGCCGTCACGCCGGGCGAGCGGACGGAACTCGTCACGACCGGGCTGTACGCTTACCTCCGGCATCCGATCTATTCGCTCAGCATCCTGCTCATGCTGTGCTCGGCGGTGGTCGTCGCGACCGTCCCGATGCTGATCGTGGCGGCGATCCACATCGCGCTCATGGTGCTCAAGGCGCGGAACGAGGAGCGATTCCTGTTGACCGTACACGGCGACGCGTATCGCAGCTACTGTCGACGCACCGGCCGCTTCTTCCCGCGGCTGAGAGCGCAGGATTCGTAGCGTGACCGGAGGCGCCGCCGTGATCGCGCATCCGGTTCCGACCGGACGCCTGTTTCTGGCCACGCTCGTCGCGGCGATCGCCACGAGCGGATGTGCCGGGCCGGGTCCCGCCGCGCCGGGGGCGCGTCAAGAGGCGAGCGTGGCCGCGGCGCCGCGACGCATCGCGGTCGACGCCGCGACCGAGAACCGCATTCTGGCCCTGGCGCCCGAGCAGATCTCCGATCGGGAGGTCGCGGAGCTCCTCGGGCGGATGCCAGCGCCGCGGATCTTCTGCCTCCATGGCAGCGTCCCGCTCGTCACGATGCAGCCGTTCGCGGAGTTCCTGGTTGCGATGGGTTATCCGGAGACGAGCATTCGCGACCCGAAGGACGGGACCTACTCGTATTCGAGCTACGACGACAGCCGGCGACTTGCCGGGATGCTCGCCTGGTACTACGAGCGGGAGGGCATGATGCCGATCGTGATCGGCCACAGCCAGGGCGGCATGCTGCTGATCAAGGTCCTTTACGATCTTGCGGGTGCCTCCGGCGACCGAATCGCCGTCTGGAACCCGCTGACCGGCCAGGCCGAGCAGCGGTTCACCATCGTCGACCCGCGGACCGGCGCGGAGCGTCCGGTCGTCGGGCTCAAGGTCGGCTATGCTGCAGCGATGGCAACGGGGAGTTTCCCGCGGGTCCTGCTCGGCCAATGGGAGATCCTGCCGAAGCTGCGGAAGATCCCAGACACCGTCGAGGAATTCACCGGCTTCTTCATCGAGTGGGACCTGATCGCCGCAACCTTTCCCGGGACCGAGCCGTTTCAGGCCACCGGCTCGGCGGCGGTCCGAACGGTGACGCTGCCCGCGGGTTACGGCCACATCACGCTCCCGCTGACGACGCATCTCGCCGTGAATCCCGTGACTAGGGCGTGGATCAGCGACTACAGCCCGTCGCGCGCGATTCCGCCGTTGCCCGCAGCAGCAGGCGTCGACGCCGCGAACATCATTCACGCGGCGGACATCTGGCATAGCGTCAAGAAGCAGTGGTGCCTCGAGGCCCAGCGCCAGATCCGGGCCCGTCGGTTGCTTGCGGCTGGCGCATAGGACACGCACCGGGATGGGCTGGATCCGACCTTCGCTCGCGCCGCCGAACCTGGGACCGATCGCGGGCCCGAAAGCGGCGTTCGCCCCGGTTTCCCCGCCGGGGGCCGAGATCGCGGGGAAGCTGAACCTCTTCCAGCGCACGATGCTGCGCTGGCGCGAGCTCCACGCCTACAGCGCCGCGCACGCGGTGCGCGTCGCCGCTCCCCTGGACCAGGCTCGCCTGGAGCAGCTAGTCACCCGGCGCCTCGGGGAGATGGGCCTGACGAACCTCGTCCTCGATCCGCGGTGCCGCTGGTTGCGGCGCGAGGGGGCCGCCGACCGTCTGGCGCTGAAAATCGTCGCCGGCGGCGCCGACCCGCTGGCGGCGCTGTGGAACGAGTTCGAGGTCCAGCTCAACACGCCGTTTCCCCCCGCCGGGCGGATGAGCGCGTTCCGGTTCTTCGCCGTGCCGGCCGGCGACGGGTTCTATCTTGGCGCTGGTCTACGATCATTTCATCGCCGCGGGCGACGCGATCGCGTTGCTCATGAAGAGCGTGGTCGACGACTACTCGCACGCGGAAGCGGGGACGCGTCCGGCGCCGCGGTCGCGACTCACGCCGCCGCTGTATCGCCGCTTGCTCCTCCGCCACCCGGTCAGCGTGCTGAGGGCGATGGCGCGGATGCCGAGCTTCATCGGCCGCTCCCGGCGCTCGATTCGGCCGCCCCGGTCCAGCCAGCGCAACGCGCACGACGCGCTGAGCTATCTGCGCGTCGAGTCCGCTGACGTCGCGGGCCTGCTCCGCGCCGCGAGCGCGTGGGGGGTCACGCTCAACGACCTCCTGCTCGCGAGCCTCCTCCTGGCCCTGGCGCCGCTTGCCCCCGAGCACGCCGGTGGCCGCCGGCGCCGCGAGCTCGCGGTCGCCTCGATCGTAAACATCCGGCGCGATCTGCCGGCGGAAGCGACCGCTGCCTTGGGACCGTTTCTCGCGTCGTTCGACGTCTCCCACGCCGTTCCGGCGGGAATCGGTCTGCGGCAGCTCGCCCAGGACGTGCACGCGGAGGCCGACCGGATCAAGCGTCAGCGGCTCTACTTGCAGCCCCTCGCCGGGCTCGGTGTCAGCGGCCTGATGTGGCCGTTCCTTTCCCCCGGGCAGCGCGAACGCTTCTTCTCGAAATATCATCCGGTATGGGGCGGCGTATCGATGCTGAACGTCAATGCGATCTGGGAGCAGGCGGGGAGTGCGGCGGCCGCGCCGGCGGACTACTTGCGGGCCATCTCCACCGGACCTGCCTGCCCCCTCGTGCTCGCGGTGACGGCGGTCCGCGACGTCCTCCACGTCGGCATCTCGTTCCGCGTCGAGGTGTTCCCGAGGCCAACGGCCGAAGCCATCAAGGCCGGGTTCGCCGGCGCGATCGAGAGCCTCCGCGAGTGCCCGCGCCAGTGAAGCTCCTCGGGCCGGTTCTGGGGATGCTGCTCGCCTTGGGGGCAGGCGGTTGCGCGACGCGGCCGTACGGCAGTCTGCCATCGACCTACGTCGACCGGCCCAAGCCCGACGCGGTCCTGCGGGCACTCGACCTCGATCCCGCTCTCGAGGATCGGATTCTTGCCCTCGACCCCCAGCGGATCAGCGACGCCGACGTGCAGGCGACGCTGGCTGCCGCGCCTGCGCCCCGGGTCATTAGCGTCCACGGGGGCGTGTATCCAGTCCACCTCGCGATGGAGTCGTTCGCCCGGTTCCTGATCGAGATGGGCTATCCCGAGCAGCGGCTCAGGCATCCCGGGGACGGCCGGCTCTCCCACAGCCCGTACGAGGACAGCGAACGCCTCGCTGGCCTCGTCGCCTGGTACTACGAGAAGGAAGGGCTGCGGCCGATGCTCGTCGGCCACAGCCAGGGCGGTGTCCAGGTCGTCAAAGTGCTCTACGATCTGGCCGGCGGGTTCAACCCGCGAATCGCCGTGCGGAACCCGCTGACGGATCGGGCCGAGAACCGCTTCACCATCATCGACCCGCTGACCGGCGAGGAGCGACCGGTCGTCGGTCTGCGCCTGCCTTATGCTTCGGTCGTGGGGGCGGGCGGGGCCTCAATGCTCTTTTTCAATCAGTGGTCGATGCTCGGCAAGGTCCGGTCGATTCCGGACACGGTCGAGGAGTTCACCGCGTACACGATCGATCTGGACCTCATCGCCTGGGACCTTCCCGGTCTTTCGGCCGCCAGCGCCTTCCAGGCGAACGGCGCGGCCAAGGTCCGGAACGTGCGGCTGCCCGCGGGCTACTCCCACGTCGTGGTTCCGGTCACCGCGCATCTCCCGGGGGACGTGCGCATGAAGGACTGGATCAACCGGTACACGCCCGGGCAGGTCGACCGCGCTCCGGCTGCGTCCGACGGCGCTGCCGACAACGCGTTGTGGGCCGCGGACGTCTGGCACAACATCAAGCGGCACTGGTGCCTGGAGGCACAGCGGCTGATCCGCGCCAAGCGGGCGGCGCTGGGCGGCGGGACAATTCGGGTCACGGGAGACCAGCAGGGAAGGGACGATGTCAGGGCCGTCGAGCAGTAAGGCCGAGCCGCTGCGCGACAAGATCGCGCTCGTCACCGGCGCGTCGCGCGGGATCGGGCGTGCGATCGCGCAGAAGCTCGCCTCCGCCGGATGCGACGTGGCGGTCAACTACTACAACAGCCACGAGGGGGCGGAAGCACTGTGCGCCGAGCTGCGGGCGATGGGACGGCGTGCGCACCCGATCCAGGCGCGCGTCGGTGAACCGGAGAGCGTCGACGAGCTGTTCGCCGAGTTCCGCAAGCACTTCGACCGGCTCGATATCGTGGTGAGCAATGCCGCGAGCGGTGTCCTGAAGCCCGCGCTCGAGCTCACGCTCAAGCATTGGCGGTGGTGCCTGGAGACCAACGCCCTGGCGCTCAATCTGCTCGCCCAGCGGGCGGTCCCGCTGATGCCTGCGGGGGGCCGCATCATCGCGATGTCCAGCCTCGGCGCCCAGCGGGCGAGTCCGACGTACGGCTTCGTCGGGGCATCGAAGGCGGCCCTGGAATCCCTGGTCCGCACGCTGGCGCAGGAGCTGGGCCCGCGCGGCATTCGGGTCAATGCGGTGAGCGCCGGGGTAGTCGACACGGACGCGCTGCAGTACTTCCCCAATCGGGAGCAGATGCTCGCCGCCTTCGCGGAGCGGGCGCCGGCCGGGCCGGTGCTCACGGTCCAGGACGTCGCCGGAGCGGTGTACCTGCTCTGCTTGCCGGAGGCCGCCATGGTGACCGGACACACGCTCGTCGTGGACGGCGGGTTCGCGATCTCGGGCTGAGGCGCGCGATGCCGGGCGACTCGGGACTCGCAGGCAAGGTCGTGATCGTGACCGGCGGCAGCCGCGGCATCGGGCGGGCGGTCGTGGAACTCTTCGCCGCCGACGGGGCCGACGTCACCTTCTTCTTCCGCGACAACGCCGTCGCGGCCGCGGAGGTCGTCGACGGCGGACGCGCCGCCGACCGGCGCATCGCGAGCGAGCAGGTCGACATCCGCGATTCGGCGAGCTGCGCGGCGGCCGTCGAGCGGGTGGTCGAGCGCGGCGGGCGCATCGACGTGCTCGTCAACAATGCCGGGGTGATCCGTGATAATCTTCTCGCCCTGCTCGAGGACGAGGACGTGCGGACCGTGCTCGAGACCAACGTCGGCGGCGTGTTCAACGTGACCCGCGCGGTGGTGCCGCACATGATTGCCAAGCGCGCCGGCAAGATCATCAACTTGAGCTCGGTCGCCGGCGACAAAGGGGGCCGTGGCCAGACCAACTACGCCGCCAGCAAGGGTGCCATCAACGCGCTCACGCGGGCGCTCGCGGTCGAGCTGGCGTCGCGCCGGATCACGGTGAACGCCGTGGCTCCGGGGGTGATCGAGACCGAGATGTCGCGCGAGATTCGCGAGCTCGCGGCCGACGAGGTGCGTTCGCGCATCCTGCTGCGGAGATTCGGGACGCCGCAGGACGTCGCGCACGCGGTGTGGTTTCTCGCCTCCCGGTACGCGGATTACATCACCGGGCAGGTTCTGCACGTCGATGGCGGCTTCAAGATGGAGTGACACGGAATGGAGCACAGGGAGATCACCAAGCAAGAGATTCAGGCCGTCTATCCGACGGTCGCCCAGATCCTGGCCGATGCGCTCGGCTGCGACCTCGACCGCGTCAAGCTGGACGCGTCGCTGATCGAGGACCTCGACGCCGAGTCGATCGATTTCCTGGACCTGGTGTTCCGGCTCGAGCGGGCGTTCAAGGTGAAGATTCCGCGCGGTAAGATCGTCGAGGACGCGCGCGGGGACCTGCCGGAGTCGGACTTCGAACAAAAAGGGCTTGTGACCGAAGTCGGGCTCAAGCGCCTGCGCGAGTTCCTGAGCGAGGTGCCGCCCGAGCGCTTTCGCACCCCGATGAAGAGCGCGGACATCCCGCGCCTGTTCACGCCCGAGACGTTCTGCAAGGTGGTCGTGCGCGCGCAGCGGGCGGCCCAGAGCGGGGCCTGACGGCGTTGAACGATCGCGACGCCGAAGCTCGGATGGCGCCGCGCTTCAGCGCATTCTCCTTCGTCGATCGGATCACGGCGCTCGAAGGCGCTCAGCGGGCCAAGGGGCAATTCGCGGTGCCGGCAGGGCTGTCGTCCTTCCCGGCCTGTCTCGTCGCCGAGGCGGTGGGCCAGCTCGCGGCGTGGGTCGCCATGCGGCACGTCGGATTCCGGCGCCGGCCGGTGGCCGGCCTCGCGGGCGAGACTGTGTTCGTGGGCGAGGTGACCCCCGGACAGCGGCTCGACCTCGAGGTCGAGCTCGCGAGCTGCGACGACGAAGCAGTCGCGTACAGCGGCTGCGCCCGGGTCGCGGGCGCGAAAGTGCTGAGGCTCGACCACTGCCTGGGGCCCATGCTGCCGCTCGAGGACTTCGACGCTCCGGAGGCCGTGCAACGGCAGTTCGAGGTTCTTCGCGACGCGGGAGCGCCCGGCGGCGGATTCCGCGGCGTCACGCCGCCGGAGCTTCGCGTGATCGATCGACAGCCGGGTGAACGGGTCCGCGCGGCGCTGCAGGTGCCCGAGTCCGCGCCGTTCTTCGCCGATCACTTTCCACGGCGCGCCGTGTTTCCCGGGACGCTCCTCCTCGACTCCCAGATCCGCCTGGCGAGGGCGCTCGCCGACGAGCTGCCCCGACGGGGCGCGGGCGCTCTCGTCCCGGCGCGGGTGACGGACGTGAAGATCCGGTCGTTCATCGCTCCAGGTCAGGCCGTCGAGCTCGAGGCCCAGCTGTCGCAGGCCGGCGCGGTCGTCGAGGCGGCCCTGACTGCACGGTCGAACGGCAAGCAGATCGCCACCGCACGCTTGGAGTTCGCGCCACGGGAGGTGGCGTGACGCAGGGGCGTCGCCGGGTCGCGATTACCGGGCTGGGGCTCGTGACGCCGGTCGGGTGCGATGTCGCAACGACCTGGGAGGCGCTGCTCGCCGCCCGCAGCGGCGTCGCGCCGATCAGTCTGTTCGATGCGAGCGGTTTTCCGGTGCGGATCGCCGCCGAGGTGAAGGGCTTTCGCGACGCCGACGCGATCGACGACCGGAAGCTTCTCAAGTTCGCGAATCGTTCTCACCGCTTTGCCCTCGCGGCCGCCGAGCAGGCGATCCGGGACGCCGGGATTCGGCCCACGCCGGAGACTGCGACGCGCTGGGGCTGCGCCGTCGGGACGGGCATGATGGGTGTGGGGTACGAGGAGCTCGCGGACGTCCATCGCCGGTATGCCGCCGACGGCGATCTGCACCCGGAGCTGCTCCCGGCCGGGGAGGGCTCCGCGGCGGACCCCCTCACGTTCTCCCGCAGCGTGGCCAATGCGGGGCTGAGCTTGCTGTTGCGGCGATTCGATATCCGGGGGTACGCGACGGCGGTGCACACGGCGTGCGCGTCCGGCGGGCAGGCCGTGGGCACGGCGATGAAACTGATCCGGCGCGGAAACGTCGACCGGGTGCTCGCCGGCGGATTCGACTCGATGATCAGTCCGGTCGGTCTCGGCGGGTTCTGCCTCCTCAGCGCGCTCTCGACCGACAACGACACGCCGGAGCGCGCCAGCCGCCCGTTCGACGTGACCCGGAACGGCTTCGTTCTCGGCGAAGGGGCGGGTTTTCTGGTGCTCGAGGAGTGGGCCATGGCCCGGGCCCGCGGCGCCCGAATCTACGCGGAGCTCGCCGGTGACGGCAACTCGCTCTCGAGCTATCGCATCACCGACTCGCACCCGTCCGGGGACGGGCCGATCCAGGCGATGCGTCAGGCGCTGGCGGACGCCGGCGCGAGCCCCGGCGAGGTCGACTATCTCAACGCGCACGGCACCTCGACGCCGATGAACGACCGCAGCGAATCCGCCGCGGCGGGCGTCGTGTTCGGCCCCGGCGTCGCCAAGGTTGCGGTGAGCTCGACGAAGAGCGTTACGGGGCATCTCATCGCCGCTGCCGGTGCGGTGGAGGCGGCGGTCTGCGCGCTCGCGATCCACCACGGCCTGCTACCGGTCAACGCCAATCTCCGGGAGCCCGACCCCGACTGCGCGCTGGACATCGTCCGCGGCGAGCCGCGGCGACGGCGGGTCAAGGTCGCCCTGTCGAACTCCCTGGGTTTCGGCGGTTCGAACAGCTGCATCGCGCTCCGCAACCCCGACGAGATCGACGGGGGCGCGGCGCGGCCCGCATGACGTGCCGCGGGTAGCTCGGATGGCCGCTGCGCCCAAAGTCCTCATTACCGGCACCGGCGCGGTGTGTGGCGCCGGGCGGACTCCAGACGAGATCCTGGATGCGGTGCAGGCCGGCCGCTCTGCCATCGCGCCCATCCGTCAGTGGGACACGACGGGGTGGCCGGTGCGAGTGGCGGCCGAGATCCCCGACTACAACCCGAACGCGCTGGTTGCGGACCGCAAGCTGCACAAGCTCATCCGGCGCACCGACCTGCTCGGTCTGTACGCCGCCGGACAGGCGATCGAAGGCTCCGGGTTCGTCGCCTACCGCGAGACGTTGGTGCCCGATGCCGCCGACGCGGCCAACGACCGGATGGGGGTCTACGTCGGGGCGGGCGGTGGCGGGTACCAGAGCATGTACGACTTCTTCCCACTGATGACCGCCGCCGGGGACGACCTCGCGACGTTCGGCCGCGAGCTCGAAGCGACCGTGAACCCGATGTGGCTGCTGCGGACGTTGCCGAACAACGTGCTGTGTCACGTCGGCATCCGCTACGGGCTCAAGGGGTCGAACACCTGCGTGACGAACCACGTGGTCGGCGGAACGCTCGCGGTCATCGAGGCGGTGGCGGCGCTGCGGACGGCCGAGGCCGATCGCGCGGTCGCCGTGGGCCACGACGCACCGATCGAGCCGCAGATGGTCTTCTACTACCACCGTGTCGGCCTGCTCGCGACGGACGCGGTGCGGCCGTTCGATGCCGGGCGCAGCGGCACCCTGTTCGGAGAGGGCGCCGGGGCCCTGGTCCTGGAGACCGGGACCGCCGTCGCAAGCCGCGGCGCCGCCGTGCTCGGCGAGGTCCTCGGCAGCGGGTGCGCCACCGACGCGGAGGGCCTGTTCGCGATCCGGGATGACGGCGACGGGCTCGCGCGCGCGATCGAGCTCGCGCTGGAGGACAGCGGTATCCGCGCCGCCGACGTCGGGATGATCTCGGCCCACGGCAACGGCACCCTGCAGTCGGACGCGTCCGAGGCGGCCGCCATCCGCCGCGTTTTCGGACCCGCGCCGCCGCCGGTCACTGCGTTCAAATGGGCCTTCGGTCATCTGATCGCGGCGTCGGGACCCGTCGACACCGTCCTGACGCTGACGGCGTTGCGGCGAGGCACCGTTCCCGGCGTTGCCACCTTGCGGCGGCTCGACCCGGCCTGCGCCGGGCTGCCCGTCTCGGCGCAGCCGCAAACGCCCCGCAGCGACGTGGGGCTCGTCCTGAGCCGAGGCTTCGGAGGAACCAACGCCGCGCTCCTCGTGCGCGCCGCGGGCGGCGCGACGCGTCGCTGACCGGAGGCTCCGGGTTGTCTTCCCGCTGCGGGATCGACACGGTCGCGATTGCACGGATCGAGCGGCTGCTGCGGGAAACGCCCGCCGAAGACCTCCGGAGCCTCTTCTCCGCCACGGAGCTGGGGGACAGCGGGCACGGGGCGGGGCGGGCCGGGAGCCTCGCGGCGCGCTTCGCCGCGAAGGAGGCGTGCCTCAAGCTGTTCCCGCGCGAGACAACGCTCGGGCTGCTCGGCCCGGCCGACTTCTCGGTCGCACGCGACGGTTACGGCGCGCCGCACGTGGAGTGCAGCCCCGCGGCGCAGGACGTCCTCGGCCGCCATCGCGTCCGCGCGATCGCGCTGTCGCTGTCGCACGACCGGACGACCGCGTCGGCGGTGGCGATCCCCGAGCCGGCCGCGACCGAGGTCCCGCTCCTCGGCAAGCTCGTCTACTACCTGCTCCCCATCCGTCGGGGCGTGATTCTCGCCAATCTGCGGCGCGTCTTCGGGGACACCGTTCCGGAGGCCGAGATCAAGCGGCTTGCGCAAGCGCACTACGGCCACCTCGCGCGGCTCGCGGGTGAGTTTGTGCGCTATTCCTGGCTGTCGGCGGCGCGCCGGGCGGCCATCGTGCGGGTGGAGAACGTGGCGACGCTCGACGCGGCGCTGGAGCGCGGCAAGGGCGCGATCGTGATCACCGGTCACTTTGGCAACTGGGAAGTCGCGACCGCAGGGGCGCTCAGCAACGCCCACTTCGCGTACGCCCGCGGCCGGTTTCACTTCGTACGCCGCGAGTTCAAGCCGCGCTGGGTCGACGCGCTCGTGACCCGGCGCTTCCGGCGCGCCGGCTTCGGGACGCTGCCCAAGCGGGGCGCCCTCGACGCCATCGTTGAGTGCCTGGAACGGGGCGACATGGCGGTGTTTCCCTTCGATCAGCACGCGGGCGGCCGCGACGCCATTTCGGTCGACTTCTTCGGGCATCCGGCCGGGACGTTCCGCAGCGTCGCCGTGCTCGCCCTGGCCACCGGCGCCCCGGTCCTGCCGGCGGCGAGCTGGCGGGAGCCCGACGGCCACCACGTCCTGCGCTTCGAGGAGCCGCTGCCGGCGATCGAGTGCGAAGACGTGAACGAGGCGATCCGGACGAACACCCGCGCCTACAACGCGGCCCTCGAGCGCCTGATCCTGCGGCACCCCGAGCAGTGGTGGTGGGTCCACCGGCGGTGGAAAGCGACGCCCTGGTCGCGCGACCGCCGGGTCAGTACACCCGACGCTGGAGCTTGACCTCCTGGAGGATCTTCGTGGCGATCTCCTCGATCGACCGGGTCGTCGAGTTCAGCCACGGGATCCCGAAACCCCGCATCAGCCGCTCGGCCTGCTCGACCTCGTAGCGGCAGTTCTCGAGGCGCGCGTAGCGGCTGTCCGGACGGCGCTGGTTGCGGACCTCGGCCAGCCGATCCGGCGCGATCGTGAGCCCGTAGAGCTTCTTCAGGTGCGGCTCGAGCGCGCCGGGCAGCATGCCGCGGTCGAAGTCGTCGGGAGTGAGCGGCACGTTCGCCGCCTTGATGCCGAACTGCAGCGCGAGGTACAGGCAGGTCGGCGTCTTGCCGCTGCGCGAAACGCCGACCAGGACGACGTCGGCCTTGCCGAGCTCCTGGTTGCCGAGGCCGTCGTCGTGCGCGAGCGCGAAGTTGATCGCCTCGATCCGGTCCAGGTACTCCTTGTTGTTCGCGGCGCTGTGCGAGCGCCCGACGGCGTGGGTCGAGCGGAGCCCGAGCTCCGCCTCCAGCGGATTGAGGAAGCCCTGGAAAAAATCCAGCACCAGCGCGTCCGCGCCGCGCAGCGCGTTCCGGACCTCGTCGTTCACCAGCGTGCAGAAAACGATGGGCCGTGCTCCCGATCGCACCCGGGCTTCCTCGATGCGGGCGACGCACTCGCCCGCCTTGGCCACGGAGTCCACGAACGGCAGGACGATCTGCGTGAACTCGATGTCCTCGAACTGCGTGAGCAGGCTGTGGCCGAGCGTCTCCGCCGAGATGCCGGTCCCGTCGGAGATGAAGAAGACTGTGCGGCGGCGTTGCGACATGCGCGGTGCGGGGCGATGCCCGCGCCGGTAAAATATCCGCTTCCCGGTTCTACGGCAACCCAGCGGGCACGACATGGCGACCAGCGACGACGTGGTGCGGTTCGAGGATGTGCGCATTGCCGACGTCCCGCGCGTGGGCGGCAAGAACGCGTCGCTCGGCGAGATGATCGGCCACCTGGCCGCGCGCGGCATCCGGGTGCCGGGCGGGTTCGCGACCACCGCTAGCGCGTATCGGCGGTTCCTCGACGGCGCCGGCCTGACGCGGCGGATCGAGGACCGGCTCCGGAGGCTCGACCCGAACGACGTCGCTGCCCTCGCGCAGTGCGGTGCCGAGATTCGCGAGTGGATCGTCGATGCGCCGCTTCCGGCCGGCCTGGAAACGGCGATCGCGGGAGCCTATCGCGCGCTCATGGAGGAGGGCGAGTCGCCGGTTGCGGTGCGGTCGAGCGCGACCGCGGAGGACCTGCCGGAGGCCTCCTTCGCCGGCCAGCAGGAGACGTTCCTCAACGTCACGGGCCTCGACGCGGTGCTGGTGGCGATCCGGCACGTGTTCGCTTCCCTGTACAACGACCGTGCGATCTCGTACCGCGCCCACCAGGGCTTCGCCCTTGGGGAGGTCGCGCTCTCGGCGGGCGTGCAGCGGATGGTCCGGAGCGACCTCGCGTCGAGCGGGGTGATGTTCACGCTCGACACCGAGTCGGGGTTCCGCGACGTGGTCTTCATCACCGCGGCCTACGGGCTCGGCGAGACGGTCGTTCAGGGTGCGGTGAATCCCGACGAGTTCTACGTGCACAAGCCGATGCTCGCGGCCGGGAAGTTTCCGGTCATCCGTCGCAGCCTCGGCTCGAAGCTCGTGAAGCTGGTGTACGCGTCGGGGGCGACCGGACCCTCAACGGTGACCGTGGAAGTCCCGGAGCCGGACCGGCAGCGGTTCTGCGTGACCGACGACGACGCGATCGAGCTCGCGCGCTTCGCGGTGGAGATCGAGCGCCACTACGGACGCCCCATGGACATCGAGTGGGGCAAGGATGGCCGCGACGGGAAGATCTACATCCTCCAGGCGCGGGCGGAGACGGTCAAAGCCCAGGTCGGCCACGAAGGTCAGGAGCACTACCGGCTGAAGGACCGCTCGCGCGTGCTGGTCTCCGGCCGGGCCATCGGCCAGAAGATTGGCGTCGGCCCGGTGCGGGTGGTGCCGGACGCCGCGGCGATGTCCGCGGTGCGTGCCGGCGACGTGCTGGTCACCGACATGACCGACCCGAACTGGGAGCCGGTGATGAAGCGCGCGGCGGCGATCGTCACCAACCGCGGCGGCCGCACCTGCCACGCGGCGATCATCGCGCGCGAGCTCGGCATCCCGGCGGTCGTGGGCTGCGGCGACGCGACCCAGCGGCTCAAAGACGGAACCCCCGTCACGGTCTCGTGCGCCGAAGGCGACACTGGCAACGTCTACGAGGGCGCGCTCGCGGTCGAGGTGACGAGGCGCCGGCTGACCGAGATGCCGCACATCCCGGTCAAGATCAGCATGAACATCGGGAACCCGCAGCTGGCGTTCGATCTGCAGGGCTTGCCGAACGCGGGCGTGGGGCTCGCCCGGCTCGAGTTCGTCATCAACAACATGATCGGTGTCCATCCGAAGGCGGTCCTGGAGTATCCGGACCTGCCGGACGAGATGAAGCGCGCCGTCGAGTCGGCGGCGCGCGGTTATCCGGATCCGCGGACGTTCTATGTCGAAAAGCTCGCCGAAGGGGTGGCGACCATCGCGGCCGCCTTCTGGCCGAAGCCGGTGATCGTCCGCCTCTCGGACTTCAAGTCGAACGAGTACCGGAAGCTCGTGGGGGGCGCGCGTTACGAGCCGGAAGAGGAGAACCCCATGCTCGGCTTCCGCGGGGCCTCGCGCTATCTCGCGGCGTCCTTCCGCGACTGCTTTGCCCTCGAGTGCGAGGCGATGCGGCGGGTGCGCGACCGCATGGGGCTGACCAACGTCGAGCTCATGGTGCCGTTCGTGCGCACCGTCGACGAAGCCCGGCGGGTGATGGCATTGCTAGCCGCCGAAGGCCTCCGGCGCGGGCAGAACGGGCTCCGGATCGTGATGATGTGCGAGCTGCCGTCGAACGCGCTGCTCGCCGATCAGTTCCTCGAGCACTTCGACGGCTTCTCGATCGGATCCAACGATCTCACGCAGCTCACGCTGGGCCTCGACCGCGACTCGGGTCTGGTGGCGGCGGCCTTCGACGAGCGTGATCCGGCCGTTCAGGCGCTGCTGCGGATGGCCATCCAGGCGTGCCGTCGGCAGGGCAAGTACGTGGGCATCTGCGGGCAGGGTCCTTCCGACCATCCGGACCTCGCGCGCTGGCTGGCGCAGGAAGGGATCGAGAGCCTGTCGCTCAACCCTGACACCGTCGTCGACACTTGGCTCGAGCTCGCCAAAGCGGCCTAGCGTCCGGGCTACAGCTTCACCCGCAGCAGCCGCTGCTTCTCGCGGTTCCACTCGCGCTCCTTCTCGGCCGCGCGCTTGTCGTACTGCTTCTTGCCGCGCGCGAGGCCGATCGCGAGCTTGATGCGGCCCTTCGAATAGTGGAGATCGAGGGGCACCAGCGCGTACCCGGCGCGGTCGACCTTGCCGATCAGGCGGCGAATCTCCTCCGCCCGCAGCAGGAGCTTGCGGGTGCGGGTGGGGTCGGGCTGCACGTGCGTCGAAGCGGCGGCGAGCGGGCTGACGTGTGCGCCGACGAGGAACACCTCGCCGTCCTTGAGCACGACGTAGGCCTCCTTCAGCTGCGCCCGCCCGGCGCGGATCGCCTTGACCTCCCAGCCGGCGAGCGCAATCCCGGCCTCGTAGCGCTCCTCGACGAAGAAGTCGTGGGAGGCCTTGCGGTTCTCGACGATGCTCACGGCAGCGGATGGCGCGGCTGGATGGACTGAAACGATTGTAGTCGAGTCCGCACAACCCACCTCGCGAATGGTCGTCGTCGAACGGCAAGCCCTCGTCCCCCACAGCGCGGCGCGAATGTACGCGCTGGTGGAGGACGTCGAGTCCTACCCGCGTTTCCTGCCCTGGTGCAGCGGCGCGGACGTCGCGTTCCGCGACGCGCAGCGGACGGTCGCGACGCTTCACGTCGAGGTCCGTGGTGTGCGGCAGCAGTTCACGACCGAAAACCGGAAGCGGCCCGGCGCGAGCATCGAGCTGGCGCTCCTCCGCGGACCGTTCCGCAGCCTGCACGGCGAGTGGCGGTTCGTGACGCTCGCCGAAGACGCCTGCCGGGTGGAACTCTCGCTTGCCTACGAGCTCGGGAGCCCGCTCCTCGACCGGCTGCTCGGTCCGACGTTCGACCACATCGCCAACACCTTCGTCGACGCCTTCGTGCGCCGCGCGGATGCGGTCGGGGTGGCGCGGCAATGCTGAAGGTCGAGGTTGTCTATGCGACCCCTGGCCGGCAGGCGCGTTACGCGCTCGAGCTCGAGGCAGGCGCGACGGTCGGCGAGGCGGTCGCCCGGAGCGGGGCGCTCGCCGAATTCCCGGAGATCGACTTGACCCGGAACCGGGTCGGTATCCACGGTCGGCTGGTGACGCTTGGGGCGCGTCTCGACGACGGCGACCGCGTGGAAATCCTGCGCCCGCTCGTCGCCGACCCGAAGGAGGCCCGGCGTCGCCGCGCGGCGCGGGCCGGAGGCTAGCTGCGGCTCACTTGCAGCCGCTGTCGATCTCGCGCTGGAGCCGCTGGGTCTCCTGCTGGATGCCGTTGTCCTCGAGGAACTCGCGCTCGCCCTGTTCGTTGATCCGCGCGACGCGGGCGCCCGACTGGAGCCCCGAAAGCTGCCGGCGCGCGGCGGCACAGGTGGCGTCCTGAGCGCGTTTCTCCTCCGCGAGCTTCGTGTCCTTGTTCGCCTTCTCCTGGGCCTCCAGCCGGCGCTTGCGGAAGTCCTGGTCCTGCTCCGCGAGCGACTTCGGTGCCCCCGACTTCGCGGCGTCGCTCCCGGCGGCCGCGGCGGACGCGGGGGGTGACACGGTGCTCACGCGGCCCGTGATTTTCTCCGCTTTTTCGCCCCCTGCAGGCGGGCGATCGGAGTACTGCACCTTGCCGTCCGGACCGGTGTACTTGTAGAGCTGCTGCGCGAGCGACGGGGCGGCGACGAGGGCCGCGGCCGCGACCGCCAGGAGGAGACGGACCAGACTCATGACATTGTCCTTGGCACGGGTAGCTTGACCCTAGCCGGTTTCGCCACCTCCGTCAATTGCGGCAGCGATCGCGCTGCGGCGAATTTACCCAATGATTTCCGACGCGTATAATGCGTCTTTGTGCCGCCACTCCGGCCATGCGAGCGATCAACAAGGCGCTGACGTTCGACGATGTCCTGCTGGTTCCCGACCACTCGACTGTTCTGCCGCGCGACGTTTCCCTCAAGACCCGGATCTCCCGCCACATCACGCTGAACATCCCGCTGGTCTCGGCGGCGATGGATACGGTCACCGAGGCGCGGCTCGCGATCGCGATCGCCCAGGAAGGCGGGATCGGCATCATCCACAAGAACATCCCGCCCAGGGCCCAGGCCGCGGAGGTGCTGAAGGTCAAGCGCTACGAATCGGGCGTCGTGCGCGACCCGATCACGATCCCGCCCCACATGACGGTGCGCGAGGTGAAAGCGCTCACCGAGACGCACAAGATCTCCGGGCTTCCGGTCGTGGAAGGCAAGCGCGTCGTCGGCATCGTCACCAACCGCGACCTGCGGTTCGAGACGCGCCTGGACCAGCCGGTGCGGGCGATCATGACGCCGCGCGATCGCCTGGTCACGGTCCGCGAGGGCGCGACCCTCGACGAGGCGAAGACGCTCATGCACAAGCACCGCCTCGAGCGCGTGCTGGTGGTGAACGGCGACTTCGAGCTGCGCGGGCTGATGACGGTGAAGGACATTCTCAAGGCGAGCGAGCACCCGAACGCGTGCAAGGACGAGCAGGGGAAGCTTCGCGTCGGTGCCGCAGTCGGGGTCGGCGAGGGCACCGAGGAGCGGGTCGCGGGGCTGGTCGAAGCCGGGGCCGATCTTCTGGTGGTCGACACCGCGCACGGGCACGCGCAGGGAGTGCTCGACCGGATCAAGTGGATCAAGGCCAATTTCCCGAAAGTGGAGATCGTCGGCGGCAACGTCGCAACCGCCGCCGGTGCGCGTGCCCTCGTCGATCACGGCGCGGACGGCGTCAAGATCGGCATCGGCCCGGGGTCGATCTGCACGACGCGGGTCGTCGCCGGCGTGGGCGTGCCGCAGATCACCGCGATCGTCAACGTCGCGGAAGGGCTGGCCGGGACGAACGTTCCGACGATCGCCGACGGCGGCGTTCGGTACTCGGGCGACATCCCCAAGGCGCTCGCGGCGGGCGCGCATTGCGTGATGATCGGGGGGCTCTTCGCGGGCACGGAGGAGTCTCCGGGCGAGATCGAGCTCTTCCAGGGCCGCTCGTACAAGTCGTATCGCGGCATGGGATCGCTCGCGGCGATGCAGCAGGGCGCGGCCGACCGCTACTTCCAGGATCCGGCGATGAATGCCGACAAGCTCGTGCCCGAAGGCGTGGAGGGACGGGTGCCGTACAAGGGGTCGGTGGTGGGCGTGATCAGCCAGCTGGTCGGCGGCTTGCGGGCGAGCATGGGGTACGTCGGCTGCGCGAGCGTCGACGAGCTCCGCACCCGCACCGAGTTCGTCGAGATCTCGGGCGCGGGCATGCGCGAATCGCACGTCCATGACGTCCAGATCGTGAAGGAAGCCCCGAACTACCAGGTCGAGTGACGCACGATCGCATCCTGATCCTCGACTTCGGCGCCCAGTACTCGCAGCTGATTGCGCGGCGGGTGCGCGAGAGTCACGTCTACTGCGAGCTCCATCCCCACGACGTCACCGACGCGTTCGTGCGCGCATTCGCGCCGCGCGGGATCATCCTCTCCGGCGGGCCGGCCTCGGTGTACGAGGACACGGCGCCGCGCGCGCCGCAGGCGGTGTTCGAGCTCGGTGTCCCGGTCCTGGGGATCTGCTACGGCATGCAGACGATGGCCGAGCAGCTCGGCGGCAAGGTCGAGGGCTCGAAAGTGCGCGAGTTCGGGTATGCCGAGATCCGGGCCCGCGGGCATTCGCGGCTGCTGGCGGACATCCAGGACCGGGTGAACGGCGAGCGCCACGGGCTCCTCGACGTGTGGATGAGCCACGGCGACAAGGTGATCGAGCTGCCGCCCGGCTTCAAGGTGATCGCGAGCAACGCTTCCTGCGCGATCGCGGGGATGGCCGACGAGACGCGGAACCTCTACGGGGTCCAGTTTCACCCCGAGGTCACGCACACCCGGCAGGGGAGGGCGATCCTGCAGCGGTTCGTGCGCGACATCTGCGGCGCCCGCGCGGACTGGAACATGCCGGACTACGTCGGCGAGGCGGTCGCACGCATCCGGACGGAGGTCGGGAATGACGAGGTGGTGCTCGGCCTGTCGGGCGGGGTCGATTCCTCGGTCGCGGCCGCCCTCATCCAGCGCGCGATCGGGGACCGCCTGACGTGCATCTTCGTCGACACCGGACTGCTGCGCCTCAACGAAGGCGAGCAGGTCATGGCGACGTTCGCGCGCCACCTCGGCGTCAGAGTCGACTGGTCGAGGCCTCCGAACGGTTCATCCAGGCGCTTGCCGGCGTCGCCGATCCGGAGGAGAAGCGCCGGATCATCGGGCGCGAGTTCGTGCACGTCTTCCAGGAAGAAGCGGCGAAGCTCCCGCAGGCGAAGTGGCTGGCGCAGGGGACGATCTACCCCGACGTGATCGAGTCCGCGGGCACGAAGAGCAAGAAAGCGCACACCATCAAGTCGCACCACAACGTCGGGGGCCTGCCGGAAACGCTGCACCTCAAGCTGCTCGAGCCGCTGCGCGATCTCTTCAAGGACGAAGTGCGGGAGCTCGGCCTCGCCCTCGGCCTGCCACGGGAGATGGTGTTCCGCCATCCGTTCCCCGGACCGGGGCTGGGGGTCCGCATCCTCGGCGAGGTGAAGCGCGAGTATGCCGACCTGCTGCGCCGCGCCGACGCCATCTTCATCGAGGAGCTGCGCGCGGCGGGCTGGTACGAGAAGACGGCGCAGGCGTTCGCGGTGTTCCTCCCCGTGCGGTCGGTCGGCGTGATGGGCGACGTCCGGACCTACGAGCACGTGGTGAGCCTGCGCGCGGTCGAGACCACCGACTTCATGACGGCGCACGTGGCGCCGCTGCCGCCCGAGCTGCTGGCGAAAGTCGCGAACCGCATCATCAACGAGGTCCGCGGCATCAACCGCGTCGTCTACGACGTGTCGAGCAAACCGCCGGCGACGATCGAGTGGGAATGACGCGGAGCTAGCGCAGCGCGCGCTGACAGACCATGCCAACCCGGAGGGAATCATGATGGATCAGACGGCGTTCCGTTCCCAGCTCGCAGCCGACGGTTTCGACGAGATCGAGACCCGCTCCATGGCGCCCAACGTATACAACCCCGCGCATTCGCATGCCTTCGAAGTGCGCGCGCTCATGCTTACCGGGGAGCTGACGCTCGCCTGGGAGGACCAGCAACGCACGTTCATTCGCGCCGGGCGAGATCTTCGTGATGGCGGCCGGCTGCGAGCACACGGAGTGGTTCGGGCCGGAGGGTGCGACTTACCTCGTCGGCCGCAAACAACCCGCCGCCCTTGATTGCAATCGACTGGGGACGACCGGCTTCCGAACGCTGTGCGGTCCGCGCAGCCCCGGTTGACCCACGAGGCTAGAAGTCCAGACGCGCGGACAAACCGCCAGGACGTACGGTCAAGCGTGAATGTCGCCCGCTGCGAATAATGAGCTCGTTCTCAACCACCGACACGAGGCTCAGAAAATGCGTTCAACGAAGAATGTTATCGACAACCACTTGAAATCGTTTGGCGAGGGTGACCTCAACGGTATCCTATCTGACTATGCCCCGGGTGCCGTTCTGTTCACGCCGGACGGGCCACTCAAGGGCGTCGACGCGATCGGGACGTTGTTCCAAGCGATGCTTACGGAATTCGGGAAACCTGGAGCGACGTTCAGCCTCAAGCACCTGACCGTCGAGGGCGACATTGGTTATATTCTGTGGACGGCAGAGACTGCCGACAACGTATACGAGGTGGGGACGGACACATTCGTCGTGCGGGATGGGAAGATCGCGGTTCAGTCATTCGCTGGCAAGATCATGCCCAAGGCTCAGTTGAGAGCGCAGAGCGGGTGACGGAAAAAAATTAAGGGCCGGCCGGTGGCGTGCCGGCCGGACCCGCGTGCTCGCCGCCTAGAAGGCCACGATCTCCACCCAGTTGGAGCCCTTGCCGGTCGGGTACTTCTGCAGCAGCTTCAGCCCGCCGCTGCCGTCGATGGCGTAGACCGAGATGGTCTCGGACTTCTCGCCGCTCACCACCATGTACTGACCCGTGGGGTCGATGCGGAAGCCGCGCGGCTGCTTCTCGGTCGGCGTGCTCGAGAGGTACGTCAGCTTGCCGGTGGCCGGGTCGACGCTGAACGCCCCGATCGAGCTGCTGGTGCGCTCGGCCGCGTAGAGGAACCTGCCGTTCGGCGTGAGGTGCAGGTCGGAGGCCCAGATATCGTTGTCGACGTTGCGACCGGGCGAAGGCCGCGGCGCGCCCGGCGCGAGCTTGGTGTCGGCGGGCAGCGCCGAGGCCGAGCTCACCTCGGTCAGCAGCCCGGTCTGCGCGTCGAGCGCGAGCGTGGTCACCACCGCAGTCAGCTCGTTCAGCAGGTAGGCGAACCTGTTGTCCGGCGAGATGATGATGTGGCGCGGGCCGGCGCCGGCCTTGATCTGCACCGTCGGGGGCGTGTTCGCCGCGAGCTTGCCGGTCTTGTCGTCGAGCCGGAACTGGAAGATCTGGTCGGTGCCGAGGTGCGGGACGAACACCCACTGACCGGTCTTGTCGGTGACGATCGCGTGCGCGTTGCGCGCAGTCGGGATCACCTGGTGCGGCTCGGCGACCTTGCCGTCCTTGCCGATCGCGTTGACGCTCACCAGATTCGCCCCGTAGGACGCGCCGAGCAGGTAGCGCCCGCTCTTGTCGACCTGGATATAGGGGAGGCTCTCGGCAAGCGGCCCCTTCGCGAGCTCCTTCAGCGCGCCGGTCTTCGGGTCGATCGAGTAGGTGACGACGGTGAACGGCTTGGAGCGCACCGCGGCGAAGAGGAACCGCTTGTCGGGGCTCACACTCATCGGCATTACCGGTTTGCCGGCCTCGAACTTCGCGCCGGGCTGCAGGGTGCCGTCGGACTGCAGCGTGTACATGCCGATGTTGCCGTCCTCGGCGTTCGAGACGTAGACGAAAGTGGCGCCCTGCGTGGCGCCGGCGAGCGTCATGGCGGCCGACAAGAGGACTCCTTTGCTCAGGTTCATGTGCTTCCCCTCAGGATGGACGCGCACAGGATGCCATGAAAAGAGCGCTTCGCGCAGCCTCGTCCCGGTTGCACGCCCCCCGTTCTAGCTGGCACTATCCGCGCCGTGCCGACGCCGCTGAACCTCGATCCCCTCCAATCGCTGCTCGCGGCGGTGGTCGTGCTGCTGATCGGCACCGCGGTCAACCGCCGGGTGGGCGTCCTGGCGAAGTACAACATCCCCGATCCGATCACCGGCGGGCTCCTGTTCGCCGCGGTTGCCTCGGCCGCGTCGACGGCGGCCGGCTTCCAGGTCGCGATCGACCAGACGATCAAGCCCACGCTGCTGCTCATGTTCTTCGCGGGCGTCGGGATGTGCGCCGACCTGCGGATGCTGAAGCAGGGCGGCAAGGCGCTCGCCATCTTCCTGGTGATCCTGTTCCCCTTCATCGCGGTGCAGAACGTGGTCGGCGTGGCGGTCGCGAAGGTCCTCGACCTGCACCCGATCTTCGGGCTGGTGGGCGGTTCCATCACGCTCGTGGGCGGTCACGGTACGGGCGCGGCGTATGCGGAGCGCTTCGGGGACGTCTACAACCTGCAGGCGGTGATGGAGCTTTCGATGACGGTGGCCACGATCGGGCTGATCCTGGGCGGCATCATCGCCGGCCCGGTGGCCCAGTACCTCATTAGCCGTCACAACCTGCGCTCACGGGCCGCGGGCGATGCGACCACCGTCACTAGGGCCGAGGAAGCCGCGCCGATCACGACCGTGGGAATGATCGGCGCGCTCGCCGGGATTCTCACCGCAGTATTGCTGGGGCAGTGGCTGGCCGCGAGATTCTCGGACGCCCCGATCACCATACCGAGCTTCCTGTGGTGCATGATGCTCGGCGTCGCGCTCCGCAACCTGCTGCCGTTCGCGCGCATCCGGTTCGACGACCGGGCGTCCGACCTCATCTCCGGGGTGTGCCTGTCGCTGTTCCTGGTGATGACGATGATGGCGCTCAACCTGGTCGAGGTCGCCCTCTCCGCCGGCCCGTTCCTCGTCATCATCGCGGCCCAGGTCGTCGCCATCGCCGCCTACGCCATCTTCGTCTGCTTCCGCTTCATGGGCCGCGACTACGAGGCGGCCGTCACCTCGGCGGCGTTCATCGGCTTCAACATGGGCTCGACCGCCACCGCGATGGTGAACATGCGGGCGATCACGAACAAGTACGGGCCGGCGCCGCAGAGCTACCTGATCGTGCCGCTCGCCGGCGCGTTCTTCATCGACCTCATGAACGCCTTCCAGATCACCGCGACGCTGGCGCTTCCCTTCATCGGCGGCTGAACGTGCGCACCTTCGCGGCAACGCTCTTCCTCCTCGCGCTCGCCGGCTGCGGCGGCGGGCCCGACGGCGGCGCGCTCGAGAAGGACCTCGCCGAGCGCCTCGCTCAGGCGCTGCCCGCAGGCACCGTCACCCTCGCATCCTTCGACCGTCGCGGCTCGCAACAGGACACCAGGGCGCCGTCGGGGGAGACGCGGCGCATCGTCTATTTCGACACCGAGCTCAAGCTCGCGCGCGACTTCGATTTCGGCGCCTGGGATTCGCCGGGCGTTGCCGGCATGGTCTCCGCGCTTGGCACCGGGCCGAAGGGCATCGCCGGCATTGTTTCGGGCGGCAACCGGGCTGGTGACGTGCTGCGCGCGCACGGCACCGCACTGTACCGGCGCGACGGCGACCGCTGGGCGCCGGTGACTGCAGGCGGATACACGCCGGCGACCGCGCCGGCGTATGCCACCAACGGCCCGCAGGGCGGTGCCCTGGGCGCGCTCGAGGCGTTGCGCAAAATCGTTGATTCCGTCCCGAAGGACGCATCGCCCGCCGCCCGCGCGGTGATCGAGCAGGAGCTCGCCGCCGCCCACGCGGTGATCCGCGCGCGGCTGGCGCGCGCCGCCGACGGTTACGCGATCGCCGCCGGTCCCGAGCACGGCCAGTACCTGCGATTCGCGCAGGCGCTCTCGGAGACCGACAGTGCGCGCACCGTGCCGCTCGTGACGCGCGGCGGCGAAGAGAACCTGAGGCTGCTGCGGGACGGCAAGGTGTCGTTGGCGCTCGCCCAGGGCGACGCGGCGCTCGCTGCCTACGAGGGCAGGGGAGCGTTCGCCGAAGCCGGGCCGTACCCGTTGCTCCGCGCGGCGGGCAGCCTCTACCCCGAGCCCGTCCACGTCCTCGTCCGCGCCGACAGCCCGATCGCCGCCGTCGCGGACCTCGCGGGACGCCGCGTGGCGATCGGGCAGCAGGGCTCCGCGTCGCGCGCGACGGCGCTGCGCGTGCTCGAGGCGCACGGCCTCGGCGCGAAGGACATCAAGCCGCACGAGCTGCCGCTCAACGAGGCGCTCATCGGACTGCGGCAGGGGGACGTCGACGCGGTGATCCAGGTGATCGGCTATCCCGCCGACAGCGTGCGCGACGCCCTCATAGAGATCCCGCTGCGCCTGCTCCCGCTCGCGGAGCGTGCGGTGGCTTCCCTCGCCGGGGCGAAGGCCGGCTATTTCGCGTTCACGATCCCGCGCGGGTCGTACCCCACGCAGCAGCAGGACGTCCGCACCGTCGCGACGGCGGCCCTGCTCCTGGTCGGGGCCGACCTCTCCGAGACCGAGGTCGGCGCGCTCACGCGTGAGGTGTATGGGAAGGGCCACGACTTCGCGGCGCGAGGCAGCGCCCAAGGCACCCAGGTCTCGCCCGCGAGCGCGCGGCAGGGCCTCTCGGTCCCGCTGCACATCGGGGCGGCCAAGGTGCTGGACGGGCTCGGCCCCGCCGTCAAACCGCCGACGCGGTCGGGCAAGTAGCATGAACGAGGGCGAAGGCCAGGACGGGCACTGGATGCGCGCTGCGCTGGCGCTGGCCGAAGAGGCCCGGCGGCGCGGCGAAGTGCCGGTGGGCGCCGTCGTGGTCACCGACGGCAGGGTCGTCGGCCGTGGATTCAACGCCCCGATCGAGGGAAACGACCCGACGGCGCACGCCGAGATCGCCGCCCTGCGGGACGCCGGTCGGGCGCTCGGCAACTACCGCCTCCCGGAATCCGACCTGTACGTGACCCTCGAGCCTTGCCCGATGTGCACCGGCGCGATCATGCAGGCGCGGATCCGGCGGCTCGTGTTCGGCGCCGCGGACCCGAAGACCGGCGCGTGCGGCAGCGTGGTCGATCTCTTCGCGGAGCGCCGCCTCAATCATCACACGGCGGTGAGCGGCGGCGTGCTGGCGGAAGAGTGCGGAGCGCTGCTCAGGCGGTTCTTCGCCGAGCGTCGCGACAGCGCGCCCTAGCCGAGGCGAGCGTGCCGCGAATCGAGGTCTCGCTTTCCGCGCAGACACTCGCCGTGTTCGGTGAGCGCGACGAACGGCTCGCCCGGTATCAGGTGTCGACCGCAGCAAGGGGCGCCGGCGAGCTGCGGGGCAGCCACTGCACGCCGCGCGGACGGCACATCGTTCGCGCCAAGATCGGCGCCGGTACGCCGCTGAACACGGTCTTCGTCGGGCGCCGCCCCACCGGCGAGATCTGGACCCCGGAGCTGGCCGCCCGCTATCCGGACCGCGACTGGATCCTCACCCGCATCCTGTGGCTGTCGGGGTGCGAGGTCGGCTTCAATCGCCTGGGAGAGGTCGACACGATGCGCCGCTACATCTACATCCACGGCACCCCGGATACGATGGAAGTCGGCCAGCCCGGCTCGATCGGCTGCATCCGGATGCGCAACCGCGACCTCGTCGAGTTGTTCGACCGCGTGCCCGCCGGCACGCCGGTAGCGATCTCAGCGGCTCTCTAGGACCTCGATCCGCGTCGCCCCGAACCACGCCACGAGCGGCGCGAGGTCGCCGAGATTTTCGCCGTAGAGCAGCTTGAGGTGGGTCGCGTCGGCCTGGAGCTGGCCGAACATCGGGTCGATCGCGCGCCACTGGCCGTCGATCAGGCTCTCGTTCCAGGCGTGGTAGGCGAAGCCCTTGAGCTCCGCCGAGTACACGAGCCCGTTCGCGACGCGGGTAGGGATGCCGCTCGCGCGTGCCAGCGCGGCGAACAGATAGGCGTGGCCCTGGCATTCGGCGCGTCCGGTCGTCAGGACGTCGAGCGCCGAGAACACGTCCGCCGGCTCCTTGCGGATGTTCCCCCCGATCCAGTCGAGGATGGCCTGCGCCTGCTCCCGTGCGGCCGGCTTGCCGGCGACGATCGACGCCGCGAGCGCGCCGATGCGCGGATCCGTGCTCGGCACGGCGAGTGAGGGCTGAAGGTAGGCGGGCTCCCGCGGGCCGGCGGGAACGGGCACGCTTTGGAGCACGCACTCGACGCTGGCGTCGACCGTGCGGCAATCCTGGCTCGGATCGCTCGGCGGCAGCGTGGCGGCCGCGGGGCTCCTGACCGAGAGCTTGAGACGGGTCGCGGCGCGCGGCGCGGCGATCGGTGTCGCAGTCCGGATCAGCCCCAGCTCGAGCAACGCCTCGTCCTGCCCAAGCGCGGCCCGGGCGAGATCCCGCTTGGCGCGGCGCTCGTCCTCGAGCCCCGCGATCAGCACCCCGTTCAGCCCGACTTCGAGCACCGGCCGGCCGAGCCGGTCGATCCAGGTCGTCGTGCGCAGGCCCTCGAGATCGGTCGTGACCTTCCACGCCGCGCCCTCGAAGAGCGTGCTTCGCTCGTAGCCCTCGACGCGCTGCTGCACTTCCGCGAGGCGCTGCGATTCGCCGACGTAGACCGTGTAGCGATACTCGGCCCCGGGAACGAGGCCGCGCACCACCGGGATCATCCCGATCGCGCTCGCGGGATAGACGGCGTCGGGTGCGGACAGCGCCTGCTCGCTCGTGCGCCCCGCGTTCGTCACCTTCACCCGCAGCACCCCGTCGCGCTGCACGCCGGCGAGCGCGAGCTCGGACCCGTCGATGCGATAGGCGTACTCGAACGATTCGAGCACGAGATCAGCCTTCACCCGGTCGCGGGCGCGCAGCGCAATGCGCTTGTCGAACCCTAGGAACTTCAAGCGGAACGCGCTCTCCGCGGCAATCTCGAACGCCTCGCCGCCCGCGGCGGGCCGCACCTGAACGTGCGCGTACCCGATCTTGTTCCCGTTGAAGACGATGCCGGTCCAATACTCCTCCCAGGGCCACTCGGCGAGGCGCTGTTGCGGTGGGGCGGGCGGGGCGCCCGCATCCTGGAAGTGCCGCCCGGCGCAGCCGGCGAGGGTGACCGCGAGGCCGACGACGAGCGCGCAGCTTGCGCGCCGCACGTGATCAGCCCTCGAGCGTGCGGCGGACGCCGTCGGCGGTCACCGGAGACACCACGCCGCGCTCGGTCACGATCCCGGTCACGAGCTCGGCGGGCGTGACGTCGAATGCCGGATTCGCCACCGCCACGCCCTCGGCCGCCCAGCGCTCACCGCGGAAGCCGGTGACTTCAGCGGCGCCGCGTTGCTCGATCGGGATCGCGCTGCCTTCCGCGACCTTGGCGTCGATGGTGGAAAGCGGCGCGGCGACGAAGAACGGGATCCGGTGACGCGCCGCGAGCACCGCCAGCGTGTAGGTGCCGATCTTGTTCGCGACGTCGCCGTTCGCCGCGATCCGATCGGCACCGACGATGACGACATCGATGGCGCCGCGCTGCATGAGATGACCGGCCATGTTGTCGGTGACCAGCGTGACCGGGATTCCCTCCTGCACCATCTCCCACGCGGTGAGGCGTGCACCCTGGAGATATGGGCGAGTCTCGGTCGCGACCACCGAGACCCGCTTCCCGTCGTCGCGGGCGGAGCGCACGATGCCGAGGGCGGTTCCGTGTCCGGCGGTCGCGAGCGCGCCGGCGTTGCAGTGGGTCATGATGCGCGCGCCGTCGGCCACGAGCGCCGCGCCGTTGCGGCCGATCGCGCGGTTGACCTCGAGATCCTCCCGATGAATCGCCTGGGCCTCGTCCGCGAGCTTCGCCGCCACCCGATCGGGCGGCAGGCCGCGCGCCGCATCCAGTACGCGCCGCATCCGGTCCAGCGCCCAGAAGAGGTTCACCGCCGTGGGCCGGCTGCCCGCGAGCTCGTCGAACGCGCTCTCGACGGCGCGGTAGAACTCGTCGATCGAGGCGAAGGTCGGCCGGGCGGCTTCGAGCGCGACGCCGTAGGCGGCCGCGCACCCGATTGCCGGCGCGCCGCGGACGATCATGTCCCGGATCGCAGCCGCCACCTCGGCCGCGGTCGCGCATGACACGTACGCGAGCCGCTGCGGGAGCGCCCGCTGGTCGATGAGTTCGAGGCGATCGCCCCGCCAGCGGAACGTCTCGATGGAGTGCGCCATGAAAGGGCTAGATCACCCGCTCGTTGCCGCCATCGACGGGCAGCTGCGCGCCCGTCGTCTTGGCGAACAACGGACCGCACATCTCCGCGGCCAGCTCCGCGACGTCGCGGCTCGTCACTTCGGTGCGGAGGATGTTGTTGCTCTTGTACTGTTCGATCGTCATGCCGTAGTGTTGCGCGCGCTCCGCCAGCACCTCGTCGGTCCACAATCCGGTGTCGAACACCGCGTTCGGATGCAGGGTGTTCACGCGGATTCCGTCGGCACCCCATTCCAGCGCCGCGATCCGCGCGAGCTGGTTGAGCGCCGCCTTGGAGGCGGAGTACGCCGCCGCCCCGGGCCCCGGCGCCGGGACGTTCTTGGAGCCGATGACGACGACCCGTCCACCTCGCGGCGCGCGCTTCAGGTACGCGTGGCATGCGCGCATGAGCAGCAGATTGGCGTCGAGATTGACGCGCATCGTGCTCCGCCATTCGTCGCTCGCCAGGTCCTTGATGCTGCGGCTCGCCGGGAAGACGCCCGCGTTCAGGACCAGCATGTCGAGGCCGCCGAACGCGCGTGCCGTACGTTCGAGTGCCCCGGCAATCGCACTCTCCTCGGTGACGTCGCAGCGCAGGCCGAGATAGTCGTCGCGCCGGTGGAGGGTTTCGACCGCGGGATTGAGGTCGAGCCCCACGACCGCCGCACCGCGGGCGAGGAGCGCGCTCACTGCGGCCTTGCCGATGCCCGATGCCGCGCCAGTGACCCAGGCCACCTCGCCGGCGAACGCGAGCGGTTTGCCGGCCTTCTTCAGCTTCGCCTGCTCGAGATCCCAGTACTCGACGTCGAAGAGGTCCTGCGCCGGCAGCGCCTCGTAGCCCGCGAGGGCTTCGGCCCGGAGAATCACGTCGATCGTATGCTCGTAGAGCTCCTCGACGACGCGCGCGTCCTTGGCGGTGCGGCCGAGGCACGCCAGGCCGAAGCGCGGGTCGAGGACCACGCGCGGCGCCGGGTCGAGCATGACCTTGCGCTCCTTGGCTTGCGGCTCGTGACGGGCGAAGTAGTCGCGGTACGCCGCAACGAAGCCCTCGATGTCGTCGCCGAGCATCGGGACGCGCTTGGTCCGGATCACGTGGTCGGGCGTGGCCGGGCCCTGCTGCGAGAGGCGTCTCACCTCGCCATGCCGCGCGAATGCGAGCGTCTGCGCCGTCGTGCGCGTGCGCAGGAGCAGGGGAACCCCGGCCACGGCGGCGATCCGCCGGCGCAGGTCGGCGAGGTCCAGACCGCTGATTTCGGGGGCCGCGGCGGTGGGGGAGAGCACGACGTCCCAGGCACGCTTTCCGGCGAGGTATGCCTCCGCGCGTCCGACCAGGTCGAGCATCCGCTCGTAGGACTCCCGCGCACCGTCGCCGAACGAGAAGATCCCGTGCTTCATCAGGACCACGCCGATCGTCCGCGGCGTTGCTGCCCGGGCGAATTCGCGCGCTACGCGCTGGGCGAGGTCGAACCCCGGCATGAGATAGGGAATGACGATGACTGCGTCGCCGTAGACCTCGCGGATGCGTGCCTCACCGCCGGGCGTGTTCGTGATCGCGAGGACTGCGTCCGCGTGGGTGTGGTCCACGAACTTGAACGGCATGCAGCCGTGGAGGATCGTCTCGATCGAGGGCGCCGGCGCCGCGGCCCGGACCATGTGGGTGACGAGCTCGTTGACCATGTCCGGATCGGACAGGCGCTCGAGCTCGGCGAGCTTGCGCACGTGGTCGAGCCGCACCGGGGAGAAGCCGGCGGGCTCGATCGACTCGAGGTCCCAGCCGCTGCCCTTCACGTACAGGATCGTCTCGTTCTCGCCGAAACGGTTGCGCTCGCCGATCTTCACCGACGTGTTGCCGCCGCCATGCAAGACGAGCGACTTGTCGCGGCCGAGCAGCCGCGAGGTGTAGACGCGTTGCGGGAGGTCGCCGGCGAAGGCGGCGGCTTCGGTGTCCTGCCAGAGACTCTGCATCGAAAGTATTATAGCGGCCGCCCTCACACCGACTGCAGTCTTTCACTCCTCCTGGCGATGCGCGAAGTGGCGGTGCGGATTGTCGCGTGGCCCGACGCGGAGGCGGAGGCGATGTGCGTCCGGGACGCGGTGTTCGTCGTCGAGCAGGGCGTACCGCCCGAGATCGAGCGCGACGAATGGGATCAGCGCTCGGATCACGCGCTCGCCTTCGACCGCGCGGGTAGGGTAGTCGGTACCGGGCGCCTGCTCCCGGACGGACACATCGGCCGCATGGCCGTGCTCCCGGAGTGGCGCGGGTCGGGGATCGGTGGCCGAATCCTCGGGGCGCTGGTGGCGCGCGCGCAGGAGCGCGGCATGAAGCGGGTCGTCCTGAACGCCCAGACGCACGCCGTCCCGTTCTACGTTCGTCACGGCTTCGCTGCTTCCGGCGACGAGTTCATGGAAGCGGGGATTCCGCACGTGACGATGGCGCGCGAGATCAGCTGATTGCGAAGCGCTCCCGGACGGTCGACTGCTCCCGGCCGTCCTCGTCGAACGAGCGCTCGGCGATCGAAACATCGCCTTCGGCGCCGACCAGGAGCGCAGTAGACGAACGCGTGCCATAGCCGTCGGCGACGATGCGAAGCGCGGACAGCTTCCGTTCCCACTCGCTGCTGACCCCGGTGCGCGGGAGATCGTCGTCCGCCGCGGTGCGCGTGTCGTCCAGCAGCGCGAGTAGCGCGTCCGCGTCGACGCGGGCGTTGAGCTGGCGGGTGAGTCGGTCCTTGCCGAGCCGGACCTTGGGCCACGGCACGTCGAGGAGGCTGTTCGACAGGCCGTAGACGCCCGGTTCGAGCCTGCGGACCTCGCCCTCGCGGTTGGAGAAAAAGCAGAGCGACGCGCCGTCGCCGACGAGCAGGCTGAAGCCGTTGTAGGACGCCGCGTCCGAACCCAGGCGCTCGAGGTACGCAGCCGGCGTGGCGCGCGCGCGCAGAAAGTCGCTCACGAGCCGGCCGCGGGACGGCGCGTCGGGCCGGTGGCTCCCCGGATCGCGAAAATTCGTGATCGCTGCGAACCGGCCGGTCGTCGTGACTCCGAGCCAGGTGCCATGCTGCTCGAGATCGCGGCCGGCGAAGATCTCCGGCGCGTCGACCCAGAAGGCGGCCGAAGCAGTCGGACGCCGGAACCATTCGTCGCGATTCGCGGCCACGACCAGGCGATACGCCGGGTGCGCGCGGTGGGCAAAGAGAATCAGGCACATCCGGAAGAATCAGTCGGCGGTGAAACGCTCGACGTGCCGCGCGGCGCCGGCCTGGAGCAGCGAGCGCACGCCGAACCGTTCCACGCACGCCGCAAGCTCCCGCTCGAAGCGCTCGGGATCGGTGACGTCCTCGTAGACCTCCATCCACGTCGTGCGGTCATCGACCCGGCTGAGCAGTCGCCCGGCGACGCCGGTCGCCTCAGCCAGGGCAGCTTGCATCGCGGTCACCGCCGCGCGAGTCCGCGAAGCGTCGACGCCGGTCCGGTAGTAGATGTAGTAGCTGTGCTTCACGTCACGGCATAGGGCAGGTCGCGAAAGAGCAGCTCGGCCCCGGACCGCGACCCCAGGCGGATGGTGTCGCCGGCTACGCTCGCGGTCTGTACCACGGCGAGCAGGTCGAAGCCCCCGCCCGGCGCCGGCGCCGCGTTGACGACCATGCCGGCGGCCTGGTCGCCGAAGCCGCTGCTGTAGAGCGGCTGACCCGGCGCTGGGATCCCTTCCGGCCGCGCGTGCGCGAGATAAAGCCGCCGCTTGGGCTGGCCCAGATGCTGCGTACGCGCGACGATCTCCTGGCCCGGGTAGCAGCCCTTCCGGAAGCTCACCCCGCCGAGGAGCTCGAGGTTCGCCATCTGCGGAACGAACTGGTCCTGCGTGGCGGCCGTGATCCACGGCCAGCCGTTCGCGATCTCGAGCCAATCCCAGCACGCCGCGCCGACGGGCCGCAAAGCGCCGGTCAACTGGCCCCAGACATGCGGCGCGTAGGCCCTGGGGGTCGTGACGAGAAACCGCGCCGGCGCGAGCGCGATGACCGTGACCTGATCGCGCCGCGCAACGCCTAGCGGCCCCCCGGGCGGGGTTCCCGCCAGCTTCGCCACTGCATCCGCTGCGGCCGGCCCGGAGGCGCCGAGGACGACGAGATCATCGGTCCGATCCGCGAGCGTCACCTTCGAGCGGAGCACGTACATCTGCAGCCGCTTCTGGATGCCGTGGACGATCGCGCGTGGCAGCAGCATGCAGAACGCGTCCGGCTCGCGCCAGAGCAGGAAGTTCGCGAGGACGCGACCCTTCGGCGTGCAGTACGCGCCGTAGGCGCCGGCAGTGTCGGCCAGCCCCTCCACGTCGCAGCTGAGCTGGCGGTGCAGGAAATCGCGGGCGTCCTCGCCCCTGAACGCGAGGATCCCGAACTGCGCGAGGTGCGCCACCACGCTTCCGGACGCGGTCGCAGCGATCTCGCCGGGCGCGTCACCGAAGTCGCGCACCACGCCGTCGGCGACGGTGCCGGCGCGCGCCGCAAGAAACGCGAGAAAAGGATCACTTACCGAATCGACGTGCGGCAGCATGGGGCAGGGGACCGTATCATATCGGCGGGACAGCGACAGCCGCCCCGCCCACCCTGATGGTTCGGACGCTCAAGTCTCTCTTCCTGCTCGGAATTCTCGCGTTGCTCGCCGCCGGGGGCTGGCTCTGGTGGTTCGCGCACACGCCCCTTGAGATGGGGGCGGCGACGGTCGAATTCACGATCCCCCAGGGGAGCTCGCTCCGCACCGCCTCGCGGGCGATCGCGCAGGCGGGCGTCGGAATGCGGCCCTGGGCGTTCGAGGCGCTCGCGCGCCTGGCCGGAAACCCGTCCGAGATCAAGGCGGGTCAGTACGAGATCCGCTCGGGGGTGACGCCGCTCGACCTCCTCGGCAAGCTCGTACGGGGCGAAGTCGCTCTGACCGAGGTCGCGTTCATCGAGGGCTGGAGCTTCAAGCAGCTCCGGGACGCGCTCGATGCGCATCCCGACGTCCGCCACGACACGCGGGGGCTGGCCGACGCCGCGGTGATGCAGCGCCTCCAGGCGCCCAGCGAGAACCCCGAGGGCCTGTTCTTCCCGGACACCTACCGGTTCGCGAAGGGCGCGAGCGATCTCGAGGTCCTGCGCCGCGCCTACCGCGCGATGGCGAAGCGGCTCGATTCGGCATGGGCGCAGCGCCAGCCCGACCTGCCGCTCGGCTCGCCCTACGAGGCGCTGATTCTCGCGTCCATCGTGGAGAAGGAAACCGGGCGCGCCGACGATCGGGCCATGATCGCCGCCGTCCTGGTCAATCGGCTGCGCACCGGGATGAAGCTCCAGGCGGACCCGACCGTGATCTACGGCCTGGGGAGCGCTTTCGACGGCAATCTCCGCAAGCGCGATCTCCTCGCGGACACGCCGTACAACACCTACACGCGCGATGGCTTGCCGCCCACGCCGATCGCGCTGCCGGGGTCGGCGGCGATCGAGGCGGTCCTCAACCCGGCGCCCACCGACGCGCTGTACTTCGTCGCCCGCGGCGATGGCACGAGCGAGTTCTCGCGGACGCTCGAGGAGCACAACCGCGCCGTGACAAAATATCAGCTCGGTGGCCGCCGCTGAGGGCGCTGCGAGATGCCGGGAAAGTTCATAACGCTCGAAGGGATCGACGGCGCCGGCAAGAGCAGCCACGTCGCCTGGATCGCCGAACGCCTGCGACGCTCCGGGCGGGAAGTTGTGGTCACGCGCGAGCCTGGCGGCACACCGCTGGGGGAGCGGCTCCGCGAGATTCTGCTGCGTGACGCCATGGACGCCGGGAGCGAAACCCTGCTCATGTTCGCAGCGCGCCAGGAGCACATCGCGCAGGTCGTGCGACCGGGGCTGGCGCGCGGCGCATGGGTGATCTCGGACCGGTTCACGGATGCCACGTTCGCGTACCAGGGCGGGGGACGCGGGTTCCCGGTCGACAAGCTCCGGATCCTCGAAACCTGGGTCCAGGACGACCTGCAACCGGATCTCACGCTGTACTTCGACGTCCCCGTGAGCACCGGCCAGGCGCGCCTCCGGCAGGCTCCCGGGGCCCCGGACCGCTTCGAGCGGGAGGACGCGGCGTTCCATGAGCGGGTTCGCGCGGCCTACCTGGAACGCGCGGGACAGTTCCCGGGGCGGTTCCGGGTGATCGACGCGCGAAAGAGCACCGAGGAAGTTAAAGTAATATTAGAGAATACGCTCTCAGTATTATGAATAACATGATATTTACATGGCTATCGCCGACCTGGAGCGAGCTTCAGGCGCGCCGGGAAGCCCTGCCACATGCGCTTCTGATCCAGGGCCGCGCAGGTCTCGGGAAGACCGCGCTCGCAATGGCGTTCGCGCAGCGGCTGCTCTGCGAAGGGACGAGGGGCACCGAATTGGCGTGCGGAGAGTGCGAGGCCTGCCGCTGGTTCAGCCAGGGGAACCACCCCGATTTCCGACTCATCCAGCCGGAGGCGCTCGCGGAAGCCGGTCCGGCCGACGCCGAGTCGCGGCGGCGCGACGGCGAAGCGGCCAGCCGGCAAATCCGCATCGATCAGGTCCGGGAGGTGCAGGGGCTCCTCGCGATCGGCACCCATCGGCGCGGGCTCCGCGTGGTCCTGATCCGACCGGCCGAGGCCATGAACGTCGCGGCCTCGAACGCGCTGCTGAAGAGCCTCGAAGAGCCCCCGCCGAACACCGTTTTCCTGCTCGTATCGAGCATGCCCGACCGGCTGCTGGCGACCGTCAGGAGCCGGTGCCAGCGAGTGTCCGTGCCGCCCGCATCGGCGGCTGACGCCGTGCCGTGGCTCGTGGCCCAGGGTGTGAGCGATCCGGAGGCGGCGTTGGCGTACGCGGGAAACGCGCCGCTCGCGGTGCTCGAGGGCGCCGAGGACGGCGCGGCCCGCGAGGCGCTGCTCCGGGAGCTCGCGGGCGGCCAGCGCGATGCCCTCGCGCTCGCCGACGTTTGCCAGGGTGCAGCGCCGGTGCGGGTCATCGCGTGGCTGCAGCGCTGGGCCGCGGATCTCGTCCTCGCCCGGGTCGCGAGCAGGGCGCGCTACCACGTGCGGCACCTGCCCGCCCTGCGCGGGTTGGCGGAAGCCGTCGCCCTCGAGCGGCTGTTAAGATTCGAGCGGTCGCTCGGAGCCTGCGCGGCGGTCGCGCAGCATCCGCTGAACGCGCGGCTGTTCCTGGAGGCGATCTTCATCCGCTATACGCAGCTTTGGGAGGCGCCACATGCGTGAGGATCCGAACAAGGGCGGCATCCGGCCGAGCGTCCTGTCGCTGACCATCTCGCAGAAGTCGGCGCTGTACGCGGCGTACATCCCGCACCTCAAGCGCGGCGGGATCTTCATCCCGACGACGCGGCCGTACCGGCTCGGCGACGAGGTATTCATGCTGCTCACGCTGATGGACGATCCGAACAAGCTGCCGGTGGCAGGGCAGGTGGTGTGGATCACGCCGGCGAACTGCCAGGGCAACAAGGCCCAGGGCATCGGCGTGCACTTCTCCGACGACGAGAGCGGCCACGCGGCCAAGCGTCGGATCGAGACGGCGCTCGGCGGCCTGCTGCAGTCGACGCGATCCACCCATACCTACTGATGCTGGTCGACTCCCATTGCCACCTCGACTTCGATGAGTTCCGCGATCGCATCCCCGAGCTCCTGGCGGAGATGTCCGCGGCCGGCGTCGCGCACGCGCTGTGCATCAGCGTCACCCTGCAGGACTTCCCGCGGGTCCGGGCGCTAGCCGAGGCGCACCCGCAGCTGTTCGCCACGGTCGGAGTCCATCCGGACTACCCGGACGCCGGGGAGGTCGCCGTCGACGAGCTGGTGGCGCTCGCCGACCACCCCAGGATCGTGGCCGTCGGCGAGACCGGTCTCGACTACTACCGGCTCCAGGGCGATCTTGGCTGGCAGCAGGAGCGGTTTCGCGTGCACATCCGGGCCGCACGGGCGTGTCGCAAGCCGCTCGTGATCCATACGCGGTCCGCGGCCGACGACACGTTGCGGATTATGCGGGAGGAGGGCGCGGGTGAAGTCGGAGGGGTCATGCACTGCTTTACGGAGACCCTCGACGTGGCGCTGGCGGCGGTCGAAATGGGCTTCCTGATCTCGTTCTCGGGCATCGTGACCTTCCGGAACGCGGGCTCGGTCCGCGAGGTGGCGAAGGCCTTGCTGATGGAGCACATCCTGGTCGAGACCGACTCGCCGTATCTAGCGCCGGTGCCCTATCGGGGGAAGGTGAACCGGCCGGCGTATGTTCGCCACGTGGCGGAGGAGGTTGCCCGCTTGCGGGCGATGCCCTTTGAGGAGGTCGCGGCGGCGACGACGGCCAACTTCTTCCGCGTGTTTCGATCCGCGAAAGATCTCGAAACAAGGTGAAATGTGGTTCGTAACTCACTGATCACAAGTTGTTATCTATTGTCTATCTGGTCCTCACTCGCGGCCGCGCAGGGGGCGACGCTGGATGACCTGTTCAGAGCCGCCGGAACGAGCAACCTGGACGGGGTGCGCAGCCTCCTTGACCGGGGAATGGACCCGAGCTCGACCAGCAAGGAGGGGTACTCCCTCCTGATGATCGCCGCCCGCGAGGGCGACATCGAAATGGTCCGCTTCCTCGCCGACCGGAAGGCGAGGGTGAACCAGCGCACGCCGAGCAACGAGACCGCGATCATGTTCGCGGCGTTCCGGGGGCACGTCGAGACGCGTCAAGCTGCTCCACGCACGGGGCGCCACCCTGGACAAGGACGGCTGGACGGCGTTGCACTACTGTGCATTCCAGGGGCACGCTGCCGTCTGCAGGTATCTGATCGAAAGCAAAGCGGACGTCAATGCTCAGGCACCCAACGGAGCGACGCCGCTGATGGTCGCCGCTCGCAACGGGCATTCGGAGGTGGTGAGGCTGTTGCTGCGGGGGGCTGCCGATCCCAACGTCACGACGGACGCGGGGGGTACGGCGCTGCGGTGGGCCCTGAAGGCGGGAAACGCGGAGGCTGCGGAGCTCTTGAGGCGGGGGGGAGCTAAGGAGTGATCGAAGGACGCTCGAGGATCGGTCTGAGGAGCAATAATTTTACATAATACACATTCTCGCGCATTGCGCTACCGGTCAGTGATAGTCCTCCCGCCGCGGGATCGGCAGCGACAGGACTCCGATTCCTTCCTCCGCCAGCGCTTCCGTCTCCTCGCGGGTCGCGGTCCCGCGAATCCCGCGGCGCGGCGCCTCTTCGTAGTGGATTCTTCGAGCTTCCGCGGGAAACGCCCGTCCCACGTCCTCAGTGTTCTGTAAGACGTGGTCCACGAACGCCGCTACTGCCGCCGCGGCCTGCGCCGCGGTCGGGGCCGCGGGTCGCGTTTGCGGCGCGCTGGCCTTCGGGTCGCGCGGAGCGTCCTCGCCTGATCGGCCGAGCTTCGCGCTGGGAAGCTTTGCCACCTCGCCCGTCGAGCACACCGGGCAAGACAACAGGCCCCCGAGACGGTGTTGCTCGAAGTCCTCTCCGGACGCGAACCACCCCTCGAACCGGTGTTGTCCGGAGCAAATAAGCTCGAATACGATCATCCAGGCGGCCTCAAGCGAACAGACTTTCCGATTGTACGGGGATGCCGCCCGTTTGGACCCCTCGGCTCCCGGCCCAAAACCGGCCGGGCGACCCGGTGAAAAGCCCTCAGTCCGCCCACGCGGTGCCCCAAACCTGGACATCCGTTGGGAAACCGTCGGTTTCCTCCTTTACACCCTCTGAGAGCGACGGTGAGAATCGCCTTCCCTAGCGGTCCGAACCTCGATGAAACACTCCCTCCTGCGCGCTGGCCTTGCCGTTGCCTTCCTCGCCGCCCTGCCGGTCGCGGCCCAGGACTACGACTGCATCATCGAAGCGCGTCAGATGGTCGATATCCGCAGCCCGGTCGAGGGACTCATCGAGAAAGTGGCCGTGGAACGCGGCGAATCGGTGAAAAAGGGCCAGGTCCTGGTCACGCTCGAGTCAGGCCCGGAGCGGGCCGCACTCGCCGTGGCGCGGCAGCGCGCCGGGGCGATCGGCGCGGTCAACCTGGCCGAAGCCAAGCTCGACCTCGCCTCGAAGAAAGAGAAGCGCGCCGAGGAGCTCGCCCGTCAGGCGTTCATTTCATCGAACGCCCTGGAGGAAGCGCGGACCGAGCGCTCGCTCGCCGAGTCCGACCTCAAGGTGGCGCGCGAGAACCAGCGGCTCGCCGAGCTCGAGGTCCAGCGCGCGACCGAGGTGGTCAATCTGCGCACGCTCCGGAGCCCCGTCAACGGCGTGGTCGTCGACCGGTATCAGAAGACCGGCGAGATGGCGGCGACCAACGTGAAGGACCCGATTCTCCGGGTGGCGGAGATCGATCCGCTGAACGTCGAGGTCATATTGCCGGCGAGCCTCTACGGCTCGATCCAGCAGGGCGACCGCGCCGAGGTGTCGCCCGAGACGCCGGCGCAGAAGTTCGCGGCGCGCGTGAAGGTCGTGGACCGCGTGATCAATGCCGCGAGCGGCACGTTCGGCGTGCGCCTCGAGCTCCCGAACGACAAGTAGCTCGTCCCCGCCGGCGCCAAGTGCCGGATGCGGTTCCTGAAGTAGCGCTCGCTACTCCCCTCTTCCCGAGAACGCCAGCAGGTCGCCGAGCTGCTCGTCCAGCTTGAGCAGATCGCGGCGGATCGCGGCGTGGCTGCGCTCGGCGCGCGCCTGAGCGATCCGGATGAGCCGGCGCAGATGCGCCTGCGGGGCGCCGCCTAGCGCCAACCGCCGCGCGAGCCCCCGCAGCAGGCCGCCGAGGTAGACGCGGCTCAGTTCGTCCTCGACCGAGATGATCGCCTCGAAGCTCCCGGCATCCCCCTGCCGGCCGCAGCGGCCGAAGAGCTGCCGGTCGATCCGGCGCGACTCGTGCAACTCCGTGGCGATGACGTGGAGCCCGCCCAGCGGCTCGACGCCCTTCCCGAGACGGATGTCGGTCCCGCGACCCGCCATGTTCGTCGCGACCGTGACCCGTCCCTGCTGTCCCGCCTGAGCAACGATGTCCGCCTCCTGCTTGTCCTGGCGGGCGTTGAGAAGCTGATGCTCGACCCCGGCCTCGGTGAGGAGCCGGCTGAGTTCCTCCGACGCGCCGACCGACCGGGTTCCCACCAGCACGGGCCGTCGCGCCGCGATCAGCTCCCGCACCCGCTCCACGGTGGCGCGCCACTTCGCATCGGGCGTCAGATACACGCGTTCTCCGAGGTCGCGCCGCTGGATCGGACGGTTCGTCGGGACCTTCACGACCGGCAAGCGGTAGGTGGACCAGAGCTCCGGGGCGATCTCCTGGGCGGTGCCGGTCATGCCGGCGAGCCGGAGATAGCGGCGGAAGAACCGCTGATAGGTCATCCGCGCGATCGAGGTCTGCTGGCCGGTCAGCGGGCAGCCTTCCTTGGCCTCGACCATCTGGTGCAGGCCCTGCTCCCACGAACGGTCGGGCAGGATCCGCCCGGTGTACTCGTCGATGATCTGGACCTTGTCGTCGCGGACCAGATAGTGCGTGTCGCACTTGAAGACGTGCATCGCGACGAGCGCCTGCTTGACCAGTTCCTCCCGCCGGCGCGTCCCGCGGAACGCGGCCGGCAGGGCCTCGGCCCACCCCGCCAGCTTCTGCTTCGCCTCCGCGGTGAGCCGGACCTGCCGCTCGCCCCCCTCGACCACGAAGTCCTCGGTCGGCTTGAGCCGGGCGGCCACGGTCAGCGCCGTCTCGTACATCGACCGCTCCGGCGCCTGCTCCGACCGGGCGGAGAGAATCAGCGGCGTGCGCGCTTCGTCGCAGAGCACGCTGTCCGCCTCGTCGACGATGGCGAAGAACAGCCCTCTCAGGACCAGCCGGCTCGCGCGATTCTCGCCACCGGCGAGCCGCTCGATCGAGAGCTGGATGCGGTTCACCTGCGCGCCGACCGCAGTCCGGTCGCGAAGATAGTCGAACGTGAGTTCCTTGTTGGTGCAGTAGGTGATGTCGCAGGCGTACGCCGCGCGCCGCGCGGCGGGTTCCTTCCCGTTCACCACCACCCCGACCGACAGCCCCAGCATCCGGTAGACCGGCCCCATCAGCTCGGCGTCGCGGGCGGTGAGGTAGTCGTTGACGGTGATCACGTGGACCGGCAGGCCGGCGAGCGCGGCGGTGCACGCCGGGAGCGTCGCGGTCAGGGTCTTGCCCTCCCCCGTCTCCATCTCCGCGACCATGCCGTTCAGCAGGATCCAGCCGCCGTGGAGCTGCGAATCGAAGTGCCGCATCCCGAGCGTCCGCCCCGCCACCTCGCGCACGAGCGCGAAGCTCTGCGCCACGACCGGCTCGGCGAAGCCATCGCGACGGAGCGCGAGGCGCAGCTCCGCCGCGGCGCGCTTGATGCCGGCGTCGTTGAGCTTTTCGGCCTCCTTCGCGTAGCGATGGACGGCCGCGACGATTCCGGTGGCGAGGACGCGCCGGGCGTGGAGGCGACGCGCCACCGGCCCGGCGATCCGGTCGGCGATCCGGTCGAGCAGGCCCGGACGCTCGAGGGCCTGCTCCGGATAGGCTGCCGTCGGCGCCAGCGCCGGAAGGGCGAGCTCAGACATTGAACCGGGACAGGAAGAGCTGGCGCGCCCGCCGGTACCACTGGAAGCCGAGCGGCTCCCAGCCGTGGTCGAAGCGCACGTACGCGCGGCCGCCCACGTGCAGCTTGCGGTCGAGCGGCAGCTCGACGTCCACCTGGAAGTACTTCTGCAGCGTCTTGCGGCCGTCGCGGTCGCTCGGGTCCACGGCGGCGTGCCCGCCGCCCTGCGTACCGAGGGCCGCGCTCGGAAGCTGGTCGGTTGCCGAGGGCACGAGCCGCTTGAGCGAACCCCTGACCGGAGCGTCGATGTGCTCCACCAGCCGCACGTCCACGCGCCGGGTCGAGTTGCGGACGAGATCGATGTCCTGCTGCGACACGATCGCGCGCACGATGATCGCGTCGACGTTGACGACGTGCGCGAGCAGCTCGCCCTTCTTGACGAAGCGTCCCGGCATGTCCGGCGCGCGGGGCATGACGAACTCGCCTTCCATCCTGGCCTTGATCGTGAGCTCGCCCGCGCGTTCGCGCGCCCGCTCGAGGTTCTGCAGCGCGAACCGCCGCTCTTCCTCGACCATTTCGGCCTTCACCCGGTCGCCGACGCTGTGCGCACGATGGCGGGCGTCCAGTTCCAGCACCCGCGCCTCGAGGACCTTGAGCTCGGTGGCGAGCTCGACGTCGCGGGTTTCGATCAGGGAGTCGCCGGGCTTCACCCAGTCGCCGGGCTTGGCGACGACGCGGTCGACGAACCCCTCCGAGCCGGCGCGTGCGAAGCTCTCGTCGGGCAGCCAGACCACGCCTTCCGCGGTGGTCCGCAACGGCAGCGGCACCGCGAACAGGAGGCCGACGACCGCCACCGCGACCAGTGTGCTCGCCGCCATCGCCCGGCCCCGCACCCGGCGCAGCCTGGGGTCGTTGAGGATGTAGTTGACGATCTTGGCCGCCGGCATCACCAGCCACGAGAACGCGGTGAAGCCGGCGAACACGATCCCCAGCAGCAGCGACTGTTCGCCCAGGAACACCAGGATCGCGACGATGACGACGATCCGGTAGAGGAACGAGCCGATGGTGTAGGCGACGAACCAGGCGCGCTCGCCGGCGGTCGCGAGCGGCGGCTCCGCCTCGGCCCGCTTGAACAGGTACTTCTCGCAGAGGTAGATCAGATACTGGTTGCCGCGGGTGCGGAGATTCGGGATCTCCAGCCAGTCCATCAGCATGTAGTAGCCGTCGAACCGCAGGAGCGGGTTGGCGTTGAACAGCACCGTCGAGACCCCGGCGATCAGCATGACGTTGTAGAGCAGCGCCCGGAACAGTCCCGGTTCGACCGACAGCCACAGGAACAGCGCGATCGAGGCGATGAAGAGCTCGACCATCATCCCCGCCCCGCCGACCACGAATCGCTGCCACTTGCTCCGGAACGCCCACGCCGACGACGCGTCGACGTAGGGCACCGGCGTGAGCACGAGGATCATCACTCCCATCTCGTGCACCTCGCCGCCGCGCGTTTTCACCGCCAGCGCGTGGCCGAGCTCGTGCAGGAGCTTGAGCAGCGGGAAGACGAGCCAGATCATCAGCAGGTTCTCGGGCAACAGCACCCGGTCGAGCACGTCCTCGGTGAGCGCGCGCCAGTGGGCGGCGGCAGCGAACGCGCCCGCGCCGACGACCGTGCACCACAGCACGAAGCCGAACCAGCCGAAGAAGGGACGCGCCGCCGGCAGCAGCCGGTCGAGCAGGCGATCCGGGTCGAGCAGCGGGATCTGCCACGCGAACACGCTCAGCACGCGCTTCATCAACGCCTGCCGCTCCTGGCGCTCCCGGCGCCGGAACAGCTCGGCGGTATCGGGCGGCACGTCGCATTGCAGGACGTCGGCGCCGTGCAGCTGGCCAAGGAGCTGGATGACCTCGTCCTGGGTCACCGCGTCATCACCCAACTGGGCGAGCGCCTGATCCCAGATCTGCTGGACGGTGTTCTTGCCGTCCATCAGGCCGATCACGAAGTAGGCGGCGGGCGAGAAGCGGTGGAATCGCTCCGAGGCGAGATCCTGGAGCACGTACCAGGTCTCGCCCCGGTACTGATGGCGGTGGATCTGAGCGTGCGGCCGCAGCCTCGGCGTGAGCCGTGCGACCCGGTACCAGTTCGGGCTGAAGAGCTGCTGGGACACTTTGCTACGGCAGCCAGGACCAGGCGAGCAGCCGCAGCGAGTCGACCACCTGACGCGTCCAGATCCAGAGGTACGAGCGGCGGGCGATCTCCACCTTGCCGACGCCTTCCATGTTCGGTCGCATCCGCGGGTCGGTGCGGTCGAGCTGCGCCTCGACGCGGAAGAAGTTCTTGCCTTCCCGCGGCGTGGACACCGGCGTGATCTTCGTGACCTCGAATCCGATCGGATCGTCCGAGAAGGCGGACAGCAGCAGCGTCCCGCGCTGGCCCGTCTCCACGTACGCGACGTCGCGCTCGTCGACCTTGAGAACGAGGCGGAACTGGCTGAGCGGCGCCACCTCGAAGAGCACCGTCCCGCGCTCGACGGGCGCGCCGAGCTGCTGGCTGAGGTCCCCGGAGACCACCACGCCGTCGAACGGGGCGCTCACCGTCGTACGCTGCAGCTGCTCCTCGACGCGGGCGACCTGGGCACGGGCGGCTTCGAGCTGCGCCGTGACGATCTGGACTTGCGCGAGGTTGCGTTCCGCGAACGCCTGGCGGACCTGCTTGTTCAATTCTTCCTGCTGGCTCATCCCTTTCAGCCGCTCGAGCTTGAGGTCCCGGTCGTCGAGCCGGGCGAGGAGCGCGCCCTGCTTCACCAGATCCCCGGCGCGGACCGGCGCTTCCCGGATGTAGCCGTTGAACGGGGCCGTCGCCGCGAGCTGCAGCTGGGGCTCGAGCACCGACCCGGCGGAGACCCGGAAGTCGCCGCGCGCCACGATCAGGAACGCCAGGGCCGTCGCAACCACGATCGCGGCGAGCTTGAGCCCGGGATGGCGCGGGCCGAAGAGATGGCGAAGCTTCTCCCGCCACCAATCGGCCAGCCGCGCGCCGAACCAGCGATCCTCGCGGCGATGGACCTCGAGCATCGGGCCGGCGAGCCCGGCGACCGCCTCGCACAGCTCGATCATCGCGGCGTCGAACGGGCGCTTCGCGGTGCGCTCGAGCGTGATCGCCCCGGCGGGCTTGCCAAGCGCGGTGAGGACGACCGTGCAGCACGCGCCGGACCCCTGCTCGTCCAGCAGCGCATCGTGCGCCCGGCGCACGAGGGGCGCGCTGCCGATCGGCGGCGGCACGGCGACCGTCGAGTTCTGGTCGACCGCCTCGTCCATCGCCGCCGCGACCGCGCGCATCAGGTTGGTCCGCTCCTTGAACTGCGCGCTGTGCGAGACGGCGTCGATCTTGATCTGCCCGCCGCGCTCGAAGCCGAGGCTCACGCGGTCGCACGCGAGGCGGGTGGCGAGATCGGTGGCGAGCGCGGTCGCCGCGGCGACGAAGCGGTCGTGCGCGGCGGCCGAGGCGACGACCTCGAGCACCGTCTGCAGCTTGTCGCGCGTCTCGCCGACCCGCGCGACTTCCTGCTGGCAGAACATCAGCTCGAGGCCCGCCGCGCCCCAGTGCAGCTGGCGAAGCGCGGCCTGCAGCTCGGCCTCCGGACGCAGCGACACGTCGAGCACGACGACGCCGTAGAGATGGCCGACGGCCTCGACCGGGTAGCCGATGTGGACGCTCGTCGGCGCCGCGTCGGCACCGGCCTTGTTCGGCGTCACCACGCCCCGCCGCTCGACGAGGGCCTTCTGCGCCGTGGGAGTGAGATAGCCCATGTCGCGGCGGACGTCGGGCCAGACGGCGACTGCGCTGTAGCTCTCCGTGCCCTCGGGCCGCAGGAGGACGACGCCGCCGACGACCCCCGCGATCAGGCGCGACTGGATCGCGAGCCAGCTCTGGCAGTACTCGCGCGCGTCGTTCGCGCTCGCGAGGACCGCCCAGAGCGCGGATTCTTGCTGGGTCGCCGTCGCCGTGGTCGGGCCGCCGGCGATCGCGCCGGGGCCGGTGGAATTGAACGCGGCGGCCATGAACGGTGTGCGGGGGTGCTGGTTACTTCAACTGCCCGTGGCAGCGCTCGTGCTCGCCGACGAGCTTCGTCAGGGTGGCCATCGATTGCGCTCCTCCGGGTGGTCCGCGTCGCATCGGTTCGCGCCCGGTCAGTGGCGCCTGCGATCAACCCAAAATCCTACCGGCTGGCGTCGATTTTTTACAGCCAGATTCGGGGGTTATCGAGGGATCTTTGAGAAGGACTGCACGCTGGCGGCGAAGCTCGCAGCAGCGTCGCTGTGGCAGGTCCGAGGACGTGCCCGGGAAGCGTGATGGAAGTAGCACCTACGGCGCCGAGAGGCGCTGGTGCCCGGGGCAGGACGTACGGGCGGCGGCTACGTCGTCAGCGCCGGTTTTCGACCGGGCGCTTTAGGGGGGACATAGCCCGTCACGCGACACTGCAACGCTTGGACCGGGTTGCCGCCCTCGAAGCGGGTCAGGTTGCAGGTGATGATCTCTCCCGCGGCTGCCAGACGCACCAGGCGCTCGCGCACCGTCGCAAGCGGCACGCCCATCTCTTTGGCGATCTCCGAATCGAGTCGCTCACCGTATTTCTTGAGGCACTGCAGGGTGGCTATCAAGGTACTTGATCCTTTGAGGGGTTCTCAGTTTACCAGCGCTGGACGTACCCGCCGGATTGAAGCAAGGCCGTCCGGCCGCTGCGGCCGCGAGCCGCTAGCCGACGATCTCGTAGCGCACCGTGAACTCAGGTACCGGGGCATGGCTGTGCGCGGACTCTTAAAATGGTGCCCGGGGCAGGATTTGAACCTGCACGGCTGAAAGCCGAGGGATTTTAAGTCCCTTGCGTCTACCAGTTTCGCCACCCGGGCGCAGGCGAGTCGCGCTCGAGACTACACGCGACGGCGGGGTCAGCGCAAAGGAGGTCCTCGGGAACCGGCTGGAGGCGGGGGGTCTACGCCCCGGGCGTCAGACGAACTGGTTCTTCAACACCGCTTCGCCGCGCCACAGGCATTCGAGGTTTTCCAGTAAGAGGTCGATGACGTTGTCCTCGTAGCGGCGCGTCTCGCCGGCGGTGTGCGGCGTGATCAGCACGTTGGGCACGCCCCACAGCCCCGACGTGGCGGGCAGCGGCTCCTCCCAGACGCAATCGAGCGCGGCGCCGGCGATGCGCTTCTGGTTGAGCGCCTCGACAAGCGCCGGCTCGTTCACCACCTTGCCGCGCGCGACGTTGATGAGGTAGGCCGAGGGCTTCATCGCCGCGAACGCCTTCGCGTCGATCAGGTTCTCGGTCTTGGGCGTGAGCGGGCAGGTCAGCGCGACGAAATCGGCTTGCGGCAACATGCCGAGCAGGCCATCCTCGCCGACGACCTTGTCGGCCGCCCCCGCGCCCTTGGACGGATCGCGCCGAATGGCGATCACGCGCATGTCGAAGGCCTTCGCGAGCGTAGCCAGCCGCGAGCCGATGCGGCCCATGCCGGCGATCACCAGAGTCTTGCCGCCGAGCTCGTCTTCGCGCTTTGAGATGTCCCCGATCATGCCGCGCCACTTCTTCGCGGTCTGGTTGTCGCGCGCCTCCGGAATCTGCCGCGCCATGGCGAGGATCAAGGCGATCGCATGCTCGGCGACCGCGCGCTCGTTCACGCCTTGCGCGCTGGCGACGCGGATGCCGGCCGCGCCCAGCGCGTCGCGGGAATACTGGTCTGTGCCGGCGCTGATCGACTGGATGAAGGCGAGCCTGGGCGCCGCGGGAATCAGTTCGTTTCGCCACAGGCCGGAGCACAGCAGCACGTCCACCTCCGTGATGCGCGCCTTCAAAGCGTCGAGGCTGCGCACCTCGAACCAGTCGAGGCCGGCGTTGCGCAGGGCGAAGCGTTCGCCCATGCGATAGGCGACGTGGGCGAAACAGAGGGTCAGCTTGTCTCTGGCGGGGAGAGGACGTGCGCTCATGGGATCGCTTTCGGATGGATCAAGCGTCTACTTCACCAAGCCCCATGCCTTGGGCAACCAGAGCGTGATCTCCGGAACGAAAGCGACCACGAACAGGACGGCGATGATGGCACACAGGAACGGCACCAACGGCCGCATCAGTTTTTCCATCGGCAGCCCGCTGATCGACATGCCAACGAACAGGCACAGGCCCACCGGCGGGGTGATGTGGCCGACCGCCGATGCGATCACGCACACCATCCCGAAGTGTATCGGATGGATGCCCACCGCCATGGCCCCCGGCAACAGCACCGGCACGGTGACGAGAATGATCTCGGAAGGCGTGAGAAACGTGCCCAGCAGAACGTAGAGCACGATCACCAGCGTCATGAAGAGCCACCAGGTCGGGGCGACGTTGCCGATCGCCTCGGCCACCACGAACGGAAACTTGGAATACGTGAGCACCCAGCCGAACGCGCCGACGAGGCCGATGATGAGGCCGATCACCCCCGAGAGCCGCGCGGAGTCGGCGAAGATCTTCGGCAGCTCGCGCCACGACGGCTCGCGGTAGAACAACGGCGGCACGATGAGCGCGTAGACCACCGCCACGGCCGCCGCTTCCGTCGGCGTGAAGAGGCCGAACAGGATACCGCCCATGATGATGATCGGGATCATGAGCGCGGGCAACGCGTCGCGCAGCACCACCATGAACTCGCGCGCCGTCGGGGGCTTCTCTTTCGGGTAATTGCGCTTGCGGGCGATCACGAAGACCGGCACCGCCATGCCGATGCCCACCAGGAGCCCCGGCAGGTAGCCGGCCGCGAAAATCGCCGCCACCGATTCGTCCGCCATCCACGCGTAGATGACCGCGATGATCGAGGGCGGGATGATGGGCGCCATGATGGCGGTGCTGATCGTGAGCGCGGTGGCGAAGTCGCGGTCGTAGCCCTTGCGCTCCATCTGCGGGATGAGGAAGGTGCCGAGCGCCGAGACGTCCGCCACCGCCGAGCCCGAGATGCCGCCGAAGAGCATGCTGTCGACGATGTTCACGTACGCCAGGCCGCCGCGGAATCGACCCACGAGCGCGGTGGCCAGATCGATGATGGCGCGCGCCACGCCGCCGCGCGCAGCGAGATTGCCCGCGAGGATGAACAGCGGCGCCGAGAGCAGGAGGAATGAATCCGAGAGCAGCCCGACGAAGCGCGTCGGAATGATGATCGGATTGAGCGCCGGATAAAGTATCGCGGCCCCCAGCGCGCCGACCCCCAGGGCGATGCCGATCGGCGTCCCGATGATGACGAAGAGGACGAATATGATCAGGAGTGTCTCGGCCACAGATCGCGCAGTGCGAGGAGGAGGACGCGTGCCATGGGCAGGATGATGAGCGTGGCGCCCACCGGCACGGCGGCGTAGACATAGCCGAGCGGCAGTCCGAGACCCGCGCTGGTCTGCAAGTGCGCGTTCGGGACGAGGACGAAGCTCAGCTTGATGAAATAGGCGAACAGCGCGATTCCCGCCGCGTTCGCGACGATGATCGCCAGGGCGCGCCCGCGCCGACCCAGGCGGTCACGAAAATAACCGAGGAGCGTGTGCTCGCCACGATGCATCGCCGCCGCCGCGCCGAGCATGACCAGCCACACGAAGAGATAGCGCGGCACTTCGTCGAGCCCGTCGATCCCGGCCCAGCCGGCGTAGCGCAGCATGACCTGCAGAAAGACCGCGCCCGCCATGATCGCCAGGATCAGGCCGGCGAGGTAGCCGAGCCCTTCATAGAAGCGCCCCCAGATCCCTCCCGCGGGCGCCTGGTCCGCGGCCTGACCTCCAGCGTCGGAGGTCACGCGGCTACTTCACGCTGAGGATGTAGTCCACCATCTTGCGGGCGTCCTTGCCCGCCGGCGTCGCATAGAACTCCTCGTACACGCTCTGCGTGGCTTGCCGGAACGGTGTGGCATCCGGCTTGGTGATCGCCACGCCCTTGGCGCGCACTTGCTCCTGGAGCGACTGGTCTTCCTCGAGGATGAACTTACGATTGAACTGCCGTGCCTGCTCCCAGGCATCGCGGACGGCTTTCTGGCCGGCGGGGTCCAGTTTTTGGAATGAGCTCTTCGACATGACCAGCGCGACGCACTGATGCGTGTGACGGACGTCCGCGACGTTCTTGACGATGTCGTAGAACTTGTTGTGATAGAACGTGTTGACCCCGCCTTCGGCAAAGTCGATCACCCTGGTCTGGAGCGACGTCGCGACTTCCGGGAAGGCGATCGGGGTGGAGATCATGCCGAGCGCCTTGAAAGTCGCGACCAGGATCTTGTCCTCCTGCACGCGCACCTTCCTGCCTTTCACGTCGGCGAGCCCATTGATCGGGTAATGACCGTAGATCCCGCGGTAGCCCGCGGCGATGAAGCCCACGAGCTTGAATCCGCGCCGGTCGAGCACGGCGTCGTAGTACACCTGCAAGGTATCGCCGCCGTCGAGCGCCTTGAAGACATGGTCGTAGTCGCGAAAGATGTACGGCAACTGGAACACCGACATCTCCGGCACCAGCGTCGACAGCGGCGCCGTCGTGATCGGCCCGAAGTCGACCGTCCCGAGCTGTATCTGCTGCGCGACCTCGCGCTCCCCGCCCAGCGCCCCGGAGTGATGGTGGACTGCCTTGAGCCTGCCGCCGGACACTACGGCCAGCTTGTCGATAAACTCCTGGGCAGCGAGCGACGTTCCGTGCTTGGGCGGATTGACGTTGCCCATCGTCAGCTCCCTGCCCTGAGCTTGCGCGGCGCCGCCGCCGGACACGCTCAAGCAAACGGCCGCGAGCGCCAACAGGCCGCTGACGATGCTCCCGAATCGCTGCGTCATGGGTTGTATCCCCTCGGTGGTTGGCCGGTATTTCGATGCCGAAGGCTTCGTCCGCACGCGACAATGCGACGGACTGCCGGCTCGAAGGGTATTCGTCGTCGCTCCGCTGGCGCCCGAGCTGTTCTTTCCTCGGTGGTCGTGCGCCGAAGGTCGCGTCGCTGCGACAGATCGTAGCGGCGCCCGCGGTGCAGCGTGCAGCGATTGTCCCACATCACGAGGTCGCCAGACCGCCATTCGTGCCGGTGGACGAACCTGCGCTGCGTCGCGTGCTCGATCAGGTCGGCCAGGAACATCCGGCCCTCGGGCACCGTCATTCCGAGGATCTCGGTGCAGTGCGCGCCGACGAACAGCACCTTGCGCTTTGACCCCGGGTGTATGCGCACCAACGGCCAGTCCACCGAGGGGAAAACCTTCAGCTGTTCCGCGGTGTACCGGTTGTCGCCCAGCAGGAACCTCGAATGAAAGGCGGAGTGCCGCGCCACGAGGCCCTCGATCTCCCGTTTGATCTTCGGGGGCAGCGCGTCGTAGGCGGCGCGCAGATCGGCGAACTCGGTCTCGCCGCCCTCCGCCGGCACCACAACCGCCGACAGCATCGAATAGGCAATCGGGGCATCCTGAAACGAGCTGTCGCTGTGCCAGAGTTGATTCGCGATGGCGCCGACGAGCTTCGCGTCGTCGCGTGCGACGACCTCGCCGTCCTGCGCGACGTTCGAGATATCGATGAGCTCATCGTACTTGAACCGGGTGGAGGCACCCGTGGCCTTGCGCAACCCCCCATTCAGCGGTCCCAAGCTGCGCGCGAACGCGATCTGCTCGTCCTCGCTCAGCGGCTGGTCATGGAATACCAGCATCGCGTACCGGTCCATCGCTTCCTCGATCGCCCGAACCACTGCCAGATTGAGCGGCTTTCTCAGATCGACGCCACTCGCTTCGGCGGCGAACAGCGGCCCGAGGAGCTTCAGCTTCAACGACGTCGCGGGTCTGGCTTTGCGTTTCATGAACGCCCAGGGCTGAAAAGGGGACGCACGCCTCTTCTGATCAGAGTTTTGGAGGCGGGGGTCGGAATCGAACCGGCGTACACGGCTTTGCAGGCCGCTGCATGACCACTCTGCCACCCCGCCGCGACTCGGGACTAAACGAACGAGGGAAAGCGCTAACCGCTTTCCCTCGCGAGAATCTGGAGCGGGAAACGAGTCTCGAACTCGCGACCTCAACCTTGGCAAGGTTGCGCTCTACCAACTGAGCTATTCCCGCGATGTGAAGAGGAATTTTACTCGCCCGCCGAAGCGAGGGTCAAGCGTGCGACTCCCCGTCCGGTGACGCAACCGACGCTCAGGCCCCACCCTCCCCTCGCCCGAACGCGTGCGGCGCGGCGAGTTTCAGGTAGTAGAACATCGACAGGAGCGTCAGGGCCGCCGCCAGATAGACGAGCCAGGTGCCGATGCGAAACGAGTCGAACCATCGGCCGATCGGGTCGTGGTACAGCAGGAGCGGGATCGCCACGAGCTGCGAGACGGTCTTGATCTTGCCGAGGAAGTTGACCGCGACGCTCTTGCCCTTCCCCATCTTGGCCATCCATTCGCGCAGCGCGGAGATCGCGATCTCGCGGCCGATGATGATCACGGCCACGATGGCGTCGACGCGGTTGAGCTGGAGGAGCACGATCAGGGCCGCCGCCACCATCAGCTTGTCCGCAACCGGGTCGAGGAACGCTCCGAACGCGGAAGTCTGGTTCAGACGCCGCGCCAGGTAGCCGTCCAGCCAGTCGGTGACTGCGGCCCCGACGAACAGGATGGTGGCAGCGAGGTTCTTCTCGTGCGGGTCGAGCCACCGGTCGGGGAGATAGTAGATCGCGAGGAGCAGCGGGATCGCCAGGATTCGCAGCCAGGTCAGGAGATTGGGAAGGCTGAACAGCATCAGTGCAGCTCCCGGTAGATGCGCTCGGCCAGCGTCCGACTGATGCCCTCGACCTGCGCCAGGTCTTCGACGCTCGCCGCCTGCACGCCTTTCAGTCCGCCGAACCGCTCGAGCAGCTGGCGGCGGCGCTTCGAGCCGATGCCGGAGATCGACTCCAGCGTCGACGTGACGCGCTGCTTCGCCCGCCGCTGGCGATGACCCGTGATCGCGAACCGATGCGCCTCGTCCCGGATCTGCTGGATCAGGTGCAAGCCGGGGTGCTCCTTGTCGAGGTGCAGCACGCGACCGTCAGCCATAACGAGCTCCTCCAGCCCGGGCTTGCGCTCGGGACCCTTCGCGACGCCCACGAGGTCGAGATCCGCGAAGCCGAGCTCCACGAGCACCACCCGGGCGGCATTGACCTGACCTTTCCCGCCATCGACGAGGATCAGGTCCGGGATCACCCCTTCGCCGCGCGCGACCTTTTCGTAGCGCCGCTGGAGCACGTCGCGCATCGCCGCGTAGTCGTCCCCGGGCTGGATGCCGGTGATGTTGTAGCGCCGATACTCGGAGTTCCGCATCCGGTAGTGATCGTAAATCACGCAGGCCGCGACCGTCGCCTCGCCGTGGGTATGGCTGATGTCGAAGCACTCGATGCGCTGCACCGAGGCCGCGAGCCCGAGGGCTTCCCGCATCGCCGCGAGCCGGGTCTCCTGCGTGCCCTGCTCCCGGGCCCGTTGGGCCAGCGCCTGCCGGGCGTTCCGCTCGGCCATCTCGAGCCAGGCGCGCCGCTCCGCGTGCGGACGCGACACGATCTGCAGCGGGCGGCCGGCGTGCTCCGCGATCGCACCGGCCAGCTCGTCCGCGTCGACGTCGTCGCCGACGATCACCAGGCCTGGCGGCGGGCTCTGCAGGTAGTGCTGGGCGAGGAACGCGCCGACCACTTCCCCGGGCGATCGGCCCTCCGCGTGCTGCGGGAAGAAGCTCTTGTCGCCCAGGTAGCGGCCGTTGCGAATCATCGCCAGGTTCACGCACGCGATCTCCTGCTCGATGGCGCAGGCGATCGCGTCGGCGTCGAGGGCCTTGGAGGTGTCCACGTACTGGCGGCCCTGCACCTTGGCGAGTGAACGAATCTGGTCGCGGTGCACCGCGGCGCGCTCGTAGTCGAGCGAGTCGGCGGCGGTCTGCATGCGGGCCGCCAGCGCCGACATGACGTCGTCCTCGCGACCGTCCATGAAGAGCTTCGCGTTCCGCACGTCGGCGGCGTAGCTCGCCTGGTCGATCAGCCCGACGCATGGCGCCGAGCAGCGGCTGAGCTGGTGCAGCAGGCACGGCCGCGAGCGGTTCTGGAAGACCGAGTCCTCGCAGGTGCGCAGCCGAAACACCTTCTGCAGCAGCTGGATGCTCTCGCGCACCGCCCCGGCATTGGGGAACGGCCCGTAGTACGCGTGCTGCCTCTCGAGCGCGCCGCGGTGGAACCCGAGCCGCGGGAACGCATCCCCGGTGACCATCAGGTACGGGTACGACTTGTCGTCCCGGAACAGGATGTTGTAGCGCGGCGCGAGCGACTTGATGAGGTTGTTCTCGAGGATCAGCGCTTCGGCCTCCGACCGCGTCACGGTCACCTCGACGCCGGCGACCTGGGAGAGCATGACCTGGGTTCGCGGGCCGTGGTCGGACTTCTGGAAGTACGAGGCGACGCGCTTCCGGAGGTCGCGGGCCTTGCCGACATAGAGCACGTCGCCGCCGGCGTTGCGCATGCGGTAGACGCCCGGGCGGTGCGGCAGATCGGCAATGAGCGTAGCGGCGTCGAACACGGGGCTAACGGTCCCGATCGGGAACGCGACGCGACGGCACGGCGCGCGGCGAGGTAGAATTCCGCCCCTTTCTCACCACACCTGGCAACCGGCCATGGCGAAAGCGCTCGCGACCGAGATCCGCGTCGGCAACCTGCTCGAATGGGACAAGCGCGTCTGGCGGGTGTTGAAATCGTATCACGTGCACGTCGGCGGGCGCGGCGGCGCGTTCATGCAGGTCGAGATGAAGGACATCGAGGCCGGCACCAAGACCAACACCCGCTTCCGCACCGACGAGAAGGTCGAGCGCGCGTACGTCGAGCCGCGCCAGATGCAATACCTCTACCAGGAGGGTGACAGCTACGTCTTCATGGACAAGGACACCTACGAGCAGCTCACGCTTGCGGCGGAGGCGCTCGAGGGCCAGACCGAGTTCCTGCTGCCGAACACCGACGTCCAGATCAACTTCCACAACGAGCGGCCGATCGGGGTCGAGCTCCCGCCCAGCGTCGTCCTGGCCGTCGTCGAGACCGATCCGAACATCAAGGGCGCCACCGCAACAACCTCCTTCAAGCCGGCGAAGACGGAGACCGGGCTGGTGGTGCAGGTCCCGCCGTTCATCGAGGCCGGCGAGAAGATCAAAGTCAACACCGACGACGGCACGTACATCGAGCGTGCCTGACCGCGAGCTCAGGCGAGCACACCGCCTTCGCGCTCGCGCCTGACTTCGGCCAACGCCGCCCCGTAGTCGGGCAGCCGCTCCGGCTCGACCGCGCGCGGGCGCCGCATCCTCCCGGTCCGCGACGCATCGAGGCGCTCCGCCTCCAGCCCGTCGAGCAGGCGTTGCGCTGCGTCCGGGGCGTTGCACACGAGGACGATGTCGCACCCGGCGTCGAGCGCGGCGCGCCCCCGCTCGACGATGTCCCCGGCGACGGCTGCGCCCTCCATCGACAGGTCGTCGCTGAAGACGATCCCGTCGAACCCGAGCCGGCCGCGGAGGATGTCCTTCAGCCAGACCGGCGAGAACCCCGCCGGCCGGGGGTCCACCTCCGGGTAGATGACGTGCGCCGGCATCACCCCGGCGAGCCCGCGCCCGATCAGCGCTCGATACGGGACGAGATCGTTCGCCTCGATCGTCGCCAGATCGCGGCCGTCGACCGGCACCTCGTGGTGGGAATCGGCCCGCACGTACCCATGACCGGGAAAATGCTTGCCGACGGCACCCATCCCGATCCGCGCCATTCCGGCCACGAGCGCTCCGGCGAGACTCGCCACCGCGCCAGGGTCGGAGTGAAACGCGCGATCGCCGATCACGCTCGAGGCGCCGAAATCGACGTCGAGCACCGGTGTGAAGCTGAAATCGACACCGTGCGCGGCAAGCTCCGCCGCCAGCACCACGCCGATCGCGCCGGCGAGGTTCGCGGCTAGCGCCGGGTTGCGGTCGTGTACCCGCCCGAGCGCGCGCATCGGCGGGAGGCGCGTGAAGCCGCCCTCGAGGAAGCGTTGCACGCGCCCGCCCTCGTGATCCACGGCGACGAGGAGCGGCGGGCTGCGAACTGCGCGAATGGATCGAGCGAGTGCGCGCAGCTGCTCGGAGCCGGCATAGTTCCTGGCGAACAGGATCACCCCGCCGACCAGCGGATGGGCGAGGAGCTCGCGCTCGCCGGCGGTCAGCTCCAGCCCCACCAGGTCGACGACGACGGGACCGAGCGGGCGATCAATCGTCATCGCGACCTTCCAGGACGACGAACGCCGCGGCCATTCCGCGCTCGTCCGTGAGGCTCACGTGCACGCTCCGGATGCCGCGCCGGCGGACGAGTTCGGCGAGCGCCGCGGAGAGCTCGAAGTACGGCCGCCCGGACGAGTGGTTCGCGACGCCGAGGTTCTGCCAGTTCACCGGCGCGCGGATGCCGGTGCCCATCGCCTTCGAGAACGCCTCCTTGGCCGCGAAGCGCTTGGCGAGATACGCGGCCGGCTTCCGATGCGCCGCGAATCGCGCGTACTCCTGCGCCACCAGGATCCGGCGCGCGAAGCGGTCGCCATGACGCTCGAGCGCGCGCTCGACGCGCACGATTTCGACGAGGTCGGTACCGATCCCGACGATCACCGCCGTTCCCGGACGGCCGCGCGCGTGGCCGCGTCGACGATGAGCGTCTTCATCTCCCGGACCGCGTTGCGGATGCCGACGAACACCGCGCGGCTCACGACGGCGTGGCCGATGTGAAGCTCGCGGATGGCGGGCAGCTGGGCGACGGGCTCGACGTTGACGTAGTTGAGCGCGTGTCCGGCGTTGAAGCGCATGCCTTGGGCGCGGATCGCCGCCCCGGCCGCGGCGAGCTTGGCAAGCTCGGCGACGACCGGCGGACTCTCCGCGTCGCGTCCCCGCGAGTGGAAGGCGTGGGCGTACGGGCCGGTGTGCACCTCGCAGACCGCGGCACCGATCCGCTGCGCCGCCTCGACCTGGTGCCGATCGGCGTCGATGAAGACGCTCACCACGATCCCCGCATCGGCCAGGCGTGCCACGACTTCCCGGAGGCGCGCCTCCCGGCCCACGATGTCGAGGCCGCCCTCGGTGGTGATCTCCTGCCGCCCCTCCGGGACGAGCATCGCCATCTCGGGCCGGATCCGCCGCGCGATCCCGACCATCTCGTCGGTGGCCGCCATTTCGAGATTGAGCTTGATGTGCGTCAGTTCGCGCAGGCGCCGGACGTCCTCGTCCTGGATGTGCCGGCGGTCCTCGCGCAGGTGGACGGTGATCCCGTCGGCGCCCCCGAGGTGGGCCTCGACCGCCGCCCAGACCGGGTCGGGCTCGTAGGTCCGGCGCGCCTGCCGGACCGTGGCCACGTGGTCGATGTTGACGCCGAGTTCGATCATCTTTGAGCGACGGCTCCCGCGGGAGTTGCGCGCCAGCCGTACATCATAAGCTCGCGAGGTCCTTGAAGATCGTCCGGCTGTGCAGGGGTTGCCGATCGAGGCGGTAGTTGATCGCGAGCCGCATCAGCTGCTTCGCCGCCTGCGCCGTGGACGGGCCCGCGTAGTCGTCGCGGGCGATCTCGAGCAGCGCCCGCCCGGCGATGAGGAGGCCCTCGCCGGCGTCGGCCCCGGACGCGACGGCGGTAGCGCCCCGTTCCAGGTCGTATCGGTACAGGCGGTCGGGGTCGAGCGGCGCCCCCGTCCCGGCCTCGCGCTCCAGCGCCAGGCCGTATCCGAGCTCCTGCAGGAGCCGCCGCTCGAACCCGCGCAGGATGGGCGCCTGCTCGCGCTCCGTCGCGAGGCGAGCCAGCGCCGCCGCGTAGTGATCGAACAGCACTTCGTGGGGGTCCTCCCGCGGCAGCAGACGCAGCAGCAGCTCGTTCAGATAGAAGCCGCACAGCAGCGCCTCCCCTCTCAGGAGCGGCTGACCCCCTTGCCATTCGCTGCGCACGAGCGTCCGCACCTCGCCGCGCCCGGACCAGCTCGCGGTGAGCGGCTGGAACGCGACCAGGACGGAGCGGAGGCTCGATCCGGGCCGGCGCGCGCCCTTCGCGAGCAGGGGCAGTCTCCCATGGGGTCGCGTGAAGGCCTCCACCAGCAGGCTCGTCTCGCTGTAGGGATACGTATGCAGCGCGAAAGCCGCGGCCCGGTCGACGCGATGCCGCTCAGACATCCTCATACCCCAGGCGCCGCAGCGCCACGGCGTCCTCCGTCCAGCCGCGGCGCACCTTCACCCAGACCTCGAGGAAGACCTTGCCGTCGAAGAGCTGCTCCATGTCGCGGCGCGCGGCGGTCGCGATCGCCTTCAGCTTCTCGCCTCCCTTGCCGATGACGATGGCCTTGTGGTTCTCCTTGTCGACGACGATCGCGGCGTGGACGCGCCGCAGCCGCCCGTCCTCTTCGAACCGCTCGATCGTCACGGCGCAGCCGTACGGCAGCTCCTCCCCGAGGAGGCGGAAGAGCTTCTCGCGGACCAGCTCGGCGGCGAGGAACCGCTCGCTCCGATCCGTGACCGCATCCTCGTCGAACATGGCCGGCTGCTCGGGGAGGTAGCGCGCGAGCGTCCTCAGGAGCTCCGGCAGGTTCCGCGCCTTGGTCGCGCTGACCGGCACCACTTCGGCGAAGGCGAACTCGCGCGCGGCGCGCGCGAGAAACGGCAGCATTCGCTCGCGCCCCGGCTGCCGATCGCTCTTGTTCACCACCAGGAACACCGGGGTCTTCGCCGGCAGGAGCGCGACTACGGCGCGGTCCTCGTCGTCGAACCGCCCGGCCTCGACGACGAGGAGCACCACGTCCACTTCGGCGAGCGCCTGCCGGACGGCGCGGTTCAGGAGCCGGTTGAGCGGACCGCGGTGGCGCGTCTGGAACCCGGGCGTGTCGACGAACACGTACTGGACGCCCGGACGCGTGAGGATGCCGCTGATCCGGTGGCGCGTCGTCTGCGGCTTGCGCGACGTGATGCTGAGTCGCTGGCCGACCAGGGCGTTGAGCAGGGTCGATTTCCCGACGTTGGGCCGTCCGACGATGGCGACCGTGCCGGAGCGGAATCCAAGGTCGCCCGTCATTCGCGCAGGCGCTCGAAGGCCGCGCGTGCCGCTTCCTGCTCGGCCAGCCGCCGGCTCGCCCCGCTGCCGACGGTGCGGACGGCGAGCTCGCGCACCAGGCACTCGACCTCGAACCGCTGGTCGTGAGCCGCGCCATGGGTGGCGACCACGCTGTACTGGGGCAGCGAATACTTGCGGCTCTGGAGCCACTCCTGGAGCTGCGTTTTGGGATCCTTGTCCGTCCCCTTCGGATCGAGGGTCTCGAGCAGCGGCCGGTAGAGACGCGCCACGACCCCCCGCGCCGCCTCGAACCCGCCGTCCAGGAACACCGCGCCGATCAGCGCCTCGAGCGCGTCGGCCAGGATCGAGGGCCGACGAAAGCCGCCGCTCTTCAGCTCACCCTCGCCGAGGCTGAGCTCGTCGCCCAGCGCGAGCCCGGTCGCGAGCTCGTGGAGCCGCAGCTCACGGACGAGGCTCGCGCGCAGGCGCGACAGCTCGCCCTCGTTCAGCCCGGCGAACCGCGTGTAGAGCTCGGCGGCGATGACGCAGTTGAGGACGCCGTCCCCCAGGAACTCGAGCCGCTCGTTGTGGGGCGTGCCGTGGCTGCGATGGGTCAACGCCTGCTGCAGCAGCCGGGGGTTCTGGAACCGATAGCCCAGACCGTCCTGCAGGGCGGCGTGCGTCACATCAGTCAGCGCTCTTCGTGCTCCCGGGCTTGCTCGACCCGGCGAAGTCGATCACCACGCTGATGTTGTAGAACAGCGGAATCTTCTTCTCGTACGCGAAGGCGACCACGACCTCGTTGCCGTCCTTCGTGATCTCCAGGTCGCCGGGCCGGACCGCGGTGATGTCGTCCACGTTGGCGCGGCGGTCGTAGGCCTTGCGCACGTCGGCGACCGTCGCGTTGCGCAGCTCGCCGCTCTGCGTGATCGCGGTAACGGCCTTCTTGATCGTGAAGTACTCGATGTACGCCGGGACCATCTTCATGCCGATGATCGCGATGAATACGATGGCGATCAGCAGCCCCAGCACTCCCGCGAAACCCATTCCCCGCTGTCGTCTCATGGTGGTTGCCATCCCCTACTGGAACGAGCCGAAGCGACTCGGCTCGCTGAAGTTGAACCAGATGAAGAACGCCTTGCCGACGATGTTCTCGTCCGGCACGAACCCCCACACCCGGCTGTCGGCCGAGTTGTCGCGGTTGTCCCCCATCATGAAGTAATGCCCGGGCGGGACGGTGCAGGTAAACCCCTGGTTATTGTAAGTGCATTTGTCACGAAACGGGAACTGCTTCGCGAACGAGACCCCGGCCGGCGCGTCGTCCTCGACCAGGATCCGGTGCTGGTGGCCGTTGACCGTCTCGACGTACTGCTTCGCGTACGTGGCGCGCTTGTGGAGGTACTCCCCGTCGGGCTTGAGCCCGAGTTCGCTGCCGTTGATCATGAGTCGCTTGTTGATGTACGACACCGTGTCGCCCGGCACCCCGATGACCCGCTTGATGTAGTCGACCGACGGGTCCTCGGGATAGCGGAACACCATGACGTCCCCGCGACGCGGGTCGTTCATCGCGACGATCTTCCGGTTCAGGATCGGCAGCCGGATGCCGTAGGTGAACTTGTTCACCAGGATGAAATCGCCGACCAGCAGCGTCGGGATCATCGACCCGGACGGGATGCGGAACGGCTCGACCACGAACGAGCGCAGCAGGAACACGATCAGAATCACCGGGAGGAAGCTCTTGGGATACTCGATCCACCACGGCTCCTTCGCACCCGCACCGCGCCGCTTGCCGAAGTAGAGGTAGTCGGCCGCCGCGATCAAGGCGGTCACCACCAGCAGCACGAACAGGATCAGCGCGAAGTTCATGCCGGAGCCGGTCCCTACTTCCCTTCGACCTGCAGGATCGCAAGGAACGCTTCCTGCGGGATCTCGACGGTGCCGACCTGCTTCATTCGCCGCTTGCCCGCCTTCTGCTTCTCGAGCAGCTTGCGCTTGCGCGTGATGTCGCCGCCGTAGCACTTCGCGAGGACGTTCTTGCGCATCGCCTTCACCGTCTCCCGCGCGATGATCTGCGATCCGAGGGCCGCCTGGATCGCGACGTCGAACATCTGCCGCGGGATGAGGCCGCGCATCCGCGACACCAGGTCGCGGCCGCGGTACTGGGCGTTCTGCCGATGGACCATCACCGATAGCGCATCCACCCGCTCGCCGTTCACCAGGATGTCGAGCTTGACCATGTCGGCGGGACGAAACTCCCGGAACTCGTAGTCGAGCGACGCGTAACCCCGGGAGACGGACTTCAGCTTGTCGAAGAAGTCCATGACGATCTCGTTGAGGGGCATCTCGTAGGCGAGCATCACCTGGCGGCCGTGGTACTGCATGTTCTTCTGGGCGCCGCGCTTCGCGTTGCAGAGCGTGATGACCGGGCCGACGAAATCCTGGGGCACGAAGATCGTGGTCGCGATGATCGGTTCGCGGATCTCGGCGATCTTGGAGGGATCCGGCATCTTGGCGGGATTCTCCACGCGCACCACCGTGCCGTCGCGGAGGGCGACCTCATAGACAACCGTCGGTGCGGTCGTGATCAGCGCCATGTCGTACTCGCGCTCGAGCCGCTCCTGCACGATGTCCATGTGCAGCAGGCCGAGGAACCCGCAGCGGAATCCGAACCCCAGCGCCTGCGAGACCTCCGGCTCGTACCGGAGCGATGAATCGTTGAGCCCGAGCTTCTGCAGCGCCTCCCGCAGCGCCTCGTACTCGTTGCTCTCGACCGGATAGAGGCCGGCGAACACCTGGGGCTTGATCTCCTTGAATCCCGGCAGCGCCTGCGCCGCGGGGCGATCGGCGTGGGTCACGGTGTCCCCGACCCGGGCTGCCTGGAGCTCCTTGATCCCGGAGGCGACGAATCCCACCTCCCCGGCGGACAGCTCGCTGCGCGGCTCGGCCTTGGGCGTGAACACGCCCACTTGCTCGCAGGAGTAGCCCGCACGCGTCGACATCAGCAGGATGCGGTCCTTCGGCTTCAGCACGCCGTCGACGACGCGCACCAGCATGATCACGCCGATATAGTTGTCGAACCACGAATCGATGACGAGCGCCTTCAGCGGCGCGGCCGGGTCGCCGCGCGGCGGCGGTATCCGCCGGATGATCCCCTCGAGAACGTCGTCGACGCCGTCGCCGGTCTTGGCGCTGACCCGGATCGCATCGGCGGCCGGAATGCCGATAACGTCCTCGATCTCCTGCGCGACCTGTTCGGGATTCGCGGACGGCAGGTCGATCTTGTTCAGCACCGGGACGACCTCGACGCCCTGCTCGGTGGCGGTGTAGCAGTTGGCGACCGTCTGTGCCTCGACCCCCTGGGAGGCGTCGACGACCAGCAGCGCGCCCTCGCAGGCGGCGAGCGAGCGCGAGACCTCGTACGAAAAGTCGACGTGACCCGGCGTGTCGATCAGGTTCAGGTGGTACGTCACGCCGTCGCGCGCGGTGTAGCGCAGCGCGGCGGTCTGGGCCTTGATGGTGATGCCGCGCTCGCGCTCGAGGTCCATCGAGTCGAGCACCTGCTCGCCCATCTCACGTGCCGACAGGCCGCCGCAACGCTCGATGAATCGGTCGGCAAGCGTGGACTTGCCGTGGTCGATGTGGGCGATGATGGAGAAATTGCGGATGTGCTGCATCGGGACGCTCGTTCGCGGCGCGGCTGGCTCTCCGGGGGCTGGAATCGTTACCGCCCGGAGCACAAAAAAGGGTGCTTTTCCAGCACCCTTCTCCGGCCGTTCGAGGCGGCGCGAATTCTAGCGGATTCCAGCGCCGCGGGCACGACTTCCGGGCGACGCGCGACGCCGCGGCCGCTCCGGCGCGGCCCGTTCAACCGCCGGTGGTCTCGCCCCTGATCGTCGCGAAGATATTGGCTTCGCCACGCCGGATCTGCAGCGTCATCGTCGTGCCCTTGTCGAGGCCGGCGACGAGATCGTTGAACTGCTTCGCCGACTTCAGCTCGGTCGTGGCGCCTTTCGCGGTCAGCGCCACGATCACGTCGCCGGCGCGGATGTCGGCCCGCGGCTGCTCACGGACCTCGTCGACCAGGACGCCGCCCGACAGCCTCAGCTCGCGGCGTTTCTCCTCCGCCAGATCGCTGACCACCAGGCCGAGACGGTTCGCCGCGACCGCGGATTTGCGCTCCCCTGGACGCGCGCCCCGGCTCGAGGCGACCCGGTCGTCGGGGATCTCGCCCACGGTCACCGCGACCTCCTTGGTCTGTCCCTTGCGCCATACCTGCACCGGGACCCGCGCGCCGGGCTTGGTCGAGCCGACGATCCGCGGCAGGTCCGACGAACCGTTGACCGCCCGGCCGTCGAACTTGAGGATGATGTCGCCGGTCTCCACCCCTGCCTTCTCCGCGGGCCCGCCCTTCTCGACCGCGTTCACGAGCGCCCCCATGGGCTTGGTGAGCCCGAAGGAATCGGCAAGCTCGCGGGACACCTCCTGAATGACCACGCCGATGCGCCCGCGACTTACTCGCCCCACGGTGCGGAGCTGGTTCGAGATGTCCAGCGCGACGTCGATCGGGATCGCGAAGGAAAGCCCCATGAAGCCGCCGGTGCGGCTGTAGATCTGGGAGTTGATGCCCACCACCTCGCCGGTCAGGTTGAAGAGCGGGCCGCCGGAATTCCCGGGGTTGATGGCGACGTCGGTCTGGATGAAGGGTACGAAGTTCTCCTGCGGGAGCGACCGGCCTTTCGCGCTAACGATTCCCGCCGTGACCGTGTTCTCGAAGCCGAACGGCGAGCCGATCGCGACCACCCATTCACCGACCCGGAGCTTGCTTGCATCGCCGAACCTCACGGGCTGCAGCCCCGCGGCCTCGATCTTGATCAGCCCGACGTCGGTACGCCGGTCGACGCCGATGACCTTGGCCTTGTACTCGCGCTTGTCGTTGAACTTCACGGTGATTTCGTCGGCGGCCTCGACGACGTGGGCGTTGGTCAGGATGTAGCCGTCGGCGCTGATGACGAACCCGGAACCGAGCGAGTTCGACTCGAAGTCGCGCGGCCCCGGCGGAGCTTGGGAACCCGGCGGAGCTTGGGAACCCGGCGGGGCTTGGGGACCCTGCGGGCCCTGGGGCCCCTGCGGCCCCCGGGGGACGAACCGGCGGAAGAACTCGTAGAACGGATCGTCCTCGTCGAGCTGCGGGGTCTGCGATCGCGCCTGACGCTGCCGGAGCTGCGTGGTGCTGATGTTCACCACCGCAGTACCCTGGCTCTCGACGATCTGGGTGAAGTCGGGCAGCCCGCGGGTCTGGGCGAACGACGGGCCGGCGAGGGCGACCGCCGCGGCGACGGGGACTGCGGAAAGTAGCGTTTTCATGGGGTGTTCCATCCCTGCGTGCGGAACTGCTGCCGGATACTAACGATAAATCGGGGCGGGCGAGGTTTCAAGCGCGGCGACCGCGGCGGCGGGGGATTTGACCCCAACCCTACTGCGGACGACGGTACTCGACGGTGTTGGCGACCAGTTTGACGCTTTCCGCAGGGACCTCGCCGATGACCGTGACGAGGTAGCCGTCGAGCTTGCGGGTGTAGACGTTGATCGCGCCCTGTCGGGACGGGCCTAGCGGTCCCAGGGCCGGCTTGGCGGCGAGCGGCTCGATGAAAATCGACATGGCGGCCAGGCCGTCCGAGAGCACGATGTGGCCGACCCCGACGCTTGCCCCGAGATTGCGTTTCATTTCGGTGATCTTGCGGTAGCCGATGGGCAGCGATCGCAGCAGCCAGCCATGGCTCGCGAGGTCGGTGGGGACCATCGCCGCGCTCTCGACCCGCCAGTCGCGCCCTTTGCCGGCGAACCGGGACTTCACCTGGTCGCGCTCGATCCGGCCGCCGATCTGGAGCTGGGTAAACGTGAACTGCTCGACGACCTCGTGCTTCTCGTTGAAGGTCTTGGCTTTGACGAGCATCCCGGTCGCGAGATCGGCCCAGAGCTTGTGCCCGTAGCGCAGTTTGTCCTTCGGCTCGAGGACGATCGACTGACAATCGTACCCGGCGATCCGCTCGGTCTCGCCCTTGCGGATGTCGTAGTACTGCGCGAGCTCGCGCGCATCCGCGCGCATCGCCGGAAAGGGCCCGGTGTCGGTCTGGCGCTCGATTTTCACCGTCATCGTCTGCGGCAGGTAGCAGGTCACCTCCTCGTTGACGCGGACGATCTCGCGCGGGGTGCCGTCGAGCGTCTCCAGCCGCTCGTGCACACCCGACCCGTCGACGATCCGGGTCACCCGGGAGCTCTCGACCTGCTCGCCCTGCTGGTACACGAACGTGCCGGTATAGCTGAGGCGCTCGGTGGAGCGGTAGATCCGCTGCAACCAGGAGATCGCGTCGGCGTTCGACTGGGCGACCGCGCGCGCCGGGACATGCCGTCGAGCCCGCGGCGAGCGCCGCGGCCAACACGAGCGCCCGCATCGTCAGCGCGCCCCGTTCTCTTCGGCCACGCTGCGGATGTAGGGCGCGATGCCGCCGATCGCGAGCGCGGGCGAGAACCGCTGGTGCGCGAGCAGGTAGTCGCTCACCCCCTGTGCGACCGGAACGGCGACGAGCGCTGGCTCGGGGAGCTTGGCGATGACCGGCGGCGATTCGGGCTGGCCGGTGAGCTGCAGCGCCATCCAGCCGACGAGCGCGATCGCTGCGACGCTCGCGGCCATCGACAGCGCATACCGGGTCGCGCGCCGTCGCGGCGGCTCGATCGCGCGCGGGGCGAAGACCGTCGGCTCGGCGACGAGCCGCTGCTGAACGCGCTCCGCGACATCCGGAGCGGTGTGGCCCCGCAGGGCATCGCCGATCAGGTGGTAGACATCCCAGGTTGCGCGGAGCTCGGGGTCGTCCTTGAGCCCCTTGACGCAGCTCTCGCACTCATGGTCCTCCGCCGCGTCGTCCATCATCGCCGAGAGTCGTTGCTTCATCCGGTCACCACCTTCGGTCCTTACGGGTATCGAGCAGCGGGCGCAGCTTGGCGGCAATCGCCTCGCGCGCCCGGAAGATGCGCGAGCGCACCGTCCCGATCGGACAGTTCATGATGTTCGCGATCTCCTCGTAACTCAGGCCCTCGATCTCGCGCAGCTCGATCGCCGTGCGCAGATCCTCGGGCAGGTCTTCCATCGCCTTCTGCACAGTAGCCGCGATTTCCTTCGACGCCAGCACGCTCTCGGGCGTGTTGATGTCGCGCAGCTGGTCGCCGTCCTCGAAGCCCTCCGCCTCGTCCGAATCGAATCCCGTCGTGGTCGGCGCCCGGCGGCCCAACGCCACCAGGTAGTTCTTCGCCGTGTTGATCCCGATCCGGTACAGCCACGTGTAGAACGCGCTGTCGCCGCGGAACGAGGGCAACGCACGGTAGGCCTTCACGAACGCCTCCTGCGCCACGTCCTCGACTTCCGCCGGATCGCGGATGAACCGCGCGAGGAGCCGCCCGAGCTTGCGCTGGTACTTGGAGACCAGCAGGTCGAACGCCTGCTTGTCGCCCGCCTGCGCCCGCGCGACCAGCTGCTGGTCAACGTCGCGGTCCGCCATCGCCGCCTCCCCGCAAGCCTCGCGTATTGTTGTTTTTCAAACGCTTACCGGCCGGCAACGGGCAGTATACCGCAGCGCTCTCACGCTCCTGCCACGACCTCGCACTACAGACACCTGTTCGCAACATTGGTTCAGCCGCGCGTCGGCTCATGCGTCGAATCCGCCCCGGCCGGACCGGCGGCGGTTCCCCAGCGCAGCCAGACCCGCAGCCGGCGAAATGCCTCCCGGTCGAGCGCATCCGGGAGGACGACCGCCGCCCGGCGCTGCCCCAGTGCGTCGCGCAGCGTCACCACGGCGAGCCAGGGAACCGGCACTGCGACGCTCCGCAGGCGCGCGGTCAACCAATCCCCTGCGGGGCCCGCTACCGCTACCCGACCGTCGGCGGTCAGCTCGAGTTCGGCGACCGCCTGCGGTGCCCGGTGCAGCGCCTCCCGCAGGTGCCCGAGCGCAGACAGCGCCACACCGGCGGCGACGACCGCAGCCGCTGCGCCCGGCAGCGCAGCGACGGCCGCCGCGAGCGCCGCGAGATGTGCGAGCACGATCGCCGCGGCGAGCGTCCGTGACGGACGCAGCCGCACTCGTACGGTCGCGTTCAAATCCGCGCGAAGATCAACGTGCCGTTCGTGCCGCCGAAGCCGAACGAGTTGGACAGCGCGGCGCGGATCGGCATCTCCCGCGCCCGCAGCGGAACGTAGTCGAGATCGCACGCCGGGTCGACGTTGAACAGGTTGGCCGTAGGCGGTGCGATCTGATGGTGGACCGCAAGTGCCGAGAACACCGCCTCGATCCCGCCGGCGGCGCCGAGGAGATGTCCGGTCATCGACTTCGTGGAGCTCATCGCGAGCTTCGCCGCATGCGGCCCGAAGCAGCGCTTCACCGCGACCGTCTCCGCGATGTCGCCGAGCTGCGTCGAGGTGCCGTGGGCGTTGATGTAGTCGACCTGGTCGGGGTTCAGCCGCGCGTTTTTCAGGGCGTTCGTCATGCAACGGGCGGCACCGCCGCCGTCTTCGGCCGGCGCAGTGATGTGGAACGCGTCGGCGCTCATCCCGTAGCCGGCCAGCTCGGCGTAGATGCGGGCGCCGCGCTGGCGCGCGTGCTCGTACTCCTCCAGCACCACGATCCCGGCGCCTTCACCGAGCACGAAGCCGTCCCGATCCTTGTCCCAGGGGCGGCTCGCCGTCGGCGGGTCATCGTTGCGCGTGGACAGCGCCCGAGGCGCCGTGAACCCGCCGACGCCGAGCGGGCTGATCGTCGCTTCGGACCCGCCGGCGACGATGACGTCCGCATCGCCGTATTCGATCAGCCGCCCGCCCTCGCCGATGCAGTGGTTGGAGGTCGTGCAGGCCGTGACGAGCGCGAGGTTCGGGCCGCGGAGCCCGTACATGATCGACAGCTGGCCCGCGATCATGTTGATGATGGTGCCGGGCACGAAGAACGGCGAGATCTTGCGCGGGCCGCCGCGGAGGTACTCGTTGTGCGTCGCCTCGATGAGGGGCAGTCCGCCGATCCCCGAGCCGATCACGCACCCGATGCGGTCGAGGTCCTCGCGGGCGGTGTCGAGCCCCGAGTCACGGATCGCCTGGATCGCGGCCGCGAGCCCGTAGTGGATGAAGGTGTCGTAGCGTCGCGCCTCCTTGGCGGAAAGGTACGCACCGACGTCGAACCCCTTCACCTCGCCCGCGATCCGGCTCGGGAAGGCGGCGGCGTCGAACCGGGTAATCCGGGTGATGCCGGACCGGCCTGCAACGATGTTCTGCCACGCTTCGTCGACCCGGTTGCCGACGGGGCAGACCAGCCCGAGTCCGGTGACGACGACGCGGCGACGCGACAAGCAGACTCCGGAAGCGCGCTCAGGCCTTCTTGGTGAGGTGGCCCTTGATGTAGTCCACGGCCTGCTGCACCGTCGTGATCTTCTCGGCCTCCTCGTCGGGGATCTCGGTCTCGAACTCTTCTTCGAGCGCCATCACGAGCTCGACCGTGTCGAGCGAGTCGGCGCCAAGATCGTCCACGAACGAGGACTCGTTCTTGATCTCTGCCTCGTTTACGCCGAGCTGCTCGGCGACGATCTTCTTGACGCGTGGTTCGACGTTGTCCATGCGGACTCCTTCCCTCTGGATCGGTGTGTTCTAGGACTGCTGGGGGCCCGAGCGGCGAAAATTCTATCAGAACCCCCTCCCCCCCGGCGCCGGACCGGATTTCGTTTCAGTTCATGTACATGCCCCCGTTGACGTGGAGGGTCGCGCCGGTGATGTAACCCGCTCCGGGGGAGGCGAGAAACAGCACTGCCGCGGCGACGTCCTCGGGACGCCCCAGTCGCCCGAGCGGAATCTGGGCCCGGAGCTGGTCGCGTTGCGCCTCGGCGAGCGCACGCGTCATGTCGGTGTCGATGAAGCCGGGAGCGACGCAGTTGACCGTGATCGCGCGGCTGCCGATCTCGCGCGCGAGCGACCGCGTCAGACCGGCGATTCCCGCCTTCGCCGCGGCGTAGTTGATCTGGCCCGGGTTGCCGCTCGCGCCCACCACCGACGTGATGCTGATGATGCGGCCGGCCCGCGCCTTCATCATGCCGCGAAGCACCGCCCGCGACAGCCGGAACACCGACTTGAGATCGGTGTCGATCACCGCATCCCACTCCGCATCCTTCATGCGCGCGAGCAGGTTGTCGCGCGTGATTCCCGCGTTGTTCACGAGGATCGACACCGCCCCGAATTCCTTCTCCACCCTCGCGACCAGCGCGTCGACCGCGGTACCGTCGGTGACGTCGAGCGTCGCGCCGAGGCCGGCGATGCCGGCCGGAGCGAGATACTCCCCGATCGACTGCGCTCCGGCGTCGGTGGTCGCCGTACCGACGACCGTCGCCCCCGCCTGGCCGAGGGCAACCGCGATCGCCTTGCCGATCCCGCGCGTCGCACCGGTGACGAGGGCGACCTGCCCCTTGAGCTCCATTCAGTCGCCTCTCAGCTCGGCGAGGGTCTGCTCCATGGACGCGCGATCGATCAGGGCGTACCCCTGCGCGGTCTCCGCGATGCGCCGGACGAGGGGTGCGAGGATCCTGCCCGGCCCGCACTCGGCGACGTGGGTCACGCCCCGCCCTGCAATCGCGCGCACGCATTCGACCCACCGCACCGGATGGTCGGCCTGGCGGACCAAGGCATCCTTGATCCGGTCCGGTTCGCCGTACACCTCGGCATCGACGTTGTTCACCACCGGGATTCGTGGCGCCCGCACTTCGATCGACGCCAGCCGTTCTTTCAACCGCGCCGCCGCCGGCGCGAGCAGCGAAGAGTGGAAGGGCGCGCTCACCGGCAGCGGGACGGCGCGCCTGGCGCCCCGTGCCTTCGCCGCTGCGACCGCACGCTCGACGGCGCCCGCATGGCCCGCGATCACGATCTGGCCGGGCGCGTTGAAGTTCACCGCCTCGACGACCTGCCCCTGTGCACTCTCGGCGCACGCGAGGCGGACGGCATCCTCATCGAGCCCGAGGATCGCAGCCATCGCGCCTTCCCCCTGCGGCACCGCCTCCTGCATCGCCTGCGCGCGCAGCCGCACGAGCGGGAGCGCGTCCTCGAACGCGAGCGCGCCCGCTGCCACGAGGGCGGTGTATTCGCCGAGGCTGTGCCCGGCAACCACCACCGGGTCTGGACCGCCGAGGCCACGCCACAGGCGGTACGCGGCGTAGCCGGCCGTCAACATCACCGGCTGGGTGTTCACGGTCCGGCTCAGTTCCTCCGCGGGGCCCTCCTCGATCAGCTTCGCGACGTCCTGCTTCAGCACTTCGGAGGCCGTTGCGAGCACCTCGCGCACCTCGGACGCATCGCCGTACCCCGCGAGCATTCCCACGGACTGCGCGCCCTGCCCGGGGAAAACCATGCCGAAGCTCATCTGTCCAGGCTCCTAGATCTCGACCAGGGACGCGCCCCAGGTGAAGCCGCCGCCCACGCCCTGCAGCATGACCCGCTGGCCCCGCTTGATCCGCCCGTCGCGGCATGCGAGATCGAGCGCGAGCGGCACCGACGCCGCGGAGGTGTTCGCGTGCCGATCGACCGTGACCACCAGCCGTTCCGGCGGCAGGCCGAGCTTCTTCACCGTCGCATCGAGGATCCGGATGTTCGCCTGGTGCGGGATAAGCCAGTCGATGTCGCTCAGCCGCATGCCGCACTTTGCGACGGTCTCCCGCGCGACCTCGTCGAGCACCCGCACCGCATACCGGAACACCGCCGGTCCGTCCATCCGCAGAAAGGGGCTGCCGACGATCCTGCCGCCGCACACGTTGCCCGGAACCGACAGGATGCCACTTTGCGAGCCGTCGGCGCGCAGGACGGTGGCGTGCACCCCGGGACGCTCGTCGGCGCGCAGCACGACCGCGGCGGCGCCGTCGCCGAACAGCACGCAGGTGGCGCGGTCGCTCCAGTCGAGGATCCGCGAGAAGACCTCCGCTCCAACGACGAGCGCGCTGCGCGACTCGCCCGCACGGACGAAGCTGTCGGCGACCCCGAGACCGTAGACGAAGCCGCTGCACACCGCCTGAACGTCGAACGCGGTGCAGCCGCGCACGCCAAGCTTTTCCTGCAGTAGGCAAGCGGTGCTCGGGAAGACGTAGTCCGGGGTCGAGGTTGCCACGATGATCAGATCGAGGTCGCTCGCCTTGACCCCCGCGGCCTGCAGCGCCTCCCGGCTCGCCGCCAGTGCCAGGTCGCTGGAGGTCTGGCTTTCGTCGGCGATGTGCCGCTGCCGGATCCCGGTCCGCGAGACGATCCACTCGTCCGAGGTATCGACGCGCTGCGCGAGCTCGGCGTTGGTGACGATCCGCGGCGGCAGGTAGCTGCCGGTGCCGACGATGCGGGCGCGCATCACGACGCCGCCTCCGGCAGCGCCGCCGACTCCGCGATCGCGAGCCGCCCGGCGATGCGCTCGAGCACCCGCCCCCGCACCTCCTCCGCCGCGCGCTCGATGGCGCGACCGAACGCGACCACGTCCGCCGAGCCGTGGCTCTTCACGACGACGCCCCTCAGGCCGAGCAGCGTCGCGCCGTTGTACTCGCGCGGGTCGACCCGCCGACGAAACGCGGCCAGCGCCGGCCTCGCGAGCGCCGCGGCGACGCGGCGCAGCGGGTTGCGCGTGAACTCTTCGCGCAGGAACCGCTCGACCATGCGCGCGAAGCCCTCGGAGGTCTTCAGCGCGACGTTGCCGACGAAACCGTCGCACACCACCACGTCGACCTCGCCGCGGTAGATGCCGTCGCCTTCGACGTTGCCGACGAAGTTCAGCTTGCTCGCGCGGAGCAGCTCGCCGGCCTGCTTCACGACCTGGTTGCCCTTGATCGCTTCGGCGCCGATGTTCAGGAGGCCGACGGTGGGCCGCTCGCGGTGCTCGACGGCCGCGACGAGAATCGCGCCCATCACGGCGAACTGCATCAGGTGCTCCGGCTTGCAGTCGGGGCTCGCGCCGAGGTCGAGCATGTAGGTGTGCCCCTTGACGGTCGGGAGCGCGGAGACGAGCGCCGGCCGGTCGATCCCCGGCAGCGTCTTCAGGACGAAGTGCGCCATCGCCATGAGCGCGCCGGTGTTGCCGGCACTGACGGCGGCGTGGGCTTCGCCGCGCCGCACGAGGTCGAGCGCGACCCGCATCGACGAGTCCTTCTTGCGCTTGACCGCGGTGGCCGGCGCCTCGTCCATCGTCACGATCTCGCTCGCGTGGTGCACCCGGACCCGGTCGGACCGCGCGGCCCCACGGCGGCGCAGCTGCGCGTCGATCGCGTCGCCGACGCCGACCAGGATCGCCGCCGCGGCGGGGTTCGTCTCGATGAAGCGCAGCGCTGCAGGAACGGTCACCGCCGGGCCATGGTCGCCGCCCATGCAGTCGATCGCCAGAGTGAGATCGCTCGCCACGCTCGGCAGACCGTGGTCCCGCGCGACCGGCGCACCGCCGCCCGTCTCCCCTTGCCGGTGCGCCGCGGCCACGCGGACGCGATCGGTCACTCGCTCTTCGTCTTGACGACCTTCTTCCCGCGGTAGAACCCGCTGCGGCTGACGTGATGCCGCAGGTGAACCTCGCCCGTCGCCGGCTCGACCGCGAGCGGCGGACCGGACAGGGCGTCGTGCGAACGGCGCATTCCCCGGCGCGACGCCGACTTCTTGTTTTGCTGGACAGCCATGAAACCTGCTCCTTCTTCTGGTGTGGATGTCACCCGGGCGCCAACGCGCCTATCGGGCCGAGCCGTTCGATCCGCCGTTTGCCCTGCGTAACCCGGCGAGCGACGCAAACGGCCCCGCCTTCGCCGCCGCATCCGGCGCCACGCCGGTCTCGCACTGCTCGTGGAGCGGGACCATCGGCAGCGCGAGGATGGCTTCGTCCTCGACCAGCGTGGCGACATCCATCGCTTTCGTCGCCAGCACCCGGTCGATGTCGTCCGCCGCCGCTTCGATCTCGCTTTCCGTCTCGGCCAGCTCCAGCTCGCTCCGCGCCGCGAGCGGGAACGCGAGCGGACGGAGGCAGCGCTGACACACGAGGCGAAGCTCGCCGCTGATCTCGATGGTCAGGCCGAGACGTCCTCCTCCGTGCTCGCCGCCGCGCACGCGATAGGCGAGCGTCGCCGCGTCGCACCCCATCGCCGCGAGGCGCGGCAGGCCCTCGATGCCGATCGCTCCGTCGACGCGATCCCGGCCGCGGGCGAACTGCAGGCCGTCGATCGTCCCGGCACGAGACATAGGCGGCGAATGATAGTATTTTCCACCGGGACCGTCAAAGAAATCAGGGAACTAGCTCGCCTCACGCGCCTCGCCGGACCGGTCCGAATGGGTTCCACGCCGCTCATCCTCGCCTCGACCTCGCCGTACCGGCGCGAGCTGCTCGCGCGGCTGCAGGTCGCGTTCGACGTCGTCAATCCGGCGGTCGACGAAACGCCGCGCCCCGGCGAGACCCCGGACGCGCTGGCGCTGCGCCTCGCGGTCGAGAAGGCGAACAGCGCCGCGGCGCGGTCGCGCGACGCCCTGGTGATCGGCTCGGACCAGGTCGCGGTGCTGGGCGAGCAGCTGCTCGTGAAGCCGCTGACTCACCCGAACGCGGTCGCCCAGCTCCGGGCGATGCGCGGCCGGCACGTGCGCTTCCTGACCGCGGTGGCAGTCGTCCGCAGCGCCGATCGCGAGACCCGGACGCGTCTCGTGCCCTGCGATGTCCACTTCCGGGAGTTCTCCGACGCGGCGATCGAGCGCTATCTTCGCGCCGAGCAGCCGTACGACTGCGCGGGCTCGGCGAAGATCGAGGGGCTGGGGATCGCCCTGGTCGAACGGCTCGCAGGCGAGGATCCGACGGCGCTCATCGGGCTGCCGCTGATCGCGCTCGTGGAGCTGCTCGGCGAGCTCGGCTGCGACGTGCTCGCCGAGCCCGCCGGGCCCTCCCAAGGCGAACCCCCGAGCGCGGGCGCGCGAGGGTAGTCCAATTAGCACGGGGACGCTCTATCTCATCCCGACGCCGATCGCCGACGGCACCGACGCCGCAGCGATTCCGCCCGCGGTCCGGGAACGGATCCGCACCATCGGCTGCTTCATCGTCGAGGAGCCCAAGAGCGCGCGCGCGTTCCTCAAGGCCGTCGGTCATCCCGGGCCGCTGGCCGCGCTCGACATCGTCAAGCTCGAACCAGGCGCCGACGAAACCCGGCTCCGCGAGCTGCTCGCGCCGGTGCGAGAGGGCCGCGACGCGGGCGTGCTCTCCGACGCAGGGGCGCCGGCGGTGGCGGATCCCGGCGCGATGCTCGTCCGCCAGGCGCACGCCTCCGGCCTTCGCGTCGTGCCGCTCGTCGGGCCGTCCGCGATTCTGCTCGCGCTGATGGCCTCGGGACTCGAGGGCCAGCGCTTCGTCTTCCACGGCTACCTCCCGGTCGAGGAGCGCGAGCTCAAGGCGCAGTTGCGGGCGCTCGAGGCCGACTCGCGGCGGGCCGGTCGGACGGAGCTCTTCATCGAGACGCCTTACCGGAGCGACCGGCTGCTGCGGGTGATCGCGGAAACCTGCGCTCCGGGAACCTGGCTCTGCGTGGCCGCGGACCTCACGTCGCCGGGCGAATCGATCGCAACGCGAACCGTCGCGGAATGGCGCGCCGCGCCGCGCGCGATCGGCCGGCGGCCGGCGGTGTTTCTCCTGCTCGCTGCGCCCGGCTAGCGCAGCCGGGGGATCGCGCCGCCCAACCCGAGCGTCTGCGCGACGCCGGCGCCAAAGCGCTTGGCGAAGCGCTCGGCGATGTTCTCCTTCTGCGTGTAGTCGACGACCTGCTCGGCCTTGATCACCTCGCGCGCAACGTAGTCGACGCTGCCGAGGCCGTCGGTGAGACCGAGCTCGACCGACTTCGCGCCGGTCCAGATGAGGCCGCTGAACAGCTCGGGCGACTCCTTGAGCCGCTTGCCGCGGCCCTTGCGCACGACCTCGATGAACTGCTGGTGGATCTCGCCGAGCAGCGCTTTCGCGTGCGCGACGTGGCGCGGCTCGAGCGGCGAGAACGGGTCGAGAAACGTCTTGTTCTCGCCGGCGCTCAGCACGCGCCGTTCGACGCCGAGCTTGTCGAGCGTCTCGACGAACCCGAACTGGTCCATGAGCACGCCGATCGACCCGATCAGGCTCGCCTTGTCGACGTAGATCCGGTCGGCCGCGGAAGCGATGTAGTAGCCGCCCGAGGCGCACACGTCCTCCACGACCGCGTACATCGGGATGTTCGGGTAGAGGTCGCGGAGGCGGCGGATCTCGTCGTAGATCAGGCCGGCCTGCACCGGGCTCCCGCCCGGCGAGTTGACGCGCAGGATCACGCCCTGCGTGTTCTTGTCCTTGAAGGCGCTCAGCAACGCGCTGTTGACGTTGTCCGCGCTCGCGCTGCCCTTGGCATCGATTACCCCGGCCACATCGACGAGCGCGGAGTGCTTGCCCGCAAAGGCGTCGGTCCGCCGCAGGTCGAGGAGGAGGACCAGGAGAAACGTCAGGTACGCGAACGTCAACGCCTTGAAGAAGATCCCCCAGCGGCGCGCGCGACGCTGCTCCTGGAGCGCTTCGAGCGCGAGCTTCTCGATGACCCCGCGCTCCCAGTTGCTGCTGTTCTCAGTCATTGCCGATTCCTATTCCCGCAGAACGACTTCGCCGTCGACTTCGTCGACCGCAACGGGCGCGAGCCCTGCGCCGCGACAGGGACCGCCCAAGCACGCCCCCGTCTCCGGATCGTAGAGCGCACCGTGCGTCGAGCATATCAAAACCATGCCCTCGGCATCGAAAAAACGCCCCGCCTGCCAGTCGAGCTCGACGCCCATGTGGGCGCAGCGATTCAGATATGCGTGGACCCGACCCGCGTGCCGGATGGCGAACGCCGCATGCGGCCCGCCGCCCCGGCGCACCTCGAAGCGAACACCGTCCCCGCCGTCGACCAGGGCGGCGCTCGGACAGACGACTACGCGTTCGCCGCCAGCCATCGAGCGAGCTCCGGTGTCGAATGCACGAGCGCGAGCGGTGACAGCGCTGCCAGCCGCGACCCGTCGTGGGCGCCGTAGCTCACAGCCATCGCAGCGACGCCCGCGTTCGCCGCCATTTGCACATCGTGAGAAGTGTCGCCGACCATGAGCGCGCGCCCGGGAGCGATGCCCACCTCGTCCAGCAGCTCGAGCAACATGTCCGGGGCGGGCTTCGGTGCGCATTGGTCGGCACACCGCGTCGCGTCGAACACTTTCTCCAGCCCCGCCTGCGCCAGCGCGCGAGCGAGCCCCGCGCGGCTCTTGCCGGTGGCGATCCCCAGCGCGTGACCGTTGTCGCGCAGCCCGGCGAGCATCTCCTGCGTGCCGGGGAACAGCGGGAGGTTGGCGCCGTGGACGAGAAAGTGGTGCCGATAGCGCTCTGCGACGCGCGGATACTCCGCCGCCGCCAGACCGGGAATCGCGTGCGCGAGGGCATCGGCGAGACCGAGGCCGATCACGTGACTCGCGCGCTCGTCGTCCGGGACCGGCAGGCCGAGGTCGCGGCACGCCGCCTGGATACAGGCGACGATCGCCCCGGCCGAGTCGATCAGTGTCCCGTCCCAGTCGAACACGACCAGGTCAAACCGCTTCGGCATCGACCCGGGGTGCCAGCAGCCCGCGGACGAACCGGGCGAGGTCTGCAGGCAGCGGCGCAGCGAGCTCGATCGGCGCGCCGGTGAGCGGGTGATCGAACGCGAGTTGATGGGCGTGGAGGAACATGCGCTTGAGGCCCTGTTTCGCGAGCCGGCGGTTGAGCTCGAAGTCGCCGTACTTGTCGTCGCCCGCAACCGGGAAGCCGAGGTGGGCGAGCTGGACGCGAATCTGATGCGTGCGGCCGGTGTCGAGCGTCGCCTCGAGGAGCGAGTATCCGCCGCCGCGGTCCTTCAGCCTGAACTGCGTCCGCGATGCCTGTCCCCCCTGCTCCACTCTCACCCGCCGCTCGCCCGCCGCAGTCACGAGCCTGCGCAGCGGGAGCACGACGTCGCGGGCGGGCTGGCGCCAGGCGCCCTTGACGAGCGCGAGATAGCGTTTGGTCACCCTGCCCTCGCGCAGCGCCGCGTGGAACGCGAGGAGCGCCGTGCGCTTCTTCGCCAACGCCAGCAACCCCGAGGTCTCGCGGTCGATCCGGTGCACGAGCTCGAGGAACCGCGCGTGCGGCCGCTCGGCCCGCAGGCGCTCGATCACCCCGAAGCTGACGCCGCTCCCGCCGTGGACGGCGACGCCCGCCGGCTTGTCGATGACGAGGAGCGCGTCGTCCTCGAAGACGACCGGGAACCCGGTCTCCCGTGGCCCCGGTGCGGCGCGCGCGGGCGGCGTGCCTCGCCGCACCGGCGGGATGCGGACCCGGTCGCCCGGCTGCAGCCGGTAGGTGGCCTCGACGCGCCGGCTGTTGACCCGTACTTCGCCGCCCCGCAGCAGCCGGTAGACGTGGCTGCGGGGCACGCCTTTCAGCTCCCGCAGCAGGAAATTATCGACCCGCTGTGCCGAATGGCGCTCGTCCACGACCACGAGGCTTGCCTGCGCGTTGCGTAAACCCTTCATTCTCCATATAATCCGAGCGCTGTCTTCGCTCGCGGGACAACGACCGCAGGCATCGCCCGGTCGCCAACACGTCCCCGGCCTAACGGCCGCGAAGTGGGTCCGCGCTCGCGAAGTGCGGGCAAACCCGTCAGCTGGTTGTAGTCGCTCACCAGAAGCAGCGATAGTAATCGACTAGCGCGCCGGAATCCGTACCGATTCCCCCCAGCCCGGCACGGGGAGACCAGACCGGGCGACGATACGTTCAATCCGACTGACCACCAAACCGAGTCCAAGCGCAATCACCATGCTTCGCTAAGACCCACATCAGTCAGGGGACGTGTTGTCCAGCGGCGCGCCCGGAGAACAACTACATGAAGCGCATGCTGTTCAACGCGACACAGGCCGAGGAACTCCGTGTCGCGATCGTCGACGGTCAGAAGTTGATCGACCTCGACATCGAATCGGCTAGCAAGGAACAACGCAAAGGCAACGTCTACAAAGGAGTCATCACTCGCGTCGAACCCAGCCTCGAGGCCGCCTTCGTCGACTACGGCACCGAGCGTCACGGGTTCCTGCCTTTCAAGGAAATCTCGCGGGCCTACTTCCGGCCCGACGCCGAGCCCGGCCGCGCCCGGATCCAGGACGCGATCGCCGAGGGCATCGAAGTTCTCGTCCAGGTCGAGAAGGACGAGCGCGGCAACAAGGGCGCCGCGCTCACGACTTTCGTCAGCCTCGCCGGGCGTTACCTGGTCCTGATGCCCAACAACCCGCGCGGCGGTGGCGTCTCCCGGCGCGTCGAGGGCGAGGACCGCAACGAGCTGCGGGAGACGATGGAAAAGCTCCCGGTCCCGCAGGGGATGAGCATCATCGCGCGCACCGCCGGCATTGGCCGGACGCTCGAAGAGCTGGAGTGGGACCTCAAGTACCTGCTCAAGCTGTGGGAGAAGATCCTCGAGGCCTCCGAGTCCCAGCGCGACGACGCCGGCCGGGTGGCGAACCCGGCGCCGTTCCTGATCTACCAGGAATCGAGCCTCGTCATTCGCGCGATCCGGGACTACTACCAGCCGGACATCGGCGAGCTCCTCGTCGACACCGACTCGATCTTCGAGCAGACGGTGGCGTTCATGGGCAACGTGATGCCGGACAACGTCCAGCGCGTGAAGCGCTACCGCGACGACGTCCCGCTGTTCTCGCGCTTCCAGATCGAGCACCAGATCGAGAGCGCGTACTCGCGCCAGGTCGCCCTGCCCTCCGGCGGCGCGGTCGTCATCGACCACACCGAAGCGCTGGTCGCGATCGACGTGAACTCCGCGCGCGCGACCAAGGGCTCGGACATCGAGGAGACGGCGCTGCGCACCAACGTCGAGGCGGCGGACGAGCTCGCGCGCCAGCTGCGGCTGCGCGACCTCGGCGGCCTGATCGTGATCGATTTCATCGACATGGAGAACCCGCGCAACCAGCGCGAGGTCGAGAACCGCCTCCGCGAGGCGCTGCGCTACGACCGGGCGCGGGTGCAGATGGGGAAGATCTCCCGGTTCGGGTTGATGGAGCTGTCGCGCCAGCGGCTGCGCCCGTCGCTCGAGGAGACGGCGCACCAGCCCTGCCCGCGCTGCAGCGGGATCGGGTTCATCCGCGGCATCGAGTCGACCGCGCTCCACATCCTGCGCATCATGCAGGAGGAGGCGATGAAGGAGAACAGCGCGGCGGTGCACGTGCAGGTGCCGGTGGACGTCGCGACCTACCTGCTGAACGAGAAGCGCACCGACATCCATGCCCTCGAGGCACGCATCAAGGTCAGCATCGTGCTGATTCCCAACGTCCACCTCGAGACGCCGCACTACAAGATCGAGCGGTTGCGGCACGACGACCTCAACCAGGAGGGCGTCCTCCCGCCGAGCTACAACCTCGTCGAGGCGCCGACCGAAGAGACGCCCTACGCCGCGCCGCAGGATGCGCGGGAGCCGCGCCAACAGGCGGTCGTCCAAGGCGTCACGCCCGAACAGCCGGCGCCCATCGTGCCGCCAAGGCCGGCGGTTACGCCGGCCCCGGCGGCGACTCCGGTACCGCCGACAGCGGTGCCCGAGCGATCCGGCGTCATCGACGCGATCTTCGGCTGGTTCCGCCGCACGCCACCGGCTCCGGAGGCGCCGCCGGTGCGACCCGCGCCGGTGCGCGCGCAGCCGCAGGAGCGACGCGACCGCGGCGATCGTGGCGATCGATTCGAGCGACGTGATCGCGGGTCCGACCGCCGGCCGTTCCGCGGCGACGGTCAGGACCGCGGACGCGGCGACCGCCCGCCCCGGCAGGAACGGATGCAGGGACAGGGGCGAGGCCAGGGCGGCGAACGGCAGGGGCGCGGCGACCAACCCCGTGAACAGCGGGGACCGCGGCACGAGGATCGCCCGCGGCACGAGGATCGCCCGCGGCACGAAAATCGTCAGCGCCACGAGGATCGTCCGCGCCACGAGGATCGTCCGCGTCAGGGCGACCGCGGCCCGCAGCAGGAGGGTCGTGCGCCCCAGGGCGGCGGTCCCGGCCCGGGTGGTCAGCCTCGCTCGGCCGAGGGTCAACAGCAGGACGGCGAACGCCGACGTGGCCGCCGCAATCGAGGGGACCGCGGTGAGCGGCGCGAAGGCCAGCCGCGGCCGGAGCACGTCAGCGCAATACCCGCTGAACGCTTCATGTCGCCGCCGTCTGGGGCCGCCCCGATCGCCATGGCAGCGGCCGCTGCCGCACCGGCGGTAATCCCCGAACGGGTCGCGGAAGACGGCAGCCCGCCCATGGCGTACGGCAGCCCGGCGCCGCTGTCCGAGCCCGGCGATCAGCCGCGGTACGAACCGAGGCCCGAGCCGCGGTACGAACCCAGGCCGGAGCCGAGGTATGAGACGAGCGCGACGCCCCCGCCGCCACCTCCGCCACCCGCGCAGGACCTCGACGTGGTCCTCCGCGACAGCGGCCTGGTCATGATCGAAACCGATCGCGGTAAGGTGCACGAGGCCGAGCCGGAAGGGGAGCCGCAGGCGCCGCGCGCGCGACGCGAGCGCCGCGCCCCGCCGCCCGGGGTGAACGAGCCGCTGGAACAGGTGGAAACGCGCGGGGGAGACGCCCCAGGCGAGCCGCGCCGGCCCTAGCGATCGCTACCTAAATTCCCCTCTCGCTGACGCGGGAGCGGGAGGGCCATCAGCTGCGCGCGGTCGACTCGATCTCGTGTCGAAGGTGATCGAGCAGGCCCTCCGCCGCGTCCTCGACGAGATTGAGGACGAGCTCGAAGCCGTCGGGCCCGCCGTAGTAGGGATCGGGCACCTCGTCGACACCAGATCGGCGGGCGAACTCCATCAGCATGCGGAGCTTCGGCCGGGCGCCCAGAGGCGCGAACCGGGCGAGGATCGTGTGGTGGTCGCGATCCATCGCGAGCACGAGGTCGAAGTGGCTGAAGTCCTCGCGCGCGATCCGCCGCGCGCGCAGGCCCGAGAGGTCGTAGCCCCGGGCGCTCGCCGCGGCTTGGCTGCGCGGATCCGGCGGCTCGCCGACGTGATACCCGTGAGTGCCGGCCGAGTCCATGCCGATGCGGTCGTCAAGACCGGCCTGCTCGACGAACCTCCGGAACACCCCCTCTGCGGTCGGCGACCGGCAGATGTTCCCCGTGCATACGAACAGCACCCGCTTCATGCCTGCGCCTTCGCGGGCGGCAAATCCTCCTCGAGCGCGACGCCGAACACCTTCTGCTTCAGATCCGCCAGCTGATCGCGCACGCGCGCCGCCTGCTCGAACTCGAGGTTCCTGGCGTGCTCCTGCATCTGGCGCTCCAGCCGCTTGATCTCGCGCCCGATGTCCTTCTCGGTCATCGCGTCGTACCGCGCGTGCTCCTCGGCTGCCTTCAGCTCGGCACGGGCCGCATCGGCGTCGTACACGCCGTCGATGATGTCCTTGATCCGCTTCGACACGCCCTTCGGCGTGATCCGGTGGGCAGCGTTGAACGCGACCTGCTTCGCGCGTCGACGCTCGGTCTCGCCGATCGCGCGCCGCATCGAGTCGGTGACGACGTCGGCGTAGAGGATCGCCGCGCCGTTGATGTGGCGCGCCGCGCGCCCCATGGTCTGGATGAGCGAGCGCTCGGAGCGGAGGAACCCCTCCTTGTCGGCGTCGAGAATCGCCACCAGCGATACCTCCGGGATGTCGAGCCCCTCGCGCAGCAGGTTGATGCCGACCAGGACGTCGAACTCGCCGAGCCGCAGGTCGCGGATGATCTCCACCCGCTCCACCGTCTCGACCTCGGAGTGGAGGTACCGCACCTTGACGCCGTGCTCGCGCAGGTAGTCGGTGAGATCCTCGGCCATGCGCTTGGTCAGGGTGGTGACGAGGACCCGCTCGTCGCCCGCGACGCGGAGGTTGATCTCGGACAGGAGGTCGTCGACCTGGGTCGATGCCGGCCGCACCTCGACCTGGGGATCGACCAGCCCGGTCGGCCGCACTACCTGCTCGACCACCTGGCCCGAGCGCTGCCGCTCGTAGTCCGCCGGCGTCGCCGACACGAAGATCGTCTGGCGCGTCAGCCCCTCGAACTCGTCGAACCTGAGCGGGCGGTTGTCGAGCGCCGACGGCAGGCGAAAGCCGTAGTCGACCAGGTTCTCCTTGCGCGAGCGGTCGCCGCGATACATGCCGCCGAGCTGCGGGATCGTGACGTGGCTCTCGTCGATGATCATCAGCGCGTTCGGCTGCAGATAGTCGATCAGCGTCGGCGGCGGCTCCCCGGCATTGCGGCCCGAGAGGTGGCGCGAATAGTTCTCGATGCCCTTGCAGAACCCCATCTCGTTGAGCATCTCGAGGTCGAACCGCGTCCGCTGCTCGATCCGCTGCGCCTCCACCAGCTTGCCCTGCTGGTGGAAGAACTCGATCCGCTGCGCGAGCTCCACCTTGATCGCCTCGATGGCGCGCAGCGTCGTCGCGCGCGGCGTGACGTAGTGGCTGGACGGATACACCGTGAAGCGCGAAACCCGCTGCACCGACCGGCCGGTCAGCGGGTCGAACAGCATCAGGCTGTCGATCTCGTCGTCGAACAGGGTCACCCGGAGCGCGGTCTCGGAATGCTCGGCCGGGAACACGTCGATCACCTCGCCGCGCACCCGGAAGGTGCCGCGCCGGAAATCGAGCTCGGCGCGCTCGTACTGCATGGCCACGAGGCGGGCGATGACCTCGCGCTGGTTCGCCTTCTCCCGCTCGCGGAGGTGCAGGATCATGCCGTGGTAGTCGACCGGATCGCCGATCCCGTAGATGCAGGACACCGTCGCCACGATCACCGCGTCGTTGCGCTCGAGCAGCGACTTGGTCGCCGAGAGGCGCATCTGCTCGATGTGCTCGTTGATGCTCGAGTCCTTCTCGATGTACAGGTCGCGGGCCGGGACGTAGGCCTCGGGCTGGTAGTAGTCGTAGTACGAGACGAAGTACTCGACCGCGTTCTCGGGGAAGAACTCGCGGAACTCGGAGTAGAGCTGCGCCGCGAGCGTCTTGTTGGGCGCGAGCACCAGCGCCGGCCGGCCGAGGCGTGCGATCACGTTCGCCATCGTGTAGGTCTTGCCGGAGCCGGTGACGCCGAGCAGCGTCTGGTAGGCGAGGCCGTCCTGGAGGCCTTCGGCGAGCTTGTCGATCGCCTCGGGCTGGTCGCCGGCCGGCAGAAACAGCTGATTCAGCCGGAACGGGCTATCCGGGAACGTGAGGAAGCGGCCCTTGTCCGCGGCGTGGACGGCTGGCGCGGCGTGCGACATGCGAGACGCAGTGGTTCGAGCGTGCGACAACCTGTAATTGTCTCACAGGCAGCATCCCACCCGACACCGTGAGTGGCGGCGGAGCGGTACTATTCGCATCTCGCGTCCACGTCCTCGCATCCTCCTCCGCCTGCCATGACCGGATCGATCTTCGCGCGCGTCGAGATGGCCCCCGGTGACCCGATTCTCGGCGTCAGCGAAGCCTTCAACGCCGACCCCAACCCCAGGAAGATCAATCTCGGCGTCGGCGTGTACTACGACGACAACGGGAAGGTGCCGGTCCTCGAATGCGTCCGTCGGGTCGAGCGGGACATGCTCGAGAGCGTCGCGCCGCGGGGCTACCTGCCGATCGATGGCCTGCCGGCGTACGACCGTGCCGTGCGTGAGCTCGCGTTCGGCGCGGACTCGGCGGTGGTCAGGGAGGGCCGCGCCGTCACGGTGCAAGGGATCGGCGGCACGGGCGCGCTCAAGGTCGCAGCCGACTTCCTGCGCCGCGTCAGCCCCGGCGCGCAGGTCTGGATCAGCGAACCCAGCTGGGAGAACCATCGCCAGCTGTTCGAAGGCGCCGGATTCACCGTGAACGCCTACCCGTACTACGACCCGACCACGCATGGCCTGAACTTCACCGGCATGGTCGAGGCGCTCGGGAAGCTGCCGGCCGGAACGATCGTGGTGCTGCATGCCTGCTGCCACAACCCGACCGGGGTGGACCTCACGCCGGAGCAATGGACACCCGTCATCGAGATCGTCAGGTCGCGCGAGCTCGTGCCGATCCTCGACATCGCCTATCAGGGCTTCGCCGACGGAGTCGAGGCCGACGGGGCCGTGATTCACCGTTTCGTCGCGGCCTGCAGCCCGGTGTTCGTCGCGAACTCGTTCTCGAAGTCGTTCTCGCTCTACGGCGAGCGCATCGGCGCGCTGAGCGTCGCAACCAGCAGCGCCGACGAGGCCGCGCGGGTACTGAGCCAGCTCAAGCGCGTGGTGCGAGCGAACTATTCGAACCCGCCGACGTTCGGCGCGAAAGCGGTCGCCGCGGTGCTCGCGACGCCGGAGCTTCGGGAGCTCTGGGACCGGGAGCTCGGCCAGATGCGGGACCGTATCAAGGCGATGCGCCGAACGCTCGTCGAGAAGGTGCAGGCCCGCGTCCCAGGCTTGGACTTCAGTTTCGTCATGCGCCAGCGGGGCCTGTTCTCCTACTCGGGGCTGTCCAGGGAGCAGGTCCGCAGGTTGCGCGACGAGTTCTCGATCTACGCGATCGACACCGGCCGCCTCTGCGTGGCGGCGCTCAACTCGAAGAACGTCGACCCGGTCGCGGACGCGATCGCGAAGGTCATGCGCTGAATTGAGAATTGGGGGGCGGCTTCGATATAATCCGCCCCTCGCGCTTCCCCGATAGCTCAGCCGGTAGAGCGACGGACTGTTAATCCGCAGGTCGTAGGTTCGATCCCTACTCGGGGAGCCAGATCAGCCAAAAAGCCGTGCATAGGCTGTGCATAGGCCCGCTGGACCCGCCCAGACAGGCCTTTGACTCGCCTACCCTCCGGGGCCTCCAGGAGCCGATCGCCCGCCAGCGGGCCTCCTGCGCCGTGGCAGAAGGCCCCTCTCGAGCGCGTTTCGAGCAGCCGGAGCGCGAGGTCGGGCGGCAACTGCTTCTCCGATTCGTCCGCTCCCGGCTCCCGCTCCCACAGCCCGCAGGGGAACACGACCACGAGCTCGTGGCGTTCGCACCATGGGTAGATGCCAGCCGTCGGGCGTGTTGGCGCCAGGGCGCCGATTCTCAACGCTGCACGTAAACGCGCCACGAGTCCAGCGCGCCGTCGTTGCGGAACCTGAGGGTGAGGCGGTCGTACTCCTCGCGCGACTGCGTCACGGCGTGGGCGGAGGCAACGCCCCAGGCGTTGCTGTTGAAATCATGCGGCGTGCCGAAGGGGGAGACGCGGCTCACAGCGGAGTACCCATGGGAGATGTGATACGTCCATACTTCCGATGCTCCTATCCTCTGCCGCTCCTTTGGCGGCCCATATCGCTGCGCGATGTCTTCCCGGGTCGCCGTTCCGATGATGGGGTTGAGATCGAGCTGGTAGCGCGTGAGCGCGAACTGTGCGGCGAACTGCGCGCAGGCGCTCGCGAGCAGAACCATCGGCAACAGGCAAAGGTTGTGGATTGACATGCGTCGCTCCTCTGCGACTGCCCGCTACTCCACTATAGCACCCGGCTCCCGCTCCCACAGCCCGCACGGGAATACCACGACGATCCGGTGACGCTCGCACCACAGGCATAGTCATTTCCTCCTTACGTACCGCTGGGCCATCCAGCTTTGCTCGCGGGGTACTTCAGATAGGCAAGATCGCGAGCAAAAACGCGACTGTCGCAACTAGCGCTACCACGCGCACGTCCTGCCAGACCGCGCGCATGGCGTCGTCGTAGATCGGTGCCGGTTTCGAGATCATCGCAGCGGGTCGCTCCTATCCTCGGCGCGCCCGTGGGTCAAGGCGAGCTGGCGCGCCGGCAAGAAAAGCCTATCCCCTCTTGCATGCGCCGACAGTCAAAGATCGGAGAGCGTTGGCACTGTTGATTGGCCGACGGTCGAGGGTACGAGTCCTTCTTCGCGTCACGTCGCGCGCCTTTAGTCACATGGTTTCACACAAGTTTGCGTTCTGCAGCGCTAGGAATGGCTACAAAGGTCCTTTGGTAAGAGACACGCGCCATGACTCGCATCCTCGCAGCGCTTGCTCTCACGCTGTTGGTGTGTTTGTTCGTAATTCTGATGCTGCTCGCAGCGGAAGGCATGGGAGGACTATCCCGTCCGCAGGACATGCACAGCGGCATGAGCCCGGCCGAGCGAAACATCGAGACGCGGGAATCTACGTGCCGCGTCGTTGGCGACCGGATTGTGACTTGCCGATGAAGTCGTACTAGTAGTGGCTTTCCTTCTCCGGCCCGGATCTACCGTAGAGCAGCCCCTTTCGCGCAAAGTCGCGACCGCCTGCACCAAGTGGCTATGGGGACGTGAATTGTTGGTAACGCGGTCTGGGAGATACCCGCAAACGTACCCACTTGCGAGGCCGAGAGGCGATCGGCCTCGGGTATCCGCAGTGCCAGGCGATCGCCTTCGAGGGTGCCGCGCCCCCGCGACTGGGATCGATTCGCCAGTGTCCGACAGGCCACGGATGTCCAGCGCCGGACCGGGGGGGACTCGACGATGTGCGCCGCATTCACGATGGCGAACTTCGACAGGAACGCAACCCGAATACCCTGGGCATCTGGAAAGTTCGAGATCACCCAGTGCGGAAATGTCCCGCCGAGAGCCTGCTGCAGATCAAAAAGCGGTTGATCGCCGCCGATTTCCTGCAACGCCACCACGTCGGCAGCCACCTGGTTGATGACCGCAGCGAGCAGGGCGAGCTTTTGCTGGTAGCGCTGCTGCTCGGGCTGCGCGGCCCCAAGTTCAGGGCGGAACAGGTTCTCGACACTCGGTGTCAAGACGTGGCACGTCCTCCTCACCGTCGTTCTCGCCGGTTGTGCCACGGAGCCGCTCGTGCCCTCCCAAGCAGAGTCCGTGTCTGCCCCCGGGTTTGCCTCTGGCGCGGCCCATCTGGTGATCGTTCGCGACCCGGGACTTAGCCACGGCGCTTGTCCGGTGAGCATCACCGTTGATGGACGCTCCGCCGGATCGCTTTGGCCTGGCCAAAAGGTCGAACTGCGCCTGGAGCCGAAAGAGGGTGTCATCGTCGCTCGCCAAGCCCTGCCGTGTCCGGGCGGAACTGTCTCCGCGGAGTACCGGCTGAAGGCTGGCGAGTCCGCGTCCTACCGAATAGGCTTCGGCGCCGGGATGGGACTCTTCCGGTATTGAATAGCGTCATCCGCCCCGGCCCCCGCTCCCACAGCCCGCACGGGAATACCACCACGACCCGGTGACGTGCGCACCATAGATGCCAGCCGTCGGGTGTGCCGATCGAGGGGTCGAAAACGATGTGACTTACTGGGACGCGACCCGGAGTGTGTTACGAATTCTGCGGACGCCCTGAACGCTGGCCGCGATGCGCTCGGCGTCAACGATGTTTTCCTGTGCAGGTACGGTTCCGGCGAGCGTCACCACGCATTCCTTCGACGTGACGACAAGGCTTCCGACCTTGGCCCATAGTGGACTGAGCAACAACTTCGCCTGCACCTTCGCGACGAGACCCTCGTCGCGCAAACCGCCGCACGTTTCTTGACCGGCGGCCTCGGGCGGTCGCAAGAGCATCGCTGCTCCGAGCGCGGCCGTGATCACCAGGGCGGTTCTCCCGTAGCTCCCGTTCGGATATCTCATCATTCATCCTTGGCAGGTTGATCAGCCCGCTCCCTGACTTTGCGACTACAAAGATAGCCAGTTTCACAACATACTGATACCCACGGGAGCGCGCTAGAAGAGTGCTCAACATCCAGGCTGCCCACGCCTGCAGCACCAGCACGGCGAGCTTTAACGCCGTGTCCAAGCGTTCTTGTTTGAGGTCAACCGACCGGGGCGGTGCCACGGCAAGCCTCTTAGCCGGCCTTGCCCGAGACGAGGCTCCACCGCACCCAATTCAGCGGGCCTATCTGCGCGACAAGGGCCACCTCGAGAGCCTGGATCGCGTCTGCTCTTGAGGCGCCCTCAGCCTGCACGACGTGCTTCGGTCTGGTCCCTGATGGAATCGTAATGGCGGGGTCGGGGTGATCGAAGGCGCGGGCTTCGCCGTAGAAGCGGCCTCCCAAACACCGCACCACAGCCGAGAGCGTGCAGTCCCCGGTGGTGCCGATCATCGTGGCTGTCACCTTCATCTAGCCCCCGCGTCCCAGGCGCGCGCCTAGGAGCCGGTGAACCGGCACAGCCTAGCGCGTCTCGAGCGCGACGACAGTAAACGACTGTCAACTAATTTCGGGGCCAGGCTCGGCGTCCGGTCGACTCGCCGGGGGCCGTTCGGCGCGCGCCGATCGCCCAGCGGCGGGCCGTGAGACGCGGCCCTTAGCTCACGTTGAACAGCGCGCGCAGCTCCTGGACTACAGCGCGGATCTCATCGTTACACACCTGAGAACACCTGAAGTACCCGGTGGGCGACCAGTTAGACCCCTCTGCGTCAGGCGCTTGTGGCCCGTAAACGGACAGGGCGCAGTCGTCACAGTCGCCGTCGAGGCGGCCCTTCATCCGTTCTCGGAACTGGGCTTGTAGCTCGTCGCTGGTGATGGTGGTCTTCCGCATCTTCGATCCTTTCTGAAAGTCGTTCGCGGGGATCATCCCCGCACAGATATTTAGACCCCGGCGCGCCGATCGCCCACGTCGAAAGCGGCAATCTGCACGCTTTCGATCCGCGAGACGGCATTCAGAACACGTCCGTGCCCGGCTCCCGCTCCCACAGTCCGCACGGGAACACAACCACGATCCGGTGCCGGGCGCACCATAGGTGCCAGCCGTCCTGCGTTCCGGTCGCGTGCCGACAGACCCGGCAATTGCGCTCGGAGACGCCCCGCCAGGGGGTCAAGTAGCCTGAGGTTCAACGAGAAGTCCATCACAGGCATGGGGTCGATGCTGCGGGACAATCGACGTTCAAGCGGTGGCGGGTCAGCCGTCACTGCTCAAGAAGGCGGCATAGGGCCGCCATACAGGGGAGGAATCCATGAGCGTCAAAGTCACCGATTTCGGGTTGAATGTTCTTTCTTGGTTACCCACGAGGCTCAGCTAGTGAGCCAGTAGCACACTGGCATCGCGTGATTGGACAAGGAGATACGCGATGCCGAAAAACAGGGTTCAGTTTCAGAAGGGCATGAGCTTGGCCGAATTCGTGCAGCGCTTCGGCACCGAAGAGCAGTGCGAGGATGCGCTGTTTGAGTGGCGCTGGCCGCAGGGGTTTCGCTGTCCCGGATGCGGCTACGAGGGCTACTGCTGGCTGGAGAGCCGCAAGCTCCTGCAGTGCCATCGCTGCCATCGCCAGAGCTCCCTCACCAGCGGCACGATCTTCGCCGCGGCGAAGCTGCCGCTGCGGCTGTGGTTTCTGGCCATGTACCTGCTCAGCCAGGCCAAGAACGGGATTTCGGGGCTGGAGTTGGCGCGCTCGCTCGGGGTGTCCTACAACAGCGCCTGGCTGATGAAGCACAAGCTCATGCAGGTGATGGCCGAGCGCGAGGCCGGACGGCGGCTGCGCGGGCTGGTGCAGCTCGACGATGCCTACTGGGGTGGACGTCGGCGCGGCGGCAAGCGCGGTCGCGGCGCCCGGGGCAAGACCCCGTTTCTGGTGGCCGTTCAGACCGATCGGCGCGGTCGGCCACGCCGCGCGCGGCTGAGCCGACTGCGGGCATTTCGCCAGCGCGAGATCGCGCTCTGGAGCCGACGCCATCTGGTGGCCGGCAGCACGGTGCGCTCCGATGCGCTGAGTTGCTTTACCGCAGTGACCGAGGCGAACTGCACCCATCAGCCCGTGGCCACCAGCGCCTCGCCGCGGGCACGCCGGCGGCTGCGGTGGGTCGACACGGTGCTCGGGAATGTAAAGAACGCGATGCACGGCACCTACCATGCGATCCGGGCCAAGCACTTGCCTCGCTACCTCGCCGAGTTCTGCTGGCGCTTCAACCAACGCTTCGACCTCGCGGGCATGCTCGAACGGCTTGGAGCGGCCGCCGCCGCGACGCCGCCCATGCCTTACCGGCTCGTAAAGTTGGCTGAGGCTCATTGGTAATCAAGTGTTCTTTTGTCCGGTGAAACGGAAGACGCGGTACGCCTTGCGATCCTCGAGATCGAGCCACATGGCTACCGCAAGCACTCGGACCCCATCAAGGTGGGGAGCAGGTGGATGGTGACCTGCGGCAAGCCGGGCGTGGCGTCGGCGACGAAGCCGAGTGCAAGGTCGAGCGACTCGGCGATGCGCTCGGCTGAGTAGTCCACAGACCCGGCAATTACGCTCGGCCACGCCCGGCCAGGGGTTGAAGTAGCCTCCTGCCATGCTGCAAGGCTACAGACCTCGGTGGCTTGCCACGCGAGCCTGCGCGCTCGTCCTCGCCGTCTTCTCCCTCTCGCCACTTGCCGCCCCGTGGACGCTCGAGGGCCGCGTCGTCGGCGTTAGCGACGGCGACACGATTACGGGCTCGACTCCGAGGAGAAGCAGCACAGGGTCCGTATCGCCGGCATCGACGCCCCCGAGCGCCGGCAGCCGTACGGCGACGCCGCGAAGCGGAACCTCGCCCAACTGACGTTTACACGGCTCGTCGAGGCGCGCTGCTACAAGCGAGATCGTTACGGCCGCGACGTTTGCCGCGTCTTCATCGGCGCAGGACAGGACGCCGGCCTAGAGCAAATCCGTGCCGGCATGGCGTGGTGGTTCCGGGAGTACGCGAACGAGCAGACGCCCGAAGAGCGGCAGGCGTACCAGGCCGCGGAGGAGGCTGCGAAGGCGGAAGCGCGGGTTGTGGGTGGACGCGAACCCGGTGCCGCCCTGGGAGTGGCGCAAGGGTGATAGGGCGAAGCTCTAACGGGGCGTCGCGAAGCGGCCAAGACCGGCTGTACCACCACGTTGCCGAGAGCGGTCGTTCGATGGCGCTATCGACCCTTTCCGGACCTTCGCGTTAGCTGAAAGCAGACGCTCAGACGTGGCTCAAACGTTCAAGCTGAGCGGCCCTACGCTGAACGCGCGCCCGTCCTTGCGTTGGGCGCAATGTGTCGGCGGTGCGTTCCTCAGCTCAGGGACGACCCTAGCTTCCTTTCAACTCGAGGATGCCCCAGTCTTCTCTGTCTAAAGCGTTGCTCACACCGTATAAGCGCGCGCGCCGCCATCATCGTCGGGGCATTGATTCGCATCCGTTCCATGTCGGAGCGCAACAGGTAGAGCGCGGCCTGCGCGTCGTACTTGGATCTCGCCTCGATTGCCGCCTTCGCTGGGTCGTAATGTTCGGTTGCCAAGGCATCTGGCGCGCCGAGCCGGCGAAGCATTCCGACAGCTCGGGTTTCAACCAGGACGTGAAGGACGCCTGGTCGCAGACCCGGGAGGGCGTCCATCGCGCCGGGCGTGACATCCGCGACGGCGCGCGCAGCTTCGGGCGGGCGACGCGACGCCTTCCAGAACGGTTGGCGCAAGGTGAAAGGCCCGTTCGCGTCGGCGCGCGAAGGCCCCAAGCGCTCGGGCTAAGGGAATTCGCAGCTTCCTGGCCCGGCGACCGCCGGGCCAGGAGATCGCGCGCCTCACCTGCGCGCGAGGAAGCGCTTCGCCGTCTCGACCTCGGTTTGCGCCGGGTCGGCGGTCGCGCCCAGGGCCGCGAGCTTCGCGTAGTACTCCTGCGCCTTGCCCGCATCGCCGGCCAGTTCCGCGGCGCGCGCGGCGCCGTAGAGCCCGCGCAGCCGGTTGGGCTCCTTGCGCATCGCCGCCTCGAACTCTGGCAGCGCCTGCGCGGGTCGGGCGAGCTCGAGAAGCAACTCCCCCAGCAGCTCGCGCGCGGGCTTCACTGGCCCCGGCGTCACGGTGTTCTTTTCGGTCGAATCCTCATGGTCGGCCGCGGCGCGCATGAGCCGCAGCGCCTCCTCGTTGCGGCCCTCGGCGCGCGCGATCCAGGCGTTGACGACACCGATCTGGAGGTCCGCCTGGTCGGCCCAGTAGCGAAGCTTGCCTTCCAGCATCGCTTCCTTCAGCTTCGCGAGGCGCCCGGCCTCGCGGTGTGCGCCCGCAACGTCCCCGGACCGTGCGGCGCCCAGCCCGCGCGCGGAGACCAACACGGCTTCGGCATGGGGGAATTGCTGCCAGGCGAAGTCGGGCTCAGCCGGGCTCAGAGCGAGTCGGGCAGCCTCCTGCCAGCGGCCGCGCTCGATCGTGTAGCGCGCAGGGATCGCGGCGACCGCGTGCGCGGCAACGAAGTTCTCCTCAGGCACGCGCTTCAGCGCGAGCACTACATCGACGATGGCTTTCGCTTCGCGCTCCTGTCCGAGCTGCAGGTGGGCGTACACGAGGTAATCCGAGGCGTGGAGCCATTGGCGCGGATCGGAGGCCGCGGCGATCCGTGCGGCCGTCCGGTTCGAGGCGATCGAGTCCTGCCACGCGCCGACGCGCGTGAAGATGTGCGACGGCATGTGCTGCGCGTGCGGCGCGGACGCGGCGATTTCCGAGTAGCGGCGTGCAGCTGGCACGCCGAGGTGCGCGATAGGCGGATAGTCGTAGGAGTGGACGATGTAGTGCGCGACCCCCGGATGATCCGGCTGCTTCGCGAAGATCGGCTCCAGGATTGCAGCGGCCTTCTTCTGGTTGGTGTAGCTCTTGTCGTTCGGGTCGAAGTTCGCAGAAACCGCGAGGGCATGCAGGATCTGCGCCTCCGTGTCGGACGGGTAACGACGCACGAGCGCATCCATGGCTACCTCGTACGCGAGCTGCCGCGTGCGGTTGACGCCCCCCTCCGGGTTGTGGAAGAAGGCTTCGACCGCGGCGATGTACATGCCTTCACGCTCGGTCTTCGCCCCGAGCGCTCTCGCCTTCTCGATGCGTGCCCAGCCGTCACCGAGGCCCTTCCCGCGCAACGGCCACTGGAAAGGGTTGTCCATCACGACCATGGCGTGGCCCCAGTGCGCCATCGCACACGCGGGATCGGCCTCGAGCACCGCGTCGAAGGCTTTCCGGGTCTCGGGAAAGTAGAAGTTGTGATAGAGCTGCATGGCGCGGTTGAAGCGCCGTTGCGCCTCGGGGATGCACGACACGGGGAAATCGACACGCCCCAGCGTCTCGGCGGCCGCCGGCTGACGGGGCAGGTCGGTCGCAACGAGGCCGGAAGCAGCGGTGAGAAAAGCGGCCGCCGCGAGTGCCGCGTAAACTGTCTTCAGCTTCATGGTGATCCTCCTCGGGGTGAACCTCGGCCAGCGCTCGGGCCCCGGCATTGCCGGGACGGCGGGACCGCCGGCCGCACAGCCCAACAGATAGGCGAGGGCCCGTCGGCCGTCCTGACGGATTGCCTAAGCTTTTCCTCAGGAAATGATCGGGTAGAGAATTCAGGCCCCTACGCTCGTCCCGAGGCCCCTCCGGTGCTAGCAGAGAGTCACGGCCGACCGTCCGAGACCGCGCGCCAACTCAAGGTCGGGGAGTGGCGCGTGGCTCCCGCGAGCAACGAGCTTCAGCGCGGTTCGGAAACGGTGCGGCTGGAGCCCAAGGCGATGGACCTGCTCGTGGTCCTCGCCGAGCGCGCCGGGAAGGTCGTGGGCCGGGAAGAGCTGCTGTCTGCGGTGTGGCCGGGCGTCGTCGTGGGGGACGAAGTGCTCACGCAGGTGGTGATCAAGCTCCGCAAGGCCTTGGGCGATACCCCCAGGAAGCCCGAGTACATCGAGACGATCTCGAAGCGTGGTTACCGGCTGATCGCCGCCGTGGATCGAGCGGGCGACTTGCCCGCGGGCAAGCTGGCGGAGGCGCCCGCCGTCCGTCCGACCGCCGGCCCGCGCGGCTGGCGGATGGCGGCGGCCGCGGGGCTCGTCGTGCTCGCCGCGGGCCTGGCAGTCTGGTTCGCCCACCGCTGGCGTGACACCGATGCTGCGGCGCCTGACGCGGCGATCGAGACACTCCGAGCCGCTTCACGCCCGATGGTCGTCATCCGACCCTTCTCCGCGGTTGGCGACGACCTGCAGGCGGCGTTGATCGCGCACGGCCTGACGTCGGATCTGACGACGGACATGTCGAAGGTCTCCGGGCTCTGGGTGGCGGTCGAGAGCGCCCTGGCCGATCCCGCCGGGCGTCGGCTCGCCGCCGAGACAGCGCCGGCGCAGTACATCCTCTCCGGAACCGTCCAGCGCGCCGAGGACCGCCTGCGCGTGCACGTTCACCTCGCCGAGGCAGCGACCGGACGGCAGCTGTGGTCCGAGCGCACGGACCGCTCCTCGAACGATCTCTTCGCGGTTCAGGACGAGATCGCGCGCAGCCTCCTGGCTGTGCTCCCCGTCAAAGTGAACGAAGCGGAGTCCGCGCGCCTCGCGCGGCGCCATACGCGCAATCTGCACGCCTACGAGCTCTTCCTCCGTGCGCAGTCGGCGGTGCTCGTGCGCCGCAAGACGGAGAACGACTTCGCGCGCGAGATGTACCAGAAGGCGATCGAGCTGGATCCGGCATTCGCGAGGGCCTACGCCGGCCTCGCGTTGACCCACGCCGCGGATCACCGCAACCGCTGGGTCGCCGACGGCCCCGCCGCGGTGGCCCGGGCGTTCGAGCTGGCCAACACCGCGCGTGCGATCGATCCGGATCTGCCGGAGGCGTACTGGGTGCTCGCCTATGTGCACCTGTCGCGCAAGGAGCCTTCCGAGGCATTGCAACAGCTGCGAGCCGCGCTGCGCCTGAACCCGTCGTATGCGGATGCCCACGCGTTCATCGGCGGGATCAAGACCTACCTGGGGCGGCCAGCCGAGGCCTTGCCGTCGCTGCGCACCGCGATGCGCCTCAACCCCGATGCGGGCTCGCTGTATTTCCTGCTCCTCGGCCGGGCGTACTACTTCCTCGGGGACATGGAGCAGGCACGGCTGAACCTTTCGCACGCGGTTTCGAGGAACGCGACGAGCCTGGAGTCGCGGGTCTATCTCGCGGCAGTTCTCGCCCGTCTCGGCGAACACGACGCCGCCGCTTGGGAGGTCGAGGAGATCCGGGGGCTCGAGCCCGGCTTCAAGGCGCGCGAGTGGCTGGACGCCGAGCCGATGGCCGATACGGCGCAGCGGAACCAGCTGCTGAAGGATCTCGGCACGCTGGGGCTCTAGTCTGGTCCTCGCTCCGGTGGCGCCGCACCGCGGGCCAGGATTGATTCGCTTATCGCGCTGATCGCTGCTACCTGGCCTCTCCACAGCGAGGCCACACCAGCGCTCATCGCGAAAGCACTGCTCGTCCGGCTGCGTTTCGATCCCACCAAAAGAATCGCAGTTATGGCCACACGGACCATAGTTAGTATCTCCCAGGCTATTTCGCTCGACGAGAATAGCTCTGTCACACACGGCTTGGCGGGCTACGCCTTGGCCGACATTGGCCAGCATCAACGCGGCTTTGATGCCATCCAGCGGTCGCTGGAAAATTGATCCTAGCAATGCCCAGGTCCACGTCGCCAGGGGAGCAATGCACGCGCTGATGGGCTTATGCCCTGTGGCTTACCAAATCTAGGGGATGGCGGCATTTCTCGTTCCCTCCTAGATTTCACCGCACTATCAAATCCGGAGGGTGTCGTGGACGGTCTCGACTGGCTAGTCCTGGGCGAAATGTTCAGCGGTGATCACGCCAAGGCGGGTACGTCTCCGCGAGGAACTACCAGAGGAACTACCAGATGATTCAGAGGGGACACCCGCGGAGGACACGATGGACAACCGACGACATCCAGCCGCCCCGCTCCTAAGCCGACGCGAGTTCCTCGGCTGTGCGGCCGCCGCATGGGCGGCGCTGCTGGCCGGCTGCACGCCCGGTACGTCCGGCCCAGACTGCGATCCGCCGAACGTCAGCGGCGTGGACTGGATCCCGGACGTCGCCCATCCGGTGGCGTGGGGAGAGGAGCACCTCACCACCGCCGATGGTGCACCGCGGACCCTGAGCATCTACTACCCGTCGCCGCGCTTCCTGCCGCCGCGGCCGATGCTGCGCTCGTGCCTCGGGCGCTGGCCGGTCGTGCTCTTTCTGCATGGCCAGCTTCCCGCTGGCCTGAGCCCGGCTGCCCGCGCCTCCTACCACCGGGCGTGGTGGCGCGTGCCGGTGGGCCTGGCGCGCAGCGGCTATGTGGTCGTCGTGCCGCGGCACAGCGCCATCCTGCCCCAACCCCAGGTGGCGCCTGCGATGGTGGCCGAAGCGATGCGTGACGTTGACTGGGTACGCACGCAGTGGCACGAGGGGGCATGGGCCGCGCAGGGGATCCGCTCGACCGCCGTCGCCGGGCACAGCTTCGGGGCCTTGCTGGCCGCACGGATCGCCGCGGCGCACCCCGAGATCTCGGCCTTCGTGAGTCTGGGCGGCGGCTTCCATCAGCTCGACGACCCGCGGGACCTGCTGCGCTCCATCGCGGCGCCCAGCTTCTTCATGTTCTCGACCGACGGCGGCCAGAGGTTCGAGCCGTTCCTGAAGTTCGAGCGGATCGACAACGACCCCAACCCGAAGAACAATCTCTGGCCCGAACTGACCCAGAACAAGTACGCCGCCAGCTACGACGGCGCGCATTTCGACTATCTGGAACCGAACATGTCCGGAGACGCGCCGCGCGGCGGCTGTTCGCTCATCGGCGGTGTCGCCGCTGACCTCGCCACCCTGTTCGTCGCGTCGAACGTCCAATCGCTGACGCAGGTGCCGGTGGATTTGCAGAAGCCGACGCCGGCGCTGACCGACGCCCAGCAGGCGCTGGCCATCCAGCATCTGACCAGCGTCGATCGGATCTCGCAGGAGCCCCCGTGTCGCGTCGATCTGAAGTGGCGGGTCGCAGATCAGGAAGGCTCGCGCACGCTCGGCTCGTGAGGCTTCGGGCGTCGAGCGGCTTCGCTCCGGCCGTGTTCATGGGTCCGCGGCTGCAGGCCTTCAGGCCTGTCCACCGCTACGGCGTCCAGCCGCCGCCGAGAGCGCGGTAGATGGTCACCAGTCGCGACAGCTCCTGGAACTGTGCGTCGGCCAGGCCGAGCTCCAGAAGTACACCGGCATCGCCCCAGTCACCGAGCGCAGCGGCAACAAATGGTGGGTGCACTGGCGCCTGCAGTGCCCCAAGTTCCTGCGCCAGACCTTCGTCGAGTGGGCCGCCCTGTCGATCCCGCACTGCTACTGGGCTAAGGCCTTCTATGAGCAGCAGCGTCAGCGGGTCTTCACATCAGGCCACCCTGCGTGCCTTGGCGTTCAAGTGGATCCGCATCCGGTATCGCTGCTGGCAGAACCGCACGCCCTACGACGAAGCCACTTACCTGGTTGCACTGAAGCGACGCGGCTCGCCGGTGATGTTCTGACCATTCTTGCTTTGGAAATTGACCTTCTTCATGTTTCCAAACTCCTTACGCGATTGGACTTGAATCGAATCGGGAAGGACGAATGATACCGGTTAGGGTCGAGAGCGCCGTTGACGGTCTGCTTTGCGGCGCGCCTCGCCACGTCCGGTTGTGGCCGAAGAGCGACTTTACGGCCCCTCCGTGAAAGCGGCCGCTCGACGGCGCTATTGACCCAAAGCCGCCCGTCGAGTGTGAGACGAGCGGACGTTCGTGCGCACGCGAGCGCCGCTTCCTCGACTGGGAACGCAACGGTCGCCGGCGCCACGACGCGCGAAAGCACAGGCGCTGCGCTAAGCTCGTCGTGATTGCCGCTTGATCGGGAATGCCTGCTGTACGTGCTCGGCGACCATCTCGCAAAACACTTTCGCGTAGGCCGGCAATGGGCGCCGCTTGTCCCACAGCATTCCCAACGGCACATTTACCGGCTTGCCGCGGTACATGACGCGCATGCGTCGTAAGACGTAGCGGTCAACGCGCAAAGCGGACGGAATGATCGCTACGCCGTGCCCCGCCTCGGCCATGGCGAGCAGCGCGTGCGGCGCGCGGCATTCCAATACGTAATTCGGCGTGAACCCCGCCATGCGGCATGCCGCATCGAAGGCCCTGCGCATGAGAAATTCAGTCGTCGCTTGGAGCAACGGGTAAGGCGCGAGGCGGTCGATCTCGACCTCGCCGTCCTTGCCGAGCTTCAACCGCGGATGACACGCGGCCAGCATCTCCATGGGTCCGAGCGGATAACCCGCGAAGCGCTGTTCGTTTCCCGCAAGCGCGAGAACGGTCGTTTGTGTGAGATGGATCTCGCCCCGCTCGAGCATCGCGAACGATTCCGCACCCACGACGTCAATCAGCCTCACCTGCACGTTGGGATAGCGCTCGGCGTAGCGACTCAGCAGATCGGGAAAGATGCCTTCGATGAGATGCGGTGAGGCGGCCACGCGCAAGACCCCGACATCCCCGCGTCGGAGCAGGTGCGCCTGCTCGCCCAAGGCGCGTGCATAGTTCAACAGACCACGGCAATCGCTCAGCAGTTGCTGGCCTTCGCTCGTGAGCAGCAGCCGGCGGCCTACGCGATCGAAAAGTTTGACGCCGAACTCATCCTCGAGATTGGCGATCTGGCGAGAGAGCGCCGGCTGTGCCACATGGAGGTGCGAGGCCGCTTTCGATACCGTGCCAAGCTCGGCCACGGTCACAAACGTGCGGATATGGCGCAGATCCATGGCGAGAGCTTAATGCCGCAGCGGCATAATGATCCAGCCAAAGTATATATTGGACTTATGAATCGCCGGTCTTGAGAATGGATCTGTCTTCCACAAGGAGGCTGCCATGAAACGTTATCTGCTGGCGATCTCAGCGTTCGCATTCTCGTTGTTTGTCTTCGACGCTGCGGCCCAAGCGTGGCCGACAAAACCGCTGCGAGCGATCGTGCCGGTCGGCGCAGGAAGCTCCACTGACATCGTGCATCGACTTGTGCTTGAACAGTTGTCGGCGCAGCTCGGGCAGCCGATCGTCGTCGAGAACCGAGTCGGCGCGGGTGGAACGATCGGCAGCGCCGTCGTCGCGAAATCCGAACCAGACGGCTACACGATTCTTGCACACGGCTCGGCCCACACTATTGCACCGGCGCTTTACAAGAGCTTGCCCTACCACCCAGCGCGCGACTTCGTCGCTGTGGTGCCGGTTGGCATTTCGCCCAGCGTTCTCGTCGTATCGCCTGCGAAAGGCGTGAACTCGGCCGCGGAGCTCGTCGCCGCGGCCAAGGCGCGACCGGGCGCTTTGAATTTTTCATCGGTCGGCGTCGGTAGCGCGACCCATTTGAGCGCCGAGCGTTTCGTGTCGAGCGCAGGAATCCAGGTCGTACATGTGCCATTCAAGGGCGGCGCGGAGGCCATGTTGGAAGTCATCGCGGGGCGCGTCGAGTTCTTCTTTGGCCCGGTCGCACTCGTGCTGCCGCATATCCGCGAAGGCAAGCTTCGCGCGCTTGCGGTCAACGGATCGAGCCGTTCCACGGTGCTACCCGATGTCCCGACGCTTCGCGAAGCCGGCATCAAAGAGGCGGAATACCCCATCTGGTTCGCGCTATTCGTGCCGGCCAAGACGCCTTCGGACATCGTGAACAGACTCAATCGCGAAACGCTGAACGCGCTGCAAGCGCCCAAGGCGCGCGAGAAACTCGCAGCGCTTGGCGTCGATCCTATGGTCATGTCGCCGGCCGAGTTTGCAGCGCACGTCGAAAGGGAAATCGTTCTTAACGCAACGCTCGTCCAACAGGCAGGCTTGAAGCCCGAGTAGCGTATGGCGGAACTCGCGTTAAGTTCGATGACAGCGCGGCTTACGAGCGCGCCATGGGACGCTGGAGCCGCGCTGTCGCGCCCATCTTTCTCCAATGGCTTGCGCCGCCTGCAAGCGCACGCTGGCTCGACGTGGGATGCGGCACCGGCGTTCTCGCACACACGCTGCTCGAACTGAGTTCGCCTGCCAAGGTGGTCGGCATCGATCCGGAAGTCGCTCAAATCGCGCAAGCATCACGGGGGCCGGCGGCAGGCCGAGCGACGTTCCAAGTCGCCGATGCGTGCAGGCTACCTTTCGCGGACGCCTCCTTCGATATCGCTGCCTCCGCGCTGGTATTGAACTTCATTGCCGAGCGGTCGCAAGCCATGGCTGAAAAGCGGCGCGTGACGCGCGCGGGCGGAAGCGTCGCGGCTTACGTGTGGGATTTTGCGGAAGAGCTTTCTCCAAGCGGGCCTCTGCGCCGCGCCATGCGCCGGTTCGGCGTGGACGTGCCAGCAATTCCCGGCACGGCCGAATCCCGCATCGAAGCGTTGCGAACGCTGTTTGAGCAGGCAGCGCTCGAGCGAATCGAGACGAGAACTATCGAGGTCTGCCTGGCGTACCGGGACTTCCAAGACTTCTGGCAGGCGCAGACGCCAAGCTACAGCCCCACGACGAAGATCATCGCGTCCATGACGGAAAGCGAGCGGACGCGGCTGATGCGCGCCGTTCGAACCGAGCTCCCCACGGCGCCTGGCGGTGTCATCGAATACTTTGCGCGCGCCAATGCGATCAAGGCGCGCGTGCCGCGTAGCATGCGTGGTCGGCTACTAGACAAGCGCGCCTGATGCACGTTCGGTGGTTTTGTCTCAGGGTATTGGCCAAAACGCAGGCTATCGCTGGCATCAGGCAGCGCGCCCCTCTTACCCGCGTGTGATCTCACGACTCAGCAAGGTTTTGCTGGAACTGGGCTTCCCCCGATTTCTCGGACGGTTTGCTTAGCTTGCAAAGCGTAGTTCGAACTCCATCGGGCTGATATTGCCAATGCTCGAATGCCGCCGGCGCGGGTTGTAGAAGCGTTCAATGTAGTCGAACAGGTCAGCACGCGCTTCGTCGCGCGTGCGGTACCTGCGACGAGTCACCCGCTCCAGCTTCAGACTCGAGAAGAAGCTCTCCATCGCTGCGTTGTCCCAGACGTCTCCCTTGAGGCTCATGCTGCAGGTGATGCCCTGGTCGGCCAACAGGCGCTGGAAGTCCTCGCTCGTGTACTGGCTACCTTGGTCGGAGTGGTGCAGCAGCTCGCTCGGCCTGCCCCGCCGCCACAGGGCCATCAACAATGCATCCAGGACGAGCTGCGCGGTCATCGTCGGCTGCATCGACCAGCCGACGATCCGACGACTGAACAGATCCAGCACCGCCGCCAAGTACAGCCAGCCCTCGCCAGTGGCGATGTAAGTGAGGTCGGCGACCCACTTCTGATTGGGGCTGGTGGCCTCGAACTCGCGGTCCAGGAGGTTGGGCGCGATGAAGTGCTCGAGCCGGATTCCCGGATCCAGCGGCGGCCGGCGACGCTTGGGCCGAGCACGCAATTGCGCTTGACGCATCAGCCGCGCCACGCGCTTCTTGCCACAGCGCTCGCCCCAGTCGCGCAGATCATCGTAGATGCGCGGACTGCCGTAGGTGCGATCACTCGCTTGGAAGCTCGTGCGGATCAACCCGAGCAGCCGCTCATCGTCACACGCCCGCTTGCAAGGCGAGCGCTCCAGCCAGTCGTAGAAACCGCTGGGCGAAGCCCGCAGCACCCGACACATCGTCCGAGTCGGCCACACGGCACGATGCCGCGCGATGAAGGCGTACCTCACTGCGACTCTTTGGCGAAGTACGCCGTCGCCTTTTTCAGGATGTCACGCTCGGTCTTGACCTTCGCCAACTCACGCTGCAGGCGTTGGTTCTCCTGCGCCAAGGCCGACGCGATCGCGTCGGCCTTGGCCATACGCCCGTCCTTGCTCGGCACGAGCTCTCTCACCCAGCGATGCAGGAGGTTCGCGTGAATCCCGAGGTCCTGCGCCACTTTCGCCGTCGACGCCCCCGCTTGGCTCGCCTGGCGAATGGCTTCCCGCTTGAACTCCTGCGTGTAGCGCCTTCTGCCCATCTGACACCTCCAGTAAGATGATTCTATCTACCAAAAGTGTCCGTCGAATCGGGGGAAGCCCAAACACCCGTACCCACAGCTGACCGACCGCTATGGTGCGCAACCGCGGCCGACCGCTCCTGGCCGATAAGCGAAGTCGGCGAAGGTCCGCTTCTTTTGAGCACGACGGGCAGCAACGGGGTCGTATTCGGTCGTTTGGCCCACCCCTGCCGCCGTGGGCGTGGCGGCCAAGAACGCGCGCATCGCCTGGGTGCTGCTTGCCCGAGGTGAGGACTACCAGCTGCGGCGCGCTGCGGGTTAAGACGCGCGTCGATCAGCACAGGAAAGGAGGTTTCTCCCGCCACTGACTGCGAAGCGTTCACCGATGACGCAACGGTCCAGAGCCGGCGCAGGCGACCCTGCTGAAACCGAGAGACATTCAATGTCGGGAATAGGCGCGCAGTCGTACAGGATCACGTCAGACTAAGTCGTGCTTGATCGTGCTGCTGGAGGGCAAGAACACGGTCACTTGCAACATTGGACCGTCGAGGCACCCAGTGGGACCTCGCGGACGCCGAAAGGCTAGTCCTCCCGCCGATCAACGAAGTCCCAGCGCTCTCTGCGTGTCGCGACCGGCAGCACGGTCACACCCGGGACACCATCGATCCTAATCTGCACGCTCTCGCCGTGGACCGACCACAGCGTGCCGCCTCGCTTCGTCCCGTCGGCATCGACGACGACCCACACGCGCCGCACGATCCAACGCCGCTTGTCCTCCCCCATCGGCGTTCCTCGCCCGCTAGTCCTACGCCAACTTCAGTCAAACGTTTTCTTGGAGCGCGAAGTCAACGCTCTCTTCTTGCTTCATCACGCCTGTCGCGTTGAACACCTGGATCGCGTTGGCCCGGCGAAGCTTCGCGTAGGCACGAGCGAAATCGACGGCCAGTTGCCGCGCGCTGAACGAAATGTCGCCGCTTCGTCCTTCTATCGCTACGCGCCAATCCTGACGAAGTCCCGGTTTGACGGTGACAACCTTGCCCTCTGTGTCTTCTTCCACGCTCGTACTCTCCAATGCGATACGCAGGCTTCCGAGCAGGGACCAGGCAAGCAGGACCTCCTGAACTTCCTGCGTTCGCTATAGCAGCCGCACGAGAGCGCGCGCGTCGGAAGGAGTCGCCGGTGAAGTACCGGACCTCCCCCTCCTCCGACGCGCGTGCGCTATTGACGGGAACCTGCGCCGTCCTTGTCCTGCTTCTCGCCGCGTCAGCGGTCGCCGCCGCCGACCGCCGGCACTCGACGGACCGGCTGATTGTCCGCCTCGGCGACTGGGCGGAGGCCGATCGGGGGCGGCCGATGCACACCGATCAGGCTGCCACCCTGGCGCTACTCGGCCTCGCCCTCGCTGGCCTAAGCTTCGCTCGACGCCGCAAGGTCAGATGGGGCAGGCAATGAACGCCACTTGTAGCTTGCCAAAGACGGTTACGTCAGCGGCCAAGGGTATGTTTGTGGGTATCTCTGAGGAGCGGCGGCCCGGAACCCCAAGCCTCGCAATGCACTAGCAGCGCTAGGCGCGGCTTTGACCTAAAGTCACTAGCGTCGACTGGAGATGGTTTATGAGCAAGGTTTGCGCAAAGCCGCGACTACCAAAATCAAGGTACTGATCGCAAACGACTTCTACACTAGCGCTGCGGAGAAATACCCGCAGACGTACCCGCAGAAGCCCGCAGGACCGCTGAAAATCGCACGCGCGATGCTGTGTAGAGAGGCGGAGCCACTCGCAGGTTACGCCCGATCCTCCGCGTGAGGCATCGCGCCCCCGTGAACCGCCGCGAATGCCTCCTACCCGATTCACGCTTTCGGTGCCTCGGTCCGCATGGGCTTGGCCGGCGCGTCGATCGACTCGCGCCGGACACGCTCGTACTCCGCGATGACCTGCGCCCCGAGGAGCAGGACGATCGCCGCGATCTCGACGCTGAGGAGCACGAGGATCGCCGTCGTCAGCGAGCCATAGACGACCTGGATCGACGACATCGAGGCGTAGTACCAGACCAGCACGTGACGGGTGAGCTCCCACAGCAGCCCGGCCGTCACGCCACCGATCAGCGCGTGACGCAGCGAGAGCCGGCCGACGGGCATCACGAGGTAGATCGCGGTCAGCATCAGGATCTCTCCGGCGACACCGATCAGGTAGATGAGGGCGGCTGACAGCCTGTCGAGCGAACGTATCGCGCCGAAGATCTCGATGCTCCGGGTGCCGAGAGACTGGAGCGCGCCGGACACGACCGTGACCACGAGAAAGCCGATCCCGAGGAAGAGGATGAACACGTACGGCATGACGGCCGACGTGAGGAAACGCCGCCGCTTCACCGTCACGCGATGGAAGAAGATCACCGACATCGCGTTCTCGAGCACGGTGAAGGCGAGTGCGCTGAAGAACAGCAGCGTTAGCAGCAGCACCGGGCCGATGACGTGGCGATGATCGAGGAACGCGCGGAGCTCCTCCACGAGCGCGTCCGATCGCCCGGGCACGACGAACTCCAGGTACGAGCTGAGCGTCACCAGAAGCCGCTCGGTGTCGACGGCGTGCGATAGCACGATCATCGCGAGGATGAGCAGCGGCACCAGGGAGAGCAGCGTGTAGTAGGCGACGGCGCCCGCGAGGAGCAGTCCCTGGTTGGCTCGAAAGCCCTTGAGCACGCGCCAGGCGAAGGCGCCCGGATGCTCGAGAACCTTTCTGGTGTTGGACCTCAGACGCATGTTGGCGTGCGGCCGGCGTCAGTTCCAGCGGCGGCGTGCGCTGGCCGATCATTTCGGGCAAGGATACGCCTCGCCCAAGGCGCGCCTGACGACCTCCGCCGCGAATACCTGACGCGATCCGGGATTATTCTCAAGATACTCTTTGACGATATCCCTTGTCCGCTCTCGGGTTAGTCCACCAGGTCTGCAGAACAATCGCGGCGCGGGGTAGCTTGACACCATCACGACGTGCAGATCGACGATGCCAGCGATGTAGCCCCGAGCGCCCATCTGCTGCGATTCGTCTTGCGAAGTAAGGTACGAATACAGTTCTTCGCCATTCAAGAAGGCGCCGAACGTTTGGGCTTGCAGGGGACATACCCAGCATAGCGGTAGCAACAATACGAGGAATCTCTTCATCTCCCGTCCCTGCCTGCCGGCCAGTTCCGTGAGTGCGCGAGCCGTAGCTGAAACGGCCCGTGCCGCGCCGGCTGCGTCACTCTTACTCCTTCGAGTTGCATTGTTCTTACTCCCGTACCATGCGGCTGTAAAGCTGACCGCCCGATCCCTCTCGGTCGCCGCAATTCTATTCCTCGCCGCGGGCATAGCTAACGCAGCCGGATGGATCGTGGAGGGCCGCGTGGTGGCGGTCTCCGATGGCGACACCATCACGGTGCTCGACTCCGAGACGAAGCAGCACAAGGTCCGCATCAACGGCAGGTCTCGCTGCGGTTCACTGACGGCTCGGACGACATGTACGACCTGGTCGTCGGTGCCGATGGGATCCGATCATCCATCCGGCGCCTCGAGTTCGGGGCGTCGGATCCGCAGTTCCGTGGTTAGGTGGGTTGGCGCTTCATCGCTCGTCGCCCGGCGGAAATCAGCGGGTGGACGGTCTTTCTAGGCTCCGGAAGCGCGTTTCTACTCCTACCGATAGGAGGCGACCACGTGTACTGCTATGCAGATCGGATCGCTCCCCGACCGATCGCGGATCCTCCGGAGGGACGGGTCGAGCGCCTGCGGGAGATCTTCCGCCAGTTCGCCGGGCCGGTGCGCGAGGTTCTCGCTCAGATCGACTCCCCCGAGCAGCTTCACTTCTCGGCCATCGAGGAAGTGGTGCACGAACCCTGGGGACGAGGACGAGTCGTGCTGATCGGTGATGCGGCTCATGCAATGTCCCCTAACATGGCGTGCGGCGCTGCGATGGCATTCGAGGACGCGCTCGTGCTGGCGGACCTCATTTCGCAGGATGGCGCCGTCTCCGGGATCGTCCCCGAGTTCATTCGCCGCCGATCGGCGCGCGTGGGCTGGGTACGGCGACAAACCAACGGCCGGGATCGCTTGAGAAGCCTTCCACCCGTCATCCGCGACACCTTCTTGCGCCTGCTGGCAGATCGAACGTAATCCAACGATCAGGCGGTGCGCCGTGAGCGAGCGTCAATCCGTCGGAGACGGATAGCGCGGAGACATCGGCCGCCGCAGCGGTGACCTCTCGGCGTCGCGCCCGGCCCTTGATGCTATCCCATCGAGGACGTCGAGCTCTTCCACGGACGTATCGATTGCAGTTTCTACTTGCTCTTTCGTCGCACGGAGTACTTCTTTCAACGTCATGCCGTCGGCCGAGACTACCGGCCCGGCTTGCTTGGGACGGGGCCCTGTGGGGACCAGGTGGACGACGGCGCGATAGGCGAAGGAGCCAAGCTCCCAGATTGCACCTCTAATCCGGTAGATTCCGGCGCTTCCTTCGAGCAGTGCTTTCATTGCCATAGAGAACCTCCTGGCATCTCGGTTTCTTCTCTGGCTCCCTAAGCAAGAAGACCTGCAAGCGGTGTACCCCGCGGGAAGGAAAAAACCGCTCACCGCTGCTGAGGGATCAACGCAATGCCCGCGCCCGGCGGGCACGCGGCATGCAGGCAAGCGATTGCAATCTTGTTCACATGGAGGTCACATGAAACTGACGCTTGCCGCTTCATGCATTGCCGCTCTGCTCGCCGTCGGGCCGGCGCCTGCGCAGACGACACCGTCCACGGGCCAGCAACCGCCGACCGTGGTGCGGCCTCCGGCCCCTGCGCCGGTCGAGGATCCTCACAAGCCCGGCAGCCGGGGCACCCAGAGCGGTGCTGCGCCGGCTGAGCAAGGCGTGCCCGCGTCGGGGACGACGCAGGATCGGCCGAGCAGCCCCGGCGGTTCGCTGCCGCCACCGAGCGACGGCATGATTAAGGGCGGGGGGGACCGCATCTACCGGAACTAATAAGCGGCGAAACGGCACTGGGAACTCCGCTCAATGCCTCAGTTCTCGACGTGCGGCGGCGAGCGCTCGGCCGCCCGCGAAGCGCGCGCGGTCCGAAGAGTCGCGGTAAGGACAAGGTGGTCGGCATCGCTGCACCTGGCGACGGATGCGGTTAGAGGATCCCCTCATCTCGGCTGCAGGAACCCTCCACGAGGCCGTGGTGCCGGCAGTGCCAACGGCTTGAATGAGCCCTGGGATACCGAACGAACTCTGCTTTATCTGCCAGCGTAATCCGTCGTGCAATTCCCCGGCAGGCGGCCCCTTGCATCCAACCGTGTAAGAGGAAGATCAATGCGCAAACGACTAATCAATCAAGTCTCACCTGTCGATGAAAACTGTGCCAGCCGCTGCACGTCTAGCCAGAGGACGACCTCAGGGCCGCGAGGAACATCCTTTCGCAGCCTTCCTCAGCATGGTCATGTGGACCGGTCTCGGCGCAGTTCTGTACTTCACCCTCGGTTGAAGCAAGCCCGCGCCGGCTGTCGTTCACCGCTCGGCGAACAGAACGCGCACTTCGGCGGCGCCGACCTGCGGCCGGTCGCGTAGCCGGTCGACGGCGCAGATCTCATGGATGAAGCAATCGTCCATCGTCTTGATCATGTCCAACGTTCTCGCGTGGGGCGCCCGCCAAGGGTCACTGTTCTTCCCCCTGCCGGTTCGTCCCCCCTGCTTCCCGCTCCCACAGCCCGCACGGGAACACGACCACGATCCGGTGCCGCTCGCACCACAGGTGATGGCTGTCGAGTGTCCCGATCGAGTCACGGCACGTGTGGCAGCCGCGCTCGAGCACCTCGCTACCGAATCGGGAAAACCCTGCCGGGCTTGCTTGCGAATGCGATCCACTAGCCGGCGTCGAAAGACTTACATAGCCACTGCTCGCTCGCCGTGCGACTCGCGTCTAATCGGGCAGCAAGCAGGAACCTTTATCGACCGCTGACGGTGTTATCGATCACGCCGTATGACATGGCGCGCTTGTCGAGCGCGTGGTCGTACCTTGTCGATGCCAAAGTGGCGTGACTGATCGCAATCCGGCGGGACGCGCGGCCGCGCATGTCAAAGATTCTTACACCCCACGGGTCCGTGACGAACGGTCGCGCGGCTAAGCGTGGACCCTGTTTGCAGTTTTCCACATGGCACGACTATTGCGTGGTGTTGGCGCCTCAACACCGCCGAAAGGGGGATTAATGTCACACCCTGTCAGGCTCGTTCTCGGTTTTGTCGCTTTCTCGTTACCGACCCTTGCCGCGCCTGCGCCCATCACGTTCTCGGTGGCTGGCGACAGCAGTGCAGCGTCCATCCAGGCGACAGTCGAGCCATTCAGGACCGATCTGGGCGACCCGAATAATGGCAACGCCCGGGCCGCTCCCCACCGGTCGTCGCGAGATTAACTGGGATGGCGGTGGGAACAATAACACCACGACAGCACCGGTAACGCCGTTCAACGTGTTCCTCGACTCGCGCGGCGGCCAGTTCACCACGCTTGGAACGGGCCTGACGCAGGCCCCTCCCTCTGCCAATCCGGTGCAGTTCCCGCCAGGCGGGCTGGCAGGGCTCTTCAACAATCCTACCTATGGCACCATCTTCAGCACCTTCAGCCCGTTGCGCTGTTCGCGCCGGTCGACAGCAACGTTACCGATGGCTTGTTCTTCTTGCCGGGCACGACCGGCGCGATACCGGTCGGTTAGCGGGTTCGGCGCGGTGTTCACCGATGTGGATATGGCGGGCGTTACTCAGATCGAGTTCTTCGATGAGAAGGGCGCGCTCCTGCACGCTCATCCGTGCCGTCGGGTACCGTCGCAGATGCGAGTCTTTCGTTCCTGGGCGTGGTTTCGAGGGGCGATCATCGCTAGCGTGCGGATTACGACGGGTAACGCGGCTTTGGGCCCCAATGACGGGGGTGGGATCGACGTGGTCGCCATGGACGATTTCCTGTACGGCGAACCTATACCTGAACCGTCCACCCTCGCACTCCTCGGGCTCGCCGTCGCCGGCCTCGGCTTCGCTCGTCGCCGCAGGCTGCACTGGGTAACACAAAGCGCATACGGACCCCGCCCGCGTGGCGGGGTTTTCGTTTGGTGGGCTGTGGGTTGACAATGCTCCCGTGCCGTCGTGGGAGTGGCGCAAGGGTGATAGGGCGAAGCTTTAACGGGGCGTCGCGAAGCGGCCAAGACCGGCTGTAGCACCACGTTGCCGAGAGCGGTCGTCCCACGGCGCTATCGACCCATTGCTGCCTGTCGTGCTGACCAGAAGCGGTCATTCGCGCACCCCTCCAGCCCTCGTGCAGAACAGCCGAAGTGTCGCAGCTCACCACATCGAGAGAAATTGTTCGCCCTGGACCGCCAATGCTCGCAGCGCCAATATTCGCCAGCCCATCGCTATAATCCTCGAAAGCCCGATGGTGTGCAGCACTATGTCGCCACCCTGAAGCTCACGCCGGTGACCGATGGCGCGCGCTGCCTTGCTGAGCTCAGCGCCGAGTTCGAGTGCGACGCCGGGCGTGAACGCGAGCTCGGTGAGCTCATCGGGCAAGGTGTCTTTCAAGCCGGTTTCGACGCATCGAGACGGCGGTTCATGCGCTGAAGCTTCAACATCACGACCCCATTCGGAGACACAAATGCCGTTCCAAACAGCCAAGACTTTTGTCGCCGCGGCACTGAGCGCCGGCGCTGCGCTCGCCTGGGCCGCCGAACCGATGAAGCTGCCGCCGCTGAAGAAGCAGGCATCGGTGCAAAAGGTGGTCGACGAGCATCTGGATGCGTTGAACAAGTGCGACTGGAATCGACTGATGGCGCAATACCCCAATGACGTCGAGATCCACCTGCCCGACGGCCAGGTGATCAAGGGCCGGCAGAAGGTCGGCGACCTGTTCGCCGGTTTCTGCAAGCCGCGGCCCGATGGCTTAACGGCCTGAAATTCACGAGCGAAAACTCCTTCATGGTCGGCAATACGCTTAACGTGATGTGGCGCGCTGAAGCCGACTTCCTGGCCGAACCCTACAAGGGCTCAGACGCCTACGTCACGCGTGGCGGCCTGATGGCGGCGCAGGTCACCACCTTCGACGGTTCCAAGCTCAAGTTCAAGAAGTAGCCGGTGCGGCAGAAAGCCGTTCGCCGGACCGTCATCGACGGAAAAAATCGCGGTTTCGGACGAGACCTGACGGTGCGGCCTCGCGGACTGTCAACTCTCGGCTAGTTGAGAAGGTCAAGAGGTTGTTTTAGACTGAGCCAAGCGACTGAAAGGGTTGAGAGAAGCGGCCCTTCACAGCCTTCGCGCCGGCCGATTAGCAGCAATGAGACGAGGACACTTACCGCCAATCATTAGGACGCTCGCTTCTTCAGATCATCGCGAAAGAACGAATCGAGTTCACGGCCGGAAGCCGCTTCGGCCAACCCATCGAATTTGCCTTGCTCCCCAATCAACCTGGCAGCACGCACGAATCCACCCCAGGCGGAGCGCGCAAGCGCACCGCCGACGCTGACGCGCCGCACCCCGAGCGCGGAAATCTCCGGCAGCGTGAGTTCGCTCGCCCACGCGATCAGCAGATTGACCAGCTTCGGCGCCACGCCGGCGACCACGGCCGCGATTTGCTCGCGCGTCGATCGGTGCATAGAGGCAATCGGCACCGGCCCGTGCGTACGCCTTGAGCCGCCCGATCGTCTCCTCGAGGTCGGGTCGACCGACAAGAAAACATTCGGCGCGTCCGACCAGCAGCGTATCCCCGCCAGCCTGGTCGATCGCTCTGCGCGCCGCGCGGATCCGCGCGACTGCGGTATCGAGCTCGTAGAGCGGCCTTGCCGTATCGCCGGTCGAATCCTCTATCGACAGTCCCGCCACCCCGGTCTCGACCGCGAGACAGACGCTTTCCGCAACGCCTGCCTCATCACGCGCGAAGCCACTCTCGAAGTCCGCATTGACTGGCAAGTCCGTTGCCGCGACGATCGCCTGCAGGTGACTGACCACCACGTCGCGGGGAACGGCACCGTCGGGGTGGCCCTGCGACCAGGCAAAACCGGAGCTTGTGTGGCAAGCGCCTTGAAGCCGAGACTCTGCAGGAAACGCGCGCTTCCCACGTCCCACGGATTCGGAATGACGAAGCACCCGGCCTCGTGCAGTTGCTGAAAGGCGCGCCGCTTGTCGGCAACGCTGGGGTGAGTCTCATGCATGTGGAGCGCTCCTGGATGGTTGCAGAGGCTCGATTCTGCATCAGTCCGAATTCGGACAACCGAAGTCGGTGGGGACGAACACCCGGCGCGGTCACCCCTGCTTCGCATAGCGCGGGAGGTCGTCTCGCGGTCGAAGACCCAGAGGATTTGGTTGATACTTATTTTCGATCCGGAGTGCCGCTTCGAGTCGATAGCGCCGCCTAACGGCCGCTCTGGGCGACCTTGCTGTGCGGCAGCTTTCGGCCGAAGAGCGACTTAACGGCCCCTTCGTGAAAGCGGCCGCTCGACGACGCTATCGACCCCAAGCGGACATTGAGTTAGGCCCCGTGTCACCAACGGGTTTCCGATACAGCGCATCTCATCACGAGGGGCACCACACACCACCCCCTGGATGTCTCCGGCATACTAACAGGGGCGTTTTGGACGTAGAGGGTTTGGTCTCGCGCGGCATGATCTTGACTGTGGCGGAGCGAGCCGGTGCGCCGATCGTCGGGCTCAAGTACGCGTTGCCACGGTACTTGGCACGGTAGGCGTCGTCGATGCGGTCGTTGACCGGCTCGTCGACCGGTTCGAAAGTGACCTCCTTCGTCATGCCGGCGGCGATGGTCCGCCCCGCCCGTTGAATGAGCAGGTCGACGGTGCTAGGTCCGTCACCATCAAGTCGAAGTCGATGTCCAACAACTGCTCGACGACTTGCGACGCGCCAGCACGCGGCCGGCTCGCTCAGTAGAATCTGCCCATTGGGAATTGCGACACCGAGTTCTCGCCGTCAGGACGAGCTCCTGGGAGATGACGATGCCTGAGTCCGTAAAGAATCACCTGATTGCGCCTCTCGCAGTCCTGAAATCAGCGTCTTCTTATCTCACCGGAGGGAGTCATCCGATGAAACAAAACATGAGGGTAATCGTGCTCAGCAGCGCCGACTCTCGCTGACGCCGACCTATCGTAAGCACAGGGGGGTGGTGCGGGGTGATCCGCTAAACCGCCCGTTCGGGCGTTGTGGAGATCGATCCCTTCACTGCCGGGATGGGTGAAGGCGTTTTGCCGTCCCACGCCGCCGGGGGCGAGCCGTGGGAGAAACGGTCGTAGTGAGCCAGGACGTCGGCGTTAGCCCTCAGAATGAGACGACTATCGCGATCGACCCCAGAAATGCTCGACGGGCTCGCGGCAAAGAACAATGACTACCGCAACGGGGACTCCGGGTGCGGAATGGACGGTTTGACGGATGGCGGCCAGACTTGGCACGACATCAGCGGTGGTATTCAGCCGGTCCCTTTTCCCGCGGGCGGGGACCTGGCGATGGCCTTCGATGCGAACGGTACGGCGAATTTCGTATGCCTGAGTTCAATCGAAACACGAATTTGAGCGCCCTCGTCATCGCACGGTCTACGGACCTTCACACGATCGAACACCGTGGCGACGATCCGTCGAGAGCCCTGACCCCATGTTTTCCATGACAAGGAGTTCGTCGCGATCGACACGGCGTCCCGTTGAGCCCCGACTTCGGGCCGCATCTACGTCTCGTGGACCCGCTTCGATCCCAGCGGCTCGCCCATCGCGCCATCGCACTGAATTATGGCGGGGCGACTTGGAGTAATCCCGTGCAAGTCAACGGCGGTTCAATCAGGGGTCATATCATGCGGTGGGGCCAAAGGGCGAAGTGTACGTGGCCTTTGAGAATTTCAGTCCTCCGCGAAGGATCATGGTGGCCACCTCCTTGGACGGCGGCAACTCGTTCACCCAGCAGGTGGTCGATCAGGTAACGCCAGTCTGCCCCCGAATCAACCCAGACGGTCGTTGTGCCCTCTTAAATTCGAATTTCCGGGTCAACAACTTTCCGTCCATCGCTGTTAACAATCGCTCGGGAAGCATCCACGTCGTGTGGGCAGACTACCGCGCAGGCAATGCCGATATCCTGTATTCGGAGTCGCGTGACCGGGGTGCGTCGTTCAGACCGGCGATCAGGGTCAATGACGACACGGGAACCGCCGATCAGATCTTCCCGTGGGTCACCGTCGCTAAAGACGCCTCCATCTGGGTCGCCTACTACGACAGGAGGGACGACCCTGACAACCGGCTCATGATGACTTACGTCAGCATGAAGCGCCCCAACCAGAGGGCCTTCCGTCCCGCGTTACGCGCAAGCACTGATTTCATCGACGGAAATGTGGGGTTCGGCGGCACTTTCATCGGGGATTACATCGGTGTCGCGGCGGGGCCGAAGTTCGGGCATCCGATTTGGGCCTCAACCTTCCGTAATCAACAGGACGCGGCGTCAGC
>CAWHBT010000003.1:0-190360 GCA_963827595.1 uncultured beta proteobacterium | reverse complement strand
AGGGCAAGCGATGATTTCAGGGAAATCCGGATGAAGACGAAGATGAAGCACCAGAGAGTTCGGATCCTCACAACGCTCATGCTCGCTGCCGCCGTCGGATGGCCGCATGGCGCGGCCGCCCAAAAGCCGTCATCCCCGCCCCTGACGATCCAGGAGCAGGGCAGCTTCGCGGTCGGCGGCACGGTGATCCGGAATCCCGGAACGTTCGATTCCGTCAAGCAGACTCCGGACGGTCAGACGCTTCACGGCGACCATGCGCATGCGTTCTACCAGGTGCCGGTGAACGCCCGCAAGCTGCCGCTCGTGTTCTGGCACGGCTTTGGGCAGTTCTCGAAAACCTGGGAAACCACGCCGGATGGACGCGAGGGTTTTCAGACCCTGTTCTTGCGCCGGCGCTTTGCGGTGTACCTGCTCGACCAGCCCCGCCGCGGCGGCGCGGGCCGCAGTACCGTCGCCGGGACCATCAGCGCCGCGCCCGACGAGCAGCGGTGGTTCAACCAGTTCCGCCTGGGCATCTGGCCCGACTTCTTCCCCGGGGTGCAGTTCTCGCGCGAACCGGAAGCGCTGAACCAGTACTTCCGCTCCATGGTCCCCGACACCGGTCCCTTCGATGGCAAAGTGGTGACCGACGCTGTCTCGACGCTGTTCGACAAGACCGGACCCGGGATCCTCGTGACCCATTCGCACAGCGGCGGGTTCGGATGGCGCGCAGCGATCCAGAACAGAAACATCCGCGCGATCGTCTCTTACGAGCCGGGAAGCGGCTTCATCTTTCCGGAAGGCGAAGTACCGCCGCCGATGGCAAGTTCCGCGGGCCCGCTGGAAGCGGTTGGCGTGCCGCTGGCGGAGTTCCTGCTGCTTACGAAGATCCCCATCGTCATCTACTACGGGGACAACATTCCGACGGAGCCGAGCGCCAACCCCGGACAGGACAACTGGCGTGTGCGCTTGGCCATGGTCAAGCTGTGGGCCGATGCCGTCAACCGCCGGGGCGGTGACGTCACCGTCGTGCATCTGCCCGCGATCGGCATTCGCGGCAACACGCACTTCCCCTTCTCGGATCTGAACAATCTCCAGATCGCGGACCTGATGTCGGGGTTTCTGAAGCAGAAAGGCCTGGACTAACCCGCTGAGAGAGACATCGCGTGGCAGCGCGAGCATGTTTAGCGAGTCCTCGAGCAAGCTGAGCTGTTCGACCTCACGTACTCCTGGTTTCGCCTTGATTCGCTGGTTTCTCGGTTTGCGACCGCCCCCAGGCGGCTGCTTCGAGCTCCCCGCCGACGCGACCGCCCTCTTCGATCTCTTGGCGTGCGATCGCCTCGGCCGGACGGCAAGAGTTCGCTTGTTCCGCTCGACGACATCGACGCTCACTTCGTCCCCCCTTAGGCCACCTGCGGGATTTCGACGAGTGTCTCTCAGTTCCCTCGCTTCATGAATCTCTCCCAGAACCGAATGGCGTCGGCCACCCATCCCTGGGCACTTGTGCCTGTGCCGAGCCCGAAGCCATGACCGACATTTCCGAACTTTTGGTACTCGACCTCCGTGCCTGCTTTGCGAAGGGCCGCGATCCGCCTTTCCATGCTGGATGCAGGCGCGATGCCGTCTTGGTCACCGACGACGACAAAAGTGGGAGGCTCGTCGGACGAATAGTCCGAATGGGCGGTGTAGGCCATCACGACGGCAGACGGCTTTGGAAGAGGGTCGCCTCCAAAACTTGCGACCCCGTGCGAACCGATTGCGGCAGCCATCCTTGCTCCCGCCGAACTACCCCACACCGAATACTGCTTGGTACTGACGCCAAGCATGTTGGCGCTTCCGAAGACGTAGGAGATGGCCGCAGCCATATCCTGGGTGGCAACCGCGCCGCCATAACCCGCCCGGTATTTCAGGACGAAGGCGTTATATCCCTTCTTACTGATCTCCAAGGCGTAGGGAAAGCCTTCGTGGACGGAACCCACATACGAAAATCCGCCGCCCGGGGCGACAATCGCAAACGGCGCTCCGGCCTTTCCACGGAAGAAGAACAACCCTGTATGCGCTTTCGATGGGTCCGCCCGCTTCTGCGCCTCGGTGTAGAAATCGAAAAATACGGCCTTGCCACTGTTCGCATCGTCGATCATGTGATTCAGGGCGCCCACCACGACGTCCGGACTCACATGGCTGTGATACGGCAGCAGCGAGCCGATATTGCTCAGCCGCATGTCCTCGTCATAGGTGCGATCGTCCCACGGCAATATCAGCCGACCATGACCTGCAAACGCCGGATGATTCAGGACGTCCCGGATTCTGTGACCGACACTCAGATGGCCGCCAGTCGCGATTTCACCTGCGTCGCCACGGGCGGGGACACCCTCATTCTTTCCAGCCTCCGCGGAGGTCATCGACAGCACCAATAGCGCCAAGGGCGCCACGCAGACGGATCTCAAGACATTCATGCTCCCGATTATCGGCCAGCGCGTCGACGAGGTGAAGGTGGGCAAGCTCGCAGGGTCCAGTGGGACTCCTCGACGCTTCTACGCCGCCATCGAGCGGATCAGGAAAGAGGTCAAGAGACGGTTCGGGCGGTGCGTCTTCGAAGTCGAGGGAGCGCGTGTGAACGAGGAACTGACCAGCCACAGCCTGGACGCCCTGCACGACAAGGCGGTCGCATTCGAGTTGATGCGGGCGGGTGCAAAGTCCCCCGAGCATTGTTGGGAGTTGCTCCGACTGGTTGAGGAGCGCCTGGGGAAACTGCACAAGCAGCGGCGGATCGCCGTCCTGGGGCCGAAATGAAGCTCTCCGACGAGGAGGTCCTCGCCCGAGCCCGGGTGATCCTGGAGGAGCGCGCTCGCTACGTGGAATCGATGTCCTCGCCCGCTGCTGTTCGTGACGCGCTCAGAGCCCGACTGCACGGTCGGGACCGCGAGACCTTCTGCGTGCTGCTGCTCGATGCTCAGCACCGCCTGATCGAGGTCGTGGAGTTGTTCCAGGGCACGCTCACGCAGACGAGCGTCTACGCGAGGGAGGTCGTCAAGTGCGCGCTCCGCCACAATGCAGCGGCGGTGATCTTCGCCCACAACCACCCGAGCGGTGTCGCCGAGCCCTCGCAGGCCGACCAAGTTCTGACCGAGACGCTACAGCGTGCGCTCGCGCTCGTGGACGTGAAGGTGTTGGACCACTTTGTTATCGGCCAGGGTGTGGCGATGTCGTTCGCCGAGAGGGGACTGCTCTGAATGCAACTGGTTGCACTCGGCACCGGTGGAACCGTTGCAACTGATTGCACGGTGCGAGATCATGATCGCATGTACGCAACCGAACATCTTCGACCGCTCGAACGAGCCGACATTGCGAATCCCGACCAGGAGCGCAGGGTGCTCTACGCGCTCAGGGCGTTCGCTCGGAAGTTTCCTGGTAGGTGGGCGTCGGTGGACGCCGTTAGAGCCGAGGCGCGGGTCAGGAGCCTGGCGGTGGTGCGACAAGCTTTGGAGAATTTGTCGTTCTACTCCGGGGTGAGCTACGACCGTGCGAACGGTTGCGCCCGCTACACCCCGTCTTACGCGGACTGACTTAGCATCTGCTGTACAGGCAGGTTCAGCAGTCTGATTTCGTACTGTCCGTCGTCCAAGAGCTTGAACGCGATTGCGCCGATGTCACGCAGGCGTTTCAGACCAGCGAGAGCTTGGTCAACATTGATCCCGACATCGCAGAGGTCCGATAGGAAGTAAGTGTCAGGCTCGTCCAGATCACTCTTCAATCGGCGTTTGGTAGCGAGCTTGTCCTTGGGGTCGATCCACCCTTTCACGAGGAATAGCATCTGTGCGACGGTCTGCGTAATTTCGTCGGGACAAAGATCGACGACTGCCTCGATCCACTCGTCCAGGTGGCGGGTGTAGTGCTTCTTGCTCATCTTGGCCATGCCCGTCAGTGTGGCGACGAGCATCGAGAAGGTCGCGGGAAGGATTGACAAACGACTGCCCACGTGCCACAAGAACGTGAGGTACATCACGTTCACGTGATACGTGACGGTACGATTTCGTGGTCCAGTTTCAGCGAGTGGTGGTCCAGTCGCCGTTGTAAGTAGTTGATCGTGCGGGTCTGTGGTGAGTGGCGGAGAGGGAGGGATTCGAACCCCCGGTACCCACGAGGAGTACAACAGATTTCGAGTCTGCCGCATTCGACCACTCTGCCACCTCTCCGCGGCGGCGCGGATTTTATCATCGCCCCGCCTCAGGCCAGCGCCTTGATCACCTCCAGCCCGCCCATGTACGGCCGGAGCGCCGCCGGAACGGCGATGCTGCCATCGGCGTTCTGGTAATTCTCCAGCACCGCAATTAGCGTCCGCCCGACCGCGAGCCCCGAGCCATTGAGCGTGTGCACCGGCTCAGGCTTGCCTTTCTCGCTCCTGAAGCGCGCCTGCATCCGACGCGCCTGAAACGCCTCGAAGTTCGAGCACGACGAGATCTCGCGGTACGCGTTCTGCCCGGGCAGCCACACTTCGATGTCGTAGGTCTTCGCCGCCGAAAACCCCATGTCGCCCGTGCACAGCGTCACAGTGCGATACGCGCAGCTCCAGCCGCTTCAGGATCGTCTCGGCGTGGGCGGTCAGCTCCTCGAGTCCCTCGTACGAGCGCGACGGGTGGACGACCTGGACTAGCTCCACCTTGTCGAACTGGTGCTGGCGGATCATCCCGCGCGTGTCCTTGCCGGCCGCCCCCGCCTCGCTGCGGAAGCACGGGCTGTGGCAGACGAACTTCAGCGGCAGCTTCTCCAGCGGAACGATCTCGTCCCGCACGAGGTTCGTCACCGGCACTTCCGCCGTCGGGATCAGGTAGAGCCGCTCGTTGCCCCGCGGCACGGCAAACAGATCCTCCTCGAACTTCGGAAGTTGCCCGGTTCCGAACGCGCTGTCCTTGTTCACCAGGTACGGCACATAGACTTCGACGTACCCGTGCTCCTGCGTGTGCACGTCGAGCATCAGCTGCGTGATCGCCCGGTGCAGCCGCGCGACGGCACCGCTCATGACCACGAACCGCGCCCCGGCGATCTTCGCCGCGCGCTCGAAGTCGAGCATCCCGAGCGCGGTACCGAGGTCGACGTGATCCTTCGGCGCGAAGCCGAACGTGCGCGGCGTACCTACACGGCGCACTTCGACGTTGTCCTCGGCACCCTTCCCCGCCGGCACGCTCTCATGCGGCACATTGGGAATCACCGCCAGAAAGGCGGCCAGCTTCGCCTGCACCCCTTCCAGGGCCTTCTCCAGACCTTCCAGCTCGGCGTTGGCCGCATTCGCGTCGGCCATCAGGGCCCCGGCGTCGCCACCCTTGGCCTTGGCCTTGGCCTGGCCGATCTGCTTGGCGAGCGCGTTCCGCTGCGCCTGAAGCTCCTGCGTGCGGGTCTGCACGCGCTTCCGCTCCTCCTCGATGGCCCGGAACGCCGCCTGGTCGAGGACGTAGTGGCGATCGGCAAGGCGCTTGGCCACGCCCTCGAGGTCGGTCCGGAGCAGTTGAAGGTCGAGCATCGGTTCACGACATCCTATTGGGCGTCGGGGATTCCCGACACCGCCTCACTGGTCACTCGTTGGTCATCTGCGCGGCATCGCACCAATGACATCAGCATCGAATGGTCCTTGCCTAATGGCAGGTCGCGGGACTATAACGAATCGTCGCCGTGCCAGAGTCCAGGCGGCACCTCCCGCGTTGCACCGAAGGACGTCGCTGTCATGCTCACCCTGAAAGACTGCCTCGAGCTGAGCGAGCTCAGCGAGGATGAGGTGAACGTCATCGCCGAACACGAGCACATCCCCGAGATCGTCGCCTGCGAGCTGGGCAGCGAGCTGCTCCACTCGAGCGACGGCGTCTCGCAGATCAAGGCCTACATGCTCGATTGCGTCGAGCACGCTCGCCGCGCCGGTGATCTCGCCAGAGCGGACTCGCTGTACGCCATCTACCGCCGCTTCGACGCCTCGCATCCCACGCCGAAAGCGAACTAGCGCTTGCGCGCGTCGCGGTCGAGCGCGCGCAGTTCGGCGAGACGTTCGGCAATCCGCGTTTCCATCCCGCGGTCGGTAGGCTTGTACCAGCTGACCTCCGGCATCCCCTCGGGAAAGTAGCTCTCTCCCGCGGCGTACGCGCCTGCTTCGTCGTGCGCGTACCGGTACTCGCGCCCGTACCCCACCTCTTTCATCAGCCGAGTAGGCGCGTTTCGCAGGTGCAGCGGCACCGGCCGCGATTCGTCCTCGGCGACGAACGAGCGCGCGGCATTATAGGCCTCGTACACCGCGTTCGATTTCGGCGCGCACGCGAGATAGACGACCGCCTGGGCGAGCGCGAGCTCGCCCTCGGGCGTGCCGAGCCGCTCGTACGTCTCGGCGGCGTCGAGCGTCAGCCCGATCGCGCGCGGATCGGCGAGCCCGATGTCCTCCGCCGCCATCCGGATGATCCGGCGCGCGAGGTACAGCGGATCCGCCCCGCCGTCGAGCATCCGCACCAGCCAGTAGAGCGCCGCGTCGGGATTCGAGCCGCGCACCGATTTGTGGAGCGCGGAGATCTGATCGTAGAACACCTCCCCGCCCTTGTCGAACCGGCGCAGGCTCCGGGCGACGGCGTTCTCGACGAACGCGCCATCGATGTGCCGCACGTCGCCGCTCGCGGCCGCGGTCTGGATGATCTCGAGCAGGTTGAGGAGGCGCCGCGCGTCGCCGTCGGCGAAGCCGATGATCCGCTCGCGCGCCACGGGGTCGAAAGCGAGGCCTGCCAGCGCGCGCTCCGCCGCCCGCTCGAACAGCTTGCCGAGGTCGGCCGGCGAAAGCGGCGTGAGCACGTACACGGCCACGCGCGAGAGCAGCGCGGAGTTCACCTCGAACGACGGGTTCTCCGTCGTCGCGCCGACGAACGTGATCAGCCCTTCCTCGACGTACGGCAGGAACGCGTCCTGCTGGGCCTTGTTGAAGCGATGCGCCTCGTCGACGAACAGGATCGTCGGGCGGCCGCTCCGCGCGAGCACCTCGCGCGCGTGCTGGACCGCGTCGCGAATGTCCTTCACCCCGGACAGCACCGCCGACAGGGCAATGAACTCGGCGTTGAACGCGTCGGCCATCAGCCGGGCGATCGTCGTCTTGCCGGAGCCCGGCGGGCCCCACAGGATCATCGAGTGCGGCTTGCCCGACTCGAAGGCGAGGCGCAGCGGCTTGCCGGGACCCAGGAGGTGCTCCTGCCCCACGACCTCGTCCAGGGTCTTCGGGCGCAGGGCGTCGGCGAGCGGCGCTCGCGGGCGGGGTTCGTCGAAGAGCCCGGTCACTTGTCGCCGACGACGTCGGCGCCCTTGGGCGGTGCGAAGCGGAAGAGCCCCGGGTCGACGCGCGGGTTGCGCTGGAGCGCGCGGAAGCGCAGCTCGGTCGTCTGACCGAAGTTGTCGGTGAGCTCCATGCGCGCGAGACCGGCGGCGCCGAAGCCCATGCGGATGCGCTCGAAGGTCGAGTCCGTGTCGCGCGGCACGGCCTCGACCCACTCGAGCCCGTCCCGCGTGCCCTCGTCCTTGAGCGCGAACGCCTTGAGGGCGTCGTTGGCGCCCGCGAGCAACGCTGCCGGCGTGGCGCCGAGCGCCTGGTCGAGCTTGCGCACGGTCACCTGGTTCAGGTCCTCGTCGTACACCCAGACGCGGCTGCCGTCCCCCACGATCAGCTGCGGGTACGGCTTCGCGTAGGCCCAGCGGAACTTGCCCGGGCGCTGGAAGGCGAGCGTGCCGCGCGACTCCTGCACGACCTTCCGGTCACGGTTGTAGATGCGCTGCTCGAACTCGCCGGTGGCGGTCAGCGTCGAGGTCATGAACTCGTTGAGGCGGTCCATCCCCCCCGCCCGGGCGACCCCGATCAGTCCGAGAGCGGCGGCGAGGATCCAGAGCGCGCGCGACATTGGGCCTACTCGGCCCGGCTCGGCACCAGCACCTCGCGGTTGCCGTTCGACTGCATCGTCGACACGAGCCCCGCGTGCTCCATCTGCTCGAGCAGCCGCGCGGCGCGGTTGTAGCCGATGCGCAGGTGCCGCTGCACGAGCGAGATCGACGGGCGCCGCGTCCGGAGCACGATCTCCACCGCCTGATCGTACAGCGGGTCGGATTCCGCATCGCCCGCGAGCAGGTCACCATCCCCGCCGCCGGCCTCCTCCGCCTCGAGCACCCCGTCGACGTAGTCGGGCACGCCCTGCCGCTTGAGGTACTCGACCACCTTGTGCACCTCGTGGTCGGCGACGAAGGCGCCGTGCACGCGCTGCGGGAAGCCGGTGCCAGGCTGGAGGTACAGCATGTCGCCCTGGCCGAGGAGCGTCTCGGCGCCGTGCTGATCCATGATGGTGCGCGAGTCGACCCGCGAGGACACCTGGAACGCGATTCGCGTCGCGATGTTCGCCTTGATGAGGCCGGTGATGACGTCGACCGACGGTCGCTGCGTGGCGACGATCAGGTGGATCCCCGCCGCGCGCGCCTTCTGGGCGAGCCGCGCGATCAGCTCCTCGACCTTCTTGCCGACCACCATCATGAGGTCGGCGAGCTCGTCGATGATGACGACGATGTGCGGCAGCCGCCCGAGCGGCTGGGGATTGTCGGTCTCGAGCGTGTTCGGGTCGTCGAGCTTCTCGCCGCGCTTCTCCGCCTCGGCGATGCGGTGGTTGAAGCCGGACAGGTTGCGCACGCCCAGCCACGACATGAGCCGGTAGCGGCGCTCCATCTCGCCGATGCACCACGTGAGCGCGGACGCCGCCTGCTTCATGTCCGTGACCACCGGCACGAGGAGATGCGGGATCCCCTCGTAGACCGAGAGCTCGAGCATCTTCGGGTCGACCATGACGAGCCGCACCTCGCGCGGCTCCGCCTTGTAGACGAGCGAGAGGATCATCGCGTTGATCGCCACCGACTTGCCCGACCCGGTCGTCCCCGCCACCAGCAGGTGCGGCATCTTCGCTAGATCGGCCACCACCGGGTGGCCGCCGATGTCCTTGCCGAGCGCGAGCGTCAGCGGCGAGTGGAGCTCGTGGTAGGCCTGCGAGCCGACGATCTCCGCCAGCCGGACCGTCTGCCGGCGCGGGTTCGGGATCTCGAGTCCCATGCAGGACTTTCCCGGGATGGTCTCGACGACCCGGATCGACACCACGGAAAGCGCGCGGGCGAGGTCCTTGACCAGGTTGACGACCTGGCTGCCCTTCACGCCGACCGCGGGCTCGACCTCGTAGCGGGTGATGACCGGGCCCGGGTAGGCAGCCAGCACCTTCACCTCGACCCCGAAATCCTTCAGCTTCTTCTCGATCAGCCGGGAGGTGAACTCGAGCGTCTCGGGGCTCATCCCCTCGAGGCCGCCCGGCGGCTCGTCGAGGAGCGCGAGCGGCGGGAGCGGCGTATCCGGCAGGTCCTGAAACAACGGCACCTGCTTCTCCCTGATCACCCGCTCCGACCTCGGGATCTCGCGCGCCGGCGGCTCGATGCGGATCGGCTCGTGCTCCTCGACCCGCTTCTTCTCGGCCTCGACCAGGAGCTCGCGCTCCGCCGTCGCCCGTTCACCGAGCTTCCGGTCCGCGCGCCGGTCCCACACCTCGATCGCTTTGAACCAGGTCCACTCGGCGACGGCACCGATGCGCTCCATGAGGGCGATCCAGGAGATGCCCATGAACAGCGACATGCCGATCGCCGCCATCGCCAGCAGCAGCAGTGTCGCGCCGGTGAAGCCGAAGGTCGCGTTGAAGACCTGGCTGATGACTGCGCCGAGCAACCCGCCCGGCGCCAGCGGCAGGGTCGCGTGGTGCGAATGAAAGCGCAGGGCTTCGAGCCCGCACGAGGCGATGAGCACCATCGAGAAACCGGCCAGCGCGATGATGAACGGGCGCCGATCCGAGATCGAGCTGCCGTCGAGCCGGCGATAGCCCCACAGGACGGCGTACACGAGCAGCAGCACCCACCACCACGCGGAGCTGCCGAACAGATAGAGCAGCAGGTCGGACAGCCACGCCCCGGCGCGCCCGCCGGCGTTGCGGATCCGATCGACGGCGGCGCTGTGCGACCAGCCCGGATCGGCCCGGTCGAACGTCGCGAGGATCAGCGTGAGGTAGGTGGCGACGGCGATCAGCGCGAGCCACTTCGCCTCGCGCAGCCGTGCCGCGATCTTCCCGGGGAGGGGCTGGGCCGTGGACGAGGATCTCACAGCCCGCAGTGTACTCAAGGCGCGCGCGCCGCGGCGGGTCCGCGGCGCGCGCCCGGCGGTGCTACGCGCGGGCCTCCGACACGAGCATCGCCTCGCGCAGGAAGATCGAGCCGGCCCGGACCTCGATGTAGCCGCTCGTCTGCAGGTCCTTCATGACGCGGCTCACCATCTCGCGCGAAGCCCCGATCATCTTGGCGATGTCCTGCTTCGGGAGCTTCTTGGTGACGACCTTCTGGCCGTCGACGGTCTCGGCCATCTCCATGAGCAGGCGCGCGACCCGGCCGTAGACGTCCATCAGCGCGAGGCTGCCGATCTTCTTGTCCGCCTCGCGCAGCCGCCTGACGAGCCCCTTGAGCACGCCGGTGCAGATGTCGAAGTTCTCCTGCAGGCACTTCTTGAAATCCACCTTGCTGATCGTCAGCAGCTCGCACGGCTCGATGGCGATGACGGTCGCCGAGCGCGGCGCCTCGTCGATCAGCCCCATCTCGCCGAAGAACTCGCCCTGGTTGAGGATGGCGAGGATCACCTCGCGTCCCTCGTCGTCGCTCATCATGACCTTCAGCCGCCCCGAGATCACGATGTACAGCGCGTCGGTCACGTCGCCCGCCGCGATGACGGTCGAGTTGCGCGGGTAGGACTTGCGCCCGACCACCCGCGTGAGCAGCTGCAGCTGGCTCTCGGGCAATCCCGCGAAGAGCGGCACATTCCGCAAAAGCAGCGTGGAAACACTCGCTGGGCCCGCCATACGCTTTTCTCCCCTCACCACTGATGCACTCCTCATCGCTCAATCGATGCTAGCAGATTGAGCCACCCATCGCGCCGTGCGAGTCAGGTGCGAACTGCACAGCCGCAACTTCCTTCCCGCACGCGTGCGCCGCAATCGCGACGCAGTTCGCATGCAAGCGAGATTCGGGCCCGGAACTTCTACCGCCGCCAGCTGGTACCGCGCCGGAGATGTCGTTGCCGCGGAGCATGAAGGTGACGGCCGTTCTCGCGGGCCTCCCTGATCCACTCCCGCCGCGCGGGCCCGAGTCGGCCGTCTGGCAGCGCTGTCGCACCGTCGACGGGGCTCGAGCGCTGCTTGATTTCCGACCGTAGCCTCGGGTCCAAACTTAGAGTATAGCGACCGACTCAATGTAAAACAATCATTTAGAAAAGAAAGCTCAGGTAACCTCGGAATTGAGTCAAAAGTCACGCGGAAGCCCCCCGCTATAATCGCGGCCGCGGCCCCGACCGCAGCGAAACGCCCTCCCGATGCCCGACAAGCCCATCAAGCACTCCCGCCTGCTCATCCTCGGCTCCGGTCCGGCCGGCTACACCGCCGCGGTGTACGCCGCGCGCGCGAATCTGCAGCCCGTGCTCATCACCGGACTCGCGCCGGGCGGGCAGCTGACGACGACCACCGACGTCGACAACTGGCCCGCGGACGCCGCCGGCGTGCAGGGACCGGAGCTGATGGCCCGCTTTCAGAAGCACGCGGAGCGCTTCGAGACCGAGATCGTGTTCGACCACGTTCACACCGTCCGCCTGGGCGAACGCCCGCTGCGCCTCGAGGGCGACAGCGCCGTCTACACCTGCGACGCGCTGATCATCGCCACCGGCGCGTCGGCGCGGTACCTGGGCCTGCCCTCCGAAGAGGCCTACATGGGCCGCGGTGTCTCGGCCTGCGCGACGTGCGACGGGTTCTTTTATCGCGGGCAGGACGTCGCGGTCATCGGCGGCGGCAACACCGCGGTCGAAGAAGCGCTGTACCTCTCCAACATCGCCCGGCGCGTCACCGTGGTCCACCGGCGCGACAAGTTCCGCGCCGAGAAGATCCTGCAGCAGAAGCTCTTCGGCAGGGCGAACGTGGCGATCCGGTGGAACCACGTCCTGGACGAGGTGGTCGGCGACGACAAGGGCGTGACCGGAGTCCGCATCCGGGGGACTGCCGGCGGCGCTCCCGAGCGGCTCGACGTGCAGGGGCTCTTCATCGCGATCGGCCACACGCCCAACACCGCGATCTTCGCCGGCCAGCTCGAGATGGCCGGCGGCTACATCCTCACGAGGGGCGGAGCCGAGGGCAACGCGACGGCGACGAGCGTCCCCGGCGTGTACGCGGCCGGAGACGTCCAGGACCACGTCTACCGCCAGGCGGTGACGAGCGCCGGCTCCGGCTGCATGGCCGCGCTCGACGCCGAGAAGTATCTCGACGGCCTCGGCTGACCGGGGTGACGGCACCGCGCATGAAACGTCCGCTCGACCCGAGCGTACCCGACGACGACGACGCCGCGCTCTTCCGCGCCGCGGTCGGCGACGCCGTGCCGCTGCGCGGCCCGAAGCGCCGCGTCAACGCCGGCCGGGGCGTACCGCCGGTTCCCGTGCAGTCGCTGCTCGACGAACACTCGGCGCTTGCCGAAAGCCGCAGCGGTGCCCCCGATCCGGAGATCGAGGACGAGGCGTCGTTCGTCCAGGAGGGCGTGCCGCGGCAGGTGCTCCGGAAATTGCGCCGCGGACACTGGGTGATTCAGGACGACCTCGACCTGCACGGGCTGACGCGTGCCGAGGCGCGCGCGGCGGTGGCGGGATTCCTGCGGGAGTCGGTGCGCCGCGCGCGGCGCTGCGTGCGGATCGTCCACGGCAAGGGTCTCGGCTCGAAGAACCGCGAGCCCGTGCTCAAGACCAAGGTGCGCGTCTGGCTCGCGCAGCGGGAGGAGGTGCTCGCGTTCTGCCAGGCGCCGGCAGCCCAGGGCGGGAGCGGCGCGGTCCTGGTCCTGCTGAAGGCGTGAGCCCGCCGGGCCGCCCCAAGGGCGAACCCCGAGCGCGTTGGCGCGAGGGTAGTCCAATGAGCCCGCCGGGCCGCCCAAAGGGCGAGCCCCGAGCGCGCGAGGGTAACCTCATGAGCCCCGGCAGGCGCCCGGGCCGCCGCCCCGGCTCAGATCGCCGCTTCGTTCGTCTCGCCGGTGCGGATCCGCACGACGTGCTCGACCGAGGTGACGAAGATCTTCCCGTCGCCGATCTTGCCGGTGCGAGCCGCCTTGATGATGGCTTCGATCGCCTGATCGAGCATCTTGTCGACGACCGCCACCTCGATCTTCACCTTCGGCAGGAAGTCGACCACGTACTCCGCACCGCGGTAGAGCTCCGTGTGCCCCTTCTGCCGGCCGAAGCCCTTGACCTCGGTCACGGTCAAGCCGGTCACGCCCACCTCGGCCAGCGCCTCGCGGACCTCGTCGAGCTTGAACGGCTTGATGACGGCTTCGATCATTTTCATGGCGGCTCCTCTCCCGGCGCACGGACCCGGGGCAGTATAGCAAAAGGCCGACGGCCCGAACCCGGTTGCCGCGGCGTGCGCATTCGAAAATAATCCCCGCACATGGCCGGTCCGCTCACGCTGCGCGTAGTGGAGGATCTCGCGCAGGTCCCGCCGCGCCAATGGAACGCGCTCGCGGGCGGTCAACCGTTCCTCCGGCACGAGTTCTTCTCGGCGCTGCACGAGACCGGTTGCGCCACGGGCGGCACCGGCTGGCTGCCGCAGTTCCTCACCCTCTGGGACGGCCCCGAGCTCCGGGCCGCGCTACCGCTCTACCTCAAGTCCCATTCCTACGGCGAGTACGTCTTCGACTGGGCCTGGGCGGACGCGTATCACCGCCACGGTCTCGAGTACTACCCGAAGCTCACTGCCGCGGTGCCGTTCTCGCCGGTCACCGGCGCGCGGGTCCTTGCCGGCACCGTGGAAGCGCGGCGGCAGCTGGTCGCGGCCGCCCTCGAGCTCGCGCGCAGCGTGTCGTCGCTGCACATCCTGTTCCCGCCCGAAGGCGAGGCGCGCGAGCTCGCGGCCGCGGGAATGATGCTGCGCCAGGGGATCCAGTTCCACTGGGCGAATCCGGGCTATCGCACTTTCGACGAGTTCCTGGCGACGCTCACCCACGACAAGCGCAAGCGCATCAAGCAGGACCGGCGCAAGGTGCGCGAGGCCGGCATCGCGTTCCGCTGGAAGCTCGGCCGCGAGATCGCGGACGCCGACTGGCGCTTCTTCACGCGCTGCTACAACCTCACCTACCGCGCGCACCTCTCCTCGCCCTACCTGAACCTCGGGTTTTTCAAGCGGCTCGGCGAGCACCTGCCGGAGCATCTGCTGCTCGTCGTCGCGGAGCGGGACGGCAAGCCGATCGCGAGCGCGCTGAACGTGTTCACCCAGGATGCGCTCTATGGCCGCTACTGGGGGGCGACCGGCTACGTGCCGTGCCTCCATTTCGAGGCCTGCTACTACCAGGCGCTCGAATTCTGCATCGAGCGCGGGATCCGGGCGTTCGAGGGCGGCGCGCAGGGCGAGCACAAGCTCGCGCGGGGATTCCTGCCGGAGGTGACCTGGTCGGCGCACTGGCTGCGGCAGCCGCAGTTCGCGGACGCGGTCGAGAAGTTTCTCGCGCGGGAGGCGGCCGGCGTCACCCGCCACGTCGACGAGCTCGCGGAGCGCAGCCCCTTCAGGGGACCGGCAGCGGACGGCTGAGGTCGGTGCGGGGCGTCAGTGCCCGGCGGCCGGCGAGACCTGGCGTGCGGGGTTCTGCAGCGCGCCCGCGCGCTCGCGCGACCGCATCTCCTGCCGCTCGAGGGTGTTCTGCTGCGTTTCGGCCCGCCGGCGTTCCTGCTCGTCGGCCACCGCGCCGCGGTTGCGTTGCCACCACTCGTTGCCGCGCGTCTGCTGCTCGTCCACGAGCGGGTACACGACCGTGCCGTCCGGCCGGGTCACCACCCGTTCCGGGGCCCGCGTCTGGGCGAGCGTCGCCGGAACGACGAGCGCGAGCCCCAGAACACCGGCGATCCGCCATCCCCACTTGTGATTCATGTGCTGCTCCTCCTTCAGAACGCCGGCTTGCGGTCGGCGTTCCGGTAACCGGCAACCCCGGCCAGGATCTCCTGCTTCGCCTCTTCGGGGCCGACCCATCCACCTACTTTAACCCACTTCCCGCGCTCGAGGTCCTTGTAGTGCTGGAAGAAATGGCTGATCTGGGCGAGCGTGATCTCCGGCAGATCCCGGACCGACTGCACGGCCCGGTAAAGCGGCGAGAGCCGGTCGATCGGGACGGCGAGCACCTTCGTGTCGTCGCCCGCCTCATCCTCCATCCGGAGCATGCCGATCGGCCGGCACCGGACCACCGCCCCGGGGACGATCGGCAGCGGGCTCACCACCAGCACGTCGACCGGGTCGCCGTCGCCCGAGAGCGTGTGCGGGATGTAGCCGTAGTTGCACGGATAGTGCATCGCGGTCGCGAGGAACCGGTCGACGAACATTGCCCCGGTCTCCTTGTCGATCTCGTACTTGATCGCCGCCGCCTGCATCGGGATCTCGATGATCACGTTGCAGTCGTTCGGCACGTCGACGCCGGAGCTGACGCGGTCGAGGTTCATCGCAGCGGAGCGAAAGAGCCGTTATATTGACACGTCGTCGACCAACGGGGGTTCGCATGCGCTTGCGGAACAAGGTAGCCATCGTGACCGGCGCCGGTTCGGGCTTTGGCGAGGGAATCGCCAGGCGATTCGCCGAGGAAGGCGCCAAGGTGGTGGTGAACGACATTCACGTCACGGGCGCCGAGCGGGTCGCGGCCGCCATCCGGAAGAGCGGCGGCGCGGCGGAGCTCGTCCAGGCCGATGTCGCGGTCGCCGGCGACTGGGCGGCGATGGTGCGGGCGGCGCTGGGCGCCTACGGCCGCATCGACGTCGTGGTCAACAACGCCGGCTGGACCCACCGCATGAAGCCGCTCCTGGAGGTCACCGACGAGGAGTTCGAGAAGGTCTACGCGATCAACGTCCGCTCGATCTACCTCTCGGCGAAGCACGTGGTGCCGGTGTTCCGCAAGCAGGGCGGCGGCTGCTTCGTGAACATCGCGTCTACCGCGGGCGTGCGCCCGCGGCCCGGGCTCACCGTCTACAACTCGAGCAAGGGCGCGGTGATCACGATGAGCCGGTCGCTCGCGGCCGAGCTCGGGCCCGACAAGATCCGCGTCAACGTCGTCAACCCGGTGTTCAGCCCGCTGACCGGGTTGTCGGCGGACTTCGCCGGCGGGAAACTGACGCCGGAGACGGAGGCGAAGTTCGTCGCGACGATCCCGCTCGGGCGCCCTTCGACGCCCCTCGACATCGCGAACGCCGTGCTCTATCTCGCCTCGGATGAAGCCGAGTTCATCAGCGGCGTCTGCCTCGAGGTCGACGGCGCGCGGTGCGTCTAGCAGCAGGCGAGGCGTGCTCTAGCGGCCCACGAACGTGACGGGCTGCTTCCGGCTGAACGCCGCCACGCCGTTGCGGAAATCCTCGGTCGCGCCGCTCTGCGCGATCGCCTGTGCCTCGAGCTCCATCTGCGTCTCGAGGCTCTCCTGCGTGGACTGGTGAAAGAGCAGCTTCGCGCGGCCGAACGCGGCCGTCGGCCCCTGGGCCAGCTCGCGCGCGAGCGCCGCGACGGCGACCTGGAACTCGGCGTCGGGAAACACGCGATTGACGAGACCCCATTCCATCGCCTCGCGCGCTGACAGCGTCCGGTTGGTGAAGTGGAGCTCCAGCGCACGCCGGAGGCCAATCAGCCGCGGCAGGAAGTAGGTCGAGGAGCCGTCGGGCGAAGCCGCGATCTTCGAGTAAGCCATCGTGAACTTCGCCGACTCGGTCGCGACGACGAGGTCGCCGGCGAGCGCGAGGCTCATCCCGCCGCCGGCGGCCACGCCGTTGATCGCCATGATCACCGGCTTCGGCGTCCGGGCAAGACGCGACACCGCGCCGTGCAGGTACGTCGTGAGCTGCTTGATGAAGATGCCGACCCGGTCGATGTTGTCGTGAAACCCTTTCACGTCGCCGCCGGCGCAGAAGGCACGACCCGCGCCGGTGACCACGATGCACCGCACGGCGCGGTCCTCGTCGGCCTCGAGCACGGCTTCGAACACCTCGCGCCCGAGCGTGAGATCGAGCGCGTTGTAGGCGGCCGGCCGGTTCAGGGTGAGGGTGGCGACCGCGTCCTTGACCTCGTAGATCAGCGCCGTGTACGTCATCTCCGTCTCCTCGAGGATTCACGGCGATGGTACCCCAGGCGTTCACCACGCCGACCGGCTGGTCGGGGGCGCCGCGTCCGAGCAGGGACTACGTGGACTTGCGGACGAAGCCGCCGAGCAGCGCGGCGACCTGGCGTTCGGGTTTTGCGGGCGCGCCCGGCGTCGCGGCCGGCGGCGCGGGCGGCGTCACGCCCGGCTCGTAGGGCCGGCTGAAGATGGGATCGGCCTGGGTTTGAGGCTTCGCGGGCTGGGCTCTCGTTGGCTGATCGCGACGCCGCGCGTGCGTCAGGCGATCCTCGTCGGCCGCGCGGCGCGGCTGTCGCCGCGGGGGCTCCATGAGCGGCGCCTCCGAGGCGTGGCCGAACCCCGGCACGACTTCCCGCGGCATGCGGATGCGGATCGTCTTCTCGATCTCGGCTAGGCGCTCGTGCTCCGCCGGGGAGACGAGCGAAATCGCCGTGCCCGCCGTACCGGCGCGTCCGGTGCGGCCGATGCGGTGCACGTAGTCCTCGGGCGAGTTCGGGAGATCGAAGTTGAGCACGTGCGGCAGCTCCTCGATGTCGAGGCCGCGCGCCGCGACGTCGGTGGCGACGAGCACCCCGACCCGCCCGGCCTTGAAATCCTCCAGCGCCTGCATGCGCTCGACCTGGGTGCGGTCGCCGTGGATCGCGGTGGCATGCACGCCCTCCCGGTTCAGCTGGTAGGCAAGCCGGTTCGCCCCGATCCGCGTGGCGACGAAGACGAGCACCTGCTTCAGGCTGCGGGACTTGACCAGGTGCACGAGGAGCTCGCGCTTGCGCTCGCGCGCCACCGGGTGGACGACGTGCGTCACGAGGTCCGCGGCGGCGAGCTTCGGCGCGACCTGCACCGCCACCGGGTCCTTCAGGAACGATTTCGCGAGCTGCCGGATGTCGTCCGTCAGCGTGGCGGAGAACAGCAGGTTCTGCTTGCGCGCGGTGAGCAGCGCGATGATCCGCTTCACGTCGGGGATGAACCCCATGTCGAGCATGCGGTCGGCCTCGTCGAGGACGAAGATCTCGACCTGCCCGAGGTTGAGGGTGCGCTGCTGCACGTGATCGAGGAGCCGGCCGGGCGTGGCGACCAGGATCTCGACGCCGCGCCGGAGCTCGGCGGTCTGCGGGTCCATCGGCACCCCGCCGAAGATCATGGTGCTGCGCAGCCCGGTGTACTGGCCGTATACGCGCACGCTTTCCGCGACCTGCGCGGCGAGCTCGCGCGTCGGCGCGAGGATGAGCGCGCGCACCGGGTGGCGCGCCGGCGAGACGCTGGTGTTCGCGTGCTGCGCGAGCCGCTGCAACAGCGGCAGCGTGAAGCCCGCCGTCTTGCCGGTGCCGGTCTGCGCCCCGCCCATGACGTCGTGGCCGGCGAGGACGTGCGGGATGGCCTGCACCTGGATCGGCGTTGGCTCGGTGTAGCCCTGCTCGGCGACGGCCTTGAGCAGCTCCGGGCGCAGGCCCAGGTCAGCGAACGTGGTCAAACAGCGAGGCTCCGAAGAGCGCGGCCCGACGGGCCGGAGGGGTGGGGCGCGGGTTCCAGGCGGATGAACGCGGAAAGAGCGTGGGCTGAAAACATCGACATTGTATCAGAGGCTTCCCGCATCGACAGCAGGAAATACCGCACTTCGCTACCCTTGCGCCCCGTGATCACGCTCCGCAAAGTCACGCTCCGGCGCGCGGCGAAGCTGCTGCTGGAGGCGGCCGATCTCGCGCTCTCTCCCGGCGAGCGCGTCGGGGTCGTCGGCCCGAACGGCTGCGGGAAGTCGAGCCTGTTCGCGCTGCTCCGGGACGACCTCCATCCGGATGCGGGCGACGTCACGCTGCCGCCAGGCTGGACGATCGCGCACGTCGCGCAGGAGACGACGGCGCTCGCGCGGCTCGCGATCGAGTTCGTCATCGACGGCGACGAGCGGCTGCGGAGCGTCGAACGCGAGCTCGCCGCAGCCGAGCGCTCGGGTGCCGGCGAGCGGATCGCCGCCGCGCACGAGGCGTACGATCACATCGACGGGTACTCGGCGCGCGCGCGGGCGGCGGCGATGCTCGACGGCCTGGGGTTCGCGCCCGGCGATCTCGAGCGCAGCGTCGCCGAGTTCTCGGGCGGCTGGCGGATGCGGCTCAATCTCGCGCGGGCGCTGATGTGCCCCTCCGACCTGCTCCTCCTCGACGAGCCGACCAACCACCTCGACCTCGACGCGATCGTGTGGCTGGAGGGCTGGCTCGCCGGCTACCGCGGCACCCTGCTGCTCGTTTCCCACGACCGCGAGTTCCTGGACGCGACGGCGACGACGATCGTGAGCTTCGAGGCGCGCCGGCTCCGTCGCTACACCGGCAACTACTCGGCGTTCGAGGCCCAGCGGTCGGCGCGTCTCGCGAACGAGCAGGCACTGTACGCGCGGCAGCAGCGCGAGGTCGCCCGGCTCGAGGCGTTCATCGACCGCTTCCGGGCCAAGGCGACCAAGGCGCGGCAGGCGCAGAGCCGGCTGAAAGCACTGGCCCGGATGGAGCTGATCGCGCCGGCGCACGTCGACTCGCCCTTCGACTTCCACTTCCGCGAGTTCCCGGGCAGCCCCGACCCGGTCCTCGTGCTCGAGGACGCGAGCTGCGGCTACGACGGCGCCGCGGTGCTCTCCGGGGTCGGCCTCACGATCCAGGCCGGCGCCCGCATCGGCCTGCTGGGTCGCAACGGCGCGGGCAAGACGACTTTGATCAAGCTCGCCGCCGGGCACCTTCCGCCCCAAGGCGGCGAGCGGCGCGAGGGCAAGGGGCTGCGCATCGGCTACTTCGCGCAGCACACGCTCGAGGTGCTGCGGCCGGACGAGACGCCGCTGCAGCACCTGCAGCGCCTCGATCCCCAGGTGCGCGAGCAGAGCCTCCGCGACTTCCTCGGCGGATTCGACTTCGCGGGCGAGATGGCGGTCGCGCCGGTCGCCGGCTTCTCGGGCGGCGAGCGCGCGCGCCTCGCGCTCGCGCTCGTCGTCTGGCCGCGGCCCAACCTGCTGCTGCTCGACGAGCCGACCAACCACCTCGATCTCGAGATGCGCGAGGCGGTCGCGCTCGCGTTGCAGGAGTACGAGGGGGCGATGGTGCTCGTCTCCCACGATCGCCACCTGCTGCGGACCGCGACCGACCTGCTGGTGCTCGTCGCCGACGGCGGCGTCCGCGCGTTCGACGGCGACCTCGAGGACTATCGCGAGTGGCTCGCGGCGCGCCGCACGGCGGACAAGCCGAAGGCCGGCGCGGCCGCCTCGCGGCGCGAGCAGAAGCGCGCGGAAGCGGCGGCGCGCCAGGCGCGCTCGCGGAGCCGGAAACCGCTCGAGAATCGGCTCCGGACGCTCGACCTCGAAATGGAGCGCCTGGCGCGGGAAAAGGCGGAGATCGAAGGGCGGCTCGCGTCCGAGACGTTCTACTCGCAGGGCGATCAGGACGAGGTCACCGCGGCGCTCCGCGAGCAGGTGCGGATCGCCGCCGCGCTCGACCAGGCGGAGAGCGAGTGGCTGCAGCTGCAGTCGGAGCTCGAGGGGATTGGCTAGTACGGGTACCCGGCTTGCGCCGGGTCGACGACATTGACGCGTCGTCAGTTGATGCTGGGCCGGCCGCCCTCTTCGGTCGCCTGCGTCACCATGCCGGCCGGGAGCTGGAGCTCGAGGTCCCAGTCGGCGCGCGCGGCCGCGTTCTGGATGAGCTTCATGAGCCCGTGCAGCAGGTTCTCGTCGAGTGTGAGGTGCACGCCCTGCCCCACCGTCGGCAGCAGGCCGAGCACGTGCCGCCCCTGCTGGTCGCGGCGCGGCTGGATCCGCGTCACGAGCAGCGGGTTCTGGCCGAGCGGCCGCTCGCGCTGCGCCTCCTCGTAGGGCCGCGTGAAGTCGGCCTGGCGGATCGCCTTCTCGTGCTGGAAGCCGAGCAGCGCGCGTTTGGCCTCGGGGTTCGGCTGCAGCGCGATCTCGGGGGCCGTCTGGGCCATGTTGATGAGCAGCGGCCACAGCCGCTTGACGCAGCGGCGCGTGAGCCAGACGAGCACCTCCGCGGCGTTGTCGGTCGCGAGGCGCATGAGCAGCCGGTCGTGCTCGGCGTTGAACTCGATCTTGAGCTGGTGGAGACGCATCGCGTTCCCGCTTGCCGGTCGCTTCAAAGTTTAACCCCAAAGGGCGGGGGCGGCCGTTCTTCTGCAGGTCGGGCGTGCGCTTTCACACGCGCGGCGCGGGCGCCGGCCGGTCATGAGGTTTGCTCCGCCAGGCCCTAAACTGTCGGCCCATGTCCACCGGCCCGTCGGACGAGGAGCTGATGCTCGCCTACCGCGCAGGCGAGGCGTCGGCATTCGACGCGTTGTACGCGCGGCATCGGGGCGGCGTGTTCCGTTATCTCCGCCGCCAGGCCGGAAACACCGCCGTCGCAGAGGAGCTCTTCCAGGACGTGTGGCTGAAGCTGATCGACGCTCGCGCGAGCTACGAGCCGCGCGCGAAGTTCACGACGTGGCTGTTCACGATCGCGCACAATCGCCTCATGGACCACTTCCGGGCGCGCTCGCGCGCGGCGCTCGTGAGCTACGGCGACGACTCGGTCGACGACGTCCCGGCCGACACGCCGCGGCCGGAGGAGTGGCTCGCGCGCAAGCAGGACGCGGCGCTGCTGCTCGGGGCGATCGACGCGCTGCCGGCGGCGCAGCGCGAGGCGTTCCTCCTGCAGCAGGAGGGCGAGCTCTCGCTCGAGGAGATCGCCGCGGTGACGGGCGTGAACCGGGAGACGGCGAAGAGCCGGCTGCGGTACGCCATGGCGAAGCTGCGCGCCGAGCTTCGCGAGCCGGAACGGACATGAGCGCGCCGGGCCGCCCCAAGCGCGAATCCCGAGCGCGGAGCGCGAGGGTGGTCCAATGAGCGCGCCGGGCCGCCCCAAGCGCGAATCCCGAGCGCGGAACGCGAGGGTGGTCCAATGAGCGCGCCGGGCCGCCCCAAGCGCGAATCCCGAGCGCGGAACGCGAGGGTAGTCCAATGAGCGACCCTGACCTCCGCGATCCGCGCCTCGACGAGGCGTACCGCGACCTCCCCGGCGACGAGCCGCCGCCCGAGCTCGACGAGCGGATTCGCGCGGCGGCGCGGCGCGCAGTCGGTGCGCGGCCGCAATCGCTCGAAGCGCGGCGGTCATGGGCATCGCGCTGGCGGGTCCCGCTCTCGCTCGCCGCGAGCGTGGTCGTTGTCGTCACCCTTACGCTTATGGTGCAGGAAGAGGAGCACCGGGCGCGTTACAGCGACCCGATTCCTGCTCCCGTGCCGTCGGCACCAGCCACCCTCGAAGATCGTGCTTCTTCGCGCGCGGCTGAAGAGCCCAAGCGCATGGAAACGGAGCAGCCGCGCATGGTGAAACCGACGGCGCCGGCCCCCCGCGCTGCGCCCGCGCCCGCGGAGCCGCAGCGGGCGCCGGCCGCGGACGCGGCGGCTCCGCCGCCTCAGCTCGAGAAGCTCGAGACGCGCCAGCAGCGGCGCGATGAACCCAAGGCCGCGGGTGTACCGCCTCTTCCGGCAGCCGGGACTCCCCCTGCGGCAACCCCTTCTTCGCCGCCGGCTGCCGGCGTATCCCCGCCCGCACCCGGGGGCGCTGCCGACTCCCTTAGCCGGGAGCGAGCAGGCGGCGAGCGCCCGGCACGGGCGATGCGCAGCGCGCCCGAGGTGGCCCGCTCGCCCGAAGAGTGGATCGAAGAGATCCGCCGCCTGAAGGCGCAGGGCCGTCACGCTGAGGCGGCGGCCGAGCTTGCGGAATTTCGCCGGCGCCACCCTGAATACCCGCTGCCCGCCGATCTGGCGCGCTGATCCCCCTTGAACGTGACCAACTCCGCGCGGCGCGGCCGCCGTTAACCCCGTTCGCCCGGCGCCGCCGTTTTGAGCGACGTGTCCTGCCCACCCGAGAGGAGAGCTCCATGAAACGACTCGTCGCACCGTTCGCCGCCTGCGTCCTCGCGGCTGCCGCTGCCGCACCCGCGGCCGCCGGCCAGCTGCTCGACGTCGCCGTCATCAACCGCACCACCGGCCAGCGCGTGCCGGTGCATGCCCACGAGGGACGGCTCTACGTCGCCGGGACCCCGGGCGAACGCTACGCGGTCTACATCGCGAACCGGACGGGCGCGCGAGTGCTCGCGGCGGTCTCGGTCGACGGCATCAACGCGATCAGCGGCGAGACCGCGAGCCCCGACCAGACGGGCTATGTGCTCGGGCCGCATCAATCGTTCGAGATCGCCGGCTGGCGGAAGAGCACGAGCGAGGTCGCGGCCTTCTACTTCACCCGGCTCCCCGACAGCTACGCCGCACGGACGGACCGGCCAGATCACGTCGGCGTCATCGGCGTCGCGGTGTTCAGGGAGTGGACGCCGCCGCGGCCGGCGGCGGCGCCGTGGCCGCCCCCCCTCGCGCGGAGCGACGGCGCCGCGCGCGAATCCGAGTCCCGCGCCGCCGGCGCCGTCGACGCGCCGGCCGCTGCGGAGGCAAAGCCGTCGCGCGACGAGTTGCGGTCTCGGCGCCAGGAGCGCATCGGCACCGGCCACGGCGAGCGCGAGCGCTCGGAGGTCGTCTACACGGACTTCCGCCGGGCCACGCAGTGGCCGACCGAGACGATCACGATCTACTACGACACCCGGGCGAACCTGATCGCGCGCGGGATCTTCCCGGGCCCGACCCCGGTCGTCGCGCCGAACCCCTTCCCGGCGGGACGTTTCGTACCCGACCCGCGAAGCTGAGCGACCTCAATCGCCGTGCTGCACAAGCGCCCAGGCCACGTGCTCGCGGACGAGCGCTGAGCGGTCCTCGATCCGCGCCCGCAGCGCGGCGACGACGCGCTCGCCGGTCGGCGCGTTGCCGAGCCCCACGGCGAGATTGCGCGACCAGCGCTCGTAGCCGATGCGGTGGATCGCCGAGCCCGCGAGGCGCTCGTGGAAGGTGGCCTCGCTCCAGCCGAAGAGCTCGGCGAGCTCCGCTGCGTCGAGACCGTGCCGCACGCGAAAGTCGGGCTCGCCGGTCGCGCGCGCGTACTTGTTCCACGGGCACACGAGCTGGCAGTCGTCGCAGCCGTACACCCGGTTGCCGATGAGCGGCCGCAACGCGACCGGGATGCTGCCTTTCAGCTCGATGGTGAGGTACGAGATGCAGCGCCGGGCGTCGAGGCTGTACGGCGCGACGATCGCGCCGGTCGGGCACACGTCGATGCAGCGCGTGCAGGCCCCGCAGTGCTCGGCGGCCGGCGCGTCGGCCGGCAGCGGCAGGTCGGTGTAGATCTCGCCGAGAAAGAAGAACGACCCGGCGTCGCGGGTCAGGAGCAGCGTGTGCTTGCCGCGCCAGCCGAGCCCCGCTTGCGCCGCGAGCTCGACTTCCATCACCGGCGCGGAGTCGGTGAACACGCGATAGCCGAACTCGCCGATCTCGCCCGCGATGCGATCGGCGAGCCGCTGGAGACGGGCGCGCAGCACCTTGTGGTAATCGCGGCCGAGCGCGTAACGCGCGACGTACGCCTTCGTCCGGTCGCCGAGCACCGCCTCGGCGTCCGCCGCGTCCGGGAGGTAGTCCATGCGCGCGGTGATCACGCGGCGCGTCCCGGGCACGAGCTCGGCCGGCCGCGCCCGTTTGGCGCCATGCCGCGCCATATAATCCATCTCGCCATGGAACCCGCGCGCGAGCCACTCGGCGAGCCGCGCCTCGGCGGCGCCCAGCTCCGCGTTCGCGATCCCCACCGCATCGAAGCCGAGCTCGCGGCCCCAGGCCTTGATCGCCGCAACCAGCGGTACGAGGTCATCCGGGGCGGGGCGGGGCGCGTTCATCGTTCAGGCGCATGTTAGCCCCGCTCCGCGTTCATCTCGCCGACGAGGCGGCGACGCGGGCGCTCGGCGAGCGCATCGCGGCCGCGCTCGAGCCCGGGGTCTCGGTTCACCTGTCCGGTGACCTAGGCGCCGGCAAGACGACCCTCGCCCGGGGCCTCATCCAGGGGCTCGGCTTTCCGGGCAAGGTGAAGAGTCCCAGCTACGCTCTGGTTGAACCTTATATCAATTCTAGGTTAAGCTTGTACCACTTTGATTTCTTTAGATTCAAAGATCCTAGAGAGTGGCACGATGCGGGGTTGAGAGAGTGCTTCAACGAGGGCGCGATCATCGTGGTCGAATGGCCGGAGAAGGCGGCGGGCCTGTTGCCGCCGGCCGACCTGCGCGTCGCACTCGAGATCGCCCCGCGCGGCGGCCGGGATGCGACGCTCGGCGCCGATACGGAGCTCGGCCGCGCGTGCGTGAACGAGCTCGCGCGGCGCTACGGCGCGCGCTGATAGGCCTCGCCGCAATCCTCGCGTGGGCGCTGGCGCCGGCAGCCGCGGCCGACGAACCGATCCGCGCCCTGCGCGTCTGGCCCTCCCAGGACTACACGCGCGTGACCGTCGAAACCGCAGCGGAGCTGCGCTACCAGCTGACGTCGGTCAAGAATCCGGAGCGGCTCGCACTCGATCTCGACGCCGTCGATTTCCTGAGCATCGTGGACCAGGTCGCCAACAAGGTCGTCCCGGACGATCCCCATGTCGGGGGCCTGCGCGCTGGCCGGTACAAGCCGGGCACCGTCCGCCTCGTGATCGATCTCAAAGGCGAGGTGCGGCCGCAGGTGTTCGCGCTGCCGCCCATCGGGGGTTACGGCCACCGCCTGGTGATCGACCTCTACCCGCTCGTGCCCGCGGATCCGCTGCTCGCGCTGCTGCAGCAGCGGGAGACGGGCGACGCGCCCGCGCCGCCCGCCGCCCGCGAGCCGGGGCCGCGCTCCGACGCGTCGCGGAAGGCGCCGCCCGCCGACCGGCCGAAGGCGCTCGTGCCGCGCCCGGTCACGATCGTCATCGACGCGGGTCACGGCGGCGAGGATCCCGGGGCGAAGGGGCGCCGGGGCACCTACGAGAAGCACGTGACGCTTGCGGTCGCGCGCAAGCTGAAGGCGCTCATCGACGCCGAGCCCACGATGCGCGCCGTGCTGACCCGCGACGGCGACTACTTCATTCCGCTCGCCGCCCGCGTCGACAAGGCGCGGCGCGTCAAGGCCGACCTCTTCGTCTCCATCCATGCCGACGCGTACCTGCTGCCGCACGCCCGCGGGTCGTCGGTCTTCGCGCTGTCCGAGCGCGGGGCGACGAGCGCCGCCGCCGGCTGGCTCGCCAAGCGCGAGAACGAGGCCGACCTGATCGGCGGCGTCAACCTCGACGGCAAGGACCGCTACCTCGCGCAGACGCTGCTCGACCTCTCCCAGACCGCAGCCATCAACGACAGCCTCAAGGTCGGCCGCGCCGTGCTGAGCGAGCTCGGGGGGATCAACACGCTGCACAAGCCGCACGTCGAGCAGGCGGGTTTCGCGGTGCTGAAGGCGCCCGACATCCCGTCGATCCTCGTCGAGACCGCGTTCATCAGCAACCCGGACGAGGAGAAGCGGCTCGGTGACGCCAGGTACCAGGCCGAGCTCGCGCGCGCGCTCCTCGAGGGGATCAAGCGCTACTTCACGGCCCACCCACCGTCGCCGCGGCCGACGATCGCCGCGTACGCCTCCGAGCCGCCGTCTCCGGGTGCGCAGCGCTCACAGCGCAAACCGCTGTGAGCGCGGTTGGCTAGCTCGCTCGTGACGCGCGCGCCCGGGCGCGCAGGTACTCGATCGCGATCGGCGACACCGACAACAGCACGATCGCGACGATGACGATGGTCAGGTTGTTCTTCACCAGCGGCACGTTGCCGAAGAGATAGCCCGCGGTGACGAGCAGCCCCACCCACAGCACCGCGCCGCCGACGCTGAACGCCAGGAAGCGCGCGTAGCTCATCCGGGCGATGCCGGCCACGAACGGCGCGAAGGTGCGCACGATCGGGACGAAGCGGGCGATGACGATCGTCTTCCCGCCGTGGCGCTCGTAGAAGGCGTGCGTGTAGTCGAGCGCGGCGCGGTTGAAGAGCCGCGAGCTCTCCCAGCGGAAGACCTTCGGGCCGAGGTAGCGGCCGATCCAGTAGTTCACGTTGTCTCCGCAGAGCGCCGCGGCGATGAGCGTCACCCCGAGTGCGCGCGGATCCATGCCCGCCGCCGCCCACAGCGTCCCGGCGACGAACAGCAGCGAATCCCCCGGCAGGAACGGCGTGACCACGAGCCCGGTCTCGCAGAACACGATGAGGAAGAGCAGCGCGTAGATCCACGTCCCGTACTGCTGCAGCAGCGCCGCGAGATGGCGGTCCAGATGGACGAGAAAGTCCCAGAAGAACGCGACGAGCTCCATGAAAATGGATTGTATCGGTGTCCTATAATTTCCCGTCCGATGCCCGAACCGGCCGTCCTCGACCATCCCGCCGTGGTGCGCGTCCGCGCGGCGCTCGCCGCCGCCGGCGTCGCGACCGAGATCGTCGCGCTCCCGGCGGCCGCGCCGACCGCGCGCGCCGCGGCCGAGCAACTCGGCTGCGAAGTCGCGCAGATCGCGAACTCCCTCGTCTTCCGGTGCCAGACGAGCGGGACACCGCTGCTGGTGATGACCAGCGGCGCGAACCGCGTCGATCCCGCGCGCGTCGCTGTGCTCGTCGGCGAACCGATCGGACGCGCCGATGCCGACTTCGTGCGGACCGCGAGCGGCTTCGCGATCGGCGGCGTCGCACCGGTAGGCCATGCTGCGCCGATCCGCACGCTCATCGACCGCAGCCTTTTCGGTCACGCCGAGATCTGGGCCGCCGCCGGCCATCCGCACACCGTCTTCCGTCTCACGCCCGACGAGCTCGTCCGCATCACGGGCGGCACGCTCGCCGAGGTCGCGGTCCGGCAATGACTTCGATCCGGCTCCTCCCGGACACGCTGGTCAGCCAGATCGCCGCGGGCGAGGTCGTCGAACGGCCGGCCTCGGTGCTGAAGGAGCTGCTCGAGAACAGCCTCGACGCCGGCGCCCGGAGCGTGGCGGTCTCCCTCGAGGAGGGCGGTGTGAAGCGCGTGAGCGTTGCCGACGACGGCGGCGGCATCGCGCGGCAGGACCTGGTCCTCGCGCTCGCCCGGCATGCGACGAGCAAGATCGCGACGCTCGCCGACCTCGAGCGCGTGGCGACGCTCGGCTTCCGCGGGGAAGCGCTCGCGAGCATCGCCGCGGTCGCGCGGGTCGCCGTGATCTCCCGCGCGCCCGAGGCCGATCACGCGTGGCGCATCGGTGCCGAGGGCGGTCCGCCGGGGACGCCCGAGCCGGCGGCGCACGCGCCGGGCACGACAGTCGAGGTGTCGGATCTCTACTTCAACACCCCGGCGCGACGTAAGTTCCTGAAGTCCCCGGCCACCGAGTTCGGGCACTGCGCGGAGGCCTTCGAGCGGGTCGCGCTCGCCCGCCCCGATCTCGGGCTCACCCTGAAGCACAACGACCGGGTGAGTCGTCACTTCCTGCCCGCGGCCCCCGGCGTCCGTATTGCCGCCGTGCTCGGCGACGAGTTCGCCGCGTCGGCGCGCGAGCTCGAAGCCGAAGCGCCTGGCTTGCGCGTCACCGGTCTCCTGGGCGCGCCGGCCCAGGCGCGCGGCGTGCGCGATGCGCAGTACGTCTACGTGAACGGCCGCTTCGTCCGCGACCGTCTGCTAGCGCATGCGCTGCGCGAGGCCTACGCGGACGTGCTGCATGGCGACCGCCATCCAGCGTACGTCGTCTTCCTCGAGATCGAGCCCGGCGCGGTCGACGTGAACGTGCATCCCGCGAAGACCGAAGTCCGGTTCCGCGAGGCGCGCGCGGTCCATCAGTTCGTCCGCCACGCGGCGGCGCGCGCGCTGTCGGGCGCTGCCGGCGAGACGCCGACGCCGAGTGCGGCGCCCGAGCTCATCGGCGAACGGTTGGTGCCCCGCCCCCACGCGTTCCAATCCTCGCTCGGGGTCGCCCAGCCCGTCGCCGCGTATACGGCGATGTTCGAGCGCGCGCCGGCCGCGGCGGTCGCGGACGGCCTCCCGCCCGCTGCCGAGGCCGATCCACCCCTCGGCTTCGCCCTGGCGCAGCTGCACGGCGTGTACGTCCTTGCCCAGAACCGGCATGGGCTGGTGCTGATCGACATGCACGCCGCCCACGAGCGCATCCTCTACGAGCAGCTGAAGAACGCCCTCGACACGTCCAGCGTCAGCGCGCAGCAGCTCCTTATCCCGGTGACCTTCCACGCCGACGCCGCGGACGTCGCCGCGATCGACGAGCACGGCGAGGTGCTCGTGGCGCTCGGCTTCGAGATGGCGGCGCTCTCGCCCACCGCGATCGTGGTGCGCGGCGTGCCCGAGCTGCTCTCCGCCGGCGACGTGCCGGCGCTCGTGCGCGGGCTGCTGCGCGACATCCGCGAGTACGGTGCGACCGAGGTCCTGTCGCGGCATCGCAACGAGCTGCTCTCGACCATGGCCTGCCACGGCGCGGTCCGCGCCCATCGCACGCTCACGCTGCCCGAGATGAACGCGCTGCTGCGGCGCATGGAGGATACGGAGCGCTCCGGCCAGTGCAACCACGGGCGGCCGACCTGGTATCAGCTCTCGCTCGGCGACCTCGACAAGCTGTTTTTGCGTGGCCGCTAGCCGGACCGCCTTCGCCCTCCTCGGCCCGACCGCGAGCGGCAAGTCGCAGCTCGCGTTGCGGCTCGCGGACGAGCTGCCGATCGAGATCGTCAGCGTGGACTCCGGCCAGGTCTATCGCGACATGGATATCGGCACCGCGAAGCCGACGCGCGCCGAACGGCTGCGCGTACCGCATCATCTGATCGATCTCGTGGATCCGACCGAGGCCTACTCGGCGGGGCGGTTCCGCGACGACGCGATCGCGGCGGTCGAGGACGTCCTCGGCCGCGGCCGGATCCCATTGTTGGTCGGCGGCACGATGCTCTACTACCGCGCGCTCGCGCGGGGGCTGGATGAGCTGCCGGCGGCCGATCCTGCGATCCGCGCCGCGATCGTCGTGGACGCCGCCGCCCGGGGCTGGCCCGCGATGCACGCCGAGCTCGCTCGCGTCGACCCAGCGACCGCGCGGCGCCTGGCACCGAACGACGCCCAACGGATCGAGCGTGCGCTCGAGGTCCATCGCGCCACCGGCACGCCGCTTTCGGCGCTGCAGACGGCGGCGCCCGCAGCACTGCCGTTCCGGCTGTCGAGCTTCGCGCTGATGCCGGAGGATCGCGCGGCCCTCCATGCGCGCATCGCCGAGCGCTTCGACGCGATGCTGAAGCAAGGTCTGGTGGAAGAGGTGCGAGCGCTGCGCGGGCGTTACGCGCTTCGCGCCGATCTTCCGAGCATGCGCTGCGTGGGCTACCGTCAGGTCTGGGGCCACCTCGACGGCGCCTACGACCGGGCGACGCTGCGGGAGAAGGGCATCGCCGCCACGCGCCAGCTCGCGAAGCGTCAGTTGACTTGGCTGCGGAGTCTGCCCGAAGTCGAGTCCTTTCTCGACGCCGATCGGCTGGCGGCCCGCCTGCGAGCGTCCGCGACCGCATCGCAGACCACAGCATGAGGTGCGGGTGATTCCCGGAACGTCCGCTCTCGGCCACAACCAGCCGCATGAGCCCGTTTCCTAAGTTGCTCCAAAGCGGACGTTCGCTGCAGGTGGGATTACCGGCGTTGACGAGAGGGGTACCGGATCGTCGAGCGGGCTTAGCACGCCCGTTCCCCGGTTCAGCACATGCGTGTAGGATCATCATCGTGTCCACGTGGCTGTAACCCAGCAGCTCCTGGATCGTGCGGATGTCCTGACCGCTCTCGAGCAGGTGCGTCGCGAACGAGTGCCGCAACGTATGCGTGCTGATCGGCTTCGCGATCGGAGCGCGGGCGGCCGCCCGCCTAATCGCCGATCCGAGCGTCCGCCTCCTATCGTGGCAGGGCAGCGATCGCGCCGACAATCTCCGCTTGAACTCTGGGGTTCTTGTCGATGTTGATGTGGAAGGAACCCGAGTCGCTCCCGATATCGATGTTAAAGAGCTCACCTTTGAAGCCGGGGTCGGCGATGAGGGATGAGCCCCAGCCGGGAGACTGGTAGTAGTTGAGCGCTCGCACGACATTGGACGGGACGGGGTCCTGCAGAAACGGCGCGAGCGTAATCAGCAGGTCCACCGGAATCTTGTGAGTCTCCAGCTCGCGAGCCATTTCGATCACATTGTTCCCGCCCTGCGAGTGGCCGACCAGTACGAGCCGGCCGGTCTTGCCGGCCGCCCGCTCCTTGACGACCTTCGAAACCGTCGACTTCCAGGACAGGTGCCCGATCGTCTCGGCCTGGATGCCCTTGCGGCGGAGCACTTCGGCCATGCTGTCCATGCCGGTGGAAAACACGCCAAACCAGCCGCGCAGCAGATACACCTCAGTTTCGGCGTGGGCGCAGTTGCACCAGAGCAGTGCGATAGCCACTAAGGCCCACCTCACGTCAGCGCTCCAACCGACTGGGTCACACGCATCACGCACGCGCACCACCTGAAGCTTCCCGCCGCCCGGACTCCCCAATCATGCCAGCTGTCGCAACGTTGTCCTTTGCGAACTGAAACGGCCCCTAGCGTCTTCCATCGCCTGAGCAACGCCTATGCTACGCGTTCTTGTAGGCGCGCATAGGCTATGGGATGGCAATCTGCCACGCTTTGCCAACCTGACAGATTTCCGATGTCGTTCGTCACATTGCTTTCCTTGGTGCTTGCGCTTGGGATCTGTTTCATCCCGGTTTGGCTGCTCCGGCGCTCGGACCACATGCGGGCGCAAGACCATTTCGTCTCGTCGCAATACACGCGGCCGGATGTCGTCCGAAACTCGTCGATCGCTTATGCGCTGCGGATGGCTGCGTTCGGCCCGCTTTTCGCCTGGGGCGCGAGCGGCGATTTATGGCCGGCCATCATCGGTTCGGCATTTTTCGGGCTGGGTATTTACCTGATCTACATCCTGCGCCAGCCGCTGCTCGAGTTTCTCGATGGTGCACTAAGCCGCGACCGATCGATCACCGTCCATGAGTTCATAGCGCGGCAGCACGGCAACGATCCGCGGGTCCGCCTGCTCGCGGCGAGCCTTACGCTTTTCGGTCTCGTTGGTCTTCTCGTCGGCGAGGCGCTTGGACTGGTGGCATTTCTCGAACCGATGCTGCCGGGATGCGCGGCCGCCGTCTATTTATTCGTGTTCGGCGCGCTGCTGTTGATGGTGCTGCACGCAACTCTGTCCGGCCATTCCGGGGTCATGCACTCGGCTCAGCTGCAACTCGGCATGCTGTATCTGGGCCTGTTCGGGTCGACGGCCATTCTCTTGTATCTGCACGTCTCCGCGCGCACGTCGATGCCGCCGCATGGCACATTGGCGGTCGTCTTTGTCGCTGTCTGCTGCGCGATCATGCTCTATTACCGACATTCGAAATACGTCGACACCGAGCCAATCCGGAGGGCTGCTTCCAACGCCGATCCCGGCCACGAGTCGTTTGGCGCCCGGCTCCTGAGCAGGTTCGAGAAGATTCTCAATCCGTGCGTATCGGTCTTAATCGTTCTGATTATCGTCCTCGCGCTCATGGAGTTCTACGCTGCGGGCCTGCCAGCGATCGGGCGCGACAGCGCCGCCGCGTTGCAGACCGGGACACGCGTGCCCGGCGTGGGGCTGCTCGCCCTTTGCCTGCTGCCCCTGTTCTATCCGCTCGTCGACGTCACAAACTGGCAAAGACTTGCAGCGGCCCAAAAAGACATGAGCTCGAGCGGCGTCGAGCCGGGCCGGCGGTCCGCTGTGTTGCGTGGAGTCTTCAGGATATACGCCGTGGAGAGTTCCCTCGTATGGCTGTTCATGTGCATGCTCGGCGCCATCGCCGTCATCGCGATCGAAACGCCGGGTGGCGCGGACGTCCTGCAGGCCTTCGTTGCGCAGCTCATCTCCGAGTACAACGAGGTGACCGTCGTTGTCTTGCCGTTCTTGCTGATCTGCGTGTCCGCGGTTGCGCTATCGACGATGAGCGCCCTGTTTTCGGCGAGCCTGTGCACCATCCGTTACGACATGCTGGCGGCGATTTGGCCGGAGCTCGCGCCGGGATCGGGGCAGGCGTCGAAGGAAGCAACGGCAACGCGACGCACACTTGTCGCAGGTGGCTGCCTGGGCCTCGCGTTCGCCGCCGCATTTTGGGTTGCCGACGCATTTCTTCAGATTAGTTTCACGAGCAGTACGTTCCTCGCGCTGATGTTCGCGTTCTCCTGTGCGCAACTGTCATTTGCGCCACTCGTGCTGGGGCCGATCGTCGGCCGAAAGCGTGGCAACTCTGGAACCGTGAGCCCCGGATGGGCCCTGGTCATTCTTGGTTTTGGCGCCGCCAGTGGTGTCGCCGCCATGACCGTCTACCTCGCCACCCGAACCGATACGTGGCTGTGGGCTGCGGTCCCGGCTTGCCTCGGATCGGGCCTGGTGCTTTTCGCCATCGCCCGCGCCGCATCGCGGCATCCGAAATGATCCTTTTCCTTTGCGCTACGGCCGCGCGGCGGCCGGGCCGTCATGTCTCGCGTCAACGCCTACCCTCCGCGCTTCGCGCCTCGGCGGCCGCTCAGCGCGACCGTTCAACGTCTGCTCCCTCGATTTCGTGCGTCCGCTCTCGGCAGTCCTGACCTTCCGCTTCGGGTCGGAAGCTGCCGGTCGTGAATGTCCGCTTCCGGCCACAACCGGTCGGCTGAGGTCGCGCTACATGGCAGTCATTCAACCGTCGTTCCGGAACTGGTGTGGAAGTTCGCGTCGCCCGAAAGCCGACGTGCAAACACGCTAACCGGCAGCCTTGCCCCGGCTCGTGAGCTACTCGCCTCGGCGCGACCGAAACGGCGGCCGCCCGACTGTCAACGGGTCGCCCGCGGGATCTTCTGCGCCGCGAGGGCGCCCACCTTCTTTCCCATGGCCGTGCCGACCTCCGTCGAGTATCGGTAGTGCACGCCGTCGTAGATCCGCGCTACGGCGACCTCCTGCCAGAAGTCAGCGACGCTGTTCCAGGTGCGCACGGCACCGCCCGCCGTCGAGCTGGACGAGCTCAGCTTCGGCGACGGACCGGAGCCGATCTCGGATTCGAGGACCGCGCCCAGCGAGGCGGACACGATGCAGTGGGCGCACGGGTACTCGGGGTGCATCGGCGTGTCGATGAACGGCATCCAAGCCGGATCCCCAAGGACACCTTCCGTGTTGCGGATGGCCGTGACCGGGCGCCAGAAGTTGTAGAAGTACTTCGCGTCGAAGACGGCAATCAGGGCGTCGTCCATCGCCATCGCGGCGAGCGCCAGCAGGCGTGCGTTGTCAGTCACGTCGCGGCCGGGCACAGCCGCGACCGAGCGCGCCACCGGCCAGTACACGGCCGGCGCCGTCGCCTCCCAGAACTGCGCGATGGCGGTCTGATCGGGCGTGCGCTGCGCGCTGTTCTTGCCGCCGAGCGCCTTGATCTCGGCGAGGTCCCGCTTCCAGGTATCGCTGGTCAGGCTCGGCGGGGGACCGGGGCGGAACTGCTCTCCGCTGCTCATCACCCACGGTCTGCGCTTGCCCCAGTGCGGCACGGCGGGAAAGAAGGTCGGCACGTAGACGCCGGGCGTCGCGTGGGGCCGATACGTGTTGGGCGCCATCCAGCCGTCGTTGTCGCACGAGGCGAGGACGGCCGTCGCCGCCTGCTCACCGGTGGCGACACCGGCGGTCTTGGCGGAGCCGTCGGGCACCGACTTCAGCGCGGTCTGGTAGTCCGCCTCGATGGCTGCCTGCTGCGCCGGCATGAGCTTCAGCAGCGCTGTCCGTGTGGCAGCGGCGACGGCGGCGTCGACCGATGCACCCGGCGCGGCGGTGAGCTTCGTGCCGAGCATGGGGTAACGTCCAGTGATCGCGGTGGTCGCCTCGAAGACCGAGACCTGCACGATCGCCATCATCCGCACGGAAATAGGCGTCGACGGGTGGCGGGACGCGATCGCAGCGGCCTTGGCGTTGGCGTCGGTGACGACATCGGCGTGGGCGTACGGGCCCGCGACCAGGACTACGAGGGCTAGGAGTCCGATCCACGCGCGACAGTGGTGGCTGAACATTTGCGTTCTCCTCTCCAGCCGTCCCCCGAACGGCCAGTCGTTGACGTGCTCCGCGGAGAACGGACGCGCAAACGTTTATGCCTTTCGTCCCCAAGATTCAATACGTCCATTTGGACTAGATCGCGGAGTCGAGCCTTTCCCCGACGCCGATCGGCTGGCGGCCGCCTGCGAGCGTGCGCGACTGCATCGCGGCACATCCATTGGCCGGCAGCCTAGATTGACTCCGGCTGTCAGGCCCTGAATACTCCGCGACGCATCGTTGCAATCCCTATCCATCCCAATCGGTCGGAGTGAGCCATGCCACGACATTCGAATATCCTGGAGACGATCGGGAAGACGCCGGTGGTCCGCGTCAACCGGCTGGCGCCGCCGGGAGTGAACCTGTTCGCCAAGATCGAGGCCTTCAACCCGCTCGGCTCGGTCAAGGACCGCCTTGCAATCGCCGTGATCGAGGCGGGCGAGAAATCCGGGGCGCTGAAGCCCGGCCAGACCGTCCTCGAGGCGACCAGCGGAAACACCGGCATCGGCCTGGCGATGGTGTGCGCCGCGAAGGGCTATCCGCTGGTGCTCATTCAGGCCGAGCCGTTCAGCGTCGAGCGCCGCAAGCTGATGCGGTTCCTGGGCGCCAAGGTGGTGATCACCCCTGCCGCCGAGCGGGCCGTCGGCATGATCACGAAGATGGAAGAGCTGGCCGAGAAGCACGGCTGGTTCATGACCCGCCAGTTCGAGAACGAGGCCAATCCCGACTACCACTCGCGCACCACCGCGCGCGAGATCCTCGACGACTTCGCCGGCGATCGGCTCGACTACTGGGTGACCGGCTACGGCACCGGCGGGACGCTGAAGGGCGTGGCGCGGGTGCTCGAGAAGGAGCGGCCGGAGACCAAGATCATCGTCTGCGAGCCGGCGGACGCGCCGCTGCTCGGCAGCGGGATCGAGCAGAAGCGCAAGCCCGACGGCACGCCCGCCGCGCCGCACCCGAGCTTCAAGTCGCATCCGATGCAGGGCTGGACGCCGGACTTCATCCCGAAGCTGACCGGCGACGCCGTCGACATGAAGGTCATCGACCGCATCCTCGCGATCTCGAACGCGGAGGCCATCCAGTGCAGCAAGGACCTCGCCGCGAAGGAAGGCATCTTCGTCGGCATCACCTCCGGCGGAACCTTCGCCGGGGCGCTCAAGATCGCCGCCGAGGCGCAGCAGGGCGCGAACATCCTCTGCATGCTGCCGGACACCGGCGAGCGCTACCTCAGCACGCCGCTCTTCGCCGACGTCGCAGCGGACATGAACGAGGAGGAGCTGGCGATCTCGCGCTCGACGCCGAGCGGCCAGCTCAAGACCTGAGCCGGGGCAGCCCGTGACCATCGTCTCGCGACGGGCGGCGGCGGCAGACCGCGCATTCGACGCCGTCAAGGATTTCTACTTCAACTCGCGTTACGCCGAGCGGCGGGCCGATCCGGACATCGCCGACTTCACCTTCGGCAATCCGCACGAGATGCCCCTCGAGGCGATGGTCGCGGCGATCCGCGACGGGGCGCTGCCGCGGAACAAGGACTGGTTCGCCTACAAGACCAGCGAGGAGGCGCCGCAGGCTTTTCTCGCCGGAGAGGTCGGCCGGGAGCTCGGCCTTCCGTTCGAGCCGCCGGACATCGCCCTCACCGCCGGCGCCTTCGCGGCGATCTCGGTCGCGTTCCGGCTCGTGCTCGATGCCGGTGACGAGGCGATCTACTCCGAGCCGGCCTGGTTCTGCTACGAGCCGATGCTGCTCGCCGCCGACGCCGTGCCCCGAAAGGTGCCGCTCGGGAAGCCGCGCTTCGATCTCGACCTCGACGCGATCGAGGCGGCGATCGGACCGCGGACGCGGCTGGTGATCGTCAACACGCCGCACAATCCAACCGGCCGGATCTACGGGCGCGAGGTCCTGACCGCGCTCGCGGACCGGCTCGAACGCGCCTCGAACCGGATCGGCCGGCGCATCTTCCTGCTGTCGGACGAGCCCTATCGACGCCTCCGCTTCGACGGGCGCGGCTTCGTCAGCCCGGCGGCCCTCTATCCCTGGACGCTCATCTCGTACAGCTACGGCAAGGTCCTGCTCGCGCCCGGGCAGCGCCTGGGGTATCTGGCGATCTCGCCGGCGATGCCCGCCGCCGACCGGCAGTCGTTGCGCGACGCGATGTTCGCGACCCAGATGGCGCTGGGCTGGTGCTTTCCCAACGCCGTGATGCAGTACGCCGTTCCGGACCTCGACCGGCTGTCGATCGACGTTCGAGCGCTCGCCCGCCGCCGCGACGCGCTGAGCGAGGTGCTGACGAAGGCCGGCCACGCCGTGCTGCCGCCGGAGGGAACGTTCTACCTGTGGGTCAAATGGTCGGGCGCAGACCCCGAGCGGCAATGGAATGCGCTCGCCGATCGCGGCGTCTTCGTCATGCCGGGCAGCATCATGAACGCCCGGGATCACTTCCGGATCAGCCTGACCGCCTCCGACGAAATGGTCGCGCGCGCGCTCCCCGCGTTCGCACAGGCGTCGTGAGGCGCGCAAGCGTTCTGCGCGTGCCGCGCGCGGTTGGTCGAACCCGGCGGCGAGCCGGCTCGGATTGACGCTCGGGTCCGTGAGGCCGGCGAACCAGCGCTTCACTCGCCTCGGGCGATGCCGTCCCGCCGCGGGTCCGCGGCGCCGATCCACGTCTCCCCGACGCGCTGGATCGCGTGTGTCCCGCTGGTCATGTCGATCACGCGCACCTCGTGCCCCATCGCACCGAGCCGCGCCCGCAGCGCCTCGGCCGGCGTCCCCCGCTCGAGCTCGGTCGGCCCGTTGCGGCTGCCGAAGTTCGGCGCGTCGAGGGCATCCTGCAGGCGCACGTTCCAGTCCAGGGTCGCCACGAGCACGCGCGCGACGTAGTTGATGATCGCGTGGCCGCCCGGCGACCCCGCGACCAGCACCAGCCGGCCGTCGGCGTCGAACACCATAGTCGGCGACATCGAGCTCCGCGGCCGCTTGCCGCCCTCGACGCGGTTCGCGACGAACACCCCTGCCTCGTCGGGCCGGAACGCGAAGTCGGTGAGCTGGTTGTTCAGCAGGAAGCCGCGGACGAAGCGCTGGTTGCCGAAGGCGAACTCGATGCTGGAGGTCAGCGCGACGGCGTTGCCGTCGGCGTCGACGACGGAGAGGTGCGTCGTCGCCGCGAGCTCGAGCGCGGCGCCGTCCACCCAGTTCGACACCGGCGCGGATCCGGAGGGGTGGCCAGCCGGCGCGCGGCGCATCGAGCGCTCCTGGGACACGAGCGCGGCCCGCTCGGCCAGATAGCCGTCGGCGATCAACCCGGCGACCGGAACGTCGACGAAGTCCGGATCGGCGACGTAGCGGTCACGGTCGGCGTAGGCGAGGCGTCCGGCCTCGGCGAAGAGATGCACCGCCGCCAGCGGATCCTGCGCGTAATCGGTCTTCGGCAGACGCTCGAGGATCCCCAGCATCTGCAGCACGGCGATCCCCCCGGAGCTCGGGGGCGGCATGCCGCAGACCCGGTAGGTGCGGAAGGCGCCGCACACCGGCTCGCGCTCCTTCGCGCGGTAGCGCTCGAGGTCCGCGACGGTGAGATCGCCAGGCTCCACCGGATGCTTCTGCACCGCGGCGGCGATGTCGCGGGCGATCGGGCCCACGTAGAACGCCGGTGCGCCGCCGGCGGCCACCTCGCGCAGCACCGCCGCGTACTCCGGGTTGCGCAGGATCGTCCCGACCGCCTTGGGCTTGCCGTCCGGCTCGAACAGGTAGCGCGCGGCGTACGGATCGCGGCGCAGGAAGCGATCCCGCGCGAGCTGGGCATACAGCCGCGGCGAGAGCGGGAAACCGCGCTCCGCGAGCGAGATCGCCGGCTCCGCCAGCTCGCCCCATGGGAGCTTGCCGTGGTTGCGATGCGCGAGCTCCAGCGCCGCGACCGCCCCCGGCACGCCGACCGAGCGTCCCGAGAGGATCGCCTCGAAGAACCCCATGGGCCGGCCGAACACGACGAGGAACCGCTCCGGCGCGGCCGCCGCCGGCGCGGTCTCCCGTCCGTCGTACGCGCGCACGCGCTTGTCGGCGGCCGAGTAGTGCAGGATGAACGCGCCGCCGCCGAGTCCGGAGGACTGCGGCTCGACGAGCCCCAGCACGAACTGCATCGCCACCGCCGCGTCCACGGCGGTGCCGCCGCGTTTCAGTACGTCGTAGCCGGCATCGACCGCCAGGGGATGCGCGCCGGCGACCATGAAGCGGGTGCCGACCGCGGACTGCTTCGCGGCGAGACCGGAGGGCGCCTCGGGCGCCGGCTGCGCGAGCGCCGCGCCAGCCGCGCCCGCCGCAGCCACGAGTGCGTAGCGCCACCGCCTCACGTCTTCCCCTCCTCGATCGCGCCCGCGCACGGGCCGTGATCACACCATCAGCGGCACGATCAGCAAGGCGACGATGTTGATGATCTTGATCAGCGGGTTGACCGCCGGGCCGGCGGTGTCCTTGTACGGATCGCCGACCGTGTCGCCGGTCACCGCCGCCTTGTGGGCGTCGGAGCCCTTGCCGCCGTAGTGGCCGTCCTCGATGTACTTCTTCGCGTTGTCCCAGGCGCCGCCGCCGGTGGTCATCGAGATCGCCACGAAGAGCCCGGTCACGATCGTGCCCATCAGCACGCCGCCGAGCGCCTGCGCGGCCGCCTCCGGGCCGGCGAGCCACTTGAAGCCGAGCGCGACGACGATCGGGATCAGCACCGGGAGCAGGCTCGGCACGATCATCTCCCTGATCGCCGCGCGGGTGAGCATGTCGACCGCGCGGGAGTAGTCGGGCTTCGCCTTGCCCTCCATGATCCCCGGGATCTCCTTGAACTGCCGGCGCACCTCGACCACGACCGACCCGGCGGCGCGGCCCACCGCTTCCATCGCCATCGCACCGAAGAGGTACGGCACCATGCCGCCGATGAAGAGGCCGATGATCACCCAGTGGCTCGACAGGTCGAAGGTGACGGCCAGCCCGCCCGCCTCGAGGGCGTGGGTGTAGTCGGCGAAGAGCACGAGCGCCGCGAGGCCGGCCGAGCCGATCGCGTAGCCCTTGGTCACCGCTTTGGTGGTGTTGCCGACGGCGTCGAGCGGATCGGTGATCTCGCGCACCGACTTCGGCAGGTCGGCCATCTCGGCGATGCCCCCGGCGTTGTCGGTGATCGGGCCGTACGCGTCGAGCGCGACGATGATCCCGGTCATGGAGAGCATCGAGGTCGCGGCGATCGCGATGCCGTACAGCCCGGCGAGCCAGTAGGCGGCGAGGATCGCGACGCAGACCGCGATCACCGGCCACGCGGTCGCCTTCATCGAGACCCCGAGCCCGGCGATGATGTTGGTCGCGTGACCGGTCGTGGAGGCCTGCGCGACGTGCTGCACCGCCTTGAACTGCGTGCCGGTGTAGTACTCGGTGATCCAGACCATGAAGCCGGTGAGCGCGAGGCCGACGACCGCGGCACCCCACAGGTGCCAGGTCGTGAGGAAGGCGCGGCTGCCCGCGATGTCGAACGGCACCTCCCTCAGGATGCCGCCCATGATCCGGTCGGTGACGAACCAGAACAGGACCACCGCGATCCCACCGGCGATCCACAGCCCGCGGTAGAGGGCCGGCATCACGTTCTTGTCGCCCGCCTTCGCCTTGACGAACCAGGTTCCGACGATCGACGCGAGGATCGACACGCCGCCGAGCGCGAGCGGATAGACGACCGCCGCCGCCGACTGCGTCTTCACCATCAGCGCGCCGAGGAGCATCGTCGCGATGAGGGTGACCGCGTAGGTCTCGAACAGGTCCGCCGCCATCCCGGCGCAGTCGCCGACGTTGTCGCCGACGTTGTCGGCGATCACCGCCGGGTTGCGCGGATCGTCCTCGGGGATTCCCGCTTCGACCTTGCCGACGAGGTCGGCGCCGACGTCCGCGCCCTTGGTGAAGATGCCGCCGCCGAGACGCGCGAAGATCGAAATCAGCGAGCCGCCGAAGCCGAGGCCGATGAGCGGCTTCAGCACCTCGATCATCGGCTCGCGTCCTTGGCGTTGGCGGCGAGGAGCCAGAAGTACCCGGCGACGCCCAGCAGACCGAGGCCGACCACCAGCAGCCCGGTGATCGCCCCGCCGCGAAACGCGACCGCGAGCGCCTCGTTCAGACCCTTGCGCGCCGCCTCGGCGGTCCGCACGTTGGCGCGGACCGACACGTTCATGCCGATGATCCCCGACAGTCCGGAGAGGACCGCGCCGATGAGGAAGCCGAACGCCGTCGCCCACCCGAGCGCGGGCACGAAGCCGATGACCAGGAAAATCACCACGCCGACGATCGCGACGGTCTTGTACTGCCGCCAGAGGTACGCCGTCGCGCCCTGGCGGATCGCGGCCGCGATCTCGCGCATCCGCTCGTTGCCCTCCGGCAAGGCGAGGATCCGCGTGATGAGGAAGACGCCGTAGAGGACGGCGATCGCGCCGCACGCGAGGGCGAAGACGAGGGCGAGGGTCATGCAATCCTCCTCTGCAGCGGGCGTTCTTGAGGGAGCACCTGCGCGTGGATTCGCGCGCGACCGGCGCTCCCCGGCCCCGGGTTCTTGAAAAAGCGGCGAATTATAGCCCGCGTCGCGTCAGATCTTGAAGTCGCGGGCGAGCTTCCTCGGGACGGGATGGTTCCGCAGGGTGACGTAGTCGGGGAGACCGTTGCGGAAGCGCGGGTACGCCTCGCCCCGGACGAGCGGGGCGAGATACCTGCGGCACGCCGGCGTGATGTGGAACCCGTCGGCGGTGATGTACTCGCGTGGCAGCTTCTTCTCGCGGTTCGCGACGTCCTTCAGCGCCGCGACGCCGACCTTCCAGCGGTACGGCCGGTCCGACGCGCGGACGACGATCGGCATCACGCCGTTGCGCCCGTCGAGCGCGAGCTTCACCGCCGCCGTGCCGAGCCGGTACGCCTGGTCGAGGTCGACGCGCGACGCGAGGTGACGGGCGGCGCGCTGCAGGTAGTCGGCGACGGCCCAGTGCCGCTTGTAGCCGAGGCGCTCGCCCACCAGCCGGGCGATGAGCGCCGCGACGCCGCCGAGCTGCACGTGGCCGAACGCGTCCCGGTAGCCGCCCTCGAGGAGGAGCTTGCCGTCGGCGCCGCGCAAGCCCTCGGAGACGGCGATCGCGCACCAGCCGATCCGCTCGACCACCTCCCGCAGCCGCGCGAGGAAGCGCGCTTCGTCGAACGGCACCTCCGGAAAGAGCAGGATCTGCGGCGCGGCATCGGGCAGCGTCCGCGGCGAGGCCGCACGCCGCGGTGATCCAGCCGGCGTTGCGCCCCATCACCTCGAGCACGAACACCTGGGTCGAGGTCCGGTACATCGACGCGACGTCGAGACCGGCCTCGCGCATCGACGTCGCGACGTACTTGGCCACCGAGCCGAAGCCGGGGCAGCTGTCGGTGAGCGGCAGGTCGTTGTCGATGGTCTTCGGGATGCCGATGCAGACGACCGGGTAGCCGAGGGTTGCGCTCAACTGCGACACCTTCCAGGCGGTGTCCATCGAGTCGTTGCCGCCGTTGTAGAAGAAGTAGCCGACGTCGTGCGCCCGGAACACCTCGATCAGCCGCTCGTACTGCGACCGGTCCTGGTCGAACGGCTTGAGCTTGAAGCGGCACGAGCCGAAGGCGCTTCCCGGCGCTTCGCGCAGCCGCGCGATCGCCGCCGCCGATTCGCGGCCGGTATCGATCAGGTCCTCGGTGAGCGCGCCGATGATGCCGTAGCGCGCGGCGTAGATCTTACCGATCCGGCTGCGGCTTCGCCGCGCCGCCTCGATCACCCCGCAAGCGCTGGCGTTGATGACCGGGGTGGGACCGCCCGACTGGGCGTAGAGCGCGTTCGCTGGCCTCATGCGTCGATCGAAGCAAGACCCGGACCGGCGCCGATTATCCCCGACGCGCCGGCGGCCGCCATTCGCCGGCACGCGCCCTACGTCAGTGCCGCGAGCGCGCGATCCCGGATGTCCGAGACGCTGCCGACGCCCGAGATCCGGCGGTACTTCGGCGCGCGCGGGTCGCCGCTCGCGGCCCACTCCGAGTAGTACTCGACGAGCGGTCGCGTCTGGGTGCGGTAGACGCCAAGGCGCTTGCGCACGGTCTCCTCCCGGTCGTCGTCGCGCTGGATGAGATCCTCGCCGGTCACGTCGTCCTTGCCGGCGACGCGCGGCGGGTTGAACCGCACGTGGTAGGTGCGGCCGGATTTCGGATGCACCCACCGCCCGCTCATCCGCTCGATGATGCTGGCGTCGTCGACGTCGATCTCCAGCACGAAGTCGATCGGCACGCCCGCCGCCTTCATCGCCTCCGCCTGCGGGATCGTGCGCGGAAAGCCGTCGAAGAGGTAGCCCTTGGCGCAGTCGGGCTCGCGCAACCGCTCCTTCACGAGCCCGACGATGATGTCGTCGGACACGAGCTGCCCGGCGTCCATGACCTTCTTGGCCGCGAGGCCGAGCGGCGTGCCGGCCTGCACCGCCGCGCGGAGCATGTCCCCGGTGGAGATCTGCGGGATGCCGAAGTGCGCGGTGAGGTGCTTCGCCTGGGTGCCCTTTCCGGCGCCGGGCGGACCAAGCAGGATGAGCCGCATGACGTTCCTCGCGCTCGCGTTCGTGGCGCGCCGACGATAGCCGGTCCCGGCGGCGGCGGTCAAACGGTCAGGCCGCCGGCGTGCCCGCCCGGAACAGCTGCCGCGTGTGCTCGAGGTCCTCGGGCGTGTCGACGCCGGGCGGCGGCGCGGCGTCGGCGATCACCACCACGATGCGATGCCCGTGCCACAGCGCGCGCAGCTGCTCGAGCGCCTCGAACCGCTCGATCGCGGCCGGTGCCTGCCGCGCGTACGCGCGCAGGAACCCCGCCCGATACGCATAGATCCCGAGATGCCGGTAAGCGGGCAGGTCCCGCGGCAAGGGCCCGCTCGGCTTTCCCGCCGCGCCAAAGGCGTCCCGCGCGAACGGGATCGGCGCGCGGCTGAAGTAGAGCGCGTACCCGGCGTGGTCGCAGACCACCTTTACCACGTTCGGGTTGAACATCTCGTCGGAGTCGGTGATCGCAACGCCGGCCGTCGCGATCGACGCTGCGGTCCGCTGCGCGAGCGCGTGCGCGAGCCGCCCGATCAGGTCCGGCGGCATGAGCGGCTCGTCGCCCTGGAGGTTGACCACAATCTCGTCGTCGCCGAGCGCGAGCCCCTCGGCCGCCTCCGCCAGCCGGTCGGTGCCGGAGGCGTGATCGGCACGCGTCATGATCGCGTCGCAGCCGTGGTCGCGGGCTGCGGCGCGGATCCGCTCGTCGTCGGTCGCGATCCAGACCGCGGCCGCGCCGCTGGCGCGCGCGCGCTCGGCCACGCGGACGACCATGGGCTTGCCGGCGAGGTCGGCGAGCGCCTTGCCGGGCAGCCTGCTCGACGCGTACCGCGCGGGGATGAGGACGGTGAAGCTGAGGAGCCCCAGCATGGGGAGCCGCCGCTAGTCGACCTCGGCGGCCGGGTCCAGCTTGCGCGCTTCCTCTTCGAGCATCACCGGGATGCCGTCGCGGATCGGGTACGCGAGCCGGTCCGCCTTGCAGACCAGCTCCTGCTCGGTCTTGCGGTACACCAGCGGGCCCTTGCAGATCGGGCACACCAGCAGGTCAAGCAGCTTGGCGTCCACGGATGCGCGCGGCGATCGAGTCGGCGAGGCGGTCGTCCACGCGCGCCTCGACGCGGAGTGCGAAGAGGTCGGCGCGTGCGAACCGCCGGCATTTTACTGCATCCTTCTCGGTCATCAGCACCGCGTCGCAGTCCGGGTACTCGAGATCGCGCGCGGCGAAGGCGTGGTGGTCGGGGAACGCGTGCGCGATGAACGCGAGGCCGAGCGCCTCCAGCGTGCCGAAGAACCGCCGCGGGTTGCCGATGCCGGCGACCGCGTGCAGCCGCTTGCCGCGAAGCGCATCGACGGCGACCGTGGCGCCGGGATCGCCGACGCGGCGGAACCCGGCGGGCTCGAGCCGCATCGCGAACGCCCCCGGGCGGGGCGGCCCGCCGTTGAGCACCACGGCGTCGACCGGGCGGGAAGCCGGTTCGCGCAGCGGCCCCGCGGGGAGCAACCGGCCGTTGCCCGACCCGCGCTCGTCCTCGACGGCGATCTCGAAATCGCGGGCGAGCCGGTAGTGCTGCAAGCCGTCGTCGCAGACGAGCACGTTGCAGCCCGGGTGCGCGGCGAGGAGCGCCCGGCCGGCCGCCGCGCGATCACGCCCGATCCACACCGGCGCGGCGCTCCGCTCGGCGAGCAGGACGGGCTCGTCGCCGAACCGCTCGGCGCTGCCGCCGGGCGCGACGGCCTGCGGCACCGCGTTCGCGCCGCGATAGCCGCGCGAGACGACGCCGGGAAGGAAGCCGCGGGCCCGGAGCGCGTCCACGAGCCAGAGCACGAGCGGGGTCTTCCCGGTGCCCCCCACGACCAGGTTGCCCACGACGACCACCGGCACGGGCAACCGCTCGACCCGCCGCCAACCCGCCCGGAAAGCGAACCGTCGCGCCCGGACCCCGGCGCCGAACACGAGCGCGAGCGGCGCGAGCGCGAGCGACAGCCAGCTCCGGCGGTACCAGTGCCGCTCGGGGAAACTCGGACCGGCGCCGGAGACCTGCGCGGCGCGCGCCGCAGTCACTTCGGCTGCGTCTGGGTGGCGAACGACACGTGGGAGAGGCCGGCCAGCCGCGCCGCTTCCATGACGTGAATGACCGCCTGGTGGCTCGCGGTCGCGTCGGCATTGATGACCACGATCGGGTCCTTCATCCCGCTCGCCGCCTGCCGCATCGCATCGCTGAAGCCGGCGACCCCGGTGAAGGCCACCGGCTTGCCGTCGATCGTGTACTGGCCGGCGGCACTGACGGTGATGTTGACCTCGTTCGGCCGGTCGGTCGGTTTCTGGGCCTCGGCGGTGGGCAGGTTGATCTGCAGCTCGGCGAACCTCGAGTAGGTGGTCGTGACCATCAGGAAGATGAGGATCACGAGCAGCACGTCGATCATCGGGATCAGGTTGATCTCCGGATCCTCCTTCCAGCGGCCGCGGAAGTTCATCGTGCCCCCCGGCGCCCGTTCAGAGCCGGTCGCCGTGCACCATGTCGACCAGCCGCGCGGCCTGCTGCTCCATCTCGAGCACGAAGCCCTCGGCCTTCGCCCGGAAGTGGCGGAAGAAGATCATCGCCGGGATGGCGATCAGGATCCCGAAGCCGGCGTTGTACAGGGCGATCGAGATGCCGTGGGCAAGCTGCGCCGGGCTCGAGCCGGTCGGCCCCTGCGACCCGAAGATCTCGATCATGCCGACGATCGTGCCGAACAACCCCAGGAGCGGGCTGATGGTGGCGATCGTGCCGAGCGTCGTGAGGAACCGCTCGAGCTCGTGGGTGACCGCCCGCCCCTCCTCCTCGATCGCCTCGTTCATCACTGGGCGCGGCGCGCGGTGGTTGCGCAGCCCCGCCGCCAGCACCCGGCCAAGCGGCGAGTCGCGATAGAGGTTGTCGACGAGCTGCGGGCTGACCCCCTGCTTGCGGTACGCGTCGACCACCTTGTCGAGCAGCCCGCTCGGGACAACCTTCGGGCGCCGCAGGACGATCGAGCGCTCGATGATCAGCGCGACCGCGACGACCGACGCGAGGAGCAGGAACCAGATCGGCCAGCCGGCGGCTTGGATGATGGCGAACACGCGCTAAATTCGTTTCTAAAACAAAGGTCGAGACTTTAGCGGGCGCGGGGGGGTTTCAGCAACAAGAGGATCGCGCAAAAGCGCGCGCCGGGATTCTCCGCGGCGCGCCGAACGGCGCGCCGCGACCGGCTTTTCGTTATCCACAGTTGCTGTGGATAAGGTTGTGCATAGTGTGTCAGCACACGTGCTAAGTGGACCGGGCATAACGAGTTTTCGTCTGCGATCAAAATGTGATCGCCTGGATTTCACCCGCTCCGTCAGCGGGTTACCGGATCTCCCCCAGAGGAACTCCGGGCCGCGGCCGCGGTCGCGCGGGGGCGGGGCGCCTTGTGGATAGGTTATGCTCCGCGAATGCTCGGAGATCCAGCGCCGGCGCGGGAAAACGCGGTGCCGACCGGCGCGATCCTGAGCGTCTCCGCGCTCAACCGCAGCATCCGCGACCTCCTCGAGCACCGGTTCCCGCTGGTCTGGGTCGGCGGCGAGATCTCGAACTTCACCCAGGCGCGCTCCGGCCACCTGTACTTCTCGCTCAAGGACGACCAGGCGCAGGCGCGCTGCGTCATGTTCCGGAGCCGCGGCCTGGCGCTCGACTGGCAGCCGCGCGAGGGGATGCGAGTGGAGGTCCGCGCGACGGTGACCCTGTACGAGCCGCGCGGCGACTTCCAGCTGAACGTCGAGTTCATGCGGCCGGCCGGCCTCGGCGCGTTGTTCGAAGCGTTCCTGCGGCTGCGCGACCGGCTCGAGCGCGAAGGACTGTTCGATCCCGCGCTCAAGCGCCCGGTCCCGGCCTACCCGCGGGCGGTCGGGATCGTGACCTCGCTCGCGGCGGCCGCGCTGCGCGACGTGCTCACGACGCTCGCGCGCCGCAACCCGTCGCTCCCGGTGGTCGTCTATCCGAGCGGAGTCCAGGGCGAGAGCGCCCCGGCCGAGATCGTCGCGGCGCTGGCGGCGGCGGCACGGCGCGCGGAGACCGACGTGCTGATCCTCTGCCGGGGCGGGGGCAGCATCGAGGACCTGTGGGCGTTCAACGACGAGCGCGTGGCCCGCGCCATCCGCGCCAGCCGGATCCCCGTGGTCGTCGGCGTCGGCCACGAGACCGACTTCACGATCGCGGACTTCGCCGCCGACGTCCGCGCGCCGACGCCCACCGCGGCGGCGGAGCTGGTCAGCCCGCCGCGGAGCGAGCTGCTGGCGCGGCTCCGGGTACTCGTCGGACGCCTGCATCGGCGTAGCGAGCGCGACCTCGAGATCCGGATGCAGCTTCTCGATCACCTGTCCCGGCGGCTCGTGCATCCGGGCCGCCGGCTCGACGCGCAGGGTGCGCTCCTCGGCCAGCTGCGCTGCCGGCTCACGCAGGCCGCGGCGCGTGGGCTCGACCGCCAAGGCTGGCGCCTGCGAGAGCTGGTCGAACGCAGCCGCCGCCGCCTGCCGCCGGTCGAGCTGCTGGCGGCGCGGGCGGCGCAGCTCGGGACGCGCCTTCGGACCGCGAGTCTGCGCCAGCTCGGCGAGCGGGAGGCACGCGTCGCGGCGCTCCTCCGCGGCCTGGCACACCTCGACCCGCGCGGCGTCCTCGCGCGCGGGTACAGCCTGGTCCGGGACGGGGCGGGCCGGCTCGTGCGGCGCGGTGCGGAACTCGCGGCCGGCGACGTCGTCGACATCACGTTCTCGCAGGGCGGCGCACAGGCACGCGTGGAGCGGTCCGAGTAGGCTGTTCGCGCGGCCCCGGGCGCGGCCGCGAGGAGGGTCGGCGCAGGCGTTGTGCTAAACTCGCCGCGCTCAACTCCTCGGCTACAACCAAAGCAAAAAGGAGGCTTCCGCATGGGCGCAATCCTGCAATCCCTCGGGCGGACGATCGTCGCCGGCGTCGTCGTGCTGGTGGTCATCGTCATCGTGGTGAGCACTGCCACCGGCGGCGCGATGAAGTACGACCACGCGTGGTGGGCGTTCATCATGCGCTGGCTGCACGTGCTCTCGGGCGTGATGTGGATCGGGCTGCTGTGGTACTTCAACTTCGTCCAGACGCCGTCGATGCCGCAGATTCCCGACGACCAGAAGCCGGCGGTCAGCAAGGTGATCGCGCCGCGCGCGCTGTTCTGGTTCCGGTGGGCGGCGCTCGCCACGGTCGTCACCGGCGCGCTGCTGGCGTGGATGATGGGCTCCATCGGCGCGCTGTTCTCGTTCGCCCGGCCGCATACGGCGATCGCGATCGGCATGTGGCTCGGCCTGATCATGGCGTTCAACGTCTGGTTCATCATCTGGCCGAACCAGAAGAAGGCGCTCGGCATGGTGCAGGTGAGCCCCGAGGAGAAGGCGAAAGCCGCGCGCATGGCGGGGCTGACCTCGCGCTTCAACACGATGCTGTCGATCCCGATGCTCTACTGCATGGTGGCGCAGCAGAACGGCGGCCTCTAAGCGGTCGCCCGGCGCAGGAAGAAGAACGGGCCCGCGCGGGCCCGTTCGCTTTCAGGGGCCCTTATCGGGGCGCCGGCGCCTTGTCGATCCCCGAGATCCGCGCGCCGGGCTTGATGCCTTTGGCCGCGAACCAGCCCTGGCTCATCTCGAGCGCGTAGCGCGCCGGCGCGGCCGCGCAGTGCGAGTCCTCGGTCTGCGGCTGCATGTCCGCGATGTTGAGGATCACGCCGGCCTCGTCGATGAAAGCGACCGACAGCGGCACGTAGGTGTTCCTCATCCACATGCAGTGCCGCTCGACCTCGGTGAAGACGAATAGCATGCCCTGGTTCGCCGCGAGGGACTTGCGGAACATCAGCCCCTGGGTCCGCGACGGAGTCGTGTTCGCGACCTCGGCCTGGACGACGTGAATGCCGGCGCTCAGGGCGAGCGTCGGGAGCCGGGCCTGAGGCTGCGCGGCCGCGAGCGGCGCGGTGATCGCAAGCGCTGCGAGCAGGAGGGCTTGCGGAGCCACTTGGGGTGCCGGTGGGAGCGCAGCGCCGGCCGGAAAAGAAAAGGCAGGGCGTTGCCCTGCCTTTGCTGCCCGAACGGCGATTACTTCTTCGCCGGCTCGCAGCCCTTCATCTTCGGATCCTTCTTGCACTCCTCCGCGGTCGGCTTCTTGTCCTGCGCGACGACCTGGAACGACACGGCGGCGAACGCGGCCGCGAGAACGAGCGCTACGAGCTTCCTCATGATCTCCTCCTTGAGCTTTGGTTTGGACCCGCCTTTGGTTTGGACCCGTCGCAGGGCGGGCAAGCACAGTCTACCAGCGGGTTGCGCCAAAAGAAAAGGCAGAGCGCTGCCCTGCCTTCACTCACCCCAATGGCGATTACTTCGTCGCCGCTGGCTTCGGGCAGCCCTCCATCTTCGGATCCTTCTTGCATTGCTCGGCGGTCGGCTTCGCCGGTTTCTTGTCCTGGGCGACGACCTGGAACGACACCGCCGCGAAGGTGGCGGCGAGCACGATGGCGATAAGCTTTTTCATTGAGTCCTCTCAGTGGGTGGTCAGGTTTGTACAAACACGACCAGGGATGACCCGGTCATGTCCAGTAACGCCGCTGCCACACGGCGGTTGACATTTCGCACGGGTCGATTGGCGAGACTCATTGTAAATCAACATGTTGAGAGAGTCAGAACGCCCCGCCGACGGACCCGCGCCGCCGCTGCCGACCGGCGCCCGCAGCGTCCGGACGCCAAGGTGGGTCTGCTAGAATCGCCGCCGCGCCGCGGCGCGATTTCAGCGTCCGCCATTCCGCCCACACAGGAGTCCTCGTGAGCAAGATCAAGGTCAAGAACCCGATCGTCGAGATGGACGGCGACGAGATGACGCGGATCATCTGGCACAAGATCCGCGCGGAGTTGATCCTCCCGTACCTCGACGTCGACCTGAAGTACTTCGACCTCGGCGTCGACCACCGCGACGCGACCGACGACCAGGTGACCCTCGACGCCGCGCATGCGACGCGGCAGCACGGCGTCGCGGTCAAGTGCGCGACCATCACCCCCGACGAGGCGCGGGTCAAGGAGTTCAACCTGAAGCGGATGTACCCGTCGCCGAACGGGACGATCCGCAACATCCTGAACGGCACCATCTTCCGCGAGCCGATCATCTGCCAGAACGTGCCGCGGGTGGTGCCGAACTGGTCGAAGCCGGTGGTGGTCGCCCGCCACGGCTTCGGCGACCAGTACAAGGCCACCGAGATCCTCTACGACCGCCCGGGGACGATCAAGCTCAGCTTCGTCCCGGACGACGGCGGGGCGCCGATCGAGAAGGAGGTCTTCAAGGCGCCCGGCGGCGGCGTCACGATGGCGATGTTCAACCTCGACGAATCGATCCGGGGATTCGCGCGCGCGTGCTTCAACTACGCGCTCGACCGGAAGTATCCGGTCTACCTCTCGACGAAGAACACCATCCTCAAGATCTACGACGGGCGGTTCAAGAACCTGTTCGAGGAGATCTACGCGCAGTCGTTCAAGCCCGCGTTCGAGGCGGCCAACCTCACCTACGAGCACCGCCTGATCGACGACATGGTCGCCGCCGCCCTCAAGTGGTCGGGCGGCTACCTCTGGGCGTGCAAGAACTACGACGGCGACGTGCAGTCCGATACCGTGGCGCAGGGCTACGGATCGCTCGGGTTGATGACCTCCGTCCTCATGTCGCCGGACGGGAAGGCGGTCGAGGCCGAGGCCGCGCACGGGACCGTGACCCGGCACTATCGCCTGTACCAGCAGGGCAAGCCCACGTCAACGAATCCGATCGCCTCGATCTACGCGTGGACGCGCGGGCTCCAGTATCGCGGCAAGATGGACGGCACGCCGGATGTGGTCGGGTTCGCGGAGGCGCTGGAACAGGTGTGCGTCGACGTGGTCGAATCCGGGCGCATGACCAAGGACCTGGCGATCCTGATCCGCGCCGATTACCCGTTCCTCACGACCGACGAGTTCATGGCCGCGATCAACGCCGAGCTCAGGCGCAGGATGGCCTAGCGCCGGACGACCCCACGGCGCGCCCTGCACGCCGGCTCAGGCGGTGTCGCGTTCCGCCCCACCAACGAAAAAGCCCCGCGACTGGCGCGGGGCTTCGCAATCTGCAAGCTCCGTCAGGTGGCCTTCTGGATGTTCGAGGCCTGCTTGCCTTTCGGGCCTTGCGTCACCTCGAACTGGACCTTGTCCCCCTCCTTGAGGGTCTTGAACCCCGACATCTGGATCGCCGAGAAATGCGCGAACAGATCTTCGCCGCCGTCATCCGGCGTGATGAAGCCGTAACCTTTCGCGTCGTTGAACCATTTCACCGTACCGGTTGGCATAGCCCCCTTCCCTCCTTGTTGCACCTGGGGTTCCCCCCTGTCTATGCCTGATCTTCAAGACAGCTCCCCAAGACGCGAGCCACGGCCGTGCCGCTTGAAAAACAAACACGCGCCTTTTTTACGCGCTTCGGAAGGACGCGTCAAGTATCCCCGCCGCTCCGTCAACTCCTGCAAAATCTGTGCGTTGCAGAAGCAAGCGGTCATTGCGCGGGGGCGGGCTTCTGCTAGGATTAGGGCAGTGCATCGATGGGAAGCGCGGCTCCGAACCTAGCGACGAAGACACGGTCCCCAGGTCCGACCGTGGGGTGATGCAGGCAGCGTTGAACAGGTATGGCGACCCGGTCGCGTGACGGCACCGTCCTGGAGGCGAAGAAGAGCAAGGTCAAGGCGCCGCCGCTCTTCAAGGTGATCCTGCTCAACGACGACTACACGCCGATGGAGTTCGTGGTCGCGGTGCTGCAGACTTTCTTCGCGATGAGCCGCGAGAAGGCCACCCAGGTGATGCTGAAGGTGCATCGGGAAGGCATGGGCGTGTGCGGGGTGTACCCGCGGGATATCGCAACGACGAAGGTCGAGCAGGTGGTGTCGTACGCACGGAAGCACCAGCATCCGCTTCAGTGCGTGATGGAGGAAACGTAATGATTGCCCAGGAACTCGAAGTCAGCCTGCACATGGCGTTCGTCGAGGCGCGCCAGAAGCGGCACGAGTTCATCACCGTCGAGCACCTGCTGCTCGCGCTGCTGGACAATCCGACCGCGGCCGAGGTCCTGCGCGCGTGCGCGGCCAACATCGAGGACCTGCGCAAGCACCTCACCGAGTTCATCAACGCGCACACCCCGACCGTCGCCGGCACCGAGGAGATCGACACCCAGCCGACGCTCGGCTTCCAGCGCGTGATCCAGCGCGCGATCCTCCACGTCCAGTCCTCGGGCAAGAAGGAGGTCACCGGCGCCAACGTGCTGGTGGCGATCTTCGGCGAGAAGGACTCGCACGCGGTGTACTTCCTCCACCAGCAGGGGGTCACCCGCCTGGACGTCGTCAACTACATCTCGCACGGGATCACCAAGGCCCCGCAGTCCCAGCAGCCGAAGTCGGCCGACGCCGACGAGGGCGAGCAGGAGGGCGGCCAGTCGGGCGGCGCGCTCGAGGCCTACACCGTGAACCTCAACGCCCAGGCGCTGGTCGGCAAGATCGATCCGCTGATCGGCCGCGACCGGGAGCTCGAGCGCGTGATCCAGACGCTCTGCCGGCGGCGCAAGAACAACCCGCTGCTGGTCGGCGAGGCCGGCGTGGGGAAGACCGCGATCGCGGAGGGGCTCGCGCGCCGCATCGTCGAAGGCCAGGTGCCCGAGATCCTGGCGAAGTGCCAGGTGTATGCGCTCGACATGGGGGCGCTGCTCGCGGGGACGAAGTACCGCGGCGACTTCGAGCAGCGCCTGAAGGCGGTGCTGAAGCAGCTGGTCGACAACCCGAACGCGATCCTGTTCATCGACGAGATCCACACGCTGATCGGGGCGGGCGCCGCTTCGGGCGGCACACTGGATGCGTCCAACCTCCTGAAGCCGGCGCTGTCCACGGGCGCGCTGAAGTGCATCGGCGCGACGACCTACAACGAGTACCGGGGCGTGTTCGAGAAGGACCACGCGCTCGCGCGGCGCTTCCAGAAGATCGACGTGATCGAGCCGTCGGTCGTCGACACGGTCGAGATCCTGAAGGGCCTCAAGAGCCGCTTCGAGGCGCACCACGGCGTCAAGTACAGCGCCACCGCCCTCACCTCGGCGGCCGAGCTCGCCGCGCGCTACATCAACGACCGGCACCTGCCCGACAAGGCGATCGACGTGATCGACGAGGCCGGCGCCGCGCAGCGCATCCTGCCGAAGTCGAAGCAGAAGCGCGTCATCGGCAAGCTGGAGATCGAGGAGATCATCGCCAAGATCGCGCGTATCCCGCCGGCGACGGTCTCGATGGACGACCGCGCCGCGCTCAAGAACCTCGACCGCGACCTGAAGGCGGTCGTGTTCGGGCAGGACAAGGCGATCGACGCGCTCGTCGCCGCCATCCGGACCACCCGCTCGGGGCTCGGCAACCCGCAGAAGCCGATCGGCAACTTCCTGTTCAGCGGTCCCACCGGCGTCGGCAAGACCGAGGTGGCGCGCCAGCTCGCCTACTGCATGGGCATCGAGCTGATCCGGTTCGACATGTCGGAGTACATGGAGCGGCACGCGGTGTCGCGGCTGATCGGCGCGCCGCCCGGCTACGTCGGCTTCGACCAGGGCGGCCTGCTCACCGAGGCGATCACCAAGAAGCCCTACGCGGTGCTGCTCCTCGACGAGATCGAGAAAGCGCATCCGGACATCTTCAACATCCTGCTCCAGGTGATGGACCACGGGACGCTCACCGACAACAACGGCCGGAAAGCGGACTTCCGCAACATCATCATCGTCATGACGACCAACGCCGGCGCCGAGAACCTCAACAAGAACATCATGGGGTTCACGGCGAAGAAGGAGGCCGGCGACGAGCTGAACGAGATCAAGCGCATGTTCACGCCGGAGTTCCGGAACCGGTTGGACGCGACCATCTCCTTCAGCGCCCTCGACCACGAGATCATCCTGCGGGTCGTCGACAAGTTCCTCATGCAGCTCGAGGAGCAGCTCCACGAGAAGAAGGTCGAGGCGGCGTTCACCGACCGGCTCAAGGAGTACCTGGCGAAGCGCGGGTTCGACCCGATGATGGGCGCGCGGCCGATGTCGCGCCTGATCCAGGACACGATCCGCCGCGCGCTCGCCGACGAGCTGCTGTTCGGCAAGCTTGCGAACGGCGGCAAGGTGACCGTCGACGTCGACGAGCACGACAAGATCGTGCTCCGCTTCGTCGAGCAGGCCGAGCCGGTCGCGCCCGCGACCGAGACCTGAGACTCGCACCGCAGCGGGCAACGAAGGGCCGCGCAATGCGGCCCTTTTCTTGCGGCGCTCGCACGGTCCGGCTACTTGACGCCCGCGCAGGCGCGGCGGAAACTCGCGCTTCCCTGCCCTCGGAGGAGGACAAGAATGAGAGCGACGCTGCTCGTCGCGGCGGCGGCACTTGCGGGCGCCCCGCTCGCCGCATCGGCGCAAACCCCGTACCCGCACACCGGCCGCGACCTCGCGGCGAGCTGCGGGATCTGTCACGGCACGAACGGGCGCAACGCGGGCGGCATGCCGAACCTCGCGGGTCAGTCCAAGGAAGCCCTCGCCGGGCACCTGCGCGAGTTCCGCGACGGCAAGCGGCCGGCGACGCTCATGCACCAGATCGCGAAAGGGCTGACCGAGGAGCAGATCGAAGCGGTGACCGCCTACTGGGCGGCACAGAAGCCGAAGTGAGGAGACGCCGATGAGAACCGACTACACGCGGCGCGAGTTCATCAAAGCGGTCGGCGCGGGCGCGGCGGCGGCCGCGACTCCGGGGATCCTCTCGGGCTGCGCCACCGAGCCCGCCGCGCCGCCCAAGCCGGTCGGGCGCGTCATCGTCATCGGCGCCGGCTACGGCGGCGCGACCTGCGCGAAGTACATCCGCATGTGGAGCGAGCGCCGGATCGAGGTGTTTCTGATCGAGCGCAGCACCCAGTTCGTGTCCTGCCCGGTCTCGAACCTGGTGCTCGGCGGGTCGCGCAGCATCCAGGACATCAGCTTCGGCTACGAGAAGCTGCGCGAGTACGGTGTCCAGGTCATCCGCGACGACGTCACCGAGGTGCTCGTCGAGCGGAAGCGCGTGCGCCTGAAGCGCATCGAGGACCTGCCCTATGACCGGCTGGTCGTGTCCCCGGGCATCGACTTCATGTACGACCAGATCCCGGGGCTCAACAACCCCGAAGCGCAGAAGGTCGTCCTGCACGCCTGGAAGGCGGGCCCCGAGACGGTCGAGCTCCGGAAGCAGCTCGAAGCAATGCGCGACGGCGGCGTCTACATTCTCTCGATACCGACCGCCCCGTACCGCTGCCCGCCCGGGCCGTACGAGCGCGCCTGCCAGGTCGCCCACTACTTCAAGCAGGCGAAGCCGCGGTCCAAGGTGATCCTGCTCGACGGCAACCCGGACATCACGTCGAAGAAGGGGCTCTTCCTCGCCGCCTGGAACGACCTCTACAAGGGCATGATCGAGTACACGCCGAACCAGTCAGCGCGGGACGTCGACGTCAAGAGCATGACGATCAAGACCGAGTTCGACTCGTTCAAGGGCGACGTCTTGAACGTCGTGCCGCCGCACGGGGCGGCACTGGTCGCGCGGCAGGCGAAGCTCATCACGGCAAACGACCGCTGGTGCGGCGTCAACTGGCAGACGTGCGAGTCGGTTGCCGTGCCGGGCGTGCACGTCCTCGGTGACGCGACGCTCTCCGCGGCGGCGATGCCCAAGTCGGCCAGCATGGCAAACAACCACGGGAAGATCGCCGCTTCGGCGATCGTCGCGCTGATGACCGGTCAGCCGCTGAACCCGGCGCCGACCATCAACAACACCTGCTACAGCTACGTGTCCGACCGGGAGGCGATACACGTCGATTCGGTGCATCGCTGGATCCCCGACAAGAAGGCCCTTGACCCGGTCCCCGGCTCCGGCGGCGTGTCGAGCCAGCGGAGCGAGCTCGAAAAGCAGTACGCCGACGCCTGGGCGACGAACATCTGGGCGGACACGCTGACGTAAGAAGCAGCCACGCGGCTTCGACGCACGCGGGGCGGCTGCGGCCGCCCTTGCTTTTGCCGGTCGCCCTTCCTCGCTATGCCTTGCCCGTGCTGCCGAATCCGCCGGCGGCCCGTTCGCTCTCGGCGAACGCCTCGACGACGTTCAGCGCGACCTGCAGCACCGGCACGATGACGAGCTGGGCGATCCGTTCCAGCGGCTGGAGCGTGTAGGGCTCGCGCGCGCGGTTCCACGTCGACACCATGATCTGGCCCTGGTAGTCGGAGTCGATCAGCCCCACCAGGTTGCCCAGCACGATCCCGTGCTTGTGGCCGAGACCCGATCGCGGCAGGACGAGCGCGGCGAGGCCCGGGTCGGCGAGGTGGATCGCGATGCCGCTCGGTACGAGGGCCGAGTCGCCGGGCCTCAGGACGCAATGGCTCGCGGATGCAGGCTCTGAGGTCGAGCCCCGCGGCGCCCGCCGTCGCGTACTGCGGCAGCGCGTCGTGGAGGCGGGGGTCGAGGATGCGGACGTCGATGCGGTGCACGTCAGCGCGGAAGCAGCTGCGCGATATGCGCCACCAGCTGGCGGGCCAGCACGATCTTCGGCGCCCGCGGCAGGAGCTTCTCGCCCTGGTCGTCGAACAGCGTCAGCGCGTTGTCGTCGCGGCCGAACGCCTCCTGGGCGAGGTTCGCCGCCAGGAGCGGGATCCGCTTGCGCTTGCGCTTCGCCTGCGCGTGCTCGCGCAGGTTCTCGGTCTCGGCGGCGAAGCCGACGCAGAACGGCGCTTTCGCCAGCGCGGCCACGGCCCCGAGGATGTCGGGATTCTCGGCGAGCTCGATCGCCGGCGCACCCTCGGTCCGCTTGATCTTGTGGCCCTTGCGGTTCGCCACGTGGTAGTCGGCGACGGCGGCGACGCCGATGAAGACGTCCGCCCCTCGCGCGCGCTCGAGCGCGGCGTCGTACATCTCGCGCGCGGTCTGGACGTCCTGCCGCTCCACGCCGGGCGGCGTGGGGAGCGAGACTGGGCCGGACACCAGCGTGACCTTGGCGCCCGCCTCCGCTGCCGCCTGCGCGACGGCGAAGCCCATCTTTCCGGAGCTGAGGTTCGTGATGCCGCGGACGGTGTCGATCGGCTCGTACGTCGGGCCCGCGGTGACGAGGACGCGCTTGCCGGCGAGCGGCTTGGGCCCGAGCGCCGCGGCGACTGCGGCGAAGATCTCCTCCGGCTCGACCATCCGGCCCATTCCCACCTCGCGACAGGCCTGATCGCCGGCTGCCGGACCGAGCAGCGTCACGCCGTCGGCGTGGAGCCGCGCGACGTTACGCTGGGTGGCGGGGTTGTCCCACATCTGCCGGTTCATCGCCGGCGCGAGGGCAAGGGGACATTCGCGGGCGAGGCACAGCGTCGAGAGCAGGTCGTCGGCCAGGCCGTTCGCGACCTTCGCCAGGAAATCCGCCGTCGCCGGTGCGACGACGACGATCTCCCGGTCGCGCGAGAGCTCGATGTGGCCCATGTTGTCGGCGACGCGGCCATCCCACATGTCGGTGAACACCGGCTTGCCCGACAGGGCCTGCATCGTCACCGGCGTGACCAGTCGGCACGCCGCCTCCGTCATGACCACCTGCACGTCGGCTCCGGCCTTGATGAACATCCGGCAGAGCACCGCCGCCTTGTACGCGGCGATACCGCCGGTGATCCCGAGCAGGATCCGCTTGTCCTTCAGTTTCATCGTCAACGCCCCGTATCCGGGGCACGTTAAGATGGTCGGGCGATTCTACGCGAACTCGCCGCAGCGTCCGGGAGGAGGACATGGGCATCGCCGACTGGCCACGCGGTGAGCGGCCGCGGGAGAAGCTTCTCGAACGGGGCGCTCCCAGCCTCTCGGACGCCGAGCTGCTCGCCATCTTCCTCCGGACCGGCGGGAAGGGCCGGAGCGCGGTCGACCTCGGCCGCGACCTCATCGCCCGGTTCGGCACGCTCAACGCGCTCTTCGCGGCCGATCCCGGCGCGCTCGGGACGACCCCCGGCGTCGGCCCCGCCAAGAGCGCGCAGCTGAAGGCGGCGCTCGAGCTCGCGAACCGGGCGCTGCGCGAAAAGGCCACCGCGCGCGAGGGCCTCGGCTCGCCGGCGGCGGTCCGCGAGCATCTCGCGGCCTACCTGCGGGTGGCCCTCGGCGGCCGCGACCGGGAGGTGTTCGTGGCGGTGATGCTCGACGCGCAGCACCGCGTGATCGCCACCGAGGAGCTGTTCCAGGGCACTCTCACCCAGACGAGCGTGTACCCGCGCGAGGTCGTGAAGTGCGCGTTGCGGCACAACGCCGCCGCCGTCATCTTTGCGCACAACCACCCGTCCGGCGTCGCGGAGCCGAGCCAGGCCGATCAGATCCTCACCGAGACGCTGCAGCGCGCGCTCGCGCTCGTGGACGTCAAGGTCCTCGACCACTTCATCGTCGGGCGAGGCGCCGCGATGTCGTTCGCGGAGCGCGGGCTGCTTTGAGCGTTGCTTGATGGCATGGGGGTTCCTCGCGTACAATTCGCGCCTTTCGCAAACCGGAGACCGCCGCAATGGCGCGAGTCTGCCAAATCACCGGCAAGAGGCCTCAGACCGGGAACAACGTGTCCCACGCCAACAACAAGACCAAGCGGCGCTTCCTGCCGAACCTCCACTACCGCCGCTTCTGGGTCGAATCCGAGAAGCGCTGGGTGAGCCTGCGCGTCTCGACCGCGGGGCTCCGCGTGATCGACAAGAAGGGCATCGAGGCCGTGCTCAAGGACCTGCGCGAGCGCGGCGAGATCTGACCGGGAGCCAACCATGCGCGAGAAGATCAAGCTCGAATCGACGGCCGGGACCGGCCATTTCTACACCACGACGAAGAACAAGCGCACGACGCCGGACAAGATCGAGATCAAGAAATACGATCCGAAGGCGCGCAAGCACGTCCTGTACAAGGAAGTGAAGCTGAAGTAGCGCGCCCCGGCGTCCGCAACGAAAAAGGCCCGCTGCTCGCGGGCCTTTTTCTTGCCCCCGGGCGGGGGATCTAGGCGTACGACCGCAGCCGGATCGAGAACTCGCGCAGCGGCGCGATCCCGCTCTCCTCGGCGCGCCGGCACCAGTCCTGGAGATGGCTCACCAGCTCGGCGCGTGAGGCCGAGGACCGTTCCCATACCGCAACCAGCTCGCGACGCATCGCGTGGGCGGTCTCGAGGGGCTTGGACTTCGCGAGCCCCTGCGCGAGCTTCACGCGCTCCGGTTCCGCGAGCCGCCGCTCGTCACGGCCCAGCTTGTGCCGGATCCGGCGCAGCAGCTTCGCGTCGTGGGGGGCGAAGCGCTTCAGCTTCCCGAGCTCCTCAACGTAGGTCTTCTTCAGCGATTTCGCGTACTTCGCCAGCACGTCGTAGCGGTTGGCGATGACCGCCTGGAGCGTGTCGAAGTCGACGACCGTCTTGGCGACCGCGAGCCGCGGCTTGGGCGGCAGCCGCTTGACTTGTGCCAGCCCAAGGACCGCGAGGGCCCGGATGTAGAGCCAGCCGACGTCGAGCTCGTACCACTTGTTCGAGAACTTCGCCGCCGACGCGTACGCGTGGTGGTTGTTGTGCAGCTCCTCGCCACCGATCACGAAGCCGAGCGGACCGATGTTCCGGCTCGCGTCCGGCGTGTCCCAGCTGCGGTAGCCCCAGTAGTGGCCGATGCCGTTGATCACGCCGGCCGCCCAGAACGGGATCCAGACCATCTGCACGCCGAAGATGAGCGCGCCCGGGAAGAAGCCGAAGAGCGCGATGTCGGCGAGCCCCATGAGCGTGATGCCGGTGAGCGTGAACCTCGAGTAGAGATTCCGCTCCACCCAGTCATCGGGCGTCCCCTGCCCATAGCGCTCGAGGGTGTCGCCGTTCCGCGCCTCCTTGGCGTAGAGGAACACCCCGCCCCACAGGACGCGGTTGATCCCGACCTGCTGCGGGCTGTGCGGATCGTCGGGCAGCTCGCAGCGGGCGTGGTGCTTGCGGTGCACCGCCGCCCATTCCTTCGTGACCATCCCGGTCGTGATCCACAGCCAGAAGCGGAAGAAATGGGCCACGACCGGATGCAGGTCGAGCGCGCGATGCGCCTGGCAGCGATGGAGATAGATCGTGACCGCGGCGATGGTGACGTGCGTCAGCGCGGCGGCCGCGATCACCAGCCCCCACCAGGGCAAATCGAGCAGGCCGGAGAAGAGGTAGTCGGCGGCGGTCATTGAGCGGTCATTCCCTTCGACGGCGGAGCGATTGTGGGCGGCCCTTCTTGGCCGGGGTGGAAGCTGGCGCGCATTCTACGGGAAAACCGGTCCGGGCGAGGCTGCACTCCGCCCGGCGCCGCGGTCGTCCGCGGGCCGCGGCAGGAATTGTTCACCATTCTGGTGCGTGAAATGGGCTCAGCTCGCTCGCTCCAGCAACGCACCGAAGAACGCATCGGTCCCGTGCACGTCCGGGCGAAGCCGCAGGAACGCGTCGTCGGGCGCGCCCGTGGGCAAGGCGATCCGGCCCGCCGCGAGCGCGGGTCTGGCCGGAACGGGCGTGAACTCCTGATGGTTCGCGAGGAAGTCCGCCACGACCGCGCCGTTTTCCTCGTCCAGGATGCTGCACGTGACGTACAGCAGCCGACCGCCCGGCTTCACCAGGCCCGCGGCGGCGTGCAGGATCGCCGCCTGCTTCGCCGCGAGCTCGGCGAGCGCCGCCTCGTTCTGGCGCCACTTGAGGTCCGGGTTCCGGCGCAGCGTGCCGATGCCGGTGCACGGCGCATCGACGAGGACCCGATCGATCTTGCCGGCCAGGCGCTTCACCTTCGCATCGCGCTCACTGCCGATCTGGTGCGGGTGGACGTTCGAGAGCCCGGAGCGCGCAAGCCGGGGGCGGAACTGCGCGAGGCGCTTCCCGGACACGTCGAAGGCGTAGACGCGCCCGGTGGAGCGCATGAGGGCGCCCAACGCGAGCGACTTGCCGCCGGCGCCGGCGCAGAAATCGACGACCATCTCGCCGCGGCGCGGCGCGAGCAGGTAGCAGACGAGCTGGCTGCCCTCGTCCTGCACCTCGATCGCCCCGGAGGTGAACAGCGGATGGCGGTTGAGCGCGGGCTTGTCGGCCAGCCTGAGCCCCACCGGCGAGTACGGCGTCGGCGTCGCCGTGATCCCGTCGGCTGCGAGCTCGCCGGCGACCCGGTCCCGCTCGGCCTTGAGCATGTTGACCCGCAGGTCGAGCGGCGCCGGCTGATTCAGCGCACCCGCCAGCCGGACGAGCTCGCCCTCGCCGAGCGCCGGCGCGAGGCGGGCGATGAGCCAATCAGGCAAGTCGCATTCCACGCCGAGCGCGAGCGCCCCGCGCGCCGCGCCCTTCACCGTTTCCAGCCACTCGGCTTCGCCGAAGCGGAGCGCGCCCGCGAGCTCGCGCAGGTTGAGGCCCCGCACGCGGACCGTCGCGGCAAGGGCGAGCGCGCGCGCGTCCGGCGCCGCGAGACCGGTCTCCGCGACCGCGAGCTCGACGAGCCGCTTGCGGCGGAGGAGCGCGTAGACCGTCTCGGCGATGAACCCGCGGTCGTGCTGACCGAGCTTGGGGTGGGTGCGGAAGAACGACGAGAGCACCGCGTCCGCGGGACGCTCGAGCCGCAGCACCTCCTGCACCGCGGCGGCGAGCGCGTCGACGAGTCCCGGGGTGACCCGCATCAGCTCGGAGCCGCGCCCGGCGCTACGGCCGGGCTCACTCGTCGGCGAGGATCCACTGCCGCGCGCCCGGCTCCCGGACCTGCACCACTCCGTCCTCGAGCAAGAGCTTCCCGTCGAGGAACCAGCGCACGGCCCGGGGGTAGATCCGATGCTCCTGCGCGAGCACCCGCGCGGCAAGGCGTTCCTCGTCGTCGTCCGGCCGGACCGGAACCGCGGCCTGGATGACGATCGGGCCGTGGTCGACGTCCGCGGTGACGAAGTGGACCGTGCAGCCATGGAGCTTCACCCCTGCTTCAAGCGCCCGCGCGTGGGTGCGCAGGCCCGGAAACGCGGGCAGCAGCGAGGGGTGGATGTTCATGAGACGCCCCTGGTAGCGCGCCGCGAACCCCGGGGTCAGGACCCGCATGAACCCGGCGAGCGCGACGAGCTCCGGACGGCGGCGCTCGATCTCGGCCGCAAGCGCGTCATCGAACGCTTCGCGCGACGGATAGGCGGTGTGCGCCACGACCGCGGTCGGGATGCGCCGCGACCGCGCGAACTCGACGCCGCCGGCGTCGGCCCGGTTGCTGATCACCGCGACGACCGGCAGGCCGGCGTCGACGAGCGCGCGGAGGTTGCTGCCGCGGCCGGAGATCAGGACGACGACGCTCACCAGATCCTCGTCACGGCGAAGCCGTCGCGCTGGAGCATCGCGAGCAGCCCCTTGCTCCCGTAGAGATGCATCGCGCCGACCGCGACGAACACGCGGCCCCCGCGCAGCGGCAACGCGAGGCGGTGATGCATCAGGATCGTCCGGTTGTGGATGATGTGCTTGCTGAGCTCGCGGTAGTGGTACCCCATGCCGGGGAACTGCTCTCCCATGCGGTCGCCGACGCGCGCGAGCCCCGCCAGATCGCGGCGCAACCAGGCGTCGACCGTGGGCTCGATAGCGGCGTCCAGCGCGTCGCCGTGCTCGAGCGCGTGCTTGAGCAGCGCCACCTGGGAATCCAGGGGCACGGCATCGAACGACGCGATCTGCTCGTCGGGCAGCTCGAGCGGCGCGACCTGCATGCGCCGGACGCGGGCGGCGGCAAGCAGGCGCTGGTCGAGGCTTTCCCCCGCGTCCGGTGCCGGCGGCCGACCGAGCTTCACGAACACCGCCCACGGCTTCAGCTGCGCGATGACCCGCTCGGGGATCGCTTGCGCACCGAGCTGCTCGCGGACCCGCGCGAACGCCTCCCGGCCGATCAGCGACTCGAGGGTGCGCCCGTCGTCGAGCAGCTCGAGATCGAACACGCGCCCGTCGACGACCGCCCCGGGGACGAGCTCCAGCGCCAGCGTCCCCGACTGTCCGAGCGCATCGGCCACCGGTTTCGGAATCCCGTTGACGCGCCGATCGGCGAGATGGATCGTGCCGAAGACGAAGCTGTCCTTGACGGCGGGCCTGGAAATCCGCCACAGCAGCCCGGTGGTGAACTCCGGCTTGACCACCCGCGCCGCGACCGGCTCGAGCGCAAGCGCCGCCGCGAGCGTCGCGGCGGCGAGGACGCCTCGGCTAACCGAGGCGCGACTCCTCGAAGTCCAGCTCGCGCTCGATCTCATGCAGCACCTGGTCGCCGATTTTACCCGCGCGCCACAGCTCGATCAGCCGCCGACGCTCGGCGCGCACCAGCGCGCGGCGGGCCTTGCACCAGGGATCGTCGCCGTAGGCCAGCACGAGCCCACCGGGCGAGGTGCGCGCGAGCTCCAGCTCGGCCTCGCGCCGGAGGAGCTCGACGACGTCCGCGGTGACCTCGCCCTCGCGTTCCAGGCGCGCGAGCTCGTCGAGCGCCGCGCGCGCCGTCTCGGCGCGGGCGAGCTGCGTTTCGTCGTGCGTGCCCCAGTCCCCGCCGACGCGGAGCAGGCGCGCGAGCGGCGCGAGCGTCAGTCCGGGCACCACCAGCGTGACGAGGATCACCACGAAGGCGAGGAACACCAGGAGATCGCGCTCCGGGAACGGTGCGCCGCCATGGGTGGCGAGCGGCAGCGCGAGGGCGGCGGCGAGCGAGACGATCCCGCGCATGCCCGACCACCCCACGACCAGCACCCGCTGCCACGGCGGCGACGGCCCGGGCCCGCTGAGCCTCGGGGCGAGGAGGCGGGCCAGATAGCCGCCCGGAAAGACCCACGCCAACCGCACCGCGATCGCGAGCAGGCTCAGGACCACGCCGACGCCGATCGCCTCGCTCACCGAACGCCCCCCGAGCCCTGACACGATCGCCGGCAGCTGGAGCCCGATCAGGATGAAGACGAAGCAGTTCATCAGGAACACGACCACGGTCCAGACCGACTGCGCGACGATCCGGGCCTCGGGCGAGAACGCCTCCCGCGCATAGCGCCCGCGGACGAGCCCGGCGGCGACCACGGCGAGTACGCCCGAAGCGTGCACGGTCTCGGCGATCAGGTAGGCCGCGTACGGCAGCACGAGCGACAGCACGATCTCGACCAGTGTGTCGCCGAGCTGCCGGTGGATCGCGACGAACAGTCGCCCGAGCGCCACGCCGACGGCGATGCCGCCGGCGGCGATGAGCACGAACTGCAGCGCCGCCTGCGGGATCGAGAACGCCCCGGTGAGCACCGCGGCCACGGCGAACCGGTAGAGCACCAGGCCCGAGGCATCGTTCACGAGGCTCTCGCCCTCGAGGATGGTCACGATCCGCCGCGGCATGTTCAGGCGCGAGAGCACCGCCGTCGCCGCCACCGCGTCGGGCGGCGAGACGATCGCGCCGAGCGCGAACGCGGCCGCCCACGGAACCTCCGGCACCAGCCACTTGAGCGTCGCCGCGACCGCGACGGTCGTCGCCACGACGAGCCCGACCGCGAGGAACGAGATCGTCCCCAGGTCGGCGCGAAAGTCGCGCCACGACGTCAACAGCGCCGCCTGGTACAGGACCGGCGGCAGCACGACGACCAGGATCAGGTTCGGGTCGACCGGGAAGCGGGGCAATCCCGGGACGAACGCCAGCGCGGCGCCGCCGAGGACGAGCGCGATCGGGTAAGGGACGTGCGCCCGGCGCGCGAGCCAGGCGAGGACGACCGCCGCCGCGAACAACGCGACCAGGAGTTCGACGAGGAGCATCCGGGCCGGGCGTTCAGCCGGCGACGCCCGGCGTCATGCCCGCCGATCGAGGCTGTAGCGTCCCGGGCCGAACGCGACCAGGAGCAGCATGCCCCCGAAGATCGACAGGTTCTTCAGCGACTGCATCGTCTGCATCGCGCCCGCCTGCGCGTCGCTGACGAACGGGACGTGGAACACGAGCGTGACCGGCACGATGAAGACCGCGATCGCGGCGGCCGCCCAGCGCGCCTTCCAGCCGACCGCGATCGCGAGCCCACCGCCGAGCTCGACGAGGATGCTGAGCGCGAGCAGCGCCGGCACCATCGGGAGCCCCCCGCGCGCCATGTACGCCGCCGTGGCGTCGAGGCTGGTGAGCTTGTGGATCCCCTCGAAGATGAAGACCGCTGCCAGCGCAATCCGCCCGATCAGCGCGAAGACGTGCTGCAGCTTCGTCGTCATGATTCCCCCTGGCCCGGCGCTCCGGGCCGGCTCACGGCAAATCGAACAGCAACGCTTCAGCGCCCTTGCCGTTCTCCAGCGCGATCTCGGTGATCCCGATCGCTTTCAACGCGCGGGGTCGGCGCTACGAAGAGTAAAACTGATACCGGTTCTTCCCCGCTTCCTTCACCCGGTACATCGCGGCGTCGGCGTGCTTAAGCAGCTGCTCCGGGGTGGTGCCGTCGCGCGGGAAGATGCTGATGCCGATCGACGCGCCGACGTCGAACCGCCGGCCCCCGGCCGCCACCGGCTCGGTCAGGGCGCCGAGGATCTTCCCCGCGACGACGCTCGAGTCCTCCGCCGAGCGCTGCCCCGAGAGCAGCACCACGAACTCGTCGCCGCCGAGGCGCGCGATGGTGTCGGACTCGCGCACGCAGTCCTTGAGGCGCTTCGCGACGGTGCGCAGGACGTAGTCGCCCATCAGATGGCCGTACTGGTCGTTCACCGCCTTGAATCCGTCGAGATCGATCAGCATCACGGCCACCATCGAGTCGTTCCGCCGCGCGAGGATGATCGACTGCTGCAGGCGGTCCTCGAGGAGGCGGCGGTTGAGGAGGCCGGTGAGCGCGTCGTGGTCGGCCAGGTGCTGGATGCGGTTCTCGCGCTCCTTGCGCGCCGAGATGTCGATGAAAACGAAGATCGCGCCCTCGTCGACGCGCTGCGGATCGAGCGCGCGACCGCGCACGTCGCACCAGAACTGGCTCCCGTCCTTGCGCTTCACCAGCAGCTCGCCCCCGTGGTCGCGTCCCTGGGCCATGACGAGGCGCGCGGTGCGCCCGACGTGCTCCCATTCGGTCGGATCCGCGTACCACACGAGCGACGGCTGGCCGGCGAGTCCCGCGGGCTCATAGCCGAGCATCGCGGCGAACTTCGCGTTGCACTTGTGCACCGTGCCGTTCCGCAGCAGCACGATGCCCTCGGACACCGAATCGAACAGGAGCTGCTGCTCGGCGAGCGCGGCCGAGAGCTCCGCCTCCTTGTGCTTGAGTTCGGTGATGTCGGTCGCCGTTCCGGTGACGCCGACGATCGCGCCGCCGGCGCTCCGCAGCGGCGTCGCGTTGAGGCTCAGCACCACTTCCCGGCCTTTCCGGTCGACGTGGACGGTCTCGAAATGCGAGGCGGTGCCGTCCCCGAGCACCCGCGCGAGCATCGCGTGGGTCCGCTCACGCTCGTTTTCAGGCTGCGACTCGACGAGCTGCTCCCACAGCATGTCCTCCGGCTCGCACCCGAAGATCTGCCGCGTGGCGCGCGGCGAGAGGTAGGTCCAGCGGCCATCGCGATCCACCGCCCAAACGAGGTCGTTCGCGGTCTCGACGAGGTGACGGAAGTGGCTCTCGCTCTCGCGCAGGCGCTCCTCGACCTGCTTGCGGTCGGAAATGTCGATGATCGAGCCGACGAAGCGGACCGCCCGCCCCCGCGCGTCGCGCACGGCGTGGCCCTTGGCGTGCACCCAGACGTAGGTGCCGTCGGCGCGTCGCAAGCGCGCTTCCTGGTCGAACGGCGCGCCGGTGTTGACCGTCGCGTCGACCGCGGCCAGCACCCGCCCGCGGTCGTCGGGGTGCAGCCGGTCGGGGAGGTGGAAGCTCCGGCCGAGATCGACCTCGTGCGGCAGCCCGAGAATCTCCTTGAACCGGTCGGACACGTGCCGGACGTTGTTCACGACGTCCCAGTCCCACAGGCCGCTCTGCGACGCCTGGATCGCGAGCTCGAGCCGCTCCTCGCTGTCGCGCAAGGCCGCGCCGGTGCGCTTGCGTTCCGTGATGTCGGCATACACGGCCACGACCCCGAGCTCCGGCCGTCGCGGGATGATCGCCTGCCACGACGTGTCGCACCAGATACGGCCACCGTCCTTGCGCTTGAGCTCGAGCTCGGTCCGGTGCGGATGCCCGGCACCCATGCGCGCCTCGCTCTCCGCGAGCACCAGCCCCCGGCTTGCCTCGTCGGGGAACCACAGCCCGCTCGACGCGCCGATCAGCTCGGTACGCGCCCAGCCGACGATGCGCTCGAACTGGGCGTTGCAGTCGACGACCTTGCGGTCGCGCAGGAAGACGATGCCGACGGTGGCGGCGTTGAACAGCCCCCGCTGCTCCGCGAGCAGCCGCTCGTTGACGAGCCCCTGCGCGATGCTCTGCACGACGGTCCGGTGGAGGTCCGCGTGGACGCGGAGCACGGCGGCGAGGAAGATCAATCCGAGCAGCCCCATCGCCGGGTAGAGGTCCCCGCCGAGGAGGAGGAACTCGGCGATCTGCGCGCCGAGCATCGGGACCGCGAACCAAAGGAACGCCCGGCGGCTCGCCGACAGCACGCCCATGCCGCCGATCACCATGCCGCCGACCGTGAAGGCAACGAAGACCTGCAGCGTGTAGCTCGCCGGGTTGATCAACGCGGCGAGCACGCCCCAGGCGACCCCCATCGCGGCCGCGCCCGCGGCGAAGGCGTTCTCCCAGAGGCCAGCCTGCTCGGGGGGACGCTCCGCGGCGTGATGGCGGCGGACGAGCAGATAGCGGGCCGCCGTGATTGCGACGACGGCCACGAACCACGCCGCGAGCGGTCCGCGGTCGACGGCACCCCAGAGCACGGCCACGCAGACCGCGGCCACGGCGGCCGTCACGAAGAAGCCGGGAATCGCCTGGCGATAGAGCGCAGCAACCCGCCCCGCCCGGATCGCGTCGGGCAGCGGGTCGGCGAAACTAGCGGCGTGGCCGTCGACCATGGCGGAGCGGCGCAGTATAGGCACGCCGCGCGCGCGACGCCGCGGAACGATTCCCCCTCCGGCCCGCGACGATCCGCAGGCGCGGCGCTCAGCGCTCCGGGCCGGCCTGCCCGGCCGCGATCTCGCGGTGCACCTCGGCCATGTCGACGCTGCGCGTCTTGGCGCGCCCGCTCAGACCTCCTCCGCCGCGACCTTGGCGCGGATCGCCTCGATCCGCGCCCGGTTCACACCGAAATCGCTGCGGCCGAGCCGCGACGCCGAGCGCACGTGGATCCGGCGCGTGCCGGTGTCGAGCTCAAACTCGACGTCGTCGACGAACCCGAGCATCCGGCTCGTGAACTCGGCGTGCAGGTAGCCTGGCCGTTCGGCGACGATCGCCGCGCGTCCCGAGCCACGCACCGCGTCCACCAGCACCACCCATGCGCGCTGCGCATCGCCATGGAACCGGATCGGCGCGACGTAGTGCTCGGCATCGGCCGGATCGGCCTGGCTCGCCGCGCAGTTCGGGGTCGGCGGGCACGGCGCGAGCCGGCCGTCACGGACGCCGAGGTCGGCCGGCCGCGTCCCCGCGAACAGGCCGCTCCAGCCGGCCGCCAGGACCGCGATCGCGAGCAGCGCCACGGCCACACCCAGGAACCGAACGATTCTCGACCGCATGAACCCGTGCTCCGCCGGCGCAAGTGTTTGGTAGTGTAAGCGAGTGAGCGGCCCTGGATGCTGCATGACCGACTCCGAAACCACGCCACGCCGCCATCGCGGCCGCTTCGCACCCTCGCCGACCGGCCCGCTGCACTTCGGCTCGCTCGTCGCGGCGGTCGGCAGTTGGGCCGAGGCGCGCGCCAGCGCCGGCGAATGGCTGGTGCGGATGGAGGATCTGGATCCGCCGCGCGAGGTCCCCGGCGCGGCCGCCGCGATCCTGGACGCGCTCGAGTCCCTCGGCCTCGAATGGGACGGACCGGTCGTGTATCAGAGCACGCGCGCCGACGCGTACCGCGCCGCGCTGGACGCGCTGCGGCGGAACGGCGCGCTGTTCCCGTGCGCCTGCACCCGTCAGGAGATCGCCGACTCCGCGATCGCTGCGCTCGACGGGAGCCGCGTTTATCCCGGCACCTGCCGCCGTGGCCTCCCGCCCGGGCGCCCCGCGCGCGCGACGCGCGTCCGCGTGGCTGAGGGGGCGGTCGAATTCGACGACGGGTTGCAGGGCCGCGTGCGCCAGGACCTCGCGCGCGACGTCGGCGATTTTGTCCTCGTGCGGGCCGACGGCTTCATGGCGTATCAGCTCGCCGTCGTCGTCGACGACGCCGCGCAAGGGGTGACGGATGTCGTCCGCGGCGCTGACCTGCTGGACTCGACGCCGCGCCAGATTTTTCTGCAACGGCTGCTCGGACTGCCCACGCCGCGCTATGTTCACCTTCCGGTCGCGATCAACGCCCGGGGAGAAAAGCTCTCGAAGCAGACGCTCGCTGCGCCGATTGACCGCTCGCGACCGGCCGTCGCGCTCGTCGCCGCGCTGCGATTCCTGGGGCAGTCGCCGCCCGCCGGGCTCGAACACGCGTCCGGCCGTGCGGTCCTGGAGTGGGCGGCCGCGCACTGGGATCGCGGGCGCATCCCCGCGCACCGGGCGATCGCGGTACCCGACTAGCCCGGCGCGCTTCCCTGCCGCTCGCGCAGGAACGCGTCGATCGCCTTCCAGAATGCGGGCCAGGAGCCGAGATCGTTGTGATCCGCGCCGGGCAGCTCGACCCAGACCTTGGGACCGCCCCAGGCATCGAACAGCCGCCGTGAATGCACCGTCGGGATGATGAAATCGCGGCTGCCCGCGATCGCGAGCAACGGCGCGCGGATTTCCGGCGCCGCCGATCGCGCATCGAAGGGATGCCTGAGCAGCAACCCTACGGGAAGCCACGGGTAGTGGCGCCGCCCGACCTCGATCATGCTGTCGTACGGGGAGATCAGGACGACGCCGGCGACCGGCCGATGCGCCGCGACATGGGTCGCCACGCCGGTCCCGAGACTGCGCCCGACGAGCACGATGCGCTCGGGGTCCACGTCCGGACGCAGCGCCAGGGCGTCGATGACGGCGAGCGCGTCGGCGTAGAAATCGCGTTCCGAGGGCTTGCCTTCGCTCGCCCCGTAGCCGCGGTAGTTCACGAGGGCGAGCGTCCAGTCGGGGGGCCAGGGCTCGGTCGCCTGCCACGACACCTCCTCCGCATTGCCCCCGTAGTAGACGACGAGCGGCGCACGCCCGGCGGGCGCGGCGCGATGCACGAGCCAGCCGCGCAGGCGCACCCCGTCCGGCGCCTCATATGCGAGGTCCTCCACCGCCCGCCCGGCGCGCGCGGCGGGCGGCGCACCGACGTAGGGTTGGGGAAGGAAGAGGAGGCTGTCCTGCAGGAGGTACATCGCCCCGGGGACGCCGAGCACGATCACCGCTCCGAGGACGATCCAGCCGACCACGCCGAGGTCCACCGCCGGCCGCGTCAAGCGTTCGCCTTCACCGCCCCCGCCGCGCTGCGCGGCGGGATGAGCACCGTCGCGAGCGAGCCGACGACCAGCGCCAGCGCCGCGTAGTCGGTCCAGCGGGGGGTCTCGCCGAGCACGAGCGCGCCGCTGAACACGCCCACGACCGGCACCATCAGCGAGGCGAGGCTCGAGACGCCCACTGGCGCGTTCTGCGCGATCTTCATCCATGCCCAGTAGCAGAACCCGAACGCCACGAACATGTTGTAGAGCACGGCGGCGAGCGGTCCCGGCGCGAGGCCCAGCGGGCTGAAGCTCCCCTCCTCCACGACGAGCGCGATGGCGAGGATCGGTACGACGCCGATCACCATCTGCCAGGCGACGTAGCTGGTCGTCGGCATGCGGCTCCCCCATTTCCGGATCAGGACGGTCGCGACCGCCCAGGACAGCGCCGCGGCGATCATGAGGAGCGCCCCGAGCGGCGCGCGCTCCAGCGCCCGGAACTCGCTCCCGAGCAGGAGCGCGATGCCGGCCATGCCGAACGCGACCCCCAGCGCCCGACGGCGGGTGAAGCGCTCGCCGAGCACCCAGGTCGACAGCAGGACGCCCCACATCGGCATGGTGTAGCCGAGGATCGACGCCCGCCCGGAGGCCATCATCCCGACCCCGTACACCGAGAAGATGTTCCACGCGGTCAGGTTGAAGAGCGAGATCAGCGCGAGCCGCCCCCACTCGCCGCGCGGCACGCGCCACGCCAGGCCGCGCGCTGCCGCCATCGCGAACAGGCACGCGGCCCCCGCGAGCAGGCAGAGCGTCCGGAAGTGCATCGGCGCCATGCCGGCCAGCGCGAGCTTGATCATCGGCCAGTTGAACCCCCAGGCGAGCGTGAGCGCGGCCAGCAGCCCGAGGAGCTGCGGCGGGAGGGTGTCGCGGTGGCCCTGCATCACCCGTCCGGCCAGCGGGAACGCCCCCGCGTGGCGATTGCGGAGTGTCCGCTCACCTTCACCTCAAGCCGTTGATTGGACGGGTGATTTTTGTGCATCGCGGAAGATGCTGTTGCGGCGCAATAGTTTTTCTTGACAGGGACTGATTTCCATGTAGAATTACCGTTGTGCAGTGCAATATTCAGACGCCCGCTTCGGTGTCGAAGCGGACGGTTCCCCTGACCCTGATCGAGGAGAGATTGAAATGTACGTGACCCCTGAGCAAATCGCGGCCAACGGCAAACTGGGCGTCGAGACCATGCTGTCGTGGGCGAACGCCAACTTCGCGGCCTACGAGAAGCTGGCGGCGCTGAACTTCAACGTGACCAAGAGCGCGTTCGAAGAGAGCATGAACCACGCCAAGGCGCTGCTGAACGCCAAGGACGTGCAAGAGTACGTCAACATCAATGTCGCCGCGGCGCAGCCGAACCTGGAGAAGGCGATTGCCTACTCGCGCAGCGTGTACGAGCTCGCGACCGCGCAGCAGGCCGAGTTCACCCGGTTCTTCGAAGGCCAGGCGGGCGAGATCAACCGCAACCTCGTGAGCGCGCTCGACAAGTTCGCGAAGAACGCGCCGGCCGGTTCGGACGTCGCGGTCGCCGCGGTCAAGTCGGCGCTCGCCGCCGCCAACTCGGCGTATGACAGCTTCACCAAGGTCGCGAAGCAGGCCACCGAGATCGCCGAGGCCAACATCGCGGCCGCCACGTCCGCGGTCGGCAAAGACAAGAAGCGGGCCGCCTAAGCCCGCTTTCCCCCTCCGAAACCCCCGGGGCTCGTCCCGCCCGGGGGTTTTTTGTTTGCGGGCAAGCCCGCAAACAAAAAACCCAAGGGGCCCTTGTACGAACAAGGGGAGACTCCCCTTGTATATCCCCCGCGCTGGAACAAGGGGGCTCTCGCCCCCTTGTAGATCCCCGGCTCTTAGCTACTCGGCGGGGGCTCGAAGGTCGCTCCGGTCGCGACAACGCCCTGCTTGAGGATGTCGATCGCCTCCGCAACCTCCGCCGGGTCGCCGCGCACGCCGAGCTCGATGTGCCGGCGCGACCCGTCCTCGCCCATGTGCGGCAGGCTGAACACCTTGAGCTTCCGGAATCGGGCCTCGACGTCCTGCATGAGCGGCGTGAGCGTGCTCTCCGCCGAGCCGTACACGATGATCGACGCGTCGGCCTCCGCCTCGCGATGGTGGAGGTGGCGGTAGCGCTGGTCGAGCACCCACTCGACCATCGGCCACGCCATCGACGGGAAGCCCGGCACGAAGTGATGGTCCCGCACGGAGAAGCCCGGGATCTGGTTGACGCTGTTCGGGATGATCTCGGCCCCGCGCGGGAACTCCCCCATGCGGAGCCGCACCGGCGTCGTCTCCGCCCCGAACCGCCCGCGGATCAGCGCTTCGGCTTCCGGGTGCAGGACGAGGTCCACGCCGAGCGCGCGCGCCGCGCACTGCCGAGTGTGGTCGTCCGGCGTGCCGCCGATGCCGCCGAAGGAGAACACGACGTCGCTCGATGCCAACGTCCGCGCCAGCGTTGCCGTGATCCGGTCGGGGTCATCGCCCAGGTACTCCGCCCAGTCGAGCTTCAGTCCGCGCGCGCCGAGAATCCCGATCAGCTTCGTGAAGTGCTTGTCCTCCCGCTTGCCGCGCAGGATCTCGTCGCCGATGATGAGCGCGCCGAACTTCATCAGCGCGCGATCACGACCGGAGTCCGCCGCAGCTCTGCGAGGCGCTCGAGGCAGTAGTGCGCGAACGCGAGTCCCGCAACGACCGGTATGAAAAACCCGATGACCGGGATGTGCGCCAGGAGCGATACGACGATGCCGAGCAGGTAGAGCGACTTGCCGTAGCGCCTGAAGAGCTCCCGCATTTCCTCCGCGCTCGCGTGCTCGGCGACTGCATCGTACCGGAACACACGCTGGTTGAAATACGCGAACAGGAGCACCGGCAGCACGGGCCAGAACAGCGGCACGAACCAGAGCGGCAGCAGCAGTAGACTGAAGACCAGGAACACCACCAGCGCGACGATCGCGTTCCAGACGCTGCCCGCGAAGGTTCCGCCGCGGCGGCGCTCGAGCGTCGGGTAGTACGTTGCCGCGACGTGGTTCACCATAGTCGGCATCGCCACCACGGCGATGATGAGCGTCGCCGTGACCAGGACCAGCGGGACGAACATCACGAGCAGCGCGACCCATGAGAGCACCGCTGCGACGACGTCGAACGGGAACCACCGCGACGCCCACGCGCCGACCGCCGAGTCTGTGAGATACCCCTGGAGCCAGACCACGGTCTGGGCACCGAACAGGATCGCGAGGACGGTCCAGACGATCAGGGCGAGCGCGATCGGCCAGATCATCAGGAACAGCATCTTCGGATGTGCGAGGCTCGCAAACGCGCGCGCGAGCGCACGGGTGATCTCGGTCATCGGCCGAGCACGAAAGCTATTTGACCGGGCTCACCTGGATGCGCATCGCGGTCAGCGCGCCATCGGCGCCCGGCGTTGCAGTCAGGTTCACGGGCGCGCCGGGCACGAGCTGCGAGCGCTCCCCCGGGACGAGCATCGAGATCGACGCGTTTTCCGGCACCACGATCTTCTGCATGCCGCCTTCGTAGGTGACGGTCAGCTCGCGGCCGCCGGCGGACTGGACCATCCCGGACACTGTCGCGTTGGTCATGGTCTGATCGCTCCGGCCATCGAACGGCCCGTGGCCCGGGTTGAGGGGCTTGGGAAACCGGCGCACCTCGAAGGCCGTGAGCGTGCCGTCGCCGCGCTTCATCGAGGTAACGCCGAGGAAGTCGCCCGGCTTGATATCGCCGAGCGTGATCGGTTGCGTGTAGACGATGACGGTCTGGTCCGCAAGCCGGATGGGCACGTTCTTGCCGTCTCCGGTTTTCACTGCCAGCACGTTCGCGTCGACGGCGGTGACGGTGCCGCGCACCCGCACGCTTGTCTGGGCGTCGACGGTGCCGCTCGCCAGGGCGAGCGCGCCGAAAAGCGCTGCAACACGGAGCTTGTTCATGTGGTTCCTCGTCTCAGTCATCGGCTTAGAGTCTGCCACAGCTTCGCGAGCCGCTTCGCCGACACCGGCACGGGCGTCCTCAGCTCCTGCGCGAAGAGCTGCACGCGCAGCTCCTCCAGCAGCCAGCGGAACTGCTCGAGGCGCGGGTCCAGGCTGCCGGTTTTCCGCTGGCGCGTGTCTTCCCGCAACCACTGCGTCTCGAGCGGCGCGAGCTCGGCGGCCGCGCGCCGGTCACGCGCCGGATCGGCGCGGAGCTTGTCGAGGCGCGCGCTGGCCGCCTTGAGGTAGATCGGGAAGCGCTGCAACCTCTCCCAAGGTGTCGCCAGGATGAAGTCCTTCGGCATGAGGCGCCCGAGCTGCGTCTCGATGTCGCGCACCACTTCGGGAAATGCCTTCGCCGCCTGGAGCTTCCGCGCGAGCCCCAGATGCTCCGCGAGGATCGTGCCGACGAGCCGCGCGAGCTCCTGGGCGATCAGCGTGACCCGGCTGCGCCCCTCGTCCGCCCGGCGCACGAACGCCTCGCGGGTCCGCGGCAGCGGCTCGCCGAGGCACGTGCGATCGAAGGCTGCCGCGACGAGCTGGCGCCGCAAATCGTTGGCGTCGCCGAGGGCCGCGAACTGGAGCACCATCGCCTGCAGGCCCGGCAGGCTCTTCTCGACGTACTTCGCCTGCTCCTTCAGGTGCAGCATGAACAGCCGCCGCAGCCCCGCCCGATGCGTCGCGCGCGCCTTGTCCGGCGAGTCGAGAACCTCGAGGTCGACCGCGTCGCCGCGATCCACCAACGCCGGGTACCCGATCAGCGCCTGCGCGCCGCGCTTGATCTCCATCATCTCCTCGAGCTCGCCGAACGACCACTCGGTGAGCCCGGTCAGGGCCACGGTCGCACCGGCGACATCGGCGAACTGCGCCCCCGCCTGCTCCCCCAGCTCCGCGCGGAGCTGCGCGAGGTTGCGCCCGATCGCGAGCTGCCGGCCGTGCTCGTCGACGACGCGGAAGTTCATGGCGAGATGCACGGGCAGGGTCTCGGGCCTGAAGCCGTCGAGCGCGACCGCGAGATTCCCACGCTCCCGGGCGTAGCGCGCGATCGCCGCGGCCAGCGGCGCGTCCCCAGGCGGCACCGCGGCGGCGAACTCCGCCGCGAACTCGGGCAGCGGCCCGAGCTGGTGCCGGACCTTCTGCGGCAGCGACTTCGCAAGCCGCTGCACCTTCTCCTTGAGCAGTCCCGGCACCAGCCACTCACAGCGCGCGGCGCTGACCTGGTTGAGCGCGATGAGGGGCACCGTCATGGTCACGCCGTCCCGCGGTCCGCCGGGATCGTGCAGGTACTCGAGCGCGAACGTCCGTCCGGCCATCTCCAGCTGGTGGGGAAACAGCTCGGTCGTGATTCCGGCCGCCTGGTGCCGCATCAGATCCTCGCGCTTGAGGAACAGCAGCTTCGGGTTCGCGCGCTCGGCTTGCTCGCGCCAGGCGTCGAAAGCCGCGCCGTTGTAGATCCCCTGTGGAACGAGGCTGTCGTAGAACGCGTGAATCAGCTCGTCGTCCACGAGCACGTCCGGCCGGCGCGCCTTGTGCTCGAGCGTCTCGATCTCGCGCACGAGCCGGCGGTTGTGGAGAAAGAACGGCGCGCGCGTCTCCCAGTCCCCGTCGACGAGCGCCTGGCGGATGAAGAGCTCCCGCGACACCACCGGGTCGATCGGACCGTAGGACACGCGACGGTTGACGTACACCGGCAGCCCGTACAGGGTCCCGCGCTCGAGTGCGACGACCTCGGCGCGCTTCTTCTCCCAGTGCGGATCGCTCTGGGAGCGCTTGATGAGATGCGCGCCGACGCGTTCGAGCCACTCGGGCTCGATCCCGGCCGTGCAGCGCGCGAACAGGCGCGTCGTTTCGGTCAGCTCGGCGGGGACGATCCAGCGCGGCGCCTTTCTGACGAGGGCCGACCCGGGATGGATCCAGAACTTGATCCCGCGCGCCCCCTGGTAGCTGCCTTCCTCAGTCTTCAGGCCGACGTTGCCGAGCAGGCCGCTCAGGAGCGCGCGGTGGACGCGCGCGTACTGACCGCTGTCCTGCTTCGGCTCGCCGACCTTCCAGCCGAGCTCGCCCACGAGCTCCTTCAGCTGCGAATGAATGTCCCGCCATTCGCGCATCCGGTTGAACGACAGGAAGTGCTCCCGACACGCGCGGTGCAGCTTCCGGTTCGACTCGTGATGCAGCCCCTCGTCGAAGAACTTCCACAGCTTCAGATAGGAGAGGAAGTCCGACTTCTCGTCGGCGAACTGCTTTTGCGCCTCGTCGGCGGCCTGCGCCCGGTCCATCGGCCGGTCACGCGGATCCTGCACCGCGAGCGCCGCGGCGATCACCAGCACTTCCGGAAGGCTGTCCTCCTCCTTCGCGGCCAGCACCATGCGGCCGATGCGCGGGTCGACGGGGAGCTTGGCGAGCTGGCGACCGATTTCGGTCAGCTCGTGCCCGGCGAGGGGGTGAGACCCCTCCGCCCCACCCTGGTCGACGGCGCCGAGTTCCTGGAGCGCCGCGTAGCCGTCGGCGATCGCCCGCGACGCGGGCGGATCGATGAACGGGAACGCCTCGACCGCCCCGAGTCCGAGCGATTTCATGCGCAGGATCACCGCGGCGAGCGACGCGCGCAGGATCTCCGGTTCCGTGAATGCCGGCCGCTTCGCGAAGTCCTCCTCGTCGTACAGCCGGATGCACACGCCCGCGGCGACGCGACCGCAGCGGCCGGCGCGCTGCTTTGCCGCGGCCTGGGAGATGCGCTCGACCTGCAGCTGCTCGACCTTGTTGCGATAGCTGTAGCGCTTGATGCGCGCGCGTCCGGGATCGACGACGTAGTGGATCCCGGGCACGGTGAGCGAGGTCTCCGCGACGTTCGTCGCGAGGACGATGCGCCGGCCCCGGTGCGGCTTGAACACGCGCTCCTGCTCCGGCGCGGACAGCCGCGCATAGAGCGGCACGATCTCGGTGTGCGGCGGATGGCGCTTGCGGAGGGCTTCCGCCGCCTCGCGGATCTCGCGCTCCCCAGGCAGGAACACGAGCACATCGCCCGGCCCCGCGCGGGCACATTCGTCGACGGCGTCGACGATCGACTCGTCGAGGTCGGGTTCGCCGTCCTTGTCGGGCTCCGGCGGCCGGTACCGGACGTCGACGGGATACAGGCGGCCGGACACCTCGATCACGGGCGCGTCGCCGAAATGCCGCGAGAACCGCTCGGCGTCGAGCGTTGCCGAGGTCACGATGAGCTTGAGGTCGGGGCGGCGCGGCAGCAGCTGGTGCACGTAGCCGAGCAGGAAATCGATGTTGAGGCTGCGCTCGTGCGCCTCGTCGATTATCAGCGTGTCGTACTGGCGCAGCTCCGGATCGCCTTGCGTCTCCGCGAGCAGGATGCCGTCGGTCATCAGCTTGACGTAGGTCGACGGGCTCGTCCGGTCGGTGAAGCGGATCTTGAATCCGACCGCCTGGCCGAGCTCGGTCTTCAGCTCGTGCGCGATCCGGGCGGCGGTGGCCCGGGCGGCGATCCGACGGGGCTGGGTGTGGCCGATCAGCCGCTCGACGCCGCGCCCGAGCTCCAGGCAGATCTTCGGCAGCTGCGTCGTCTTCCCGGAACCGGTCTCGCCGCAGACGACGACCACCTGATTCGACTCGATGGCGCGCGCGATCTCGCCGCGCTTCGCGGCGATCGGAAGGGCGGGATCGAACTCGGGCCTTGGGATCCGGTCGCGGCGCGCGGCGCGGAGTGACGCGGGCGTCAAGTCGACCGCGCCTCGATCTCTTCCGCGAGCTCGTGCAGCCGACGCGCGACTTCCCCCGGATCCATGCCGGTAGCGAGGGACGCGATGTGAACCCGGTCGGCGACGCTCACCGTCAGCAGGAGTTCGCCGAGCTTCTCGGTCGTCGTCACGCCTATGCCTCGCAGCTTGTCCATCACCTTCCTCCGCATCATCGGGCTCCCATTGCGACCGGCCGCCGGAGGGACATGGTCAAAGTCCCATGCCGCGGGTCAGCTGTCGGCCATCCGACGTACCCGAGCCCAACGCGGTCGGATCGGGGCAAGTGACGAAGTCCCGGGCACCGGCAAGAGCTAGTGCGATCAAGGGTACAACGTCACAGCAACAGCCGTGGCACGTTGCCACACTCATCCCGTTCGACTGGGAGTGGTGTCATGGACAAACCGAAGCGGAAGGCGAAGCGAAGCCCGACCACGAAGGCTACGATCGCCATGTTCAAGCAACTCAAGCAAGCACAGATCCAGAGCGTAAGGCTGCTGATGAAAGCAGTCCCGAAGCTGCTCGCGGCGCGCGCGCAAGCGGTGGCGTCCCGCGAGCGGCAGGACCTGGAGGAGAAGATTCGCCACTGCCGGGACCGGGTTCGGTTCTGCTACTGGCTCTATACGGACGCCGTCGCGCTGCTGGGTCCGAAGCCGCGGTGGCTCACCGCGGAGTGATCGCGAATAGAAAATTGTCGTCAATTTGACAACATGTTACCAACGCCGCATGACCGCGTCCTCAGAATAGGGTGTTGTTTCCCTCTGAGGGCGGTCGATGAAATCTGTAACGGCAGCGGTACTCGCGTTCGCCACGCTCGGCGCCACCGTCGCGCAAGCGGCTCCGATCAACGCGGGGTTCGAATCTAGCGACCTCACCGGGTGGACGAGCGTGCTGGCCGGCGGATCCGCAACGGTCGTCACCAGCAATAGCACCACCTACGCCATTCCCGCGACCTACTTGCCCCAAGAGGGCGGCTATTTTCTGGCGATCCAGTCCGGCTTCGCGAACGAGTGGCAGACGGTCTCCCGGTCCATGGCGCTCGCGCCGGGCGGAACGCTCTCCGGATTGGCCGCGTTTGACTGGGGCGACTACCTGCCTTACGAAGATGGCACGAGGGTTCGCATCCTCGATGCAAGTGGGGGTGAAGTTGCCGTGCCGTTCTACTTCGATGGGAGCGATGCGCCGGGTTTTGGCTACAACGGGCCATGGACCGCTTGGTCGTGGACAGCGACTTCGGCGGGCACCTATACCGTCGAATACGCGGCGCGTAACACCTTTGACAGTACCGGGCCGAACCAAACGTTCGGCTATTTCGACGCCCTCCAAGCGACGTCCGTTCCCGAGCCCGCCTCCATCGCGCTCCTGGGCGTCGCTCTGCTCGGTCTCGGCGCCGTGCGCCGGCGTGTAGGCTCCCTAGCCTAGTTCGTCGACCCTCGCCTGCTGAGCGGATTCAACGAGCCCTGACCCTCGCGTAGTGTGAGGGCTGGACGAGCGATGCGCGCGACAGGCCGCGCCGTCACCGCGCGTCGGAGAACATCCCGAGCATCCGCTCGACGTAGCGCGCGATCAGATCGACCTCCAGATTCGCGCGCCCGCCTGGTTTGAGACCCTTCAAGGTGGTGGCGGCGAGCGTATGGGGAATCAGATTCACCTCGAACTCCGACCCGTCGACCCGGTTGATCGTCAGGCTCACGCCCTGCACCGCGATCGAACCCTTCCGCGCGATGTATTTCGCCAGCGGCGCGGGGGCCCGCACGACCAGCCGGTAGCTGTCGCCGACCGGCTCGAACGCGACCACCTCCGCAACCCCGTCGACGTGCCCGGTGAGGAGATGCCCGCCGAGGCGATCGGCGAGCCGCAGCGACTTCTCGAGGTTGACGTCTCCCGGTGCGGCGAGCCCGACCGTGCACGCGATCGTCTCCTGGGAGACGTCGACCTCGAACCGCGCGCCCGCGCGCGCGACGACCGTCAGGCAGCAGCCGTTGACCGCGATCGAATCGCCGACCGCGACGTCGCCGAGGTCGAGCGAGCCGGCGTCGATGACCAGGCGCAAGCCCTGCTCCCGCGGCTCAACGCGCTCGATGCGGCCTACGGCGGCGACGATTCCAGTGAACATTCGCGGTATCCGGGTGGCACGCAGATTACACCGCGGGCCTGGGGTGGCGCGGCACGTCACCCGGCTGACGGAAAGCGTCCCCCAGGCGGGCCGAAGGCCCCATTTCCGCGCGCCGTATCCCCTCCTCGCCCCTCGCTATCTCCCGGCCCGCGCAGGGGTTCCGCCCTTCCGCTCGGCGTTCGTGACTTTTGTCGCCTCCGAACCGAACCCCGGTACGAAGTTTGCACTCTAAGTCCGCATGAACATTCGTGATTTCCCGGACGTTTCGCCTCGTCCCGACGGCGTAGCCGCACCCCGCCAGCGGGTCGAGATCATCGGCTCTGCGAGCGGGCTCGGCGCGGGCCAACCCGGCTGCGGCGACGGTCCCGCGCGCCTGCGCCTCGCCGGTCTCGACGCGCACCTCGCGGCGCGCGGCCTGCCGATCGCCTGGGGCGAGACGCTCTTCCCGGATCAGGCGCCGGGGGAGCCGGCCGCTCAAGTCGTGGGCCGCTTGTGCGACCGCATTGCCCGCTCCGTCAGCCGCGTGGTGCGATCCGGGGCCGTTCCGCTGGTCCTCGGCGGCGACCACAGCTGCGCCATGGGCACCTGGCGCGGGATCGCGAACGGGCTCGGCGCGCCGCTCGGCCTGCTGTGGATCGACGCGCATCTCGACGCGCACACGCCGCAGACGAGCCACACCGGCCGTCTGCACGGGATGCCGCTCGCGGCGCTGCTCGGGCAGGGCAACGATTCGGACGCCGTGCTTTCACCGGAACACGTGTGCGTCATCGGTGTCCGCAGCTTCGAGCCCGAGGAGGCGGCGCTGCTCGCCGCGCTGGGCGTTCGAATCTACGCCGCGCAGGAAATCGAGCGCCGCGGCCTCGACGCCGTGCTGCGCGAAGCGCTCGCGCGGGTGCAGGAGGGCACCGCGGCGCACGGGATCACGCTCGACCTCGATGCGATCGACCCGAGGGACGCGCCCGGCGTGACGACCCCGGTGGCCGGCGGCCTGCGCGCGGCCGAGCTGGTCGCCGCGCTCGCCGATCTCACGCGGACGGCGGCGCCGGTCGCGGTCGAGATCGCCGAGTACGAGCCGCATCACGACGTCGGCGGCGCGACCGTCCGGCTGATCGAGGAGCTCGCCGCCGCGATGCTCGGCGGCGCCGCCGCGCGGTCGATGATCGAGCTCGAGAATCGCTATAGCGCGACGAACTACGCGCCGCTGCCGGTGGTCCTCGTGCGCGGCGAGGGCACGCACCTCTGGGACCAGTCCGGACGCCGCTACCTCGACATGATGTCGGCCTACTCGGCGGTGAGCGTCGGCCATGCTCACCCGCGCATCCTTCGCGCCCTGACCGAGCAGGCCCGCAAGCTCGCCGTCACCTCGCGCGCGTACTACAGCGACCGCCTGCCGGTGTTCCTCGAGCGGCTGTGCCGGCTCACCGGCATGGACCGCGCGCTGCCGGTCAACACCGGGCTCGAAGCGGTCGAGACGGCGATCAAGACCGCCCGCAAGTGGGCGCACAAGGTGAAGGGCGTGCCGGACAGCCGCGCGGAGATCATCGCCTGCGAGGGCAACTTCCACGGCCGGTCGATCGCGATCGTGGGCATGTCCTCCGAGCCGCAGTACCGCGACGGCTTCGGGCCGTTCCCGCCGGGGTTCAAGCTCGTGCCCTTCGGCGACGCGCGCGCCCTCGCGCAGGCGATCACGCCCCACACCGCCGCATTCCTGGTCGAGCCGATCCAGGGCGAGCGGGGGATCGTGGTGCCGCCGCCCGGGTATCTCGCGGAGTGCGCACGGATCTGCCGCGAGCACAACGTGCTCTTCATCGCCGACGAGGTGCAGACCGGTCTCGGGCGCACCGGACGGCTGCTCGCGTGCGAGCACGACGGCATCCAGCCCGACGGGCTCGTGCTGGGCAAGGCGCTCGGCGGCGGCGTGCTGCCCGTATCGGCGTTCCTCGGGCGCGACGACGTCATGAGCGTCTTCCAGCCCGGCGACCACGGCAGCACGTTCGGCGGCAACGCGCTGGCGGCGGCCGTTGGGCTCGAGGCGCTCAACGTCATCGTCGAGGAGCGCCTCGCCGAGCGCGCCGCAACGCTCGGCGCACATCTCCTCGCGGCCCTCGCCGCCATAAAGAGCCCGCTCGTCCGCGACGTCCGCGGGCGCGGTCTGCTGGTCGGCGTGGAGATCGACCCGCAGTTCGCCACCGCGCGCCAGGTCGTCGATCGCCTGCTCGCCCGCGGCATCCTCTCGAAGGACACCCACGGCACGGTCGTGCGCTTCGCGCCGCCGCTCGTCATCGCCCGCGAGGAGATCGACCACGCGGTTGCCGAGACGCGGCGCGTGCTCGACGAGCTCGAGCGCGAGCTGAAGCGCGCGGCGTAGCGCGCTCTAGCGCGCGAACCGCGCGACGACCCGGATGTCCGCGCCGAGCTGCCGCACGTCGGCCAGACGCAGCGGCAGCTTCTGATCCAACCCGGCGATCGACGGCAGATCGAACATTCCGCTGCCTCCGTCGCCGAGCAGGCTGGGCGCGAGGTAGATCAGGAGCTCGTCGACGACCCCCGCCGCGACGAGCGAGCCGTTGAGCTTCACGCCCGCCTCGACGTGGATCTCGTTCAGCTCGCGGCGCGCGAGCTCGCACATCAGGTCGGCGAGCTCGACCTTCCCCGCCGCGTTCGGGAGCACGATCACCTCCGCCCCCTTCGCCTGCAGCGCGGCGACCCTGGCCTGGTCCGCCGACGCCGCCGCCACGAGCACGCGGCCGCCGTCGAGGATGCGGGCATCGAGCGGCACCTGCAACCGTGAGTCGACGAGCACTCGCAGCGGCTGGCGCGGGGTCGCGACCTCGCGCACCGTGAGGCGCGGATCGTCGTCCCGCACCGTGCCGATCCCGGTCAGCACCGCGCAGGCGCGCGCGCGCCAGCGATGGCCGTCGCGCCGCGACGCCTCGCTCGTGATCCATTGGCTCCGTCCGTCCGCCGCCGCGGTCCGGCCGTCGAGCGTCGCCGCGACCTTCAGCCTCACCCATGGCCGGCCGCGAGTCAGCCGCGACACGAACCCGATGTTCAGCTCGCGTGCCTCGTCCTCGAGCAGGCCCGATGCGACTTCGACCCCGCCCGCGCGCAGGCGCGCGAAGCCTTCGCCCCCGACCTTTGGATTGGGATCGCCCATCGCGGCGACGACGCGCCGCACCCGCGCGGCGAGCAGCGCGTCGGCGCACGGCGGCGTGCGACCGTGGTGGCTGCACGGCTCGAGCGTGACGTAGACCGTCGCGTCCGCGGCGCGCGCACCGGCGGCAGCGAGCGCGTTCGCCTCCGCGTGCGCCGCGCCGGCGCGCTCGTGGAACCCCTCGCCGACGACCTCTCCGTCCCGGACGATGACGCAGCCGACGCGCGGGTTCGGGGTCGTCGTGAAGAGCCCGCGCTCGGCGAGGGCCAGAGCGCGTGCCATGAACTCGCGGTCGGCGGAGGTGAACATGCGGCGACCCGCGTCGGGTCGGGAACCCGAGTGGCTACTTCTGGGCCGCGGCGCGGCGGACCTTCCGGCCGGGGCGCTTGAGCTCCAGCACCTTCTCGCGGAACTCGTCCACGCGCTGGAAGTCCTCGTAGACCGAGGCGAAGCGGATGTAGGCGACGTGGTCCATCTTCTTCAGCTCGGCCATCACCATCTCGCCGAGGGTGCGCGAGCCGATCTCGCGTTCGCCGCGCGCGAGGATCTTCTGCTCGATGCGGTCGATCGCCGCGTCGACGTACTGCGTGGGCACCGGCCGCTTGTGCAGCGCGCGCATGAACCCGGTGCGGACCTTCTCGCGGTCGTAGGCGGTGCGGTACCCGCTCGTCTTCACGACCGCCGGCATCGCGAGCTCGACCCGCTCGTAGGTCGTGAAGCGCTTGCCGCAGTGCTCGCACTCGCGGCGCCGGCGCACGCTCTCGCCGTCCTCCGACATCCGCGTGTCGATGACCGCGGTGTCGTCGGCTTTGCAGTACGGGCACTTCATCGGCCGTCAGGCCGCTTTTTCGACCGGCACGCCCATGTGGACCGCGTCCGGGTAGACCGGGAAGCGGCGGCAGAGCGCGCGCACCTGCTCGCGCACGCGCGCGACAGTCGCCTCGTCCCGCGGCGCGTCGAGCACGTCGGCGATGAGGTTCGCCACCTGCTCGGCCTCGATCTCCTCGAAGCCGCGGGTGGTCATCGCCGGGGTGCCGACCCGGATGCCGCTGGTGACGAACGGCTTCTGCGGGTCGTTCGGGATCGCGTTCTTGTTGACCGTGATGTGCGCCCGCTCGAGGAGGTCCTCGGCCTGCTTGCCGGTGATCCCTTTGGCGCGCAGATCGACGAGGCAAAGGTGGCAGTCGGTGCGGCCGGAGACGATGCGCAGCCCGCGCTCGGCGAGCACCTTCGCCATGACCCGCGCGTTGTTGAGGACCTCTTCCTGATAGCGCTTGAAGTCCTTCGTCATCGCCTCCTTGAACGCGACCGCCTTGGCGGCGATTACGTGCATCAGCGGGCCGCCCTGCAGCTGCGGGAACACGGCCGCATTCAGCCGCTTCTCGTGCTCCTTGGCGGCGAGGAGCAGGCCACCGCGCGGCCCGCGCAGCGTCTTGTGGGTGGTGCTCGTGACGAAGTCGGCGACCCCGATCGGGCTCGAGTAGAGCCCGGCGGCGATCAGACCGGCTGGGTGGGCGATGTCGGCCATGAGATACGCGCCGACGCTGTCCGCGATCCGGCGGAAGCGCTTCCAGTCGATCGACAGCGAGTAGGCCGACGCCCCGGCGACGATGAGCTTCGGCTTGTGACCCTTCGCGAGGTGCTCGACCTGCTCGTAGTCGATCTCCTCGCGCTCGTCGAGGCCGTAGTAGAAGGCCTGGTACAGCCGGCCCGAGAAGTTGACGGTCGACCCGTGCGTGAGATGGCCGCCGTGGGCGAGCGACATCCCGAGAATCACGTCGCCCGGCTTCAGCACCGCGTGGTAGACCGCCTGGTTCGCCTGCGAGCCGGAGTGCGGCTGGACGTTCGCATACTCGACGTGGAAGAGCTGCCGCGCGCGCTCGATTGCGAGCTCCTCCGCGATGTCGACGTACTCGCAGCCGCCGTAGTACCGCTTGCCGGGGTAGCCTTCGGCGTACTTGTTCGTCAGCACCGAGCCCTGCGCCGCCAGCACTGCGGGGCTCGCGTAGTTCTCGGAGGCGATCAGCTCGATGTGATCCTCCTGACGGAGGATCTCGCTTCGCACTGCCTGCCACAGCTCCGGATCGGTCTTCGCGAGGGAATCGTTCGAGAACATGTCGGCGCCGCGTTGGCGTGCTCGCTAGGGGGACATTGATTAGTCTATCATGCTGCACCGCACTCCAGCGCCGCGAGGCGCGCGCGCTTTTCGCATGCCGATCCGCAGCACCATCGAAGGCGGCCGCGTCCCGGTCCGGGTCTGGACCGACGACGTCGAGGGCGACGCAAGACAGCAGCTCGCCAACCTCTCGCGGCTCCCGATCGTGCACCACCACGTCGCGGCGATGCCCGACGTGCACCTCGGGATCGGCGCCACCGTCGGCTCCGTGATCCCCACGAAAGGGGCGATCATCCCCGCGGCCGTCGGTGTCGACATCGGCTGCGGGATGATCGCCACGCGGCTCTCGCTCACCGCCAACGACGTGGACGAGCGCCGCCTGCGCAAGGTCTTCGACCAGATCTCGCGCGACGTTCCGGTCGGGTTCAACCAGCACAGCGAGCGCGACGCCCGCACCGACGCCGCGCGGCCCTTCCGGCGCGAGCTCGGGCGCATCCTCGACAAGCATCCGGGCATCGCGAAGCGCGTCGGGAAGAACTCGGACTGGACGCGGCAGCTCGGCACCCTCGGCGGCGGCAACCACTTCATCGAGGTCTGCCTCGACGAGGCCGAGCGCCTGTGGGTGATGCTGCACTCCGGGAGCCGCGGCATCGGCAACGCCATCGGGACCTATTTCATCGAGCTCGCGCGCCGCGACGCCGAGCGCGACCAGCTGCAGCTGCCGGACCGCGACCTCGCCTACTTCGGCGAAGGCGCACAGCACTTCGACGACTACGTCGAGGCGGTCGGCTGGGCGCAGGACTACGCGCGTGCGAACCGGGCCGAGATGCTCGAGCTCGTGCTGGCGGCGGTCGCGCGCCACCTCCCGTCGTTCGACGTCACCGCCGAAGCGGTGAACTGCCACCACAATTACGTCGCGCGCGAAGTCCACTACGGCGAGCGGGTCTGGGTCACGCGGAAGGGCGCGATCCGCGCCGGCGAGGGCGAGCTCGGCATCATCCCGGGCAGCATGGGCGCACGCAGCTACATCGTGCGCGGGCGCGGCGCCGCAGAGAGCTTCCACTCCTGCGCGCACGGTGCCGGGCGGCGCATGAGCCGCAACGAGGCAAAGCGCAGCTTCTCCACCCGGGACCTCGAAGCGCAGACCGCGGGCGTCATCTGCCGCAAGGACAAGGGCGTGATCGACGAGATCCCCGGGGCGTACAAGAGCATCGACGAGGTGATGGCGAACCAGTCCGACCTCGTCGAGGTGCTCCACACGCTCAAGCAGATCGTGTGCGTCAAGGGATGAGCGCGACCGACGACGCGGCCGAACGTCTGCGGCGCGGGCCGAAGCTCGACCCGGCCGGGCCGGCGTTCTGGGACGTCCGCTTCCGCGAACGCTTCACGCCCTGGGACGCCGGTGGCGTACCGGCCGCGGTGCGCGAGTTCCTCGCGCGGGAGCCCGCACGGCTGCGGGTGCTGATCCCCGGCTGCGGCAGCGCGTACGAGGTCCGCGCCTTCGCCGACGCCGGGCACGACGTCGTCGCGATCGACTTCAGCGCCGCAGCGATCGACGCCGCCCGCCGGGTGCTTGGCGAGCTCGACCGGATCCTCGTTTGCGGCGATTTCTTCGAGTTCGACTTCGGCGCCCCGTTCGACCTGGTCTACGAGCGCGCGTTTCTGTGCGCGCTGCCGCGCACGCACTGGGCACGGTGGGCCGTGCGAGTCGCCGAGGTGTTGCGTCCGGGCGGTCGCCTCGCGGGGTTCTTCTACTGGAGCGACGCTCCGGGCGGACCGCCGTTCGGCTTGAAGGCCGGGGAGCTGGAGGCCCTGCTCGCCCCCGCCTGCGATCGGATCGAGGATGCCGCCGTGGCCGACTCGATCGAAGTGTTCGCGGGCCGCGAGCGGTGGCAGACCTGGCGGCGGCACGAGCAAGACTGACAGGTTCCCGACGGCGTACACTGAGTCCGACGGCCGCGGAGGGCCATCGTTCCGCAACGAGCTCCCCCGGCCCTTGCCGACGGCGTGGAGGAATTCACGCCGGCGTAGTGTCTTCCGCCCGGCGCGTGACGGAACACGCGTTCGGCCGAGCCGGCTGGCACCGTGCTTGCTCGGTGGCGAACGGTCTTCGCCAAACAAGGAGCGACAACATGGCTGACACCGATCTCGCTGGCCTCGAAGTCGAGGAGATTGAAGCCGACGACCACGACGAAGAAGTCGTGATCCGCGCCGGCTGGCCGGGGCAGCTGCGCCGCAAGGGCTCGTCCTCCGAGCTCCCCGAACCGCAGAGCTTCCTCGACCTGCCCACCTGGCTGAGCGGGCCCGTCAAGCGCCCCACGCCCGAGGACACGCTCCAGTAGTGCCGCGCGGCGGCGCGATCGCCTCGCGCCGGATCGCCTGAAAGCCGCGGTCAGCCGATCGCCTGGCAGACCGCTTTCAGGTCGACGTTCCCTCCCGAAACGATCACGCCGATCCGCTTGCCGCGGACGGCGTCGCCCGACTTGAAGAGCCCGGCGGCAGCCAGCGCGCCGGTCGGCTCGACCACGATCTTCAGCCGTTCCCAGAGATAGCGCATCGCATCCAGCAGCTCGCGGTCGCTCACCGTCATCATGTCGTGGACGTGCGCGAGCACGAGCGGGAAGGTGATCTTCCCCAGCGACGGCGTGCGCGCGCCGTCGGCGATCGTGTCTGGATTGTGGACGGTCTGGAGCGTCTTCGTCCGGAACGAGCGCGTCGCGTCGTCGCCCGCCTCCGGCTCGACGCCGACGACCCGGCAACCGGGTGCGAGGTGCGACGCCGCGATCGCGCAGCCCGACAGCAACCCACCGCCCCCGCAGGGCACGAACAGCCAATCGAGCGGTCCCCCGTCCTCGATCAGCTCCTTCGCCGCGGTGCCCTGCCCGGCGACGACGTGCGCATGGTCGTACGGCGGGACGACCGTGAGGCCCCGCTCCGCGGCGATCTGCGCGCCGAGCGCGTCGCGCGTCGTCTGGCGAGTGTCGTACGTCACGACCTCGGCACCGTACCCGCGGGTCGCGGCGAGCTTCACCGGCGGCGCATCCTCGGGCATGACGATGACGGTTCGAATGCCGAGCAGCCGGCCGGCCAGCGCCACCGCCTGCGCGTGGTTGCCCGAGGAGAAGGTGAGGACCCCGCGCCGTCGTTCATCGGCCGAGAGCTGGGAAAGCGCGTTGTACGCGCCGCGGAACTTGAACGCGCCGATGCGCTGGAAGTTCTCGCACTTGAAGAGCACCTCCGCCCCGACCCGCGCGTCCACGGTGCGCGAGGTCAGGACGGGCGTGCGATGGGCGTGACCGGCGAGCCGGGCGGCAGCGGCTTCGACGTCGGCGTACTTGACTGGAAGGGAGCTATCGCGGCTGTTCATCCTGGACGGGCCGACGATGAGTCGGCCAGGAATTCTACGCCGCCCCCGGCTCCAGATTTTCCGTTCACGTTGCCACGAGCTGCCGAAAATGGGCGCCCATTCGCGCCGCATCGGCGTCGAGGCCGGTGAACAGCCGGAACGCCCCGACCGCCTGGAAGACCGCCATGCCGCTCCCGTCCAGCGTGCGGCAACCCTTCGCTCGCGCCACGCGGAGGAGCTCGGTCTCCAGCGGGAAATAGACGATCTCGGCGACCCAATGCCGGCTCTGGACCAACGCCGCCGGCAGCGGCAGGCCGGGCCGTTTTTCCATGCCGGTTGGCGTGCATTGGATCAGGCCGTCGGCGCCCGCCATCGCCGCCGCGAGATCGGCGCCGGATACGGCCCGGCCCTGCGCCGAAGCGGCTGGACAGACTGGCAGCCAGCTCATCGGACCGCGCGGTGTCGAGGTCGAAGACGACGAGCTGCTGCGTGCCCATCGTCAGCGCGGCGTGCGCCACCGCCGCACCCGCGCCGCCCGCGCCCAGTTGCACCACCCGGTCGAGCTTCGCATCGGGCAAGCCGCGCCGGAAGCCCTCGACGAACCCCCACCAGTCGGTGTTGTGACCGGTCAGCCTGCCGTCCCGGATGACGACGGTATTCACCGCGCCGAGCGCGCGCGCGTCCGCCGACAGCTCGTCGAGAAGCGGGAGGATCGCCTGCTTGCACGGATGAGTGATGTTCAGGCCGGTGAAGCCCAGGCGCTTGGCCGCAGTCAGGAGATCCGGGAGCGCCTCGACTCCCAAGCCGAGCGTGTCGAGGTCGATGAGCTTGTAGACGTAGCGCAGGCGCTGCTCCGCAGCCTCGCGCTCGTGCATCGCGGGCGTCAGCGAACGCTGGATGCCCGAGCCGATCAAACCGCAGAGAAAGGATGCTCCGACGGGATTCACGAGCCTGCCCCGGTCAGCTCGATGCGCCTGAGCTGGCGGGCTTGGTCATCCTTTGTAGCCTAGCAGCCGTGGCAGGAAAAGCACCAGGTCCGGCACCAGCGTGATCACCGCCAGCGCCGCGATCATCACGGCGAGGAACGGCATCACCTCGCGTACCAGGTCCTTGAGCGACACATTCGCGATCTTGACCATCATGAATAGCAGCAGCCCGTAGGGCGGCGTGATGAGGCCGATCATGATGTTCACGACCGCCACCACTCCGAAATGCACCGGATCGATGCCGAGCGCCGCCGCCGTGGGCAACAGCACCGGCACGATGACCAGCAGGATTGTGGTGCCCTCCAGGAAGCAGCCGAGGACGAGGAGCACCAGGTTCGCGATCAGCAGGAAGGCGAGCGGCGATAGCTCATACCCCTTGAGCGCCGCGCTCAGGGCCTTCGGGATGTTCTCGATCGTGATGACGTAGTTGAACACCAGCGCGCCGGCGATCAGCATGCCGATCGAGATGGTGATGCGGGCGCTGGTCACCAACGAGCCATATACGTCGCGCCAGCCGATGCTACGATAGAGAAAGGCCGACACGAGCAGCGCATAGGCGGCGGCGGTCGCGGCGGCCTCGGTGGGCGTGGTGATGCCGCTGTAGAGGCAGCCGAGCAGGATCACCGGCATCATCAGCGCAGGGAAGGCGTCCCAGGTGATGCGCGGCAGATCGCGCAGCGGCACCGGCGGCTCGACCGGAAAATTCCGTGTCCTGGCCGTATACGCGATGAGACCCATCTGCACGGCGCCGATGAGCAGGCCCGGGATCACCCCGCCGAGGAACAGGTAGCCGATCGACGTATCGGAGACCAGCGCATACAGCACCAGCGGGATCGAGGGCGGGATGATGGGCCCGATCACCGACGAGGCGGCGGTCAGCGCGGCGGCGAAGCTGGCGGTGTACTTGCCGTCCTTCGTCATCAGCGTCTGCATCAGCTTGCCGCTGCCGGCGGCGTCGGCGAGCGCGGAGCCCGACATGCTGGCGAAGACGATGCTCTGCACCACGTTGACCTGCGCGAGGCCGCCCCGGAAGCGGCCGACCAGGGCGTTGCAGAAGCGCAGCAGCCGGTCCATGATGCTGCCGCTGTTCATGAACTCCGCCGCCAGGATGAAGAGCGGGATCGCGAGCAGCACGTAGCTCGTGTACATGCCGTTCAGCAGCTGCTCGGCGGCGATCCCCATGTCGACGCCCTTGGTCCACAGGTAGAGCACCGAGCCGGCGATCATCGCGTGGCCGATCGGCAGCCCGAGCAGGCTGAGCGCGACGATGGCGAGGACGGCGAGCGCGAAGGGGCTCACAGCCCGGAACCCGTCTTGGCCGGGTCCGCTTCTTCCGGTTCTCTATTCCTCAGGAGCAGAGACAGGATCCACAGGTAGCGCACGATGACCGCCACCGAGAAGATCAGGAAGATCGAAAACAGCCAGTCGAACGGGATCTTCAGGTAGGAGGTCTTCTCCACCTTCATGAAGGCGACGTACTTGTACGCCGCCGGGAGCGAAGCCCCGTACAGGACCACGACCGCGACGGCGGCGACGATGCCCATGGCGATGCGCGTGCGCCGCCCCGCCGCCCCGGAAAGGAGGTCGAAGCGGATCTCCTCGCTCTCCTTCACCACGAAGGCGGCGCCCCACAGCACCAGCCACAGCCACATGATGACCGTCAGCTCCGAGGTCCAGCCGATCGGGAAGTTGAAGAAGTAGCGGAAGACGATCTGGATGACGAATGCGGCGAACATCACCGCGAGCATCCCCGCGGCGATGTTCTCCGCCCGGCGGCGCAGCCAGGCCCCGAGCGCGCGCATTACTTCAGCGCGTTGATCTTCTCGAGCATCCCCTTCGGCCACTCCTTGGCCTCGTCCGAGGCGAGGTAGACCTTCTGCGCGTGCGCGCGGAAGGCGTTCTGGTCCGGGGCGTAGACCTGCAGGCCCTGCTTCCTGAAGCCGTCCGCCAGCTCCGCCTCGCGCTTCAGGTGCTCGCCGGTGCTCCACGCGATCGCCTTGTCCGCGGCCGCCTGGAAGGCCTTCTGCCCGGCCGGCGACATGCCGTTCCAGGTCTTCAGGTTCACCGCCAGCAGGTCGTAGCCGACCAGATGCGAGGTCAGCACGATCTGCGACATCACCTCGTAGAACTTCATGTTCTGCACGTTCGGCAGCGGGTTGTCCTGGCCGTCGATCGCGCCGGTCTGCAGGCCGGTGTACACCTCGGCGTAGGCCATGGGCGTCGGGTTCGCGCCGAGCGAGCGGCCGAGCAGCTGCCAGGCGTCGCCCGGCGGCATCCTGAGCTTGATGCCCGCCAGGTCGGCCGGGCGTATTGATCTTCTTGTTCGGCTTCAGCCCCACCTGGCGGGTGCCGAAGAAGGTCGGCCCCAGGATCTTGATCTTGCACCTGCTCCTCCGCCTGCTTCTTGTACTGGGTGCCCAGGTCGCTCGACCAGAACGCGCCGAGGTGGTTGGCGTCCCGGAACAGGTACGCCGAGGTGAGGATCGACCAGGCCGGGATCTGCTTGGAGATGTCCTGCGGCGCGATGTTGCCCATCTCCAGGTTGTCGCGCTGCAGCGCGACGAGCTCGGTGCCCTGCTTGAACAGCGAGCCGTTCAGGAACGGTCCACCTTGAAGTCGCCCTCGACCTCCTTCGCGAACATCCGCATCATGTTCGCGCGGATGTCCTTGTCGGAGAACACCGCGGCGAAGCGCAGCGTGGGCTTGGCCTGCGCCCATGCGGGCAGGGCAGCCGAAGCTGCCGCAGGCGCCGCACCTGCCTTGAGCGCCGAACGACGGTCTATCTTGAAGTTCATGTTCATCCTCCTTCTGTGAAGTATGTGTGCCCGAAGAACCTGCTGCTATTTCCGCTTCATGCCCGCGACCTCATCGATTCCCTCCACAAGCATCAGGCCATCTTCCGCAGATAGCCGAGGATCACTTCGGTGACCATTTCGCGCCGCCGGCGGACATCCCCCTTGGCGCCCATGTCGCGCTGAAATATCGCGCCGAAGGTGTACTGGTTGGTGACGTTGAACATGCCGAGCGCGGCGATCGCCATGTGGACCTCCACCGGGTCGGCATCGGCGCGGAACGAACCTTCCGCCTGCCCGCGCGCGATGACGCGCGCCAGCGTGTCGATGATCGGGCGGTTGAGCGAGCGCATCGCCTTCGACTTCCTGAAGTGGCGCCCTCGTGCCTGGTTCTCGGCCACGACAATGCGAACGAACCCTTCGTGGTCCAGGTAGTAGTTGAAGGTGAACTCGACGATCCTGCGGATGGCGTCCACCGCCGGCAGATGATCCAGGTCGAGGAGGTTTTCCGTCTGCCGGATCTCGGCGTACACGTGCTCGAGCACCGCCAGATAGACCTTTTCCTTGCTGCCGAAGTAATAGTTGATCATCGCCCGCGTCGTGTGGGTACGCGCGGCGATGGCGTCCATGCTCGCGCCCTTGAAGCCGCGCGAGGCGAACTCGTCGATCGCCGCCTTGATGATCCGCGCGCGATTCGCTTCGGGCGCCTTGGGCTTGCGCATCGCGGCGTTCCGTCCGCGCGGCGGTTCCGCGTAGGGGGGCGACGGAGCGGTGGCGGCAGCCTTCATGGCGCAACGGTCCTTGGAATTAACGAAGTTGCAAATTAAATTTAGCAGACTCGTCAATTCAAGGCAACCGCGGGCACCGCTGCCGGCCGCGGTGTTCAGCGGGTGCCCGGGGACCGCTACTCGTCGTCGAGCGCGCCCTCGGGCAGATGCGCGGTCTCGGCCCACGCATCGATCGACCAGCGGCGGTGGTCGATGCGGACCCGATTGACCCCGCCGTTCGGGATCGCGAACGTGCGCGGCAGCTCGAACGGGATGTCCTTCGCCCAGCGATAGACCACGCCGAGCACGCCGCCATGGGTGACGACCGCGATCGACGCTCCCGCGTACGTGCGTGCGAGCCGGTCGAGTGCCGCGACGATGCGGTCGCGGAACTGCGTGGCGCTCTCGCCTCCGGGCACGACGTAGTCGGCGTCGCGCGCGGCAAGTCGGGCGTAAGTCGCAGGGTGTGCGCGCTCGATCTCGGCCCAGGTCAGGCCCTCCAGCTCGCCGTAGCAGCGCTCGCGGAGGCCGGCGTCCGCGACGGCGTCGCGCCCGAGACGCGCCGCGATCGGCGCCGCCGTGGCGCGGGTGCGGCCGAGGTCGCTCGTCACGAGGAGATCGACGCGTTCGTCCGCGAGCCGCGCGGCGAGCGCCGCGGCCTGCGCGCGCCCGGCGTCGGACAGCGGGCTGTCCTGCCAACCCTGCAGACGGCCGGCGCGGTTCCAGACCGTCTCGCCGTGGCGCAGGAGAAGGAAGCTCGTCATCGGGCGTGAATAATGCCACCCGGCCGGCACGCGCCGAAGCGCAGTCCGCGCGGTTCCGCTAGTGTATGTGACCGCGACGCCGAAATCCCAACGACGATGCCCGTCTCCCTCGACGCGACGACCGGCCAGCACCTCGGTGACCGGGCGGAACAGCAGGACCGCGTCGCGATCATCCCCAGCAAGCGCCTGCGCGGAACGGCGCTGGTGGTCGTCGCCGACGGCGCCGGGGGCTACAAGGGCGGGGCCGCCGCCGCCGAGCAGGTGATCGGCACCTCCACCAACCTGTTCGAGCACTACTCGCCGAAAGACGAGACGCCGGAGCAGCTGCTCCGCGAGATCGTCGCCGAGGCCCACACCGTGATCCGCCTCAACCGGGTCCTCACCGAGGAGGAGCCGCACAGCACGATCGTCGCGATGATTCTCCAGCCCGACCGCGTCGACTGGGGCTGGGTGGGCGACAGCCGCCTCTACCACTTCCGCGGCCCGACCCTGCAGAGCCGCACCAAGGACCACTCCTACGTGGAGCAGCAGATCGACGAGGGTCAGTGGCGGGAGGAAGACCGGCACAAACACCCCAACCGGAACCTCCTCCTCCAGGCGCTCGGCCATTCCGAGCCGCCGGTCCCGAGCTTCGCTTCCTCGGCGCCGCTCGTCCCCGGCGACGCGTTCCTGCTGTGCAGCGACGGGCTCTGGGACTACTTCAGCGACGCGGAGATCGGCAAGGTGCTCGCGTCGCTGCCGCCGCGGAAGGCGGCCGAGATGCTGATCGCCTCGGCGCGCGCGCGCGTCACCAATGCCAAGGGCGACAACGTCTCCGTCGCGATCGTGAAGCTCTCGGCGAGCTAGGCATCCCGGCTCGCCTCCGGCCGTTCAGCGTCCCAGCCAGTCCCGCCGCAGCTTGAGCGCGCGCGCCGCCGCGCGCTTGTCGAACCGCAGCACGCAAGTGTCCGCCGGCGCCGCAGCGAACGCGATCTCGAGCTCGTGCAGCTCGTCGCGCCGGAAGGCGTGTGCCCGGACCCGGTCGCCCGGCCGCAGCGCGGCGAGACGGCCGCTCCAGGATCTGCGGCGTGACGCGGATTCCGTCGAGCGCCACGATCGTGTCCCCGGCAGCCAGTCCGGCGCGCTGCGCCGCGCCGCCGTCGAGGACATGCGTGAGCTTGACGTCCGCGCCCTCGGCCGTGGTGCGTGCGCCGAGGCTCACCCGTTCCGCGAGCGTGCGGGCGCTCTTCGACGTCGGCTTCCCGCCACGGTCCGAAGGGCCTTCCGGCGGTCGCACCTCGAGCGCGACGCCCGCCGTCGCGAGGAGCGGTGCGAGCGGCAGCTCGTCGGTCGACCGGAGCCACTGCTCGAACAGCGCGCGCAGCTTGAGTCCGCTCGCCTCCTCCGCGGTCCGCTCGACGCCGTCCTCCGGGACGCCGAGCCCGCTGCGGCCGTAGCGGCGCCAGAGCGCGCGCATCACGTCGTCGAGCGAACGGCGTCCCGCGGTGCGGCTGCGGAGGTGCAGATCGACGCACAACGCGACGAGGCTGCCCTTGCCGTAGTAGCTGACGATCGCGTTCGGCGAGTTCTCGTCCTGCCGGTAGTACTTGATCCAGGCGTCCCAGCTCGACTCGGCAACGGTCTGGCGGCGCCGGCCGGGGGTGCGCAGGAGCTGGGTGATCGACCGGCCCAGGGCCTCGAGGTAGTCCTCGGGGCTGAGGAGCCCGCAGCGCACGAGGGCGAGATCGTCGTAGTACGACGTGATGCCCTCGAACGCCCACAGCAGCGTGGTGTAGCTCTCGCGATCGAGGTCATAGGGGGTGAAGGCCGCCGGCCGGAGGCGCTTGACGTTCCAGGCGTGGAAGTACTCGTGGCTCGCGAGGCCGAGGAACGTGCGATAGCTCTCGCCGCCCGCCTTCGCGCCGGGGCGCGGGAGATCGTCGCGGCTGCACAGCAGCGCGGTGGAGGCGCGGTGCTCCAGCCCGCCGTAGCCCTCGCCGACCGCGGTGACGAGGAACACGTAGCGGTCCATGGGCGCCGGCGTACCGAAGAAGCGGATCTGCCACTCGCACAGCCGCTTCAGATCGCGCGCGAGGCGATCGGCGTCCGCGCCGTGACGTCCGGTGATCGCGACCTCGTGCGGCACGCCGCACGCGGTGAACGCTACGTGGGTGAAGCCTCCCATCTCGACCGGATGGTCGATGAGCTCGTCGTAGTCCGCGGCGCCGTACGTTCCGAAACCGAGGGGGCGCGCGTCGCGGCGCGCCATCGCCGTCGCGACCCGCCACGCCGCGGCGCGCCGGCCGGGTGGCGGCACGATCTCGACCTCGCACGCGCGCTCCTCCTTGCCGAGCACCCGGAGGAACACGCTCGGGCCGTTGAAGAACGCGTGGGTCGCGTCGAGATGCGCGCCGCGGACCGACAGGTCCCAGGCGTAGATCTCGGCGACCACCGTGAGCGGGCCGCGGCCGGGCGCCACCCGCCAGGTGTGCTTGTCGGTTTTGACGAGCGGGATCCGCGCGCCGCGCGACTCGGCACGGATCGCTACGACGTGCCGCGCGAAGTCACGGATCAGGTAGCTGCCGGGGATCCAGGCGGGGAGCGCGAAGCGCTGCCCCGCAGGATCGGGATCGGCGACGGTGCAGCTCACCTCGAACAGATGCGCGTGGGGGTTCTTCGCCTGGATGCGGTAGCGGATCGGGGGTCGGTTCGTCATCGTCGAGGCGGGATCATGTTCACCGGGGACCGGGGGTTACTCGGGGACGTTCGAGGCGAACCTGAGGGCGAACTTCAGCCTGGTCTAGGTGTTCTAGCCGTCCGCCTGCGCGAGCAGCGCCGCGTTGCCGCCCGCGGCCGCGGTGTTCACCGTGAGCGTGCGCTCGATCGCGAAGCGCTGGAGGTAGTGGGGTCCTCCCGCCTTAGGCCCGGTGCCCGACAGGCCCTCGCCGCCGAACGGCTGCACGCCGACCACCGCACCGATCGTGTTGCGGTTGACGTAGGTGTTGCCGACCCGCACGCGGCTTCGCACCCGGTCGACGAACCGCGCGATGCGGCTGTGGATCCCGAGCGTGAGGCCGTAGCCGGTCGCGGCGACCGCGTCGAGCGTGCGCTCGAGCGCGTCCGCGCGGTACCGGATCACGTGCAGCACTGGGCCGAACACCTCGCGCTGCGGCAGCTCGGCGAGCGGGATCTCGAAGGCGACCGGCGCGACGAAGCTGCCGTGCGCGGCGCCCTCGGGCAACCGCGCTTCCGCGATCAGGCGGCCGCGCGCGCGGAGCCGCGCGACGTGCGCCTCGAGCATCCGCCTCGCGTCGTCGTCGATCACCGGCCCGACGTCGGTCTCCGGCTCGGCCGGGTCGCCGACCCGCAGCTCCGCGAGCGCGCCGGCGAGCATCTCGAGGATGCGCGGCGCGCCATCCTCCTGCAGCAGCAGGAGCCGCACCGCGGAGCAGCGCTGCCCCGCCGTCTGGAACGCCGAGGTGAGCGTGTCGGCGACGACCTGCTCCGGCAGCGCGGACGAGTCGACCACCATGGCATTCTGTCCGCCGGTCTCGGCGATGAACGGCACGATCGGCCCGTCGCGCTCGGCGAGCCCGCGGTTGATCAAGCGCGCGGTCTCGTACGAACCGGTGAACACCACGCCGGCGACGAGCGGGTGCCGGACGAGGGGCGCTCCGACCGAGTCGCCCGCGCCCGCGACGAGCTGCAGCGCCGCGCGCGGGACTCCGGCCTCGTGCAGGAGTGCCACGGCGGCCTGCGCGATGAGCGGCGTCTGCTCGGCCGGCTTCGCGACGACCGCGTTGCCGGCCATCAACGCCGCGCTGACCTGTCCCGTGAAGATCGCGAGCGGGAAGTTCCACGGGCTGATGCAGGCGAACACGCCGCGCCCGCCGAGCTCGAGCCGGTTCGCTTCGCCCGTCGGTCCCGGCAGCGGCTGTGGCGCGTCGAATTCCTCGCGGCCGCGCGCCGCGTAGTAGCAGCAGAAATCGGCCGCTTCGCGCACCTCGGCGACCGCGTCCGGCAGCGTCTTCCCCGCCTCGCGCACCGCGAGCGAGACCAACTCGTCGGTCCGCGCCTCGAGCAGCTCCGCCGTGCGCTCGAGCGCGCGGGCGCGCTCCGCGGCCGGGGTCGCATCCCACGCCCGCCACGCGGCGCTCGCGCCGCGGACCGCGGTGTCGACCTCGCGCTCGGTCGCCTCGTCGACCGCACCCACGATTCGCCGGCGGTCGGCCGGCTCGGTGATCACGCGCACGCGCGGGCCCGGCGCCGCGCTCGCCGCCGCCCGGTCGGAGGAGATGCGCCAGGTCAGCCGCTCGAGCACCGACCGGTCGGAGAGATCGACGCCGCGCGAGCTCAACCGGTCGGGAAGGATGTACCGGGGCTTCGGCACGCGCGGGTGGCGGGTGTAGGGCTCGGGCGCGACGTCGAGCGGGTCGGCGACCAGGTGCTCGAGCGGGATTTCCGGATCGCCGACCTGGTGCACGAACGAGCTGTTCGCGCCGTTCTCGAGGAGCCGGCGCACGAGGTAGGCGAGCAGGTCGCGGTGCCCGCCGACCGGCGCGTACACGCGGCAAGGAATGCCGGCCTCGGGAGCGAGCGCGTCGTAGAGCGCGTCGCCCATGCCCTGCAGCTTCTGGAACTCGAAGTCGCGCCGCGCGCCCGCGCACTCGAGCACGGCGGCGACCGAATGGCTGTTGTGCGTAGCGAACTGCGGATAGATGCGGGGGCCCGCGCCGAGGAGCGCCTGGGCGCAGGCGATGTAAGACACGTCGGTGGCGGCCTTCCGGGTAAACACCGGATAGTCGTCGAGCCCCAGCACCTGCGCCGCCTTGATCTCGGTGTCCCAGTAGGCCCCCTTCACGAGCCGCACCATGAATCGGCGGCGGGTCACCTCGGCGAGCGCGACCAGCCAGTCGCAGACGCGGAGCGCGCGCTTCTGGTACGCCTGGACCGCGAGCCCCAGTCCGTCCCAGCCGGCGAGCCTGGGGGCGCGCGCGAGCCGGTCGAAGAGCTCCAGGGACAGCTCGAGCCGCTCCGACTCCTCGGCGTCGATCGTGATCGGGATGCCCGCGCCGGCGGCCTGCTCGGCGAGCGCCTCGAGGCGCGGTCCGAGCTCGCCGAAGACGCGTCGTGCCTGCGCTACCTCGTACCGGGGATGCAGCGCCGACAGCTTGATCGATACGCCCGGACGCGCCTCGATCGTCGCCGGGTCCGCGGCCTTCCCGACGGCGTCGATCGCCGCAGCGTACGCGGCGAAGTAGCGTTCGGCATCGTCCGCGGTGCGCGCGGCCTCGCCGAGCATGTCGTACGAGAACCGGTAGCCGAGCGCTTCGCGCGCCGCCGCGCGCTCGAGCGCGCGCTCGATCGTCTCGCCGACGATGAACTGCTCGGCCATGATCTTCATCGCCTGGCGGATCGCGCCGCGCACGAACGGCTCGCCCGCGCGCGCCACCAGGCGCCGGAAGATGGTCGTCGCGTCGTCGCCAGCCTCTTCGCGCCAGGCACTGAGCGTGCCAGTGAGCATCAGCCCCCACGTGGCGGCGTTCAGCAGCAAGCCGCCGTCGCCCGTGTCCTGGGCCTCCCACTGCGTGCCGGAGAGCTTGTCGCGGATGAGCGCGTCGGCGGTCGCGTCGTCGGGGATCCGCAGCAGCGCCTCGGCCAGGCACATGAGCACGATGCCTTCGGGCGTCGACAGCCCGAACCGGCGCAGGAACGCCTCCGCCCCGAAGGACTCGCCGGCGCTACGACGGACCGCGCGCGCGAGCCGCATGGCGCGGTCGGCGATCCGCGCGCGGTGCTCGGGCGTCAGCGCGATCCGCGCCCGCAGCCCGGCGACCGCCTCGGCCTCGTCCATCCGGTACGCGCGGCCGATCGCGTCCCAGAGCGCCGCAAGCCGGGTCGTCGTCGTCATCTTCGTGCCCGCTCGCTCTGCACCACCGACTGGAGCCAGCCGACGAAGGCCTGGGCCTCGGGCCGCCCGACCGCACGCGGGTTGACCACGACATAGTAGGCGCGCGACTCGGCCGCCGTCGTGCGCGTGCGCCCGAACGGCGCGACGAGTTCCTTCGTCCGCAGGAGCTGGTCGACGAGCGGCACCCGCCCGAGCGCGACGCCCTGCCCCGCCACCGCGGCCTGGATGATCTGGTGGTACTGCGTGAACTGCAGGGTGCCCGCCGGGCGGGGCATCGGCACCTTCATCGTCTCGAACCAGACCGGCCAGGTCAGCCAGACCGTGTGCGGCACGCCGTCGTACTCGAGCAGCACCGCCCGCGCGAGATCCTCCGGCCGCTCGAGCTTGAGGCGCGCGGCGACCCTGGGACTGACGACCGGGAGCACCCGCTCGCCGAAGAGCTTCGTCGCGCCGCGCCCGGCGACGGCCGGCGGGCAATAGCGAACCGCGACGTCGATGCCTTCGCGGTCCAGCTCCTGCAGCCGGTTCTCCGCGACGAGCCGCACCTGCACCGCCGGCTGCGCGCTCTGGAATCCGGCGAGCTTGGGCACGAGCCAGAGCGACGCGAACGTCACGGTCGTGCTCACGGTGAGGACCGCGGCCCCGGCATCCTTCCGCACCGACGCGGTGGCGGCGCGCAGATCGTCGAGCGCCGCCCGCACCGCCTTGTAGTAGCGCTGGCCCTCGTCGGTGAGCAGCAGCGACCGCGTGCGCCGCTGGAAGAGCTTGACGCCGAGCTGCTCCTCGAGCGCCTGGACCTGGCGGCTGATGGCCGACTGCGTGAGGAAGAGCTCGCCGCCCGCCCTGGTGAACGAGAGGAGCCGGGCCGCGGCCTCGAAGCCCTTCAGCAGGTCCAGTCCCGGCAGCTCGCGCGCCATATGCATTCCGCCACCGCATGCATCACATGCCGCGAACTCGCTTGTCCGGGGCCCGTCCCGGGGCGACACTGCCCCACGTCAGATGCATGCGAACCGCGCATTATGAGGACCACCATGACGAACATCAAGATCACCACCGCGCGGCTGCTGCTCCCGCGGGCCGACACGCTGACGCTGGACGACGCGCGCGGCACGCTGGTGCGCTGCCTCGAGGGCGCGCTCTGGATCACGCAGCACGACGACCTGGACGATCACGTCATTGCTGCTGGCGAGGCGTTCCGCGTGGATCGCGAGGGTACGGTCGTCGTCCAGGCCACCCGCCCCGCGCGCCTCGCCATCGAATCGCCCGACGAGCTCGCGCTCTAGCCGGATTGCTGACTCCTACCGCGGCGCGGCCTCGATCACCGACAGCTGCGTCCCGGTCGGCAGGACCCGCTCCAGGCGGAACCCGCTCGCCTCGAGGAGCGCGCGGAACTCCCGTTCGGTGCGCTCGCGCCCGGTGAGGTGAATCAGCATGAGCAGATCGGCCATCATCGCCGTGCGCATGGCGAGGGATGCTTGGGCGCGCTCGGGCAGTACGCGGTCGACGATGAGCAGCCGCCCTCCGGGTCCGATCGCCGCACGCACGTTCTGCAGAATGACGGCGCACGACGCTTCGTCCCAGTCGTGGAGGATCCACTTGAGAACATAGGCTTCGCCGCCCGCCGGCACCGACTCGAACATGTTGCCGGTCACGACCTCGGCGCGCTCCGCCAGGCCGCGTCCGGCGAAGTTCCGCCGGGCGATCTCGGTCACGTGGGCGAGATCCACGAGGACCCCCCGCGCGCGCGGCGCCGCCTCGAGGATCGCGGCGAGGAAGGACCCGTGACCGCCGGCGACGTCGACGATCGACCCGAAGCGGGCGAAATCGCCCGCCTTCACGATGGCCGGGATGATGGCCTTGTTCAGCCCCGTCATCCCGCCGTCGTACGCCGCCGCGGCGTCGGGCGTCGTCGCGAGGTAGTCGAACACCGGCTTGCCGAACACCTCATCGAGCGCCGGGCGCCCGGTGCGCACGCTGTAGAGGAGTTCCTCCCAGGACCGCCAGAACATCGGGTGGTGAAACATCATGACCCCCGGCCGGGTCGAGTCGGGCGCGTGCGTGCGCAGCGTGGCCCCCACCGGAGTGAGCGCGAAGCGGTCCTCGCCGGCGTGCTCGAGGACGCCCGCCGCCGCGAGCGCCCGCAGCAACCGGTAGAGCGTCGGCGCATGCGTGCCGGTCTCGCGCGCCAGGTCGTCGGCGTCGCGCGCCCGCCCGTCGAGCAGGTCCGCGATTCCCAGCGTCGCCGCGACGTAGATCGCCCGCGCGGTGAAATAGCCCGTCGCGAGCAGCATGAGCTGCGCCGGCGGCGGGGGATCGGGCTCCGGCGCCGGGCGCGGATCGGTCATCCGATCACCGGACGATGAGGGTGATTCGGTACTCGCCGCGCAGCAGCGCGAGCCGCAGCGGCGGCTCGGCCGTGCGCAGCACCTCGGTGAACTGCTTGAGCGACCGCACCGGCCACTGGTTGACTGCGTAGATGACGTCCCCGACCCGCAACCCGTTCCTGAACGCCGCGCTCTCGCGGTCGCTGCCGGTCACAACGACGCCTTCGTGCCGACCGTGCGCCGGCATCCCGGCCTGCACGTCCGCCACCTTGAGGCCGGCGAGCTGCGGCACGGACTGGCCGGACACGCTGATCGCCTGGAACAGCTCGGCGATGCGCGCGCGCACCCGCAACTGGCTCCGGCCGCGAAGCACCGTCAGCTCGACCTCTTCCCCCACCGGGACCAGCCCGATGCGGTTGCGCAGCTCGCTGGAGGCGCGGATCGGACGGTCGTTGACGGCGATCACGACGTCCTTCGGGCGCAGGCCCGCCTGGTCGGCCGCCGAGCCCTTCTCGACCGCCGCGACGACCGCGCCTTCGGTCGCGGTGACGTCGAGGGTCTTCGCCATCTCCGGGGTGAGGTCCTGCGTGGTCACCCCCATCCGGCCCCGGCGGACCTCGCCGAAGCGCAGGATCTGGTCGATCACGGCGCGGGCCATGTTGGTCGGGATTGCGAACCCGATGCCGACGTTGCCGCCGGCCGGCGCGAAGATCGCGGTGTTGATGCCGACCATCTCGCCGCGGAGATTCACGAGCGCGCCCCCCGAGTTGCCCGGGTTGATCGACGCGTCGGTCTGGATGAACTCCTCGTAGCCGTCCATGCTGAGGCCGCCGCGGCCCACCGCACTCACGATCCCGGAGGTGACGGTCTGGCCGATGCCGAACGGGTTGCCGATCGCCACGACGAAGTCGCCGACGTTGACCGCGTCGGAATCCGCGATCCGGATCGCGGTGAGCCCCTCGGCCGGGATGCGAAGCAGCGCGACGTCGGTCCCCGGATCGGAGCCGACGAGCTGCGCCTTGAAGAGGCGCCGGTCCTTGAGGACGACGACGATCTCCCGTGCGTCCTTGATCATGTGGTAGTTGGTCACGACGAGGCCGCGCGCCGCGTCGACGATCACACCCGAGCCGGCCGCACGCTCCTCGCGCTGCTGCTGCTCGGGGAGGTTGAGCCAGCGGCGGAAGAACGGATCCCGGGCGAGCGGGTTCGCGTCCGCCGAGCGCGTCAGGACCGAGATGTTGACGACGGCGGGCGTCACCTGCGCGAGCATCGGCGCCAGCGTCGGCAGCGGCTGGCCGTCGACCACGGGCGGCAGCGCGGCGAGCACCGCGGTCGCGGCGCAGACCGCGAGCGACAGGCCGAGACGGAGCATGAAGCCGACGATGTACGTCAGCCGCGGCGGCGCACTCAGGTCGGCGTCACCACGCAGCCCGCGACGACGTTCGGATCGGCCGGCTGCTCGAGCGCCGGCACCGCCACGCCGCGGCGCACCGCGGTCATCTCCGCGAGGATCGCAACCGCGATCTCGGGCGGCGTCTTGGCGCCGATCTTGAGCCCGACGGGTCCGCGCAGCCGCCCGATCTCCTCGGCGGAGAGATCGAACCCCGCGAGCCGCTCGCGGCGCGCGTCGTTGTTCTTCTTCGAGCCGAGCGCGCCCACGTAGAAGGCCGGCGACTTGAGCGCTTCGAGGAGCGCCACGTCGTCGAGCTTCGGGTCGTGCGTCACCGCCACGACCGCCAGATGTGCATCGGGGTTCAGCTGCAGGACTACGTCGTCCGGATAGCCCCGCACGAGCGTCGCGCCGGGGAGATTCCACTCCTCGGCGTACTCCTCGCGCGGGTCGCAGACGGTGACGTGGTAGTCGAGCGCCATCGCCATCTGCGCGAGGTAGCGGCTGGTCTGGCCGGCGCCGATGACGAGCAGCCGCCACCGCGGTCCGTGCACCGTCTTGAGGACTTTCCCGTCGAACTCGAGCACGTCGGACCACTTGCCGGGCTCGAGCCGGACGGCGCCCGTCGCCATGTCGAGGAACCGGGCGACGAGCTCGTGGCGCTCGATCGTCTCGAGCAGCGCCTTCAGCTTCGAGTGCTTCGTCACCGGCTCGAGGACGAGCTGCAGAGTCCCGCCGCAGGGCAGCCCCCAGCGCGTCGCTTCCTCGTTGGTGACGCCATAGGTGGTGACCTCGGGCTTGCCGGCGGCGAGCCGGTGCTCCTTGACCTTGTCGATGAGGTCGTCCTCCACGCAGCCCCCGGAAACGGAGCCCATCACGTGGCCGTCGTCGCGGATCACCAGCATCGCCCCCACCGGGCGCGGCGCCGAGCCCCAGGTCCGGGTGACCGTGCCGATCGTCGCGCCGTGGCCGCCCTCGACCCAGCTGACCGCGGCCCGCATGACTTCCAGATCAACGCTGTCCATCAGATCCCCGCTACGCTTCGCTTGGCGGCCCCCGCAACGCGGTGACGAGGGGCGGCCCCGTCGCAACCCGCTCATTCTACCGTCAACGCCCAGTCGGCCGTCCGTCAGAATGTGGCGGCGACGGTGCGGTTCCGCAAGGCCGGCGGCGGTTGCTTCGGTAGGGACCATGGGCTAGCATTGATTCGCCATCGGCGGGCCCGTTCCCGTGGCCGCCCCGTCCCCAAAAGATCAACACGTCACCGAAGCTAAAGGAGGCTCCATGACAGTCCGGGTTTCCATGACCGTGAACGGCAAGCCCGCCACGGCCGAGCTCGAGGAGCGGACGCTCCTCGTCGAGTTCATCCGCAACACCCTGCGGCTCACCGGGACCCACGTCGGCTGTGACACCGCCCAGTGCGGCGCCTGCACGATCCACATGAACGGGCGCGCGGTGAAGAGCTGCAACCTGCTCGCCATGCAGGCCGAGGGCGCCCAGCTGGTGACGATCGAGGGCATCGCCAAGGCCGACGGCACGCTGCACCCGATGCAGGAGGCGTTCCGCGAGCACCACGGCCTGCAGTGCGGGTTCTGCACGCCGGGCATGATCATGAGCGCGATCGACCTGGTGAAGGTCCACCCGAATCCGTCCGAGGAGACGATCCGCGCCGAGCTCGACGGCAACCTCTGCCGCTGCACCGGCTACCACAACATCGTCAAGGCCATCAAAGCGGCCTCGGCCAAGCTGTAAGGGGCACGCCATGGCGACCAATTACATCGGCCAAGCGGTCAAGCGCCGCGAGGACTATCGCTTCATCACCGGCGCCGGCCAGTACACCGACGACGTCGTGCTGCCGGGCCAGACCCACGCCTACTTCATCCGCTCGCCGCACGCGCACGCGAAGATCAAGTCGATCCGCAAGGACAAGGCGGCGAAGGCGCCGGGTGTGGTCGCGATCTTCACCGGCGAGGACACCAAGGCGATCAACGGGCTGCCGTGCGGCTGGCTGATCACCGACGTCAACGGCCAGCCGATGAAGGAGCCGCCGCACCCGGTCCTCGCGCAGGGCAAGGCGCGGCACGTTGGCGACCCGGTCGCCGTCGTGCTCGCCGAGTCGCTCGCGCAGGCGAAGGATGCCGCCGAGCTGGTCGAGGTCGACTACGAGGTGCTGCCGTCCGTGGTCGACGTTGCGGACGCGCGCAAGTCCGGCGCGCCGGCCCTGCACGAGATCGCTCCCGACAACACCTGTTACGTCTGGGCGCTCGGCGACAAGGCCGCGGTCGACAAGGCGTTCGCCGGCGCCGCGCACGTCACGACGCTCGAGTTCGTCAACAACCGGCTCATTCCGAACGCGATCGAACCGCGGGCCGCAACCGCGAGCTACAGCCGCGCCGACGACGGCTACACGCTGTACGTCGCCAGCCAGAACCCCCACGTCGAGCGGCTGCTGATGACCGCGTTCGTGCTCGGGCTGCCCGAGCACAAGGTCCGCGTCGTCGCACCCGACGTCGGCGGCGGGTTCGGCTCGAAGATCTACCTCTATGCGGAGGACGTCGTCGTCACCTGGGCGTCGAAGCAGATCAACCGCCCGGTGAAGTGGACCGCCGAGCGCAGCGAGTCGTTCGTGACCGACGCGCACGGCCGCGACCACCTGACCAAGGCCGAGCTCGCGATGGACAAGGACGGTCGGTTCCTCGCCATGCGCGTGCACACGACCGCGAACATGGGCGCGTATCTCTCGACGTTCGCCTCGTGCATCCCGACGATCCTGTACGCGACGCTGCTCGCCGGCCAGTACACCACGCCGTTGATCTACTGCCAGGTGACCGCGGTGTTCACGAACACCACGCCGGTGGACGCCTATCGCGGCGCCGGCCGCCCCGAGGCGACGTACGTCGTCGAGCGGCTGGTCGAGACCGCGGCGCGCGAGATGAAGCTCGACCCGGCCGAGATCCGGCGGCGGAACTTCATCACCAAGTTCCCGTATCAGACGCCGGTTGCGCTCCAGTACGACATCGGCAACTACGAGGCGACGCTCGGCGAGGCCCTGAAGCTCGGCGACGTCGCCGGCTACGCCGGGCGCAAGCGGGAGTCGGAATTGAAAGGCAAGCTGCGCGGCCTCGGCTACGCCTGCTATATCGAGGCGTGCGGCATCGCGCCCTCGGCGGTCGCAGGCAGCCTCGGCGCGCGCGCCGGCCTGTTCGAGGCGGGCGAGGTCCGGGTGCACCCCACCGGCAAGGTCACGGTGTTCACCGGCTCGCACGCCCACGGCCAGGGGCACGAGACCACGTTCGCGCAGGTGGTCGCATCGCGGTTCGGCATCCCGATCGAGGACGTCGACATCGTTCACGGCGACACCGCGAAGGTCCTCTTCGGCATGGGGACCTACGGCTCGCGCTCGATCGCGGTCGGCGGCACGGCGATCATGAAGGCCATCGACAAGGTGGTCGCCAAGGGCCGGAAGATCGCCGCCCACCTGATGGAAGCCGCGGAGGCGGACGTCGAGTTCAAAGACGGGTTCTTCCAGGTCGCGGGCACCGACAAGAAGAAGGCATTCGCGGAGATCGCGCTCACCGCCTACGTGCCGCACAACTTCCCGCACGACAAGCTCGAGCCGGGCCTCAACGAGAACGCCTTCTACGACCCGTCGAACTTCACCTTCCCCGCCGGCAGCTACGTGTGCGAGGTCGAGGTCGATCCCGACACCGGCCAGGTGCGGATCGAGCGCTGGGCCGCGGTCGATGACTTCGGGAAGATCATCAACCCGATGATCGTCGAGGGGCAGGTGCACGGCGGGCTGGTGCAGGGCATCGGGCAGGCGCTGACCGAGGGGTGCCGCTACGACAAGTCCACCGGGCAGCTGCTGACCGGCTCGATGCTCGACTACACCATGCCGCGGGCGGACGACGTGCCGTCGTTCAAGGTCGGGACGAAGGAGACGCCCTGCACCCACAACCCGCTCGGCGTGAAGGGCTGCGGCGAGGCGGGTGCGATCGGGTCGCCGGCCGCGCTCATGAACGCGATCACCGACGCGCTGGGGGTGAAGGACATGGCGATGCCGGCGACGCCGCTGAACGTGTGGCGCACGATCCAGCAGAACAAGATCAAGAAAGCGGCCTAAGGAGACGACGATGTACTCATTCAACTATCAGAAAGTGAAGTCCGTGGCCGACGCCGCGGCGGCGCTCGGCAAGAACCCCGAGGCGAAGCTGCTCGCCGGCGGCCAGACGCTCATCGCGTCGATGAAGCTGCGGCTCGCGAATCCCGGGCAGGTGATCGACCTCGGCGAGATCCCCGAACTGAAGGGGATCAAGGCGAGCGGGAGCGCGGTGACGATCGGTGCGATGACGCGCCACGCCGAAGTCGCGTCGTCCGCCGACGTCAAGAAGGCGATCCCGGCGCTCGCCGCACTCGCCGCCGGGATCGGCGACCGGATGGTGCGCAACATGGGTACGATCGGCGGGTTCGGTCGCCAACAACGACCCGGCGGCCGACTACCCGGCGGCGCTGGTGGGCCTGGGCGCGACCGTGCACACCAACAAGCGCAAGGTCGCGGCCGAGGACTTCTTCAAGGGGATGTTCGAGACCGCGCTGCAGGCGGGCGAGATCATCACCGCGGTCGAGTTCCCGGTGGCGAAGCGCGCCGCGTACATGAAGTTCAAGAACCCGGCCTCGCGCTACGCGATCGTGGGGGTGTTCGTCGCCGACACCGGCAGCGGCGTGCGCGTCGCGGTGACGGGCGCCGGACCGAAGGTCTTCCGCGTGCCGGAGATGGAGAAGGCGCTCGGGTCGAAGTTCGCGGCCGAGTCGGTGGCGAACGTCAAGATCCCCGACAAGGGCCTGAACTCGGACATCCACGCCTCGGCGGAATACCGGGCGCACCTCGTCACGGTGATGGCGAAGCGCGCCGTAGCTGCCGCGCTCGGCTGATCGTCAATTCCAGGCGAGCTGGAAGCCAGCAAGCAGCGCCCCCGCCTCGGCGGGGGCTTTCGTTTTCGCTAGTCAACCGCGGGCCCTGCGCGCCTGAGAGCCGACCCACTTGCTGCGACGCCATGTCGGCATGGGCCCGGGACGGGGCTTCGCCTGCAGCGCGCCCGGCCGCGACGCTTCGAGTTCCGCGAAGAGCTCGGCCACGAAGTCCACGAAGGCGCGCACGCGTGCGGACGATCGCGAGCCGCGGCGATACATCACATAGATGCGTCGGCGGCTCGAGCGCTTCCCAGTCCTCGAGCACGGGTTCGAAGGAGGCCCTGTTCGAACAACGGCCGAGCGCTGAGATCCAGGCATCTCACGACGCCGAACCCGCGCACCGCAGCCTCGAAGTTCCAGAAGTGGTTGTCGCTCACGATGCGCGGCTCGATCGCGACGCTCCGCACCTCTTCGCCCCGCCGGTATTTCCATAGGTCGAGCACGACCGATTGCTCCGGCAAGCGAACCGCGACGCAAGCGTGCCCGCGCAGCTCGTCCGGATCTCGCGGCAGCCCGTGGCCTCCCAGTACGCCGGCGAGGCGCAGGTCACGAGCCGCATTTGCGCGATGCATTTCGCCACCATGTCGATCTCCTCGGGCCAGCCGATGGAAATCAGCACGTCGACCAGGGCCGTCAGCGGGTCCTGCGGGTGGCTCACGAGACGGAGATCGAGCGCGAGCCCCGGATGGCGGCTCAGGAACTCCGGGAGAAACGGTGCGACACAGTGTTGACCGACGATCAGCGGGATGCCGACGATCAGCTTGCCGGAAGCGCGTGTGCGGTTCACCGATAGGCGCGCTTCCGCCGCGCGCAGCTCCGCGAGCGCGTTCGCGCAGGCCGGAAGAAACTGCTCGCCGTCGGGGGTGAGGCTGAGGTGCCGCGAGTCCCGCCGCAGGAGCGGCGCGCCGAGCTCGCGTTCGAGCGCTCCGATGAGCTGGGTGATGGCGGGCGGGCTCACGTCGAGCTCGCGCGCGGCCGCCGCGAAGCTGCCGGCCTCGACCACCCGGACGAAGTACTCCATGGCGCGTAGCCTGTCCATGGCCGGCTCCCATCGTTAAGCGATGCTTAATCTTGGCTTACGCCGCAGCGACCTTGTCCATCGGCGCGCTGGCGGACTACGGTGTGCGCCGGGTTCTGCCCGATCGCGAGGAGGGGTCATGAAGCGGGTTTCGATGTGACGCCATTGGATTGGCGATGCTTGCGGCCTTCGGGTGCCCGACCCTTCGACGCGCAAAGCCCGGCGGCGAGCTCCAGCTTCCCGTCGAAGCCCGTCCGCATCCTGTCCATAACGCCCGCCCGGCGCCATCCTGGACGTCGCAGCACGGCAGCTCGCCGACAAGCTCTCCCCGGCGCTTGGGCAACCCGTGATCGTCGAGCCCAAGTTCAGCGGGGGCGGGCTAATCGCCATGGAGGCCACTGCGAAGAGCGCCGCCGGACGGCCACACACTGGTCATCTGCAGTTTCGTGCAGCTCGCGGTCAATCCTAGCCTGTACGAGCGACTGCCCTATGACCCGGTCAAGGACTTCGCGCCCGTGATCCTGCTCTTCTCCGCGCCGACGGTGCTCCTTGCCCATCCAGCTCTTCTCGGCCAATTCGGTGCCCGAGCTGATCCGTCTCGCGAAGGCGCAGCCTGGCAAGCTCATGTACGGCTCGTCGGGCAACGGCTATCCGCCGCATATCTTCACCGAGCAGTTCAAGTTCATCGCGGGAATCGAGCTCGTTCACGTCCCTTACAGGGGGCCCGCTGGCCTCGGTCGCCGCGCTCCTCGCAGGCGAGGTCAGCGTGATCATGGAAGCGTCCGACACCGTCATCCCCCACGTCAAGTCGGGCCGGTTGAAGGCGCTCGCGGTGAACGGCCAAAAGCGGGTTGCGTCGCTGCCGAACGTCCCGACGTTCAACGAAGCCGGCGTGACGGGAATCGGCGTGAGCTGGGTCGGCATCGTCGCCCCTGCGGGAACACCGCGCGAGATCGTGAACCGGCTCAACCGAGAGTTTGCCCGGGCGCTCGAATCGCCGGAGATCAAGGCCTATTACGACGCGGCGGGCCGCACGATCGTCGCCAGCTCGCCTGAAGCCTTCGCGGCTGTCATCCGCGACGAGATCCCGAGATGGGACGAGATCGTCAGGAAGGTCGGAATCAAGCCGGATTGATCATGAAGCCTCTGCGCGTGCCGGAAGCAAGCAGCGTATCGGACCAGGAGCCCGCGGTCCGCGTCGCCAGGCTGGTCGAAATCGTGAGCGGCAGCTGGATGTCGCAGGCGACGTGTGTCGCCGCCGAGCTTCGCATCGCCGACCTGCTCGTGGACGGGCCCAAGGACGTGGAGGAGCTCGCACGATCTACCGAATGTGAAGCGCCCGCCTTGCGCCGGCTGATGCGGGCGCTCGCGAGCCTCGATCTCTGCACCGAGCTCGATGACGGTTCCTTCGCGCTCCGGCCCATGGGCTCGCTGCTGCGCGCCGACGCGCCGAGCTCGCTCCGGTCCTGGACGATCTGGTGGGGCAGGTACCTCTGGCCGGTCTGGGGAAACCTTCTACATAGTGTCCGGACGGGCGAGAGCAACAGGGAATCGCTCGCCGCGACGGCGGGCGACCGATTCGCAAGAAACGACGCGGAGGCTGCCGGGATCTTCAATCACGCCATGGTCGAGCTCACGCGGCTCGTCTCGAGTGAAGTCGTTCGTGCCTACGACTTCTCCGGAATGAAGCGAATCATCGATGTCGGTGGCGGCTACGGGGAGCTGCTTGCGGCGATCCTCGAAGTCGATCCGCAGATGCGGGGCATCCTCTTCGATCTCCCTCAAGCCATCGAGGGCGCGCGGAAACGGCTGGAGGAAGCGGGGCCAGTCGATCGCTTCGAGCTCGTCGCTGGCAGTTTCTTCGACTCAGTGCCGGGCGGAGGAGATATCTACCTCCTGAAGAGCGTCCTCCATGACTGGCCCGACCACCGGAGCGCCGTCATCCTGCGCAACTGCCGCCGAGCAATGCCGGAGCACGCGAAACTCCTGATCGTGGAGCGGATCATATCGGCCCGGTTGAAACCATCGCTTGAACACCAGGTGATGGCCTGGTCGGATCTGAACATGCTCGTCGTGCTAGGCGGGCGAGAACGAACGGAAGCAGAGTTCCGCGGCCTGCTCGCATCCTCGAGGTTCAAGGTCACCCGAATTCGCCCGACTGCGCTGGGATTCAGCGTCGTCGAAGCTTTGCCTTGCTGAGTTCACCATCGGAGAGCGAACCGTGAGACACGACGCCGTCCTTATTCCGCCGCAACGCCCACCTCTGGCTTCTGGATCAACGCAACGCGAATCGCCTACTGCAAACGCACGTCGAGTGGCGTCACGGGCTCGTGCGCCGACCGCCTCCGATCATCTCGCGCTGCGTCTCGCCGCGTCGGCCGTGCTCGTCGGCGCGGTTGCGCTGATGGTGTGGTGGGCGGTGGGCACGTTTGTAGCGCTCTGAGAAAAGGGGAATCTCAGACGGGATCCCGGCCCTACGCTGGATGCGCCGGCGCGTCACTCGAGCTTCGCGCCCGACGCCTTCACGATCGCCGCCCATTTCGGGATCTCGGCCCGGATGTAGGCGGCGAGCTCCGCGGGAGTGTTCCCGACGACATCCACGCCGAGGCTGGTCAGCGACTTGCGCACCTCGGGGTCGTTCAAGGTCGCAACCAGAGCGCGGTGGAGCGTTGCAATGACCTCCTGCGGCGTCCCCGCCGGCGCGACGAGCCCGTGCCAGGTCGTCGCCTCGAAGCCGGGGATCGCCAGCTCCGAGATGGTGGCCACATCGGGCAGGAGCGCCGTACGCTGGAGCGTCGTGACCGCGAGCGGCCGCACCGCCCCGCTCTGGATGTGCGGGCCGACCGGCGCGACCGCCGAGAACCCCATCTGCACGTGCCCGGCGAGCACGTCCTGCAGGGCCGGCCCGGTGCCCTTGTACGGCACGTGGACGATGTCGATCTTCGCCTCCGTCTTGAACAGCTCGCCGGCGAGGTGGCCGGGAGTGCCGTGGCCGCCGGAGGCGTAGTTGAGCTTGCGCGGGTTGGCCCTGGCGTACTCGATCAGCTCGGCGAGCGATCGAGCGGGCACCGATGGATGCACGTAGAGGACGTTGGCCTGGACGCCGACCAGCGTGATCGGCTGGAAGTCCCGGATCGGATCGAAGCCAGTCTTCTGGTAGAGGCTGATGTTGGTCGCGAGGATGCCGCTGTTGCCGAGCAGCAGCGTGTAGCCGTCGGGCGCCGCGCGCGCGACGTATTCGCCGGCGATGTTGCCGCCGGCGCCGGGACGGTTGTCGATCACCAGCCGCTGGCCGAGGAGCTGTGCGGCCTTTACGCTGATGACGCGCGCCACCACGTCGCTCGGCCCGCCCGGGGAGAAGCCGAGCACGAGGGTTATCGGCCGCGTTGGATAGTCGGCTGCGACCGCCGCCGGCATCGCGCCGAGCGCCGCCGCGAGGCCGGCGGCGAAGACGATCGCTCTGGTCATCGGTACCTCCTGGCTCATCGTTACGGCCGCACTGCCGGCGCCTCGAGCTTCATCCCGCGCGCGCGCCACATGAGGTAGAGCTCGAGATCGACGAACTCGGGCGCGCCGTACGCGTAGGGCTCCGCGCGAATGCCGACCAAGCAGTTGCGCAGCCGGCGCTGCAGCGAGCCCAGGTCCTGCCACTCGAGCCGGTAGAGCGGGTATCCGGTTGGATGGGCCTGCGGGATGGTGTTTCCGGCGAGCTTTTCGCCCCAGCGGTCGTCATGACACTGGGCGCAAGCGAGATTGAGCTGACCCTGGCGGCGGTAGAACGTTTCCCGGCCGGCGTCGAGGAACGGCTTCGTTCGCTCGTCGATCACGACCTCGATGGGCAGCCCACGCGATTGCCGCGCGACGTGGGCGGTCAGCGATAGCAGGTCCCGGCCTTCGGACGCGAGCGGCATCGCCTGCTGCCGGTCGGTGCGGCAGATGTTGATGCGCTGCTCGAGATTGACCGGCCGCCGGCGCGCGACGTCGAAGGCCGGGTAGCGCGTCGCGACGCCCTTCATGCTCGCGCCGGCGTCGCCATGGCAGTCGGCGCACGCGCGGCCGGCGGCGCCGCTCTTCCGGTTCCACAGCGCCGCGCCGTCGAGGACCCAGAGCATGCCCGGATTGACGGTGTCGTCATCCTGCATCGCGCGCGTCTCGCGGCCCATGAACTCGTAGCCGGAGCGGCGCTCCGCGAGCGGAATCTCGGCAGCGACGGCGAACCCGAGGAGGACGCCGACGACCGCCGCCAGCCGCGCGCCGCGACGGGCGCTCACGCGACGGTGATCGTGGCGGTCTCGGTCACGGCATAGCCGTTGTCGCCGACCCACCTGAATTCGATCTTGCCGCTCTCGGTGGCAACCGTGGTGAACGTGATGAGCGGGTTCGCGGCGATCGCGGGGTGGAGCTCGGCACGGAAGATCTCCGCGCCGTTGTAGGTGCACACGAACTGGGTGATGATGTCACGCGGCACCGCTTCGCCGAGCTGGGTACGGCGAAAGCCGGTCTCCATCGCGTGCCGGACCAGCGTCTTGATCTCGATGACCTCGCCGCGCCTGGCCTGCGCGGGCACGTTGACGATCGCGTTCGCCATCTATACCGGCCCCTCGAGGCACGCCGAGAGCACGACCACGACGTCCGCGCTGTCGGACCAGAAGGAGCCGTCGCTCAGCCCGGCAATCGCCACCACCTTCTGCGTGTCGGCGAGCCGGACGCGCGTCGCGACGCTCGCTCGGCCCGAGCGCGGGCCCAGATAGACGCCCACCACGTTCGGCTGCGGGTTCCTCTCGGTGAAGACATGGATCGACTTCACGTGGTCGGCCGGCGTCATCGGGCTCTCGACCGTGACGGAGAGGGGCACGGCGTTGCCGTTGTCGATCAACGGCGGAACGTCGAGCTTCACCCTGCCGGGGCGGACCTGCGCCTGGCCGACCACCTTGCGGATCGCGTCCTGCATCGCGACGGGCGTCGCGCGCGCCTGCCCGGCGGCGGACGCGAGGCCGACGCCGCCGACGGCCGCGATGAGGAAATCACGGCGTGAGGTCATCTAGTCGCGCAAGGTCAGCAGGAAAGCGACGACATCCTCGATCTCGCCCGCGGTCAGCACCGGCTTGCCGCGAAAGGCCGGCGCGACCCGCGTCAGCCCCTCGGTTCGGAAATAGGCCGGCATGATGGTGCCCGGATTGACCCGGCTTGCATCGACAATTCTGAGCCTGATCTGGCCTTCCGACAATCTCGCGGCAGTGCCCTTGAGGTCCGGCCCGATCGTGCCCTGGAAGCGCTCCTCCGGGAACGGTCCGCCGTGGCAGAGCAGGCACAGGCCGACCTGCCGGTTGACGATGATCTGCCGGCCACGCGCGGCGTCGCCCTTGGCGCCCGTGAGCGGCGACGGGATCGCATCGCCGGCAATCGTGTAGGCGGGAGCTTCCCCGTGCGCCAGGCCGGACGGGCCCACGGCGACGGCGGCGGCCAACGCCGCCGCCGCAGTCGCGGGCCGCCGCGTCACTCTCTTACGCCATCTGTATGCCGTGGTTCTTCAGCGGCACCGAGCGGATGCGCTTGCCCGTCGCCGCGAAGAACGCGTTCAGCACCGCCGGCGCGGCCACGCAGATCGTCGGCTCGCCGATTCCGCCCCAGATCGTGCCGCCGGTCGGCATGATGATCGTCTCGACCTTCGGCATCTGCGCGATGCGCATCGAGTTGTAGGTGTGGAAGTTGTCCTGCTCGATGCGGCCGCCCTTGACGGTACATTCCTGCATGAACAGCGCCGACAGGCCGTAGACGAACGAACCGGCGACTTGCCGTTCGATCTGGGCCGGATTGACGGCATAACCCGGGTCGGTTGCGGCAACGATCCGATGGACCTTGATCTTGTTGCCGCCCTCGACCGAGATCTCGGCCGCCGCCGCGACGAAGCTGTTGAACGACTTCATCTGCGCGAGCCCGCGATGGATGCCCCGCGGCGCGGGCTTGCCCCAGCCGATGCGCTCGGCCACGGCGTTCAGCACGCCGAGGTTGCGCGGATGGCCGGCCATGTTCTTGCGCCGGAACTCGAGCGGGTCCTGGCCGACCGCGTGCGCCAGCTCGTCCATGAAGCACTCGATGAAGACGGCGTTCTGGTTGATGTTGACACCGCGCCAGAACCCCGGCGGCACGTGCGTGTTGCGCATCGCGTGGTCGATCAGCAGGTTCGGGACGGTGTAGCCGAACGAGTGCTCGCCGGCGTCGGCCAAGCCCTGGAAGGTGAGCGGGTCGCGCCCTTTCTCCTTCTCCACGATCGCCGGGCGCACCGCGGCGAGGATCGACTGGCCCGAGAGCCGCATGTGCAGTCCGGTCAGGTTGTTGTTCGCATCGAATCCACCGACCAGCTTGCACTGCATGACCGGGTGGTACCGGCCGTGCAGCATGTCCTCCTCGCGCGACCACAGCAGCTTCACCGGCGTGCCGGGCATCTGCTTGGCGATCTGCACCGCCTGCGTCACGTAGTCCTGGAAGGCGCCGCGCCGGCCGAAGCCGCCGCCGAGGTTGATCTTGTACACCTCGCACTTGTCGGCCGGCAGGCCGGATGCCGCCAGCAGCGCTGCGAACGATCCTTCGCCGTCCTGCGTCGGCACCCACACCTCGCACCGGTCGGGCGTGTAGCGCGCGGTCGCGTTCATCGGCTCCATCGGCGCGTGGTTCTGGAACGGATAGGCGTAGACCGCCTCGACCTTCCGCGCGGCGCCGGCGAGCGCGGCTCTGGCGTCGCCGTTCTGATTGCCGACGAACGCCTGCGGGGCGTCGAGGCCGGCCTTCAGGATTTCGGCGATCGAAGCGCTCGACACTTTGGCGTTCTCGCCCTCGTCCCAGACGATCGGCAGCGCGTCGAGCGCGGTCTTCGCCTGCCACCAGGTGTCGGCCACCACCGCCACCGCCGAGTCGCCGACCGGCACGACTCCCCTCACGCCTTTCATGCCCGTGACCTTGGCGGCGTCGAAGCTCTTCACCTTGCCGCCGAACACCGGGCAGTCCTTGATCGCGGCGTTGAGCATTCCGGGCAGCTTGAGGTCGAACCCGTACACCTGCTTGCCGGTGACTTTGTCCATCGTGTCGAGCCGCTTCACCGGCTTACCGGCGATCTTCCAGGTCTTCGGATCCTTGAGCGGCACGTCCTTCGGCTGCGGGAGCTTGGCCGCGGCTTCCGCCACCTTGCCGTAGGTCGTGGTGCGTCCCGAGGGCTTGTGCGTGATGACGCTCGCCGCCGCGCTGCACTCGGAGGCCGGAACCTTCCATTGGTCGGCGGCGGCCTGGATCAGCATCTCGCGCGCCGTAGCGCCACCCTTGGCGCACGTACTCGTGCGACATCCGGATGCCGCGGCTGCCGCCGGTCGAGAAGTCGCCCCAGACGCGCTTGCGCGCGACGCTCTGGCCGGGCGTCGGGTACTCGGTCGTCACCTTCGACCAGTCGCATTCGAGCTCCTCGGCGACGAGCTGGGCGAGGCCGGTGAGCGTGCCCTGCCCCATCTCGGAGCGCGCAACCCGGATGACCACGGTGTCGTCCGGCCGGATCACGACCCAGGCGTTGAGCTCGGGCGAGCCGTCCTGGGCGCGCACGACTTCGGGGCCGAACGGGAGCCGCAGGCCGAGCGCAAGGCCTCCGCCGACGGCGGCGCTGCTGACGAGGAAGGTGCGGCGATCGATTTTCGGGTTGAATGTCATGGCTCGCTCCCCTTACGCCTTGGCCGCGGCGTGGATCGCCTCGCGCACCTGCTGGAAGGTGCCGCAGCGGCAGATATTGGTGATGGTGGCGTCGATGTCGGCGTCGGTCGGCCTTGCCTTCTGCCGGAGGAGCGCCGCGACCGCCATGATCATGCCGGTCTGGCAATAGCCGCACTGCGGCACGTCGTGATCGACCCAGGCCTTCTGCACCTTGTGCAGGACGTCGCCCGGGGCAAGGCCTTCAATCGTGATGATCTGCTTGCCGGCGACCGCGCTGACGGGCATTGCGCACGAGCGCACGGCGGCGCCGTCGACGTGAACCGTACAGGCGCCGCACTGGGCGATGCCACAGCCGTACTTGGTGCCGGTGAGGCCGACCTGCTCCCGGATCACCCAGAGCAGCGGCGTGTTCGGGTCGACGTCGATCTGCTGGGTCCTGCCGTTGATGGTGAGGCTGATCATGTGTCTCCTCCTTGTTCTGACGCCGCGAAGTCGCTAACAGGGTAGCGACAGACTCTAGTCCTCGAGCCGTGGCGGCCGCAACTGCCGCCCACCGATGCTGCGGCGCGGCATCCAGCTTTCCCTCGAAATCAAGGCGATGGCGCGGCGACCTACGCCGCGCTCGAGATCACCGCATCCTCGTACCGGCCGGCGCCCATGGTGCCTTCCGGGAAGATCCCGCGCTTCGCGATCCACTCGAAGGACTCCTCGAACACCTCCTTCGTGTACGGCTCGAACACGATGCGCTCGCCGGGCCCCCAGCGACGGGTGTCGAGCTGATCGAGGAACCGCGCCGGAAACTCCTTCCTGTAGTAGTGGGTGTAGAGCTCCGGCCGCAGATCGATGTCGCGCTGCGCCCGGCGAAGCGCACGGAAGAACTTGCGGATGTCTTCCGGGTCCGGGCTGCCGGTGACCATCGTCGCCATCATGAAGGTGGTGTCGATGATCTTGCGGAAGCCGAGCTGCTCGAGGAAGTAGTACGGCCCGCTGAACAGCGATACCGCGGGGATCTTGCGGTCGACCGCGAGCTCCATGCGCCGGAACAGCAGCCCGTCGGCGAACGAGAGCTTGATGTCGTCGAGCGGCATGTACTGCTCGAGCGCCTGGATCGTCGCGTAGTGGCTGCCCGACTGGTGGCCCGACCGAGATCGTCACGCCCTTGAGGTCTTGCGGGGTCCTGACCGTCGACTCCGGCGGCACGAACACGGCGGCGGGCGAGACGGAGTACGCGTCGGCGTAGAGCTTGCCGTGCCCGGTGGACGCCGCCACGTTCACCGTCCAGTGGCAGGCGCCGCTCACGTCGCACGCGCGCCCCTGCTCGAAGCTCTGGTACGCGCCCACCTTGTCGGGCGTCGCGTGCTTCACCGCCGCGTCGCCGGGTCCGTAGTTGTCGCGAAACTCGTACTCCAGGCCCTCGTCGCGGAAGTAGCCCTTCTCTTCGGCGACCCATTCCTGCAGCCGAAAATGCGGCGAGATTACGAACTTCGACATGACAGTCTCCTCGCGCCCGTGGCCCGGACGTCGATACCGGCGATGATAGCTTTTCCACTCGCGGCACGGCGATCGGGGCGCCGTGGGGCCGGCGGCGGGCCCGGATGCTATTCTTGGGTCCCGCCGCGGGCCCCAACCACATGAAGCGAATGCCAAAACCCGAGCTCCCCGCCTCCATCGACGACACCGCCGCCCTGCTCGCCCGGGCCGACTACGTCGCCGAACGGAGCCTCGCGACCGCGGTGTTCCTGGCGCTGCGGATGAAGCGGCCGCTCTTCCTCGAGGGCGAGGCCGGCGTCGGCAAGACCGAGGTCGCGAAAGTGCTCGCGGCGACCCTGGCGCGGAAGCTCGTACGGCTCCAGTGCTACGAGGGCCTCGACGTCGCCTCGGCGGTGTACGAGTGGAACTACTCGCGCCAGATGATCGAGATCCGCCTCGCGGAGGCCGCGGGAACGCACGACCGCGAGGCGATCGCGCAGGACATCTTCTCGGAGCGCTTCCTCATCCGCCGGCCGATCCTCCAGGCGCTCGAGGGCGATCTCGGGGGCGCACCGGTGCTGCTCATCGACGAGCTCGACCGCACCGACGAGCCGTTCGAGGCGTACCTGCTCGAGGTGCTGGCGGACTTCCAGGTCACGATCCCCGAGATCGGCACGGTCAAGGCCGGCGAGCCGCCGATCGTCGTCATCACCTCGAACCGCACGCGCGAGATCCACGACGCGGTGAAGCGCCGGTGCCTCTACCACTGGGTCGACTATCCGAGCGCCGAGCGCGAGCTCGATATCCTGCGGCGCAAGGCGCCGGGCGCGTCCGCCGCCCTCGCCCGCGAAGTCGTGGCGTTCGTGCAACGGCTGCGCCGGATGGACCTCTTCAAGCTGCCGGGCGTCGCCGAGACGATCGACTGGTCCCAGGCGCTCATCGCCCTCGACGCGCTCGCGCTCGACCCGGAGACGATCAACAACACGCTCGGCGCGCTCCTCAAGTACCAGGACGACATCGCCCGCGTGCAGGGCAGCGAAGCGGCGCGGATCCTGTCCGAGGTCAAGGCCGAGCTGGCGGCGGCCTGAGCCGCCGTGCCATCGAAAGGAGGAGGCCATGCTCCGACGCCTCATCACCGGCGTTGCCGCGGTGGCATTCGCCTGCGCGGCGGCCGCACAGCAGTTCCCGTCCAAGCCGGTCACCCTGATCTGCCCCTGGCCGGCCGGCGGCGTGACCGACATTGCCATGCGCGCGCTCGCCGAAGCGACGGGCAAATACCTCGGCCAGCCGATCGTCGTCGACAACAAGCCGGGCGCAGCCGGAACGCTCGGTGCCGGCGCGATGCTCACCGCCAAACCGGACGGCTACACGCTCACGCAGGTCCCGATTTCGGTGTTCCGCGTACCGCACGTCGAGAAGACGCCGTACGACCCGCTCGCCGACCTTACCTACATCGCGGGGATCTCGGGCTACACCTTCGGCGTCGTGGTGCGAGCCGAATCGCCGTGGAAGACCTGGAACGACTTCCTTGCGGCCGCGAAGACGAGCCCGGACAAGGTCTCCTACGGGACACCGGGCGCGAACACGAGCCTCCACATCACGATGGAGGAGATCGCGTTCCGGCAGGGCATCAAGTGGATCCACGTGCCGCACAAAGGCGCGGCGCCGAGCATGACTGCCCTCCTCGGTGGCCACATCGACTCGGCAGCGGACTCCACCAGCTGGGCGCCGCTGGTGAGCTCCGGCAAGCTGCGTCTCCTCGTGACGTGGGGGGAGCACCGGACCAAGCGGTTTCCCGACGTGGCGACGCTCAAGGAGCTCGGCTACGGCATCGTGTCGAACTCGCCGTACGGCGTCGCCGGACCGAAGGGCATGGATCCGAAGACCGTGCAGATCCTCCACGACGCGTTCAAAAAGGGCATGGAGGACCCGATCCACCTCAACACGCTCGAAAAGTTCGACCAGGAACTCTGGTACCGATCGAGCGAGGACTACACGCGCTACGCGCGCGAGACCTTCGCCGCCGAGAAGGCGACGATGGAGCGCATGAAGGCCCAATCCAAGTAGGGGCGTCGATGGCGGACACCCTCGTTCCCCACGCCAAGCTCGCCGCGTTCACCACCGCCTGCCTCGAGAAGCTCGGGCTTCCGCCCGCGGATGCGCGGCTCGTGGCCGCGACCCTGGTCGAGAGCAATCTGCGCGGCGTGGAGAGCCACGGCGTGGTCCGGCTGCCGCACTACGCGACGCGGCTCCGGAACGGCTCGATCAAGCCGCGCCCGAACATCACCGTGAAGCGCACCGGCCCCGCCACCGCGATGGTCGAGGGCGACGCCGGCATGGGACAGCTCGTGGCGGTGCGGGCGATGAACGAGGCGATCGCGATCGCGCGCGAGTCCGGGGCCGGTGTGGTTGGCGCGAGGAACAGCTCGCACTGCGGTGCGATGGCGTACTTCGTCGAGCTAGCGGCGAAGCAGGGGATGATCGGCATCGCCCTGACGCACACCGATCCGATCATGACGCCGACCGGAATGAAACGGAACTTCCTCGGCTCGAACCCGATCGCGTTCGGCGCGCCGGCCGGCGGCGCGCTGCCGCTGGTCATCGACATGGCGACGACCAACGTCGCCTGGGGCAAGGTCATCGTCGCCCGCCAAGAGGGCAAGACCATTCCCCCCGACTGGGGCGTCGACGCGGGGGGTAAGCCGGCGACCGACCCCGACAAGGTCACCGGGCTCGCGCCGATGGCGGGCCCGAAGGGCTACGCGCTCGCCGCGATGATCGAGGTGCTCTGCGCGCACCTCACGGGGGTGCCGTTCGGGACCCATGTGACCAAGATGTACGGCGAGCTCGACAAGCCGCGCAACCTCGGCCACTTCATGCTCGCGATCGACATCGCGCGGTTCACGGACCCCGCGACCTTCCGGGCGCAGATCGACCTCTTCGTGCGCGAAGTCCACGCCGAGGTCCCGGCCGACCCGGCCCGACCCCCGCTCGCACCGGGGGAGCCCGAACGGCTCACCGCCGAGAAGCGCATGAAGACCGGCGTGCCGCTGGGGGAAGGCGTGCTCGCCGAGCTGAATAAGCTCGGGCGCGAGCTGGGCGTCGGCGGGCTCTAAAGGAACGGAATCCGCCCCTGCGCGGTGAAGCGCCCAAGGTCTACAATTCCTCGCACTTCACGGGACGGCCGGGAGGAGCACGCCATGTTCGAGCTGGAGCGGTTCGTCGAGGATTGCCGTGCCGCCGTGGCGGAGGATCCGACCCACAAGGCGGTCCGCGAAGTCCTAGCGCGCGCCGTTTCGGCCCCCGGGGAGGTCCTCCGCGCCCTCGGCGAGCCGAAGCGGGCCGAGGTCCGGAAGCTCTACCAGTCCGACGCCCTCACGATCGTGAACGTGATCTGGGCGCCGTGGATGACGATCCTGCCGCACAACCACCACATGTGGGCGGTCATCGGCATCTATACCGGCCGCGAGGACAACATCTTCTGGCGGCGCCTGCCGGACGCGCCGGACGGCCGGCTCGAAGCGGCCGGCGCGAAAGCGATGTCGGAGCGCGACGCCATCCCGCTCGGGCGCGACATCATCCACTCGGTCACCAACCCGATCCCGCGTTTCACCGGCGCGATTCACGTCTACGGCGGAGACTTTTTCGACCCGTCGCACCGCAGCCAGTGGGATCCGGAGACGCTGCGCGAAGGCCCTTACGACATGACGAAGACGATGCGCGTCTTCGAGGAGGCCAACGCGTTCTACGCGAGGTCCTGAGGGCACAAAGGCGGCGACCGAGGCTCGGGGGCCGGTCTTTTCAACCCTCGAGCGCCAGCCGCTCGACCGTCCCGGCCGGGAGCTTGAGCTTCTCTCCGGCCGCGAGGATCTCCTTCCACGTCGCCGCGTCGATCGCGATCCCCTCGCGCTCGCGTCGTGCGCGCGCCTCGCGCTCCGGCTCGCCCGCAATCCGGACCTTGTCGAAGCCTTTCGCCGTCGGCGACTGGCGCAGCCAGTCGACGAACGCCCCCGCCTCGCGCGCGAAGGCGTCCGCGGTGCCGAGCCGGCCGGCGTCGAGCAGGATCGTGAGCATGCTGTTCCACACGCGCCGTTCGCCGGTCGCGGGCCGGTGCCAGGTGCCGCCGCCGGTCAGCGCGCCGCCGAGGAGCTCGCACGCCACCGCGAGCCCGTAGCCCTTGTGCAGGCCGAACGTCAGCATCGCGCCGAGGGGCGGGATCACGCCGTACCGCGGATCGGTCGTCGGTTCGCCCTGGTCGTCGATCAGCAGCCCGGGCGCGAGCCGGTCGCCCTTGTTGTGCGCGACCCGGAGCTTGCCTTGCGCGACCGCGCTGGTGGCGAAATCGAGGATGAACGGCGGCGCGCCGGCGAGCGGCACGCCGATGCAGCATGGGTTGGTGCCGAAGCGCGCGTCGGTGCCGGCGTACGGCGCCACCCGCGGAAACGAAATGACGTTCACGAAATGGATCGACACCAGCCCTTCGGCGACCGCCATTTCCGCGAAGTGGCCGATCCGCCCGAGGTGGTGGGCGTTCGCCAGCGTCACCGCGCAGACGCCGTGCCGGTGCGCGCGCTCGATCCCGAGCACCATCGCTTCCCGCCCGATCACCTGGCCGTAGCCGCGCCGGCCGTCGAGGCGGAGCAGTGCGCCCGTGTCGAGCACGAGGCCGGGGTGCTGGTTCACGACGAGTCCGCCCTCGAGCAGGGACTCGACGTAGCGCGGAACCATGCCGACCCCGTGCGAGTCGTGCCCGGTGAGGTTGGCCTCGACCAGGTTGCCCGCGACGAGGTCCGCCTCGCCCGGCCCGGAGCCGCCGGCGGCAACGATCGCCTCGATCGCGGCCCTCAGCCGCGACGCCTCGATCACGACGTCCTGTGCCACCGGCCCTCCTGCCGAAAGGCGCGTACTGTCGCACAGCCGGTCCGTTGCGCCAAGCGAGCGGTGGGATAATCCCGGGCGCCCATGACCCGCGTCGCCGTCCCCCCGCTCCAGGCGAGCGGCAAGCTCGCCGAGAACGTCATGCACTTCGCGCGCGTGCTGCGCGCGGCCGGGTTGCCGGTGGGCCCCGACAAAGTGATCGACGCGCTCAAGGCGCTGCAGATCGCCGGTGTCGAGCGGCGCGACGACTTCTACTGGACGCTCGCCGCGGTGTTCCTCGACCGGCGCGAGCAGTTCGAGGTCTTCGACCAGGCGTTCCACATCTTCTGGCGCGACCCGAAGCTCCTCGAGCGGGTGATGGCGCTGCTCCTGCCGGAGGTCATCGGCCGGACGCCGGAAGAGCAGCCGGAGCTCTCGAGCCGGGTCGCGGAGGCCCTCCAGCCGCAGCCGAAGCCGGACGCGGCGCCGCCGGAGCCGCCGCAGAAAATCGAGCTCGACGCGGCGTTCACGGTGTCGGAGCGCGAGGTGCTGCAGCGCGCCGATTTCGAGACCATGACCCGGGAGGAACTCGCGCAGGCGAAGAAGCTCATCGCCTCCCTGAGGCTCCCGATCCCCGAGGTGCGGACCCGGCGCCTCGTCGCCGATCCGCGCGGGGCGCTCGTCGACATGCGCGCGAGCCTGCGCGCGTCGCTGCGCTCCGGCGCCGACATCATCCCGCTGAAGCGCCGGTCTCCCGACGAGCGCCATCCGCCGCTGGTGGTGTTGTGCGACATCTCGGGCTCGATGAGCAGGTACTCGCGGATGTTCCTGCACTTCCTGCACGCGATCACCAACGACCGCGACCGGGTGCACACCTTCGTCTTCGGCACGCGGCTCACCAACATCACCCGTCACCTTCGCCATCGCGACGTGGATGTCGCCCTTGCCGGGGTCGCGCAGGCGGTCGCCGACTGGTCGGGCGGCACCCGCATCGGGGCGACCCTCAAGGAGTTCAACCTGCGCTGGTCGCGGCGGGTGCTCGGGCAGAACGCGATCGTGCTGCTCATCACCGACGGGCTCGATCGCGACCTCGGCCACGACCTCGGACCGGAGATGGAGCGGCTGCGCCGGAGCTGCCGCAAGCTGATCTGGCTGAACCCGCTGCTGCGCTACGAGGGTTTCGAGCCGCGGCCGCTCGGGGTGCGGGTCATGCTCCCGCACGTCGACGAGTTCCTTCCGGCGCACAATATCGACAGTCTCATCGCGCTCGGGAAAGCGCTCGCCACCCACGCCGCGCGCGAGCGCGGGCAACTCGCGCGCTCGCGCGCCGCCGCCTGACGCGACCGACGCCGCCGGCGCGGCCGGACCCGGCCCGGCCGGCGGCGGCTCAACTAGACGCCGGAGAACCACGCAGGAGGAGCCATGAGAACCATCATCGCCATCATCCTGGCCCTCGCCGCCGGTGCGGCGTTTGCCCAGGCCCCCGCCGACTATCTCAAGCGAGTCGCCGACAACTACCGCGCCGCCTTCAGCGCCTACGAGCAGAACGGGGTCGTCACGCGCGCAGCGGTGCGCGGCGATCTCTTCTTCGAACCCTGGTTCGACGCCATCGACATCAACCGCGACGGCGTCATCACCCGCGCGGAGCTCGAGCGTTTCCTCGCGAACATTCCGTCCGCCGCCGCCTGAGGTTGCGGCACAATAGGGCTTCGGTCGAACGGAGGGAACTGGCATGGAAATGACCGGCGAGCAGGTCATCGCGCTGCCGCAGGCCCAGGTCTGGGCGGGGCTGAACGATCCGGAGGTGCTGAAGGCGTGCATCCCGGGCTGCGAGTCGATCGAGCGGGTGTCCGACACCGAGTACCGCGTGGCGATGACCGCCTCGGTCGGCCCGGTGAAGGCCAAGTTCAACGGCAAGCTCCTGCTCGCGGAGGTGAACCCGCCGACCTCGTACCGGCTGTCGTTCGAGGGTTCGGGCGGCGCTGCCGGCTTCGGCAAAGGCGGCGCGCAGGTGCGGCTCGCCCCCGAGGGCGCGGGGACGAAGCTCGCCTACACCGCGAACGCGCAGGTGGGCGGCAAGCTCGCGCAGGTCGGCTCGCGGCTGATCGACGGCGTCGCGAAGAAGATGGCCGAGGAGTTCTTCCAGCGGTTCAACGAGAAGCTGGTGGGTCCCGCGCCCGCCGCACGAGGGGAGGCAGTCATGGCGGCTCAGCAGGGACCCTGGCTCGCGGGCGCGTACGCATTCGTCGGCTTTGCGACTCGCGACCTTCCTGCTCATCTGGCTTCTGCGCTGAGGTCGCGATGGCGATGATCCCGCGGGAGCGGGTCGAGTACTCCGCCATCGTTGACCGTCCGCCGCTCACGCTGCCCGGCGGAGCGCGGGTGGTGGTCTGGACGATCGTGAACCTGGAAGTCTGGGACATCGCCGGCCCGATGGCGCGGCAGGTGCTTCCCGCGCCGACCGGCGTGCCGTTGCTGCCCGATGTCCCGAACTGGAGCTGGCACGAGTACGGCATGCGCGTCGGGTTCTGGCGCTTCTACGACCTCTATCAGCGCCTCGGCATCCGCCCGACGCTCGCCATCAATGCCCGGGTATGCGTGGACTACCCGCGCGTCGCCGAGGCTTGCCGCGACGCCCGCTGGGAGTTCATGGGCCACAGCTATCAGCAGGGTCCGATCCACAAGGAGGAGGACCAGCCGGGGATGATCAGGCGCTCGCTCGAGACGATCGAACGGTTCACCGGCAAGCGCCCGGTCGGCTGGCTGGGTCCCGGGCTCACGCAGACCCATGAGACCCCGGATCACCTGGCGGCGGCCGGGATCAAGTACATCGGCGACTGGGTGTACGACGACGAGCCGACCGAGATCCGGACCGCGCACGGGCCGCTCGTCACGCTCCCCTACTCAGTCGAGTGCAACGACATCCCGATGATGATCGTCCAGCACCACGAGGCGGCCTACTGGACGCAGAAGTGCAGCGACGCGTTCGACCGCTACTACGCGGAAGGCGCGCAGCGGGCGAAGATCATGGCGATCGCGATCCACCCGTACATCAGCGGGCAGCCGTTCCGGATCAAGTACCTCGAGCAGGTGTACGACCACGTGAACCGCTCCCCCGGCGTGCTGCACTGGAACGGGGAGCAGATCCTCGACTGGTACCTGCGATCCCGGGGCCGGGCGTAGCACGCCTAGGCGTGCCCGGCATCCCCGCGTCCGCGACGGGTCAGCGCCGCGTTGCGCTCCAGCGCGTCTCCTGGCCGTTGTCCGCCCGCACCGTCCCGTCCATCGCCGCGCCGTTCACGCGGCCCGTGAACTCGCGGCGCACGCCGGCGCCGTCGACGAACACGAAGCTGATCCGGTCGCCGACGAGGCGCGTCTCGCGCAGCCCGGCGTTCAGCGCGCCCAGCCTGATCGAGCCGTCGACCGCCTGGTACTTCTGCTCGAGCGTCGCGTCCCAGACGTCGCTCCCCGACAGGATCCGCCACGTGCCGTTCACCTTCGCCGGCACGATCCAGAGGTACGCGCGGCGGCCGTCGAGGTTGGTGGTCTCGTCCGGCTGCCAGTCGTCCATGTTGAACTGGTGCGACACCACGCGCGTGCCGGGCTTCATGTCGAGGATCTTCGGCCGCAGCTTGAGGTTGAGCCCGGGGAGCAGGTACATGGTGACGACCGTGGCCTGCGTGAAGTCGGTCTCGAAGATGTCGCCGCGGATGAACTTGGCGTTCGCGGTCACGCCCTCCCGGGCGGCGTTGCGGTTGGAGAGGTCGACCATGTCGGCGTTGAACTCGATGCCGAGCGCCCGGGCGCCGAACTTCTTGGCCGCGGCGATGGGTGTCCGGCCGTCGCCCGAGCCGAGGTCGACGACGTAGTCCTTCGACGTCGTCTGGGCCATGCGCAGCATCCGCTCGACGAGGTCGTCGGGCGTCGGCACCCAGATCACGTCCTTGCCGGCCTGGCCGACCTGGGGCGCGAACTCCCGGTCTTTCGGCTGGGTCTGGGCGAGCGCGGTAGTCGCGAACGCGGCCAGCGCAACGCTGGCGACCGCGGTCCGGACGGCCGCGGTGAAGTTTGAGGGGCTCAAGCGCTGCTCCTTTATTGGGATGGAGGGGGGTCGGGCGGGGCAGCCCGGCACGGGCGCGAATTTTAGCAAACCCGCGCCCGAAAAAGGAAAACGCCCCGGCGAGCCGGGGCGTTTACCGATCGGCGGCCGAACCGCTAGGCCTTGAGCGCCGCCAGGACCCGCGGCGGCGTGAAGGGGGTGTGACGCAGCCGCTTGCCGGTCAGGACGAAGAACGCGTTCGCCACCGCCGGCGCGCACGACGGCACCCCCAGCTCCCCGACCATCGTCGGCGACGGGCCGGTGCTCAGCACCTCCACCTTGATGTCGGGCACCTCGGACATGCGCATGATCTCGTACTCGTGGAAGTTCGACTGCTGCACCACGCCGTTCACGATCGTGACGCGCTCCTTTAGCGCGCTGCTCAGGCCCCAGACGACCGCGCTCTCGACCTGGGCGGCGAACGCGCCCGGATTGACGGCGAGGCCGGCGTCGGCCGCCACCCAGTAGTTGTGGACCCGGATCCGGCCGGAGCGCCGGTCGACGGAGATCTCTGCGACCGCGGCGACCAGCGAGCCGATCTTCGGCGCGAAGATCCCGTACTCGGCGAAGGCGATGCCGAGCGCCGTCCCCCCGGAGCGCGGCTTGCCCCACCCGGACATCTCCGCGACCTTCTCGAGCACCCGCCGCGCGCGCGGGTCGTCGGTCAGCGACAGCCGGAAGGCGAGCGGGTCCGCCTTGTTCTCGTGCGCGAGCTCGTCCAGCATCGACTCGATCGCGAACTTGGTGTAGCCCGATCCGATGCCGCGCCACGCGGCGACCCGCGTGCGCTCCGGCTCCATCACGTGCTCCGACTGCCAGTTCTCGACCTTGGTGTAGTACGGGAGCTCGGCCCCGCTCATGAAGATGACGTCCCGGTCCTTCGCCGCCTTCACGTAGCCCGGGTGATACACGAAATCGCCCACCGGTTCGCCGACCACGCGGTGCCGCCAGCCCACGATCCGGCCGTCCTTGTCCAGCCCCGCATCGATCCGCTGCGACGTCATCGGACGGAACGTGCCCGCCCACAGGTCGTCCTCGCGGGTGAGCAGCAGCTTGACCGGCCTGCCGACCGCCTTCGCGATGAGCGCAGCGTCGACGGAGGCCTCGACGGTCGCGCGCCGGCCGAAGCCGCCGCCCATGAGGTGCTGGTGCACTTGCACTTTGTCGGGGCTCGTGCCGAGGGCCTTAGCGACGTCGAGCGTGGTCCGCGTCGGCGCCTGCGTGCCGACCCAGATCTCCGCCCGGTCGCCGTAGACCGAAGCGGTGCTGTTCATCGGCTCCATCTGGGCGTGGTACACGTGATCGGCGAGATACTCGCGCGACACCACCTTTGCCGCCCCCGCGATCGCCGCAGCGGTGTTGCCCTTGGACTTCCACTCCACCCCGATCCGCTTCAGATCGCGGCCGTCCGCGACATACCATTCGAGGTCCTTGTCGGTGTTGACCGCCGCCCCCGGCGCGTCGCTCCAGCTCACCTTGAGCTGCGCGCGCGCCTTGCGGACCTCGTTGAAGGTGTGCCCGACGATGGCGACACCGTGGCCGAGGGAGACTACGTCGATGACGCCGGGGAGCTTCTTGATCGCGTCCGCGTTCGACGACGTCGGGCTCGCCCCCGCGCACGGGGGCGCGCACGACGGTCGCGTACGACCATCCCCGGAACCCGGGCGTCGATGCCGTATCGGGCGGTGCCGGTCGATTTCGCCGGCACGTCGACGCGAGGCACGGTCTTGCCGACGAGGCGAAACCGGTCCACGGGCTTCAGGTCCTTGGTCGGGTCGATCTTCGGCGGCTCTGCCGGCGCCTTGGCGAAGGACGCGATCTCGCCGTAGCCCAGCCTCCGGCCGGTCGGCCCGTGCACGACGACGCTGGGTTCGGTCGTCAGCTCCGCGACCGGCACGCCCCACTTCTCGGCCGCGGCATCGAGCAGCACGCGGCGGGCCTGGGCGCCAGCCACTCGCAGCGGCATCCAGTACCCGAGCGTCGAGATGCTCGCCACCACGTACTGCGCCTTGAAGATCGGGTGGTGGTAGGCCGGACCGATCGGGGCCTGCTCGACGACGACCTTGCTCCAGTCGGCGTCCAGCTCTTCGGCCACGATCAGCGGCAGGCCGGTCAGGATGCCCTGCCCCATCTCCGGCGCCGGTGCCTGGATGGTGATGGTGCCGTCGGCGCCGATCGCGACGTAGGCGTTGAGCGTCTGCCTGCCGGTCTGGCCGTGCGCCTGGCGGAGGAGACCCGCGCCGCCCAGCCCGAGGGAGAACGTGAACGCGAGGCCGGCCGAAGCGCCCAGAAAGGCGCGGCGGCTGACCTGGAAGCCCAGCAGTTCGGTGTCGTGGTATTCGCGCATGGCTCAGGCCTCCTTCGCGGCGCGCTCGATCGCGCGCACGATGCGGTTGTACGTGCCGCAGCGGCAGAGGTTGCCGTTCATGTGGGTCACGATCTGCGCCCGCGTCGGGCTCTTGTTCTTCGCCAGCAGCGCCGCGGCCTGCATGATCTGCCCCGACTGGCAGTACCCGCACTGGGGCACCTGCTCGGCGATCCAGGCCTTCTGCAGCGGATGGTCGCCGCCCGCCGCGAGACCTTCGATCGTGGTGACGCGCTTGCCGGCGACCGCGGCGAGCGGTGTCACGCAGGAGCGCGTCGGGTTGCCGTCCACGTGCACGGTACAGGCGCCGCACTGCGCCATCCCGCAGCCGTACTTGGTGCCGGTGAGCGCGAGGTAGTCGCGCAGGCCCCAGAGCAGTGGCGTGTCGGGCGGTAGATCGATGTCGACGGTCTTCCCGTTGACGATCAGCGTGATCATTGCTCTCCTCCTCGTTGTAGGGACTGCGTCGTGCGATGGTAGTCGGTGCAGAGGGACATTTCCACATTGTAGGGCGTCGCGCAGGTGCGGGCCGAGTGGGACGGCCCCCATAATCGCCGGCCATGGGAGGGGACACCCCGGCGGCGGCGCGCCCCGAGGTCGACGCGTTCGAGCTCGCGGGGACGGGCATGCTCGTCACCGACGAGGTCGGCCTTATCCTGCGCGCCAATCGCACCTACTGCGACCTCGTCGGCCGGCGCGAGCGGGAGCTCGTCGGCCAGCCGTTTCTCCACGCCTTCGCCAAGCCCGACCAGCCGCTCGTCCGTCGCACGCTGAAGGCGGCGCTCGGGCCGAGCGCCCTGCCGCTGCCGAGTTATTGGAGCCTGCTGCGCCGCGACGGCCGGTCGGTGGCGGTGCTGCTGACGGTCCGCGCAGCGGGCGGCGCCCGCCCGCTGGCGGTGATCACGGTGACCGACGTCACCGCGCTCGCCGCGACCGAGGCCCGCCTCACCGCGGTGCTCGAAGAGCAGCGGCTCATCCTCGAGCACGCGCAGGTCGGCATCCTGTTCTCCCGCAGCGGACGGATCATGCGCGCGAACGCCGCGTGCGCGCGGATGTTCGGCTATCCGGAGGCCGAGCTCATCGGGCACGCCACGACCGCGCTCGTGCCGGCGATCGACGGCACCGAGCCCGCGGGCGACGAGCCGTGGCACGCCGAGCTCGAGGCCCGCCATCGCGACGGCACGGCGTTCTGGTGCGAGGTCGACGGCCAGCCGTTCAGCGCCCCGGGCGAGCCGGTGCAGTCGATCTGGACGCTGCGCGACGTCACCGAGCGCCGGCGCGCGCAGGACGACCTCGCGCGGGCCCTGCTCGACCAGCGGGCCATCCTCGACAACGCCTCGGTCGGGATCGTCTTCAGCCGCGACCGCGCCGTGCAGCGCTGCAACCGCAAGGCCGAGGAGGTATTCGGGTACGGGCCGGGCGAGCTGATCGGGCAGCCGGGCTCCGCCTTCTACCCGGACGAGGCGGCGTACGCGGAGCTCGGAAAACGCGCCGGACCGGTGCTCGCGCGCGGCGAGGCGTTCCAGGTCGAGCTCCAGCTGAAGCGCAAGGACGGGTCGCTCTTCTGGGCCCGCATGAGCGCGAAGGCGGTGAATCCCCAGGCCCCGCACCACGAGACGATCTGGATCGGCGAGGACATCACCGAGGCGCGGCGCGCCGCCGAGTCGCTCGACCGCCTGCTGCGCGAGCTGTCGACGATCTTCGACACCGCAACGGTCGGGATCCTGTACTCCCGCAACCGGATCCTCCAGCGCTGCAACCGGCGGTTCGAGGAGCTGCTCGGCTATGCGCCGGGCGAACTCATCGGCCGCAGCACCGCGATCCTCTTTGCCGAGGAAACGGCGTACGAGCGCCTCGCCGCCGAGGCGCTCCCGCCGATCCAGCGCGGCGAGACCTACGAGGCCGAGGTGCCGCACCGGCGCCGGGACGGGACGACGATCCTGTGCCGCCTGTCCGGCCGCGCGATCGACCCCAAGGATCTCTCGCAGGGCCTGATCTGGACCATCCAGGACGTCACCGCCCAGCACGCCGCACAGGAAGCGCTGGTCCGCGCCCGCGACGAGCTCGAGCAGCGCGTCGCCGAGCGCACGCGCGACCTCGCGGACAAGAACGCCGAGCTCGAGACCGAGGTCGCCGAGCGGCGCTACGCCGAGGAGCGGCTCCAGGTGCGCGGCGAGCGCCTCCTCTACCACCGCAACCAGCTCATGGCGCTCGCGCGCCGCGACCGGGCCGACCTCGCCGAGTCGCTGGCCGAGGTCCTGGCGACCGCCTGCACGACGCTGCGCCTGGATCGGGCGAGCTACTGGCGGATGCTCCAGGACGGCCGCGGCGTGCGCTGCGAGCTGGTGCATCGCGCCGACGGCGGCGCGGATCCGGCGCCGGCCGCCGACCTGGTCGACCCGGGGGAGCACCCCGCCTATTTCGGCGCGATCGTCGCGAACGAGATCATCGCCGCCGAGGACGCCGAGAGCCATCCGGCAACCCGGTCCCTCGGGCCCGGCTACCTCCGGCCGCTGGGGATCACCGCGACGCTGGATGCGCCGGTCTGGCTCGACGGCCGCGTCGTGGGCCTGGTGTGCTGCGAAGTCACGCAGGGCGCGCGCGCGTGGCAGCCCGAGGAGGTCGACTTCGCGTCCGGGATCGCGACCATGATCGCGCTCGCGATCGAGGCGTCGCAGCGGCTCGACGCCGAAGGCAAGCTCATGCGCCTCGCGCACTACGACGCGCTCACCGGGCTCCCCAACCGCAACCTGCTGACCGATCGCCTGCGCCAGGCGCTGGTGTTCGCGAGCCGGCACCGGATGCGCGTCGCGCTCATGTTCCTCGACCTCGACCGGTTCAAGAACATCAACGACTCGCTCGGGCACCACGTCGGCGACCAGATCCTGAAGGAGGTCGCGGCGCGGCTCACCAGGGCGTTGCGCGGCGGCGACACGGTGGCGCGCCTGGGCGGCGACGAGTTCGTGGTCGTGCTGCAGGAGGTGCGCAATGCCCACGACGCCGCGATGGTGGCGCAGAACCTGTTGCGGGACCTCGCGCCGCCCTACCTCGTGGACGGCCGCGAGCTGCACGTCTCGGCGAGCATCGGCATCACGCTCTTCCCGGACGACGGGCGCGACGGCGACGTGCTCATGCAGAACGCCGACGTCGCGATGTACCACGTCAAGGACAGCGGCCGGAACGGCTACCAGTTCTTCGCCGCGACCATGAACCAGCAGGCGAACCGGCGGCTCACCATCGAGCACGACCTCCGGCTCGGCATCCGCCGCGGCGAGCTCGTGCTCCACTACCAGCCGCAGATCGACCTCGCCCGCCGCGAGGTGTGCGCGGTGGAGGCGCTGGTGCGGTGGCGCCATCCGGAGCACGGGCTGCTCGCGCCCGACGAGTTCATCGGCATCGCCGAGGAGAGCGGGCTCGGGCAGGCGCTCGGCGAGTGGACGCTGCGCGAGGCCTGCACCCAGAGCCGGCGCTGGCAGTCCGCGGGGCAGCGGCCGGTGCCGGTGGCGGTGAACCTGTCGGCGCGCGTCTTCCGCGACCAGACGCTGCCGGCGACCCTCGCCGGGATCCTGCGCGACACCGGGCTCGATCCGCGGCTCCTCGAGCTCGAGATCACCGAGAGTGCGGTGATGCAGCAGTCCGACACCACGCTGGAGACGCTGTCCCAGCTCTCGGCCATGGGGATCCAGCTCTCGGTGGACGACTTCGGGACCGGTTACTCGAGCCTCGCCTACCTCAAGCGCTTCCCGATCGACAAGCTGAAGATCGACCAGTCGTTCGTGCGCGACATCCCCGGCGACAGCGACGACGTGGCGATCACGCAGGCGATCATCTCGCTCGCGAAGGCGCTCGGCCTGCGGGTGGTCGCCGAGGGCGTGGAAACCGAGGCCCAGCTCGCGTTCCTCGTCGCGCACGGCTGCGACGACGTCCAGGGGAACCTGTTTTGCGCGCCGTGCGAGGGGCGCGAGGCGGAGCGGATCTTCGCCGTTCGCCCGCGCCCCTAGCGCCTCAAGCCCGCTCGACCTCGAACGCCTCCGCGGGCCGCCCCGCGGCCCGGATCTCGTGCATGCGCTCGAACGCGCGCTCGAGGCCGCGGACGTACCGCTCGGTATCGAAGAGCGGCATGGCGCGCCGGTTGGCGTCCAGCCGCGCGCGCAACTCGGCGAGCGCCTCGGGCGCGCGCGCAAGCTCGATCGCACGCTGCTCGTAGGCCTCGAGGGTGGGCGCGATCAGCTCGGGGACCCCGATCGCGCGGAGGAGGCTCGCCGCGACCCGGCCCGCGAAGCTCGAACCTGGCAGGGTCAACAGCGGGAGGCCCGTCCAGAGCGCGTCGGACGCGGTCGTGTGCGCGTTCACGTGGTGGGTGTCGAGGAACAGGCCGCCGAGCCGGTGGCGTGCCAGGTGCGCGGGCTTCGGGAGCTTGCCCGCGAAGACCAGCCGCCGGGGGTCGATCCCGCGCGCCGCGGCGGCCCGGCGGAGGCGCTGCTCCCCGTGCCCGCCGAGCAGCCACAGGACGCTACCCGGCACGGCGCCGAGGATCCGCATCCAGGCGTCGAAGAGCGCGCGCTCGATCTTGTAGTGCTTGTTGAACGAGCAGAAGACGAACCCGGCGTCCGGCAGGCCGCAGGCGCTGCGCGACGGCACGTCCTCAGCGATCGGCTGCCGGTCGTCGTTCACCTGGTAGCTCGCCGGGAGGACCACGACCCGCTCGCTGAACCAGCGGCGATCCTCGTCGGGGATCACCACCCGGTCGGCGACGATGTAGTCGATGAAGTCGGCGCCGGTGCTGCCCGGGTATCCGAGGTAATTCACCTGTACCGGCGCCGGGCGCAGCGCGAAGATCTCCGGACGGCCCTCGCCGGTGTGGCCCTTGAGGTCCACGAGGATGTCCACGGCGTCGCGCGCGATCCGTTCGGCAATCGCGCGATGGGTCTCGTGCCGGACGTCGACGAAGCGGTCGAACGCGGCCTCGAGCCGCGCCCGGTAGTCGCTCCGGTCGTCGATCCCGTACGAGTAGGCGATGATCTCGAACCGGCGGCGGTCGTGCCGCTCGAACAGCCCGGCCGCGAGGTGCGCCGTGGCGTGGTTGTGGAAGTCGGCCGAGGCGTACCCGACACGGAGTCGCTCGCCGGCCCGGCGCGGGGGCGCGGCCGGGAGCGGCGGCCCGACCGCTCGGCTCACGCGCGCCGCGTATCGCCGCGCGAGATCGAGCCGCATCGCGGGCGGCAGCGGGACGAGGAGCGACGTGAACGGGAGCACGCCCTCGAGCAGCGGGTCGTCCGGGCGCGACGCCCAGCGCTCGGCGAGGTCGGACGCGAGGTCCGCTGCGGCGTCCCAGTCGCAGACGTCCAGCAGCGGCTTGAGCAGGCTGCCGTGTGCCTTGGCATTCCCCGGGTCGAGCCGGAGCACCTCCCGCAGCTGGGCGATCCCGTCGTCCATCCGGTTGCCGATCAGGAGCGCGGTGCCGAGGTTGAGGCGCGCGCCGACGTGGGCGGGGTCGAGCTGGACCGCGCGCACGAGCAGCGGCATCGCCTCGTCGAGCCGGCGCTGGTCCCAGACGACCATGCCGAGGTTGCTGCACGCCGGGGCGTGGGCGGGTTGGGCGTCGAGCGCCCGCCGGAACGCGCCTTCGGCGCCGGCGAGATCGCCGGCCAGCCACCGCCGGATGCCGTCCTCGTTGTGCGCGACGGCGCGGCGGGCCCGGAGCGACCTGAGGAGCTGCCTGAGCACCGGGACGCGCTAGTCCCCGGCGATCGTCATCCCGTCGACGACGATCGAGCCGGAGATGCGCGAGCCGCGCACCAGGACGTCGCCGCCGACGGCGGAGACGTTGCGGAACATCTCGCGCAGGTTCCCGGCGATGGTGATCTCCTCGACCGGGAACTGGATCGCCCCGCCCTCGACCCAGTAGCCGGACGCACCGCGCGAGTAGTCGCCGGTCACCATGTTGACGCCCTGCCCCATCAGCTCGGTGACGAGGAGCCCGGTGCCGAGCTCCTGCAACATCCCGGCGAAGTCGCGGCGGCCCGGCGCGACGATGAGGTTGTGATTCCCGCCGGCGTTGCCGGTGGTGCGCAGGCCGAGCTTGCGCGCCGAGTAGACGCCGAGGAAGTAGCCCTGCAGCACGCCGTCCTTCACCACCTCGCGCGGCCGGGTGGCGACGCCGTCGTCGTCGAACCACGAGCTCGCGTGGCCGCGCGGGAGGTGCGGGTCCTCGCGGATGCTGACGATCGGCGAGAACACCTGCGTGCCCAGGCTGTCGAGCAGGAACGAGCTCTTCCGGTAGAGGCTGCCCCCGCTCACCGCCGCGACGAAGTGCTGGATGAGCCCGCCCGCCACCGGCGCCTCGAACAGCACCCGCGCCTCCCGGGTGCCGAGCCGGCGGCTCCGCAGCCGCGCGAGCGCGCGGCGGCCCGCGTAGTCGCCGATCGCCTCCGGTCGGGCGAGGTCGGCGGGCGACCGCTCCGACGAGTACCAGTCGTCGCGCTGCATCGCGTCGCCTTCGGCGGCGATCACGGCGCACGAGATGTAGTGGCGCGAGCTGCGGAACCCGTCGAGGAAGCCGGCGGTGTTGCCGGCGACGAACTGGGACTGCTGGCAGGAGACGGAGGCGCCCTCGGAGTTGACGATGCGCTTGTCGAGGCGGAAGGCCGCCGCCTCGCATTCGCTTGCCACCTCGATCGCGCGCTCCACCGGCAGGTGCCACGGATAGAACAGGTCGAGATCGCGGCTCGAGCGCGCGATCAGCTCCGCGTCGGCGAGGCCGGAGGCCGGGTCGGCGGCGGTGAACCGCGCGATCGACAGCGCCGCCGACACCGTGTCCTGGATCGCCTTCGGGGCGAGATCGGACGTGCTCGCGTAGCCGTGCTGCTTGCCGAGATAGACGGTGACGCCGAGGCCCTTGTCGCGGTTGTACTCGATCGTCTCGACCTCGCCGCGGCGCACGGTGACGCTGTGGCCGTAGCCCTCCGAGACCTCGGCCTCGGCGTCGCTCGCGCCGCGATCGCGCGCGAGCGCGAGTGCGCCGGCGACCATGCCGCGCAACGCGTCGGGAGCGTAGGTGAATCGCGAATCGGGCATCGAAGTCGGCGCGGTGACGCGTTGCGGGCGGCTATTATACGGGCTCGGTCTCCACCCACCGCCGGAATGCCGGACGACGCACCGAGCAAGACCCAGCGCAAGCAGGAGATGCATGCGCTGCAGGCGCTCGGACGCCGGCTGGTGACCCTGAACGCCGCGCAGCTCGCCGCGGTCGAGCTCCCGGAGGCGCTCCGCGAGGCGATCGTCGAAGCGCACCGGATCCGCAGCCGCGAAGCGCAGCGGCGCCAGCTGCAGTACATCGGGCGGCTGATGCGGGAGGTCGATCCGGCGCCGATCCGCGCGCAGCTGGAGGTCTGGGACGGCCGGTCGCGCGAGGCCACTGCCGCGCACCACCGGGCCGAGCGCTGGCGGGACCGGCTGCTCGCCGACGATGCGGCCTTCACCGAGTTCGCGCGCGAGCACCCGCGCATCGACCTGCAGCAGTTGCGCGCCTGCGTTCGCGAAGCGCGCAAGGAACAGCTCGCCGGCCGCGACCTGCGGCATTTTCGCGCGCTCTTCCGCCTCATCCGCGACGCGACCGCGAACGATGCGTCCGGGCGATCGCTATAATTCGCGGCCGCACCCGAGCTCCAGAGCACACTCATGGCCGCACCGGATCGCCCGCTGAAGGTCGGGCTCGTCTCGATCAGCGACCGCGCTTCGAGCGGCGTCTACAAGGACGAGGGCCTGCCGGCGCTGAAGGACTGGCTCGGCCGCGCGCTCACGACGCCGTGGGAGTGCGTCGAGCGCCTGATCCCGGACGAGCAGCCGCTCATCGAGGCGGCGCTCGCCGAGCTCGCGGACGCCCAGGGCTGCGACCTGGTGCTGACGACGGGGGGAACCGGGCCGGCGCGGCGCGACGTGACCCCGGAAGCGACGCTCGCGGTCGCCGACCGCGTCATGCCCGGATTCGGCGAGCAGATGCGGCAGGTGAGCCTCAAGTTCGTGCCGACGGCGATCCTGTCGCGCCAGGTGGCGGTGATCCGGAAACAATCGCTGATCGTCAACCTGCCGGGCCAGCCGAAGGCGATCCGCGAGACGCTCGAAGGCGTGAAGGACGCCGCCGGGCAGACCGTCGTGCCCGGCATCTTCGCCGCGATCCCCTACTGCATCGACCTCATCGGCGGGCCGTACATCGAGACCCAGGAAGCGGTCGTGAAGGCGTTCCGGCCCAAGTCCGCGCAGCGCCCGAAGGCCTCTTGAGTGGCCGAGCTCCTCGACGCCATCGAGATCGAGACCGCGCCGAACCCGGCGACGAGCGTCATCTGGCTGCACGGGCTGGGCGCGGACGGGAACGACTTCGTGCCGATCGTCGGCGAGCTCGCGCTGCCGGAGGCGCCGATCCGGTTCGTCTTTCCCCACGCGCCCATGCAGCCCGTCACGATCAACAACGGCATGGTCATGCGCGCGTGGTACGACATCCTGGGCGCGGATCTCGCGCGCCGCGAGGACGAGCGGGGCGTCCGCGCCTCCCAGGACCTCGTCGAGGCGCTCATCGCGCGCGAAAAGGTACGCGGCACGCCAGCGCGGCGCATCGTCCTCGCCGGCTTTTCCCAGGGCGGTGCGATCTCACTGCAGACCGGCTTGCGCCACCCCGAGCGGCTCGCGGGGATCATGGCGCTGTCCACCTACGTCCCGATCGCCGAGTCGCTGGAGGCCGAGCGGCACGCCGCGAACCGCGACGTGCCGATCTTCATGGCGCACGGTCTCTACGATCCGATCATTCCGATCGCGGCCGCGCGGCGGTCACGCGAGCTGCTCGCGCGGCTCGGCTACGACGTCGAGTGGCACGAGTACCCGATGCCGCACTCGGTCGCCCCGCAGGAGCTCGACGACATCGGCGCGTGGCTGCGCCGGGTGCTCGCCTGAATGGGACGGATCGTCGCCGCCGTCGCCGCGCTCGCCGTCGTGGCGCTCGTGGCGGCGGGCGTGTGGCTCTACCTCTCGCTCGACCACGTCGTCAAGCGGGCGATCGAGAACTACGCCCCGGAGATCCTCCAGGCGACCGTCGAGCTCGACGAGGTGAAGCTCTCCCCCGCCGACGGCTCCGGCACGTTGCGGGGGCTGCGGATCGGCAATCCGAAGGGCTTCCGCGCGCCGCATGCCGCGACCGCCGGGACGATCGCGCTCGCGGTCGACCCGACGACGGTCGTGAAGGACGTCGTGCTCGTGCGGCGGATCGCCGTCGAGCGCCCGAGCATCACCTACGAGCCGGGCGCGAAAGGCAGCAACTTCGACGTCCTGCAGCGCAACGTCGAGCGCTACGTCGGGGCGGGGGGCGAGGCCAAGGGCGGACGCCGGCTCATCGTGGAGAGCCTCACCATCCGCGGCGCCCGGGTCACCTATGCGCCGCAGGTCGGGCGCGGCACGGCGACGATCTCGTTCGACCTGCCCGACATCCAGCTCCGGGACATCGGCAAGGGCCGCGGCGGCGTGACGCCGGGCGAGCTCGGGAAGATCATCGTCGACGCGCTCGCCGCGCGGATCGCGGAGGTGATGGCGCGCGCGGCGGTCCGCCGCGGGCTTGAGGGAGTGCTCGGGAAGTGAGCGGCGCGGGCTAGGCCGCGTCGCGGATCAGGTGGCTGCAGCGCAGCAGCTCGTAGTCGTGCCGGCGCTCGGCGACGCCGGCCGGCAGGAGCTTCGTGCGCAGCCCCTTGTAGTCGAACGTGAAGGTCTCGCCCGGCGCGTGGACGCCGGCGGGCAGCAGGATCTGCACCTCGCCCCCCAGCTGGTTCGGGTCGAGCAGGATCGCGGTCTCGGTGTCGAGGGTCGTGGTGCCCCCGACCTGGACCCGGAGCTCGATCGGCGCGGCCGAGCGTGCGAGGGTCTGGATACCCACCGCAGCCTGCTGCAGCGACGGGCGCGACAGCCGCCGGACCACGCCGATCAGCCAGTTGTCCCCGCCCTCGGGCTGCATCGCGAGCAGGCAGCCGATCCGCAGCCAGTCGCCCCGCACCTGGGGCACGAGCGCGCCGAACCCGCCGACGCTGACGTTCTCGACGATCCAGCTTTCGAACCGGGTCCCGTCGAGGCTCGACGTCGAGCACGGCCGGAGCACCTCGAGGATGCCCTCGAAGCCCCACGCGATCGTGAGGCGTGACTTGACGCGGTGGCGCGCGTGGCGCCGCTCCGCAAGTTTCGGCGACCAGCACTGCTCGAGGTGCTCGAGCACGCCCAGAACCGTGTCGGGGGTGCACGCGCCGCCGAGCGAGATCGCCGGCGGCACCTCGCGGTGCTTCCGGACCTGCTGCAGCATCGCCTCGAGCTCGCCGAAGGCGCGTCCCGGCCCGATGAACCGGACGCCCGGACCCGGCTGCGGCGGACGGGCCATGCGCACCGGTGGCTTGCCTTCGGCGAGGTCGATCCAGTAGGGCGTCTCGGGCTGGTGGACCGGCACGAGCAGGAAGTGGGACGACCAGAGCGCGATCACGCGCTCGGCGATCTCGATCTCGACCGGCAGCAGGCTGTCCGGCGAGCAGGCACCGAACATCGCGGCGCGGAGGAACTCGAGCTCCGGCGTCGACTCGGCGGCGACGCCCGGGTAGACCGCGACGCTCGTCTTGGAGAGCTTGCGCGACGCGAGCAGCCCGTAGGTGCGGCACAGGATGTTCCAGAGCCGTTCGTCGACCGGGCCGTAGCGCAGCTGCAGCCACTTCAGCTGCGCCGCCAGCGAGCGCAGCGCGCGCACGCCGAGGAGCGGCAGCGACCGCTTCAGGGCATCGCCGCCCTTGGCACCGGTGGCGTAGGTGTCGAGGCAGGTCGCGTAGCCGAGCGCGGACTGCTCCCAGAAGGTGTGGATCGCGGTCCACAGCTGGGACTCCTGCTGCTTGCCGATGCGGGAGGCGGCGAGGTATTCGCGGGCGAGCTTGCGGGCCGGCGCCTGGCCCGCTTCGTCGAAGAGCTGGACGAGCTGGGCACGGGCCTCGGGCTTGAAGCTCGCGTCGGCGCGGACCGAGTCGAGCCAGTGCGTGATCTCCTCGAGCGACCGCAAGGCGTCGTCCGCGGGCAACCCCTCGAGGAGGCGCTTCGCCTCCTTGAGGTCCGCCAGCGGGTGGTCGGACCGAGAACCGTTGAAGATGCCGAGCATCCGTGGCCGTTGCCAGAAAATCGCTCCATCCCTGCAAAGCAAGCCCTGCGCCAGCGGGTCTGGGCGCGTGAACTATTCCGCGCGGGAGGGCCAGGACGTGCGAAGTTCCTCGCTGCGGGCGCCCCGTGACGGCCGGGCGCCCGGCGCTCACGTCGCGGCGCCGACAGCGGTGTCCAGGGAGGGAGCGAGGCGGGGCGGCGACGCGGCGAAGGGTCAGTCAGCGCTGATGCCGGCGCTGCGGATGAGCCGGGTCCACTTCTCGATGTCGCGCGCGACGAGCGCCTCGGTCTCCGGTACCGACAGACGGATCGGCCGCGCGCCGCGCTTCTCGAACGCGGCCGCGATCTCGGGCGAGGCAACCACCCGGTCGAAATCCGCGCGCAGGCGCGCGAGCACCGGCGCGGGCGTGCCCGCGCGCACGAAGAACCCGACCCACGACTCGACCTCGAGGTCGAGCACCCCGGTCTCGCGCACCGTCGGCACGTTCGGGTGATAGGGAAGCCGCGCCGGCCCCGACACGGCGAGCGCCTTCACGCGCCCGCCTTCGACCTGGCCGCGCGCCGTCGCCGAGGCATCGAAGAACAGATCGACGCGCCCCGGGATCAGGTCCTGGTACGCCGCCTGCGCCCCCTTGTACGGCACGTGGGTCAGCGACACGCCGGCGAGGTGCCAGACGAGCGCCGCGCAGATGTGCTGGCCGCTGCCGTTGCCGGCCGAGGCGTAGGTGAGCTTGCCGGGATTGGCGCGCGCGTACTCGACGATCTCCCGCAGCGAATTGAGCGGGGCGTCGGTGCGCGTCACCAGCGTGTAGGCGAGGCCCGCGGCAAGCCCGACCGGCACGAAATCGGCCTTCGGGTCGTATGGCAGCTTTGGATACAGCCCGGGGCTGAAGGCGAGGTTCGCCGAAGCGCCGAGGAGCAGCGTGTACCCATCCGGCTCCGCCTTGGCGACCAGGTCGGTCCCCACGGTCGTGCCGCCGCCCGGCCGGTTCTCGACGATCACCGGCTGGCCGAGCAGGGCGCCGAGCGGCTCGCTCAGCGTGCGCGCCACCAGATCGAAGCCGCCGCCCGGCGGCTGCGGCACGATGACGCGCAGCGGGCGACTCGGATAGGTCTGCGCCGCGGCCGCAGTAGAGACCGCCAACAGCAGGGCGAAGATCGCTCGCATCATCGAAAGGTCCTGGATCGTGGTGCTGGCGGAGGGACTTGAACCCCCGACCTGAGCATTACGAATGGTCTGTCGTCGCACAACTGTTCAAAACAATTCCAATGTATTCCTGTAGATATAAGATCTGTTCCGATCAGTTCGGAACGGTTCTGACATGAAATGGCACAATGAGAGAAGAGCGTGCAGCAGTATACCGGATGGGGTACGCAAGAACGCCGTGAACTGCGGGGGGCACAAGACCGTCGGCGCGCGGGCTGCGCCTACTGGAAAGCCGAGATAGTGGGCAGCCGACGCCAATGAGTGCTGGGGAACGGGCCCTCCCGCGGGACGCAGTGACCGCCGTCGTAACGGCGCACGCGCTTAGATTTCGGACAGTGCCGAAGTACACCTTCGTCATCGCGCTCTCCGCGGCGATTGGGGTCAGCCTCTCGCAGGCGGGCGGGGAGTAGTCATGGCGACCAGGAAACCAAAACGCCTGGACCCCGCGACCGCCCATGTCGGTGACCACCGCGACAGCATTGTGCCGTTGCTGCACCTGCGCGTGAGCCCGTACGGCGTGCGGACGTGGACGATTCACCTGCGCAGCCACGGTAAGCGGTCGCGCAAGATCCTCGGCCATTACCCAGCCATGGACGCCGAGAAGGCTCGCGAGGCCGCTCTACTCCACCGGGGGGCGATCCGCGGCGAGGCGCCAGCGGAGCTTCCGGTGAACTCGCTGACGTTCGACAGAGCGGTGTCGCGATACTTGGAGTGGTGCGACCGGCAGGCGGCGGCCGGCAAGAAACCGAAGGCCATCACCGTCGCGGGTTACAGGCGCACCTTGGAGGGCGGTGAGCACCGCCGCGTCGACCACCTTACGGGGCTGCGCCGGCTGCCGCTCTCGCTCGTGGACGACGTCGCCCTAGAAGCGATCGCCACGAAGATCGAGCAGGCTGGCGGCTCGGCGCATGACCTTATGCTCAAGGTCCGCGCGTTCCTGACGTGGTGCACGAGGCCGAAGGGGGGCAAAATCCTCCACGCACTGCCCGCGTTCCCCGAGACGCGCGCGCCGAGGCCCGATCCGCGCAGCCTCGTCGCATTCCCGGAAAGCGGACCCGACCTATCGGCGCTGGGCGCGGTAGTGCGTGCCGTGGATCGCCTTGCGGCCGAGTACCCAGCGTGGGCGGCGCTCTTCCGCTTCGCCTCGCTCTGCCCTACCCGGCCGGGGGAAACTGGCAGACTGCAGTGGTTGGACGTGGCGGGTTTGGAAGGCGAGCATCCCGTGCTCATCGTGACCGAGGCGAAGCGCGGCAGCTACCGCGTTCCGCTGTCGAAAGCCGCGGCCGACGTCCTGCGCGCCCTAGAACGTCGCGGGCCGTATGTGTTCGGCGGCCTCCTACCGATGCCAGATCAGCCGCCAAAGCGCGCCCGGGCGATGCTGAAGGCGTACGCAAACGAGGAAGCAGGTCGCGCACTCGACTGGAGCCCGAAGCTGCTACGCAAAGCGCCCCGATCCTGGCTCGCCGAGCGCGGCGTACCGCAAGAGGTTGCGCGTCGCCTGCTGGGCCACGCCGACCCGCACGCAGGCGACGTCAGCGCGCACTACGACAGCGCGGCGCACCTCGCGAGGTTGCGTGAGCTAGCCGAGGCTTGGGCCGCAGTCGTCGCGAACGCAGTGAAATCACCGACAAACTGCGCATGATCAACGCGAGAAGCTAGATTAATGGACGACCCGATCTGATGGCTACTACCGTTTGGCGGGGCTTTGGGAACGTTGCCAACGCAATCGCGGTGGATAGGCAGCGCGAGCACGTCGCGAATGTCGCAGACCGGCCAGAAGCAGCTGTACGGCCCTGTCACTGAAGGCGGCCGCTCCATGCCGCTATCGACCCAAAGCGGAAGATCGATTTCGCCGACAGCGAAAGGGGCGTTGCCGAGAACCTCGCCAGCGAGGGCCTCGCAGCGAAGTCGTTCGTCCGGGGTCCGTGTGCGGCTACTTCGAACGGCCGAGGGCTTTTCCGTTCCCGCCTGCGTTGGACGAGGCCGCTGCGCTACTGCCCTCAGCTGTAACGACCCCCCCACCTTTCGCTCCTGAGGCGCCGATCGCGGCGGGCGACGCGCTATTCCCGGCCGCAGTGACAATCCCTTGCCCTCTCGGCGCGGCCTCCCCGCCGGCGGTCGCGGCTTTGCCCTGACCCTTGCCCTGCGCCGCTCCTGGCGCGGTTCCGGCCGCCGTCACGACGCCGCGTGAGGCCGAGGCGCTCTGTGCGCCGGCCCGCGAAGCGGCCACCGAGGTCGCCCCACTCGACGAAGCGTTCGGCATGGTCGTCACGGGCTTCGGCGCGGGCGGGAGCGAAGCGAAATGCTGGTTCTGCGAATGGATCCCGCTCACCACCGGGCCGAGCTTGGTGCCGGAGGCGTGCGCAATCTGGCCCCAGCCCAGGCCGTCCGCCCGCATTCTCAGGATGCCTTGGTAGTCGACCATCTTTCCGTTCGCGGTGATCGTGCCGCCCGTCAGCGCGGTTTGGATCTGGGATGGCGTGGGATTGGTAATGCCTTGCTGCGCGAGCTGAAACTTCGCGAGCGCGAGCGACGTGGAGACGTTGCCGTAACCCAAAGGCCGCGTCGGTGGCGTGAACATGGCCGACGGCTTGCCGGGCTCGGTGAGCGTGATCGGCGAGCCGTTCCGCAGGCCCGTCACGAGGCTGGTCGCGTTCGCGCGCGAGCCGGCCCAGGGCTCGAAATCGGACGCGATCTTCCCGGTCACCACCCCTTGGCCTCTCGAGGTCGCGTTGGCGTCCACGGCCTGGATCTCGGTGGTCAGCGCGGCCGCCTCGTCCGCCCTAAGGCCGGTCGCGAAACTCGCGGCCGAAGCCGCGATAAGCAGGTTCACAACACGATAACGGAACTTCATGCGCGCCTCCTTGATCACGTGGCGGGCAGCGCCCGCTCGGTCTGAAGAATGATCTCCGTGGCCGTCGCCGAATCCTTGAAGATTCCGTCCGAATCGGCCACCACCCGCATGCGCGTCGTCTTCGGCGTGAGGGATTCAAACTCGATCTCGATCGTTCGGTTTGATGCCTTGGCTTTGATAAGCTCACCCTGCTTGGTCTTCTCCATCGACGCAACTGTAATCTCCATCTGATGGAGCGCGGTCAATGCAGCACGTTTGACCTTGGGCAGCGGTTCGGTGAACGTCTTGTAGACGATGCCGCTGAGCGTGTGATTGATCCCGACCGCTGCGCCGATCCCCAACGCCGTCGCGCCGACCGCGACGCAGCCGCTCGCGAGCACCATCGTCGCGATGATCCCGCTGAAAACCACGCCACACGGGAGGCCGAGAACGAGAGGCCCTGGACATGACGAGTATCTGACAGGCATGGACTGGCTCGCCCGGTACGTCTCAAGGAAACACGCAGCACGTATAACGCTACGCCCTACCGCTTGGCAAGCACACGCTGTCAGACACGGGGTGTTAAAGCAAGGTCCCCTCCGTTACTTCTTCGGACCAACGACGAGCAAGATGACGCCGACCACGGATATGGTTTCTCTCTTTCAATCGAAAACTGCGAGTTTCGCCTGGTGCGTCTCCTTGGTGTCGGTAAACCCGCCATAGATAAGTAAAGGCCGCCGGCCGCCAGTGCGGTCTCGGCTCCCCGATCGCCTCGCTTTCGTCGCATCTAGCAACGCGCGCTCATTCGGACGAGAACGCGCCAGACGCACGACGGGCAGCGCCGGAAGGGAGACAAGTTCTCACATGCCTTCGCGTACTTCGTTCTCATGTCGTCGTTCGCCAATCTCTACCCGGGCGTGTCCGTTCGCGCGGGGTTTGCCGCCGGATTCATCGCGCTAGGCGTCATCCTGGAATTCGTTCAGCTGTGGACCGGGTATCCGGTCATTCGAGGTGACCGATATGACAGCGGGTGCCTTTGGCGTAGCCGCCAGCTGGGTAGCCGCTCCGCCCCGACTCCCGAACTACCTCTCCTTGCCTGAAAGGCGTTGGCGCACCGGATAGCTGGCGAGAACCTACGCAGGCACGGCCAGCGGTATCGGACCTTGAGCTCCCCGTGACGCAGGTAAAGCAGAAGCGTAGGCACTGTCGCTGAAGCACGACGATCGCCTGTCCGCTTTCCTCGCAAACTGTTGATTGCTCGGATGTCCAAATCGTGGCACGCCTTGCTGCGCCACGCCAATGACCTCACGCCAATGCAGTAGCCGGTGCCCAAAGTGCGAGAACCAATCCGACCGTCGTGTTTATGACGTTAGCATGGTCAAAAAGCGCACATTCCCCGAAACGACCTTGACCCGGACGTCAGTCATTATGACAATCGCATAAGAGGGCTGTCGACGCGCTCATCGCTCGATGACTCCAGAAGCTCAGCCGGCCCATCTTGAGCGGCTTCATCTCGTTGGGGAGAACATGACGTCTTTCGATCTGTTGCGCTGCTGTGTGCCGGCGAGTCGGCTCCTCGTTCGGGTCCTGGTCCTACTGGTTCCTCTGGCTGTAAGCGCAAATTCGCTTGCCGGGCAGCTGAAATTTGCTTGGGACCCGGTGGCGAGCGCTACCGGTTACCGGCTGCACTACGGCACCAGCAGCGGCAACTACTCTTCGAGCATCGATGCCCAGAACAACACGAGCGTTGCGGTGCCTGGTCTGACGGATGGAGCGCGTTACTACTTCGCGGTGAAGGCGTACAACGGCACGACCACGAGCGGCTTCTCGAACGAGGTGAGCGCGGTTGTTCCGGCTCCGGCCCCTGTCGCGAGCTTTACCGCGAGTCCGACGACGGGAACCGCGCCGCTGGTGGTTACCCTGACCGACACGTCGACCGGCAGCGTGTCCAGCCGATTCTGGAATCTCGGGGACGGTACCACCGCCACGACTCAAGCCGTCGCCAAGACCTATTCGAACCCCGGGACCTATGCGGTCACGCTTACGGTCACCGGCAGCGGCGGCAGCACCACCGCTACCCAATCGATCAGCGTGACGGCTGCGCCAGTCAGCGGCGGCGGCACCACGACCACCCCACCACCCAGCGGCGGCACGACGACCGCCCCATCGACCGGTGGAAGCGGTACCACTGGATGGACGAACGGCCTGGTGGCCGCCTACGGCTTTGAGGAGAAGACTGGTACGGAGGTTATCGACGCATCGGGATCCGCTAACCATGGAAGGATCTCGGGCGCCTCGCGAGTCAGGACGGCGTTCTTCGGACGAGCCTTGAAGTTCGACGGTAGGAAGGATTGGATCACCATCGAGGACAGTGCTTCATTAGACCTCACCAAGGGCATGACGCTGGAGGCGTGGGTCTACCCAACAGCGCGGTTGACCGGCTGGATCACCGTGCTTATGAAGGAGCGGTCTGGCGGACCGGCCTACTCTCTCTCCGCCAACTCCGATGTGGGTAGGCCTTCGACCACCATCAACACGGCCGAGGGAGACAGAAATCTTGCCGCTGGACCCCAGCTGCCGGTGAAGACCTGGACTCACCTGGCTGCGACCTATGACGGCTCGACGCAGCGGCTCTACGTGAACGGTCAGCTGGCCGGCACTCGACCGCAAGCCGGGAACATATCCGTCTCCAGTGGCAAGCTGCGGATCGGCGGCAACTCCATCTGGGGTGCTGAGTACTTCACCGGCTATATCGACGAGGTGCGCGTCTATAACCGCGCGCTCACGCAGGCCGAGATCGCTGCGGACTCCAAGACTGCAGTAGTGGGTCTGCTCTTGAGCAAGTCGTCGGATCGGTCCAACGCCGTCCCGCTGAACGGCCTGTCCGTCTCGGGAGCGATCTACGTTTACTATGCACAGATCAATCCGGAGGCCGCATCCAATCCGGTGAAACAAGTCGCGTTCTGGTTGAACGATCCGAACCCATCTTCCCCCGGCGGGACTCCGATAATGATCGATCCGAGCAGCCCCTTCGATTTCGCAGGAACGACGGACTCTGGCGCAGCCAGGGGGTTCGACACCACCGGACTGAGCAAGGGCGTCCATACGATCACCGCTCAAGTAACGATGAATGACGGCACAGTCCTGCCCTTCATCTACGGTAGCTTTACGATAGCGACGGCTTCGACTCCTTGAGAGGTGTCCCGAGGTCGGAGCTGAGTGACTTCCCTCGAGGCGATCATCGCGACTTCACCGCTATCGGAGTTCCAGACGCTGCAGGTCATCTATCGCCGGCATTGTGGGTAGCGGTAGTCGCGGGCCGGAAGCGCTTGCTTGGCACCCACTACGCTATCCTGGGTTGCGCGCTGGAGGTCCTTTCATGGTTCTGGCCACGGTTGAACTTCAGCTCGCGGCGCCTACCATGATCGGTTACGCCCGCTGCGGCACCATCGCGGTGTAGGTCTGATCGACGTCGATCTGTCCGTCAGGGCCGACCACCACGATTAGACTCGGCGCATTCACCTTCGCCCACTCGCGAGCGTAGACGAGCGCGAGACTGCGGCTCACGAAGAAGTGCGTCTTGGCGAAGCCGTCCAGGTAGACGATCCACCCGTAAGGCTGGGCGGATTCGACGCGAAAGACTTTCACGCCGCCCTTCGTGGTCATCAGGCTTTGCTCTGCGGGAACGAGAGGTCAACCTTCTCTTCTTGGTCGAGAACGCCCTTCTCGTTGAAGACCTGAATCGTGTTGGCACGGCGAAGCTTCGCGTAGGCGCGCGCGAAGTCAATAGCCAGTTGCCGCGTAGTGAAGGGAAGATCGCCGCTCCGTCCCTCTATCGCCACACGCCAATCCTGATGCGCCCCAGGTTTGACGGTGACCACCTTGCTCGCTGCGTCTTTTTCCACGCCTGTCCCCCGCAATGCAATACGCAGGCTTCCGAGCAGGGATCGGGCCAGAACGTCAGCAACGCGTGATGGGCGTCACATGCCAGTCTTGCCAGTCTTCGGGTGGGCGCAGGATTTCGCGATCCCGGACGAATGCGTGAACAAGGGTTGCAAGTGTGCAAAGCGCTCCTCTCTGCCTTACGCGATGGCCTGCAACCCTGTTACGCTCGTTGTGAAGTCCGCGGGGACACGCGGGCACACACCAGGGAGAGCGAGATGGATGTTTTAGAGCGGATGATCCGCGACGGCAAAGTCACGGCTTCCGAGATCGTGGAGCGGGCATCTCTTGAGAGTCTCGATGACGTCCTCACGATGCTGAAGCGCCATCGGCCCACGGCGGAAATCTGCACCGCGTTGCTGGAGCGGATCGCCCGCTCGCCCCTCGATCAGTTTAATCAGCTGAAGGCAATCTACTTCCATCACTGCAACGGGATCACGTAAAGCGATAGCTCGCAGTGCCCGGTGCCGTGAGGGAACCGATTCAGTCGTCCTGGGGTGAAGCTCGTCTCGCCGCCAGGTCGCGGGAAGCTCAAGAGGTTCGATTTCAGGTGATCTGTCATCACATCGACCATGAACGCGCCATCGGTCACACGAATCAACAACGCCCCGCGCCCCATACGGATGATCGGAACCGATTCGCCGGTGTCCGACATCCCACGGATATCTAGCGCCGGACCCGGGGGAAACTCGACGATGTCCGCGGCATTCGCGATGGCGAACTTTGACAGGAACGCCACCCGAATACCGCGTGCATCTGGATACTTCGAGATCACCCGGTGCGGAAAGGTCCCGCCCAAAGCCTGCTGCAGATCAAAAAGGGCGTCGTCGCCGCCGATCTCCTGTAATGCCACCACGTCAGCAGTGACCTGGTTGATGACCGCAGCGAGCAGGGCGAGCTTTTGCTGGTAGCGCTGCTGCTCGGGCTGCGCGGCCCCAAGTTCAGGGCGGAACAGGTTCGCGACGTTCCAGGACATCGCAGCGAAGGTAGGCACTTTTGCGGCCTCCAATTCGGCGTTGCGATCTCCTAGGATGGCGCGCGGAGGTTACGCTGGTCCCTTCGCGTGAGGCGTCACGCCCGCCCGGCGGCGCATGCGCCGAGCGGCACAGCATCATCCGCCCCAGGCGCCCGCTCCCACAGCCCGCACGGGAATACCACCACGATCCGATGGTGCGCGCACCATAGATGCCAGCCGTCGGGTGTGCCCATCAGACGGGTCGAAAACGATGTGACTTACTGGGACGCGACCCGGAGTGTGTTACGAATTCTGCGGACGCCCTGAACGCTGGCCGCGACGCGCTCGGCCTCAACGATGTTTTCCCGTTCAGGTACGGTCCCGGCGAGCGTCACCACGCATTCCTTCGACGTGACGACAAGGCTTCCGACCTTGGCCCATAGTGGACTGACCAACAACTTTGCCTGCACCTTCGCGACGAGGGTCCCGTCGCGCAAAACGCCGCACGCTTCTTGACCGGCGGCCTCGGGCGGTCGCAGGAGCATCGCTGCTCCGAGCGCGGCCGTGATCACCATGGCCGTTCTCCCGTAGCTCCGGTTCGGATGTCTCATCATTCATCCTTGGCAGGGTGATCAGCCCGCTCCCCGACTTTGCCACAAGCATGCGGGCTCGCCGCTCGATCAGTTGCCCTGACCCTTGCCCTTGCCCTGACCCTTGCCCTGACCCTTGGCAGGGCGTTCAAGGTTCTCACGGTAACGCGGGACGTACACGTTGTTGTACCAGTCCTCCCGCACGAAGTAGACCGGCTGGTTGCACGCGCTGTACCTGTGGCAGTGCTTCCGCCAGTCCTTCGCGTGGCCCGGGGGCACGTGCAGGTAGATCGGTTGGGGCATCACGACTACCGATTGGATCACAACCGGCTGCGGGTAGATCACCTGCGGCTGTGGGAAGTTGCCGATGTCGATGCGGCCATAAAAGCCGGGCTGGCCGACGCTAACCGACACGCCGACGTCAGCGGCGAGCGCCGGAGCGGTGGCAAAGCCAGTGCTTGCCGCGGCAACGAGGGCAAGCACTAACGCCGTTGGTTTCATTCGCATCGTCAATCTCCATTTCAGGGCCGCGATCCGTGAACTCTACGCACCGGGCCGACACGGGCAATATGGGTCGAAATCGTTGTAGGTGATTGTCCTACGGGCAGGCGTGACGAAGTGCGGTCGTTGTTCCTCAAAACCCTCATGGCTAGATTCCTCCTCTCGGCAATTGTGGCGTTTGCACTCCAGAGTGCTCACGGCGCTGAGTGGACTATCGAGGGCCGCGTGGTGCCACAAGGTCGATAGATTCGGGCGCGAAGTGTGCAAGGTGTGGGTCCAGCCGCAGGACTGCCCGCGCTGCGGCAAAACGCTCGACGTGGGCCTCGCTCAGATCAGCGTCGGGCTAGCCTGGTGGTTCAGGCGCTACGCCGACGAGCAGTCGGCTGAGGACCGCGGGCGCTACGAAAGCGAAGAGGACGAAACCCGCCTACGGAAACGCGGGTTGTGGGGGGACGCCAAACCGGTGCCGCCGTGGGAGTGGCGAGATAAGGGCCGCGCCGCCGACCGCGCGGCTACTCAGCCGCTAACCGGTCTCGGCGAGTTCACCTTCGCTGACCCGTCCGGATTCCGGGACGAGATTGAGATGGCGCTTCGTCTCGCGAGGAAAAAGACGACGCTGCACAACAGGCAAGGACTCGATTCGCTCCCGCGAACCCTGTGCCTTGATCTCCCGAGCGATCCGCGCGAGAGTGTCCGCGACATTCGTCCGTACAGCAGGCGTATACCGAAAAGCGCTCGACAGGCACGATAGGTGCCCCTTCGGCAGGGTCTTCGTCATAGTCATTTCCTCCTTACGTACCGCTGGGCCATCCAGCGTTGCTCGCGGGGTACTTCAGGTAGCCAAGATCGCGAGCACAAACGCGACGACGGCGAGGAGCGCTGCCACGCGCACGTCCTGCCAGACAGCGCGCATGGCGTCGTCGTAGACCGGTGCTGGTTTCGAGATCATCGCAGCGGGTCGCTCCTATCCTTCGGCGCGCGGGTTCTGTCGAGGCGAGCTGGCGCGCCGGCAAGAAAAGCCTAGCCCGTCTTGCGCGCGCCGACAGTCAAAGATCGTGAATTCCTGGGCCGGGCTCGCCACAGGAACACGAAGGAGATTCTTCGCTGCGTCGGCAGCACCTCGCAGACGAATCCCCAGGTGACGTGACACCGGTCACTCGCTGTAACGATGTTTTGCCGTGATCCCAACGGAGAGGCGGTAGGGTCTGCCCTAGGCGGATAGCTCAACTTGGCAGAGCGTCGGCGCCATAGGGTGCAGAGGGTTGAGGGTTCGAGTCTCTCTTCGCCCAAAACGCTTTGATACGTCGTGACCCTTTCGGTGAGTTCGCGAATGGCGATGTCCGATGAAGAGCGAGGCCAGGGTAGGCAGCCTACTATCGTGGTCGTTGAACGCGGCCTGAGCCACGAATGGGAGGTCACGCCCGTAGGCCGGGCAAGAGCAGAGTCCTTCTCGGATCTGGCGCTTGCTGTCGGCTACGCCCAGATCTGGGCTGCAATCCACCGCCCAAGCACCGTAAGGGTTCTTGCCGACGGTGGTGGGATCGAGGAGGAGTGGTCGTTCAATTGAGGCTCACTTCAAGCGGTTCTAGGCCGCGTTCGCTGCCGTCCGCTGTGGTCGCGCCGTAGCCGGCGCGCGGGCTAGCCGGGGCCAATCGGACTAAGGGACGGGCCTTCTTCCGTTCGGTGCTTCGCGGCCGCGTGGCGCGGCGCGCACTTGCGCAGGTTCTGCACCGGCGTCCCGATTGTAGTCATCACTCGGTCGATGGCCGCATCGAGTACTATCTCCAAGGTCGGGCCGTTCGCTGAGACGATCGAGAGGGCCGAAAGGTCGAGTCGGGGTCCCGGGGGGACAAGGTGGACGTAGGCGCGATAGGAGGATGCCCTGAGCTCCCAGATTGCACCTCTAATTAGGCATTTACCGGCTTCACCCGTCAGCGTCACAACCAGACCCATACCCGCCCGGACCAGTAGGGATGCGGCTTTCGGCTGGTCACGATTCCCCCTTGCGCGCTTCACGAACCCACGCGAGCGCTGCAGTTACGTCGCTGCTGCTTGCGCCGTGCATCCTGCCGCGCTTCCCGCGAACATCATCGAAGGCGACCCGCGCGTGCTGTTCTATCCAGCGAAGGCCGCGACGAACACGAACGCTCGGCGCGGGGATGGTGGGATTTCTCGTTGCCATGGGCACTGTTTTGTCGCTGTGGGCGAAGAAATCAGGTAGAGCTCATTCGCGGCTCAAGGTTTCCGCGGCCGGTGGCGCCGGGAGGGCCCGGCCCGGATGGCCCTCGACGTCTTTGGAGTACCGAACCCTTGAACCCGAGGCAACGTCCGGTTAGGCCTATTCTGTTTGCGGTAGGGATGCGCATTGCGGCGCACCCCCCGCACAGATCCGAGCAAGCGCTATTTACGCACTCGGCTCCCGCCTCGGGTGCTTGACGTCGAAGCGCTGCGCGGGCCAAGGGTGAAGGATTCGCGGCGGCGGGAGCCAGGCTTTGACGAGTCTCAGCATCCGCTCCCACGTCATAGTGGCCGTCTGGCTACGCCGCGACAGCGTACGCTTCCAAAGGACCGAGACGTGATGGCGGAAAGCCGCGAGGGCCCGGGAGTTCGTGGGCACTGCGTGGTAGGCGAAGAAGCCCGTCGTGACCTGCTGCAGCCATTTCCCCTGTTCGGGGATTGGCCGGTGCATCTGCCGCCGCAGCGCGTCCTTTACTCGCCTGAGGGTCGCCCGCATGCGGTCAGGTCGGGTCTTCCGCAGAATCTGGAATTGACCCGTCCGTGTTCTCCCGCAGATGAGCGTGAAGCCCAGGAAGGTGAACGTCTCCGGTTTGCCAAGACCAAGTTTCTCGCGCCGTGCCGCCGCATGGCGGCCAAACTCGATCAGCCGGGTCTTATCCGGGTGCAGCGACAGCGAAAACTCCTGCAACCGCTCGCGCAGTTCTTCCAGAAACCGCTTGGCCTGAGCTTCGTACTCAAAGCCCAGCACCACATCATCCGCATAGCGGACGATGATCATGTCGCCGGTGGCATGGCGCCTACGCCACTGCTGCGCCCAGAGGTCGAAGACGTAGTGCAGGTAGGCGTTCGCCAGCAAGGGAGAAACAGTGGCCCCCTGTGGCGTGCCAGTCTCGCTATCCGTCACGACCCCTTCTTCAAGCACTCCCGCCTTCAGCCATTTGCGGATCAACCGGAGAATGCGCTCGTCTCCGATCCGATGTTCCATGAAACGGACGAGCCATTCATGGCTGACCGTCCCGAAGAAGTCTCGGATGTCGAGATCTAAAATCCAGTTCACCTCCTTCCGTTGAATGCCGACAATCAGCGCATCCAATGCATCATGCTGGCTGCGCTTCGGCCGGAAGCCGTACGAGAAGCCCAGAAAGTCCTCCTCGTAGATGGCGTTGAGCACCGCCACGACCGCTCGTTGGACAATCTTGTCCTCCAGCTGCGGCGATGCCCAGCGGCCGCTGCCGCCCATCGGGCTTGGGTATGTACTTGCGCCGGCTGGGCTGCGCGCGGTACGCGCCCCGGTGGACTCGCGAGTGCAGGTCTTGGAGATTGCTCTCCAGATTCTGCCTCGTAGTCCTGCCACGTCACCCCATCCGCACCCGGCGCCGCATTGCGCTTGAGCGCGTAGAACGACAGCCGCAGCAGATCGAGATCGACGTGGTGGAGCAGCGCGGTGAACCGTTCCTTCTTCCTTGCCTTTGCTGCCTGACGTACGCGTTCCAGCGCCTGTGACACGCGAGCCCGGATCTGCGTCCGGTGCGTGCTTTGCTGGTCCACGTTCCCCTCGGCCCCCGCCCTTGGCTCCGCCGGCTCCGCCGCCGAGCGTACCTCCGGCGTTGTTCGTCGGCTTCACGGCTACTACGGCGAGGTCAGACTTCTTGGGTTCGTGCATCACCGGCTACGGCTCCTCGCCTTCCCGGCACGGACCGGCGATGCGCCGCCGGCCAAACCCAAGATCTCCCGGTTCCCGTACAAGGAGCTTCCGCGCATGCCAGGGTCTTCGACTACGCCGGGCCGTCCGGATGCTCGCGATAGCGCGCCCGTCCGTGCTGCCTTCCACGTTTCAAACCGTGTCGGCACCCGGGATTTGAGTCTCTCGCAGCTCAATGGCTGGCCTGCGCTCTCCCCTGTCAACGCTTCGCTGACACCCTCACGGATGCCCGCGCATGACTCGGGGTCACTGTGGTTTGCTAGACCTTCAGTGCAGCGGACTTGCACCACCTACTCCTTGCCGGTTTGACCGGCGCACTTGAAAAACTCGGAATCGCAAGGACGGAAAATTTCCGTCAGACGTGGAGCTAGTCGAAAACACCAGCCGATTCCCGCTTGTGGCCCACCAAGAGGGTCTACGTCGCGACATCAATTACTCCGCGTACCCCCTCAGCTCGAAGCGAGCTGCGCGCCCCACAAGGGCTCTCATTTTTTCATAGTCAGCGGAAACCGAGTTTTTCAACAGAATCGGCCAGAAGCAGCCGGTCGGGGTGATCAGTTCGCCAAGCGCCGGCCCGATTGGGCGCGCCATCGGGCGGGCTTTGCGATGCTGTCCTGCAGCTCATAGGCTGGCGAGACGTTAGCCGGAAGCGTTTGGATTGCTGGTGTCGCTGCTTAACGGCGCCGGCGCGCTTTCCGTCTTGTGTACAGGCTCATCAGCGGCGTCACCGAAATGCCGTGGATCAGGACCGATGCGGCAACCGTCGAGAGCGTGATCGCGATCAGCTCTTTGGCCAACGGTTCCGGCAAGCCGTGATTGATCGCGTACATCAGGTAGAAAATCGAGCCGACGCCGCGGATGCCGAACCAGGAAATCAAGATGCGCTGATCGCGCGATACGCCGGTCGCCCCCATCAGGCCCAGCCAAACTGAAGCGGGACGCACCAGGAAAAACAGGAGCAGCAGGAACCAGACGGCGCGGTCAGGCAAATAGGTGTAGGACAACATCGCCCCGGCCACCATCACCACCACCAGTTCGGCGAGTCGCTCGAGTTGTCCGTTGAAGCCTTGTACGGCGTCGATCATGTAGGTGCCCGCGTGGTGGGAATGGGTCGCAAGTTCCTTCTCGCTTTCCGCGCCCAAGGCGATCTTGACCTTCACCGCGCTCGACGGCTTTTCGGGCTTCGAGTGCTCCTTGATCCGCTGCAGCGCGAGTCCTGCGGCAAACACCGCAAGAAACCCCGAAGCGAAGCTGAGTTGCGCGACGCCGTAGGCGATCGCGATCAACCCAAGCGCGAGGAACTCGTCGAGACCGACCGCCTCCTGATGCCGTGTGCGTAGGTAGAGAACCAGTTTCGCGATCAATGCTCCCAAGGCACCGCCGATCGCCAACCCGCCGGCGATGGCCCACATCACGTCGACTGCCAGAAAGCGCCATCCGCCGCCCCCGAAATCGTAAAGGCCAAGCAGACCCAGAGCGAACATCACGATCGGAAACGCGGCACCATCGTTGAGACCGCCCTCGGCAGTCAGGCCGAAGCGGAGGCGGTCGCGATCCGAGGAATCTTCAACCTGCACGTCCGATGCAAGCACGGGATCGGTGGGGGCCAGAATCGCGGCGAGCAGGATCGCCGCAGCCGCGGGCAGTGCGAACAGGAATACGCCGATGGCCGCGACGAACATCACCGTCAGTACCATCGACGGGAATGCCAAGCGTAGCGGCAGGTACCAGCGTTTGTCGCGCAGAGGAACGCCGAGTTTCAGTCCGACTGCGAACAGCGAGATGAGCAGCGCGACTTCCGCCATCTTCTCCAGGTCGGCGGAGTAAAGAAGCGGGTCCGGTGCCATGAGCGCCCATCCTGCCGGGCCGAGCGCATAGCCGATCGCCAGATAAACAACGCCCGGACTCAATGGCAGACGCTTGAGGAGCGTGCCCAGCAGCGCCATGGTGATCAAAATGGCGCCGATGATGAGCGCCCAGATGGCGAAGGACATCGCAGATTCCAGGACGGGAGTCAGCGATTCTTCTTTTGCGTGGCGGGGGCACTCACTTCCACCTTCACCTCAGCGACCCCCGCCTTGACGATGCCGATCTGCTGTGCGGCTGCATAGGAAAGATCAATGATCCGGTCCCCACCGGAGAGGCGGTCGTTGACGCGGACCTCGACCGACTTGCCGTTCGCGACATTAGTGACCTTGAGCATCGTCCCGAAGGGATGGTCATTGCTCGCCGCGGTGAGCTTGTTCATGTCGAAGGATTCGCCGCTCGCGGTCTTGCGGCCCTGGAACTTCTTACCGTAGTAGGCCGCTTTGCCCGTGCTTGCGTCCGGCGTCGCCGCAGGCGGGGCGGGGCTGTCGGGTGCAGGCGCCTGCGCGAGCTGCGGCGGGGAGGTCGTGGCGGCGCTTGACTGATCTAAGGGAGTCGCGTGCGCAATGAGCGCTCCGCAGGCGCCATAAAGCAGCAAACCGACGGCGAGCTCACCACCAACCTTCGTCATGGGGCGTCTCCAGCAAGGACAACTCAGATGAGTTTGCCGACTCCTGCTTCAAAGCCGTCCCATCAGAAGTAACACGAGGACGATGACCAGGATCACGCCGAGCACGCCGCTGGGTCTGTAGCCCCAGCTACGGCTGTGCGGCCAAGTCGGAATGACGCCGACGAGAATCAGTATCAAGACGATCAGCAGAATCGTTCCGAGGGTCATGGGCTGCTCCTTTCATCTGCTATGGCCGCGGCGCCGATGAGCGCGGCCCGTACGCGCGGCCCGTACTTGTGCGTGCCGAGGGGTGTACAGGTCATCGGACCCCTGCCTGCGTGCGCGGCGGGCAGCGCGGCTTTGCGCACGAGATCCGGTGTCTGTTGGTCGTGGGCTACAGATCGAACGTACACGCTCAACATACGGCGCGCCGCGGAGGGTGTCCGTTCGCTAGCGCACAGAGGATGCGCAGTCCGGCGCGTGTAGCGACGTATCGCGTGCTTATGCTGGGCGCGCCGCTGATCCTGGGCGCTGGCGGACTTGCGAAATGAGTCGCGGAATCGACGTATCCGTCGGCGTGTAGTCGCCTTCCGTAATCCGCGACCGTGCAATCGGTCGCACGATGTCGTCGCTGCGCTCGAGCGATTGAGACAGAGCCGCGGTCGTCCCGAATCACTTCGCTGTGACAACGGCTCGGAGTTCACCAGCCAACTGGTGGATCTGTGGGTCTACCAGCACCAGGTGCGTATCGACTGCAGCCGCCCGGGAAAGCCCACCGACAATGCTTATGTGGAGTCCTTCAACGGGACGTTTCGAGACGAGTGCTTGAACGCGCACTGGTTCGAGTCGATCGCCGACGCCAGGGCCGTTGTGGAGTCGTGGCGGGTGGAGTACAACGAGAGTCGCCCTCACAGGGCACTCGGCGAAGTGCCGCCCGCCGAATTCGCCCGTCGATTCAGGGCTCGCCCTGAACCGACGGGTCAACCAAATGCCGAGGACTCACATCGGCACTGGCACTGAGAACGGGGACCGCTCAAAAACGGACTTTACTAACCTCCTCGTGGTAGCGTTTGAGGGGGGCAGGTCAGCAGCAGCCTACATTGCCGCGAAGCGGCGCGCCGAGGATGCCGCAGGCGAACTTGACGGGGCGAAAGCCGCGCTCCTCGAACTCGTCACGCACTCGTCCGAAGCAGGTTGCGGCGTCTCGGTAACGCGGTACTGGAAGACGGGAAACGTCGATTACAAGAAGATCCCGGAGTTCAAGGGGATAGATCTCGAGCAGTTCCGGAACCCGCCGCGGCTTGAGACTCGGATCTCCGTCTCGAGCTAACAATGACTGGTGCGGTCGTCCGGACCGCACCGTTAGATTTCTTCTTTCGGGGCCTGGTTACCGACACGAATGTGGATTCCTTTGCAGGCTTTTCTTATCGAGCGGACGGCGCGGGCGGGTCGTCCGAATACGGTTTACTCCCGTAGTATGAATGGAGTTCCCTCGCCCAAGACTGGTCTGACATGTTGGGCCAGTGGTCCTTATCGAATCCCGGTGCATCTTTGAGGCGGTCCTTCTCCACGTTCAGCACGAAGCGCTTATTCTTCGTGTCGAGCGTCAACGCGTTCCACGGCACCGCGAAAAGCTTTTCGCCCATACCCAGGAAGCCCCCGAAGGACAACACTGCGTAACCCACTTTGCCGCTGCGCATGTCCAACATGATTTCTTTGATGTCACCCAGATCTTCGTTTTTATGGTTGTAGACGTCGTTTCCGATGAGGGTATCGGCACCCATCACTTCGGGTCCGGGTCCGCGCCGCAGATCGGGTCCACCGCCTTTGTGGACTTTGTACATGCCTAAGGTATCGCGATCTTCGTAGTTCATGTTCATCTCCTGCCTAAAAAGCGCTTGAGAGATACTCATTGATGCAATGCGGCTTGCTGGCCATGCACCCGGCAAGCAAATCTGAACGTCGCGCGCGCAGGTGTATGGAACAGCCACTCAAGGCATGCAAAGGTGAGGTCAGTCGCCTTTCTTAAGGTCATCCTTGAGATCACCATACCCCGCTTGGGCTTTGCCGATGGTTTTTTGAACCTTCCCTTTTTCTTCTAAGGTCCTATCGCTGACTATCTTGCCCGTGACTTCCTTGACTTTACCCTTCGCTTCTTTGATTCGGCCTTTGATTTGATCTTTGTTCATGATCGTCTCTTGATAACGAATGTCGACAATTGACCGGAGCGTTGTACTAAGTTTCCGATGCTTAGCTTATAAGAATGTGCACAAGATTACGCGTGGTCTGTGCGGCCGCGCACATAGAGAAGGGATTTCATTAGAGAACGTCGGGGGCGTCCCTCCACTCGGGCCAGTGGTGCACCAATCCGTTGCGCCTCTTGATCAGCTTTTTCGCTTCGCGATACTCCGAGGTATTGTCGTTGATCGGCGCCTCGCAAATGTGGACGATCCTTGCGCCACTGACGACCTAAATTAGTATCCCTCTGCGTGTCCTTCCTCGAACCGCCCGACGGTTTGAACGGGAAAGCGATCGCTAGAGCATCTAGGTATGGATGTCGTATAGCCTGGTCGGAACAGAAGGACAATTCACAGGAGTTTAGGCATGTCTGTTACGCCTCCGCTTGGACGACACTACGCTCCAAGGGATTTTCCCGACCGGATTGCTTATGCTTTCACCAAGTTTCTGCGGTTCTTCGCTGACACTTTTTTCGCTGGCCGGTATGGCCATCGCGCGGTTGTGCTGGAAACGGTTGCTGCCGTGCCGGGCATGGTTGGCGGTGCCCTGCAACATTTGCGTGCCCTGCGCCGAATGGAAAGCGATCACGGCTGGATCCGCACACTCCTGGACGAAGCGGAGAATGAACGCATGCACTTGATGACCTTCATTCATATTGCCCAGCCCTCGTGGCTTGAGCGCCTGCTGGTTCTGCTTGCCCAAGGCGTCTTCTATAATCTTTTCTTTCTGCTTTACGTGATTTCGCCAAAGACCGCGCATCGTTTCGTGGGTTACTTCGAGGAAGAAGCGGTCTCCAGCTACACCGAGTATCTGGCTGGCGTGGACAACGGCACCTACGCCAACGTCCCGGCGCCCAAGATCGCTATCGATTACTGGAAGCTTGCGCCCGACGCGCGGTTGCGCGACGTCATCATCGCGGTCCGCGCAGATGAGGCTCATCACCGCGATGTCAATCACGAATTTGCCGACGAGCTGGGTTGATCCGAATCTACGCCCGCGGACATTTCCCCCAAGGGAGCGAAAAGCTTCGGGCTGGCTGCATGGAGCGAGTTTGCGCCCGCGTAAAGTCCAGGCAGTGAGCCTCCCTTCCTGGGTTAGCGCCTGGGCGACACGCTGCTGATTTCCTCCCAGCCTGGGCTCGTTGCGCGAGACGCCGCGTAGCGCGTCTCGCACAACGTCCTAGGCTCTGCGAAACCGACCATCCGAAGGCCCGGGCTTTTTCTTGTCCGGAGGATCGTCAAGCGGTGCACCGTCGCGGCGCCGCTCGCCCTAGGCCGCGGGCAGGACGTCCAGCAACGGTCGCGGCTTGCCGACGTAGTACCCCTGCGCGTAGTCGACGCCGAGCTGCTTTACCAGTCGCGCCGTCTCCTCGTCGGCCACAAACTCGGCGATCGTCTTCTTCCCCATCCCCTGGGCGATGCCGACAATGGCTCGCACGACGAGCTGGTCCATGGGGTTGGCCACGATGCCACGGATGAAGTCGCCATCGATCTTGAAATAGTCGAAGGGCAGGTTCTTGAGGTAGTAGAAGGAGCCGAAGCCGGCGCCGAAGTCGTCCAGGGCGAACTGACAGCCGCGCTCGCGCATCCGGTGCGCGAAGGCCTTCGCCTCCTCGATATTCGCGATGGCCGCCGTCTCGGTCAGTTCGAAGACGAGCTGCGCGGGATCGATCCCGGACGCCACCAGGGCGTTCTCGGTGAGCGCGGTCACCTTGGGATCGCCGATCGACTTGCCCGAGAGGTTGACGTGGAGGACCAGCCGGCGGCCGGCGCGCGCGTGCTCGGCGATCAGCGCGATCGCCTTGCCCGCGACCCAGCCGTCGAGAGCCTGGATCAGGCCGAAACGCTCGGCGACGTAGAGAAACGCACTGGGCGGAAGTGGCTCGCCGCCCGCCTCGTCCTGGAGCCGCAACAGGAGCTCGTATTGGCAGACTTCGTTGTCCCGGAGGTCGAGGATCGGCTGACCGTAGAGGGCGAAACGATCTTCCTCGAGCGCGCGGCGGAGCTGATCCGACTCGGTCAGACGCGCTGACACCGTCTTGCGGCGACCCCGGCCCGGTATGTACAGGGCGAAGCGATTCCGCCCGGCCTCCTTGGCCTCGTACATGGCGAGATCGGCGGACGCCAGCAGCTCCTGGGCGGAGAGGCCGTCGAACAGGGCGACCCCCACGCTGGCCGTCATGCGGATCGACCGGTCCCCGAGCATCGCGACATGGCGGCTGAGCGCCTTGACGATCCCGTCGGCCACCACCTGGGCCTGGTCGGCATCCGTCTGGGGAAGGAGCACCGCGAACTCGTCTCCGCCCACCCGCGCCAGCACATCCGTCTGCCGAATGCGATTCCTCAGCGCGCCGGCGACGCCCCGGAGAAGATCATCGCCCGCCTTGTGGCCGAAGGCGTCGTTCACGTCCTTGAAGTTGTCCAGGTCGATCATCAGGACCGCGCCCGCGGCGCCGTAGCGCACCCCCCGCTCGGTTTCCCGGGCCAGCTCCTGCTCGAAGCGGCGCCGGTTGAAGAGCCCGGTGAGGAAATCGTGGTCGATCAGGTACTCGAGGCGCTCCGCCAGCTGCTTGCGCTCGGAGATGTCTTGAAGCTGCGAGACGACGTAGAGTGCTTTGCCCTCATCATCGTGAACGAGGGAAGCGGTCAGCAGCACCCAGAAGTAATAGCCCCGGGCATGGTGATAGCGCTTCTCGATCTGATAGCTGGGAACCCGGCGGGCGAGCAGCTCTCGCATGGAGTCCGCGTCGAGATCGACATCGTCCGGATGGGTGATCTCGGACAGTGTCGTCGCTTTCAGCTCGTCCCGGGTGTAGCCGCTGATCCGGCAGAGAGCGTCATTCACCTGCAGCCAGCCGCCCTTCATGTCCACCAGCGCCATGCCGATCGGCGCGTTGGCGAAGGCACTCTCGAAGCGCGCCTGCACTTCGCGTAGGCCTCGCTCGGCCCTTCGGCGCTCTTCCTCGAGCCGCTCGCGCTCGGCAATCTGCTGACGGAGCTCCACGCTGGCGGCCGAGAGCGCCCTCTCCGCGGACTCGTGGTCGCCCAGGCTGCGTTTGAAAGCGGTTCCGGCGGGGGCGAGCGAGGCGCTGCGCGCAGTGGCTCGCCGCCCGAGCCGAGCGGGGGCGAGGCGCGGCGCCGCCGGTCGGAGAGGTGCCTCGGGCGCCCTGTTCGTCCCCTTCGAGCGGTTGGAACCTATGACGGACTCCAAGAACGGCAAGACGATAACTTACGCTCTACGCCAGCTCGGCCGCCCGGGCCTCGCTCACGCGGTGGATCCGGCGAGCTTCGGGCCAAGATCCGTGATGCGAGGCGATTGGTGCGTCTGATTTGCCGTGCGCGGAGCCTTCTTGCTGGTGGACGCGCCCAATCCGCGATGCGGGTTACGTCAATGCGGCCCCCATCGCGCCGCGCGTAACGCCGACGTGACCGGGCGGCGGATCGTGCAGCCGCGGCTCGGGTGGCGCGACGATCCCCGCTCCGGCAGTCGGGGCTGTCGGGCGGGGTGACGGCGCCGACTAGTTGAGCGATAGAAAGCGAGAACAGCAAACGACAGTCTCTGCCAGCATAACCTCTTCGCGCCTCGGCGCGACGGGAGATCGTCTCCGCCAGGAGGACCTTAAGGTCTCGCGCATGGCGAACGCCTTCCAGCTCAACCCGAAGGCGGAAGCGGTGGTGGCTTCGATCAGCTATCGGACTGCGGGGCAACGGAAGCACTCGTCGATCCGGGCTGTCTGGATGGCGGCGGCGCGGCAGCATCTGGGCGGCGTAGCCGAGCGCCGCATTTGACCGTCCGGCGCTGTCAGCCGCGCTTTCAATGTCTGCTTCGGAGCGATTTTATGGCGCGGCTGACAGTCGCAGTTGGCCGTTCAGGAAGTTGCGAAGGTCCGCTCCGAAAGGTCCGACAGTCGCTTCGGGTCGATCGCGCGTCGAGCGGCTGCTTCAAGAAGGGGCCGTAAGGTCGCTTTCGGCCAGAAGCTGCCTTCGAGGTCAAGTTCCAATTTCACCGATAGCGGACACTCATTTCGATGAAAAATGACCAAGCGGCGAGCAGCTAACGGGCCTTCGGCACCTGCCACCCTCCGCTTGGTTCGCCATCCGGCCTTCGCCCTTACGAGAACCTCGCTCTGGCGCCGAGTTCTCGGGTCCTCAGACCAGATTCAGCTGCTTGAAGCGCAGATACAGCTCGCGGCACGCCCAGGCATCGGTCGCTGCGTAGGCTATCTGCTGCGGCGTCAGGCGGCGCGCAGCCCAGTTCGTTTCAGCACCACGACATAAAGCTCGACGTCGGTTTTCCCTATGTTCTTGGTCGTATACTGCCCGGATGGTGCGTTGATTCTCACCTCTCCGGTCTTCCACTCGACGTTCTCGGTCTTGCCGTCGGTGAAGCCGCCCACGTTCTATGGCATGGGATGCCAACGTCAGGGCGGCGCACCCATGAGCGTGCTGAGCCTCTCCAGTCGATCCTCTATCCCTGCCTGCAGCGGGATCTTACCCTCGGTTGCTGGCTCTCGTGCCGTCATCATGCTTTCCCGTTTTGCAACTTACGCGCGCAAGTAGCAGGTGTGAGCATAGCGGATCCCTTTTGAGCAGAGGGCTTTCCCGCCGAAGCAGCCTCTGCCGGCAGTATAAGAAACGAAGTAAGACACACCCGGCTTGAAGAGTTTGGAGCCGAAACGCCAGCAAATCGCTCGGCGACGCGCGTGCCTTTTCACTTCTTCCGGGAAAGCTAGGACGGCGTGGATTGCGAGCCCAGGCGGCGCTGATCGCCCGGTGTCGCCGCTCTTTCGACTGTGCTCCTCGCTTCGACGCCGCCGCATGCAAATCAACCCGGAACGACGCCGTCTCTGCCCGGGGCGATGTGAGAGGAGCAGAGGGCGGATAGCTGTCTTCGGGCCCGAGTTTGGAGTCGCCAAAAGGTGTACTCGGCGTCGGATAGTACCCGCCCTTTTCTGACTATACGCGCTCGGTGCCCAGAAACACCCGGTATCGAAAAAAAGTCGTCGAAGGTGAGGCCACTCTATGCGCGCCACCGCACCGACTGTGCTTGGTGTTGCGGGTACCTTCACTGTTAAGTCCTTCGACCAAGAAAGTCATCGCGCGCGCGTCAACGCTTCTTTGCCGCGCCGCGTTGACCAACTCGCCGTGCCGCAGTCTGTGCTGGATCCGTGCGCGGCATGCAGCATCGCGCGGCCTCTAGTGCATTCCCGCCAATCGGCCAGTTGAGTATGTCAACCAAAGGAGATACACATGAAGAAGTGCTCGTTTCCCTCCTGCTTGCCCTCTTCGCACTGGGCTCTCCTGCCGTCTTCGGACAGATGCCGGAGAAATGCAAGACCTTGAGTGGCGATGAACAAAAGAAATGCATCGATGACGCAAAGAAGTAGTCGCTGCGATGACGATCGGCGGCGCTGCCGAGCGATCGATTCGGTAATGCAATTGCGCGGCGCCCGAGCCACGGGCGCCGCGTTTGTTTCCCCGCGGTAGCCGCGGCTCCCGAGCCCCCCTCGCCACGCCGCTTCCTCCGCCTCCGGCAAGAGCCATTCCGGTCCGACGCACCCCGATGCGCGGGCTTCCCGATCTCTCCGCGCCGCGCTCTGCGAGGCGTTGCGATATTGCATCGGTTTGAAAAATCTACACTGCCGAGTTGGCAGCCGTGCGAGCAAGGCGATAACTGCTACTCTCGCGTACCCTTCAACGGAATCTGCACTGCGAGATCAGCATCTATGACAAAATGACGACCGCTCAAGCGCGAGATAGAAGTCGAAGGCAGCTTACACGCTGACGATCACACGAGCGTGAAGCTCGGCCGAACCGCAAGCTAGAGCTGAGATGGAAGTCGCTATAAGCCGAAGCCACTCAACTCGCTAAGCTCGCTCTCGACGCGCCGAGCGTCGCCGCCCGAAGCGCGCCCCGAAGACCGTAAACAAGTCACATCGCCCACCTGCTCGGACGAGAGTCGCTCATCTCCCGCAAACTCACCTGCCACACGCCCTCCGCCCATCCATGCTGAACAACTAGCCGAACGAACGTGGCTACGGCGTCTCCGGCGGGTAGCAACCTACACTCAAAATAAGGGGCTGCATCTCTGCAACCCCTTGATGTACAGCTTAGGACTTGCCAAAGCGTGCCTTCGCTTGGTTCACACAGTAGTCCTTGGCGCCGCCCGCGTAGACGTCGCACTTCTCCTTCGCCACCGCGTAGTCGGCGTCACGCTTTTCCTCCGCTGCATCCTTGCGCGCATTGGCTGCTTTTTCATCCGCTTTCATCCGTGCTTCGCTCGACGTCTCCTTCGCGGCCTTGTTCGCCTGCGAGATCTTCATCTGCGCCTTGGCGTCCGCCTTGGCGCGGGTCTCGGCAGCTTCCGCCTCCTTCACACAGACGTCTTTCGCGTTGCCGGCCTTGTCGTCGCACTTCTGCTTGGCTACCGAGTAATCGGCTTGCGCCTTGGCAACGCGTGCTTCGTAATGAGTTTTCTCGGTGGGCTTGTAGCGGGCTTCGAGCTCGGCCTTCGCGACCTTCTCTTTGCCGTTGGCTTCAGCCATGCACACGTCCTTCGCGTTAGCCGACAGCGAGTCGCAACTCGCCTTGGCGGACTTGTACTCCGCCACGATGCTGTCAGTGCTGGCCTTGTATTCGTCCTTTGACATGCTTTGTGCCAGCGCACCTAAGCTGAACGCTAGGCCGATCGCACCCGCGACCACGCTGATGTTGAGTTTCTTCACTGTTGTTCCTTCATGTTGCAAATGAGAGACTGAAGCATTCGCGGGCGCCTTCGCGCCCGCTCCGGCCTGGTTACATAGGGCGACTGAACTAACGCTGGCGTTTCTCCCACTCGGAGAGCTGCCGCTCAGCTTCCTCTTTCGAGACCCCGTACGCTTCCTGGATCTTGCCGGCGAGCTGATCGCGCTTGCCTGCAATCACGTCGAGCTGGTCGTCGGTGAGCTTGCCCCACTGCTCCTTGACATTGCCCTTGAGTTGCTTCCAGTTGCCTGCCACTTGATCCCAGTTCATCTCGATCTCCTGACGTTGATTGAACATCCGTAGCGGTCGCACTATGCGACCAGCGGGTCGCGGACGAACGCCCAGCCAACGCAGGGCGTTCGTTCATGCGGCGGGATTGCCGCTCGATCACTGAGTGATGGTGCCGACGACCTCGACAATGGCAATGATCTGTTTCTGTTCGAGCATCGGCACGGCGCGAATGTCGCAAGCCTGTTGTTGGCTCGAATGGTTCGAGGTTACTGGGAATGCTCCTCTACCGTCTGCCGGTCAGCGCACATAGCTGATGCCCAGGCAGTTCGCCGGCCGGTTTGAGCTGCGAATATTCCTCGTCGTGGGTACGCGAGCGCACAGAGCGTCGCGGCGGGAGGGGGACAATTGCCGTAACGATCAATTTCCGTTCGTAAAGGAGTTGCCATGAACATCACCTTGAGCCTTGCTCCCCTGGTATCGCTTCTCGCCGGCATCCTCATTCTGATCGTGCCCCGGATGCTGAACTACATTGTCGCCGCTTACTTGATCGTCTTCGGGGTACTTGGACTGTTCGGGGACATTCGTCTGAGGTAAGCCTGCGAGACGGGGAATCACACCAGAGGAAAGCGCCAGGGAGCGAATAAACGCGGTCGCCTCGCGCCTTGCCGCGAGGCGCGAGGCGTTGTTGCAGCGCTGGCGGGAGGCGGCCGACGCGGACCCGGAGCTGACGAGCGCTTCAGCCCTGTCGCGCGCGCAGTTCTTCGACCCGCCTCTGACCGACGCGGCGGTGGCGCCGGCTGAGGTGCCAACACGGGGTCACGTCGCTGGCGTGCTGGGAAGCAGGCGATCGGACTCCCTCTTGACCACGTCGTAACACTCGCAAGCCCGGGCCTCGAGTCCTGGCCGATCCAGCACCGTGATGCGGCCACGGCTGTAATGGATTAAGCCGGCGCCCTGCAATTTCCCGGCGGCCTCCGTGACCCCTTCGCGGCGCACCCCGAGCATGTTGGCGATCAACTCCTGCGTCATGGTGAGCCTGTTCGAGGGGAGCCGATCGAGGCTGAGCAGCAGCCAGCGGCAGAGCTGCTGGTCGACCGAATGATGCCGGTTGCAGACCGCCGTCTGCGCCATCTGCGTCAGTAACGCCTGGGTATAGCGCAGCAGCAGATGCTGCGTCGGCCCGGCGCGAATGAACTCGCGCTTCAGCAGCTGCCCCGAAAGCCGGAACGCCGAGCCGGCACTCTGCACGATGGCGCGGCTCGGTGTGGTCTCACCTCCCATGAAGAGGGCAACACCCACCATTCCCTCGTTGCCGACCACGGCGATCTCGGCGGACGAGCCATCCGCCATGACGTAGAGCAGGGACACGATCGCCGTCGTCGGGAAGTACACGTAGTCCTGCCGGCTGCCGGATTCGTAGACGACCTCGCCGAGCGCCATCGCGACCGGCTCGAGGTGGGGATACAGCCGTTCGCGTTCGCCCGCCGGCAGGACCGCCAGTAGCTGGTTCGTTTCGGGAATTTGCACCGCCGCTATTGCTGGCATACGCACTCCCGGTCAACAGTGCTAGAGAAAGCCTAGCACAATCTGTACGCCAGAGAACAGATCGTACCGTGAAAACGACTCGTCCAATCTCGTGGACCGGAGGCAAGCGGTTACTTACACCCGGGTGCCCCCTGTCAGCGGCTCGACGCGCCGGCACCGAACTGCGGGTCTCACGCGCTCTAGTGCACGGGCGTACAGAGCGCGCACGCCTCGCTCGCGGCCACTCCAGAAAGATCGTCCGCCTTGGGTACGCCAGCGCACAGAGGGTCTTATTAGGCGAGCGGACAATTGCCGTAACGATCCCCCATTCACCGTAGTGCGGTGAGCCGGGGTCGTTGACGGCAATACAAGGAGAAGCGAAATGACATTAGGAACAGTGCTCTTGATCGTCTTGGTTCTCGCCCTGCTCGGTGTGATTCCGAACTGGCCACACAGCAAGGGATGGGGTTACGGGCCGAGCGGTATTGTTGGGATCTTGGCGGTCGTGGTGGTCGTCATGCTGGCCACAGGCAATATTTGACGCGATCTCTTGACCGGAGATCTCGGTCGAGTCGCGCGTCCGCGTCGCAACAGGAAGGGTGTAAGAGCTGCCAGAGGTGACACGCGGCTCGCGTAAGCAACTGCAACAGGAGATCTCATGTCTGCCCTCCGAATCCTCGCGGCGATATTGCTCGGTTCGTGGTTAGCGACGCTTAGCGGATGCGCGACCACCACCGCGGGTGGCGCAGTCGGCGCCGACCGCTCGCAACTGATGCTCGTGTCCTCGCAGCAGCTCGAGGAGATGGCCGCGCAAAGCTACGCCAAGCTGAAGGCAGACGCAGCACGTCAAGGCGCGTTGAACCAAGATCCCGCGATGCTGCAACGCGTGCGCGCGGTGGCGAGCCGCATCGCGCCGCAGACCGCAGTGTTCCGCCGCGACGCGCCAGGCTGGAAGTGGGAAGTGAACGTGCTGACCAGCGACCAGCTCAACGCGTTCTGCATGCCCGGCGGGAAGATCATGTTCTATAGTGGGCTGATCAACCAGCTCCGCCTGACCGACGACGAGATCGCGATCGTGATGGGGCACGAGGTAGCGCATGCATTGCGCGAGCACTCGCGTGAACACATGTCGCAAGCGATCGCCGCGCAGACCGCGATCGGCGTCGGTGCCGCACTGTTCGGCCTCGGCGGGGGTTCGGCCGGGCTTGCGAATGCCGGTTACGAAGCCTTGATCGCTACTCGGTTCAGCCGCAACGATGAGAGCGAAGCCGACCGCATCGGTCTGGAACTTGCGGCACGGGCGGGCTATGACCCGCGCGCCGGGGTTACGTTGTGGCAGAAAATGACCGCCGCCAGCAAGGGCGGGCGTCCACCCGAGTTCCTGAGTAGCCACCCGGCAGACGCAGCTCGTGTCCAGGAGATCGAGTCGCTGTTGCCGACCGTCATGCCGCTTTATCAAGCCGCACATCGGCCCCGCTGACTGTGAGCTGCAACGACTATGGACGTCAACGTGCAAACGCAGCTCGATCGCTTTCCGCACCAGCTGACGTGGATCGCAAGTGTCGCGACAGCTTTGCTCTGCGCTGTCGTCACTGCGGCGTTCATGGCGTGGATGCCGACTGCAATTGGCGATCCCAAAGACCATGCCACGCTCGTTGAGTCATCGCCGATGCCGGCCCAGCCATCCAGCGCGACGGCAGACCGGGCCTCGGCGGGTGTGGCGAGCGGCACACTGACTAGAACACCCTGCGCCGAGTGCGGCGTGATCGAGTCGCTGCGGCAGATCGACACGCACGGCGAGCATTCGGCGGAATCGACCAAAGGCTATGAATTCACCATTCGCTTTCGAGACGGGTCGAGGCGCGTATACACCGAGGCGACCCCGCGGGCGTGGCGATTGGGCAGCCAGGTGAGGGTCATTGATTGACGGAAAAGGGACGCGGGTGGGATGCGCCGCGCTCCGGGCCAATCATGAAGCTGACCGGACCATCCTCAGCCAGCTAAAGGCGAACCGAATGATCACGAACGTAATGCTCCGACCGGCCGATGCGCTCACTCGGCGCGAGCCTGTTCCTGCCAAACATCTGCTGCCGCCGCTGCCCTATGAATACGCGGCTCTCGAGCCGCACATCGACGCCCGCACGATGATGCTGCATCACGACAAGCATCACGCGTCATATGTGGAGAAGTTGAACGCGGCGCTGGAAAAATTCCCCGAGTTGCAGGGGTGCGCGGCGAGCTGGCTGCTGCTCAACTTGATCAAGGTTCCAAAGGAAATCCGCACTGCCGTGCGCCATAACGCGGGCGGACACGTCAACCATAGTCTGTTCTGGCGGGCCATGGCTCCAACTGGAGGTGACGGGCCGGCCGGCCCGCTTGCTGACGCGATCATCCGTGACTTTGGCAGTGTCGAACAGCTGAAAACCAGATTTGCCGAAGTGGGTCAGCAACGGTTTGGATCCGGATGGGTTTGGCTTGCGAGAACGCAGCTGGATGGCGGCGGGCTGCAGGTGTTCAGCACGTTCGGTCACGAGAATCCGATCCTGCAGGGTCATTACCCGATCTTGGTCAACGACGTATGGGAACACGCCTACTACCTGAAGTATGAAGACCGGCGAGCGGATTACTTGAAAGGCTGGTGGGCGGTGGCAAATTGGGAAGAGGCCGCGCGGCGTTTCGAAGGTTCCGATCATGCAGCCCGGGAAGACTGGGAGGCCGAAGGCGGGCGGGTTCTCGTGGCGACCCCGTGATCCTTAGTGCGCTGCCTGGTAGACAGGCGTCCGAACGAGCCGCCGTGCCTCCACATGAGGCTGCTCCAGTCGCCAGCGTCGATGCTGATTCCGCGCGTGGTGCGGAACAGGACCAACCTGCCGCCGAGGCATCGGTCGCCGCTATCCGCACGGTACGGATGTCGGTGGATGCGCGGGGCATCTCGCTCGGCATTCTGGCCGCGATCGCCTTGGTTTTCGCCCTGTCGTGGGCGGAGAAGTTTCTGGTGCCGCTGTTGCTCGGCATCGTCCTTGCCTACACGTTGAATCCCCTCGTCGTGTGGCTCGAAGCCATCAAGGTCCCGCGCGCTGCAGGCGCCGTCATCGTGATAGCGAGCGTAATCGGTGCGTTCGTGCTCGGTACGTATTCGCTGCGCGACGAGATGCAGACGATCATCGAGCAGTTGCCCGAAGCGGCGAGCAAAGTCTCTACCGCGCTTGCGCGCCTGCGCCTCGACCAGACCGGCAACATGCAGAAGATCCAGAGCGCAGCGAGCGAGGTGGAGAAAGCGACCACGCAGGCGGCCGGCGGTTCCGTAAAGTCGCGGCAGCCTGCCACCCACGTCGTCGTCGACCCGCCCGCTTTCAAGTTCAGTAGCTTCCTGTTGGAAGGTTCAATGGGCGCCCTCGGAGCCATGGTCCAGGCGGCGATGGTCGTTTTCCTGGTTTTCTTTCTCCTGCTCGGCGGCGATCAATTCAAACGGAAGCTGGTGCGGCTGACGGGGCCGACCCTATCCAACAAGAAGATCACGGTTAACATCCTCGACGACATCAACGGCTCGATCCAGAAGTACATGTTCATGCTATTGACGACCAACCTGCTCGTCGCACTGCTCGCCTGGATCGCGTTTCGCTGGATCGGCCTCGAGAATGCGGGTGCGTGGGCTGCGGCTGCGGGGCTGCTGCACCTCGTTCCCTACCTCGGCCCGGCCGTGACCGCCGCTGCAACGGGCATGGCGGCTTTCATGCAGTTCGACTCGCTTTCAAGCGCATTCCTGGTCGCCGGCGCATCGCTGGCAATCGCTACCGTTGTCGGGACCTTCGTCACCACGTGGATGATCGGGAGAATCGCCAACATGAACGCAGCGGCTGTATTTATCTCGCTGTTGTTCTGGGGTTGGCTATGGGGCGTCTGGGGCATGCTGCTCAGCGTCCCGATCATCGTCATCGTGAGCGTCGTGTCGCAGCACGTTGAGCAGCTCCACCCGGTCGCGGAATTGCTGGGCGACTAGCGATCCAGGCGGCGAGCTTGCCTCCATGAGACGGGCGGAATCGACACGCCGGCGAAGCGAATCGTCGAGCCACTCGCCCGCTCGATCTCCTCCAGCAACTTCGACGAGGCCAACCTCAACATTTTCGACGCGGCCTTTGCCGGCCGTCAGATTGCAACCTTTCAGCAGGACGTCGCGCAATCCAGAGCAATAACGTTCCCCGAATTGGCAACGGCGACCCTTCGTCGAAAAGGCCGTCGAACATGCGGCGTCACTACTACGAATGCAGCTGTGACGAAGCCGCGACGGAGCAGCTCTAGCGGGCGCTCAGCAGGCGGCTCAAGACGAATCCAACTGCTAGCGCGATCCCAAGCGACGCCACGGGGTGCTCGCGTACGTACGCGCGGCCCGTGTCCATCACCCGCGCCGGTACGCGCTCTAGTTGCTCGCCTTTCGCTCCGAGGGCGTCCGCCGCCTGAGCGGCTGCACCCGCGATCTTGTCAACGGCCTCGTGCGCGCCGGATGCAAGTCGGTCGACTGCGGGACGCGCGGCGTCAGACACATTATCGATCGCGCGATGCGCCCCGGCGCTTGCATCATCGACGGTGCGCGTTAAGGTGCGAGGTGCTTCCATTGCTCTCTCCTTCATCGAATTCGTTCACGTGCGATCGAGACGGCTCTCAGTCGATCTCGCCGCGGTCTGCGTTCCGCTGCCGGAACTCGGGCGCTCAAGCGGGCGCGCCCTTCCTCTGCTTCAATTCCGCAGGCAGGCCTTCGAGCAGGTCCGCCATCTCGTCGGCATGCTCCTCTTCGACCGCGAGGATCCCTTCCAGCATGCGTTTCGTCGTCGGGTCTTTGTCACCCAGGTACTGGATGATCTCGCGATAGCTGTCGATCGCGATGCGTTCGGCGACCAGGTCCTCCTTGATCATGTCCACCAGCGACTTGCCCTCCACGTATTCGGCGTGGCTGCGGCTCGCCAGCCCGTCGGGTGCAAAGTTAGGCTCGCCACCCAACTGCACGATGCGTTCGGCGAGCTCGTCGGCGTGGCCCAACTCGTCGTTCGAGTGCACCAGGAACTCGTCGGCGATGCTCTTCGACTGAATTCCCTTGGCCATGAAGTGATGGCGGCGGTAGCGCAGGACACAGACGATCTCGGTGGCCAGTGAGGCGTTGAGCAGCTTCAGGACGGTCTCGCGGTCCGCGCTGTAGCCCGCGGTTACCGCGCCTTCATCGATGTGCTGGCGGGCGCGCTTGCGCAATGTTTGAACGTCGGTCAGGAGCGTTTCCTTCTGCATGCTCGCCTCCACGGTTCTGTTGACACCCCCTCACCTCACGGTCGCCCATCCCATCAGCGGCGCTGCGGCCGCGCGTACCCCGTCCGAGGTACTCTTTAACGCTTTAGCGCAACCCGAAAAACGACAAGACAGCGACGACGATGACGATCGTGCCGACGATGTAGACGATCGTGCTCATGAGCTTCTCCTTCGCGTGAGATAAAGGATAGGATCGCGGTGTCCGTCCGGGAACGACCGTTTCCGGACGGATGCCCACCGCGAGTCACCATTTACCTTGAGGTGCAGGATACCGAGCAGAACGTGCGCTGTCTGTGCGTCAGCGCTCCGAATGCAAGAGAGCCCGCGCCCAGTTCTGCGATGTGCCATCGCCTCGGGCTGCACCTATTGGTCGAACTCTATTTCCGTGACGAGCGAGCGTTGCTTCTGCGCGCCCCACAGCCGGTCGCCGGGGCCGCGCCGTCGCTGGTCGTCAAGGTGGTCGCGCCGACGCAACAAGCGCCACGGACCACGCCGACACCAGTTTGGCCGACCCGCCGAAGCGGCTCTTCGGGCTGTGGCTGGCCGGCAAGAGCAGCGCCGGGGTCGGCAAGCAGGTCATCGGCACGGGTTGTCCCATCGTGTCGTGGTACTGCATCATGCCGGAGATGGGCATCTTTCCCGACAAGGATCGGCTGCGCCCGGCCGGCGCGAACGCCCACTACGACATGGAGGAGGTCGACAACCTGTTGCAACGCAGCGCGATGATCCTCAGAGACCCAGCGGGAGATGTGCTGTTGGACATGCCGAGAAAGCAGAACGAGAAGTCCCTGCAGCTCTATTTCTGGTGAGACGAACTGTCAGCGATTCTGCCCTTCGAACGTTGGATGGGTTGAATCCGGGAGCGTCACGGGAGTGTTGCATGGGAGCTCGAATCGCAGGAATTCTTTTGGCGGGCTTGATGACGGGATGCGCTGGGATGCTCAGCATGCCGCCCGATCCGCCTGTCCGGGAGGCTGCTGCACCGGCTCCTCCTGTTCCGCCCCCTGCCGCGCCTGACAAATCGGAGCCCAAGCCGGCGCCGCCCCCCGCAGCGGCGCCTGCAGCGTCGAAGGGGCCCGCCGCGCCGGCGGCCGTACCGCGTAAGCCCGAAGTCGCGGTGCGCAAACCGGAAGCCGCTCCGCCGGTCGCCGCCAAGCCGGAGGGTTCACCGCCGCTCGACCTGGAGTCGCTCGAGCAACGGCTGAAGGATACGAACGCCATCGGCTTGATGACGAAACTGTCGCTCAAGAACCAGGTGGATGACCTGCTGGAGCAATTTCGCGACTATTACCAAGGGCGACTCAAGACCACGCTCGCCGAGTTGCGGCGGCTCTACGAGCTCCTGCTCATGAAGACCCTAACCCTCCTGCAGGACGGCGACCCGGCGCTCGCCAAGGCGATCAACGGGTCGCGCGAGGCGATCTGGGCCATCCTTTCCGACCGCGACAAGTTCTCGCAACTGCCATAGGAATTGTGATGAAACGAAATGCTTCCCGGCTGTTGGTCATCGTGATGTGTGCCGTCATTCCGGTTCATGCAGCGGACGACCCGAAGCAGCGCAAGGACCTCGCGGCCGTCATCGCGCTCCAGGGCCTGCCCTGCGGGGAGGTGGTCGGCTACGAGGTGAAAGGCGACAACGACTACGTCGCGACCTGCAAGGACGGCAATCGCTACCGGGTCTTCGTGAACGCCGGGGGCCGGGTTGTCGTGCAGAAACAGTGATCGACCTTCAGTGCGCCGATGCGCGCCGCTCGACGCCCTGGTAAGGGGATAGGGCCCGGCTTCTTCAGCGGTGAGCCTGCGCGCCCCATGGCCCGGTCGGCGGGGAACCTCGATGGTGCCGAACGAGTCACGTTCAATTCTGGTCGCGCCGTGGAGCTCTGCGCAACGACTACTTCTTCTCGCCCTTTGCCGCGTTCTGGATGCTGTCACCGGATTTTTCGATCTGCTGTCCGAGCTTCTCTACCGCTTTGTCGACTTCCTTGCCGGCCTGCTGTGCCGGGCCTTCCTGCTTCTGGCAGCCGGGTACCAGGCTGAGGAGCATTGCTGCGGCAACTGCACTGAACGTGAATCTCTGCATCGTTTTCATGGGAATGCCTCTGTCCTAAAGAATGGGTATTGGGAGCTTCGGGTCTGGTCGAGTTCCACTTGATGGGCAGGGCATTCCTGCTGCAGCAGAACTGGTGGTGGGACGATTACCTGGCGATCCGGGTACCCACCACTTCGACTTCGACGCGGCGGTCGGGCTGCAGGCAGGCGATCACCTTGGCGCTATTGCTGCCCTCGCATTCGCCGGTCTTGGTGACCGGCTGCGTCTCACCTTTGCCTTCGGTGTGCATGCGTTTCGGTTCGATGCCCTTGGTGACCAGGTAGGTCCTGACTGCTTCCACGCGTTGCTCGGAAAGACGCTGGTTGTAGGCCTCGGAGCCGAAGCGGTCGGCATGCCCGACGGCCATGATCATTTCCGGGTTGATGCCCTTGATCTTGGCGACGAAGTCATCGAGCGCCACGCGCCCCGCCGGACGCAGCACGGCTTTGTCGAAGTCGAACAGCGCATCGGCGTCCAGCGTCACTCGCTCGATTGCGGGCTTCGGAGCAGGCTCCGGCGTCACTGCAGCCACTACAACCGGTTGCGGGGCCGGTTCAACGACCTTGGCGATCGGTGCCGGAACGAAGTTCGGGTCGCACTCGATCGTCGACACCGGGGCGGGACCGGTACCGGTGTGCCAGCACAGCCCGTAGCCGCTCCTCGCGACAGTGCCACGCTGGTCGGTGAGGTATCCATTGTCCGCCGGGTTGGTTTCCGCACTTGCCGCGCCCCATACTCCGCCCAGTGCCAGAGCACACACTACGGCCAGGCCCATCTGCTTCTTGGTGAATGAATATGTCATGATGATTCCCGATTCAAAAGTTACGTCGTTCTCCGCCTTCCGTTGCCTTCATTCCTCCGACTGCCTGCAAAAGCGGCGAGACACTGACAGTCGCTGCCAAGCGAACTGAACCAGTCGCCGACCTTGGGATGCGCAAGACGAGTGCCGATTTTGGGCGTGCTTCAGGGCGTCTAACGGTGGCGGGGCTTCTCTGAGCGCGATCGGTCATTGCGGCCATCATCCCCCGGATCCAGCATGCTCTCTGTACGCTGGCGCGCATATTTGAGAGGCTTTCAGGGTCGTGGGTTAAGACGTCGCGTCGTTTCATTCCGCTTCGTTTCGCTCGGCTGAAAACCGGCGGGGTCTCGTCACACGCCATCGTGCCGCCGCCCTGACGTGGGCCTCCGAGATCGCGCCCATGGGCGCACAAAGCGAACGGCGCGATCTCGCGATCGCGCCGTTCGGGTACGACTCAGACTACTGAAGTTGTGCTCTAGTTGCTGACCAGCACCCCGACGCGACCGTCACGCCTAAGCTGCGGGTCACCGAAAGCGCCAGTCTGGATCTTGGAAGCCGGCACTCCGGCCACGATCAGCGCGTCACGAACGACCACGACGCGACGCTCGTTGGAGCCGTCGAGTCCGATCCGGAGGGACCGATTCTGATCCATGTAGTTCGCGATATCCTTCGCCTTGCTGCTGTCGGAACGCAGAATCTCGTTGCTGTTGGCGTTGAATGTGTACTCCCAGTACGAGTTCCAGCTCCCAGCCATCGGGCCTTGTTTGCCGGTCGGACCGATCGAACCTTGCGGACCAGCAGCGCCGGTAGCACCAACTGGGCCGGTAATGCCACCCAACTCGGTGTTGCCCTGGGCGCCCGTAGATCCAGTAGCGCCTTGCGCGCCCGCGGGACCGGCACGGCCAGTTGGGCCGGTTGGGCCGACCGTGGTCGGGCCTTGCGCACCCGTGCTTCCGGCTACGCCTTGCACGCCCGCGGGACCGGCACGTCCCATCGCGCCAGCAGGACCCTGGAGGCTCGAGCCTTGAGCGCCCGTCTGCCCGGTAGCGCCTTGCGCGCCTGCGGGGCCGGCAGGACCGGCTTCGCCGGCACGACCGACCACCATCGCGCCTGTGGTCCCCGTCGCTCCGCTCGGGCCTTGCACACCTGCGGGACCGACGGGACCGCTCGGGCCTGCGGGACCTGCCATCGCCACGCCGGGCGCGCCGGTCGCTCCCGTCGGGCCTCGCTGGCCGACCGGGCCGGCAGGGCCATCAGCGCCGGCAGGACCAACATAGCTTGGAGCCGGCGACTGGGCAATGGGCTGCGTAGTGCTGCAGCCTGCGACGGCAAACGCCGCCACAACCGCAAGCAACAGCGGGCGTTTCATGAACAGCGTCGAATTTCTCATCGTGATTCCTTTGACTGACATCGGTACTAAGACTGCGCCTATCCAGTTTTTTAGCAACCAAATCGCGTGTGCGCGGGACGATTCTCATTGACAAACTACGCAACATGTTCAGCCGGCTCCGTGCGCCAACGCCCATAGCGCAGTCTTTCTGCACGTTCGACGGACTCCGGAAGAGAAACAACAGGCACGCGGGAAAAAAAGCGACTCTACGATTGACGCTGTTGAGTTCTCGACCGGGAGCTCGTAGCACGCAGGGAACGACCTCGAAGCTAGGCCACGCCTTGCGGAGCAGGAGGCCGGGAGCAGGAACGCTTTCTGTCGACGAAAGCCGGGGATCGCTTCGATGCCGGTCCGATATAGAGACTCGGCCCACCCGGCCGAGCCGGCCCATCAGGTCCATCCGCCGCGCCCGACGTGCGGAGCGATCGTATGGATACCAGCGGTGACGCGGCTACCTCCGCTTCGATACAAGCACCACTGGGGCGCGGCTACTTCTTGGTCTTGTTTTGAATCTTCTCGCCACCCCCAGCCGTGTCGCTAGCCGAGCATGCGGCTGCGCAGCTCCCCGGAGAGCGCCTGCTCCTGCACAAGGAACCTCAGCACCGCGCGCCGGAAGCCCTCGGCAAGAAGCTCCTGATGGGCCGCGGTGATGGTCTACGCAGTTCTCCTAATTCACCCGGGCCACGCGTCCAAAGTCCGTCCTCACACGTGCACCCGTCCTCGAACGCCTTAATCTTGCCGAGGGCGGGCTGGCTGATGTGAAGCTTTCTTTCGTTCGGCTCAGGGGAGCCGGCGTGGCGACGGTGGGCAAAAGCTGCGCAGCTGATGAAGCCCCATCGCGGGTTCGAAAGAATGTCCTTACATCCGGCGCGCTAGTGGCTCTTTTTTGCGATCGTGTGGCTGTTCCCTATGGTGCTGGGTCAACAGCCGCCATTCTCGTGGGCGCGTTTCGTGTCGCATCAGGCCCGGTCCAGAGCGATCGACCGGTTGCGGTTCGAACATCGGAAAAAGCGCGTCAATCCTCAGGTCGATGACCCACTTTCGGCGACTGTTGCGAACCACTCCGCCGAAATTCTCGACCTCAAAGAGCGAGGTCGCCGTCTGCAAAATGCGTTGACCGTCCTCACGCCGGACGAGCGAGCGGCGATCGAGGCTGCGTTCTTTTCCGAGTTGACGTATGGCGAAGTCGCCGCGCGGCCAAATCAGCCGCTCGGTACCATCAAGACCCGAATCCGTTCCGGACTGGCGAAGCTTCGGCAAGCGCTAGCCGCGGAAGTGAAAGAGTCATGATCTCGGCAACACACAAAAACCACTGCGGCCGGACGGATCTCGTATCCTTGTATGCCCTGCGCTCCCTCCCGCCGAGCGAACTGTCCGCCGCGGAAGCGCATATCTCCGCGTGCCCGGACTGCCGGCAGGAGCTGGCGACGCTGCGTCCGATCATCGATTCCTTCGTCTTTTGGCCGACCGACGTGCTGCGCCCGTCCTCATCGCTGTGGGGACGACTTGCGCGTCGTATCGCCGACGAGAGTGGCGAGGAGCCCGTATTACCGACGACACGGCAATGGTCGGAGCCGGAATGGGAAGAAGTAGCGCCTGGCATCTCCTGCAAGCTGCTCGCAACCGATACCGAGAGGAACCGCGTGAGCATGCTCGTGCGGCTTGCACCAGGGGTCTACTATCCGCCCCACAAGCATGCGGGAGTCGAAGAGCTGCATTTGCTTCACGGCGAACTGTGGATAGAGGACAGGAAGCTCCATCCGGGCGACTACAACCGGGCGGAGCCGGGTACCGCCGATCAACGTGTGTGGAGCGAGACCGGCTGTACGTGCGTTCTGATTGCATCGCCTCTCGATATGCTTCGCTGATCCCCGATCTGCGGTCCAGTTCCGACTGCTTCTGAGCACGACCGGTTGTGGCCGAAGAGCGACTTTACGGCCCCTTCTTGAAACCGGCCGTTCGACGCCGCTCTCGACCCATTGCTGCCGGCCGGGTTCACAGGAAGCGGAGCTTCGCCGACTTCGGTTATCGGCCAAGGGCGGACGCTCGCCTCCAGTCCCTCCTCGGCCGGTTAACGAGCGTCTGAATTCGGTCAATAGCTGACGGTGGTCGCGTGGCCCTGTCCTCAAGGACAATAGCCCGCGGTCGGCCCTCAGCCATAACATTCAGCGTCCATGTTGGGTCACTTGTGGCGGACATCTCCACTATGTAACCTCGCGGGCATTCATGGCGACGAAGACCCCGAAGACCGTCCGGCCCAAGCCGGAAGTGCCGTTTCAGGGCCGCATCGGTCGCACCACGAATGACTCCAAGCCAGATTTCCTTGGCGCGTCGGCAACCTTTGGCGGCTCAATCGACATGCCGAACTTCCAACGGCTCGCCGACAGCGGGTTGCGGTACAACACCTTTCACACGACCGCGCCGCGAAGGTGAACACGCTCGATCGGTACGAAATCCTCGGCGAGCTCGGCCGGGGGGCAATCAGCATCGTCTACGACGCGCGCGATCTGCTCACCGACGATCCGGTAGCGCTGAAGCTCATCGAATCTCCGCTGTGGGCGCCGCCGACTTCAGCGGCGGAGCGGCTACGCTTCCTGGCCGAGGCGATGCCGGTATGGCAACTCAGGCACCGGAACATCGTCAGGGTCTATGACGCCGGCGATATTGACGGCAGGCTCTATATCGCCATGGAGCGTCTCAAGGGGCGCACCCTTCGACGAGTGCTCGACGAGTCGCCGTTGCCCGGCGTGCCGCGCAGCCTCCGGATGGCTGCGGAACTCGCCTCCGGCTTAGCTCACGCGCACGAACGCGGGATCCTGCATCGCTACCTGAAACCATCGAACATCTTCGTCTTTGCCGACGGCCGCGCGAAGATCACGGACTTCGGCATGGCGCCGCTCCGGGACGCGGCCCTCGCCTCGTCGAGCCACGTCGCGTGCTTGAGCTACATGTCGCCAGAGGAGATTCGTCGCGACGACGCGATCGACGGGCGCTCCGACATCTTCTCCCTCGGCGTCGTGCTCTACGAGATGCTCACCGGCGAACGGCCATTTAGCGGCGACTCACCGGACGAGGTGATGCGGAACGTGCTGGAGGCCGAGCCACCGCTGCCGAGCGAAGTGAATTCGGATGTGCCTCCCATGGTGGACTTGCTGGTGTGGAGCATGCTCGCGAAGCCTCCCTACTCCCGCGCTCCGAGCGCCGGAATCATCGCCCGCCGCCTTCGGAGGCTGCGCGAGGAGGTCGACGACGCGCTCGCAGCGCACGCCGGCGACGACGGGGTGCCGGCCGAGGTGGCAACGACGGCCGGGCTGCGCGAGGAGGTCGACGACACGCTCACAGCGCACGCCGGCGACGACGGGGTGCCGGCCGAGGTGGCAACGACGGGCGAGCTGCGCGAGGAGGTCGACGACGCGCTCACAGCGCACGCCGGCGACGACGGGGTGCCGGCCGAGGTGGCAACGACGGCCGGGCTGCGCGAGGAGGTCGACGACGCGCTCGCAGCGCACGCCGGCGACGACGGGGTGCCGGCCGAGGTGGCAACGACGGGCGAGCTGAGCGAGGAGGTCGACGACGCGCTCACAGCGCACGCCGGCGACGACGGGGTGCCGGCCGAGGTGGCAACGACGGGCGAGCTGCGCGAGGAGGTCGACGACGCGCTCGCAGCGCACGCCCGCGACGACGGGGTGCCGGCCGAGGTGGCAACGACGGCCGGGCTGCGCGAGGAGGTCGACGACGCGCTCGCAGCGCACGCCCGCGACGACGGGGTGCCGGCCGAGGTGGCAACGACGGGCGAGCTGAGCGAGGAGGTCGACGACACGCTCACAGCGCACGCCGGCGACGACGGGGTGCCGGCCGAGGTGGCAACGACGGCCGGGCTGCGCGAGGAGGTCGACGACACGCTCACAGCGCACGCCGGCGACGACGGGGTGCCGGCCGAGGTGGCAACGACGGCCGGGCTGCGCGAGGAGGTCGACGACGCGCTCACAGCGCACGCCGGCGACGACGGGGTGCCGGCCGAGGTGGCAACGACGGCCGGGCTGCGCGAGGAGGTCGACGACGCGCTCGCAGCGCACGCCCGCGACGACGGGGTGCCGGCCGAGGTGGCAACGACGGCCGGGCTGCGCGAGGAGGTCGACGACACGCTCACAGCGCACGCCGGCGACGACGGGGTGCCGGCCGAGGTGGCAACGACGGCCGGGCTGCGCGAGGAGGTCGACGACGCGCTCGCAGCGCACGCCGGCGACGACGGGGTGCCGGCCGAGGTGGTAACGACGGCCGATGGGCGCGCATCCGGCGATCGCTACCTAGCGCTGGTTCGGGGTCATCGAGGCGCGCCGCAAGCGGCAAAGCTGCTGCGTCTTCCGAACTACGCTTGGATTGCACTAATCCTCGCCGCAGCGGGCAGCGGCCTGCTCTCGCAGTGGCGGCAGTCGCCGTATTCGAGCCAGACGCGCAGTGCGGCGATCAGCAACGAACCAGCAACTGCAATCGCGCCCGAACCGTCGGTTCCGGACGAGCCGCGCCTCGCGGCGTCGGAGCCTGAACAGAAAAAGCGAGCGAGCAAAGCGCCCGAACCGCCGGTTCCGGACGCGCCGCCCGTTGCGGCGTCAGAGCCTGAACAGAAAAAGCGAGCGAGCAAAGCGCTCGAACCGCCGGTTCCGGACCTGCCGCGCCTTGCGGCGTCAGAGCCTAAACTGAAAAAGCCAGCGAGCAAAGCACCTACCGCGAGGCCGTCCGGATCGGCGGTCGCAAGTGGCCGCGCCCCAGCGCCGAAAATCCAGCCGTCGGTGGCAGCGCTCGCTACAGCGCCGCCGCTTGCGCCGGTCAAGACCGCCACAAGTGTCCCCGCCCCAGCGCGGAAAATCCAGGCGTCGGTGGCAACGCCCGCTCCGCCGGCCAAGACCGCCACGCTTGTGTTCGACGTTTCTCCTTGGGGCGAAATCTACGTCGACGGCAAGCCGTACGGAACGACGCCGCCCGTCACGACGCTCGGCCTCCCGCCCGGAAGGCATCGCATCGAGGTGCGCAAGTCAGCCCAGCGGCCTTACCTAGGCTATATGACGCTGGAACCTGGCGACGTTCGGTCCATCCGACACCAGTTCGAATAGATCTCCATCGCCTGGCCAGTCGTCGTGCCGTGTTCCTCAGGCACACGACGACTGCTTATGGCCACGCAGCGATGTCCCCCAAGGTCTGCGTTTCTGGAGCCCGACCGACTGCATTGGGTCGCTAGCGCCGGCGAACGGCGGCTCTCAGCGACGTCGCCGTACCGCCGCTCTTGGCCGCAAAGAGAAGTCCGCGAAGGTCCGCTTCTCCAGAGCATGACCGGCAGCAATGGGTCGATAGCGGCGTCGAGCGGCCGTACATGGACGCCCCCGGTTTGCCAAGCTTTCAGTTCGTGACGGCTCGGAGGGAAGATTGCAACCGTACATTCGGACTTTCGATGCGGCAGTGCCGCTGTCCCTGATGGAATTCGCTGGTCGGCTCCTCAATCGCTTTCACGCACTCGAAGTGCTGCGGCCGTTGTGGGCTTTGCCGACCACGGTCTTACCTTTCATGCCATCACTGCGTGATCGCCTGAGCAATCGGTGGAAGGATCTCCTCGTTGCGTTTCCCGCGTTAAACCTAGACCGCTGCCGGCGTCGGGACGTAGTCGGGCCGGAACTCCCGGTCGTGGGCAAGTAGCGCCCACACCGTGCGAGCGTTCTTGTTCGCCAGCGCGACCGCTGCGACGTTCGGATTACGCCGATGCAGCAGACCGGCCAACCAGGGATTGACGGCCGCTCTGCGCTGCGCTGCAACAATCGCCGAACGCGCACCGTGAATGAGCAGCGTGCGCAGGTAAACGTCACCACGCTTGCTGATCCCCAGTAAGGTCGGTTTGCCGCCGCTGGAATGCTGTCGCGGCACCAGTCCAATCCACGCCGACACTTGCCGCCCGTTGTCGAAGCTCCTGGCATCAGCGATGGAGGCCACCAGTGCGCTGGCGCCCAAGGGTCCGATACCGGGGATCTTCTCAAGCTTCTGGCTCAGCTCACTGCTGCGATGCCAAGCCTTGATCTGCGCTTCGAGTTGGCCGGCCTGGCGATCGAGCTCCTTGAGGTGGTCCAACAGTCGCTCCACCAGGTGCTGGAACGCTGCAGGCAGCTTGTCCGTTGCATTCTCGAGGACCTCTGGCACGCGCTTCCTCACATTCGTGATGCCCTTTGGCATCACCAGGCCGAACTCGCCGAGGAGGCTACGGATCTGGTTGGCCTGCGCAGTGCGCGCCTTGACGAAGCTCTGACGCACCCGGTGTAGCGACAGTACGGCCTGCTGTTCGACACTTTTGACCGGCACGAAGCGCATGTTCGGTCGGGCTACCGCCTCACAGATCGCCTCGGCATCGGCGACATCGTTCTTGTTCGTTTTCACGTAGGGCTTGATGAACTGTGGGGCCATCAATCGCACCCCCGTATGTCCGAAACCTTGGAGTTTTCTCGCCCAGTGATGCGAACTGCCGCAGGCTTCCATACCAATCAGGCACACCGGCAGCTTCGCAAAGAACGCCGCCATCTGGTCGCGTTTGAGCTGCTTCTTCAGCACCGCCCTGCCACGCTCATCGACGCCATGCACCTGGAACACATTCTTTGCAAGGTCAATGCCAATCGTCGTAATCTTCATAGCGGACGCTCCCCTCGGTTTAAGTGGTTGATCAGCGATTCCACTTTGGCACATTGATGCCGTTACGAGTGGGGGCGTCCATCCCATTGCTTTCAGCCTGCGCCAACTCGATGTCGGTGGTCACCACCGAGGAGGTCTCGAGACAGGTCAGCCATGCATCGAAGCACAGGCAGTCGCCAGTCTTGGGACATCTCTTCCGGATCGTTCTGACACCGGGGTTTCTGGGCTAGCGAAGTTGCCGCACCGGCATCGAGCGGGCTCGGCGGACGAGCAGTCGACCGTCTTGACTCCGGGGATTTTCTCCTCATGAGGGAGGGCAGGTACCGCAGCAGGCCAGGAGCCCCCGCACCCCCCGCCCCCCGCGGGAGGGACGGGCTCCGGCAAGACACGCACGTAGAACAAACACCAAGCAGGCACCTGAAGTTGGTGCGACCTCGGCACTGCGCAGCATGCGACCAGACGCCCAAGCCGCCCGAGTCTCCCGGTGCCTCAGTTCCGGTTTTGCCACGCGCCATGCCTTCCGTGCGCCCGATCACGCGGTACTGCGTCGCAGCGCCCTGCCCGATCGGCACAACTCTACCAGCCGATACCATCGTAATAAGCTGATGAAACTTTGTTTTCGAAATACGACCTGGGCATACACGATGCACAAACCGGGTCTTGGCGCGGGTCGCTGGGCTTGCCCGAGATCGCGGGGTCTGCGACGAAGGCACCAACCCGCCCGAAAGAACGCCAGGGCGCCGCGTGCGCGATGAGGCGCTTGGGCCAGTGCGAGGGTTTCGCCCGAAGCGCACGCGGAAAGGGGGCGGGCAGGGAACAAAACCTTTCTTAACCAATGGGATAACGCACGGAAACTCTGTCCGGGGAACCCATCGTTCTGATGCAAGTGATTGATTACATAGGGCCATATGCCGAGATCAGCCGGTCGCTCCCGAATTTCTTGAGGGCGCGAGAGTCGCGGCGGGTGCGACCTGGCCTCTCGCGGAGATCCCCGCCACCCCGAGCACCTGCCCGAGCCCGACCTCGCGCCGGCCGCGCCGAGTCCCGCGATGACGCAGGCGCCGCCGCCGACGGCCTTCTACGCGACCGACACGCTGCGGCCCCAGGTGATCGAGAGTTCGGCCGTGAAGGCGTTGTAGTTCGGGCCGGCTGGGCGGGCGCCTCGACCTTGAGGTTCGGGGGCAGGCTCGACTGGCGGTAACGGCCCGGGAATTGCCCCCAGTGCGGCGGTCGCGATCTCAGGCTTCCGGCGGCCGCCGGCGCGCGCCAAACCTTGCATTACCCGTTCACCAGGGGGTCGAGACATCCCGGAAGGGGCGGGACAGCGTGACATGACATCCCCTTCTAGGGGGATGTCCGATGTCACACTTAGGTCCAAGCGTGACATGACGGCAAATATCACGCTTTGTCCCATGTCACGCCCCGTTGGGACCGGGCCGAGCCGTCGTGTTTGACGGCTGCCCGCCCGATCACCTTGCGACGGGCGCCCTCAACGCGCGGGTCGCGGGTGCCAGCTGCCGCGCCGCGTCCCGCCCAGGACCCCGGCAGCCGTCGGCCGGCATCGCGGCGGGCGGGCCGGGGCAGCCGTCTGCCGGCGGCCGGGACCGACCTCACAGCCGCCGAAACAGCCAAAAGAAAGGGCCGCGCGTGGCGGCCCCGGAATCGGTCTGCGGCTCCCGCCGCCGAGGTGTGCGTCAGCCCTGGCCCTCCTCCTCGAAGGGCCGCCCGGCCGGGGTGACGTACGCCGGCAGCTCGGGCACCACCCGCTGGAGCCCGACCCCGGTGCGCCGGACAAGGTCGGCCAGCTCGTCCAGTACCCGGTTGACAGCCTTCCTGACCGTGGCGGGCGTCGGCGGATCGCCCTTCCACGCCCGCGAGACGAAGGCATGCCGCCACGCGTCGTAGTCCACGACCCCGCCCGCGACCCCACCCTCCAACTCGGAGAGCGCTGTCAGGGCGTGCTGCGCCTGCCCGGTGAGCTGCCTGCGGTTACCGGCCACGGGGGTGCCCCGGACCAGCGGCGCCGTGACCTCGGCCCCGTTGATGTCCATCCCGATCATCTTCGAGACGATGCGGAAGCCGACCGGGGTGTGCTCGTCGCAGTCCCGCTGCTTGGGGTTGCAGAGCTGTCCGCCCCGGATCTCCAGCTCGGTGTCGACCGCCCCTTTCAACGCCGTCGTACCGCGCGCACCGGCGCTCTTGTCCTTACCGGAATGGTGGATTGCGACGATGGTGGCGCCGGTCATCTCCCGCACGATGTCGAGCGAGCGGATCACCTTGCCTACCTCGGTTGCACTGTTCTCGTCCGCGCCGGCCGCGGCGAGCAACCGCGCCCAGGTGTCGAGGACGATCACAGCGAGCGGCCCGACCTGATTGATGACGCTGGCGACAAGCTCGGAGAATTCCAGCGCTCCCTCCGCCGTGGTCAAGTCCCACTGCCCGCTGACGAGCGCGAGCGGCGCGTTGCCGTACTCATGGCGCAGCGCGATCGTGCGGCGCTTGGTTGAGCCGAAGCCCTCCAGGCCGACGTACAGCGCGACCCGCGCGCCGTTGGTGTCCACGGAGAAGGTGTCGAGCCATTCCTTGCGCTGGCCCGCGATCGCGTGGCAGGCGTCGAGCATCAGCACACTCTTGCCTTCGCCCGGGTCGCCGTAGGCGCAGACGAACGTCCCGCGCTGGATCAGGCCGCGGAGCAGCCAAGGCTGCGACACAACCTCGCGCTCGTCGATGTCCGCCATGAGGACGAACTCGGACTTGGCGCGCTTCGGGTTCTCGGCCTCGACCTTCGGCTGCTCGCCGCCGGTCAGATCCTGGAACATCCCGGTGGAGTCCGACCCCTGCTGGTTCTTGGCGTAGCGGTAGCCGTTCGCGACCTTGACCTGAAGGTGCTCGGGCTCCCACGGCGGCTGGCAGCGCGGGTTGAAGTGCTCCAGCATCAGCTCCAGTGCGTCGGCCTCGGGCAGTCCGAAGTCGCGCACGCGGGCCGCTACGGCGAACGTGTGAGCATCGCCGCCCGCCCCTTCGAGCGCGGGCTCGACCGTCTTCAAGTACTCCACGGCGCGCAGCACGTCAGTCTCGGTCGCGACGGCAACGGGCTCCGTGCTGGCGGTGCGCTCGCGGGCCTTGCCGATGCGCTCGATGAGCGCTGGCGGGGCGTCGGCGATCGGGCTGTCGTGCGCGATCGTGTACTCGCCGGCGGCCGTGCGACTGCCCGGCGCGAGCACGTACCCATTGTCGGAGCGCGTGTCGATTCCCTTCCCGAGCTTCTCGACCGTGTTCCGCGAGGCTCCGCCGTAGTAGGCGTGGAACCCGCCCGAGGGCGTCTGTACGGCGTACGTCTTCGGGAGCTTCAGCTCCTGGCGCAGCGCCTTGAACGACTCCGCACCGCCCTTGGCGACATCCCCGTCGACGATCGTAAGACCGGTCGTGTGAATACCGACGTTTGCGTTCGGGTGGTCGGACCACATGCGACGGACGGACGCCTCGTCCGTCGTGGCGACCCTCGGCCAATCCTTGTGGATCGGCGGCGCCTTCTGGCCGGGCGTGATCGGGAAGACAGGGCCGATCTTCGCCGCGGCGAGCGCGTGGTCGAGCATCTGGGCCGCGACTTCGGCGGTGACTGCGTTGCTCGGCCGGGTCATGACCGCGCCCCCTTACGCACCGCGAGTTCCAGATACTTCCGCAGGTCCGAAATCCGCCAGCGAAGCGAGGCGCGCTTCCCGCTGGCCGATACGTCGATCGGCTTGGGGAACGGATTGGCGACGCGCGCCGCGTGATCGCGGGCGATGAGCTTTGCGAGCCCCTCCCGCGTGATGCCGACCTTCCGACCGCGCGACGGCATGAACAAACGCGTGCTCACGAAGTCGAAATCGACGAACGCGTCACCGAGGCGAGGATCAATGGCGGCGTCCAGGGCTGCGGACGCCGCGTAGTCGAGTGCTGCTGCCATAAGAGTCTCCTAAACACTCGGTTCCGGTGACGCCCGAATGGGCTCCGGTTCCCGCGGGTCGATCGCGACCCCGTTTAGGTGCGCGAAGTGCTCGCGCAAACTCCGTGGGCAGTGGCTTGGCAGCTCACCGCTGCCAGTGGGTAGTACCTAGTGCGCTAGATCACTTGCTGCATGGTCGATCTCCGAACGTCTTGCACGCGAGCGTCAAGCTGCTCGCGTCGTTCAGACTTCGCAGGATTGCGCGGGGTGAACGGAATGGACCCGCCCTTCGACCTGCGGGCTTTGAGCCCCGCATCGCTCGAAGGAGCGAGCCCAGCTGCCTCGCGGTGAGCTCGGGAGAACCCCGTTTGCTCGCGCGCGAGACTGGACTACCCCCGGGTTGTCGGCCGGTTTCCGGATCGGGGAATCTACTGCCGCCCGATCAGCGGCTGCACAACTTTACCGTGGTAGGAGGGAGTCTGTACGTCTTGATCGGCAGGACCAGGTCGAAGTGCACGCCCCGTGACAATATTTTGCACGTCACTCTCCCGTCCAGAATCCCAGGACGCATGCCGCGACGCGCCAAAGTCCGCTAAGAGGTCGGAAGCTGCCGGTCGTGAATGTCCGCTTCCGGCCAAATCCGGAACTTGAGAGACGCACCCACAAGCGGACGGCCAAGGACCAATTCCAGGGCCAATAGTGGCCGTATAGCCGGACAGTCGTTGCGCTTT
>CAWHBT010000002.1:0-236494 GCA_963827595.1 uncultured beta proteobacterium | reverse complement strand
CCGCGCCTCGGCGAGATCCACAAACCGGCACAGCGCGTTGATGAGCCGCATCTGCTCGATCGTCCGGGCGCGAGATTCGAGCAGCAGCGGGCTCGCCACGACGAACGCGAGGCACATCGCGCGGGACACGGCGACGTTCAGGCGGTTGCGCGAGAAGAGGAACTCGAGCGTCCGCGGCACGTCCTCCGCGCTCGATGTCGCCATCGAGTAGAAGACCACCGGCGCCTCGCGGCCCTGGAACTTGTCCACCGTGCCGACCGGCACGTCCGCGAGGCCCGCGGCGCGCAAGGCTTCGCGGAGCCGCCGTACCTGCGCGTTGTAGGGCGCGACGACCATGAAGTCCTTCGGGAGAAGCGACCGGCGCTCGCCCTCCGCGTTCGTCCACGACCCGCCGACCATCTTCCGGATCTCCGCGGCGACCGCCTCGGCCTCCTCGGTCGACGCGGAGGCGTTGCCGACGTGTTCCACGGGCAGGAAGCGCAGCCCGGTCCCGAAGGCAGTCGCCTGACGCGCGAGCTCCGGCACGCCTTCGAGCCGGCTCTCGTACACGACCTCGGAGATGAACCGGCACACGTCCGGATGCATGCGCCGCGTGCGCTCGAGGAACAGGCCCAGGTGCGGCGGGATGGTCGCGTGCTCGCCGAGCAGGTGCTCCAGGATCGAGGCGCCGGCGCCTTCCGGATGCGTCCCCTGCGAGACCTGGGCGAGCTGGAGCGGGTCGCCGAGCAGCACGACGTTGCGTGCGGCCGTTCCCATCGCCAGCGCATCGGCGAGCGACACCTGCCCGGCCTCGTCGATCACCAGGGTGTCGATCGCGGGCGCGGCGCCGCCATCCAGGTTCTCGTGGGCGAAGAGCCAGGCGGTTCCGGCGAAGAGCATTGCATCCGAGGCGGGGGCGAACGCCGCGACGTCGGTGGCGCTGGTGATCGAGGGGCTCGTCGTAGAACGACTCGTCGTTGTCCTTGGACGCCTTCTTGAGACCGCGGAAGCGAAGGCCTTCCTCGGCCGCCGCCTTCTCCACCTCCGCGAGCAGGTTGTGGATCGCCTTGTGGCTCGTCGCGGCGACCCCGACGCGCCGGCCCTGGCGCATGAGCTCGGTGACCAGGCGCGCGCCCGTCCACGTCTTGCCGGTTCCCGGCGGGCCCTGGATGAAGAGGCAACTCGCGTCCAGCCCCGCCACGAGCGCGCGCTGGGCGGCGAGATCGATCGTCTGCACCGCGCCGCCGGGTGCGCGGCCGCGAACGCGAGGCGGCCTTCGCTCGAGGATGTCGCGCAGCGCGGCGTAGCGGCCGTCGTCGGCGAGGATCGAGGATGCAAGGCGCGCGAGCGCGCCGCGCTGCTCGGGCGTTCGGAAGGGTCCTGCGGGGACGAGCGCCCGGGGCAGCGCGACGCCCTTGAGCTTCGGCCCCCGGCGCAGCGTCAGCGTCCCGGCGACGTCGTCGAGCTCGGCGATCGTGCCGGCCTGCTTCTTGGTCGCCGGGTCGACCGGCTGGTCCCCCGGCCCGAGCTTGTGCTGCTGCGGCGGGAACGCGAGCGTGTGCAGGAACGATCGCTTGTCCGCGACCGGCTCGCCGAGGGGCGCGAGGCCGGCGATCGCCTCGGCGTCGTCGAGCAGCTCCTCCTCCGTCATGTGGTCGCGCCGCTCGAAGAACCACCACCAGCCGGGTCGCGCCTCGCGCCGGTGGTACTCGAGGAGCTCGCCGGCGAGCCAGCGCGCCGATCCGGGGAGGCCGCCCTCGATGAGCGCCGTGCGCAGCCTGTCGCGCTCGCCGGCGTCCGCGTCGTCGCGCGCCTCGGCTGCCACCGCCTCGAACCATTGCGCGTCCTCCGGGCGGTGGGCGACCAGCCAGTCCCGCAGCGCGAGCGTCGCGCGGCAGTCCTCGGCGTTGTAGGCGGCGATGCTCGCGAGCAGGCTCTCGTCGCGCGTCCCCATCCAGCGCTCGTAGGCGAGCACCGCCCGCGTACCGCTCCGGAAGTCGGCCTGCCGGTCGAACCGCGCGAGCGCCTCGACCTCCTTGAGGGAGTAGCTCGACACGCCCGCCCGCAGGCCCTGGCGCACCACCGTGTGGAGGTTCACGAAGATCTTCCGGCGCAGCAGCTCGTCGACCGCGTCTTCCCGCGTCGCGTAGATGCCCATCAGCTGCGTGATCGCGGCCTTCTCGTAGGCGCCGTAGTGGTACACGTGCATGCCGGGATCGCGCGCCAGCCGCTCGTGGACGAGGTCGACGAACGTCTCGAACAGACGCCGCTCCTCGACCCGGTCGTGCGCCCACAGCGCTCGATACTGCCAGTCGGCGTCGTCGCGCAGCAGCAGCCCGAACAGGAAGTGCAGGCCGCGGGCCGGCTCCCAGAACGGATCGCCCTCGATGTCGAACATGACGTCGCCGGCCGACGCGCGCGGCAAGAGCTCGAACCCGCACCCGGCGTCGGCATCGACGGCGTGCCAGTCGAGGCGCCCCGTGGTCCGCCGCTCGAGCTGCAGCGCCGCCTGGTCGCGCAGGGCCTCGAAGGTGTGCTCGGCCATGCCCGCGACGTCCGCGTCCGGCGCGGCCCGCGCGAGCGCGGCGAGGGTGGGCAGGCCCGCTTCGCGCAATCGCGTCACCTGGTCGCGCCGCACGTTGGCGACCTGCACGAGGTGGTCTTCGGCCGCCCAGCGCGCGGCGCACACCTCGCGGAACTCGCAGAGCGCGCAGTGCTCGACCGGGTAGGGCTCGGTCGCCGCCGGCGCGCCGATCGCCGCCTCGAACCGGGCGCGCACCCGGCGGTAGTACGCCGCGAAGTCGTCGTAGCGCAGGGCGCGCTGCTCGCCGACGCCGAGGAGCACGTGCATGTGCTCCGGCGGCGAGCCCTGGATGGCGGCGATCCCGTCGCTATAGAAGCAGAGCTGGAGGACGTACGTGGGTTTCTCGGCCCGGGCGAGCTTCGCGTCGAGGGGCTCGTAGCCCCAGGCGCCGAGCTTCGTGGGCCGGTCTACCTTGAGCAGGAAGTCCGCACGCCCCCGCCACCGCCCGTCGACGAACGTGGCCTGGGAGATCACCTCGGCGCCTTCGCGCATGGCTTGCGCCGTCCGCGCGGCGGCGGCCGCGAAATCCCACGGCTCGCCCAGCTCGATCTCGACGATCGAGCGGCCCTCGGCCCGCAGGCGCTCGAGATGGGCGCGCTCGTGCTCCTCGCCCTTGCGCCGCAGGAGCTCGGCATGCTCGTCGGCGACGTGCGGACGGGCGCGGCTCGCCCCGCGCCACCTCGAGCGCAAGCGTCGTGAGGTGGGCGCACTCGACGTAGTCGTTCAGGTCCGACGGCGAGAGCGTGAGATGCCCGTCTACGGCCTGCATGGTTCGTTCCGCTCCAGGATTCTCCTCGCGCTTGGCGCCGCGGCGGCTTGCGCCCGGCGATATCGCTTCGGGGTACTCGCCAGGAGGGGGCTCGCCCCCCGGCACGACCTCCCGACGAGGGATTCGCCGGAACGGCGCCAGAGTATCGCTGCGGCGCCGAGCGGCGCGAAGGGACTCTTTCTCCGGAACCTCGCCGCTCGCGCGATCCGACGGGCAGCGCGGGCAGGAAGTCGTGCGAACTGCCTCCGGCCCGTGACCGGCATCGCCGGACGGCTCACGTTGTGAGCCACTCGCCTCCGTATCCTTGAGAACGCCCGGTCCCCACGATCCTCCGAGCGGCTGCCCGGAACACGTCCCGGTCATTGCCAGGCAGCGCCGGCCAAGGCATAATGTGTACACATAGAGTACACATCCGGAGACCGGCCATGGCAGCGACGAAAGTGGGCATGCGGGAGTTTCGCGAGCAGCTCGCGCAGTACCTGGAGTCCGAAACACCGATCGCGGTGACGAAGCACGGGCGTACCGTCGGCCTCTACATCCCGCTGCGCAACAGGCCCGCGGAGGAAGACCTCGCGGCACTGCGCGAGGCCGGGCGCCGGCTCGACGAATGGATGGCGAGGGCGGGTGTGACCGAAGACGAGCTCGTGACCGATTTCAAGGCGCGAAGAAAGGCGGGTCGTCGCAAGACTGAAGACCAGTGAACAACTCGCGCTGATTGACCCGGTTGACGCCGTCGCAGCCGGCTGGATATAATGTCCAATATATTGGACATCGCGAAATGTACCTCGCAGCCCTCGGTCCGGTGATCCGGCAGGCGCGGAAGGCGAAGTCCCTGACGCAGGCCCAGCTCGCGCAGCGGGCGGGGGTGGCCCGGACGACCCTGAACCAGCTGGAGAACGGCGTCTTCCCCGACATCGGCGTGCGGAAGCTCATCGCGATCTTCCAGATCGTTGGGCAGCGCCTCACGGTCCTGCCTGCCCCCGACGAGCGAGGCAAGCCGGACTACGTGCGGATGGCCTGCACCTCGGCGAGCACGAGCTTTCGCGAGCCGCTCCGACCCGATGAGCTGGTGCGCATCCTGCTCAGCGGGACGGTGCCCGCGACGCGACGGCCGCACCTGCGGGTAATTCTCGAGGAGCTGCCGGCACCAGTGCTCGAAGGCGTGGTCCGGCAGGTCGAGGCGTGGTCGAGCCGCGAAAAGGTGCTCGACAACCTCGCGCAGATCGCCCGCGCGCTCGGTACGACTTTGAGAATTAGATCGTGGACGATCCCCGCCTGAGCGTCTGGGAGACGCTCCTCGGCCACGCGCTCGACATCCTCGATGCGGCCGAGCGCTCGGGACAGCGGCTCGGCGAGTGGAGTCTCGGCGGCGGCACCGCGCTGATGCGCCGGTACCAGCACCGCATCAGCAAGGACGTCGATATCTTCGTGCCGGATCCGCAGTGGCTCGGCTATCTCACGCCCAGGCTCAACGCCGCCGCAGAAGAGAAGACCGGTGAATACGTGGAGCAGGCGGGTTTCCTCAAGCTGTACTTTCCGCAGGGGGAGCTCGACTTCATCGTCGCAACCCCGCTCACGCCGTCGCCCTGGCAGCCCGAGACGATCCTCGGGCGCCGGATCCTCGTCGAGTCGCCGGCGGAGATCGTCGCCAAGAAGCTCGAGCATCGCGGGCCGGAGCTGAAAGCGCGCGACCTCTTCGACATCGCCACGGTGATCGACCGGGATCCCGAGTGTCTCGCGGTCCTCGCGCCGATCCTCGCCGCGCGGCGGTCCGCGGTCCTTCAGCGGCTCGTCGAACACGAGGCAGGCCTGCGCGAGGACTTCGCGCAACTCGACCTCCTCGGGAAACCGGCGACCTACGACCGGTGCCTCGCGCGCGTCCGCGCGCTCTTTCCGGCAACAAAGAACCGTTCCAAGAAGAAGTCCGCGCGGCGCTGAAGCTGCGGCGATCGCGCGGGCCGTGCTGAGCCCGCACGGCGCGGCGCTTCGACACCAGTTGTTCGCTCGTCAGCGACTGTCCGCACCCGATGCCGGTGTCATGATCGGTCAGGTCCGCGAGCGCCGCGGCACTTCTTCGCGCTCGAGGCGCAGGCTTGGCTACAGGCGCATCGCGCGGATCTCGTCTAGCCGCATCGTCTCCCCGCCGGGCCGCGGGCACCGAACCGTGCCGCCTTGCGCTGGCAATGAACGGGTCCGGACGGATCTCCGGGCGGCATCGCCTCGCTGGTTGCCATAACGGGTTATAAATGCACGCCCGGGACTAACCGCCCCGGCCCGCGCGGTCGAAGAGGCGCCTTCCGCCCAGTGATCACTGGCGGTTTCGTGGCCGTCGCCGCCGGACTGCCGATCGGCACGAAGTGCCGACGACCTCGAAGGCCGCGCAAGCGCAAAGGAGCTACGACATGACACTCGACCGCCGCATGTTCCTGAGATCGGTAGTGGCGGGCGCGGGCGTACTCGCCGCGCCGGCCGGGTTCACACAAACGAAGCCCACCCGCACCGTGACGACCGCGTTCGCGTGGATCAACAACGTCCAGCACGCCGGGCACTGGATCGCGCTCGACCGCGGCTATTTCGTTGCGGAAGGGATCGACGCCAAGCATCTACAGGGCGGTCCGAACGCCCCGTCGCCGCTCGCGACCGTCGCGGCCGGGAAAGCCGACGTCGGGCAGGCGAACTGGCTGCCGTTCCTCGACGCCGTCAAGCAGGGCAACGACTTCGTGATCATCGGCTCGAACTTCCCGGTCTCGCCGCTCGCGATCCTGTCGCGCGCGGACAAGCCGATCCGCTCGGCGCAGGACCTCGTCGGCGCGAAGATCCTGGCTCAAGGGCCGAACGAACGCACCGCGATCGAGGCCACGCTCGCCCTGAACAAGCTCCCGAACCAGTACCAGTTCATCCCCGCCGGTTTCTCGCCCGAGCCGCTGCTCGCCAAACAGGGCGATGCCTACACCTGCTTCGTGACCAATCAGCCGCTGACGCTCGAGCGCATGGGGCTCAAGCCCGAGAAGGACTTCTACGTCGTCACGTTCGATCAGATGGGCTTCAAGGCCGCCGCGACCCTCGTCTTCGTGCCGAGGGAAACGCTGAAGCGCGACCGCGCCATGCTCGTGGGCTACATGCGGGCGCTGGTGCGAGGATGGATGGAGAACGAGAAGGACCCCACGCTCGCGGCGAAGCTCGTGGTGACGAAGTACGGCGCCGACCTCGGCCTCGACCTGAAGCAGCAGGAGCGCCAGAACGAGGCGCAGATTCCGCTCGCCAAAGCGTCGCCGCGCGGGCTCTTCATGCTCGAGAAGGATCGGGTCGACGGCATGTTCGCGGCGGCGACCGCGACCGGGCGCACCGGGCTGCCGACCGCCACGCAGATCTTCGACCTATCGGTGCTCGAGGAGGCCTACAAGGGGATCAAGACGTGAGCGCTCCGGCCCGCCCCGCCGACCTGCTGGTGGTCGGCGCGCACGTGCTCACCTTCGACGAGCGCGCGCGCGTGATCGACGACGGGGCGATCGCGGTCCGCGGCAACACGATCGCCTGGGTCGGCCCGCGCAAGCAGGCGCTGCGGCGGTGGCGGGCGAAGGAGACCATCGACGCGACCGGTCTCACCGCGATGCCGGGCCTCGTCGACACCCACTTCCATACCGCCCAGCAGTTCCTGCGCGGCAAGCTCTTCCAGCTCGCCCGCAAGCGCAAGCTGCGCATGCCGCCGTGGCGGCACTACTACGTGCCGTTCGAGGCGATGCTGACGGAAGACGATGTCTATCTCTCCGGGCTGTGCGCCTACACGGCGATGATCAGCGTCGGGACGACTTGCTTCCTCGAGTCCGGTGGCCCGCATCCTGACGCCATGGGCCGCGCCGCCGAAGAGGTCGGCATCCGAGGCGTCGTCGCGCTCTCGACGATGGACATGGACGAGGAGATGCCGAAGTCGATGCGGATGAGCACCCGCGAGGCGCTGCGCCGGAACGAGGCGCTCGTGAAGCGCTGGAAGAAGCATCCGCGCGTCAAGGCGTGGCCGGCGCTCCGCCAGATCATGGTCTGCAGCGAGGCCCTGCAGCGCGACATGGCGGCGCTCGCGAAGCAGGAGCGAGTGCGGCTGCACACCCACCTCGCGGAAGGCACCTACGAGGTGGACTTCGCCCTCGCGCGGTGGGGGATGCGCCCGGTGGAGTATCTCGAGAACCTCGGCGTGTTCGGCCCGCACCTGCACACGGCGCACGCGGTGCTCCTCTCGAACGAGGAGCTCGAGCTGTACGTGAAGCGCCAGGTCTCGGTGGCGCACTGCGCGTTCAACAACTACCACATCGGCCAGCCGCGCATGCTCGAGATGTGGCGCAAGGGCGTCCCGGTCGGGCTCGGCACGGACGGTGCGGCCACCTGGGGGCCGCTCGACATCTTCCAGGTCGCGCACGCCGCGCGGATCGGCCAGCAGCTCGTTGCCGGCACCCCGAATCACTTCCGGGGCGTGGTCGCGAGCGAGGAGCTGCTTGCCATCGCGATCCAGGGCGGCGCCCGCGTCGCCGACGGCGACGGACGGCTCGGCAGCCTCGCTCCCGGCAAGCGCGCCGACTTCATCCTCGTCGACGCCCGGGAGCCCGATCAGTATCCGCTCTACGACCCGCTCTTCACCGCCGCCAGCGTCACCACGGGGCGCGACGTGCGCACGGTGGTGATCGACGGGCGCGTCGTCATGAAGGACCGCGAGTTCCTGACCGTCGACGTCGAGCGCATGCGCCGGCAGCTCGCGGCCCACCAGGCGAGGCTGATGGCGCGGTTCGAGGCCAAGGTGGCCTGAGCCATGGCCGAGATCCGTCTCACCGGGGTGAGCAAGGAGTTTCGCATCGGGTCGGCCCCGGCCTTCACCGCCGTGCAGGGGATCGACCTGAGCGTGGCCGACGGCGAGTTCGTCGCGCTGATCGGGCCGTCGGGCTGCGGCAAGAGCACGCTGCTCCGGACCGTCGCGGCGCTCGAGACGCCGACCATCGGCACGGTGAGCGTCGGCGCGCGCGCGCCCGGCGAGCTCGCGCGCGAGCACCGGCTCGGCGTCGCCTTTCAGGAGCACGCGCTGCTCCCGTGGCTCTCGGTGTGGGACAACGTCGCGCTGCCGTTCCGGGTCGCCGGCCGTCCGATCGACGAGGCAGCCCTCCGCGCGCTGCTCAAGCTCGTCGGGCTGTCCGACTTCGAGCGCGCGCGGCCGAAGCAGCTCTCCGGCGGGATGCGGCAGCGCGTGGCGATCGCGCGCTCGCTCGTGCTCGAGCCCAGGGTGCTGCTGCTCGACGAGCCCTTCGGCGCGCTCGACGCGGTCACACGGCGGCAGATGGTGTTCGAGCTGCAGCGCATCTGGACCGAGCGCCGCACGACGACGCTCCTCGTCACGCACTCGGTGGACGAGGCGCTCGTCCTGTCCGATCGCGTGGTGGTGCTGTCGAGCCGTCCGGGCCGGATCATCAAGATCCTGCAGGTGCCCTTCGCCCGCCCGCGGACGGCGGCGACCATGCGCACCGAGCGTTTCCACGAGCTCGCCGACGAGCTGACCCTCGCGCTGGAGCCGCATGAAGCAGGCCACGCGATGGCTTGATCGCGCTGCCGGCGTCATCGGCCTTCTGGTCCTGCTGGTGGCGTGGGAGGCGGTGGGCCGCGCCCGGCTGCTCGGCCTCACGTTTCCGCCCCTGAGCGAGGTGCTCGCCGTTCTCGCCGACCCGTCGCGGCTGGCGCTCTTCCAGCGCGCGGTCTTGGCAACGGCCGAGGCGGCCGGGATCGGCTACGTCCTGGGGGCGGTGCTCGGCGCCGCCATGGCGGTGGCAGTCCACTTCTTGGGGGTTCTTCGGCCGGGCCTGGACCGGTTCGCAGCGTTCGCCAACGCGATTCCCGGGATCGCACTCGGCCCGATCCTGATCGTGACCATCGGCCGCGGCGCGGCACCCACGGCGCTGGCGACGCTGCACGTCTACTTCCTCGTCTACGTGGCCACGACCAGCGGCCTGCAAGCACCGCGCGCCGCGCATCAGGACGTGTTCTCGTCGCTGGGCGCCAGCCGGTTGCGGCGCTTCGCGAGCCTCGAGTTCCTCGCTGCGCTCCCCACCGTGGTCACGGCGCTGAAGCTCTGCGCGCCGGCGGCGCTGCTCGGCGCGATTCTCGGCGAATGGTTCGGCGCGGAGCGCGGTCTCGGCGTGCTGATCGTCAACGCGATGCAGAACTTCCAGATCCCGCTTCTCTGGTCGGCGGTGGTGCTGGCGGCCGCGCTCTCGCTCGCGTGCTACGGCGCGCTGGCGCTGGCGGAGCGCGCCGTGGCGGACCGGTTCCGCGAATGAGGGTCGCCGCGAGCTTCGTCGGGCAGTTCTGGGCGATCGCGCTCCTCATCGTCGGCGTGGGAGGCGTGGGTCGTGTGGATGGGCTTCAACGCGATCGTGCTCCCGCGTCCGAGCGCGGTGTTCGCCGACTTGGTACGGAATCCCGGCCAGTACATGGGTCCGGCCGCCACGACGATCGGGACGGCGCTCGCTGGCCTCGCCATCGGGATGCTCGTCGGCGCGACGCTCGCGGTTGCGGGTTGGCTGTCGCGCTTTCTTCAGGGAGCGGTCACGCCGCTGACGGTCCTCGCGAGCTCTGTCCCCGTCGTCACCATCATCCCGATCCTGGCGCGGATCTTCGGCTACGACTACACGACCGCGCTGGTCGTGGTGGTGGTGATCTCCTTTTTCCCGTCATTCGTCTTCTCCACGGCGGGGCTGCGGGCCCTGCCGCCGCTGTCCGAGGATCTCTTCTCGAGCTTCGGCGCATCGCGTTTGCGTACGCTTGTGGCTGCTGGCGATCCCTGCCGCGGTGCCGTTGTTCTGCGTAGCGTTGCGGATCGCCGCGGCGCATTCGATACTGGCGGCAATGGTGGCCGAGTACCTGATGGGGACGGGCGGACTCGGCTTCATGCTCGCGGACGCGCGCTCCGACCTGAACATGGAGCGCGCGCTCGGCGCGAGCATCGTGGCGATCTTTCTATCGATCTTCCTGTACGTCGTCGCCCACTGGGTGGAGACCCGCGCGCGGGAGCGGTGGTCCTGAGCGGGTAGCCAATAGGCCTCGTCGAGCGCTGCCTCCTGGTATAGCTGGCCCTGGGCGAGGGCTGAGCTAAGCCCAGTATCACGCCCCGCAACCGGGAGAGATCACCCGGCGACGGTCTGACGCTCGATCAGCACGGACTCGTGCCAGGGTATGAGGAACCGCTTGAGGCTGCCTACCAGGACGTAGAGCCCGAAGCCGAGGATCGTCAGCAGGAAGATCACGGCGAAGAGCGTGCCGGTCTTGTAGTCGTTCATTGACGCGACGGCGAGGTAGCCGAGACCGGTGTTGCCGCCCAGGTACTCGCCGACCACCGCCCCGATGATCGCCAGCACGATCCCGACCTCCATACCGGCGAGAACGGTGGGAAGCGCGCTCGGCAGTTCGAGGGAGACGAACTTCTCCCACTTGGTCGCGTTGAGCACGGTCATCACGTCCTTGTGCCCGAGATCCACGGATTTGATGCCGAGCACGGTGTTCGTCAGGATCGGAAAGAACGCCAGGACGGCGGCCACGACGATCTTCGATTCCGGCCCGAACCCGAACCACAGGATGAACAGCGGCACCAGCGCGACCTTCGGGACCACCTGCGTCGCGACGATGAACGGATTGAGGGCGCGTTCGAGCCACGGTGTCTTGCCCAGCACCGCGCCCAGGCCCACGCCGATCGCGCAAGCCAGCAGAAACCCGACGATCGTCTCGTACAGCGTGATCCAGGTGTGCTTCAGCGTATTGGGGGTCGTCAGCAGATCCACGAAGCTCTCGGCGACGAGGATCGGGGACGGGATGATGAACTTCGAGACGTTGAACCACGTCACGTAGAAGTGCCAGACGAGCACGAACGCCACCAGCAACGCGGGGGTCGTGAACCAGTCGAGGGGAATGCGCTTCACGTGAGAGCCTCCAGTCGTTCCCGCAGCCGACGAACGATGTCCTGAAATTCGGGCAGATTCTGGATCGAGGTGGGCCGCGGCCGCGGAAACTTGACTTCGACCTCGGTATCGATCCGTCCCGGCCGCGGCGAGAGCAGCAGGATGCGGTCGCCGAGGAACACCGCCTCGGAAATCGAGTGGGTGACGAACACCACGGTGCATCCCTGCGCCAGCCAGATGCGTTGCAGCTCCAAGTTGAGCTGATCGCGCGTGATGGCGTCGAGCGCACCGAAGGGCTCATCCATCAAGAGGATCGAAGGGTCACGCGCCAACGCACGAGCAATCGCCGCCCGCTGGCGCATTCCACCCGAGAGTTGCCGCGGCCAGGCGAGCTCGAATCCGGCGATGCCGACCCGCGCGCACAATTCCCGCGCGCGGGCAAGCCGCTCCTCCTCCGGCACCCCGCGCAGCTTGAGCGGCAGCGCCACGTTGCGCTCGACCGACAGCCAGGGGAAGAGGTTCGAGTCCTGGAAAACGACACCGAGCTCGGTCAAAGCCTGCGCATCGCGCCGCCCGGCCTGCCAGAGCTCGCGCTCGGCGATGCGCACGGTGCCCTCGGTCGGGTGCACGAGGCCGGCGATCATCCGCAGGATCGTCGTCTTGCCGCAGCCGGAGGGACCGAGCAGCACCAGGAACTCGCCGCCGCGGATCTTCAAGTCGGTGCAATCCACCGCGAGCACGCTGCCGCGCGGCGTGTCGAAGCGCTTCGCCACGCCGGCGAGCTCGATCCCGGGCACCGGTGCAGTGTTCTCTCGGTTCATGGAGCGTTAGAATTCGGCGTCATCACACAGGGAGCCCGGAATGCAAAGGAGTAGCCGCCGTCGTTTCATGATCGCTGGCGCCGCGGTCGTGGGTGCCGCGTCGATGCCCTCGGTCTTCGCGCAGCAACAGGTGCGCAAGATCAATTTCGTCACCCCCTTCGGGATCCTGATCGGGTTCGCGCCGACGTTGAACGCGCAAGCCGGCGGCCATTTTGCCCGTGAAGGCCTGGAACTGACCGTTCTCCCCGGCAAGGGCTCGGCGGTGGCCGTTCAGCAGGTCATCGCCGGCCGCGCCATCTATGGACGCGGCGACCCGCTCGCGGTCGCCAAGGCGGTGGCCGAGGGCGCCCCGATCGTCAGCTTTGCCACGGCGCTGCACCGGTCGCCGATCGTCGTCTACAGCGCGCCTGGAAAGCCGATCCGGAACGCCCGGGACATGCAGGGCAAGGTCATCGGCATCGCCGCCAAGGGCAGCGCTTCGGACAACATCATGGACATGATGTTCGCGACCCTCGGCATGCCCCTGGACGCGGCCCGGCGCGAGGCGGTCGGGAACAGTCCCGGCGGATGGGGACTGATCCAGCAGGGGCGGATCGACGCCCATATCGTCAGCATCGGCACGACCACGACGCTGCAGGAGTCGGGCGAGAAGATCTATCTCTGGAACACGAGCGAGGCGGTGCCGATGCCCGGCCAGGCCTACTTCGCGCTCCGCGAAACCGTGCAGAAGGAGCCGGACCTCCTGCTTCGCATCCTGAGGGCGGAGAAGGCCTCCATGATCGAGGTCAAAAAGGGCGACGGCAAGATGCTGGTCGAGCGGATGGCGAAGCTCTGGGAGATCGAGGAAGCGAAGAACGTCGGCTTCGCGGTGACGGCGATGCGGAACGAAGAGCCGTTGTGGTGGCATGACGATACGTCGAAGCTCCTCAAGAACGATCCCGCGACGTGGAAATCGATGATAGACGGAATGATCAAGGCGGGGCTGCTCAAGCCGGACTTCACTCCTGACCGCGTCTATACCGACGAGATCACGAACAAGCTCTAGCCACACCCGGTACGCACGGTGACGCCGAAGAGTCGCGAATGGGAGGAGTTCGAGGTCGGGGCACGCTATCCGACGACGTCGCGACTCATCACTGAGGAAGACCACCTGCAGTTCTGCAAGCTGGTCGGCTACGACGTGCCGCTCTTTCTCGACGAGGAGTACGCGCGCAAGACGCCCTTCGGCGGGAGGATCTGCCCGAGCGCCCTGGTCATGTCGTTCTCGACCGCGATGACCGGGCTGCTGTTCCGGGACACGGTCATCGCCCAGCTCTCGATCGAGAACGGCCGCTTCCTCGGCGCCGTGCGGCCGGGCGACACGATTCGGACCGAGGTCGAGGTGATCGAGAAGAAGCCGACTTCCGATCCGGCGCGCGGGTACGTGCTCTTCCGCGACCATGTCTACAACCAGCGCGGCGAGGAAGTGTTCTGCGCCGACAAGGCAGCGCTCATCCGGCGTCGCGTCCGGACCTGAGCACGGAGCTCACCGCGGACCTTCTCCGGCAACCCATCGAGGCGATCGAGCGCCTGCAGAGCGAGCGGCTGCGCGCGATGCTCGCCCTGTGCGCGCGCGGGCACCCGCACTACCGGCGACTCTGGGCCGAAGCGCGCATCGATGTGGCCGGCATTCGCGGGGTGGAAGACCTGCGAGCGGTTGCCCCTCACGTCCAAGCACGACCTCCTGGCCGATCCGGAGGCGTTTCGCCTCAACCTCCCGGAGCTGCCCCTACACGAGCGGGTGCTCTGGGAGGTGATCTACACCACCGGGTCCACCGCCGAGCCGACGCCGGTCTACAACACGACCCATGACTATCACTCGTACCTCTTCCAGTCGCAGCGCGTCGCCGAGATCTCGGGGATCCGCGAGAGCGACGTCATCGCGAACCTGTTTCCGCTGACGCACGCCCCGATGGGCGCGTTCGTGCGCTCGGCCACGAATGCATACGCCGCGGGCGCGTCGGTCTTCGCTGCGCTTCCCGGTGCCCCGCACGGCAGCTTCGGGGTTCACCGACCGCTCGCGTACGCGGTGCGCATGGTCGAGCTTCATCGGGCCACGATTCTCTGGGGCGTACCGAGCTTCGTGCGGCGCGTACTGCTGGACGCGATCGACGCGAGGGCCGATTTCCGAAGCGTGCGCATGTGCGCGATCTCCGGCGAGGCGTCGACGGCCGGGATGCGCGACGAGATCCGGCGCTGCCTGCGCGAGCTGGGCGCGGCAGGCACGGTCGTCTTCGACCGGTACGGCTCGACCGAGCTGGGCGCCTTCGCGCAGTGCCAGGAGGAAGGCGAATGGCACAACCCGGCGCCCGAGATCCAGTACCACGAGGTCGTCGACCCCGAGACGGGCCGACGCCTTCCGGACGGCGAGCGCGGGATGCTCGCGGTGACTCATCTCGACCGCCGCGGGACGGTGCTGCTTCGCTTCCTCGTGGGCGACGTCGTCAGCCTGGTACGCACGCCGTGCCCCGTCTGCGGCCGCAACGGCGACCGTCTGATCGGTCCGGTGGCGCGTGGCAAGGACTTCGTCAAGGTCAAGGGCATGCTGATCAATCCGGCGGTCCTGCTCGATGCCCTGAACGGGTTTCCGGGAGTGGAGGAGTTCCAGGTCGTGGTGCGCCGCCAGGACGAAACGGACCCCTACTCGATGGATGAGCTCGTGGTCCGCCTGGCGTGCAGCGATGCGGATCGTGAATCGCTTTCAGCCGCGTTGATCGCCCGGGCGCAGGAGGTCGTGCGGGTCCGCCCGACGGTCGAGTTTGCGCGGCCGACGGAGATCTACGATCCGAGCCGACAAGCCAAGGCGGTACGGTTTCTGGATCGGCGCTGAGGACGAGATGAGCGGCTCGGGCAGCCTGGACGAACTCCTACGCTTCTACGACGAGCGCGGCTACGACCGCACGGTCGGGGTGGGCCAGCGCCCCGCGGTGGTGGTCATCGACTTCAGCCGCGCCTTCACCGGCGGTCGTTCGGAATTTCCCGGAGGCGACTTCAGCCCGGAGCTCCGGCACACGCGGCGCCTCCTGGATCAAGCTCGGGCGCGCGCGATCCCGGTGTTCTTCACCACGATCGCCTACGAGGACCCGCTGCGCGACGCCGGGCTGTGGGGCACGAAGGTCCCCTGGCTCGAGCACTGCAAGCTGGGGACCCCCCTGGTGGAGATCGATCCGGCACTGAACGTTCAACCCGCCGAGCCCGTGATCGTGAAGCGGTTTCCGTCCGCGTTCTTCGACACGGACCTCGAAGAGCGGCTGAAGGCGCTGCGAGTGGATACCATCCTGCTGGCGGGGTGCACGACCAGCGTGTGCGTGCGCGCCACGGCGATCGACGCCATGCAGCGCGGTTACCGGACCAACGTGGTCGCCGAAGCGGTCGGCGATTTCAACCGCGCGCTGCACCTCGCGCATCTGCGCGATCTGCAGGCCCGATACGCCGACGTCGTGTCGATAGATCAGGCCCTCGCGTACCTGAGCGGCGCAGCCGTTTCGCCGGCGCCTAGTCGAACTTGAGGTTGAGGTCCTTCACCAGCTTCGCCCACTTCTGAACTTCCTTGGCGATGGTCTCGCCGAGCTCCTCCGGCGTGCCGCCCGCGATCTCGGTGCCGAGGCCGGTGAGCCGCTCGCGCACGTCGGGCAGCTGAATGGCGCGGTTGATCTCCCGGTTCAGGGTATTGACCACGTTGCGCGGCATCTTTGCCGGGCCCAGCACGGCGAAAAAGGTGCCGCCCTCGACCGCGGCGCCTTGCTCGGCGAGGGTCGGCACCTGCGGGAGAAGCGAGAAGCGCTTTGCGCTCGCCACGCCGAGCAGCTTGAATTTTCCGCTCCGGACGTGCGGGATGGAGGTGGCATAGACGTCGAGCGAGCTCTGGACTTCGCCGGCCAGCAACGCGGTGATGAGCGGCGCCCCGCCCTTGTACGGGACGTGGACGATCTGCATGCCGGTGGCCTGCTTCAGCAGCTCGTAGGCGAGGTGATTGGAGCTGCCGTTGCCGAAGGACCCGTAGTTGAGCTTGTTCGGGTTGGCCTTCGCATACGAAACGAACTCCGCCAGCGAGTTTGCGGGCACGGAAGGGTGCACCAGCAACAGGTACGGTGTGGTCGCGATCATCACCACGGGGGTGAAGTCGCGGACCGGATCGTACGGAAGGTTCGGGATGGTGCTGGAGTTGGTGCCGAACGTGCTCGCCGTCCCGAGCACCAGCGTGTAGCCGTCGGCGGCCGCCTTCGCCACGTAGTCGGTACCGATCGATCCTGCCGCGCCGCTGCGCGTCTCGGCGATGAACGGCTGGCCGAGAGCGGCGCCGACTTTCTCGAACACGATCCGGATCACCGCATCCCCGGAGCCGCCCGCGGGGAAAGTGTTGATTACCCGCACGGTGCGCTCGGGGTAGTTCTGCGCCGCGGCGGGAAAGGCTGCTGCGGCCGCCAGGGCGAGCAACGCGAGAGTGAAAAAACGCTGCATGAAGCTCTCCGAACGATTCACGTGCCGAGATTCAGGACCACGCCCGACAGCTGACCTGCGCGCGGCGAGGCGAGGAACGCGACGGTGTCGGCGACCTGCTCCGGTTCGATCATGGCCCCGAACATGCCGGCGCCGATGAGCTCCTCGTAGCGATTCTCGTCGCCGAACTTCGCCTTTGCCGCGGCTTTCATCACCGCGATGATCCGGTCCGTGCGCGTAGAGGGCGGGTTGAGGGCCAGGACGCGTACGCCGTGCTCGCGCGAGCCTTTGCCCATGGCCTTCGTGAAGGCGGCGAGTCCGGCGTTCGCGGTCGTGCCACAGATGTATTCGAAAGTCGGATTCTCGCCCGCCATGCCGATGACGTTGACGATGACACCGCTTTTCCTTGCTTTCATGCGCGCGAAGAGCTCGCGGGTCAGGTTGATGTACGCGAACACCTTCAGCTCCCAGGCATGCCGCCACTTCGCGTCGTCGAGCGATTCGATCGTGCCGCCCGGGATGTCGCCGGCGTTGTTGACGAGGATGTCAACGTCGCCGCATTCGGCGGCGAGCGCGCGCAGCGCCGCGCCGTCGCGCAGATCGGCGGGGTGCAGGCGGACCTCGCCACCGAGCGCACGGCGCGCCTCCTCGAGCCGACTCCGGTCCCTGGCGGCGAGATGGATGCGGCAGCCCTCGGCCGCAAACGCGCGTGCGCAGGCGAGCCCGATGCCCTTCGAGCCGCCGGTGATCAATACGGACTTTCCCTTCAGTTGAAGATCCATGGAACTCCCTGATTCAAGGTAGGACCGGTCGCTTGTTGCTGGATCCCAGGATGCGCCCTCAAGCGGTCAGCGCAGCCGCCCGGACCGCGCCGGGAAAAACTCCCATGCCGCTGTCCGCCGCCGCCAGGTCGCCCTGGCCATTGCTCACAGTGATGAACGCCAACTGCCCGCCATCGCGTTGACGGACCGGCGGAGAAGCTGGAGTGCCTGACCCATAGGCCGCGGATCGATCACCTATAGAAGATATGCCGGCCGATGTGGGCGACCGGCTGTCTGTCTTTCGCCCAGTCGGGCTTGATGTGGGTCGCGTGAAAGAGCAACGCGCCCTGTAGCGCGGGCGGCCTGCGCCCGTAGTAAACCGCTTCGGCCACCTTCCAGGCGCGATCCCACTCTTCCCCGCGCGGCTCGGGCAGGTCCCTGAACTCGGTCCACGAAAACGCGCCGACATAGCGACCGCGGAGCGGGTCCCAGTTCTTCTCGTACACCACCCCGCAGATCGTGCGCGGGTAACGGCCCGAGGCCTTGCGGTTCATCGTGACCTCCGCCACGGCGTACTGGCCGGCGGCCGGTTCGCCGCGCGCTTCGAAATACACGTTGCGGGCAAGGCAGTCGAGGTTTTGCGCGTGGAGGTCGCGCGCGCGGTTACGTTTCTCGTCCTGCAGCGCGAACACCGCCTGCAGCAGGAACCAGAAGCTGGCCACGATTACGGCCATGACTAGGACGATCCCGAGCGCACCCTTGTTCGTTCGATACCAGAGAACGCGCGCGCTGTGCCGCCAGCCCGCCACCGCCCAGCTGGCGCGGGAAAAGAAGGATGCACCGAAAAGTCTCAAGTACTTGTCCTCGAGATCGCGGTCCGAAATGGTTTGCGGAGGCGTCTGCCCTGTCAAGGTCACGATCCCGGAATCGCGTCAAAACAATGGCGCGACCCTTGACCCAATGTTGCGAAAAGGCGACATTCGTTGCTGAACAAGCAACAACCTGCCTTTCGTGCCCTCGGCGCCGGCGGCTCTAGGTGGCGCGCCGCTCCCTGCGCGCGAGCTGCACGGCTTCGAGAAAAGCCCTGGGCTTCCGGTCGGCGATGAGCAGCAGCGCGCGAGCCGGACCCTGCGGCTCGCGGCGCCCCTGCTCCCAGTTCCGGAGCGTGCCGACGTTGACCCCCATGCAGGTGGCGAACGCCGCTTGCGACAACCCGAGCCGAGCCCGGATTGCCGGTACGTCGGCCGCCCTGGGCAGCGCGACTCTCGTGGTCTTCAACTTCAACTCGCCCCGCTTCCAGGCGGCGATCTCGTCCAGCCCGGCGAGGATCTCCTTGCCGATGTCGCGTTTGCTCATTCCAGCAACTCCAACTTGCCCGCGATGCGCTGCAGCGTTCTCCTGTCGATGTCGGCGCGCTCGCTCTTCCCGTAGATCGTCAGCAGATAGATCTGCGCTGCTGCCGTCGCCCAGTAGTAGATGACTCGAACGCCGCCCGACTTTCCCCGCCCTCTCGCGGCCCATCGAACCTTCCGGATCCCGCCCGACCCGCGGATGATCGCGCCCGCGTCGGGATGGGCCATCAGGTGCGCCTGAAATTCCCGGTAGTCGTCATCCGAAAAGTACCGGGCGAGCTGCGCCGTGAAGAGCGAAGTCTCGACGAACAGCATGGGACACTACGTCAATGGCGTACCAGGGTCAAGTCACCCGGCTGATTCGCGCGTGGGGACAGGCCGAGTCTGCGCCGGGCGAAGGCTCATGCCGTGAGCCCGTAGCCGCCCCCTCCGAACGTCCCCCGCTTGCTTCGATGAGCGACCCCTCGGTAAGACTCCACAGCCCACGTCATCGGGTCTGCCCGACTCGTGCAGTTCTCCATGTCGCACGGGGCGGATAGCGATTAGGGTTGGCCCCTTCCATCAGTCCCCAGTCATGCTCTCCGTCAGCGACGCACAGGCGCTGTTCACCCGCATCTCGGACAACGTCGAGAAGGTGATGCGCGGCCAGCGCGACGGCGTGCGCAGGCTGCTCGCCGCGTTCGCTGCCGGCGGGCACGTGCTGCTCGAGGACTATCCCGGCACCGGCAAGACGACGCTCGCCAAGGCGCTCGCCGCGTCCATCGGCGCCGATTTCACGCGCGTCCAGTTCACCCCCGACCTCCTGCCCTCGGACATCCTCGGCGTCTCGGTCTTCAACCAGAAGGAGCAGTCCTTCGACTTCCATGCCGGGCCGGTGTTCACGCACGATCCTGCTCGCCGACGAGATCAACCGGGCCTCGCCCGCGCACGCAATCGGCGCTGCTCGAGGTGATGGCCGAGGGCCAGGTCTCGGTCGAGGGCCGCACGCACGCGCTGGACGATCTCTTCTTCGTCATCGCGACGCAGAACCCGGTCGAGTTCCGCGGCACCTATCCGCTGCCCGAGGCGCAGATGGACCGCTTCGCGATGTGCCTCGCGCTCGGCTACGTCGACGCCGAGGCCGAGGTCGCAGGTGCTCGCGGCGCAGGAGCTGCGGCCATCCGCTCGCCACGCATCGAGCGCGGTGCGCCAGCGCGCGAGGAAGTGCGTCGCGCTCAAGCGCGCGTGCGCGCAGCGTGCGCATGGCCGACGAGCTTCGGCACTACGTGGTGGAGCTCGTGCGCCGCACCCGCAGCCGCGCCGCAGGTGCAGCTCGGCTGCGGCCCGCGCGCGTCGCTCGCGCTCTCACGCCGCCAAGGCGCTCGCGCTTTCGACGGCGAGCGACTTCGTGCGCCCGGAGCACATCCACGAGCTCGCGGTGCCGGTGCTCGCGCACCGGCTGGTGCTCGACCCGCAGGCGAATTCGCCGGGGCCAGGCCGCAGCGCTGGTCGCCGACATCCTGCGCGAGGTGCCGGTCCCGCGTGTGAGCATGGGTGCATCGTATCTGCGCGCTGCGCTTCGTTCAGCGCGCTGCGATCACTGGCTGCGCGAGCGGCTCACCGCCGCCGGCTGGCTCGTGCTGGGAGCGGCGGGCGCCGCAGCGGCGCGCTCGGCATCGACACCGAACCAGACGCGTCACCTACCAGGCGTTCACGTTCCTGGCTGCGCTGCTCGCTGCTCGCGCTGCGCTCGCGCAGCCGTTCTTCCGCGCCCGGGTTGACGTGCGCGCGCGAGCTGCCGCGCTATGCCACCGCGGGCGAGCCTTCGAGCTACCGCGTCGGTCGACGAACCGCGGCGCCGGGCGCTCGCGGGCGACGGTGCGCGAAGCGCTTTCGCGACCCGCGCCCGGGCTACGAGGAATGGCGCGCGCACGCGCGAGCCGGGCGAGGAGCGCCGCAACTGGTTCGACCGCACGATCGGTTACTTTCGCTGGCGCTGGCTGATCGAGCGCGCGCGTGCCGCGCGACCGATCGAGGCCGCCGCTCGCCGCGCTCGCGCCCGGCGCAGCGCGCTGGCGTGAGGCTGCGCGCTTCACTGCCGCGCCGGCGCGGCCGCATCGAGTTCGCGGGCCTCACGCTCGGCGCGCACCGATCCGCTCGGCCTGGTGCAAGGCGCTTGCGCGCGGTACCGCTGCGACGGCGCGCCTGATCGTGCTGCCGCAGCGCTACCGCCTGCCGGAGCTCGCGCTGCCCGGCGCGCGCAAATTCCAGCAGGGCGGCGTGTCGCTCGCGGCCTCGGTCGGCGACTCCGAGGAATTCGTGTCGCTGCGCGATTATCGCCCCGGCGATCCGCTGCAGCGGGTGCACTGGAAGAGCTTCGCGCGCACCGGCAAGCCGATCGTCAAGGAGTACCAGGACGAGTTCTTCGAGCGCCACGCGCTGGTGCTCGACACCGGCTCCGCGCCGCGGCGAGGACGCGGCGTTCGAGGAAGCGGTCGCGGTCGCGGCCTCGTTCGTCTACACGATCGACACGCAGGAGTGCCTGCTCGACCTGCTGTTCGTCGGCGCGCGAGGTGCATAGCTACACCGCCGGGCGCGGCCAGATGCGTGCCGAGCAGATGCTGGAGGTGCTGGCGGGGGTCGCGCCCAGCGCACCTGAGGGGTTCGATGCGCTCGCGGACGCCGTTCGTGCGCACCGGCACCGCCTGACCAGCTGCATCCTCGTGCTCCTCGCCTGGGACGAGGCGCGCCGCGCCTTCGTCGACGGGCTGCGGCGCAGCGGGTCTCGAGGTCCGCGTGCTCCTTGTCTGTGTCTCGTGAGGAAGCGCTCACTGACCGAGCCTCGGCCGGCGTGCTCGTCCTTCAGCCCGGCGGGGTCGAAGCTGGGCCTCCGAGGCTGCGATGACATTGCCCCGCCGGGCTCCTCGGCGCGGGTCTCGCTGTTCTGGGGCTGGCAGACCGGAACCCTCCTCATCGGCATCCCGCTCGCCGTTCTCGTCGAGGCGCTGCGGTGGAGCACGTTCCGTCTGGAGCTCCGCCAGGCCGATCTGGCGCGCATCGCCGACCTCTGCACCCTGCTGTTCCTCGGGATCGTCGCGCTGCTCGCAGTCAACCGCGGCTTCGGCCGGGGCCTCCTGGGGGCCTTCGAATGGCTCCCGGCCGTGCTCGCGCCGATCCTGCTCTCCCAGCTCGCGTCGACGGCGGGGCGAATCCCGCTGAGCGCCCTGTTTCGATATCTCCGCAAGCAACGGCAGCGCGATCCGTCGCTGGAGGATCCGCTCGTGGACCTCGGCGGGGCTTATCTCGCGCTGTGCGTAATCTCCGCGGGCGTCGCGAACGTGCGCGGGCCGGGTTACTACGCCGGCCTGATCGTTCTCGGTGCCTGGGCGCTGTTCGCGGTGCGCCCCCGACATTCACCGCTGGCGCTCTGGGTCGCGGCGTTCGTGATCGCGGGCGCCGTGGGCTACGCGGGACAAGCAGGGCTCAGCCAACTCCAAACGTCCCTGGAGGCGTGGGTCAGCGACTGGCAACTTCGCGGCATGGACGCCGATCCATATCGCAGCACCACCGAGATCGGCTCGATCGGGCGGCTCAAGCTCCTCGACAGCATCGTGCTTCGGGTCTACGCGGGTTCCGAGTCGGCGGCGCGCCTGAAGCTCCTGCATCGCGCGAGCTTCACCAGCTATTCGGGCACGACGTGGCTGGCGCGCAAGGTGCCGATGGTCCCCGTGGAGGCCGAAGCCGATGGCGCTACCTGGACGTTGGCGAGCGGGACTCCCGAATCCAGCGTGCGGATCGTGACGCGGCTCGAAAAAGGCAAGGCGCTGCTGGCACTACCGTCGGGGACGGTGCGCATTTCGAGCTTGCCCGCAGCAGGCCTGACGCGCAACGCGATCGGCGCGGTGCAGGCAGACGTGGGGGGCGACTGGGCGCAGTACGTCGCCGAGAGCGCCGACGCGAGTGCCGGTTACGCCCCACCCATGGACGAGGACACGATGCTGCCGGCTGCGGAGCGAGCGGTGTTCGAGCAGGTCGCGGCGGAACTCGGCCTCGGAGGGGCTCCCGCCGACAGAGGTCCTCCGGCTGGTGGCGGAGCATTTCCGGGGGTTCTCGTATTCGACGTTCCGGGAGGCGGCGCCTCCGCGGGGAACGACTGCCCTCGCCGACTTCGTGGGGCGTTCGAGGAGCGGGCACTGCGAGTACTTCGGGGCCGCGACGACCCTTCTCCTCCGCGCCGCAGGCATCCCCGCGCGGTACGCCACCGGGTTCGCGATGCTCGAGTACAGCCCGCTCGAAGGCGCCTACGTCGTGCGGGCACGCCACGCGCACGCATGGACCCGCGCGTGGGTGGACGGCCGGTGGGTCGACATCGACACCACGCCTCCAGTCTGGTTCGCCGGGAGGAGGACCTCGCGCCGATCTGGCAGCCGGTGGCCGACCTCCTGCGCTGGGCCGCCTTCCGGTGGGCGCATCGTGGCGAGCTCGAGGCGAGCGGGGCCTGGTATGCGCTGCTGGCGGTGCTCGTGGCGGCCCTGGCTTGGCGCATCGCCCGCGGAAAGCGCGCGAGACGGTTCGTGCAAGCGGGGACCAGCGCTGCGGACATCGAGCGCCCGGGATTCGACTCGGAGTTCTTGCGCGTCGAGCGGGCACTCGCGGAGCGGAACCAGGGGCGCCTTGCCGGCGAGCCGCTGACTCGCTGGGTGTCGCGCGTCTCGGCCGTGCTCGACGACGCGACGCGCGCGCGGCTCGACCGCGCGCTTCGGGTTGCATCTACGGTACCGATTCGACCCCGCGGGTCTGAACGCCGGCGAACGAGAAGCCTTGCGCGAGCTGGCGCACGCGCTGACGAGCGCTATCCGGGCAGCGTCGCCGGTATGAGGTTCGACCTGAGAGAGGTCCCCAAGGGAAAGTGATCTCCGCGCCGGCGTCGCTCCGCCCAAGCGCCGTCAGCGCCTCGCGAACTTCAGGTGCGTCACCTTCGGCGCGGCCACCGTCCGCACGAGCTCGAGCCCGTGCAGATCGTCGCCGACGCCGTCGAACAGCCGCTCGCCGCTGCCGAGGAGCGTCGGCACGAGGCTGATCTCCATCTCGTCCACGAGGCCGGCGGCCAGATATTGCCGGGCCGCGTTCGCTCCGCCGGCGAGCGACACGTCCTTGCCGCCTGCGGCCCGCCGCGCCTGCTCGAGCGCCGCCTCGATGCCGTCGGTGACGAACGTGAACGTCGTTCCGCCCTCGAGCTCGAGCGGCTCGCGCGCGTGATGCGTGAGCACGAACACCGGATGGTGGAACGGCGGGTTGGCTCCCCACCAGCCGTTCCACGGCTTCTTCGGCATCCCACGGCCCGGGGTGGCCGCCGAACATGTTGCGGCCCATCACCGTGGCCCCGATGTTGGCGAGCGACTCCTCGACGACGGGCGTGCTCTCGTTGACCTCGCCGCCTTCGAGGCCGTGCATCGCGCGCCACTGCGCCGAGCGGAAAGGCCCACTCGTGCAGGCGCATGCCGCCGATCCCGAGCGGGTTCTCCACGCTCTGGCTGGGGCCGGCAACGAAGCCGTCGAGCGACATCGAGATCCTGAAGCGCAGCTTGGGCACGTCGGTACCTCAGCTCTTGGAGGCGCTTCCCTTCTGCATCGCCTGCTGCATTTCTTCCGGGCTCACGTCGCGGACGTGCGTGGCGATCGACCAGCGATGGCCGAACGGGTCGACGAGCTGGCCGTAGCGATCGCCCCAGAACTGCTCCGCGACCGGCATGGTGATCTTGGCCCCGGCCTTGACGGCGCGCTCGGCGGCAGCGTCGGCGTTGTCGACATAGAGATGGATGGTGACCGGCGAGCCCTTGAGCGAGCTCGGGCTGAGCGCGCCCATCTCGGGAAACTCGTCGACCAGCATCACGACCGAATCGCCGATGCGGATCATGGCGTGCACGAGCTTGCCCTGCGGGCCGGGCATGCGCGCCATTTCGACCGCGCCGAATGCCCGCTTGTAGAACTCGATCGCTTCGGCCGCGCCGGCGCAAACGAGGTGCGGCGTGACGGTGTGCATTCCTTCGGGGATGGGCTTGACTTGCGGCATGGCTATCTCCTTGAAATTTGGGGGTCGGCGCGCGCTGCGGGGGACCGCTCGCGACCGCCGATTCCGTCCTCTAGTCGATCGGCGGGACGGCGTCGATCGGAGTCAGCGGTCAGCTGATGCGTCGGCCCGATCAGGACATCCGGCATATTGCCGAGGCGACACACCCGATCGAAACTCACACGCTGTGTACTCCCGCGGTGCCCGACCGTCGCGGCTCCGAGAGCGCAGACAGGCGACTTTTTGCCACTCGCGATGCACCGCACGTCGACGCATCACGACTGCTCCTCGTCGCCCTTTACGCCGCGGGGTGCCTGATGCAAGCTGATCGGCCATGTTCGTCATCGAGCTCATCTACAAGGCCGACCTCGCCGAAATCGACGCGCACATGGCCGCGCACGTCAGGTTCCTGAAGAAGTACTACGCTTCCGGCAATTTCCTCGTCTCGGGTCGCAAGATACCGCGCGACGGCGGGATCATCCTCGCCGTGGGCAAGAGCCGGCAGGAGATCGAGGCCATCGTCAAGGAAGATCCGTTCCACGCCCGCGGTCTCGCCGACTTTCGCATCATCGAGTTCCGGGCGAGCCAGCGGGCGGACGACATTCAAAAGCGGATCGAGACGTCCTGATCGCCGGAACGGGTGGGCGGCCCGCCCCTCGGGCGGCGCGCCCGAACCACGGCACAATGGCGCTTCATGTCTCCCGCGACCTCCACACGCGTGCGGCGGGTCGGCGTCATCGCGCTCATCGTCGCGGCGGTCGCAGCCGCGGTCTGGTTCGCCACCCGCACCGACCCGATCGCCGTCGTCGTCGCGCCCGCCGAGGTCGGCAGGGTGGAGTCCACCGTCGCCAACACGCGTGCCGGCTCCGTGTCGGCGTGCCGGCGGGCGAAGCTGGCACCGCCCCTCGGCGGCCGCATCGACAAGCTCACGGTGCGCAAGGGCGAGCGCGTGAAGAAGGGCCAGCTGCTCATCGAGCTCTGGAACGACGACCTCGTGGCGCGCGAGCGCGTGTCCGACGAGCAGCTGCACGCGGCGCAGGCGAAGGAGCGCGAAGCCTGCGCGCTCGCCGACATCGCGGTGCGCGCCGCCGAGCGCAGCCGCCAGCTGCACTCCAAGGGCTTCATCTCGGAGGACGCGGTGGACCGCTCCGTGAGCGAGGCCGAGGCGAAGAAGGCGGGGTGCGCCTCCACGGGCGCCCAGGTCCAGGAGGCGGAGGCGCGCATCCGGGCCTCGCGCGCCGACACGACGCGCACCGTCGTGCGCGCGCCGTTCGACGGCATCGTCGCCGAGGTGAACGGCGAGCTGGGGGAGTTCCTGACCCCCTCGCCGCCCGGCATTCCGACCCTGCCCGCGATCGACCTGATCGACGATTCGTGCCTCTACGTGACGGCCCCGATCGACGAGGTCGACGCCGCGCAGCTCAAGGTCGGCATGCCCGGCCGCATCACGCTCGACGCCTACCGCGGCAAGCACTTCCCGGGCAAGGTGCGCCGCATCGCGCCCTACGTGCTCGCCCTGGAGAAACAGGCGCGCACGGTCGAGGTCGAGGTCGTGTTCGACATTCCGGGCGACGCGCGGCACCTGCTCGTGGGCTACAGCGCGGACATCGAGATCGTGGTCGCCGGGCGCGACGACGTCCTGCGCGTGCCGACGACAGCGCTCCAGCCGGGCAACCGCGTCCTCGTGCTCGCCGCCGGCGACGTGCTGGAGGATCGCACGGTCGAGACCGGCCTTTCCAACTGGGAGTTCACCGAGGTGCGGTCGGGCCTGCAGCGTGGCGAGCGGGTCGTCACCTCGCTCGAGCGGCCCGGCGTGAAGGCCGGCGCGCGGGCGCGAGAAGAAGCGAAGGCCGGCGCGGCCGGAAAATGATCCGGCTGCGCGGCATCGAGCGCGTGTTCCGCATCGGCGGCGAAGAGGTGCACGCCCTGCGCAGCGTGACGCTCGAGATCGCGCGCGGCGAGTACGTGTCGATCATGGGACCCTCCGGCTCGGGAAAATCGACGCTCCTCAACGTCGTCGGGCTGCTCGACCGCCCGAGCGCCGGGCGCTACGAGCTCGACGACCGCGACGTCACCGATCTCACCGACGACGAGCAGGCGCGGGTCCGCCGCGAGCGGATCGGGTTCGTCTTCCAGTTCTTCCACCTCGTGCCGCGCCTCACCGCCGCGCAGAACATCGAGCTGCCGATGGTCCTGGCGGGGATCGACCCGGCCGAGCGCCGCGCGCGGGTCGCGCGACTGCTCGCCGAGTACGGGCTCGAGACGCGGGCGCGCCACCGGCCCGACGAGCTCTCCGGAGGCCAGTGCCAGCGCGTGGCGATCGCGCGCGCGATGTCGATGCAGCCGGCGCTGATCCTCGCCGACGAGCCGACCGGCAACCTCGACCGCCAGGCGGGCCAGGAGGTGATCGCGGTGCTGGAGCGCGCTGCACCACGACGGCGGCACCGTGATGCTCGTCACCCACGACCCCGAGGTCGGCGCGCGCGCGCGCCGGCGCCTGCGCATGGTCGACGGCGCGGTCGTGAGCGACGAGCGGCCCTGAGCATGCGGCTCGCCGACCTGCTCGAGTTCGCCTGGCGAGTGGTGCGCGGCTACCGCGCGCCGCACCTTGCTGATCCTCGCTCGCCATGGGCATCGGCGTGGCCGCGGTCGTCGCGGTGAGCTCGATCGGGGAAGGCGCGCGCCTGTACGTCATGAACCAGTTCGGCTCGCTCGGCACCCACCTCGTGATCGTGCTCCCCGGCCGGAGCGAGACGGCCGGCGCGATGCCCGGGGTGCTGATGGGCCGGACGCCGCGCGACCTCACCATCGACGACGCGCTCGCGCTCAAGCGCAGCCCGGCGATCCGGCGCATCGCGCCGCTCATCGTCGGCGCGGGCGACGTGCGCGTCGGCGCGCGCATCCGCGAGGGCCCGGTGCTCGGCTCGACGGCGGAGCTCGTGGCGATCCGCCACATGGAGATGGCGCGGGGCCAGTTCCTGCCGGAAGGCGACCCGCGCCACAGCCAGCCGGTGTGCGTGATCGGCGCGACGCTCGCGCGCGAGCTCTTCCCCGGGCGCGCGGCGCTCGGCGAGTGGCTGCGCATCGGCGACCGGCGCTTTCGCGTCCTCGGCGTCCTGGCGGCGCAAGGGGAGTCGCTCGGCTTCAACACCGACGAGCTCGTGATCGTGCCGCTGGCGGCGGCGCAGGCGCTGTTCAACACCGACGCGCTGTTCCGGATCCTCGTCGAGGCGAAGAGCCGCGAGCAGATCGCCGCGGCGAAGGACGACGCCGAGGAGATCATCCGCGAGCGCCACGAGGGCAAGCGCGACGTCACCGTGATCACCCAGGACGCCGTGCTCGCGACCTTCGACCGGATCCTCCGCGCGCTCACGCTCGCGGTCGGCGGGCTGGCGGCGATCAGCCTCGCGGTCGCGGGCATCCTGATCATGAACGTGATGCTGATCTCGGTGACCCAGCGGCGCGGCGAGATCGGGCTGCTCAAGGCGCTCGGCGCGACCGGCCGCCCAGATCGGCCTCGCGTTCATCGCCGAGGCGGTGCTGCTCGCGCTGGGCGGCGCCGGGCTCGGGCTCCTCGTCGGCAAGCTCGGCCAGCTGCTGATCGGCCACGTCTACCCGAGCGTGCCGTTCACGGCGCCCTGGTGGGCGCTCGTCGCGGCGCCGGTGACCGCGATCGCCACCGCCGTGCTGTTCGCGGTCGCGCCGGCACGGCGCGCGGCGCGGCTCGATCCGGTGCGCGCGCTCTCGCGGCGATAGCGATGCGGACCGACGACTTCGTGCGCTTCATCCTGGCGTCGCTCGCCTCGCACCGGCTGCGCACCGCGCTCACGGCGCTCGGCATCGCGGTCGGCATCGCGGCGGTGATCCTGCTCACGTCGATCGGCGAGGGCCTGCACCGCTTCGTCATCGCCGAGTTCACGCAGTTCGGCACCAACCTGATCTCGGTCACGCCCGGCCGCGTGACCACCCGCGGCATGTCGCTCGGATCGATCAACACCGTGCGCCCCCTGAGCATCGAGGACGCGCTCGCGCTCCGGCGCGCGCGGCACGTGCAGCTGACCGACCCGATCGTGCAGGGCAACGCCGAGATCGAGCACGCCGGCAGGGGCCGGCGCGTCACGCTCTACGGCACCGGCCCGGACTTCGCCAGGGCGCTCAGCATGCGGGTCGCGAGCGGGCAATACCTGCCGTCCGACGACCTGCGCGAGGCGCGTGCCTTCGCCGTGCTGGGGGCCAAGACGGCGAAGGAGCTGTTCGGCGCGGACAATCCCCTCGGTGCGCGCGTGCGGGTCGGCACCGAGCGCTACCGCGTGGTCGGCGTGATGGAGGCGAAGGGCCAGGTGCTCGGCTTCGACCTCGACGACACGGTGTTCATCCCGGTCGCGCGCGCGCTGGACATGTTCAACCGCGACAGCCTGATGGAGATCCACGTGCTCTACGAGCCGACGGCGCCGCTCGCCGAGGTGGAGGAGGGCATCCGGCGGATCCTCGTCGCGCGCCACGGGGGCGAGGACTTCACCGTGACGCCGCAGCAGAAGATGCTGGAGGTCTTCGACACCGTGCTCAACGCGATCACGTTCGCGGTGGCGGCGATCGGCGCCATCTCGCTGCTGGTCGGCGGCATCGGCATCCTCACCATCCTCACCATCGCGGTGGCGGAGCGCACCGGGGAGATCGGCCTGCTGCGCGCGGTCGGGGCCACGCGGCGGGCCATTCTCGGGCTCTTCCTGGGCGAGGCGGCGCTGCTCGCGGCGATCGGCGGGGCCGCCGGGCTCGCGCTGGGCCTCGGGGCCGCGTGGTTCCTGCAGCTCGTGTTGCCCGCGCTGCCGGTGCACACCCCGTGGCTTTATGCCGTGCTCGCGGAAGCGCTGGCGGTCGCGGTGGGGATCGCCGCAGGCGTCCTGCCGGCGCGGCGCGCGGCGCGCCTCGATCCGCTGGACGCGTTGCGCAGCGAATGACGCGTTTGCCGACCGTTCGTGACCCTTCCCTGATGGGGGCGCCGCGTCTGCTCGAGCGCTCTCTCAAGGCGCAGCGGGGTCTCGAGAAGTGAGTCGTGCGCGTCAGGTCCGCCCGAGAGGCGTCCAGAGCAGCCGGTTGACCTCCAAAGCGATCCGCCGCGGCGGCAGCTCTCCGGCCACCGCAAGGGCCTTGGTGATGACGCCGGGAACAACGGCCATCGATTGCCGCTTCATTCCGCGGTAGCCCGCGCGAGCAACGGCCTCGGAGCTCATCTTCGGGAGCCGCTTGTAGAGCACGTTCACGTCGGCCCCGGACCGGTCGTCGAACGACGTCTCGGTAGGCCCGGGGGACAGCACGGTCACGCTCACTCCGCTTCCGTCGAGCTCGCGCGCGAGGCCCTTCGAGAACGAGAGCACGTACGCCTTCGTGGCGTAGTACGCCGCCATGTACGGCGCGCCGGGCTGATACGCGACGAGCGACGCCACGTTGAGAATCCGCCCCCAGCGGCGCTGTCGCATCCCGGGCAGGGCGAGCCGCGTGAGCGCGGTGAGCGCGGCCACGTTCAGCTGCAGCATCCGCTCCAGGCGTTCCGGATCCTGCTCCTCGAGCGGACCGTACAGCCCGACGCCGGCGTTGTTGACCAGGACGTCGATCGCGACTCCCGCGGCCGTCAGGTCCGCCCAGAGCTGGAACGCCGCGCGCGGCTCGGACAGGTCCCTCGGCTCGCAGCGAACCCCGATCCGGTGCTCGGTCCGAAGTCGCATCATCGCGGCTTCCAGCCGCTCCCGATCGCGTCCGACCGTGACCAGGTCGTAACCGTCCGCCGCGAGGAGCCGCGCCAGCTCGAGCCCGATCCCACCCGAAGCGCCCGTGACCAGGGCCGTCCGCTTCTGTCGATCCACGATGAACGCCTCAAGCGTAAGGTGGCCAGGGCTCGATAGCCGCATGCCCGGCGGGGCGCGCGGCGCCAGGCTGCCGAATCGTGAACCAGTAGACCCAGAGCAGGATGATGGCCTGAAGCGGCGCTCGAACGAGCAGATAGACCGGCCCCCATGCGTGACCGCCCATCGGCAGATGGCTGACCGCAGCGTAGATGTTCACCGGGAAGAAGAGCACGAGCACGGCCGCAGCAACCCATCCGGTGAGGCGCCTGGTCCTCGGCACGAAGAAACCGACGGCGATCGCGAACTCCAGGACCCCGGTCAAATACACGAGCAGCGTCCGCTCGGGGACCCAGCGCGGCAGCATCTGCGCCATCGGCTCGGTCTGAGTGAAGTGTCCGATGCCCGTGAAGACGAACAGCATCCCGGCGCCGATGGCCGCAGCGCCCCGGGCATCGATGTCACGGCGCGTGATGGCCGAGACGGCGCGGACCAGCAAGTACGGTGCGGTCAGCAAGACGAGCATGATGAGGGGAGTGGTCATAGGTCGATCCTTCGCCGCGGGCTAGAGCGTTCGGCTTTGGCGGGCGTCGCCCGTCCAGTGCTTCAGCAGGACGACGAAGGTGATGTAGTGCGTCACCAGCAGCGCCGGGACCCAGAACGCCGGTATCCAGTAGGCGGGGCCCATCGACGGCGCCGCTTCGTAGATCGTCGCCAGTACTATCGCGTCGACGAGGTCTGCCGTTCCCCATACGTTGAAGATCCAGACCAGCGGCCGAGCGCTCCGCGCGCCTCGGGCCACGGCCGGAATCGCGGCGAGGGCGAGCAAAGCGGCGACCAGGTCTCCGAATGCCGCTGGGTAGACAAATTGCGGCGGGATCCCCGGGTAAGTCGCACCCGGCGCGAGGAACATCAGTCCGAGGTGCCGGAACGAATGCAGCAGAAGGATCGGCAGCAGAACGGCCCGCGGCCCGAGTTCCGGGAGCTTCGGCACGACGTAGATCCGCGCGGCAACCCAGAACACCAAGGTGCTGAACAGGAGGTTGACGGTCAGGATGTTCATCGGGTTGTCGCCCTCAGAGCTTCGCGACGAGCGCCTCGAGCTGCTCGGCGCACCGGCCCCAGCCTCCGCGGCGCAGGCGCCGACGAGATGGCGCTCGTGGGACAATTCCCGTCATGCTGATGCGTCCGCCTCCCGGTGCCCTCGTCTGGCCGGCCGCGATGATCGTGTGGGGGCCGGGGTTCGCGACTGCGGCGCATCGCCATCACTCCGTCCAGCTGGTGATGGCGTTGCAGGGGACATTGCTGGTCCGGGGCAGACCCGGGGACGAATGGATGAAATGCGGCGCCTTCCTGGTGCGGCCGGATGCCGTCCACGAGGTCGATGCGCGGGACACGACGGTCCTCATCGCTTTCGTCGACGCGGAGAGCGAGCTGGGCGCGGCCCTCTGCGAGCGGATCCACGACGATATCTTGCGCATCCGTCCAAGCCAGGTCGCGCGTTGGCGTGCGGCGCTCGGGCCCGCGCCGAGCGAGGCGCGCGTCGACCGCTGGGTGCGGAACCAGCTGCTGCGCAGGCGGCGTGCGGTGAAGATCCATCCCGGAGTCGGTCGCGTGCTCGGATATCTCCGGGAGAGCTTTGCGGTTGCGGGCGACGTTTCGCTGGATCGTCTGGCCGGGATCTCTGGCCTTTCGCGATCGCGCTTCATGCATGTCTTCACCGAGTCGGTCGGGGTTCCCGTTCGTCCGTACATCCTCTGGCTCCGGGTGCAGCAGGCAGCCTGCGAACTGATGGCCGGCGCTTCCGTCACGATGGCGGCGCAGAACGCGGGGTTTTCCGATGCGGCGCACTTGACGCGAACATTTCGTCGCATGCTCGGAACCACGCCGAGTGACCTCGCGTTGCGCGGGAAAGTAAGCCGCGGGGTTTCGATGAGCCCGCTGCTAATCCACTAGCGAGCCGCAAGTCAGGTTCGCGATGGCACCGGTCGTCGCGCCGGCGCGATCCGAGGCCACGAAGGCGGCGAAATCCGCGACCTCGTCGAGCCTGGCGAGCGTGCGTCCGGCAAGGAAGACCTTCGCGCCTTCTTCACGCGCGAAGGCACGGGCGACCGCGCCGCCGATCGCACCGCCCCCGCCGTAGATCACGGCGTGCTTGCTCTGAAGCAGCATTGCAGGCTCCTTCGAAGTTCCTCTGCACGCACGTCCGGCCGAAACGGTACAGGCTTGCGCGGAGGCCGTCTTGAACGAACTGGCTGCCCCTGACCGGGTCAGAGGTTCTGCACGACGGCGAGGAGATTGCCCTCGCTGTCCTTGAACCAGGCGGCCTTCGCGCCGCCGGCGGTCATGATGCTGTTCACGGTCTTGAACCCGGGCGCGTCGTATTCCTCGAACGTCACGCCGCGCGCCTTGAGCTCGGCGACCTCGCGCTCGATGTCCTCGACCTGCCAGAAAGCCTGGCTCGCCTTCGAGGTCCCGGCGTTGGGGGTCGGATACAGGAAGCACGCAGTGCCCTGGGCGAACTCGTAGACGACCCCGCCTGCGGTTTCCTCCTTGGGCTTGAATCCGAGCTTCTGCTCGTAGAACGCTCGCGCGCGGGCCACGTCCTTGGCCGGTATGTAGGCGTACATCGGCGATCGCTGCAGCATGGTTCGCTCCTCGGAAAGCTCCCTGACGATCGGTCCCGGCGCAACGCGGGCGTCACGTTCTCCAGTCGACCTGCGTGAGGCTCGCGGTCCTGCGCCGATAGAGATACAACAGCAGCGCGATCAGGGTTCCGCCGGGCAGGACCAGCTCCACGAGGACGTAAGGTCCCATCCTCGGCACCAACCGGCGCAGCATCTCCAGACCGATGACGAGAATTTCCATTCGCGGCTCCTGATTCGCTGGCACGCCCGGGCTCCGGGCTCTTACTGCCTAATCGAATAGCGGGCGGGCGAAATCGACAGCCGGCGGCAGCGCGGGAAAAGAAAGCCGGGCCCGGCGCCTTGCGGCGTCGGGCCGGCGAGCTGGGGGTCTCCCGCTTACTTGACGAGCCCTTCCGCCTTCATCGCCGCCGCGACGGCCGGACGCGCCGCCACCCGCTGCTGGAACGCGAGCAGGTTCGGGAAGCCGGAGAGATCGAGCTTCACGTAGTTGGCCCAGTTCGTGACCACGAAGAGGTAGGCGTCGGCGACGGTGAACCGGTCGCCGAAGAGATAGGGCTGGTCCGCGAGGCGCTCGTCGAGGAGCGCGTAGCGCTTCCTCAGGTACGCGTGCCGCTCGGTGCGCGTCTCCTGGGGCGTCGCGTCGGAGAAGAGCAGGCTGTAGCTCTTGTGGAGCTCGGAGTTGATGTAGCCCAGCATCTCCTGCATCCGGTAGCGCTCCATGGTCCCGGTCGGCGGGACGAGGCCCGCTTCCGGCTTCCGGTCGGCGAGATACTGCACGAGGGCCGGGCCCTCGGTGAGCACCTCCCCGTCGTCGAGCTCGATCGTGGGCACGTAGCCCTTGGGATTGATCGTCAGGAAGTCGGCGCCGCTCGCCGTGCGCTTGGTCTTGGTGTCGGTCTTCTCGAGCTCGAGGTCGATGCCGAGCTCGCGGGCGACGATGTGGGGCGAGAGGGAGCAGGCGCCCGGGGAGTAATACAGTTTCATGAGCATTCTCCAGAGTGGGTTGCAGGGAAGACTTCGAGACCGGCGACGTTCCATCCACGAGCGCCGCCGGCGGCACATCGAAGATCGGCGGCAAGCCTACCGGGTTGGATTACCTTTGGAAACCAGCTAACCCGTGGTAAGCTAGAAAATCAGGTTTCCGCCCGGTGCTCAGCTATCCACCCGGTACCCAGATTTCCACACGGTAACCAGCCATGGCCCTGAAACTGCGCAAGAGCAAGGTCGACGGCACGCCCCTCGGGTGCCCGCTCACGGCGTGCATGACCCTCCTCGGCGGCGCCTGGACGCCGAACGTCGTGTGGTACCTGAGCGGCGGCCCGCGGCGCTTCGGCGAACTCCGGCGGGACATCGCCGGAATCTCGGCGAAGGTCCTGGCGGCGCGCCTCAGGACCCTCGAGGAAAAAAGGATCGTCCACCGCGAGGTCATGCCGACCTCGCCGCCGTCGGTCGAATACCGGCTCACCGAGCTCGGCGGGGAGCTCCTCCCCGTCATCGACGCGATCGTAAGGGTCGGGCACCGCCTCAACGCCGAGAACGGCGCCGCGCAGCGGGTGATGAGCAAAGCCGCGTGACGGGCCGCACGAGCCCTTGACGACCGGAGATCGTTAGATATATCGTACGATGTAATCGTACGATAGGTCGTCCGGCATCGAGGTGCCAAGTGACTCATTGCTTTGACGAATCCTTCCGCCGCTGGGCGAGCAGGTTCCGTGGCCGCAGCCCGTTTGGCCGCTTCGGCGGGTTCCCGGGCGAGCCGGGCTGGGGCGGCGGGCACCTGGGGCGCGGCCGCAAGTTCGCCGCCGCCGATCTCCAGCTCCTCATCCTGGCGCTGCTCGCAGAGAAGCCGCGCCACGGCTACGAGATCATCAAGGCGCTCGACGAGCGCTCCAACGGGTACTACAGCCCGAGCCCCGGCATGGTGTATCCCGCGCTCACTTATCTCGAGGAGATCGGGCGCGCGACCGTCGAGGCCGAGGGCACGAGGAAGCTCTACAGCATCACCGCGGACGGTCGGTCGCATCTGGAGGCGAACCGCGCGACCGTCGACGCGATCCTCGAGCAGCTCGACTGGATCGGCCGCCGGATGGATCGGTGTCGCCAGGTCTTCTCCGCGGACGAAGAGAACGACGCCGCTGATCTCGACTCGCCGTCGCCGGGTGGTCATCGTCACGGCGTCCTGCCCGAGCTGCACGCGGCGCGGCGCAAGCTGAAAGCCCTGCTCGTTCGCAGCTTCGGCTCCTCGGCGGAGGAGCAGCGCCGCGTCGCGCGGATCCTCGAGCGCGCCGCCGAAGAGATCCTCGGCCGCTCGCACGGCGGATCCGCTTGACGACCGCGCCCGGACCGGCCGGCGCGCAGACTTGCCCGCCGGCGTCGTTCGCCGCGCTGCGCCACCCCCGTCGATGGGCCGGCGCATGGCCTTCCCTGCCCGCTCCGGTTTGCGGTCGCGGATCGCCTCTGCTAGCGTGCCGCCTCCTAGCGCCCATTCCGGGAGGGCCGCCGATGACCAGCCGCTCGAAGCCGCAGCGCCGCGAAGTCCCCGACGTGCGCAGCCGCATCGCGCACTTCAAGGATCTCAAGTTCACCTCGCACGGCCACCTCGACACCTACATCCCCGGCAACGAGCGCGAGCTCGTGCCGGTGATCGGACCGGGCGTGCTCGAGGACCCGAGCCTGCGCCCCGCCATCGTCACCACCGACGGGTTCAACGTCACCTACGTCCGCTGCGAGCCGGGCAACGGCAATGCCCTGCACGACCACGAGACGGTCGAGGTGTTCATCCCGCTCACCGGCAAGTGGAAGATCTGCTGGGGCGAGCACGGCGAGCAGGAGGCGATCCTGGGGCCCTGGGACGTCATCTCGATCCCGCCGGGGGTGCACCGCAACTTCCGCAACGTCGGCGACCAGCTCGCGACGATGATCGCCATCATCGGCGGCAACGATTCGGGCAAGGTGATCTGGGCGCCGGAAGTGCTCGAGGAGGCGAAGCGCCACGGCGCGACCCTCGACGAGCACGGCTTCATCGTGCAGCACAAGCAGCCGGGATGAAGCTCTCGACCGATCGCATCCTCACCACGCACGTCGGCAGCCTGCCGCGGCCCGACGACGTCTGGGCGATGCTGCAGGCGAAGGAGAAGGACGAGGCCGATCAGCGCGCGTTCGACGCCTGCATGACGGCGGCGGTCAAGGAAGTCGTGAAGACGCAGGTCGAGCTCGGCGTCGACGTCGTGAGCGACGGCGAGATGAGCAAGATCGGCTACGGCACCTACATCAAGGACCGCCTGACCGGGTTCTCGGGCGACAGTCCGCGTCTGCCGCCGGCGGACCTCGCGATGTACCCGCGCTACATGAAGAAGATCGCCGCCGCCGGCGAGACCCCGGCCATCCGCCGGCAACTCTGCACCGGCCCGGTCGCGATCCGCGACCGCAAGCCGCTCGAGAAGGACCTCGCCAACATGAATGCGGCGGTGGCGGCCGGGCGCCCGGTCGACGCGTTCATGAACGCCGCCTCGCCGGGCGTGATCGCGCTGTTCCAGCCCAACCGGTATTACCCCACCCACGAGGCCTACCTCGCCGCGCTCGCCGACGTGATGCGCGAGGAGTACGAGGCCATTGTCGAGGCGGGGTTCGTGCTCCAGGTCGACTGCCCGGATCTCGCGATGGGCCGGCACATCATGTTCGCCGACCAGAGCGACGAGGCGTTCGTCAAGGCCGCGGCGCAAAACGTCGAGGCGCTCAACCATGCGCTCGAACGGGTGCCGGCGGACCGCGTCCGGATGCATCTCTGCTGGGGCAACTACGAGGGCCCGCACGTGTGCGACATCCCGCTCGAGAAGATCCTCGGCACCGTGCTCAAGGCGAAACCGCAGGCGATCTCGTTCGAGGCCGCGAACCCGCGGCACGGCCACGAGTGGGCGGTGCTCAAGGCGGCGAAGATTCCCGACGACAAGGTCCTCCTGCCGGGGGTGATCGACTCGGTGTCGAACTTCGTCGAGCATCCCGACTACGTCGCCGAGCGGATCTGCCGCTTCGCCGACATCGTCGGGCGCGAGCGGGTGATCGCGAGCAGCGACTGCGGCTTCGGGACCCACGCCGGGTTCGGCAAGATCGACGCCGAGATCACCCACGCGAAGCTGAAGACGCTCGCCGCGGGCGCGGCGGTGGCGAGCCGGCGGCTGTGGCGGTCGTGAGCAAGCCCCTGCGCCGGTTGCCGCGCCGAGCGCTTCGCAGCCCGCCGTCGCGCTGATGTAGTCGCGCACCACGACGGTATCCCCTCTCCATCTCGCCGCCTCGAGACCACTCGCCTGCGCGAGCGCGCCTGCCTGCGCGAAGCGCGCACTGCGCTTCGATCCCCGACGTCGTTGCCAGGGCGGGCGAGCTTAGACCGTAAGACTTAGCCGCCCGGGCGATTGACCGCCAGGCGCGCTACGGCAACCATTGCGCCCGTTGCGTTCAGGACGTTCGCTGCGGACCGTTGGTCCCCTTGCCGCGCCGTCCAACGGCGAGCGCACGGCGACGGCCGCGCGCTCCGGCGCGCGAGTTTCGTCAAGCGACTCAGCAGGAATTGACACAAGGAGATAGGACTATGCCGACCCGCGGTTCATACGATTTCGAGATCAACAGCAATGGCGCGCTCGTCGACAACGCCGCGAACATGGAGAAGCTGCGGAAGCTCTTTCGCGATGGCGACATCGTCGACGGCAACTACGGCCCAGGCCGGTACGGCGACTTCGACAACGGCTCCTGGCACATCCTCTGCCATCTCGCCGCCGGGACGGGTGTACTCGACACCGACGCGGGCCGCGCGTGGTGCGCGATTACCCACGTTCCCGCCAACGACACATACCGGGCGACGATCACCTATCGCCGCAACAGCTCCACAGTGACGGTGCCGCTGGCGAATGGCGAGGGCGCCGCGCTGGCGAATGGCGCGCGGTGCTTCGGCTTCATCGAAGGCTCGTCGGCCGGGCACATCTTTGCGCGCGGCGTCAACGATTCCCCCGACGCGTTCAACGGCTGGCCACGTCAGAGCTTCGACATGGACGCGTCCAGCGACGACACCGGCGGGACGGTATGGGAGCTCTGGTCGGCGACGCGGGACATTCGCTCGTCGAACGCGATGGGGACGTCGGTGCTGAAGGCGTATCTGACCCTCCTCTCCCACCTCGGCGGCCGCTTCGTGGCCGCCGTGGCGCGCGGTCGCCGCGTGCACAACCACCCGGCGCAGCTCGTCGCACTGGTGGAGGCCGGACTGCTCACGACCGAGGAAGCACACTGGGACGTGATGCCGGAGCGGATCTCCAGCGCGGCTCAGGACATGCTGCAAGAGGCGCGTCCTGCGGACGCGCTCGCGGCGGCGGAGTCGCTGCCGTTCACCGGCGGCCGGCAGCACTACTTCATGTTCCAGCGCCGGATCGGGCACTGGAGCACGGTCGAGGACGTGAAGCAGGATTTCGAGAGCCGTCGGGCGTATAGCTGAGGGCCCGGGGAGCGCCGAATGCGGCACGAGCGTCGACGATCGCCCGCGCGCAGCCTGCTCCACGGCGCGCGCGTCTACCTCTCCGGACCGATGGACTTCGTCGCCTCGCGAGAGGACGAGATGAGGAACGGCTGGAGAACGCGCGTCGGCGCTTTTCTGCGCGCGCAGGGGTGCATCGTGTTCGATCCGTGGCAGAAGCCCGCGGTTCGCGGCCTGCACGAGTACGGGCGCGAGGGTCTCGACACCGCCAGGGCGCGCGACGCCTGGACGTTCGAGGATGGCCGCGCGGGCGCGAAGACGCGATCCAGGCTCACCGGCAAGTTCTGGGAGACCCTCCACATCGACCTGCGCATGGTCGACACGAGCGATTTCACGATCGCGTACTGCCCGACGAACATCTACAGCGTCGGCACGCCGCACGAGATCGCGCTCTGCCGCCAGCAGCGGAAGCCGGTGCTGTTCGTGAGCCCGCCGGTCGAGTTTCCGGCCCTCGACGATCTGCGCCGCCACCTCGCGGAGAAGCAGGACGACCGGGCGCTGAAGCTCCTGGGCGACCTGGAGAACCAGGTCCCCATCAAGCCGAACCCGAAAGGCATCCCGAGCCTCTGGTACATGCCGCTCGTCGGCGGCGAGAACTTCTTCGACGGCTTCGGGTTCGACGACTTCCGGCGCACGTACCGCTGGCCCGACGATGGGCCGCTCGACGCGCGCGAAAAGCGACAGCAGCCGAAGCGGCCGCTCCTGGGGTTCCTCGACAGCCTTGCCCACAAGCTGCCGCAAAAGTGGGACGCGAGACGAGACGCCTACGTAAGAAACGACGATTGGCTCCTCTGGGATCTGCAGCACCGCCACGGTGGCGCGGAGGTCGCGGCCCCGTACGGCGCGACGGCAGGCAAGGCCCCGGCGAGGAAGAACGGAACGCGGCGATGAGCCGGGCGGCGGCCGACGGTCTCGAGGACCGCGCGCTGGCGGACGCCTGCCGGCAGGCGCTCGACGACTATCGCGCGGCGGTGGTCAACGGCGGGGCGACGCCCACGCTGACGGCGCGCGCGCGGCGGGCTTTCCTGCACCTCGGCGGAAGTCCCGCCCGATCGAGCGCGTCGCTGAAGGACTACGACCACGCGCGGTACGGGCCGTTTCTCGGCGTCAGCGACGAGGGCAGCGCCGCCGGCCAGATCCGCGCGGCCGCATTCGAATCGCCGAAGGTTCGCGCGCTGCCAAGGACCGTGCCGCCGACACCGCTCGTGGTCGGCGTGGCGGTGGACGCCGAGCGGCTGGGCGGCATCGGCGAGGTGGCCGTGGGGCCCGACGAGTACGCGGACGTCTGGCTCGAGAGCGTCGACCGTGTCCTCATCACCACGAACATCGGCACGCGCGTGAACACGCGCGTCTATCGTCGCGAGCCGCTGGTCGTGCTCAAGCGCGACAGCAAGGAAGCGATCGACGCCGCCAAGCGGGAGATCGAGGCCGCGTTCCAGCCGTTCGTCGAAACCCCGGACAACCACCCGCGTCCGCTCACCGTCTTCGTCGACATCCCGCGCTACGCGAGGATGACGACCCCCAGGAAGCGCGCCGCGCTGCGGAAGCTCGTGAAGCACGTGTCGTCCGGAAAGGCCGCCGGGAAGGGCGGCAAGGCCGCTCCGCCGGGGCAGGAGCTCGGACTCGCCGTCTGGGCGAGGCTGGGCCCGCCCGGAAAGGAGGAAGCGATCGCCGCGATCGACCTGGCGGCGAGCGCCGGCATGAGGGTGGTCGCCATCGATGGCGTCAAGCGCAAGGACGCCGATCGCGCCGTGTCCCTGGCCGGCCTGCTCGACTACTTTCCGCCCGGGCTCGTCGGCCCGATCCTGCGCGCGGCGGCGAAGAAACGGGTTCGCGTCCGCACCGCCAATCTTCCCGACACGGACACCATCGCGCGCAGCACCTGGGTCGGGTTGACCACGGCGCGGAGCTGCGGCGCGAGCCTCGGCAAGTACGGCTGCTTCCCCCTGACGCGGCTCGAAACCGATCACGTCGTCCAACAGATCCAGAGCTGGCTGCCGGACTGGTCGGCCGCGCCGGTGTTCTTCGTGGATCAGGGCCTGCTGCGCGAGGACCGCGTCGACGTCGGACGCGATCTGTCGCGCGGCCTCGGGTCCTGGCTCGAGACCGTCGCCGCCCACGGCGTGCGCGTGGTGCTGATCGACACCATCGACAAGGCGACCGGCAAGCGCCTGCTGAAGAAGTCGTCGCAGGACGAGAGCGGGTTTCTGGGGCCGAGCCAGGTCAGGGACGCGGAACACCTCGCGCGCCGGCTGGGGATCAAGGTGCTGTGGGCCGGGGGAATGGGGCTGCGGGACGCGTACGAGATGGGCAGGCTCGGCGTCTTCGGCATCTACGTCACGAGCGCCGCGGCGACGACGATTCCCGTGGCCGGGAGCTACCGGCGCGATCCGGCGCTCGCGGGCGTGAAGGAGCCGTCGAAGGAGGCGGTGCTGCGCACCAAGATCCTCCTCGAAGCGGGTTTCCTGGCGGCGAAGCTCGCCAACGGGACCGCCGGCCGGATCGGGCGCCTGGCGCAGGCCGTGCTCACGGCGCACGACGGAGGAAACGCGGCGCGCGTGGCGGCGCTCGGCACGCGCCTCGCGTCCGAGTGCGCCGCCGGCTGGCGCGCGCACTGGAAGGACCTGGCGGACGCTCGCGAGTCACGACGCGGCCGGCGCGTCGCGCCGGGGAGGACCTGACGTGGCTCGAGAGCTCAAGCTGGCGACGTTCAACGTCGAGTGGATGGTGCACCTGTTCGAGCCGAACCGGCCGGAGCTGCTGACCGGGCCGAACGAGCGCACCGGGCGCGCCGGGGAAAAGCCGCAGGACCCCCAGGGCGTGGCGAACCGCATCGCCGCCGTGATCAAGGCCGTGGATGCCGACGTCCTCGGCATCTGCGAGGGGCCGCCGCTCAAGTCGCAGATGCAGCAGTTCGTCGAGCAGAAGCTCGGCAACGACTACAAGGTCTACTCCATGGAGGACGGCCCGCAGAGCGTCCACGCCCTGGTGCACAAGCGCGTGAACCACGGCGTCACGATCACCCAGCTTCCCAGGAACGACAGGGTGTACGACCGGTTGCGAGCGGTGCGGACGTTCTACAAGTTCGGCGACGTGAAGCATCCGCAGCAGGGACGGTTCACGCGCCTGCCCGTGATCCTCAGGCTCAAGCGCAAGGGAAAGACGACGGACGTCATGGTCGTCCACACGAAATCGAAGCTTTCCGCGCTGACCAAGCCGAGCCAATGGGAGAAGAAGGACCGGAACGCCGTCATCAGCGCGATCCTCGCCCGACAGAAGCTGTCGATCGAGATGAACGTCATCCGCAAGTACATCGCCCACCGCCTGTACTCGAAGAAGGCCCAGGGCGTCATCGTCATGGGTGATCTGAACGACGGCGTGACGCGCGACATCGTCGACGAGAGCTACCTGCTTCACAGCGCCGTGCACGAGCTGCGCGGGGCCTTCCATCACGAGCTGGCGCTCATGCGCCACGTGCTGAACGGGCGGCAGCTGCAGCGGAAGCAGGACGCCTGGACGGCGGAGTTCAAGGATCCGCACGCGGGCGGCAGGAACAAGCGGGTCCTGCTCGATCACATGATCTTCAGCCCGGCCTGCCACGAACGAGGGAACGTCCGCTTCGTCACGGACAGCGGACGAGTCGAGCACGCCGCGTACGACCGGCACGTGACGAAGCGGGGGGCGAGCCGCGACGAGCGCCCGAGCGACCACAAGCCGCTGAGCGCGAGGTTCGCGCTGCGGTAGCGGCCGCCTCGCGATCGAGCAGACGACGGATCGGATCGATTTCAGTCAGAGAGGTGAATCATGCAATTCGAACCCCAACTCTTGGTCCCCGAAGGGATGAAGGCCCCGGTGATGGTCGGCAACCTGGCCTCGCGCCGGGGCTACCAGGCCGACTTTCTGGAGCTGGACGACGACCAGCACGTGCCGCTGCCCACCTTGACGGCCAAGGGCAAGCGGGCCGCAGCCAGGCTCGACGACGATTCGGTGGAGCTCAAGTACCACAAGTTCTCCATCGTGATGCACAAGCAGCGCAGGATGGCTTTGTTCACGGCGAGCAACGTCGACTGGCGTGTCGGTCTGCGAAAGGTGAACGGCCGCAAGCCCACGCGCAAGCAATTGACCGGCCTTGCCGACGGCACGGCAGAGAAGTGGGTGCCCGACCCGCGGATCGCGGACGACCACCAGCTGCCGGACGTCTTCTACAGCAAGGACGGCGGCGCGTTCGACAAGGGCCACCTGGTGCGGCGCGACGACGTCTGCTGGGGGTCGAGCTTCAAGGACATGCAAAAGGCGAACGGCGACACCTACCGCATGACCAACTGCTCGCCGCAGGTGTCCGTCTTCAACCAGGGTGCGCGCGGGCAAGACAACTGGGGCGATCTCGAGACGCTGGTCCAGCGCGAGTCCAAGTCGGAGAAGCTGATCGTCTTCGCCGGCCCGATCTTCGCGGCGGACGATCCGGTCTTCGACGGCCGCGACGACCGCGGCCCGGCGCGGATCCGGATACCGCGACGCTACTGGAAGATCGTCGTGGCCAACGGCCACTCCGGGCCGCAGGCGTACGGCTTCACGCTGACCCAGGATCTGAGCGCCATCGAGTTCGCCGTGCCGGCCGACTGGAAGCGGCACATGGAGCGCGTGTCGGCGATCGAGAAATCACTTCACGGCCTGGTCTCGCTCGCGTGGTTGAAGCGGCGCGACCAGTTCGACACCGTGCGCGGCCGGCACGTCCACGAGGCGCTCGCGATCGAGCGAACGGGAGGCTAGCATGCAGATTCAGATGTCCCTCAACCCGCACGCCGTCGCGGCGGCGGAACTCCGGGCCCAGCTGGAGGCCGAGCTCCAGGCCCTGGAGCGGCCGGGTGTCCAGGTCCGGGCCGACAACAAGGCGCCTGGGGCCGAAGAGTTCGGTCTCGCCGAGGCCTACCAATTCATCGTCGATTGCGGACCGGGGATTGTCGCATTGTTGCCTCTGGTCACGGCGGTGCTGCAGTTGTCGAATGCCATCCTGCAGCGCCGCGACCTTGCGTCGCGGAAGCGGGAGGACGAGCGCCAGGCGAGCGCGTCCGCACCGGTGGTGGTGAGCGTGAACGGACGAGAGCTCGAGCTTCCGGCGGACGAGCGTCAGGTCAAGGAGTTCCTGAGCGCAGTTTCAGGACGACCCCAGACGGGGCGCGCCCACTAGCACCGGTAGAACGCGAAGAAGCAGTACCCCCTAGTGTCGCCCTGATAACAGGGAACGACGCCGTTGCTCACCGAATAGCCCTGGCTCTGGGCGTCGCGCCATCTTTGCCAGGCCGTGGTCTGGGTCGGAAAGGGCCCGACCCGTTGCTGGCATTCCCGGTATTGGGCGAGGTACAGCTCGGTTCGGGAGAGGTTCGGCTGAACCGCGGTCTGCGACAGCGCCGGCGCCGGTAGCAACTGGATGGCGCCTGCGAAGAAGCACGGAGCGATGAAGGTCTTGCACAGTCTGTCGAGTCTCATGACATACCCTCCTTGGGAAAACGTGTCGTAATGCGAAGCGCCAGCCTTCGCGAGTCTGGTCACGGGGCCGTGATCAGCCCGAGTCCGCGATCTGCGACATCGACGTTCTGGGCGAACACGCCGGCGCGCGCCGAAGCCAGCAGCTTGGCGGCGACTGCGGTCGCGGTGGCCCGAATCGGCGTGGCGCGCAGCGCTTCCCACCAGAGCGCAGCAACGCCTGCGACGTGCGGGCAGGCCATGCTCGTTCCGCTTAGCGCGCGGACGCCGCCCCCCGGCGCCGCGGACAGGATGTTGACGCCCGGGGCGGACACCTGCGGGAGCGTGTTGGAGAACGCGGCCACGCTGTAGCCGCCCTGGCCCTCGGCCAGCGCGCCGACCGAGACCACGCCCTCGGCCGCCGCCGGGATCGACACGGCGATCTCGTAGTCCGCGCGCTGGTCACGCCGGCTTTCGTTTCCGGCTGCCGCCACGATCACCGCGCCGGTGTTGAACGCCATTTGCGCGCGGGCCATGCTCATGATCGCGTCAAACATCCGCAGGTTGCCCCGATAGCCCTCGAGCGCGACCGAGGTCGCGAGGTCGGCCGGCCAGCCCTGCTCGACCATCCTGCGCACCGCGCTCGGAAAATCGAATCCCAGGGACATCGAGATGACGTCCGCGCCCTGTTCGAGGGCCCATTGAAGCCCCTGGAAGATCATCCGGGAGTCACCGCCGCCGCCGTCGTCGAGCACCTTGCCGATGAGCGCCTTCTGCACGCCGCGGGCGACCCCGATGCGCGCGCCTGCGACATCCCGGCCGAAGATCGTTCCGGCGCAGTGGGTCCCGTGACCCTGACGGTCGCCGTCGCCGCCGCCGGTGAAGTCGCGCTCGACGAGCGTCACGCCGGCGAACGCGGGGTGGCCGTGGTCGATGCCCGTGTCGAGAACGGCCACGACGACCCCCGACCCGCTGTACGTCGATTCGGCCGCTCCGACTGCCGCGATCCCCCACGCCTGCTGCGCCGCCGCCGTGGCGTCGACCTCAAGCGGCCGGATGAGCTGGGTCGGAATCACCGGCGCAACGGCCTGGACGTCGGGATCCCGGGCGAGCTCGCGCACTTCGTTCGGCGTGAGCCTCGCGGTGTCCACTCTGGGTTGCGGCGGGCCCGACGGCGCAGTCGACGCACCCCTCGCCTCGAACGGATTCCCGCTGCGGAATTCGCCGCGGCGGAATGGCTGCCCAAGATCACGCAGTACGACGTAGGACTTCATGTATTCACCTCGCATCTCTCGATCCTTACCGGCGGACTCGCGCCGCGCGGCCCGCGCTCATAGGCGCTCGCGTAGCTTAGGCGCGCGCCGTTGCGAGTGAATCAGCCGGACGAATCGGCCTGAAGTCCTAGGCCGCTCTCCGCGAGCTGCAGGGCCTGGCTTTGGAGCCGGCATCCGTGAAGTTCTTCACGCCGCAGCGACTTCGGGCGAGGTCCTAGGCCGTTCGATGCGGCCATCTGGCTAATTGGCAAGCCCTTTTCGCGGGCTCATGCTGCGCCCGCCGGTGAAGAGCGCCCGGCGTGACAAGCACCCATCCGGTGCTTGGCCAGGCGCCTTCACGTTGCAGTTTTCGCGAGGACGACCAGTGCCGCAAGCCGAGCAGCTCGATTTCGAACTTCACATCTGGCCGGAGGGCCAAGGCTACTCCGCGCAGGTCATGGCCTCGCCGGCGGGCCAGTCGGAGCGCGTGTCGCTCACGCGGCTCACGCTCGTTCCGAATCGCCAGGAGGCGGACAACCTTCGTCTCCGGCTCGAGAATGCGATGCTGCGCTCCGCCTCCGCGATCCGGGGCCGGTTCTCGATCGAGGAGACCCTGTTCCGGGAGTTCGGCGGGGCGTTCTTCAAGGACGTCTTCCTCGATGCGGGCCCGATCGCGGACACGTACAAGGAGAGCCTGAAGAAGCTCGGCGGCGATCAGCGCCGCCTCAGGGTCAAGCTCCGGATCGAGGCGCCGGAGCTCGCGCAGCTGCCCTGGGAGTACCTCTACAACAGCCGCGACAGCCAGTGGGTCGGCCTCCAGTACCGGACGCCGATCATTCGCTTCCCGGCGCGCCGTCGAGAGTTCGGCGATTCGATCGTCGACGGTCCGCTCAACGTCCTCGGGATGATCGCCAATCCCGCGGGTTACACCGGCGACGGTCTCGGGAATCCGCTGAACACCGAGAAGGAGCGGGGCCTGATCGAGCAGGCCCTGAAGAAGCTGAGACTCGAGGGGAAAGTCCACCTGCGCTGGACGGCGGGTGAGACGGTCGAGGAACTGGTGAAGGTCATGGGCGAGCGCCGCTGGGACGTCTTTCACTTCATCGGGCATGGCGGCGCGAGCGGAGGAGATGACGGGCAAGGCGGCACGAAGGAGGGTTTCATCGTCCTGGCCGACGAGACCGGCGGCCCGAGGGAGGTTCCGGCGAGCGAGCTCAAGGACTACCTGCAGGGTCCGGACGGTCGTCTGCCGCGGCTGGTCGTGCTCAACTGCTGCGACGGGGCCCGGGAGGGTCGGACGAGCTTCACGAGCCCGGCGGCGACGCTGGTCAAATCGGGTATTGCGTCCGTCGTGGCGATGCAGTTCCCGATCAGCGACACCGCGGCGTCCAGTTTCGCCGCGAACTTCTACGAGAGCCTCGCCGCGAACGCGCCGGTCGAGGAGGCGCTGACGCGCACCCGCTTGCTCATCAAGGGGGCCAAGTCCCTCGAGTGGGGCACCCCCGTCCTCTACACGGACTCGGGGGGCGAGCCGTTGCTCCCGGGCGCGCGGCCGGGCGGGGCGGAATCACGGCCAGAGCCGGAGTCGGGTCCGGAACCTGCCGCGCCGTTGCAGCGCGCACCGCGGATCAACGGCGGCGAGGCGGCGACGGCACGGCGTCGTCTCCGGCAGCTGTACCAGTAGCGCGTTAACGGATCGAGCGCTCACGCCGTGGAAAACCTTCCCGTGGACTTCTTGTTTGGCCTGATCGCCGTCATGTGGCTGGCGGCCAGGCGGTTCAACACGCCTCGGCCGGTGCGGACGTACACCAAGCCGGCGCCGTACTTCTGGGGAAGCGTGGCGTACGTCGCGGTGGGCGTGCTCCTCTACGTCTTCGCGTACTCCCTCCTGGCGGGAGCCGTTCTTCCCCAGGCCTATGCCGCGCTCGGAGCGGTCGTGCTCCTGGGGGTCGCGGTCCGGCTGCCGGGAGCGTCGCGCGTGGATCGTTCGATCAGAGAGCGGCTCCAGCTGGCGATCGGGTATCCGACCCAAGCGCACAGCCTCGCCGCGGCCCTCGCGGTTGCTCCCTTCGTCCCGGACGCCAAAGTGCGGGACGAGGTCAAGGTCATGCTGCAAGGACGCGGGTACGACCTCGACGACGACTGGCTGCCCGCCGCCGACCCGATCCGGGAGCTGTGGTTCCGGGCCGCGGCGCTGTTCCAGCAGGTGCGCAGATGGGAGCACGACTCGCGCTTCGGCAGCTTCGTGTGGCTGGCGCACGACGAGTTCGACGTGCTGTGCCAGCGGTTCGACCAGCTGTCCCTCAAAGTGGTGCGAGTTCTGGAAACGATCGAGCAGGTCGGCCGCCTCTGGGTGTGTGCGAGCGGCGATGCCGGGCCGTCGCCAAAAGCGCCGCAGCATGCAGCCGAGGCGCAGCAGCGAGCCGACCTCCGGGCGATCATCAGCCGGATGCTCGCCGATCTCCGACAGGACCTCGCCTTCTTCAATCGGAACCTCTGCCTGCTCGTGGCGCGCGGGGTCCTCACCGAATGCGTCTCGGCGCGCGGCCGCCACCGTCAGCTCGCCAAGCTCGGCTTCAAGCTCGCGCCCGAACGGCCGTCGACGACGAAAGTGCTCGCGTTCACATTTCTCTTCTTACTCGGGGTCTCCCTGGTGTTCTGGACGGTGTGGAACGGCGAGGCCCCCGACCTGTACAAGGATCTGCCGCGGATGACGAAGATCGCGCTCATCCAGGTCCTGGCGGTCGCCGTCGCGCTGGTCCCGAAGCCGCTGTTCGGGTTCGCCAACGAGAACCTTCGCGGCGAGACGCCCTGGCGCTACGTGTTCGGCGCCGGTCTCGCGGCGGCGCTGCTCGCGCTGCCCGTGCAGCTCGCGTACTACGTCTGGTTCAAGGACGGATCGTTGAGCGACGTCGACGCCATCATGGCCTACGGCGTCAGGGGGATGTTCTCCTGGCTGCTGATGCCCTTCGCGATGGCCGCCTCGCTCGCCTTTCTCATTCAGGACGGACGCTGGGCACGGATCGACTCGCCGTTCAGGCGACGGCTCGCGGACGTCCTGTTTCTGGTCGGCGCCCTCGCGCTCGCGCTGTGCGCCGCGCGCGGCCTGCAATACCTGCTGACCGGCCGCATGTTGAGCTACGATGCCTTGGTCCGTGCCGCCTGGCTGATCACCTCCATCGGCGTGGGGATCGGCTACATGATCCCGCATACCTTCCGGCACCCGCTGCGGCTCACCGCAGGCCGGCGTCCGGCGGGCGTACAGACTTCCCTGGCGCATGCCGTGCCGACTCGAGCGCCGCTAGGGGCTCAGACCTGACCGACGAGACACGAGGACGACCCACATGCCGTTCTATCTGCACCAGTGGCGTTACAAGGATCCCGCAGTTCGCGCGATGGTGACCAGTCCCCAGAACCGGGAGGAGATCGTGGCGCTGGCGGTGGAGGCCTTCGGCGGCCGCCTGCACGGCTTCTACTTCAGCTTCGGGGACTACGACGCGCTCGGCATCACCGAGTTCCCGGACAACCGGACGGCAATGGCGTGCGTGATGTCGATCGTCGGACAGGGCGGCCTGGACTGCCTGAAGACCACGCCGCTCGTCACCCAGGAGGAAGCGCGCAACGCGATGTGCGATGCGCATGGCACGGTCAGTCCCTACGCGCCGCCCGGCCGGGCGGCGGAGGACGAGTCGACACCCGAACGTGGACGCGGGGAAGAGCCCGCGCTCCGCGCTGCGTAACGAAGCGAGGCAATCATGATCCAGATCTCTTCCATTTCGAAGCCGCAACCCGCGGCCGTCATTCTCGCGGGCACGCTTGCCGCGGAATCCGTTCCGGAGCGACTCGTGACGCCGGGAGCAGCGGGGTCCGGCGCGCCCGAGCCCTCGAGGTCGCTGAAGTTCCTCGCCGCCAAGGGAAAGGCCGGCCCGCTGCGGGGGCAGGGGGTGCGAGCGGGGATCGAGACCGTCATCGGACCGACGGACGATCGCGTGCGCGTCCTGGACACCGATCTCACGCCGTGGCGGATGGTTTGCGCGCTGCGGATGCGTGGTCCGACCGGGGCAGGTGCGATGGGCACCGGCTGGTTCGTCGGCCCCAGGACGCTCCTGACCGCGGGCCATTGCGTCCATTCGACGCAATTCTTCGGCGGGTGGGCGTCGAGCATCGAGGTGAGCCCGGGCCGGAACGGCGCGGAGTTTCCGTTCCGGACAGTGCGGAGCACCCGCTTCAGCTCGGTCAACCGCTGGGTCGAAGCTGCGGACCCGGACTTCGACATCGGCTGCATTCATCTGGACGACCCGCTCGGCAACGAGGTAGGCTGGTTCGCGGTCGGCGCGCTCTCGCCCGAGGCGCTCGAGGGCTTCCTCGTGAACGTCTCGGGCTATCCGGGCGATCGCGGCGGCGGCACCGAGCAGTACCACCACCGGAACCGGATCCTGCGGGTGACCGAGCGGCGGCTCTTCTACGACGTGGACACGTTCGGCGGCCAGAGCGGAGCGCCGGTCTGGATCCACGAGACGGACACTGCGCCGCCCCTTGCGGTCGGCATTCACGCGTACGGGGTGGGCGGCGCGGTCGACGGGCTCCAGGCCAACTCGGCGCCGCGCATCATCCCCAGCGTGCTCGATCAGATCCGCACCTGGGTCGAAGCTGACGGAGGCTGGCCGCCAGGATCGTGAGCGACGCCCCGACGAGGATCAGGATCGTGGACGAGACTGGCCGGGCGGTCCCTGGTGCAACCGTCGCCGTCGTGAGGAGCAGCGTGCCCTTTCCCGAGATCGCGCTGCTCGCCGACGATGACGGCGTGGTGGACCTCCGTCTGCCGCCCGGGACCTTCACGTTCCGCGCCCACGGACCGGCGGGGCGGAGCGGCGAGGTCACGGTGCGCAGTCCCGGCGCCGGCGAGGCGCTCGTGCGCGTTGCGCACGAAGGAGAGCGGTAATGGCGCGGATCTCGATGGCGGAACTGCAGCGGCTCATGCGCGACCCGTCCGTGCCGGAAAGCGAGCTGAAGCAGTACTTCACGCTCGCCCCGAGCGCTGCGCGGCCCTTCGCGCCCGGAGTCATCCCGGACCCGGCGCGCGTCGAGGTCGATCCGCCCAGCGGTCCGCTTGAGGCGGCGATGCTGGGCAGCTGGGCGAACGGGCTCTCGCGGCTGCGCCGCCAGGAGAAATTCCAGGCGCGCGTCGCGAGCGGCGACACCCGGGCCGTGCTGGTCTCCGAGGGCGACTCGTGGTTCCAGTTCCCGGTCTTCCTGGAGGACGTGATCGACCACCTGGGGGGCGAGTTCAACATCTGGAGCGTGGACGCGGCCGGCGACACGCTGCAGAAGATGGTGATCGACGACGCGGAGTACATGCAGGCGCTGCGGGAGCGGCAACCCGCGGTGCGCGCGTTCCTGTTCTCGGGCGGCGGCAACGACATCGTCGGCGCCGACCGGGACGGCAGCTCGTTCGTCGCCCAGATCGTGCGGCGCTTCGAGCCCGGTCGCCCGGCCGAGTGGTACCTTGAGACCCCGGCCTTTGGGCAGCGGCTCGGATTCATCGAAGGCTGCTACCGGTCGGTGCTCACCAACGTCGCCGCCGCGTTTCCGGCGCTCCCGGTGATCTGCCACGCGTACGACTATTCGATCCCGGGCGCGCCCGACGACCCGCGCAACCCGGTGTGGGCGGGCCCGGATCAATGGATCGGGCGCCCGATGCGCGAGCTCGGCATTGGCGACCCGCAGCTCCAGCGCGACATCGTCAGACTGATGATCGATCGACTGACCGTGCGGCTCCAGACGCTCTGCGGCGCAAACAACCCGGGCGGCGCGTTCCCGAGCGCCTGGCTCGTGGACGCGCGCGAGGCGGTCGGGACGCTCTGGGCCGACGAGCTCCACCCCACCAACGAAGGTTACGGCCTGGTGGCCGCCCGATTCGCCGCCGTCCTGCGCCGCGCAGCTCGGCCCCTCGACCGAGGCGCGGCGGGCGGTCCGGAAGCGCGGGCAGCCTGCGTCGGCCGCGGCCTGACCAAGCCTATCCGCCGCGCCGCCGGCGCTCGTACCACGCCGACATGACCTCCATCGCGAGATAGGACGCGGCCGCGACGGCGATCAGCACGATCTGCGCGACCTGCCAGCCCCAACGGTCCACGATCATCGCGAAGAGCGTCGGCGAGACGGCATTGACGACGAGGATCGGCGTGGCGAGAAGCCCGAGAACCGCGCCGTAGCCCGCCGCGCCGAAGAGCGCGAGCGGGACCGCGCCGCGCACGATGGTGATGACGCCCTGGGAAGCGCCCATCAGCAGCGTGAACGCGAGGAGGGCGTGGAAGCTCCCGCCGGCGACCGCGAGCAGCACGAACGAGACCGGGAGCACGCCGATCGCGATGCGCGCCACCGTGATGGCGCGCAGGTTCCTCCCGAAGACGATCTCGACCACCCGTCCGCCGAACTGGGCGAAGCCCTTCAGCGACGCGACCCAGACTGCGGCTGCGGCGGCGAGCCCCGCGGCTTCCAGCAGCGGCACGAGCTGCACCGTGACAACGGCGAAAACGAAGCCGTTGAGCGACATGACGAGCGCGAAGAGCGCCATCGCCGCCGTCCGTGCGGTGCCGGTGAGCGGCGGCCCGTCGCGTGCCGCGGGCGCGGCCGCGGCCGGAGCGTCTTCGGTGCCCGCGGCTTCCCGCCGCGCGAGCCCGAGCCAGTTGAGGGGCAAACAGACCACGAGGTTGATCACGGCGAAGAGCACCAGCGTCTGGCGCCAGCCCACGGCCTCGTTCAGGTAGTGCCCGACCACCCAGAAGACGGTCGAGGCGAAAGCGCCGAACAGCGTCAGATACGAGATCGCGCGCCGCCCGCGAGAGGGCACCACCTGCACCAGCGCGGCGAACGCGGCGTCGTAGAGCACGAGCCGCATCCCGATGCCGAGGAACGCCCAGACCGCCAGGTATTGCCCCTCGGTTTGCACCAGCGACAGCGCGTACAGGCCGAGCGAGACGAGGACCGTTCCGAGCGCCATGACGCCGCGCGCGCCGTAGCGGTCGATGGCGCGGCCGGCCCAGCCGGACACCGCGCCCATGGCGAGGAGTCCCACGGTGAAGCCGAAGTAGACGAGGCTGCGGCTCCATCCGGTCTGCGCCCCGATCGGGCCGGCGAGGACGCCCAAGCAGTAGTAGCTCGTGCCCCAGGCGGTGATCTGCGCGAGTCCGAGCGCGCAGACGGCGAGGAGGAGCGGGTCGGAGGCGGTCTGGCGTGAAGGCGGCATGTTGTTATGGGTAAGGGCCGGACGCGATTCTCGCCCAGGGTCACGTCCTGAGCCACTGCCGCGACTAGGCTGGGAGGTGACCGATCCAACCGTGGCACCCCAATGACCGGGCTAGAATGTCGACGGGAACGCGATGCGAACCATGAGCGTGGTCTTCACTCCCCAGCGGTGGAAGCTGTCGGCCGATCAGTTCGAGCGGATGGGCCAGACGGGCATCCTCAGTCCGGACGCGCGTGTCGAGCTGATCGATGGCGAGATGATCGAGATGGCGCCGATCGGTAGCCGCCACGCCGCGGCGGTGAGCTTCCTGTCGGCATATTTCGTCGCGGCCGTCGGCGACGCGGCGCTGGTCTGGACCCAGAACCCGCTGCGGCTCGCCGACGACTCCGAGCCGCAGCCCGACCTCATGCTGCTTCGCCCGACCGCCGATCGCTATCGCTCCGCGCATCCTTGTCCGGAGGACGTGCTGCTGCTGATCGAGGTCGCGGACACTACACTCGCTTTCGATCGCGCGACGAAGCTCCCGCTCTACGCGAAGCACGGGGTGCCGGAAGTGTGGATCCTGGACCTCGAAGCGGAACAGTTCGAGATCTACCGCGAACCTGGCGGCGGCAGCTACCACCGCAAGCTCGAGCGGCGCGAGGCGGACTCCATCGCTCCCGCGGCGCTGCCGGCGGCGGTGCTTCGGGTCGGGGCGGTGTTCGCGTAGCGCGACCCATGCCCAAGGCCGATCTCGGCGATCTCCAGCTCTACTACGAAGTCCACGGCGAGGGCCCGCCGGTCCTTCTCGTGTCCGGCCTCGGGGGTGCCGCGGCCTACTGGCTGCCGAACCTTCCGGCGTTCGCGGCGAAGCACCGCGTGATCATCCACGATCACCGCGGCACCGGTCAGAGCACCCGCTCGACGATCAGGTACTCGGTCGATCAGATGACCGACGATCTCGTCCGGCTGATGGATCACCTCAAGATCGACCGCGCGCACCTCGTCGGGCATTCGACCGGCGGTGCGATCGGCCAGACGCTCGCGGTCACGCGCCCGGAGCGGCTCGCGAGCCTGGTGATCTACTCGAGCTGGACCAGGGCCGATCCGTTCTTCAAGCGAAGCTTCGAGGCCCGACGAACCCTGCTCACCACCGCTGGTGCGGCCGCGTACGTGCGCTCGACTGCAGTGTTCCTGTATCCCGACTGGTGGATCAACCGGAACACCGCGCTGCTCGAGGAGCGCGAGAAGGTCACGATCCCCAACTTCCCGGCGGCCGAGATCGTCGCCAGCCGCATCGACGCGATCGTCGCCTTCGACCGGACCGCCGACCTGCCGCGGATCAAGGCGCCGACGCTGGTGATCTGCGCGAAGGACGACTTTCTGACGCCGCCGTACTTTTCGGAGGAGCTCGCGCGGTCGATCCCCGGCGCCGAGCTCCACCTGCTGGACCGGGGCGGCCACTGCGCCTCGGAGTCCGCGCCCGAGGCGTTCAACGCCGCGGTCCTGGGTTTCCTACAGCGGCACTCGTAGTTGCAGTCCTCGGCGACGGCCTCCCCGGCCCGTCCCCGTCGGCTCAGAACTCCTTCGCTCCCGGAATCACCGCGATCGCCGCCTTCGCGACTTCGAGGTCCTGCTCGCCGGTCCCGGAGCCCACCCCGATCGCCCCGATCACGTGGCCGTCGACGACGATCGGCAGCCCGCCGAGCAGGTTGGTGAGCTTGCCGTCGGTCGCGAACGCGAGCTTCAGCTCGTTCGCGGGGTTGGTCTGCCCCGTCGGGGCGCGCCCGGAGGCGGCGGTCATCGCCTTCTTTCGCGACGAGTCGATGCTCAGCACCTTGGCCCCGTCCATGCGCACGAACGCGAGCAGGTGGCCGCCGTCGTCGGTGACGGTGATGCACTGCGGCTGTTTCATCGCGAGCGCCTTGTCGATCGCGGCCCTGAGGATCTTGAGCGCGCCCTCGTGGGTGAGCTTGAGATGGGGGACGTAGTCGGTCATCGCGTGCTCCTGGGGGTTCAGGGAAACAGTTCGGCCATCTTCTGCGCGAACGCGTAGAGGTCGCGGTTCCGCTCGCGGATCGCGTGCAGCATCGGCTTCGCCTCGGCAAGGACCGCGGCCGCGTCGAACCGCTTGATCTCCCGGCCCTCGACGACCAGCTCGCCGTCGACGATCACGGTGTCGACGCTCGCGCCGGTTTCGGCGAACACCATTTGCCGGACCGGGTCGTTGAGCGGCGTCCACGCCGGCGTGGCCAGATCGTAGAGGACGATGTCCGCGCGGCAGCCCGCCTCGATGCGCCCGATGTCGGTCCGCTGCACCGCCAGCGCGCCGCCGCGCGTCGCCATGTCGAGGGCCTGCGCGGCGGTGATCCACTGCCGGCGATCGCGGGTCGTCGTCCGGTTGAGCATCGCCGCGAGGCGCATCGCCTCGTGCATCACCACGTTGTCGTTGGTCACGGCTCCGTCCGTGCCGAGCGCCACCGGCACCCCTTGCGCGAGCATCTGCCCGATCGGCGCGAGGCCGGTGCCGAGCTTGAGGTTGCTCTCGGGGTTGTGGACGACCACCACCCGATGATCGGCCAGGCGCGCGATGTCCTCCGCCTCGACCCAGATCGTGTGCGCGCAGCTGAGGCGCGGGCTCAGCAGCTGGAGGTCCTCGAGATGCTTGACCATCGAGCAGCCGTAGCGCCGCTGGGCAATGCTCGTCTGCACCTTCGACTCGAGGAGGTGGGTGTGAATGCCGAGGTCGTGCGCCGCGGCGACGTCGCGGCACATGACGAGCAGATCGTCGCTGCAGCGCACGGGGTTCGTCGGCGCCGGGAACACCGTGATCCGGCCGCGGGGATCGTGGTAGCGCCTGATCGAGTCCTCGATGATCGCGCGCGTCTCCGCGAGGGGTTTGGGGGGCAGCGGCGCGAGCCGCTCGAGCTCCGCGGCGAGCCCGGGCGGCAGCGGCTGGTCGGCCGGGAAAATGTCGGCGAAGTCGTCGTCGAACACCCGCAGCGCGAGCACGGTCCGCATGCCGCTGTCGCGATGCGCTTGCACCGCAGCGGCGACGTCCTCCGGCCCGAAGTTCTGCGCCGGAAAATGGTCGATCGCCGTGGTGATCCCGCCGAGCAGCATCTGCGCGGCGTTGAGCATCGCGCTGACGTACACCTCACGGGGCGTGCGGCCGCTGGTGTCGGCCTGGTTGAGCCACATGAACGCGGGGTGGCTCGCCCCGTCCTGGGTGCCGGCGCTCAGCGCACCGGGGCTGTGGGTGTGCGCGTTCACCAGGCCCGGCGCGGCGAGGAAGCCGCGGCCGTCGATGACGCGCGCGCCCGCCGGCACCGACTTCCGATCGACGTCGCCGACGGCGCGGATGGCCCCGCCGTCGATCAGGAGGTCGCCGCGCTCGATGAACCGCCCGGCCGCGTCGAGCGTGAGGATCGCCGCATCCCTGATGTGGATTGCGCTCACCGGAATCTGCCGCGCTTCAAATTGACGCTCGGTCGCCGCGGGTGCTAGCCTCGATCGGCATATCGTACCGAAACGCGTCTCCCACAGCTTCGCGTCCCGATGCCGACCGGCGCACCGACGTCCGACCCGATCGCGGCGCGCCTCGCGCCGCACCTGTCGCGCGAGCGCGCACGGACGATCTTCCAGGAGCTGCTGCGGGTGCCGAGCCCGCAGACCGACCTCCTCGAGGAGGAGCCGCAGCTCCGCGAGTTCATGAAGATCGCCCTCGTGCCGCGCGTGCGCGAGCTCGGCATGACAAATATTCGCCAGGACGCCATGGGCAACCTGATCGCCGAATCGGGCGCGGGGAGGTCGGGCCGCTCCCTCATGCTGGTGACGCACGCGATGAATCAGCCGCCGTCGACCATGCCCGATCCGTACGGCGGCAAGGTCATCGACGCGACGCCGCATGGGCTGCCCGGCGAGGCCGTGCTCGGCAAGGGGGCTAGTGAGCAGAAGGGCACGATGGCGGCCATGCTGCACGCGATGGAGGCCGTCGGCCGCGCCGGCGTCGCACTCGACGGCCGGCTCGTGTTCGTCTGCTGCGTCTCCGGGGAGACCGGCAAGCACGACGCGATCCGCAACGTGGTCGAGCGCGAGAACGTCAGGACCGACCTCGCGTTCGTGTACGGCAACAGCCTGAAGCTGCAGCTCGGGAATCGCGGCCGCGTGGACGTTAAGGTGATCGTACGCGGGCAACCGTCGCACTCCAGTCGCCCGCGCGATGCCGCGAACGCTGTCACCGGCGCGATGGAAGTGCTGCGGCGGCTGGCGGCCGAGATCCCCCAGGATCGCGCGCATCCGCAGCTCGGCGCCGCGTCGCTCACGTGCAATCGCGTCGAGAGCTTCCCGAAGTCGACCCACACCGTGCAGGACCGCTGCGAGATCGGGCTCGACCGCCGCCTGCTGCCCGGCGAGGATCCCGACGCGGTGGTGGAGGAGATCGCGCAGGTTGCCCGGCGCGTCGACGGCTGGGCCGATCCGGTCTCCGGCAAGCCGCTGCGCGTCGAGGTCGAGAAAGGCGCGGTCATGTACCCGAGCCTCGTGGGCGAGGACTCGCGCGTCGTCCGCCTCCTCAAGGCCGGCTGCGAGGCGATGCTCGGCGCGGCGCCCGAGGCGTTCTACGGCCAGTCCGCGCACGACCAGGGATACCTCAACTTCGTCGGCATCGAGACCGCGAACTTCGGCTCGGGCGAGCAGGCGTTCGCGCACACCGATCTCGACATGGCCTCGGTCGACCGGACCTTTGCCGCCGCGCAGGTGTACGCGTGGATGATCGCGGCTTACCTCGGCGCCGGCGGCGCTTTCCGGGACTAGCGCGGTGGATCCGCGCCAGGCCAACCTCGGGTACTTCTTCGCCGGCTCGGTCGCCCGCTTTCCCGACCGGGTCGCGGTGATCGATCTCTACGGTGGCGTCGAGCGGCGCATCACGTACGCGCAGCTCGACGAACGCGCCGACCGTGTCGCTGGCCTCGTGCGCCGGCTCGGCGTGCAGCCGGGCGAGCGCGTCGGGATGATCGTCGGCAACCGGGTCGAGTTCCTGGAGATCTTCTTCGGCGTGATGCGCTCGGGCGCGATCCCGGTGCCGATCAACACGCGGCTCGCGCGCGACACGCTGAAGTTCATCCTCGAGGATGCGGAGTGCCGGGTCGCGTTCGTCGAGCCCGCGATCCATGCGGGCGCGGTGGAGGTCGTGCAGGCCGCGCCGCTCGCGCAGCGGATCGCGCTCGAGCATGCGCCCGCCGGCTGGCTCGACTACGCGAGCGCGCGCGACGCAACCGCGCGGTTCGACGCGCCGCCCGAGCTGTCCCCCGACGCGCAGGCCTTTCAGCCGTACACCTCCGGCTCGACCGGCCTGCCGAAGGGCGCGATCATGACGCACGCCGGCATGCTCTGGTACGTCGCCTACAACCAGCGGCACTGGCCGACGAGCCCGGACGATCGCGGCCTCATCGCGCTGCCGCTCTTCCACAAGAACGCGATGCGCGGCACGGTCAAGCCGACGCTCTACGCCGGCGCCTCGTTCGTGCTGATGCCCGGCTACGACCCGCGCGCGTACCTCGAAGCGCTCGCGAAGTACCGCTGCACGTACTCGCGCGGCGTGGCCGCGGTGTTCACCATGTTCCTGCAGCGACGGGACGCGCTCGCCTCGCTCGACCTCTCCGCGCTCAAGGGCCTCACCATCGGCTCGGCCGTGGTGACGCCGGAGTTGATGGACGAGGTGGAGCAGGCGCTCCCCGGCGTCCAGGTGACGGAAAGCTACGGGTTGACCGAGGGGGGAAGCCCGTTCCGAGCGCCGCTCGACGGCCGGCGCGTGCCCCGCGGATCACCGGGCGTGCAGGCGCCCGAGTTCCAGATTCGTCTGGTGGACGAGAACGGGCAGGACCGCGAGAACGAGGGCGAGCTCTGGCTGAGGTCGCCCTACAACTGTCTCGGCTATCACAAGCGTCCCGAGCTGACGCGCGAGAAGCTGCGGGACGGCTGGCTGCGGACCGGTGACGTCTTCCGGCGCGACCGGGACGGCTTCTTCTACTTCAAGGCGCGCGTCGACGACATGTTCTCCTGCGGCGGGGAAAACATCTATCCGAAGGAAGTGGAGGACCTGCTCTTCCGCCATCCGGCCGTGGCGAACGCCGTCGTCGTGCCGGTGCCGCACCCCGTCAAGGGGTACGTCCCCGCGGCGATGGTCGTGCTGAACCGGGGCATGCGGGCGAACGCGCTCGAGATCAAGGGCTATTGCCTCGATCACGGACCCAAGTACTCCCACCCGCGCTTCGTCGAGATCGTGGGCGAGCAGGAGCTGCCCTTGAACGGCGCGGGCAAGATCGACCGCAACGCCGTGCGCGATCAGCTCGCCGCGCGCACGCGCGGCCAGGCGATCCCGGGTTGAGCTACTGGGGCTCGATCCCCGCCGCCTTGATGACCTTCCCGAGCTTCTCGAAGTCGGCGCTGGTCTTCGCCTGCAGCTGCGCGGGCGTCAGCGGGTAGGGATCGGCGCCGAGGCTCGCGAACCGGTCGCGCAGATCGCTCGAGGCGAGCGCCTTCTGCAGCGTATCGCTCAGCTTCTCGACCACTGCCGGCGGCATGTTCGCGGGACCGTGGAGACCGAACCAGAAGTGCAGCGTCGCCTCCGGGAAGCCGGCCTCGGCGAAGGTCGGCACGTCGGGCAGCAGCGGCGAGCGCTTGTCCGAGAGCACCGCGATCGGCTTCGCCTTGCCCGACTTGATGTGTGAAAGCGCGGACGGCAACGTGTCGAACACCATCGTGATGTTCCCGGTGATCATGTCGGGATAGGCGAGCCCGGCGCTCTTGTACGGCACGTGCACCATGGTGACGTTGGCCGAGGTGCGCAGCACCTCGCCCGACAGGTGGCCGACGCTGCCGATTCCGGACGAGCCGAAGCTCAGCTTGTCGGGGTTGCCCTTGCCGTAGGTGACGATCTCCGCCAGCGTGTTGAACGGCGAGGTCGTGCTCACCGTCAGGATGTTCGGCGCCACCGCGACGCCGCCGATCGCGGTGAAGCTCTTGACCGGATCGTAGGGGACCTTCTTCATCATGTTCGGGGCGATCGCGTACGCGGTCAGGCTCGAGAGGACGATGGCGTAACCGTCCGGCCCGGCCTCGGCGATGAGTCCCGTGCCGAGGGTCCCGCCCGCGCCGCCGCGGTTCTCGACGATCATGGGCTGGCCGAGGAGCTCCGACATCTTCTGCGCGAGCGCGCGGCCGAGGATGTCCGAGACCCCGCCCGCGGCGTACGGCACCATCAGGCGGATCGGGCGCGAGGGATACGCCGTGCTTTGCGCCAACGCCGCGAACGACAGGCATGCCAAGGCGGCGCCCACCACCACTCTGCGCAGTGCATTCATGGTTGATCCCCTTCGACAGATGATGCGCGCCGCGAGTGCGGCCGCTGGAGCACGGCGGTCATGGTAGGGACAATGCCGCGGCCTCGTCAACACCGCTCGCCGGGAGTGCGCTCAGCCCTGCGGCGGTGCGGTCAGATACGTGCCCCGTCCGCTCGCGAGCAGCCGGCCCTCCCGGTCGAAGACCTGCGACTCGCACACCGAGAACTGGCTGCCGAACTTGACCACCCGGCCCTTCGCGACGAGGTCGCCCGGCAGCGCGAAGCGGTGGTAGTCGACCCGCATGTCGATGGTCGGCACGGCCCGGCCGAGGCGCGAGACGAGCGCCCAGTCGGCCGCGACGTCGACGAGCGCGGCGAGGACGCCGCCGTGGGTGTTGCCGCGATCCGGATTCACGACCCAGTCCTCGCGCCAGGTGGCATGGATTTCGACCGTGTCCTCGCCGAGCGCGACGAGCTGCAGGCCGAGCCACCGGTGAAAGGGGCTCCGGGAGAGCCGCGACTGGGCCTCCTCCAGGCTCATCCGTTCCGTGCTCACGCACGCCTCACGGGGTCACCACGATCTTGCCGACCGCCTGGCGGTCGCGCAGCAGACGCAGGCCTTCCGCTGCGCGCTCGAGCGGCAGCACCTGGTCGATCGCCGGCTTGAGCTCGCCCCTCGACACCATGTCGAGCAGGGCCTTCAGGTCGTCGCCGGTATAGGCGTTCGAGCCGACGATCTTCAGCTCGAAGGTCCAGATGTAGCGCAGGTCCTCCTTCGGATCGTGACCCGCGGTGGCGCCGCAGACGGCGAGCCGGCCGCCGCGCTTCAGGCACCGGAGCGAAGGCACCCAGGTGTCGCCGCCCGTGAAGTTCACGACGCAGTCGACGCCGCCCGAGTAGCTGCGGCGCTGCGGCTTGCCGTAGTGCTCGATCACCCATTTGGAAAAGTCCACCTCGCTGTAGTTCACGAGCTGGTCGGCGCCGAGCGCCTTCAGCCGCTCCAGCTTGGGCGCGCTCGAGGCGCAGGCGATGACCTCGCACCCGAGGCGCTTCGCGAGCACGACGCTCGCCGTACCGACGCCGCCCGAGGCGCCGAGGACGAGCACCTTGTCGTCCTTCGCGATGGTGGCGTGGGTGATCAGCATGCGGTGCGCCGTTCCGTAGGCGACCGGCAGCGCCGCGGCGTCCTCGAAGCTCACGTTGGCGGGCAGGCGCAGGAGCTGATCGGCCGCGACCCGGCAGTACTCCGCCATGCCGCCGTCCAGCATTTCGCCCATCAGCCCCGCCTGCTGGTGCAGGGGATGCACCAGCACGCGATCGCCGGCCTTCCACCCGCTCGACTCGAGTCCGCTCCCGAGCTCGTGGATCTCTCCCGCCATGTCGAGCCCGAGCACCACCGGCAGCGGCACCCTGATCCCCGGCATCCCGGTCACGGTGAACACATCGTGATGGTTCAGCGAGGACGCGCGCACGCGGATGACCACGTGACCCGCGGTCGCCCGCGGCGTCGGGTAGTCGGGCAGCACTTCGAGATCCTCGAGCCCGCCGTGGCGGTGCAGGACCAGGGCTTTCACTTGTTGCCCCCGCGCTACCCGCTCCGGTACTTCTCCACCGCCCCCGGCGCGAACGCCATCCCGTGCCCGGGGCGATCCGGGATCACGAACTGGCCCTCGCGGCACTGCGGCATCTCCGCGAAGAGATCGGGCGGGGTCCAGTCGATGAACTCGACGAGAAAGCCGTTGGAAAGCGCCCCGACGACGTGCAGCGAGAGCTCGTGCACGACGTGCGGCGAGAGCGCGAGCCCGTGCGCGGCGGCGAGGTGGCCGATCTTGAGGGTCTCGGTGAAGCCGAGCGCGCGGCACACGTCGGGCATGAGGTAGCGCGCGGCACGGCGCTCGATCAGGTCGCGGAACTCCCAGCGGGTGTAATGGTTCTCGCCGGTCGCGACCGGGATCCCGATCGCGTGCGCCACCTCGGCGCAGGCGGCGTTGTCGTCGGCGAGCACCGGTTCCTCGTACCAGACGAGGTCGAACTCCTCGAGCAGCGCCGCCTGGCGGAGGTTGCCCTGGACGTCGAGCCGCTGGTTGACGTCGACCATCATGCGCAGCTGGCCGCCGAACGCGCGGTGCACGGCCTCGACGCGCTTGCGGTTGTCGCGCGGGTCGGGGTGGTGGATCTTCATCTTGTAGTAGCGGCAGCCCAGCTCGGCGTACTTCTCGGCTTCGGCGACGAGCTCCTGCTCGCTGTACTTCGACCAGCCGCCGCTGCCGTAGACGGGGATGCGGTCGGTCACCCCGCCCCAGAGCTTGTAGAGCGGCAGCCCGGCCGCCTTGCCGGCGATGTCCCACAGCCCGATGTCGAGGGCCGAGAGCGCATAGGCGGCCACGCCCTGCTTCCTGATCCCCTGGTCGGCGCGGAACATCCGATCCCAGAGGCGCTCCACGAGGACCGGATCCTCGCCGACCAGTACCGCTTTCAGCCGCTCGACGTAGGCGAGCACCGCCTCGGCGCCACCGCCGCCGAACACCAGGCTGTAACCGAGGCCCGTCACGCCCGCGTCGGTGGCGATCTCGGCGACCACGAGCTTCTGCTGCGGATACTGCAACGCCATCGGCCGCGGCGTCGGAACGGTGAGGATGCAGCTCTCGATCGCGGTGATCTTCATGGCGTCACGATCCTAGCATCGCGAAGGACTATCCGTTGAGCCTACGCCGTGGAGTCTATTTGATTGCGCGCGCGGATCTGCCAGAGTGCGGTCACGTCTCCCCGAAGGAGGGAACATGAGGTCGATTCGCTGGAGCGCTGCGGTCCGCTTCATCCTCGCCGGCGTGCTCGTTCACGCGCCGGCGGTCGTCGACGCCCAGGAGGTCAAGGGAGCCGACGTCAGGGCGCTCATCGACGGCGAGTACCCGGTCACTCGCGAGACTTTCATGGAGTACCAGGCGTGTCTCGCGAAGGTCGGGCTGAGCCAGGAGCTCACGGCCGTGGTCGCCGCGCGCCGGGCGTGCAAGGACGCGGCGATCAAGAAATCGCTCGTGCCGACCACCGAGGTCGCGGATCGGGCGACCGCGCCCGCGACGGGCTCACCCCCGGCGCCGCGGGTAGTGGCCCCCGCGGAAGGTCCGGGAGTCGGCAGCAAGGAAAGCCGCTCGGTCTGGCAATCGGAAACGCTGAAGCGAAGGTCGGCGCCCTGACGCCGTGTCTGGAAGAGGAACTGCCCAAATGCTTCACAAGCTGCTGAGCTGGGGAATCGCGACGGGCGTGGCGCTCGCCGGCGCGGGTTGCGCGACGATGAACGATCCGAACGCGGTCGTGACCATCGACGGCGAGCGGACGAAAGTGCTGGTGACGCAGGCGGACAAGCGCGCGATCTTCACGTTCGATTCGAAGCTGAGCGCGTACGCGTGCCCCGAGCCGTCGCCCGACGTGAAGGCCGACGTGGACGCCGCCCTGAAGGCGCTGCTCGACGTGAGCGCGAAGCTTCCCGACGGCACGTCGGCGACCGCCAGGACGGAGCTCGACTCGACCCGGAAGCTCATCACCGCGGCGCTGCTGCAGCGGAGCCAGGGGCTGCAGGTGCTGCGGGACATGCTCTTCCAGTCGTGCCTGGCGAATCTGCGGGGCGACATGAGCGCGCAGCAGTACAACTCGTTCGTGACCGTCACCCTGCCCCGCCTGACGACCTCGCTGATCGCGATGGAGATGGTGACGAAGCAGGACCAGGGACGTCCGGCGCTCGATCACGCAAGCCTGCAGGTGTTCCTGAACTTCGTGCTGCTCAACCAGTGAGGCGGCCGCCGCGGCCGCAGGCGCCGGTGCGCCTCCGGCGCGCTACTTCTTCGGCTTGACCTCGTCGCTCCGGTCGGTCGCCGGCGGCGGCGTGCGCGACAGCGCCGAGATCTCGGCGCGCAGCTCGGGCGTCATGTCGATCTTCACCGAGTCGAGGGAGGCGCGCAGCTGGTCGACGTTGCGCGCGCCGATGATCGGCGCGGTGACCCCGGGATGGCCGCCCACCCACGCGACCGCCATGCTCATGGGGTGCACGCCGCGCTGCTTGCAGAAGGCGGCGAAGTTCAGCGCCGTCTCGTGCATCCAGTCCTCGCCGTAGCGGATCTTGTAGATCGGGTTCGCGAGCAGGCGCCCGACCGCGGGCGGATCCTTCTGCTGGTACTTCCCCGAGAGCATGCCGCCGCCCGCCGGGCTGTAGGGCAGGACCGAGATCCCGTTCGCCTGCGCCATCGGCAGGATCTCCACCTCGGCCTGGCGCTTGACCAGGCTGTACATCGGCTGGACGGCCTGGAGCCGCGCCCAGCCGCGCGCCTCCTGGACGTCGAGCGCCTTCTGCGTCTGCCACGCGGCGTAGTTGCTGACCGCCGGGTAGAGGACCTTGCCGGCGCGCACGAGATCCTCGAGCGCGCGCAGCGACTCCTCGACCGGCGTCGCGTAATCGTGATGGTGCAGGTAGAGGAGCTCCACGCGGTCGGTCTTGAGCCGCTTCAGGCTCTCCTCCGCGGCCCGCGCGATGTAGCGGCGCGAGCCGCCCTTCGCGTTGACGTCGGGCCCGGTCGCCTCGAAGACCTTGGTGGCGAGCACGAGCTCGTCGCGATGGCCCTGGATCAGGCTGCCGAGGATCTCCTCGGAGCGCCCGGCGTTGTAGCGGTTCGCGGTGTCGAAGAAGTTGATGTCCGCGGCGCGGCACGCGCGGTACATCGCCGCCGAGGTGCTCTCGTCCGCGTCGCCGCCGAAGGACATGGTCCCGAAGCAGAGCCGCGACACCTGCACGCCGGTGCGTCCCAGGGGTCGGTGGTCCATGGCGGCGGACTATAGCCCGGATCCCGAGGCGGCCGCGACCCGTCGCCGGGATGGCAGCCCGATGGCAGACGGCCGACGGCACCGGCGGCCCCGCACGCTCCGCCGGGCACCCGTCGACCCGGGATTCGCGGCGGCCAGCGCCCCGCGGAGCCCCGCGCCGAGAAGTGCGTCACACCCCCGAGGGGTTCCCGGAGGGGCCCCGAGACCCCGTGACAAAAACCACACCCCCCGCGGCGCACCGCGCGGAAGATCGGCATGTCTGATGCTTCGAGGATCCCCGTCAGGCGGTCGGGCGGGTCCGGGCCATGCGAACGATACTGGTGATCAATTCGAAGGGCGGCTGCGGGAAGACGACCGTAGCGACCAACCTCGCCAGCTATTACGCTGCCGCCGGCGCGAAGACGGCGATCATGGACTACGACCCGCAGGGCTCGAGCCTGCAATGGCTGAAGGTCCGCCCGCCGCACCTCGCGCGCATCCACGGCGCCAACGGGACGCCGCCCAAGGCGCATCTGCTGCGCACGCTGCAGACGTGGCTGCCGAACACCACGGAGATCCAGCTCGTCGACGCTCCAGGCGCGGTCAAGGGACTGCTGCTGCAGGAGGTCGTGGCGAAGTCGGACTCGATCGTCATTCCCGTCGCGCCGTCGTCGATCGACGTCCACGCCACCGCGGGTTTCCTCAAGGACCTGCTGCTCCTGGGCCGGGTGCGCGCGCGCAGCATCAAGGTCGCCGTCGTCGCCAACCGGGTGCGCAGCTCGATGCCGGTGTACGAGCCGCTCGAGCGGTTTCTGAAATCGCTGAGTCTGCCGTTCCTGACCCGGATCAGCGATTCCGACAACTACATCAGCGCCGCCGAGCAAGGCGTGGGCGTTTTCGACATGGACGCCGACGCCACCGCGGCGCAGCGGCAGGAGTTCCTGCCGATCATCCGGTGGCTCGACTGCCAGTTCGCCGCCGAGTCGAGCGCGGCCGACGCGAAAGTGGTCGATCTCGCGCTCGCCCGCAAGCAGGCGGCCCTCTAGCTCTTCTCCTCGGCGGCGGCGTCAGCCGCCGGTCCTGACGCTACTTCACCTTGTAGACGACGTCGTGCTCGCGCACGTGCGCGATCACCTTCAGGCCGAAGTCGTCGTTCGGTCCCGCTTCGGACACCGACTGGTGCTCGACCTCCATGGACTGGATCCGCTGGCTGAAGTCGGTGGTGTGCCCGCGGATGTGGATCGTGTCGCCGACGCGCAGCATCCCCGCCTCGAGGCGGATGATCGCCACGGAGACGTGGCCGTAGTAGTGGGTCACGATGCCGACCCGCTCGCCCGGCGGCGCCGCGGGTTGCGGGGGCGGGGTCGGTACCGGTGCCGCGGCGGGCTTCGGCGGTGGGCTGGCGGGCGCCGGCTTGGGCATGGCGGGTCGCGGGAGCGGGCTCACCGGCATCGGCCTCGCCGGTGCGGGTGGCGGCGGGCTGGGCGGTCTCGGTGCCGCCGCGGGTTGTCCCGGTGGGCTCGCCGGCGTCGGCTTCGCCATCGCGGGTGGTGGCGAGCTGGGCGGTTTCGGTGCCGCGGCGGTTACCTGGTGGGCTGGCCGGCATCGGCCTCGCCATCGCGGGTGGCGGCGAGCTGGGCGGTTTCGGTGCCGCGGCGGGTCGTCCCGGCGGGCTGGCGGGCGTCGGCCTCGCCATCACGGGTTGCGGCGGCGGGCTCGCCGGCGCAGGTTTCGCCGCCGGTTTCGCGGCCGGCCGGGCCTTCATGGGGGTCGCGCGCCGGGCCGGCGCCTTCTTCGCCTTCTTCGCCGGCTTCCTGCCGGCTTTCGCGAGCTTCTTGCGGGTCGCGGGCTTCGCGGCCGACGTTTTCTTGCGCTTTGCCTTGCTCTTGCCCTTGGTCTTGCCCCTAGCTGCCTTCCTTGTCGCCATGTGCCGCCTCCCTGAGGGTTCGCCCGACTTGAACGAAGGGGACAACAGCCCCTCATATTAGACCTGCCGGCATAATTGATTCATGGCCCAGTCGCACGCCGCCCGAATCGCGCCGCGGAGGACGCGCCGGCGCCGTTTTCGCCTCGCCAGCCTCTGGCCACGCGCGCGGGCGCGCCGGCGAGCGCTCAAGGCGCTGCTGGCCGCGCCGCTGGCAGTGCGGTTCGCCGTCGGCACCGTGGTCGTGGTGGGGCTGCTGTTTGCGGCGAACTGGCTGGTCCAGGTCGTCCGCAAGCCGACCGAGCTGTTCTTCCCCGTGAGCGGCACGCTCAACAAGATGCCGCGCGAGACGTGGCGGCAATACGAGCCGCTGTTCCGTGCGCACTCCACCGCGGTCATGACGCCGGAGTTTCTGGCCGCGCTCGCCCAGGTCGAGGGTGCGGGCAACCCGGTGGCGCGGACGTACTGGCGCTGGCAGCTCGCGTCGAACCCGTTCGAGGTCTATCGGCCGGCGTCGAGCGCCGTCGGGATGTACCAGATCACCGACGGGACGTTCCGCGAGGCGAAGCGCTACTGCATCCACGACCACGTGGTGGTCGAGGACGGGCCCTGGCACGACGTGCGGTCGTGCTGGTTCAACCGCCTCTACACGCGCGTCGTGCCGAGCCACGCCGTCGAGCTGACTTCGGCGCTCCTGGATCGGAACGTCGCAAACACCCTGCAGCGTCATAGGATCGCCACTGCCGCGCTCCAGCAGAAGCAGGACCTGGCGGCCGTGATCCACCTGTGCGGTGCGGGGGTGGGCGACGCCTACGCCAAGCGCGGGTTCAAGCTGACCGCCGGCCAGCGGTGCGGCGATCACGACGTGCGCGGCTATCTCGCGCGGGTCAACGCGATGCAGCGCCTGTTCGGAGGGCTAGCGGCCGCTGCCTGAGACTATCCGCCCGCACGGGGGTGCCGGCCGGCCTTAGCTCCCAAAATGGGTTGTATCTCTCCCAATATGGGAGTTATACTGCGGCGTGACCACCGCCATCCGCCCCGTTGACGCGATCCTCACGAAGACGCAGCAGCGCGTGCTCGCCCTGCTCTTCGTGGGAGAGGTGGAGCGCACACTGAACGAGCTCGTGCAGCGGTCGGGCGGCGGCTCGGGAGCGATCCGGAGAGAGGTCGAGCGGATGGCTGCCGCAGGACTGTTGCGCGAACGGCGAGTCGGCAACCAACGCCGGTTCAGTGCCGACCGCGCGAGCCCGTTCTATCCGGAGCTGGCGGCGCTCGCGGCGAAATCGCTGGCACCGGGGCCCGACCGGTCGACCAGGCGGCCGCGTCCGTCCGCGGCGCTGATCGCCGGCCGCGGCGCGGTGAAGAAGGTGCTTGCCCGGCATGGACTCGGAAATCCGCGGGTGTTCGGCTCCGTCGCGCGCGGCGACGACACCGAGGCGAGCGACCTGGACCTCCTCGTAGACGCGCGGCGCGGCACTTCGCTCCTCGATCTGGTGAAGGCGAAGCACGCGATCGAGGACGCGCTTCGCGTGCCGGTCGACCTCGTCACCCTCGACGATCTCCCGGAGTCCTACCGGGCATCGGCGCTCGCGGAGGCGGTGCCGCTGTGACGGAACCGGAGTCGCGCGACCCGGACTACCTCGAGCACATGCTCGAGGCCATCGAACGCATTCGGCGCTACGTGGGGCGCAAGCGCCGCGTCGGGTTCCTCGGAAGCTCCCTGCTGCAAGACGCTGTGATCCGCAACATCGAGATCGTCGGCGAGGCCGCTGGCCGGGTGTCGCCCGAGTTTGCGGCGCGTAACCCGACGATTCAGTGGCGCGAAATCGTCGGCATGCGCCACCGGCTCATCCACGGCTATCTGAAAGTCAACCTGGAGACTGTTTGGGAAGTCGTCGACCGGGATCTCCCGGCGCTGGAGCAAGGCTTGCGCGCCCTCCTGGGGCAGCCACCCAGACCTCCGGCCGCTCGAAGGAGCGCGCACCAACGGCGGGTCCCCGGGCCGCGGCGTACTCGCGACCACGTTCGGGGGAAGCGCCGTCGTTGACTCCCGCGGAACCCGCGTGCTGTCGCGGAGGTCGGCGGAACAGGCTATCGGGTTCGCCGCGCATTCCGGCGCGCCGCCTGCCACGCCTGCCGGAGCTTCCCGAGCAGCCGCTCGCGATCGCCGAGGACCTCTTCGTTGGTGAGACGCAATAGCGTCACGCCCACCGATTCCAGCCCGGCATCCTTGAACAGGTCCCAGCCTTTCTGGGCCGTCGACCGGTGGTAGCCGCCGTCGACCTCGATCCCCAGCCGGACCTCGGGAAAGTAGAAGTCCACGATCCACCGGCCGCCGCAGACCCACTCGCGCCGGAAGCGCCCGTCGAGCGCGCCTTCGTTCAGCCCGTTCAGGATCGCCGCCAGCGCGCGCTCGGCGCGGGTCGGGTGCTCGCGTCGCTCGTCCGCGATCAGCCGGAGCGTCGCCGCATCCGCGAGCGTTCGCCGCCGGCGGAGTTTCGGGATCATCGCGTCCGGCAGTGTGCCGGACGCGATGGCTCAGCCGATGAGCCTCACCCGCGCGCACGCGCGCGGCTAGTCGTCGTGGCGGTCGCGGCGCTTCTCGGTGACCAGCGCGAACGCCCGCAGCGCCGAGCCCGTGCCGCCCTTGATCTTCAGCGGCGGGATGACGACGACGAACTCGTACGCGCGGAGCCGCGACAGCTCCTCGAGGTCCAGGTTCTCGATGATGTAGATGCCCGCTGTCGGTGATCAGCCGCATGTGCACCGGGAACATCTGGAAGTCGGGCTGTGCCCGGCGTCCCGAGTAGCGGCGGGCGCTTCTCGAACGTGAGCGTGTCGCTGCCGACGATGCGCGCCCCCTGCTTGATCAGCCATTCGGCGCCGCCGACGCTCGGCCCGGGCGAGAAGTCGCCGTTGTAGATCTCGGGACGTCGGTGAAGAGCTGGCCCCACCCGGTGCGGATGAAGATCGTGTCGCCGCGCCTGATCTTGACGCCTTGGCGCTTCGCCGCGCGCTCCAGGTGGGCGGCCGTGATCTCGCACAGGTTCGGCAGGCTGTCGCAATCGCTCGGCATGGGGCTCCCGTCCCCTGCAGCAGCCGCGCCACGTCGAGGAGCACGCCGCGCGTGATCAGGAGGTCCTTCGGGAACCGGTCGATCGCGAGGTGCGCGCCGACGCCGCTCGCGCCGATCCCGTCCGGGTTGCTCGTCGAGGCGATCCGCGTCGACGCCGCCGAAGAGCTTGCCGTCGCGGCCGATGTGGCCGATGGCGTCGATGCTGGGCGCGCCGTGCTGGCCGCTCCAGTGCATCACCTCGGAGGCGAACGACAGGTGTCCGTCGAAGCATTGGTGACGGGTGTTCGCGTGCGGTCGCTTCAGCTGCGAACGCATAGGCGCGGGTTCACTCCCGCGATCGGCGACGTGATCTCCCAGGTGTGCGAGAGGTCGACGAGCCGCGCCTTCTTGATGACGTGAAGCAGCGACTCGGCGTGCCGGTCCGTCGTCGGCGAGCGCCGGCGCGCCGGCGAGCAGCAACGCGGCGAGGCGCGACCGGGGACGCGTGCAGGACGGACTCGAGCTTCATCGGTTTCTCCTCCTTGGTGTTCTTGCTGGATTGGCGACGCGGGCAGGGCGGATCGCGCGGCCCGATTGTCGAGACCGCGCCCGGCAGCGTCAAGACGCGGCGCAGCGATCCGGCCGCGCGGCGAACTGTCGGCCGACGTTACACTACTGCGTCCGCAGCCGCGGATCGAGCGCGTCGCGCAGCGAGTCGCCGAAGAGGTTGAAACCGAAGACGGCCAGGCTGATCGCCAGGCCGGGGAAGATCGCCATCCAGGGCGCGGACTCGGCGAACTGCACCGCCGCGCCCCGCAGCATCAGGCCCCACGCCGCCACCGGTTCCTGCACGCCGAGACCGAGGAACGAGAGCGACGCCTCGAGCAGGATCGCCTCGCCGAGGAACGCGGTCGCGAGGATGAGGATCGGCGCCATGACGTTCGGCAGCATGTGGCGCAGGATGATGCGCCGGTGGCCGAACCCGGCGGCGCGCGCCGCGTCCACGTACGGCATCTCGCGCACCGCGAGCGCGCTCGCGCGCACCACCCGCGCACAGCGCGGGATCATCGGCGTGGCGATCGCGAGCACGACGTTGCCCGCGCCGGTGCCGAGGATCGCGACCACGGCGAGCGCGAGGATGATGACCGGGAACGCGAAGAAGACGTCCATCACGCGCTGCACGATGAGGTCGATCCGGCCGCCGAAGTACGCGCTCGAGACCCCGATCACCGCGCCGAACGTCGCGCCGATGAGCGACGCTCCCAGGCCGACCATCAGCGCGGTCCGCGACCCGTAGATCAGCCGCGACAGCACGTCGCGGCCGAAGGCGTCGGTGCCGAGCCAGTGCTTGGCGTCCGGCGCGCCCAGCATCGCGGCGTAGTCGGTGTCGAGCGGATCGTACGGCGCGATGATTCCCGCCGTCGCCGCGGTGACGACCATCACGACGACGATGAGGGCGCCGATCGCGCCGAGCGGCCGCTGCCGCACGAAATCGCGGACCGCGGACGTCCACCCCGGGCGTGGCGCTTCCGCCCGGGTCAGCTCGTCGACGGTGCGCGGGGTGACGGCCATGTCAGCAGGCGACAGTCATCGCTAGCGATACCGGATGCGCGGGTCGAGCCAGGCATAGGCGATGTCGACCAGGAAGTTGATGACCAGGAAGAACGTCGCGACGAGCATCACGAGCGCCTGCGTGAGCGTGTAGTCCCGGCGCGCGATCGACTCGACGAACAGCATCCCGAGCCCGTTGAGGTTGAACACCTGCTCGGTCACCACCAGCCCGCCGAGCAGGAACGCGAATTCCAGGCTGATGATGGTGAGCACCGGCAGCATCGCGTTCTTCAGCGCGTGCCGCGAGAGGATGAGCTTCAGCCACAGCCCCTTGGCGCGCGCGGTGCGGATGTAGTCCTCGCGCAGCACCTCGAGCATCGCCGAGCGCATCATGCGCGTCGACACCGCGGAATAGCGGTAGCCGACGGCGAGCGCCGGCCAGATGAGCTGCTGGAGGTTCTGCCACGGATCGACCCAGAGCGGCGTGAACACCATCGGCGGCAGCCAATGGAAGACGACGAGCAGCACCAGGATCAGCAGGATGCCGAGCCAGAACGACGGCATGGCGAGGCCGGCGATCGAGAACACGCGCACCGCGTAGTCGATCCAGGTGTCCTGCTTGACGGCGGCGAGGATGCCGAGGGGGATCGCGAGCAGCGTCGCCACCGCAGTGGCCATGAGCGCGAGCTGCAGCGAGAGCGCGAAGCGCAGCTTGATCTCCTCGGTGATCGGCGCCCCGGTCCACATCGAGAGACCGAAGTCGAGGCGCGCGAGCCCCGACATCCAGGCGGCGAACTGCTTCCACAGCGGCTGGTCGAGGCCGAGCTTCTTGCGCTCGATCTGCATCTGGTCCTGCGACTGGAACTGACCCCCGTCGCCCATGTAGCGGGCCTCGACCACGTCGCCGGGCACGACGCGCAACAGCAGGAAGATGAGGACCGCGACGCCGAGGAACGTCGGGATGATCGCCAACAGCCGCTTCAGGATGTACCGCGCCATGCGCGAGCCCGCGCCGCCGGCGGCGCGCCGGGCGCGCGCGCCGCCGGGGAAAGAGCCGTCACTGGTCGAGCCAGACGGTGTCCAGCGTGTTGTTGAGGTAGTGGCTGGGCGTGATCGTCCACCCCTTGACCTTCGCGGAGTGCGGGATGATCCGGTGCCACTGCAGGGTCATGAGGTAGTGGGCCTCGTCGTCGAGCAGCCGCTTCTCGAACTGCCGGATCAATTTCTTCCGCTCCTCGACGTCGGTCGCCCGGCTCTGCTTGTCGTACAGGTTGTCGAGCACCGGATCCTGGTAGTAGCCGTAGTTGGCCGGATTGCGCTCGGTCGACAGGAACTTGTAGAGATCGAGGTCCGGCTCAACGATGTAGCCGCACTGGAAGTCCATGTTGACCTGCGCGTCGCCCTTGCGGAGCACGCTGTAGAAGCTGGCGGCCTCGATCACCTCCTGCTTGACGTTGAGACCGACCTTGCGCCACTGGTCGATCAGCCAGACGCCGAGCGGCTCGTAGGGCATCGGGATGCCGCGGTTCGTGAACGTGAACTGGAAGCCGTCGGGTACGCCGGCTTCCTTGAGCAGCCGGCGCGCCTCGGCGCGCGATTTCTCGATGTCGGGCCAGTAGCCGGCGAGCTTGTTCAGCTCCTCGGGCGGGGTCGCGAACGGCGTGCCGGGCACCTGCACGCCCGCCACCGCCTTCACGATCGCGATCTTGGACAGCGCCTTCGAGCCTTCGTGGCGGTCGAGGGCGAGCGTCAGCGCGCGGCGCACCCGCTTGTCGTCGAACGGCTTCTTGGTGTGGTTGATGGCCACCAGGAGGACGCAATCCCACGGCGATTCCTGTACCGTGACCTTGTTGCCGAGCGTCGCGACGATGCTGTCGCGTTCGGCCGGGCTGAAGCCGCGGAACTGGATGTGCGCCCGCTCGCCGCGGACCGCCGCCACCTGCGCCCCCGAGTCGCGCATGAAGATCGCCCGGTAGCCGTCGAGATACGGCTTGCCCTTGTCCCAGTAGTTCGGGTTCTTCTTGCCCACCACGTGCGAGCCCTTCACGTGCTCGACGAAGGTGAACGGGCCGGTGCCCATGATGTTCTTCTCGTACCAGTGGATGTCCTTGGCGAGGAGGTCGGCCTTGTAGATGAAGTTCCACGGCGACGCGATCGAAAGGACGAACGAGGCGCTCTGCTCCTTGAGCCGGAACCGCACCGTGTAGGCGTCCGGCGCCTCGACCGCCGTGACATCAGAGTATTGCCCCTTGCGCGTCGACCCCACGCCCGCGGGCGGAAAGATGATCTTGTCGTAGGACGCCTTGACGTCCTTCGAGGTCATCTCGCTCCCGTCGTGGAACTTCACGCCCTGACGCAGCTTGAAGGTGAACGTGAGGCCGTCGGGCGATGCCGTCCAGCTCTCTGCGAGCGACGGGACCGGCTTCGTCCCGGCGGGGTCGTTCGGGTCCACCCGCAGCAGCGTGTTGTAGAACGGCGCGATCGGATGGATCAGGCCGAACGTCTCCTCGCGATGCCCGTCGTAGGACGGGGGCTCGGAGGGGACCGGGAAGATCAGCTCGCCGCCGCTCTTCTGAGCGGGCACGGGAAAGGCGAGCAGCGCGCCGGCGACGAGCGCCAGCAAGCGGACGAGTCGTTTCATCGGAACAGCCTCCTCGAAGTGGTCGTCGTACCCTGTGGACCCCTCTGAAGGGGGTTCCGTTCGGCGAACTAGTTAAGAGGGATTGTTATTCCCTGTCAAGCGAGATGACAGGCCGCCCAGTGGCCGGGCTTGATCTCCCTCAAGGGCGGGATTTCCGCACTGCAGCGATCTACGGCGATCGGGCAGCGCGGGTGGAACACGCAGCCCGAAGGGGGGTTGAGCGGGCTCGGGACCTCGCCGCGCAGCACGATTCGCTCGCGGCGCGCCTCGACCTGGGGATCCGGGATCGGCACCGCCGAGAGCAGGGCGCGCGTATACGGATGGAGGGGATCCTCGTACAGGGCCTGGCGGTCCGCGAGCTCGACGATCTTGCCCAGGTACATCACCGCGACGCGGTCCGAGATGTGACGCACCACCGACAGGTCGTGCGCGATGAAGAGATAGGTCAGCCCGAGCCGCGTCTGCAGCTCCTCGAGCAGATTGATGATCTGCGCCTGGATCGAGACGTCGAGCGCCGAGACCGGCTCGTCGCACACGATCAGCGAGGGCTCCATCGCCAGGGCCCGCGCGATGCCGACGCGCTGCCGCTGGCCGCCCGAGAGCTGGTGCGGGTAGCGGTCCGCGTGCTGCGAGTGGAGCCCCACCTGCGAGAGCAGCTCGCGGACGCGCGCCGCGCGCGCCGCCTCGCCGGGAACGATGCCGTGCACCTTGATCGGCTCCTCGAGGATCTGGCCCACCGTCATCCGCGGATTGAGCGAGGAGTACGGGTCCTGGAAGATCACCTGCATGCGGCGCCGGACCCCGCGCAATTCGTTCTGGGACAGCGCGGTCAGCTCCACGCCCTCAAACACGATGCGGCCGCTGGTCGGGTGCTCGAGCTGCAGGATGCAGCGGCCGGTGGTCGTCTTGCCGCAGCCCGACTCGCCCACGAGCCCGAGCGTCTCGCCGCGGCGGATCGCGAAGCTGACCCCGTCGACCGCGCGCACGAGCCCTTCGGTGCGGCCGAGGAATCCACCGCCGACCGTGAAATGCTTGACGAGGTCGGTGACCTCGAGCAGCACGTCCCGCGCGGTGGCGGGGGCGGTGACGTGACGCGCCAGCGCAGCGGCGCTCATGCCACGACTTCCCTCATCAGGTTGGCGGATTCCCAGCATGCCGACACGTGGCCCGCGGCGCCGACCGCCGCTCTAGCGGCGGCACCTCGTCGCAACGCTCGACGCGGTAGGCGCAGCGCGGCGCGAACGCGCAGCCGCGCGGCAGGCGCGTGAGGTCCGGCGGCTGGCCCTCGATCGGCGCCAGGCGCGCGCGCCGCGGCTCGTCCAGGCGCGGCACCGAGCGCAGCAGCCCGAGCGTGTACGGATGGCGCGGGTTCGCGTACAGCTCCGCCGCGGTCGCGCGCTCGATGATCCGTCCTGCGTACATCACATTCACGCGGTCGGCGTAGCGCGCGACGACGCCGAGGTTGTGGGTGATGATGAGCATCGCTACCCCGAGCCGCCGCGAGAGGTCGCGCATCAGCTCGAGGATCTGCGCCTGGATGGTGACGTCGAGCGCCGTCGTCGGCTCGTCGGCGAGGATGAGCGACGGATTGCACGCGAGCGCCATGGCGATCATCATCCGCTGGCGCATGCCGCCGCTGAAATGGTGCGGGTACTGCGCGAGGCGGCGCTCCGGGTCGGGGATGCCGACCATGGCGAGCAGCTCGATCGCGCGCGCGCGCGACTGCTCGGGCGTCATGTTCAGGTGGATCTCGAGCCCCTCCGTGAGCTGCCGCCCGATCGTGAGCACCGGGTTGAGCGAGGTCATCGGCTCCTGGAAGATCATCGCGATCTCCCGGCCGCGGACGTGGCGCATCTCCTCCTCGGTCAGCTTGAGGAGGTCGCGTCCCTTGAACACGATCTCGCCGCCCTCGATCCGGCCGGCGGGCGCCGCGACGAGCCGCATGACGCTCAGCGCCGACACCGACTTGCCGCAGCCCGACTCCCCGACGAGCGCAACCGTCTCGCCTTCCCGGACGTCCCACGACACGCCGTCGACGGCGCGCACGATGCCCCCGGACGTCAGGAACGTGGTCTTCAGATTGCGGACTTCGAGCAGCGTCGCCATGGGGCGCGAGTCTAGCCCGGATTTCCCGGTCGAGGTCACACCGGCGCGTGCGCACTCGTCGCGCGGCCGGCGGACACGATTGTTACAGGATCGTCACGAGGGAGCCCAAGGACGATCCGCGGCCGTCGGTGCGCCCGCCTACTTCGCCAGCGCGTCGGCCGGGCGCTTCTGCGCCCCCGCGGGCGCGGACGCGCGGAGCTTCTCGAAGAACTGCTCGTTGGTGAGCACCCAGCCGATGCAGCGCGCGACGTTCTGCAGCCCGAGGACGTGGAGGTCCTCGCCGTACATGCTGGCGACGCAGTCGGCGAGCACCACCACGCGGTAGTCGAAGTTGAACGCGGTGAACGAGGTGTTGAGCACGCAGGTGTTGGTGTTGATGCCCATGAACGCCACGTTCCTGGCACCGAGCGTGTCGAGCAGCACGCGGAGATCGGTGCCGTAGAAGCAGTCGAGCCGCTTCTTGTTGTTGATCACGTAGTCGCCGGTCGCGTACAGGTCGGGGATGAGCTGGGTGCCGGGCGAGCCCTCGACGTTGTGCTCGCGCACTACGCTCTTCCGGCCCGGCACGAGGCGGTCGTGCTCGGCCTGCGCGTGCATCGCCCGCCAGAACGGCGAGAACATGCCTTCGAATCCCAGGCCCGGGATGCGGCGATTGACGAGCACCACGTGGACGACCGGGATCCCCTGGCTGCGGGCGAACTCGAGCGCTGCGCGCGCGTTCGCGATCACGCGCTTCGCGTCCTCGGGTTTCGCCGGCATGGTGGCGACGTCCATGTCGAGGTGGCCGCGATGCATGTCGATCGTCACGATCGCGGTCTGCCTGGGGTCGAGGACGAGCTCGCGCTGGAGGCCGGCGATCATGCTCGAGCGGTCGACGATTTCAACGGTGGCCATGAGGGGTGCTCCTCCTCGGGAATGCGAACCTACATCGTCGCGTCGCTGACCTGGATGGTGGGCTGGATGTCGGTGTAGTTCGGGATGTCCGCCATGATCGCCTTCGCGTGCGGCCCGAAGGCGGCCTGGAACGCGTCCACCGACTCGAACAGCATGTGGACCATGGCGACGTAGGGCGGCTTGGATCCGGGCTGCCCGCCGCCGAGGCCCTGATCGACGGTCATGCCCTTCAGCGCTCCGCCGAGCTTCTCCCGGACCAGGCGCAGGTGCTTGTCGGTGTAGTAGGCCATGTCGAACTTCTTGCCGTCGTCGTTTGCGTACAGCACGCTGACTCGGATCATGTCGTCTCCTTCGGTTAGTGCGATACCTGGCTCGGCGCGCCGGGCTGCTTGAGCGGCTGCGCCAGGTCGAACGCCTCGATCTTCATGCACTCGGCGAAGATGCGGTTGACGGTGGGCAGGCGCGCGAGGTCGCAGTTGAAGAATTTGCCGCCGAACACCTGCCCGGCCAGGCAGATGTCGGCGATCGTCGGTGAATCGCCGTGGCAGAAGCGCCCCGTCTCGCGCTCGCCGGCGAGGTGGCTTTCGTACGCCTCGAGCGCCTGGAGCGTCCAGTGCTGCAGCCACCTGTTGCGGCCGGCCTCGTCGACGTGGAGCTCCTTCTCGAGGAAGTTGCGGATGCGCGGCACGACCAGCGGGTGCCCGTCGGCGGCCGCGATGAGCGCGAGCCCGCGCACGCGGGCGCGCCCGCGCGCGTCCTTCGGCAGCAGCGGCGGCTGCGGGTGCGTCTCGTCGAGGTACTCGAGGATCGCGAGCGACTGGAAGAGCGGCGGCCCGCCGTCGTCGAGAATCAGCGCCGGCAGCACGCTCTGCGGGTTGAGCGCCTTGTAGGTGTCGGCGAACTGCTGGCCCTTCAGGAGGTCGATCGGCGTCTCCGCGAACTTGAGCCCCTTGAGGTTGAGCGCGATCCGCACCCGGAGGCTCGCCAGCGAGCGCCAGAAGCCGTAGAGCTGCATCGTCGTTTTCCTCCGCGTGGGATGCGGAAATCTTAACAGGCGGCGATACCGGTTGACAGCGATCCGGCCACCGATATTCTGGGCGGCCGGATAGCTCGCACCTCAGGGAGGCCGTACCGATGGTCAACGCCGCAATCGTGGGGCTGGGCTGGTGGGGCAAGACGCTCGTCAACGCGGTCCAGGGAAAGAGCGATCTCATCCGCTTCGTTGCGGCGCACACACGCACGCGCGCCAAGGTCGAGGACTTCTGCCGCGAGAAAGGCATCGCCTTCCAGGAGAGCCTGGACGCGCTCCTGCGCGACCCGAAGATCGACGCCGTGGTCTACGCGGCGCAGCACTTCGACCGGAGCGAGCAGGTGCAGCGGACGGCGGCCGCCGGCAAGCACGTCTTCGTCGAGAAGCCGTTCGCGCTCGATCTCGAAGCCGCCGACGCGGCGCTCGCAGCGGCGAAGCGCGCCGGCGTGGTCCTCGGCGTCGGCTACCAGCGCCGCTTTCCGCCGAGCGTCGCAGAGCTGCGGGCGCGGGTGAAGGACGGGCGCCTCGGCACGATCGTCGGCGCCACCGGCGAGGCGAACGCGCCCGCGGGGCCCGGCATGGCGAAGGACTTCTGGCGCGCCGATCCGGCGCAGGCGCCCGCCGGCCCGATGACCGGGCTCGGCGTCCACGTGCTCGACACGTTCGTCGACTTCCTCGGGCCGGTCGCGGAGGTCTACTGCGTCACCGCCCGGCGCGCGGCGCCGCACATCGACGACGCGGCGAGCGTGCAGATGACGATGAAGAGCGGCATCCCGGCGAGCTTCTTCTGCTCGCTGTCGACGGCGGTGGGCTACCGGATCGCGGTCTTCGGGTCGAGCGGGTTCGGCGAGGTGCTGCGGCCGAACTTCGATACCTTCCAGTTCCACCCGGTGGCGACCGCGCCGATGGCCGGGCAGTTCAGGCCGGCCGAGACCGAGCGCATCATTACTCAGGACTTCGACCCGGTGAGAGCGGAGCTGGAAGCGTTCGCGACAGCGATCCAGGACAAGCGGCCGTTCCCGATCTCGCACGAGGACATCCGCCACGTCACCGCGGCATTCGCGGCGATCGTGAAATCGGCGGCGACGAAGCAGCCGGTGAAGGTGAGCTGAGCCGCCAGCCTAGCGCCGCCGCGCGTGGTGCTCCCGCAGCGCGCGCGGCACGCCGCTCAGGAAGGCGGTCACGAGCGCGTCGATCACCGCGTCGGTATCGGCGGGAACGGCGACGTTGTAGACCCACCGCCGCACGCCGAGGTAGAAGATCTTCTCGTTCAGCAGGCGCGCGAGCTCCAGCTCGATCTCGTCGAGCGGGCGGCGGCGCGGGTCGGGCAAGCCGCAGTGCGCGCGCAGCTCCTCGCCGAGGCGGGTGTAGACCCGGTCGCGGATGAACTTGAGATAGCGCTGGTTCAGATCCTGGCCCGTGAGCCCGGAGAAGAGGAAGATCCGCACCCACTCGGGCGTGAGCACGATCCGCGCGTAGTCGCGGTAGAAGTCGACCAGGCGGGCGCGCAGCGGCCGGGAACGGTCGGCGAGCATCCGCTCCCACTCCGGATTCCAGCGGCTCTCGAACACTTCCTGGTAGACGCGCTCGATCAGCGCGTGCTTGGTCGGGAAGTAGCGGAACAGCAGCGGCTGCGTGACCCCGAGCCGCTTCGCGAGCGCGCGGGTGTCGCCGCCGAAACCGACCTCCGCGAAGTAGCGGATCGCCTCGCTCACGATCTGCTGCTCGCGCGCCTCGCGCTTCAGTCGGCGCGGACCCGGCAGCACCTTCTCGCTCTTGCGCGGGCCGCGCGTTTCCGGCACGGCGGCGCGGTGGCTCGGCTTCACCCGCACGCGCGCGAGCAGCCGTTTGAGGGGTGTGGGGTCGTTCATCGGCGCAGGCGAGACGGCGCGCGCATCATATGGCATATAGTGGTCGGCGCACAGCCCGCGCACGATCCAGGCGATCGACGCCGCCGCCGACCTGCTCCGCCCGGGTTGATCAATCCGCCGCCCCGCCCTACCATCCCCCGCATCGGCGACCCCGGAGCACGATGAGCGTGGAAGTCAGGCAACGTCACCAATGGCCCGCGCAGGGCATTGCGCGCGTGCCGTTCTGGATCTACTCGGACCCCGACATCTACGCGCTCGAGCAGGAGCGCATCTTCTGCGGCCCGAGCTGGAGCTACGTCGCGCTCGAGGCGGAGATCCCGCGGTCCGGCGACTTCAAGCGCACGTTCATCGGGGAGAAGCCGGTCGTGGTCGTGCGCGACGCCGACGGCGCGATCAACGTGTTCGAAAACCGCTGCGCGCACCGCGGCGTGCAGTTCTGCCGCAAGCACCTGGGGAACGCGGCCGAGATCGTCTGCCCCTACCACCAGTGGACCTACGACCTCAAGGGCAACCTGATCGGCGTCCCGTTCCGGCGCGGCGTGAAGAAGCAGGGCGGGATGCCGGCCGACTTCGACCCGAAGGACCACGGGCTGCGCGTGCTGCAGACCCACGTCCGGAACGGCGTGGTGTTCGCCTCGTTCGCCGCGGACGTCGAGCCGTTCACGGACTATCTCGGCGCGTCGATGCTGAAACTCTTCGACCGCGTGTTCGACGGGCGCGAGATCGAGGTCCTCGGCTACTCGCGCCAGCTCATCCCGGCGAACTGGAAGCTGATGTTCGAGAACATCAAGGATCCGTATCACGCGAGCCTGCTGCACGTCTTCCTGGTGAGCTTCGGCCTGTTCCGTGCCGACTCGCCGTCGAAGTGCCAGATGGACGCGACCGGCCGGCACGGCGCGCTCATCTCGTGGAAGGGCGAGGAGAAGCGGACCGACGACCACGCCGACATGCGCGCCTTCCACGACGGCTTCAAGCTGAACGACCCGAAGCTGCTGCAGCCGGTCCGGGAGTTCCCGGAGTACACGGTGGTGATGACCACCCTCTGGCCGAACCTCATCATCCAGCAGCAGTCGAACACCCTCGCGATGCGCCAGCTCGTCCCGCGCGGGCCCGCCGAGTTCGAGCTGGCGTGGACGTTCTTCGGCTACGCCGACGACGACGCGGAGATGCGGACCCGCCGGCTCCGCCAGGCGAACCTCATGGGGCCGGCCGGCTACGTGTCGGCGGACGACAGCGAGGTCATGAAGCTCTCCCAGGAAGGGATCGAGCCGTATCCGGACGCGATCGGCGTCATGGAGATGGGAGGGCGGGACTGGGGCGACGAGCCGCACATCGTCACCGAGACGGTGATCCGCGGGTTCTACGACTACTACCGCAAGGTGATGGAGCTTTAGCGAGCCTCCGGCTCGCCAAAGCTCCAGAGCCTTCGTACGAACAAGGGGAGGGACCCCTTGTATATCCCCCGCGCAGTGCGGCGGCGGCGGAGGCAGGATAGGTGACCGAGTCGGGGCAGAGACGCGGAAGATGGCAGGACCCGAACGATATCTGCAGATGAACGCACGGGAGCTCCGTCTCGAGCTCGAGGAGCGCTACGCGGCCTACGCCGCCTGCCTCGACGAGGAGCGCTTCGAGGACTGGCCGGCGTTCTTCACCGACGACTGCGTCTACAAGATCATTCCCCGCGAGAACGTCGAGCGCGGGCTCCCGCTCGCGACCTGGTTCTGCGAGGGGAAGAGCGGCCTCCTCGACCGCGTCGTGGCGATCCGCAAGACCATGATGTACGCGCCGCGCTACGTCCGGCGGCTCGTCACGGGCCTGCGGATCGTCGGCTGGGAAGGCGAGACGCTCGGGTGCCGGGCGAACTATCTCGCGCTCGAGACGCTGCTCGACGAGCCGACGCGCATCTTCAACTGCGGCGAGTACCGCGACCGGCTGGCGGTGGTCGGCGGCGAGCTGCGCTTCCGCGAGAAGCTGTGCGTCTTCGACAGCCTGCTCGTGCCGAACAGCGTGATCTTTCCGCTATGAGTGCATGGACGGAGGTGGCGAAGCTCGACGAGGTCCCCGAGGACGGGACGTTCCGGACGTTCCTCGGATCCGAGCCGGTCTGCCTGTACAACACGGGCGGGAAGATCTACGCGACGCACGACACCTGCACCCACGGCCAGGCGAGCCTGGCGGACGGCTTCATCGACGGCGACAAGATCGAGTGTCCCCTGCACCAGGGCATGTTCGAGATCGCCACCGGCAAGGCGGTGGGTGCGCCGGTTACGGTGGACATCAAGGTCTATCCGGTCAAGATCGAGAACGGCGCGGTGCTCCTCCGCGAGCCCGAGTAGCGCCTGGGGGGAACGCGATGAAGATCTGCCGCTTCGACGACGACCGGCTGGGCGTGGTGAAAGGCGACGAAGTGCTGGACGTCACGCCCGCGCTCGAGGTCATTCCCGCGCAGCGCTGGCCGCTCGCGCCGGGCGATCCGCTGATCGTGAACCTCGATCGGGTCATGGAGCGCATCCGCGCGCTCGAGGCCGGCGCGCCGCGCCGGAAGGTCGCCGACGTGAAGCTCCGTTCGCCGGTCCCGAATCCGACCAAGATCGTGAACGCGCCGATCAACTACCAGGCGCACATCGACGAGGCGAAGGCGGACCCGAAGCTCGGCGGTGGCCGCAAGCTCAACCACATCACCGACTGGGGGCTGTTCCTGAAGGCGACGAGCGCGCTGGTGGGCCCGGCCGAGGGGATCCGCCTGCGGATGCCCGACCGGCGGAACGACCACGAGGTGGAGCTCGCGGTCGTGATCGGCCGCGAATGCCGGAAGGCAACGCTCGCCAACGCGCTCGAGTTCGTCGCCGGCTACGCGATCGGCCTCGACATGACGATCCGCGGGCCGGAGATGCCGTCCTGGCGGAAGTCGGTGGACAGCTATGCCGTCTGCGGGCCGTGGCTCGTCACCAAGGACGAGGTTCCCGACCCGAACGGGCTCAATCTCCTGCTGTGGGTGAACGGCGAGCTGCGGCAGAGCTCGAACACCCGGCGGATGGTCTACAACGTCCAGAGGCTGATCGAGTACGCGACCAGCATGTACACGCTCTACCCGGGGGACCTGATCTTCTCGGGGACGCCCGAAGGCGTCGGCCCGGTGAAGCCGGGGGACGTCATCACCGCCGACATCGAGCGCGTCGGCCGGTTCGACATCCGCGTCGACGGGTACGACGGCTAGAAGTTCAGCAGCCCCGCCGCGCGCGGGAGCCACAGCACCAGGCTCGGGAACGCGATCGCCAACGCGAGCCCGATCAACTGCAGGGCCACGAACGGAACGATGCCGCGGTAGATGTGCCCCATTGTCACGCTCGGCGGCACGGTCCCCCGCATGTAGAACAGCGTGAAGCCGAACGGCGGCGTGAGAAACGACGTCTGCAGGTTGACCGAGATCGTGATGATGAACCAGACCATGAACACCATGCTGCCGCCTTGGCCGAGGTGAGCGGAGAAGTCGACGTCGCGCAGCACCGGCGCGAAGATCGGCAGGACGATCAGGCAGATCTCGATCCAATCGAAGAAGAAGCCGAGGAAGAAGACCAGCGCCATCAGGAACGCCATGATCTCCCACGGCGTGTCGATGCCGACCGCCTTCAGGATCTCGACGACGAGCTCGTCGCCGCCGAGCGACCGGAAGACGTAGGAGAAGAGCGCGGCGCCGAAGAAGATGAAGAACACGAGCGCGTTGGTGAGCCCCGCGCTCTCGATCACCTCGCGCGCCGTCTTCATGTTCAGGCGCCCGTTCATCCACGCGAGCAGGATGGCGCCGAGCGAGCCGACGCCCGCCGCCTCCGTGGGCGTCGCCCAGCCGCCGAAGATCGACCCGAGCACCAGCGTGATCAGGAAAGTGGGCGGAAAGAAGCTCTTCACCAGCATGCGCCAGAGCTCGGCGCGCGACTTCGGGCCGATGTCCGGGGGCAGGGGCGGCGCCCAGTCCGGCCGCAGCGCCGAGACCGTGCCGATGTAGAGCAGATACAGCCCCGACAGGGCGAGCCCCGGCAGCACCGCGGCGGCGAACAGCGTTCCCACCGACACCGAGAGCAGGTCGCCCATCAGCACCAGCATGATCGAGGGCGGGATGAGGATGCCGAGGGTGCCGGCGGCGGCGATCGTGCCGACCATCAGCTCCTTGTTGTAACCCCGCGCGAGCATCGCCGGCAGCGCGACGAGCGTCAGCATCACCACGGAGGCCGCGACGATGCCGGTCGTCGCGGCCATGATCGTCCCCATGAGCGTGACCGCCATCGCGAGGCCCCCCGGCACGCGCCGGGTGAGCACCTGCAGGGCATGCAGGAGGTCGTTCGCGATCCCGCTCCGTTCGAGCATCGTGCCCATGAAGATGAACATCGGCACCGCGACCACGATCGGGTTCGCCGCCACCGAGCCGTAGATCCGCGAGATCAGGTTGTAGAACTGCACCGGCTGGAAGACGTCGAGCGCGATGCCGATCACGCCGAAGAAGATCGCGATCCCGCCGAGCACGAACGCGACCGGGTAGCCGGAGAAGAGGAAGAGCGCGAGCGCCGCGAACAGGAAGATCGCGAGGTGGTGGGCGATCCAGTCGAGCATCGGCGCCGCCCGTTCAGTGCGCTTTCGCGCCGGCGAAGGCGCTGCGCGCGCGCAGGCTCGCCGGGCCGAAGAGGTAGACGACGACGCGCGCCATGACCGACAGCACCGCGGCGAGGAGCAGCACCAGGCCGAGGAAGAGGAACGTCTTCGGCACGACGCGGTACGGCAGGCCGGTCACCGAGTCGGAGTGCTCGTTCAGCTTGAACGCGAGCCAGGCGAAATCGCCCGACAGGTAGATCGCGAGCAGGCAGTACGGCAGGGCGAACGCGATGCAGCCCGCGAGCTCGACCAGGGCCTGCGTCCGCGGCCGCGCGGCGGCGAGCGCGATGTCGACGCGCACGTGCGCGTTCTTGACGTACGCGAAGCCGATCCAGAACGAGAAGAGCGCCGTGTGGCAGTGCCACTCGAGCTCCTGGAGGCGGGTCGAGCCGAGACCCGGGACCTGGAAGCCGAACTTCCGGCTGATGACGTCGAAGCAGATGACGAACGTCGCGAGGAAGAAGATCCAGCCGGCGGCGCTGGCGACCGCCTGCAGCACCGTGTTGACGCGGTCGCTCAGCGCGAGCAGGCGCTCCATCCGGTTACCTCGGGCGAGACGGGAACAAAACAAGGAGCGGCCGTGACTCGCACCGCCGCTCCTTCCGGATGAGTGCTACTTCAGGTAGCCGTAGTCGCGCCAGATTTCATAATCAGCGCGGAACTTGGCGTAGGACTCGTAGACCTTCTTGAACTGCGGGTTCTTCGCCGATTCCTCGGCGATCACTTCTTTCCACGCCTTCTCCATCGCCGCCATGATCTCGGGGGACCAGCGCCTGACCTGGACGCCGTGCTTCTCCTGCATCTCGCGGATGGCCTTGAACTGGGTCGCCTCGCCGAGGGCGATCCCCTCGCGGATGTTGTCGCCGCAGGCCGTCTCGATGATCGCCTTGTGAGGATCGGACAGCGCGTCCCACTTCTTCTTGTGGACGTACAGGTCGATGAACGTCGCCTGCTGGTGCCAGCCGGGGAAGTAGTAGAACTTCGCCACCTGGTAGAAGCCGAACTTCATGTCGGCGGTCGGGACCGAGAACTCGGTCGCGTCGATGGTGCCGAGCTGCAGCGCCTGGAAGATGTCGCCGGGCAGCAGCAGCTGCGTGGACACGCCGAGCTTCTCCATGACCTTCGCGCCGAGGCCGAAGAACCGCATCTTGAGGCCCTTCAGGTCGCCGACGGTCTTGATCTCCTTGCGGAACCAGCCGGAGGCCTCCGGCGGGATGAACCCGCAGGGGATGTTGTAGATGCCGTGCTTGCCGAACATCTCGCGCGCGAACTGGAGGCCGCCGCCGTAGTACATCCAGGCGAGGTACTCGCCGGCCCCGGGCCCGAACGGCACCGTCGAGAACATGTTGAACGTGGTGTCGACGCTGGAGAAGAAGCCGGCGCCCGAGAACGCGGCGTCCACCGAGCCCTGGGAGGCGGCCTGGATCGCCTGGTTCGCCGGGACGAGCGCGCCCGGCTCGTGGATCTTGAGCTCGACCGCGCCGCCGGTCGCACGCTCGACCTTCTTCGCGGCGCTCGGCGCCGCCTCACCGAGCAGCGGGAGCGTGGTGGGGAAGACGCTCTGGACGTTGAGACGGGTCTTCTGCTGGGCGACCGCTGTCCCGGAAACGGCGATTGCGACCGCGGACACCGCGGCCAAGACGAGAAACCGCTTCATGACCTCCTCCTTCACTGCGTGGGTTGCTTCCTCGGCGGGCGCTCGGGCGCCTCTCGCGCCCATTACAGACGACTTGGCCGCCGTTGTCCAGCCGAGCCCGCGTGTGCCGTGCGGCGGGCCGCGGGCTCAATCCGGAACCTGGATCCCGCGGTAGAGCCAGTCCGCCTCCCACGGGTTGTCCGGATCGCGCTTCGCGAGCAGCTCGTTCCGCAGCATGCGCGCACCTCCGCCGGCGTGGATGTACGCGCCGAAGAAGCGCGCCGAGAGCACCACCCGGGCGGTGCGGTTCATCCGCTGCTCCTGGTAGGCGAGGAACGCACCGTTGAAGTCGTCGCCGTGGCGGGCGACCTCGGCGGCGAGCACCACCGCGTCCTCGATCGCCATGCACGCGCCCTGCGCCAGGTATTGCAGCGTCGGATGCGCGGCGTCTCCCAGCAACGTCACCCGGCCCGCGGTCCAGTTGGTCACCGGGTCGCGGTCGTGCAGCACCCAGTTCCGGTCGCGCGAGATGTAGCGCAGCATGTCGCGGACGCGCGGCGCGCACTGCGCGAAGACCTCCTCCAGCTCGCTCGCGTCGCCGACGTTCGGCTCGCCGCGCTTGAACCGGCCGCTCTCGATGGTCGCCACGTTGTTCATGACCGTGCCGCCGCGGAGGCGATACTGCACGAGGTGGAGGTTGTGGCCGATGTAGATCACCATCGAGTCGAGGTAGCTGCGGTCGATGATCTCCTCGGTCGGCACGAGGCCGCGGTAGACGTAGTGACCCGCGAGCCGCGGCGCGCCGTCGCCGACCACCGCGGTCCGGGTCGGAGACCAGAGGCCGTCGGCGCCGACGAGCGCGACGCCTTCGTACGCCGCGCCGTCCTCGCACGTGACCTGGACGCGGTTGCGGTCCTGCGCGAAGCTCGCGAGCCCCTTCGACGCTTCGAGCGCGATCTCGTCGCGCTCGCGGCAGGCCGCCAGGATCGAGCCGTGCAGGTCGCGCCGGTGGACGACGAAGTACGGGTTCGTGAACCGCGCCCGGAACTTCGGGCCGAGGCTGATGCGCGTGAGCTCGTTCCCGGTGAGCCCGTCGGCGAGCACCAGCGCGTCGGGATAGACGACGTGCGGCGCCATCCGCTCGAACACGCCCAGCCGCTCGAGCATCGGGTGGACGTTCGGCCCCATCTGGATGCCGTAGCCGATCTCCCCGAACTCGGCCGCCTTCTCGAGCACCCGCACGCGGCGTCCCTTCAGCGCCAGCGCGAGCGCGGCGGCGAGGCCGCCGATGCCGCCGCCGGCGATCAGAATCTCGGGTTGCGCCATCGCGGTGCTCTTCGACGCTGCCCCGGCCGCGTTACATCTTCAGCGCCGCCGGCAGCCAGGCGACGATCCCCGGTGCCGCGATCAGCAGCGCCACCAGCACGAAGTCCGCCACCAGGAACGGCAGCGTACCGCGATAGATCCGCGCCACCGGGATGTCCGGATTCTGCGCCTGGATGACGAACACCGTCAGCCCGGTCGGCGGGCTGATGAGGCCGACGGTGGCCATCACGGTCACGAAGATGCCGAACCACACGCCGTCGTAGCCGAGGCCGACGACGAGCGGGAGTACCACCGGCACCGTGATGAGGATGGTGCTCACCTCCTCGAGAAACGTCCCGAGCAGGAAGTAGAGCAGCATCACCGCGATCATGATCATTGCCGGCGAGAGCCCCCATTCCTGGACCCATTTCGCGAGCTCGGCCGGAAACTGGGTGAGCACGATGAAGCGCGCGAAGATGAACGCGCCGATCACGATGAAGAACAGCATCGCGGTCGTGTTCACCGTCTCGACCAGCGCGTCGACGAGCCCGCGCCAGCCCATGGCGCGGGTGGCGAACGCGATCACGATCGCTGCGAACGCGCTGATCCCGGCCGCCTCGGTGGGCGAGAACCAGCCGAGATAGATGCCCACCACCGCGAGGAAGAACAGCAGGACGAGCTTCCACAACCCGCGCGCAGCGCGCAGCCGCTCTGCGATCGGCATCGACGGGACCCGCGGCATCAGGCCCGGGCGCACCCGCGCGACGATCGACACCGTGACGACGTAGAGCGCGGCGAGGATGAGACCCGGGATCATCGCCGCGGCGAACAGCTTGGCGAGCGACTGCTCGGCGACGATCGAGTAGATCGCGAGGATGACGGAGGGCGGGATCAGGATCCCGAGCGTCCCGGCCGCGGCCACGGCGCCCCCGGCGAAGCCCGAGTCGTACCCGTAGCGGCGCATCTCCGGGATCGAGACCCGGGAGAAGGTCGCCGCGGTGGCGATCGACGAGCCGCAGATCGCGCCGAACGCGGCGCAGGCGCCGATCGTGGCGTTGGCGAGCGCGCCGCGAAAGCCGGAGAAGATCGCGTTCGCCGCGTCGAAGAGCTCGCGGGACATCGCCGCGCGCGAGGCGACCGCCCCCATCAGGATGAAGAGCGGTACGACCGAGAGCGAATAGGCGCGCGCGAGATCGAAGGGGACGTTGCCGACCATCGTGAGCGCGTTCGACCAGCTGTCGGCGGCGGCGTAGCCGAGGAATCCGACGGTGGCGAGCGCGAGGCCGATCGGCACGCGCACGAGGATCGCCGCGAGGAGCGCGACGATCCCGAGGACGCCGATCGCGCCGATGCTCATTTGCGGGTGCCCCCGTTCCCGTTGCGGCGCACCGCCATGACGACGGCGGCGACCGCCGCGCCGCCGAACCCGACGAGGAGCGGGCTCCAGTAGAGGATCAGCGGCAGCGACAGGTCGGAGGTGACGTCACCGAACTCGAGCGCGTTCCTGGCGAAGAGCGCGCACCGCCACGTGATGATCCCGAGCATCACCGCCGCGAGGACGAGCGCGATGCGCTTCAGCCACGGCACGGCGCGCGGCCGCCAGCCATCGATGACGTCGACCAGGACGTGCCCGTCGCGCAGGAATACCGCCGGCAGCGCGAAATAGAAGGTGCACGTGAGGAGCAGCTCGATCAGCTCGTAGGTGCCGTGGATCGGCCTGGCGAAGAGGGTGCGCCCGATCACGTCAGCCACGGTGAGCAGCATCATCGCCGCGAGAAACGCGGCCGCCACCCAGGCGCACAGCTTGGCGACGACCGCGCCGATGTCTTTCACAGTCGGTACGCGACCGGCGGCGCTATCGGGCGGCCGGTCGCGGGGGATCCGTGCGCAGCACTCCTTCCTGCGCCGCGCGTCGCGGGGCTTGCGTGCGAAGCACTCGTTACTGCCAAAAGTTCTTGGAGGTCTTCGCGTGCTTCTCGGAGAGCGTCCGCATCTGGTCGTAGACCGCGCGCGCCGGCAGCCCCTTGTCCTCGAGCTCCTTGATCTTGGTGAAGGTGACCTGGCTGCCGATCCGGCGCACCTTGGCGTCGTCCTCCGCCGAGAACCGGATCGCCTGGCCGCCACCGTCCATGATCGCCTTCTTGCCCGAGACGTCGAGCGCGTCCCAGGCTTCTCCGAGCGGCTTCTCCTGCCCGGTCACGCTGTCGATGACGACTTTCTGCAGATCGGGCGGCAGCTTGTTCCAGAACGCCTCGTTCATCGCCAGGCCGAAGCTTCCCACGTACGCATAGAGCTCGGTCGAATACTTGACGATGCCGCCCAGCTTGAACGCGATGCCGACGCCGCCGTAGTCCATGAACGCGCCGTCGATGGTGCCCTTCTGCAGCGTCTCGGCGATCTCGGTCGGCGGCACGCCCACCGGCGTGGCACCGAGCCCGGCCACGAGATCCCGGATCGTCGGCGACGCGAACCTGAGGCGCAGACCCTTGAAGTCGTCCATCGTGCGAATCGCCTTCTTCGTGGTGTGCGGGCCGCCCGGCTGGTGGGTGTTCAGCATCAGCACTTTCACTCCCCGGTGCTCGGCGTCGAGGTACTTCGAACGGAGCGCGGCGTCGTTCAGCACCTTGGTGCCGATCTCGGCGCTGCCGACCATGTACGGCAGGCTGATCAGCTCGGTGAGCGGAAAGCGGCCGGGCGTGCCGCCGTGCAGGAACCACGCTGCGTCGGCCTGCCCGGTGCGGGCGAAGTCGTAGTGCTGCGGCGTCGGGCCCATCTGCGCGTTCGGGAAGCGCTTGACGACGATGCGTCCGTTGGAGGCCTTCTCGAGCCGCTCGGACCACTTGATCAGCCAGATGCCCTGCGCGTGGTGATCGCCCACGAAGTAGGCGAGCTTCATCTCGATCTTCTGCTGGGCCTGGGCGCCGGCGGCGAGGCCCGCGGCGAGCACGGCGCAGGCCAGGCAACGGGGCAACGGGAATCTCATGACGTTCTCCTCCTCCTCGGGTGAAGCAATTATAGGCGGGCGCCGGCCGGGTCCTTCACGCGCTCGCGGCCGTCGCCTCGCGGAGCGGCATCGCGGCGAGCCACTTCTCGACCTCTCGCGGGTCGTCGAAGAGCGTCGCGAGCTCCGCGCGCGCCTCCTCCGGCGTCTGCAGCACCGACTCGACGACGCCGAGCTCGGCCGGCGCGCGGCTGGTCGCGAACTCGAGCCGGATGCCGTTCGGGTCGAAGAGGTACGCCGACCAGAACCGGCCGCCGAGCGACACCGGGCCGATCACGTTCACGCCGTGGGAGCGCACGCGCTCGATCAGCGCGTCGAACCGGTCGGCAGGGACGTGGAACGCGAGGTGCTGCATGCCGCCGGGCAGGTCACGGTTCTGCCGCGCGAGGCCCTTCGGGTACTCGAAAAACGCCAGCAGGGAATCGCCGCCCATGTTGAAGAAGTAATGCCGCAGGTTTTCGTACGGCGGCTGGCCGCGGTCGCGCTCGTACGGCACGCGGCGCACGTGCACGAGCTGCATCCCGAGCACGCGGGTGTAGAAGTCCATCGTCGCCGGCAGGTCCTCGGTGACCAGCGCGAGGTGATCGACGCCGCGCGTCGGGACGGGCGCAAGCGTTGTGCGGCTGCTTCATGACGGGCTCTCCAGCTGCTTGAGGAACGGACCGATCGCCGCGAGGAAGCCGTCCGGATTGTCGCCGGCGATGTTGTGGCCGCCCGGGATCTCGACCAGGCGCAGGCGCATGTTCGCCCCCTTCACCCGCTCCGCCGTCTCCGGCGCGAACATGTCGGACTGCGCGCCGCGCAGCGCGAGGACCGGGCACGCGAGCTCGCCCAGCACCTGCCACATGTCGACGCCGAGCTTCGGCCGCTCGCCGGTTTCCTGCACGCGCCGGAACTGGTCGCGGAAGTGCAGGTCGCGCTTGAGCTGCAGCCCGCCCGGCACCGCGCGCAGATACGCCTCGAAGCGCGCGCGCGTCGCCTTCCCCGCCGGCGATTCCGGCGCGACGCCGAAGTAGCGCATCGCGGCGTCGACGCTTGCAAAGACATCCGGCTGTGCGGCCACGCTGTCGGTGACGCGCTTCGCGCCCTGCGGCGCGTTCTCGGGCGAGTAGTCGACGAGCACCAGGCCCGCCGCGCGCGCCGGATTCTTCGCGGCGCAGTAGGCGGCGTTGCGGCCGCCCATCGAATGTCCGACGAGCACGGCGTTGCGCCAGCCGAGATGATCGAGCAGAGCGACGATGTCGCCGGCCATCGTCGGCACGGCGTAGTCGCGGGCGGGGCTCCAGGTCGAGTCGCCGAAGCCGCGCATGTCCATCGCCACCACCTCGCGATCGGCGGCGAGCACGCCGGCGACGTCGATCCAGTCGTACGAGAAGTAGGACAGCCCGTGGGCGATGAGGACCGGCGTGCGTCCCGGCTTGCCGAAGCGGCGGTAGGCGAGCGTGACGTCGCCCGAGGGGCAGGTGCCGGTCTGATGCGGCGCTGGCATTCCGGGCTCCGGTCGGCGGGCCGCCACTGCTTCAACGCTTCGCCGAGAGGCTGGAATCCCACCAAGGCAGGAGTTGCAGCCCATCCGGCACGCGTCAGCGTGCCCACGAAGGCAATCTACGTTGCTCCTGCTCCCCTGGGAAGGGGGGCGAGCGTCAGTGCCCTGGCGGGACTGCCTCCCGCGCGGTTTGACGCACTGCCGCGGACTCTCGTAAAATCCGCCGGTTTTGCCGGTGGCTCATCGACCATGCGACTCCTGCGTAGCCGGCCGATTCGCATGGCGCTGGGGTGGCAGGGAGTCGCCGCACTCGCTCTGACAGCCATTGCGTGGGCGGCAGCCGGACCCCATGCGGGCTGGTCCGCGCTGCTCGGCGCGCTGGTGGGGATCGTGGCTGTGGTCGTTTCCGCGGCAGTCGGGTCTATCGGGGGAACTGGGTCGCCGGGGGTCGCGCTGCTCGCGGTGCTCCGCGCCGAAACGGTCAAGATCGCACTCATCGTCGTACTGCTTTGGCTCGTGCTGAAGATCTATAAGGACGCGTCGGTCGTGTGGTTCATCGGATCGTTTCTGGTCTCCATCCTGATCCTCCTTTTCGCCCCGCTCGTCCGCGACCGCTGACCCGAGACGCCATGGCCGCCGAACAGCTCACGCCGACGTCGTACATCCAGCACCACCTCACCTTCAACACGAAGGGCGCGGGCGGTTTCTGGACCGTGAACGTCGACACGATGGTCACCTCGTTCGTCCTGGGCGTGATCGGCCTCGGTTTCCTCTGGTGGATCGTGCGCGGCGCGACCGCCGGAGTCCCCGGCAAGCGTCAGGCCTTCGCCGAGCTCTGCGTCAACTTCGTCGACGACCAGGTGAAGCAGATCTTCACCCAGGGCGATCGCCATGCGTTCGTCGCGCCGGCGGCGCTCACCGTGTTCGTGTGGGTCCTGCTGATGAACGCGATGGACTTCATCCCGGTCGACTGGATCGCATGGTTCACCGAGACCGTCCTGCACCAGCACGCCTGGAGGCCGGTGCCCACGGCCGACGTCAACACCACCTTCGCGCTCGCGCTGTCGGTGTGGCTGCTGATGATCTACTTCCACATCAAGACCAAGGGACTCGGCGGCTGGATCCACGAGCTCTTCTGCACGCCGTTCGGCGCCAACCCGCTGCTTTGGCCGGCGAATCTGCTCTTCAACGCCGTCGAGTACGTCTCCAAGCCGCTGTCCCACTCGCTGCGGCTGTACGGAAACATGTACGCGGGCGAGATCATCTTCATCCTGCTGTGGATCTGGGCGGCGACCGGGCTCGCCGGCACGATCTTCAGCTCGGTCCTCGCGACCGGCTGGGCGATCTTCCACATCCTGATCGTCGTGCTCCAGGCGTTCATCTTCATGATGCTCACCGTCGTCTACCTCCAGATGGGCCACGAGCACCACTGACGTTTGACCATCCTCTGACCGAAAAGGGAAGCCAACAATGGAAAAACTCCAACTGCTCGCCATGATCCAGGCCTACACCGGCATCGGCATCGGCCTCATGATCGGTCTGGGCGCCGCGGGCGCGTGCATCGGCGTCGGCATCATGTGCAGCCGCTTCCTCGAGGGCGCCGCGCGCCAGCCGGAGCTCATGCCCACGCTGCAGGTCAAGGTGTTCCTGCTGCTCGGCCTGATCGACGCGTCGTTCATCATCGGCGTCGGCCTCGCCATGCTGTTCGCCTTCGGGAATCCGCTGCTCGCAGTGATCCAGGGCGCCGGCTGAGTCGCGGCGCCACCGATCGTGCTCCCGGGGGAGTCGCCATGAACATCAACCTGACGATCGTTGCCCAGGCCGTCATGTTCGCGCTGTTCATCTGGTTCACCGCCAGGTTCATCTGGCCGTTCCTGATCCAGGCCATGGACGCGCGCCAGAAGGAGGTTGCCGCAGGGCTCGCCGCGGCCGAGCGCGGGCGCGCCGAGCTGCTGGAGGCCGGCAAGAAGTCGGAGGCCACGCTCGCCGACGCGCGCCACCGCGCGCAGGAGATCATCACCGCCGCCGAGAAGCGCGCGACGCAGATGATCGACGAGGCGAAGGGCACCGCCAAGGCCGAGGGCGAGCGGCTGGTCGCCGGGGCCAAGGCCGAGATCGCGCAGGAAGCCGCGCGCGCCCGGGAGGCGCTCCGCGAGAAGGTCGGTGAGCTCGCCGTCGCCGGGGCCGAGAAGATCCTGCGCCGCGAGGTCGACGCCAAGGCCCACGCCCAGATGCTCGCGGGCCTGAAGGCGGAGCTGAAGTAGCCGCGATGGCCGAGCTCGCGACGATCGCGCGGCCGTACGCCGAAGCGGCCTTCGAAGTGGCCGACGCCACGGGCAAGCTCGCCGCCTGGGCGGGCGCGCTCGGCCGCCTCGCCGCGGTGGCGGTGGACCCGGAGGTCCGGCGGCTCCTCGGCGACCCGGGCGTGACGCCCGATGCGCTCTATGGCGTGATCGCCGGCGCGGCGGGCGAGCTGCCGGTCGAGGTCCAGAACCTGCTGCGCGTGCTCATCGACAACGGGCGCGTCGCCGTGTTGCCGGAGGTGCGCGAGCTCTTCGAGGCGCGCAAGAACGAGCGCGAAGGCGTGGTCGACGCTGAGATCGCCAGCGCGTTTCCGCTCGACGCCGCCCAGACGGCCGAGCTCGTCAAGGAGCTGGAGGCGCGCTTCAAGCGCAAGGTCCAGCCGCAGGTGTCGGTGGACAAGGAGCTCATCGGCGGGGTCTGGGTCGCGGTGGGCGACGAGGTGATCGACGGGTCGGTGCGCGGCAAGCTCGCCGCCATGGCCGCGGCGCTCGCGAAGGTCTGAATCGGAACCGCAGGAGTCTCGACATGGCACAGCAACTCAGCCCCTCCGAGATCTCGGAGCTCATCAAGAACAAGATCAAGAGCCTCGAGCTCGCCGCCGACGTTCGCACCCAGGGCACGGTCGTGTCGGTGACCGACGGGATCTGCCGCATCCACGGGCTCTCCAGCGTCATGCAGGGGGAGATGCTGGAGTTCCCCAAGAACACCTTCGGCCTCGCGCTCAACCTCGAGCGCGACTCGGTCGGCGCGGTGGTGATGGGCGCGTACGAGCACATCTCCGAGGGCGACACCGTCAAGTGCACCGGCAAGATCCTCTCGGTGCCGGTCGGCCCGGAGCTGATCGGCCGGGTGGTGAACGCGCTCGGCGAGCCGATCGACGGCAAGGGCCCGATCAACGCCAAGGCGAGCGACGTCATCGAGAAGGTGGCGCCGGGCGTGATCTGGCGGCAGTCGGTGTCGCAGCCGGTGCAGACCGGCCTCAAGGCGATCGACGCGATGGTGCCGATCGGCCGGGGGCAGCGCGAGCTCATCATCGGCGACCGGCAGACCGGCAAGACCGCAGTAGCGATCGACACGATCATCAACCAGAAGGGCAAGGATCTCTTCTGCGTCTACGTGGCGATCGGGCAGAAGGCCTCGACGATCTCGAACGTCGTGCGGAAGCTGGAGGAGCACGGCGCGATGGCGTATACCATCGTCGTCGTGGCCTCGGCCTCCGAGTCCGCCGCGATGCAGTACATCGCGCCCTACTCCGGCTGCACGATGGGCGAGTACTTCCGCGACCGCGGCCAGGACGCGCTCATCATCTACGACGACCTGACCAAGCAGGCGTGGGCGTACCGGCAGATCTCGCTGCTGCTCCGCCGACCGCCCGGGCGCGAGGCGTACCCCGGCGACGTCTTCTACCTGCACTCGCGGCTGCTCGAGCGCGGCGCGCGCGTGAATCCGGCCTTCGTCGAGGCGTTCACCAAGGGCAAGGTCAAGGGCAAGACCGGCTCGCTCACGGCGCTGCCGATCATCGAGACGCAGGCGGGCGACGTCACCGCGTTCGTGCCGACCAACGTCATCTCGATCACCGACGGCCAGATCTTCCTCGAGACCGACCTCTTCAACGCCGGCATTCGGCCCGCCATCAACGCCGGGATCTCGGTGTCGCGCGTCGGCGGCGCGGCGCAGACCAAGGTGATCAAGAAGCTCGGCGGCGGCGTCCGGCTCGCGCTCGCCCAGTACCGCGAGCTCGCGGCGTTCGCGCAGTTCGCGTCCGACCTCGACGAGGCCACGCGCAAGCAGCTCGACCGCGGCCGGATGGTGACCGAGCTCATGAAGCAGCCGCAGTACGCGCCCCTGTCGGTCGCCGACCAGGCGTTGACGCTCTTCGCGGTGAACCGCGGGTATCTCGACGGTGTCGACGTGAAGAAAGCGCTCGCGTTCGATACGGCGCTCCGCGCGTTCATGTACCAGAAGTACAAGGCGCTCATGGACCGCGTCGAGAGCACCAAGGACATGACCGCGGACGACGAGAAGGCGCTCGCCGCGGCGATCGAGGACTTCAAGAAGTCCGGAGCGTACTAGGACGCGCCGCCGTGGCCGGGACCAAAGAGATCCGCAACAAGATCAAGAGCGTGCAGAGCACGCGCAAGATCACCAAGGCGATGGAGATGGTCGCCGCGTCGAAGATGAAGAAGGCGCAGGACCGGATGCGCCAGTCGCGCCCGTACGTGACCCGCATCTGGCAGATCGCCGGCCACCTGTCGAAGGCGAACCCCGAGTACAAGCACCCGTTCGTGGTCAAGCGCGAGGCGGTAAAGAATGTCGGGCTGATCGTCGTGACGACGGACAAGGGCCTCTGCGGGGGGCTGAACACCAACGCGCTGCGGATCGCGCTCACCCGGATGAAGGAGTGGCAGGGCGAGGGCAAGAGCGTGCAGGTCACGGCGATCGGCGGGAAGGGGCTCGGCTTCATGCAGCGGCTCGGGGCGAAGATCACGTCGCAAGTGACGCAGCTCGGCGACCGCCCGCACATCGACAAGCTCGTCGGCCCGGTGAAAGTGCAGCTCGACGCGTACCGCGACGGCCGGGTCGACCAGGTCTTCATCCTGACGACGCGCTTCATCAACACCATGAAGCAGGAGCCGATGGCGCTCCAGCTCCTGCCGCTGCACTTCGAGCAGATGCCCGCGGGAACCATCGTCGACACCGCGATGGGCGAGAGCCACTCGTGGGACTACATCTACGAGCCCGACGCGAAGGAGGTGCTCGATGGCCTGCTCACGCGCTACGTCGAGGCGCTGATCTTCCAGGCGGTGGTGGAGAACATGGCCTCCGAGCAGTCGGCGCGCATGGTCGCCATGAAGGCGGCCTCCGACAACGCCGGGAGCATCATCGACGAGCTGACGCTGGTGCTGAACAAGACGCGCCAGGCGGCGATCACCACCGAGCTGGCCGAGATCGTCGGCGGCGCGGCGGCGGTCTAGGCGTCACCAGGTTTCGAGGAGCTGACATGGCACAGGCAGCACAAGCACAAGGCACCATCGTCCAGTGCATCGGCGCGGTGGTCGACATAGAGTTCCCGCGCGAAAGCATGCCACGCATCTACGACGCGCTGGTGCTCGAGGATTCGGGCGACGCCGGGTTCGCCGAGAAGGGGCTCACCTTCGAGGTCGAGCAGCAGCTCGGCGACGGGGTGGTCCGCTGCATCGCGCTCGGGTCCTCCGACGGCCTGCGTCGCGGCATGAAGGTGAAGAACACCGGCCACCCGATCTCGGTGCCGGTCGGCGAGGCGACGCTCGGCCGGATCATGGACGTCCTCGGGCGCCCGATCGACGAGGCCGGCCCGATCAAGACCGACGAGCGCCGCTCGATCCATCAGCTCGCGCCGAAGTTCGACGAGCTCTCGCCGTCGGTCGAGCCGCTCGAGACCGGCATCAAGGTGATCGACCTCATCTGCCCGTTCGCGAAGGGCGGGAAGATCGGCCTCTTCGGCGGCGCGGGGGTCGGCAAGACCGTCAACATGATGGAGCTGATCAACAACATCGCCAAGCAGCACTCGGGACTCTCGGTGTTCGCCGGTGTCGGCGAGCGCACCCGCGAGGGCAATGACTTCTACCACGAGATGAAGGACTCGAAAGTCCTCGACAAGGTGGCGATGGTGTTCGGGCAGATGAACGAGCCGCCGGGCAACCGCCTCCGCGTCGGCCTCACCGGCCTCACCATGGCCGAGCGATTCCGCGACGACGGCCGCGACATCCTGCTCTTCATCGACAACATCTACCGCTTCACGCTCGCCGGGGTCGAGGTGTCGGCGCTGCTCGGCCGGATGCCCTCGGCGGTCGGCTACCAGCCGACGCTCGCTGAGGAGATGGGCCGGCTGCAGGAGCGCATCGTCTCGACCAAGGTCGGCTCGATCACCTCGGTCCAGGCGATCTACGTGCCGGCCGACGATCTGACCGACCCGTCGCCGGCGACCACCTTTGCGCACCTCGACGCGACGCTCGTGCTCTCGCGCGACATTGCCTCGCTCGGCATCTATCCTGCGGTCGACCCGCTCGATTCGACTTCGCGCCAGATGGACCCGAACGTCATCGGCGAGGAACACTACGCGACCACGCGTTCGGTGCAGGCGATTCTGCAGCGCTACAAGGAGCTTCGCGACATCATCGCGATCCTCGGCATGGACGAGCTCGCGCCCGAGGACAAGCTCGCGGTGGCGCGCGCCCGCAAGATCCAGCGGTTCCTGTCGCAGCCGTTCCACGTCGCCGAGGTGTTCACCGGCTCGCCGGGCAAGTTCGTGCCGCTGAAGGAGACGATCAAGGGCTTCAAGATGATCGTGAACGGCGAGTGCGACGCACTTCCCGAGCAGGCGTTCTACATGGTCGGACCGATCGAGGAAGCGGTGGAAAAAGCGAAGCACCTGCAATAGGCGGCTCCGATGGCCAACACCATCCATGTAGACGTTGTCAGCGCCGAGGAGTCGATCTACTCCGGCGAGGCCGAGTTCGTGGTGCTGCCGGGCGTGGTCGGCGAGCTCGGCATCTACCCGCGGCACACGCCGCTGCTGACTCAGATCAAGCCCGGCGCGGTGCGCATCAAGGTGCCGAACCAGGAAGAGGAGACGCTCGTCTTCGTGCAGGGCGGCTTTCTCGAGGTGCAGCCGAACGTCGTGACGGTGCTCGCCGATACGGCGATCCGTGCGCACGACCTCGACGAGGCCAAGGCCCTCGAGGCGAAGGCGAAGGCCGAGGAGGCGATACAGGGCAAGCTCTCCGCGGCGGAGATCGCGAAGGCGCAGGCCGAGCTCGCCGCGGCCGCGGCGCAGATCCAGGCGATCCAGCGGCTGCGGCGGAAGAAATAACCGGGAGAGTGAACCCATGAGCGCAGAGAAACGCCTGAAGGAACTCGGCATCGACCTCGGCAGGGTTTCCGCCCCGGTCGCCAACTACGTCAACGCCGTGAAGACCGGAAACCTGCTGTTTCTCGCTGGCAAGGGCCCGCGCGCCGACGCGAACGGCGTGCGCCCGAGCGGGAAGGTCGGCCGCGAGTACACGGTCGAGCAGGCGTACCAGCACGCGCGCACGGTGGGCATGGACCTCCTCGCGGTGATGAAGTCCGAGCTCGGGAGTCTCGACCGCGTGCAGCGCGTGGTGAAGGTGCTCGGGATGGTCAACGCGGTGCCCGAATTCCAGGACCAGCCGAAGGTGATCAATGGGTGCTCGGATCTCTTCGTCCAGGTTCTCGGCGAGAAGGGCAAGCACGCCCGCTCGGCGGTCGGGATGGGCTCGCTCCCGATGGGCATCCCGGTCGAGATCGAGTGCATCGTCGAGATCGGCGCGGCGCCGAAGCGCACCGGCGCGAAGAAGCGGCCGGCGGCGAAGAAGCGCCGCCGGTAGCCACCCGCGCCTGACCAGGGCCGGCCGTTTCCGGCCGGCGGTCGATCCCGCTACACTGCGGCCGTTCCGCGGCCGGAGGGCGACCCCATGTCGAGCGTCGAGACGTGGTTCTGGAGCATTCTCCTTGTCGGCGTGTTGCCCGCGCTCGCGGTCGGCGGGGCGCTGTTCGTCCGCCGCACCGTCGGTGCGGAAGTCCTGCAGCGCCACAACGACGTGGCGGGGTTCATCTACGCGGTCATCGGCGTGGTCTACGCCGTGCTGCTCGGCTTCACCGCGATCATCGTCTGGGAGCAGTTCCGGCACGCCCAGGAGGGGGCCGAGCGAGAGGCGAACTCGCTGGCGGACCTGTACCGCGACGCGCAGGTCTTTCCGCCCGAGGTCCGCAGGGAGGTGGAGCTCCGGCTGCGCATCTATGCTCGCCTCGTCGTGGAGAAGGAGTGGCCGGCAATGGCCGAGGGCCAGTCGAGCCGCGAGGTCTGGGAGGCGTACAACCAGCTGTGGCGGACCTACCACGACTTCAAGCCGCAGGACGATCATCAGCGCGCCTGGTACGCGGAGTCGGTGCAGCGGCTGAATGTGCTGGGCGACCATCGCCGTAACCGCCTGCTCAGCACCCGGTCCGGGGTGCCCGGAGTCATCTGGGCGGTACTGCTCGGCGCCGGGGCCGTCACGATCGGCTTCAGCTTTCTCTTCGGGACGCAGAATGTACGCGCCCAGGCGCTGATGACTGCCGGGCTGGCGGTCACGATTGGGGTCGTGCTGCTCTCGATCCTCGCGCTCGAGCATCCGTTCGCCGGAATGACCCGCGTCGAGCCCGAGGCATTCGAGCAGATCCAGGAAATATTCGACCTATGGAGCCAGCCCGGAGCGGGTCGCGGGCGGTAGCGTTGCCGCCGCGCGGCGGGGCGAGCGCGACACCCGCACTGCCGCTGCCGACACCCGCACTGCCGCTGCCATGAGCAGCCTCACCTACAGCAAGTACCTCAAGCTCAAGGCGCTCCTCGCGTGCCAGGAGCTCGAGAGCGCGAAGGCCGGCAAGCCAGCCCACGACGAGCTGCTGTTCATCGTCACCCACCAGACCTACGAGCTCTGGTTCAAGGAGGTCCTCCACGAGCTCGACGCCGCCCGGCGCATCATGGGCGCGGAGTTCGTGAACGAGCGCGACCTCGGCCGCGTGCTCCACTACCTCGAGCGGGTGATCAAGGTCCAGGACGTGCTCGTCGACCAGATCGACGTCCTGGAGACGATGACCCCGCTCGACTTCCTCGACTTCCGGAATCTCCTCACGCCCTCCTCCGGGTTTCAGAGCGCGCAGTTCAGGCAGATCGAGAACCTGCTCGGCCTGAGGCGCACGCAGCGGCTGCGGTACAACGAGGCCGACTACGAGGCGTCCCTCGACGCCGCGGACCGCCGCGCGGTGGGCGCGGCGGAGCGCGAGCCCAACCTCTTCGACGTGATCGAGGCGTGGCTCGCGCGCATGCCGTTCGTCCAGTTCCGCGAGTTCGACTTCTGGCGCGAGTACCGCGCCAACGTCAGCCGCATGCTCGACGAGGATCGGGAGACCATCGCGCGCCGGGCGCAGCTCCCCGCGGCCGCGCGCCAGGCGCAGCTCGAGGAGCTCGACCGCACCCGCGCCACGTTCGACTCGGTGTTCGACCCCGACAAGCACGAGGCGCTGCGGGCCGCGGGCGAGCGGCGGCTCGCGTATCCCGCGTTCCTCGCCGCGCTGATGATCATGCTCTACCGCGACGAGCCGATCCTGCAGAGCCCGTTCCGGCTGCTGACCGCGCTGGTGGACATCGACGAAGGTCTGGCGCTGTGGCGCTACCGGCATGCGCTGATGGTCCACCGCATGATCGGGGCCAAGATCGGCACCGGCGGCTCGAGCGGGCAGGACTACCTGCGGCGCACGATCGACGCGCACCGGGTGTTCCTCGACTTCTTCAACCTGTCGACCTATCTCATCCCGCGCTCGCTGCTGCCGCGGCTCCCGCCGGAGCTCGAGCGGGCGCTCGGCTTCCGCTGGGGCGCCTGATGCTCGCGGCCCACTACCGGACCTTCTTCGAGTCGATCGGGGACGCGCTCCACGTCACCGCGCACAGCCACCACCCGTGGCCGGACGTGACACGCGCCGCGCACCTCGCGTACTGGGAGGATTCGGCACGGCTCACCAACCGCAAGTGGCAGGAGAAGGTTTTCGGCGCGGTCGTGCCCGAGGCGCAGGGCCACGTGGCGCGGCTTCTCGACCTGCCCGACCCGACGCTTGTCGCGTTTGCGCCGAACACGCACGAATTCGTCGTCCGGCTCTACTCGTGCCTGGACTGGTCGCATCCGCCGCGAGTCCTGACGACCGCGAACGAGTTCCACAGTTTCAGCCGCCAGACGCGGCGGCTCGAGGAGACCGGCCGGCTTGCCGTCACGCGCATCCCCGTCGAGCCCTACGCCACCTTCGGCGAGCGGTTCCAGCACGCACTGACCAACCGCTTCGACATGGTGTTCCTCTCCCACGTGTTCTTCGATTCGGGGTTCGTGGTCGAAGGGCTGGAGGCGCTGCTCTCGCGCGCGGCGCCGGATGCGATCGTCGCGATCGACGGGTATCACGCGTTCCTCGCATTGCCCGTCGAGCTCGCCCGCCTCGGGCGGCAGATCTTCTACATGGCGGGCGGGTACAAGTACGCGCAGGCCGGCGAGGGCGTGTGCTTCATGTCCACGCCCGTCGGCTCCGGGCTCAGGCCGATCTCCACCGGCTGGTTCGCCGACTTCGGGGGATTGACCGATGCGCCCGGGTGACCGCGTGGGTTACGGCGAAGGCGCGATGCGCTTCTGGGGCTCGACCTTCGATGCGTCGGGCCTCTATCGCTTCAACGCCGTGATGCGGTGGCTGGTCGAGCTCGGGGTCGGTCCGCGCGAGATCCACGCGCACGTCGCCGGACTGGAGCGGCGGTTTCTCGCCGGCCTGGCCGACGCGAAGCTTGCTCGCCTGCCGGTCCAGGCGCTCACGCCACCGAGAGGCATGCCGCGGGGGAACTTCCTCACCTTCGACCTGGCGGACGCGGAAGAGGTCGAGCGCCGGCTCGCCGCCCGCGGGATCGTCATCGATCGCCGCGGTACGCGGTTGCGGTTCGGCTTCGGCGTCTACCACGACGCGGCGTTCGTCGACGCGCTGCTCGAGCGGATGCGCGCGGCGCTCGCATGACGCCCGCGCCCGAGCGCTACGACCTCGTCGTCGTCGGCGGCGGGATCAACGGCGCCGGCATCGCGCGCGACGCGGCCGGCCGGGGCCTGCGAGTCCTCCTCTGCGAGAAGGGCGATCTCGGCGCCGCGACCTCCGCGTGCAGCAGCAAGCTGATCCACGGCGGCCTGCGCTACCTCGAGCACTACGAGTTCCGCCTGGTCGCCGAGTCGCTCGCCGAGCGCGAGATCCTGCTGCGGGTCGCGCCGCATCTCGTGTGGCCGATCCAGTTCGTCATGCCGCACACCGCGGCCCTCCGCCCAGCCTGGATGATCCGCGTGGGCCTGTTTCTGTACGACCGGCTGGGCGGCCGCATGACGCTGCCGCGCTCGCGCGCGATCCGGCTCGACCCGAGCGGTCTCGGCGCAGGCCTCGTCCCAAGCTACCGGCGGGGCTACGTCTACGCCGATGCCCGCGTCGACGATGCGCGCCTCGTCGTGCTCAACGCCCGGGCCGCGGCCGACCTCGGGGCCACCATCCTGACACGGACCGAGCTCAAGGCAGGCCGCCGCAATAATCAAGAGTGGGTACTTACACTTAAGGACGCCGAACAGAGCCGGCGAACGGCTGGTCACGGCGCGGGCGGTGGTGAACGCCGCGGGGCCGTGGGTGCAATGGGTGCTCGAGGGCGTGCTGCACGAGCCGCCCCGCGGCCGGATGCGGCTCGTCGGCGGCAGCCACATCGTGGTCCCGCGCCGCTACGACGGCGAGCACGCCTTCATCCTGCAGAACGACGACGGCCGCGTGGTGTTCCTGATCCCGTTCGAGGGCGCCTTCACACTCGTCGGCACGACCGACGTGCCACACCACAACCCCGACGCGCCGCCGCGCGCTCCGGCCGACGAGGTCGAGTACCTCTGCCGGGCAGCGAACCGCTATCTCGCGGCGCCGATCGCACCCGCGGACGTAGTGTGGTCCTACAGCGGGGTGCGGCCGCTCTACGACGACGGCACTGCCGCGGCTTCAGAGGTGACCCGCGACTACCACCTCGTCGTCACCGACGCCGGCGGCCACGCGCCGGTCCTCTCGATCTACGGCGGCAAGCTCACGACCTATCGCCGGCTCGCCGAGCACGCGCTCGAAAAGCTGGCGCCGTGGTTTCCGCACCAGGGCCGTGCGTGGACCACGAACGCGCCGCTCCCCGGCGGCGATCTCGGCGGCGAGACCTTCGCCGAGCTCGTGCGGGCCTACCGCGGCCGCTATCCGCAGCTCGACGGGATCTGGCTCGAGAAGCTGCTCCGCCGGCACGGCACGCGAGTCGCCGAGATCCTGGGCGACGCCCGGGTGGAGGGCGACCTCGGCAAGGCGTTCGGCGGCGGACTCTATGCACGCGAGCTCGCGTACCTCGTGGAGCGCGAGTGGGCGGGCAGCGCGGAGGACATCTTGTGGCGGCGGACGAAGTGCGGGCTGCACATGACCGAGGGCCAGCGCCGTCGGGTGGCTGATTTCTTGAAGGTCGTCGCGTGAAGCCCCTGGCCGACTGGCATCCGGCCGGACCGATCCGCGGCGTGTTCTGCGACATCGACGACACGCTCACGACCGACGGCTGCCTGACCGCCGCGGCGTACACGGCGCTGGAGCGGCTGCACGACGCCGGCCTCCGGGTCGTGCCGATCACCGGTCGCCCGGCGGGCTGGTGCGACCACATCGCACGGATGTGGCCGGTGGACGCGGTCGTCGGCGAGAACGGCGCGTTCTACTTCTGCTACGACCGCGCGGCGCGCCGACTCGAGAAGCGGTTTCGCGACGACGCCGCCACCCGGGAGCGCAACCGCGCCCGGCTCGCGGCGGTGCGCGACCGGATCCTCGCGGAAGTGCCCGGCACCGCGCTCGCCTCCGACCAGCTCTATCGCGAAGCCGATCTCGCCATCGACTACTGCGAGGACGTGCCACGCCTGGGCGCCCCGGCGATCGACCGCGTCGTCGCGATCATGCAGGCGGCCGGGATGACCGCGAAGGTGAGCTCGATCCACGTCAACGGCTGGTTCGGCGAGTACGACAAGCTCGGCATGACGCGAACGCTGATGCGCGAGCGGTTCGCGGTCGATCTCGACGCGCGCCGCGCCGAGTACGCGTTCGTCGGCGACTCGCCGAACGATTCGCCCCTGTTCGCCTACTTCCCGCACTCGGTCGGTGTCGCCAACGTGCGACAGTTCGGCGGCCGGGTCGACGCGTGGCCCGCCTATGTCACCCGCGAGGCCGCCGGCGCCGGGTTCGCCGAGGCCGCGGCGCGGCTGCTGGCCGCGCCCCGCTAGCAGCTGGCGCATCAGACGAATGGCTCATTGCGGCCGATGGGACCGCGTGGCTCAATAGCCGCTGGACGTGCGAGCCGCGCGCGTTGCGCGCGGCGCCCCGACGCCTGCGCGACGGCGGGCGCGCGTCAGGAGCGAATGGAATGACCGAGCGCGGCGCGCAGCCGACCATCGATCCCGGAGGCGTAGCCTCGCCGGCCGCGGCCGCGAGCGAGGAGCGCGTTCGCGCCGAGCAGCTCGTCCACCTCTGCAACAACTGGATCCGCGCGCCGGTGCCGATCGCCGTGGTGTGCGCCGCGATCGTGTACATCGTCTGGCGCTATGCGGACCCGGTGGCCGCGATCGGGTGGGCCGTGGTCACGGTGGGTGCGCTCTTCGCCCGGCAGATGCTCGCGCGGCGGCTCATCGCCACCGGGGCCCTGCACGCGCGCACGCGGTTCTGGGCGCGGGCCTTCCCGGCGATGAACCTCGTCCACGGCGCGATCGGCGGCAGCCCCGGATGGCTCTTTTTCCCCGCGCTTCCCCCCGAGGGCCAGGCGCTGCTCACCACGCTGCTTACCGGATGGGGCGCCGCGGCCATCGCCGCGACCGGGCCTTATCGTGCCGGCCTACTACACGTTCGCCGCCGGATTCTTCACGCCGCTCGTGATCGCCTGGGCGCTCGCCGGCGGGACGGGGGGGCCGGTCATCGCGATCCTGCTCTTCTACTTCGCGATCATGATGTCGCTGTTCGCGCGCGAGCTGAACGCGACGGTCGAGCTGTCGATCGGGATCCGGTTCCGGAACGAGGCGCTGATCGACCTGCTGCGCAAGGCGAACGAGCGCGCCGAGGCCGCGCGCGCGCACGCCGAGGACGCGAACAAGAGCAAGTCGCGGTTCCTGGCCGCCGCCGCCCACGATCTCAGCCAGCCGCTGCACGCGCTCACGCTGCTGACCGGCCTGCTCAACGCCCGCGCCCGCGAGCCCGATCAGCGCGAGGTCGCCGCCAGCATCGGCCGGGCGGTCGAGTCGCTCGCCAACCTGTTCACGGAGCTCCTCGACCTCTCGCGGCTGGACGCGGGCGTGATCGTTCCGACCGTCGCGGTCGTGGGCGTCCGCGACGTCGTCGGCGGGTTGCAGGAAGAGTACCGCTCGAAGGCGGCGGCGAAGGGTCTCGCGTTTTCGGCCGAGGCCTGCGACGACGCGATCGCCACCGACTACCTGCTGCTCGAGCGGGTGCTGCGCAACCTGCTCGAGAACGCGATCCGCTACACCGAGCGGGGCGGGGTCTCGGTCACGTGCCGCCGGGTCGACCGCGAGGTCGGGATCGCCGTCGCCGACACCGGGATCGGCATCCCGCCGGCCGAGCAGGCGCGGATCTTCGACGAGTTCTACCAGATCCACAACCCCGCCCGGGATCGCCGTCAGGGCCTCGGCCTCGGGCTCGCTATCGTGCAGCGCCTCGTGGACCGCCTGGGTCATCGCCTCGAGCTGGAGTCCGCGCCGGGCGAGGGCTCGCGGTTCACGGTGTGGATCGCAGCGAGCGAGGCGGCGCCCGTCCGGCCGCCCGCGACGCCGACGCGCTGCCCGCCGCGCTGACGGTGGAGGGTGCCACGGTGCTGGTCATCGACGACGAGCCGGAGGTCGTCGGCGTCCTCAGCCTGCTCCTCGGCGAGTGGGGCTGCCGGTCGATTCCGGCCGGATCGCTCGCCGAGGCGCGCGGGCGCCTCGCGGCCGCGGCCCACCGGCCGGACCTGATGCTCGTCGACTACCGGCTCGCGAACGGCGAGAACGGCATCGCCGTCATCGAAGCGCTGAACACCGACCTCGGATTCGTGCCCGCCGTCCTGGTGACCGGCGACACGGCGTCCGAGCAGCTGCGCGAGTTCGAGGAAGCCGGCTACCCGGTGCTGCACAAGCCGGTGAAGCCCGAAGAGCTCCAGGCCCTGATGCACAGTCTGCTGCAGCAGGGCTACGCGACGGCGTCCTGAGTCGCAGCCTTAGCTCCCGGCGGTGCGTCGGCGCCCGCAGCACGGAGGTATGATTGGCGCGCGAAAAACCTCGGAGGCGGCGGGATGAGCGAGCTCAAGGCAGTGAACCTGGATCAGATCACCGAAGGCATCCGCAAGGCCACCCGGCCGGTGAGCATCCTGTGGCAGGCGGACGACACGCTCGCGTTCGTCGCCCGCGGCCGGGAGCATCGCAGCGAGTTCCACTCCGACCCGGTCGACGAGGTCATGTACATGATCAAGGGGGACATGGACCTCCACTACCGGACGCCGGAGGGCGAGGAGAAGATCGCGGTGATCCGCGAGGGCGAGATCATCTATTGCCCCGCGGGCGTCCCGCATTCGCCGCGCTTCGCCCCCGACGCGTTCGTGCTCGTGCTCGAGCGCAAGCGCCGCGGCGACGAGCGGGACAAGTTCTCCTGGTTCTGCGAGCAGTGCGGCAGCGTTCTCTACGAGAGTGTCAAGCACGTCACCGACTACAACGCCGACCCGGTTTCGCGCGTCTACGAGGAGTTCTACGGGGCCGAGAAGAACCGTACCTGCTCGAGCTGCGGCCACGTCACGCCGCGCCCGCCGGGCCGGTAAGCCGCCGCTAGCGACCGGTTCACTTCGGGGGCTGCTTCTTCGCGAGTCGCTCCTTGAGATCTGCGAAGGGAGCGTAGGTCGACACGCGGCCGCCGACGGAAGAGCTGCTTCCCCCGCGCGTCGCTTCCAACTGCCGCTGATGCTCGTTGTCGTGGCAGTACAGACACAGCAGTTCCCAGTTGCTGCCATCGGGCGGGTTGTTGTCGTGATTGTGATCGCGGTGGTGGACGGTCAGCTCGCGCACGTTGGCGCGGGTGAACTCGCGGCCGCAGCGCCCGCAGATCCACGGGTACATTTTCAGCGCGCTGTTCCCTGTAGCCCCGCTCGCGCTTCTCGGCAGCGCGACGGGCTTCGGCGACGATGCGGTCCAGTTTGCCAGGGTCGCTCGAGCTCATGTCGAGCCGCGGCTAGTCGAAGCTCGCGACGCAGTCGATCTCGACGTTCACGCCCTTGCGGTGCGGCGTCGCGCCGACGCAGGTGCGGGTCACCTTCTCGCCCGCCATGAACTCGCGGAACGCCTCGTTGAACGCCGGGAAGTCCTCGGGGTTCCGCAGCACGACGCGCATGTTCACGACGTTTGCCGGCGTCGAGCCCGGCGGCGGCGAGGATCGCCGACAGGTTCGCGAGCGTCTGGCGCGTCTGCTCGCGGATGTCGGGCGAGACGACCTCGCGCGTCTTCGGGTCGAGGGGCCCCTGGCCGGAGACGAAGAGCAGATTGCCGGCGCGGATGGCCTGCGCGAGAGGCGATGGCGTCGACTTGTCGGTGAAGCCGGTGGTCGGCGCGTCGGGGGAGGCGATGATCTGCTTGGGCATGGGACGCGTCGTTCAGCGCCGATTCAAGAAATCGATGAGCTCGCCGGCAAGGGCGATGCCATCGGGGCGCGACAGGTCCTGATCACCGAGCGAGCTCAGGCGCTGCAGCTGCGCCGCTGCGCTCGCCCGCTGCTCGAGCAGGCCGGTCAGCTGGTCGTCGCAGCGCGCGATCGGCGTCGGGTAGCGCCTCACTTCCTCGTTGAGCAGCTCGACCTGCCGCTCGAGGTACTTCCGCAGCGCGCTGCAAACGGACTCGATCAGCTCCGACTCGGCTCGTTGACGGGGATCTGCCGCGTCAGGCCATGCCAGCCTCCTGACATTCGAACTGCTCCTAGCACCGCCAGTTTCAGGGCCGTTGCCGGAATGCGCCGGCTGCGAGGCCCCGCTCGCCCCGGTATCCTCGCGGTCCGATGGACGTCTGGCTGCTCGGCTATCTCGCGATCGGCGCCGCCGTAGGGTTTCTCGCCGGCATGCTCGGCATCGGCGGCGGCGCCCTGCAGATCCCGCTGCTCGTCTGGCTCTTCGAGGCGCAGGGCCTGCCGGGCGAACACCTCGTGCATCTCGCGGTCGGCACCGGGATGGCGACGATCATCTTCACCTCGCTCTCGAGCACGCGCGCGCACGCGGCGCGCGGCGCGGTCCGCTGGGACGTCGTGAAGGGAATGACGCCCGGCATCCTCGTCGGCGGCCTCGCGGGCGCCCTGATCGCGTCGTCGATCCCGCGGCTCGTGTTCGCGGTCCTCTTCGTCGCGACCGTCTACGCGGCCGGCCTGAACATGCTGTTCGAGCGCAAGCCGAATCCGACCCACACCCTGCCCGGCCCCGCCGGCCTCTTCGCCGCCGGCGCGGTCATCAGCGGCGCGTCGGCGTTCGCCGCCGTGGGCGGCGCGTTCATGTCGGTGCCGTTCATGATGTGGTGCAACGTGCCGATGATCCACGCGATCGGCACCGCGGCGGCGATCGGCTTTCCGATCGCGGTTGCGGGCACGGTCGGCTACATCGCCGGTGGCTGGAGCGCGCCCGGCCTCCCGCCGTGGAGTCTGGGCTACGTCTATCTCCCCGCGCTCGCCGGGGTGACGGTCGCGAGCATGGCGGTGGCGCCGCTCGGCGTCATGGTCGCCCACCGCACGCCGACGCGCGTGCTGCGGAAGATCTTCGCCGCGCTGTTTCTCGTGCTCGCGACGCGGATGCTGATCGGCCTGTGGTGACGACGATCAGGCCCGATCTCGAGCGCCCGTGCTGACCGCGCTGAGCGGCTCGGCGACGTCCTCGAGCGACTTCCGTTCCGCGTCCACCCCGTAGAGCAACGCGACGAGGGCGGCGAGCAGGACGAGCGCCGCGCCCACCGCATACCCCAGGGACACCGCAACGCGGCTCTGAGTCTCGATCAGCATCCCGAAGAGCGCCGGCGCGAGAAAGCCGCCGGCGCCGGTGCCGACCGCGTAGAACACCGAGATCGATACTGCCCGCATTTCCAGCGGGAACACCTCGCTCACCGTCAGATAGGCCGAGCTCGCCGCGGCGGAGGCGAGGAAGAAGACGATCGACCAGCAGAGCGTCTGCCCCCACGCATCCAGCCAGCCCGCAACGAACCCGAGGCCCGTGGCCGCCAGGCCGACGCCGGAGAGCGCGTAGGTGAGCGCGATCATCTTCCGCCGTCCGACCCGGTCGAACAGCGGCCCGAGCACCAGCGGACCGAGGAAGTTGCCGGCCGCGAACGGAAAGATGTACAGGCCGACGCGCGCCTCGGGCACGTCGTAGAACCGCGTGAGGACCAGCGCATAGGTGAAGAAGATCGCGTTGTAGAAAAACGCTTGCGAGATCATCAGGGCGAGGCCGAAGAACGTGCGGCTCCGGTAGCGAGTGAGGAGCACCCGCGCCACCTCGCGGAGCGACGGCGGTGGCCGGAGCGCGATGGTCAGCGTGCGGTCGACCGGTGGCAGGGCACCCCGCTCGCGCTCCACGGCGGCTTCGATCCGGCGGACCTCGCGTTCCGCTTCGTCGCCGCGGCCGCGGATGAGCAGCCACCGCGGGCTTTCCGGCACGTGGCGCCGGACGAGGTAGATCGCGACGCTCATGAGCGCGCCGAGCGCGAACGCGGCGCGCCAGCCGAGTGCCGGTCCGAGCACCCGCGGATCGAGGAGCACGAGGCTGAGGCCGGCACCGAGCGCCGCGCCGATCCAGAAGCTGCCGTTGATCGCGAGGCTCACGCGGCCGCGGACCCGCGCCGGAACCAGCTCGTCGATCGCCGAGTTGATCGCCGCATACTCGCCGCCGATCCCGAAGCCGGTGAAGAACCGGCAGACGACGAAGGTCGCGAAATCGAACGTGAACGCCGTGGCGAGCGTCGCCGCCAGATAGACCGCGAGCGTGACGAGGAACAGGCGCTTGCGGCCGAGCCGGTCCGCGAGCCGGCCGAAGTAGAGCGCGCCGAGCACCGCGCCGCCCACGTACGCCGACCCCGCCCAGCCGATCCCGGCGGCGGAGAGCCCGAGCGTATCCGGCCGCTCGAGCACACCGCCGAGCGAGCCGACCAGCGTGACCTCGAGCCCGTCCAGCACCCACGCGGCGCCGAGCGCGAGGACGACGCGCCAATGCCATCGCGACCACGGCAGGCGGTCGAGTCGCGCCGGGATCTGGGTGTGCAGGACGGGCGCTTCGCGGGTGCTCATCAGCCCTTCGTGAGCCCGGCCGCCGCGGGCCGGTCGACCCCGAGCTTAGACCACGCCGTCGGCGCGCAGCTTCCCGATCTCGCCGTCGCTCATCCCGAGCACCCCGCGCAGGATCTCGTCGGTGTGCTGGCCGAGCAGCGGCGGCGGCCGCTCGTGCTCGATCGGGGTCGCCGAGAACCGCATGGGGCTGCGCACCAGCGACACCTGGCCTGCGGCCGGATGCGCGAGCTCGAGCCGGAGGCCGCGCGCGATCGCCTGCGGCTCGGCGAACACCTGCTCGAGGGTGTTGATCGGCCCGTTCGGGACGCCCGCCGCCTCCAGCGCCTCGACCCAGTCGCGCGTCGTGCGCTTGGCGAAGACCTCGCCGAGGATCGCGTCGAGCTCGGCGCGGTTCTCGACGCGCTTGCCGTTGGTGGCGAACCGCGGGTCGACGGCGAGGGGCTGGCAGCCCGCGACCTCGCAGAACTTGCGGAAGAGATTGTCGTTGCCGCAGGCGAGGATGACGTCGCCGTCGGCGGTCTTGAACGCCTGGTAGGGCACGATGTTGGGGTGCGCGTTGCCGAGCCGCGTGCGGCGAGACTCCCGGTGGCGAGGTAAGTTCGCGCCCTGGTTGGCGAGCACCGCGACCAGCGAGTCGAGCAGCGCGAGGTCGAGATGCTGGCCCACCCCGGTCTTCGCGCGGTTCGCGAGCGCGGCGCACACCGCGATCGTCGCGTACATGCCGGTGATGAGGTCGGCGATCGGGATCCCGGCCTTCTGCGGTCCGCCGCCGGGCAATTCGTCCCGCTCGCCGGTGATGCTCATCAGCCCGCCCATGCCCTGGATCATGAAGTCGTAGCCGGGGCGCTCGCGGTACGGCCCGGTCTGGCCGAAGCCGGTCACCGAGCAGTAGATGAGCCGCGGGTTCACCTGCTTGAGGTCGTCGTAGCCGAGCCCGTAGCGGGCGAGATCGCCGAACTTGTAGTTCTCGAGCAGCACGTCGCAGCGCGCCGCCAGCTCGCGCACGATGCGGCTCCCCTCCGGCTTGGAGAGGTCGACGGTGATCGACTTCTTGCCGCGGTTGGCGCAGGTGAAGTACGCCGATTCGCGGGTGTCGTTGCCGTTCGCGTCCTTGAGCCACGGCGGGCCGAAGGCGCGCGAGTCGTCGCCGGTTTTCGGGCGCTCGACCTTGATGACCTCCGCGCCGAGATCCGCGAGGTTCTGCCCGGCCCACGGCCCGGCGAGCACGCGCGTCAGGTCGAGCACGCGGACGTTGGAGAGAGGGCCTGCCATCGCTTCAACCTTTCGAAACGAAGAAGCCACGGCGGGCCGTGGCTTCTCCGGGTGCCCGCCGCCGGCGCGCTACATGTCGATCTTGATCCCGGCTTCCTTTACGACCTTGCCCCACTTGGCGATCTCGGACTTCACGAGCTTGTCGAACTCGGCCGGCGGCATGCCGCCGAGCTCCGCGCCCTGGGTCGCCCAGATGTCCTTGATGTCGGGCATCTGCAGCACCTTCGCCACCTCCGCAAACATGCGGTCGACGATCGGTTGCGGCGTGCCCCGGATTGCCCACAAGGCATACCAGGTCGTGACCTCATAGCCCGCGATCCCCGCTTCCTGCATCGTCGGCACGTTCGGGACGATCGGCGAGCGCTTCGTCGTCGTCACCGCGAGCGGCCGGAGCTTGCCCGCCTTGATGTGGGGCGCGGAGGTGCCCATGCCGTCGAACGCCAGGTCGACCTCGCCGCTCAGCAGCGCCGGCGTGAGCGGCCCCGCGCCCTTGTACGGCACGTGGGTGAGCTGGGTGCCGGTCATGATCTTGAACAGCTCGACCGAGAGATGGTGCGTCGTGCCGTTTCCCGCCGAGCCGTAGTTCAGCTTGTTCGGATTCGCCTTGGCGTAGCCGATCAGCTCCTGGACCGACTTGAAGTCGTGCTTCGGATGGACGACGACGACGTTGGGCACGAAGGCCGCCACGGTCACCGGCTGCGAAGTCGCGCTCGAGGTTGTACGGCAGCTTGGTGTAGAGGGTCTCGGCGATCGTGTGGTGGACGGCGCCCATGAACCAGGTGTAGCCGTCCGGCGCCTCTTTCGCGGCACGCGCCGCGCCGACCGTGCCGCCCGCGCCGGCCATGTTTTCGATGATCACCTGCTGGCCGAGAGCGATCGAGAGCTTCGCCGCGAGCGGCCGCGCGAACACGTCGGTGCCGCCGCCCGGCGGGAACGGGTTGATGATCTTGATCGGACGCTGGGGCCACGCTTGCGCCCAGGCGCTCGACGCGACGGCGGTCATCGCGACCGCGCAGATGGCGAGCGCGAGCCCGCGAAGGGAATGCTTCATGCCTTGCTCCTCGAGGTGGTCGGCCGGCTGTTGGAACCGAAGGCGCCGGCTCGGGGTGGGCCGGTAGTCTGGCGACGTTGGGCGCCCGCGTCAACCTTGCTGCGGCGCAAGATCAGACCCTTGGCGGGCCGAGGAGGGGCCTCGCGCGGCGCGGCGCGAGACGCGAAGCGCTACGGGCGAACCAGAACTTCGAAGTCGGCGACCTGCTCTTCCTTGCCGCCGAAGCCGTACGCGCAGGCGCCCGAGGCACCGAGCTTGCCGACTTGGAGGCTGCCGTCGGCGCGCTTGGCGCGGCAGAGGAAGAGCGCGGTGCCGTCAACCTCGCGGCCTACGGGATAGGCGCGCGGCGGGACGGAGTTGCTCGCGACCCACCGGATCGCCTTCGGGTCATCGCGCAGGACCTGGTAGGTCGCCAGCGACCATTCGAGACCGCCGTGGAGTACGGTGCACCCGACGAGCGGCTCGCGGATCTTGCCCGGCATGTCGGCGCCGTTCGCGAGCCGCGCGCGGCAGGCATAGAGCGCCCTGCCATTGACGTCCTGTCCCACGGCGAGCGAGCCCTTGGGGATGGCGCCGCGCGAGGCGTTGACCCAGTTCAGGTCGGGCTCGTTGGCGGCCGCTGCTGCAAAAGCGATCGCCGCCAGGGCGGCGGGGGCAAGGCGGCGAAGATGCGTGAGAAATTTCACAGTCCGGACCCTCTGGTACGGCTGGAATCCTGACACGCGTCGTGCCGCCGCGCCGCGGCATCCGTCACTTGCCGCGGAACTCGGGCTTGCCTTTCGCCAGAAATGCCCGGTACCCGGTGCGGAAATCCTCGGTGCCGAAGCAGGTGAAGCTCTCGTCGTACTCCTCGGGCGTGAGCGGCCGGGGATCGGCCAGGCGGCGCGCGAAGCGCTTGTGCCAGCGCGCGACGAGCGGCGCGCCCGCGGCGATCCGCCCCACCATTGCCGCCGTCTCCTCCTCCACCTTGTCGTCGGGCACCACGCGGTTCACGAGGCCCTTGTCCTTCGCCTCCTGCGCGCCGAACACCCGGCCCTCGAGCACGATCTCGAGCGCGACGGCGCGCCCGACGAGGTCGATCAGCCCCTGCAGCTCCCCGTAGGCCACGACGAGGCCCAGGTTCTTGACCGGGATGCCGAAGCGGCTCGACTCGCCGCAGATGCGGAGGTCGCACACGGCCGCGACCTCGAGCCCGCCGCCGACGCACGCGCCGCGGATCATCGCGACGACCGGGTGGCGGCAGCGAGCGATCGCTTCGAGCACCGGGTTCACGACCCGGTCGTACTCGCGCGCCTGGTCGACGTTCGCGCGCTCGGTCGCGAACTCCGCGATGTCGGCGCCCGCGGCGAACGCCTTCTCGCCCGCGCCGCGCAGGATCACGCAGCGCAGCGACTCGTCGGCGTCGAGGTCGCGGAAGATCTCCCCGAGCGCGCGCCACATGCCCTTGTCGAGCGCGTTCAGCCGTTCGGGCTTGTTGAGCGTGACGGTCGCGACCGCGCCGTCGCGGGCGAGGAGAACGCTGTCGGACATGGGTTCGCGCTAGGCCGCCTTGCGCGCCGACTTGGCGCCCTTGGCGCTGGCGGCAAGAAACTCCATCGCCGCCTGCGCGCCGCCTTGCCGGTGCGGCACGGCGGCGAGCTCGAGCCCCATCTCCACGCCGGCGAGCGTCCCCATGAGCGTGAGGTCGTTGAAGTCGCCGAGATGGCCGATGCGGAAGACCTTGCCCGCGAGCTTGCCGAGCCCCGTGCCGAGCGACATGTCGAACGCCTCGAGGATCTTCTTGCGGAGCTGATCGGCATCGTGGCCTGCCGGCGTCATCACCGCGGTGAGCGAGCTCGAGTACTCCTCGGGCACCGCGCACAGCACCTCCAGGCCCCACGCGCGGACCGCGCGCCGCGTGGCTTCGGCGTGCCGGTCGTGGCGCGCGAACACGTTCTCGAGCCCTTCCTCGCGCAGCATCCGCAGCGCCTCGCGCAGGCCGTAGAGCAGGTTGGTCGCGGGCGTGTAGGGGAAGTAGCCCGTCTTGTTGTTCGCGAGCATCTCGTCCCAGCTCCAGTAGGACCGCGGCAGCTTGGCGTTCTTCGACGCCTGTTGCGCTTTGGTGCTGATGCAGTTGAACGACAGGCCCGGCGGGAGCATGAGCCCCTTCTGCGAGCCGGCAACCGTCACGTCGACGCCCCACTCGTCGTGGCGATAGTCGATGGAGGCGAGCGAGCTGATCGTGTCGACGAGATACAGCGCCGGGTGGCCCGCGGCGTCGATGCTCTTCCGGATCGCGCCGATGCGGCTCGTGACGCCGGTGGAAGTCTCGTTGTGCACCACGCACACGGCCTTTATCGCGCGCGCCTTGTCCTCCTTCAGCTTCGCCTCGACGATCGCGGGGTCCGCGCCGCGGCGCCAGTCGGTGCCGACGAGCTCGATCTGGAGGCCGAGGCGGGTGGCCATCCGGTGCCACAGCGTCGCGAAGTGCCCGGTCTCGAACATGAGCACCTTGTCCCCCGGCGATAGCGTGTTGACGAGCGCGGCCTCCCAGGCGCCGGTGCCCGAGGCCGGATAGATGACCACCGGCTGGGCGGTCTTGAAGACTTCCTTGAGGCCGTCGAGCACCTCATGCCCGAGCGCGGCGAAGTCGGGGCCCCGGTGGTCCATGGTGGGCATGTCGATCGCGCGCAGGACGCGATCGGGGACGTTGGTCGGGCCGGGGATCTGCAGAAAATGCCTGCCGGCTCTGTGGCTCATGGGGGTTCTCCGCGGGGAACGCCCCGATGGTAGAGGGGCCGCGAGGCGGCGGCAATCCTATTTCATCATCCGGTCCGGCGCGGGCGCGTGCCCCATGCGGGGCCGGCGGTATGATCCGGCCGGGAGGGGACGAAAGGAGCTCGGGCCAATGACTCTCGCGATCGATGTCGTCTCCGACGTCGTCTGTCCCTGGTGCTTCATCGGCAAGCGCCGGCTCGAGGACGCGCTCGCGCGGTACGCGACGGAGCGGCCCGACGCGCCGGCACCGACGGTGACGTGGCGGCCGTTTCAGCTCAACCCGGGGCTCCCCGTCGAGGGCGTGCCGCGCGACGAGTACATCGCGCGCAAGTTCGGCGCCCGCGGCCGGGCGGTCTACGAGCGGGTCGCGATGATCGGACGCGACGTCGGCATCCCGTTCGCCTTCGATCGCATCGTTCGCCAGCCGAACACGCTCGCCGCGCACAGTCTGATCGAGCTGGCCGGAGCCCACGGCCGTCAGGGCGCGGTGAAGGAAGCGTTCTTCCGCGCCTACTTCCTCGACGGGGTCGACCTCACGGCGCGCGAGAACCTCGTAGCAATCGCGACCTCCGCCGGCCTCGACCGCGCCACCGTCGAGGCGTGGCTCGACAACCCGGAGGCTCGCGAGGCGGTCGCGGCCGAGGATGCCAACGTGCGCGAGCTCGGCATCGAGGGCGTGCCGTTCTTCATCTTCAACCGGCGGCTCGCCGTCTCGGGCGCGCAGCCGTCCGAGGTGCTGCTGGACGCGATGAAGCGGGCCGCAGACGCGCCGTCGGAGCCGTGAACGTCTTCGAGCTCCGGTTCCATCCCGCCGGCCCGGGCGCGAGCCTCGCCGCGCGGCTGCGACGCGAGCTCCGGGGCGAGGTGCTCTTCGACCGCGCCAGCCGCGGACGGTACTCGACCGACGCGTCGATCTACCAGGTCGAGCCGGTCGGCGTCGTCGTGCCCCGGACCGAGGACGACGCGCGGCAGGCGATGCGAATCGCCGTCGAGGCGGGGGTGCCGATCCTCCCGCGCGGCGCGGGCTCGTCCCAGTGCGGGCAGGCGGTGGGCGCCGCGCTGGTGATCGACACCACCAAGCACCTCGACCAGGTGATCGAGTTCGACCCGGCGCAGGCGACCGTGACGGTGCAGCCCGGGATGGTGCTCGACCGGCTGAACGCGTTCCTCAGGCCGCACGGCCTCTGGTTCCCCGTCGACGTGTCCACCTCCGCCCAGGCGACGATCGGCGGCATGGCCGGCAACAACTCCTGCGGCTCGCGCTCGATCCGCTACGGCAACATGGTGCACAACGTGCTCGCAGTCGACGCGGTCCTCGCCGACGGCTCGCAGTACCGCTTCGGGCCGAGCACGGAGCTCGACCGGGGCCCGGCGGGCTACCGCGCGCTCGTCGACAAGGTCCACGCGATCGTCCGGCGCGAGGCGGAGGAAATCGCCGCGCGCTGGCCGACGGTCCTGCGGCGCGTGCAGGGCTACAACATCGACATGGTGCAGCCGGGCCCCTTGGGCGCAGACATGGCGCCGCACAACCTCGCGAGCCTCTTGGTCGGATCGGAAGGCACGCTCGCGTACTCGCGCCGCGTCACGCTGAAGCTCGCGCCGATCCCGCGGCACAAGGTGCTCGGCGTGTGCCACTTCGCCACGTTCCGCCGCGCGATGGAGTGTACGCAGCACATCGTCAAGCTCGATCCGGACGCGGTGGAGCTCGTCGATCGCACGATGATCGAGCTCGCGCGCGGGAACGCGGCGTTCGAGCCGATCGTCGCGCGCTTCATCCGCGGCCAGCCCGAGGCGATCCTGCTGGTGGAGTTCGCGGGCGACGAACGCGACGCCCAGGTCGCGAAGCTCGGGCGCCTCGTGGAGCTCATGGGCGACCTCGGCCTCCCCGGGAGTGTCGTCGAGGTGACGGAGACGAAGCTCCAGAAGGACATCTGGGAGGTCCGCAAGGCCGGCCTCAACATCATGATGTCGATGAAGGGCGACGGCAAGCCGGTGTCGTTCATCGAGGACTGCGCGGTGCCCCTCGAGCACCTGGCGGAATACACCGACCGCCTCACCCGGGTGTTCGAGAAGCACGGCACGCGGGGTACCTGGTACGCACACGCCTCGGTCGGCACGCTCCACGTCCGCCCGGTCCTGAACATGAAGGCGGACGGGGCGAAGAAGATGCGCGCGATCGCGGAGGAGGCGTGCGCGATCGTGAAAGGGTTCAAGGGCGCGGCGTACTCCGGCGAGCACGGCGACGGCCTGGTGCGCTCCGAGTGGATCGAGCCGATCATCGGCCGCCGCCTCGCGCAGGCGCTCGCCGAGATCAAGGGCCTCTTCGATCCCCGGGGCCTGATGAATCCCGGGAAGATCGTGCGGCCGGCGAAGATGGACGACGCGTCGCTCTTCCGCTACAAGCCGGGCTACGCGCCGCTCGCGCTCGACGCCGCGCTCGACTGGTCGGAGTGGAGCGTGCCGGGCGCGGCGAGCCGGGGCTTCGCGGCCGCGGTCGAGATGTGCAACAACAACGGCCACTGCCGGAAGTTCGATGCCGGCACGATGTGTCCGTCCTTCCGCGCGACCGGCGACGAGCAGCACCTCACCCGCGGTCGCGCCAACACCCTGCGGCTCGCGATCTCGGGCCAGCTCGGCCCGGACGGCCTGGCATCGGCCGCGCTCCACGACGCCCTGGATCTCTGCGTCGGCTGCAAGGGCTGCAAGCGCGAGTGCCCCACCGGCGTGGACATGGCGCGGATGAAGATCGAGTTCCTGCACCACTACCACGGCCGTCACGGCTGGCCGCTGAAGGAACGCCTGATCGCCTATCTGCCGCGGTACGCGCCGTTCGCCGCGGCGCTCGCGCCGCTCGCGAACCTCCGCGACCGCGTGCCGTTCCTCGCCGGGCTCACGGAGCGGCTCGCCGGCCTCTCGGCCAGGCGCAGCCTGCCGAAGTGGCAGCGGCGCCCGTTCCTGCGGTCGGCCGCGGGGCGCTATCAGGTGCGTGCGCCCGAGGACTGCGACGTCGTGCTGGTCGCGGACACGTTCACCAACTACTTCGAGCCGGAGAACGCCATCGCTGCGCTCCGCGTGCTCGAGGCGGCGGGCCTGCGCGTGCACGTCGCGCGCCCCGCGGGGGGCGGCCGACCGCTCTGCTGCGGGCGGACCTTCCTCGCGGTCGGCATGGTGAACGAGGCGCGGGACGAAGCGCGGCGGGTGCGCGACGCGCTCGCGCCGTACGTCGCGCGTGGCGTGCCCATTGTCGGGCTCGAGCCATCGTGCCTGCTCACGCTGCGCGATGAGTTTCTGGCGGTGCTGCCCGGCGCCGAGACCGCGAAGCTCGCGGCCCACGCCTTCCTGCTCGAGGAGTTCCTCGCGCGCGAAGCGGATGCCGGCCGGCTGAAGCTCAAGCTGAACGCGTTGCCGCAGGCGAAAGCGCTGCTGCACGGCCACTGCCACCAGAAGGCCTTCGGCGCGATGCCGGCGGTGGAGCGCGCGCTCGGACTCGTTCCCGGGCTCGGGGTCGAGACCGTCGAGTCGAGCTGCTGCGGCATGGCGGGTGCGTTCGGCTACGAGGCGCGCCACTACGAGGTCTCCATGCAGATGGCGGAAGCGTCGCTGCTGCCGAAGGTGCGCGCGGCCGACGGCGGGACGCTCGTCGTCGCCGACGGCACGAGCTGCCGGCACCAGATCGCCGACGGCGCCGGACGCGAGGCGATCCACGTCGCCCGCGTGCTGGAGCGGGCCCTGGCCTGAAGCCCGACCGCGAGGTCCGCGACCGCCATGAATTCCCGACCCACGCTCTTCACCCGGCTCGCGGGCTTCCTGCGCTTCGTCTTCTGGGCCCTGCTCGTGCTCTTCGTGGCGTGGCAGTTCCTCGGCGCCGGGGGTCTCGAGGCGCGGCGGGCGGAGGCGCTCGCGAAGTTCCAGGAGGAGCGCGGCTCACGCGTGATCGCCCTGATCCACCGCCAGGACCGCGTCAGCTTCCTCGGGATCCCGGTCGCGAGCTACATCTCGATCGACGACTCCGAGGCGATCCTGCGCGCGATCCGGCTCACGCCCGCCGACCAGCCGATCGACTTCATCCTGCACAGCCCGGGCGGGCTCGTCCTCGCCTCCGAGCAGATCGCGAACGCGCTGCTCGCGCACAAGGGCAAGGTGACGGTGTTCGTTCCGCACTACGCGATGAGCGGCGGCACGATGATCGCGCTCGCCGCCGACGAGATCGTGATGGACCCGAACGCGGTGCTCGGGCCGGTCGATCCGCAGATCGGCGGCTACCCGGCGGCGTCGATCATCAAGGTCGCCAAGCAGAAACCGATCGAGCGCGTCTCGGACCAGACGCTGATCCTCGCCGACGTGGCGACGAAGGCGGTGGCCCAGGTGGAGGCGTTCGTCACCGAGCTGCTCACCGGCAAGGAGCACTTCACGCCCGAGCAGGCGCAGGCGACCGCCAAGGCGCTGACCGAGGGCCGGTGGACCCACGACTACCCCATCGGCGTGAAGGCCGCGCGCGAGTTCGGGCTGAAGGTCTCGACCGAGATGCCGCGCGCAGTCTACGACCTGATGGAGCTCTATCCGCAGGCGCCGGGGAAGCGGCCGACCGTGCTCTACCTCGAGCCGCCACGCGGCCTCCCCGAGGGCGGCGGCACCGACGGCCCCGCCGCGCCGACGAAGCCGGCGCCGCCGGCGCGCGGGCCGGCCAAGTAGCCGCGGCGCCGCACGCCCAGGTGCCGATCGCGCCGGACTGGCCGACGCTCGCCGCGCTCGCGCTGATCGCGTTCGCGGGCGCGATCGTCTACGGCGTCACCGGCTTCGGCTCGGCGCTGGTCACCATCCCGCTCGCGACGCATCTCGTGCCGCTGCCGTTCGCGCTCGCGATGTTCGCCGTGGTCGACCTCGCGAACGCGCTGCGCGTCGGTCTCGAGAACCCGCGCTACGCGGTGAAAGGGGAGGTCGCGCGGATGGCGCCGATGATCGTGGTCGGGGTGATCCTCGGCGTGACCGCGCTCGTGAACCTGCCGCGCAAGGCCGGGATGCTCGCGCTCGGGGCGTTCGTCTTCCTGTATGCGCTGTACTCCCTCACCCGCCCGGTGAGCTTCGGTGCCGTGAGCCAGCGCTGGGCCTACCTCGCCGGCCTCGCCGGTGGCATCACTGGAGTGCTCTTCGGCGCCGGCGGGCCGCCGTACGCGATCTACCTCTCGCACCGGCCGCTGACCAAGGACCAGTTCCGCGCGACGCTCACCCTCACGACCATCTGCAGCATCGGGTTGCGGGTCCTCGCCTTCGTCGCTACCGGGCTGCTGCTCGACCTGCGCGCCTGGATCGCCGCGGCGGTCGCGATCCCCGCCGCGACGCTCGGCCTTGCCGCCGCGCGGCGGATCTTCGGGCTCATCTCGCGGGAGACGCTCGCGCGGCTCGTCGCACTGCTGCTGCTAGTGACCGGCGTCTCCCTTATAGTCCGCGCGCTTGCCTAGGCCCCAGGAGGAGCACCCATGCTGACGCGTTGTCTCTCGCTGCTCGCGCTCGGCGCGAGCATGCTCTGCGCACCGTTCCCCGGGCTCGCGCAGCCTTATCCGACCCAGACGGTGAAGATCGTGGTCGGCTTCCCGCCGGGGGGTACCACCGATGTGATCGGCCGGCTGGTCGCCCAGGAACTCTCGGAGGCGCTCGGCAGGCCGGTCGTGGTCGAGAATCGCCCGGGCGCGAGCGGCACGATCGGCGCGGGCGGGGTCGCGCGGTCGCAGCCCGACGGTTACACGCTGCTGGTCGTGCCGAGCACCCACGGAACCGCGCCGTTCCTCTATTCGTCGCTGCCGTACGAGGAGAAGGACTTCGCGCCCGTGAGCCTGATCGCGAGCACGCCGTACGTGCTCGTGGCGCATCCCTCGATGCCGTTCACGACGTTCCCGGAGCTGATCGCCCACGTGAAGCTGAACCCCGGCAAGCTCGAGTACGCGTCGACCAGCCCAGGCACCGCGCAGCATCTGGCCGGCGAGCTGGTCAAGCGAATGGCGGGCGTGGACCTGGTGCACGTGCCCTACAAGGGCACCGGCGCGGTCATGCCTGACCTGCTCGCCGGCCGGATTCCGATGATGTTCGAGAACGTCGCGGTCATGGTGCCGCACATCAAGAAGGGTTCGCTCCGCCCGATCGCGGTGTCGAGCTCGAGGCGCACGCCGCTCCTGCCCGACGTGCCGACGGTCGCCGAGACTTTGCCCGGCTTCGAAGTGCTCGGCTGGTTCGGCGTCTACGCGCCGGCCAGGACGCCGCCCGAAGTGCTGAACCGCCTCAACGCGGAGGTCAACAAGCTGATCGCCAAGCCGGCAATCGTGCAGCGCTTCGGCGAGCTCGGCGCGGAGCCCCTCGGCGGTACGCCCGAGCGCATGGTCGCTTTCGTCAGGGCCGAGCAGGACAAGTGGGGCGCAGTCATCCGCGAGCTGGGGATCAAGCTCCAGTAGCGCCCCGCGCCATGAGCCAGCCGCGCGTCCGGGTGTTTGCGTACCGTCGGAACATCGATGCGTTGAACCAAGGCACTCGCTGGTCGCCGATCACTGCCCGAATGACGCCGCCGAGACGCCGGTCGCCTTGATGACGCGACCCCACTTGGCGGTTTCGGCGCGGAAGTACTCCGCGCTCTCCGCCGCGGTGAAGCCGTTCAGTTCGAACCCGACGTCGACCAGCCGGTCGCGCGCGTCCGGGTGCGCCAGGACCTCGTTGATTTCGCGGTTGAGGCGTTGCACGATCTCGGTGCTCGTGCGCGCCGGCGCGAACACGCCGATCCAGGAGCTGTCCTCGTAGTCCTGGAAGCCCGACTCGATCATCGTCGGGACGTCCGGCAGCACTCGCAGCCGCTTCCGCGTCGCCACGGCGATCGCTTTCAGTCGGCCCTGCCGCAGGTACGCCCCGGCGGTGGGGACCGACGTGCTCGCGAGCTCGATCTCGCCCGACGCGACGGCCGTCACCGCGAGGGCGCCCCCCTTGTAGGGAATGTGAACGGCGTCCAGACCGGCGAGCGAGCGCAGCAGGTACTCGGCGGTGAGGTGGGTCGTGGTGCCGACGCCCGCGGACGAGTAGGCCATCCGCTTGCCCTTGGCGAACGCGATGAACTCCTGCAGGTTCGAGACCGGCGCCGCCGCCGGAACGACGAAGATCGTCGGCGTCGACGCCGGCACCGCCACCGGGACGAGCTCGGTCAGCGCGTCGAATCCGATGAAATCCCGCATGTTCGTCGTCACCGCCAGCGCCGCGGTGTTCACGAGCAGCGTGTACCCGTCCGGCGGCGCCGCGGCGACCGCTCGCGCCGCGATGGTCCCGGCCGCGCCCGGACGGTTCTCGACCACGACCGGCTGTCCGAGGCGCTCGGCGAGCCGCGCACCGACCACGCGCGCGACGGTGTCCGCGACGCCGCCCGGCGCGAACGCGACGACGGCCCGGATCGGCTTGGTGGGATAGATCGCCGGCTGGGCCTGCGCGGCGGGCGCGGCGAGGCAGCGCCGCGGTCGCCAGGATCCGGGCGGCGCAGGCGCTCGGCACGCTACGCCGGAACGTCCGGATCGAGCTGCCGCTCGAGCCAGGCGATCTGGTCCTTGAGGAGCAGCTTCCGGCGCTTCAGGCGCTGCACCTGGAGCTGGTCGTGGACGAGCTGGTCGCCGAACCGCTTGATCACGTCGTCAAGATCGCGGTGCTCGACCTTGAGCTGCATGATCCGCTGCTCGAGCAGCGCGCGCTCGACTTCGTCCATCGGCCGTCCTCGTCCATGCGGGCCATTCTAGCCCCGCCGCCTGCTCCAGGCGAAGAGCAGCACCCCGGCCACGATCATCGGCACGGACAGCCACTGCCCCATGCTCAGATTGAGCGCGAGCAGGCCGAGAAAATCGTCCGGCTCGCGGAAGAACTCGACCGCGAACCGCGCGACCCCGTAGCCGATCAGGAACACCGCCGACACCGCGCCGGTCGGGCGCGGCCGGGACGAGTAGATCCAGAGGACCACGAACAGCGCCACGCCCTCGAGCGCGAACTGATAGAGCTGCGAGGGGTGGCGCGGCAGCGGACCGGCCGCCGGGTTCTGGAAGACCATGCCCCACGGCACGTCCGTGACCCGCCCCCACAGCTCGCCGTTGATGAAGTTGCCGAGGCGGCCGGCGGCGAACGCCAGCGGGCTGAGCGGCGCGAAGAAGTCGGTGATCTCGAGCCAGGGCAGGCGATGCTTCCGCGCGACCCACCAGATGGCGACGAGCACGCCGAGGAACCCGCCGTGGAACGCCATGCCGCCCTGCCACACGGCGAGGATCTCGAGCGGGTGCTGCAGGTAGTAGCCGGGCTTGTAGAACACGACGTAGCCGAGCCGGCCACCGAGAATCACGCCGAGCACGCAGTAGAACAGCAGATCGTCGAGCACGTGCACGGTCACGCGTCCGGCCTGGCCGCGCGCGATCCGCAGCCGTCCCAGCCCGTAGCTGAGCGCGAAGCCGACGAGATACATCAGACCGTACCAGCGGATCGCGAGCGGCCCGATCTGGACGGCGACGGGATCGAAGTTGGGGTGGACGAGCATGGCGAGTCCGATTCGGGGGTTCTACAAGGGGGCATCGCCCCTTTGTTCCACACTCGGGTGGACGAGCATGGCGCGCAAGGATGCCATGCGCGGGTAGAATCCGCCGCCCATGTCCCGCGCCGACGCGCACGACCCGCTCGCGCCGTTCCGGTCGCGCGACTACCGGCGTTTCTCGGGCGTGGCGCTCCTCGCCGCGATGATCGAGCGGTCGCAGGGCGTGGCCATCGGCTGGGACGTCTACGAGCGCACCGGCTCCGCGCTCGCGCTCGGTGCGCTCGGGCTCGTGCAGTTCCTGCCGGTGCTGGCGCTGTTCCTTCCGGCCGGGCACCTGGCGGATCGCTTCGACCGGCGCTGGATCCTCGCCGCGAGCTTCGCGGCGTGGGCCGCCGCCAACCTCCTCCTCGCGGTGACCTCGCTCACCGGCGGCCCGGCCGGCTGGATCTATCTCGCCGCGGCCGGCCTCGGTTCGGCGCTGGTCGTCAACCGCCCCGCGCGCGACGCGCTCCTCGCGCAGCTCGCACCGCCCGAGACGCTGGCGCGGGCGGTGGCGTGGAACTCGAGCCTGTTCCAGTTCGCTTCGGTGGCCGGGCCCGCGGCGGCGGGAACGCTGATCGCGGCGACCGGTACGGCAAGCTCCGTGTATCTCGCCAACGTGGGCTTCGCCGTGCTCGCCGCGGCGATCGCGCTCGCCATTCGTCGGCGGCCGATCGACCCGGCCGCGCGCGCGCGTTCGCTGCGCGACCTCCTCGGGGGCGTCGAGCACGTGTGGCGCACCAAACCCATCCTCGGCGTGATCACGCTCGATCTGTTCGCCGTGCTGTTCGGTGGCGCGACGGCGCTGTTCCCGATCTTCGCGAAGGACATCCTGCAGGTCGGCCCGGCCGGCCTCGGCTGGCTCACTGCCGCGCCCGCGATCGGGGCGCTGGCGATGGCCGTGGCACAGGGCGCTGCGCCGCCGCTGCGCCGCGCGGGCCGGGTGTTCGTGTGGGCGGTGGCCGGCTACGGGCTGGCGATGATCGTCTTCGGGCTGTCGACGTCGTTCTGGCTGTCGCTTGCCGCGCTCGGGGCGGCCGGCGCCCTCGATAACCTGAGCGTGGTGATCCGGGCGACGGTGGTGCAGCTCTGCACGCCCGATGCGCTGCGTGGCCGGGTTTCGGCGGTCAACCGCGTCTTCATCAGCTCGTCGAACGAACTGGGGGCGTTCGAATCCGGGGTGCTTGCCGCGTTCATCGGCCCGGTCGCCACCGTGGTGTTCGGCGGCGTGGCGACGATCGCGCTCGTGATCGGCGCGCTGCGCCTGTTTCCCGACCTCGCGCGGCTGGGGCGGCTCGGGGGTTGAGTGGCCGTCAGTTCACAGTCGCGCCAGTGTCGCGCACGACCTTGCCCCACTTCTCGTACTCGGCGCGCATGAACTCGCCGAACTCCTTCGGCCCGAGCACGCTGGCGTCGACGCCGGCGGCCCGGAAGGCGGGCTGCAGCTCCGGGTCCTGGAGCGCCTTGACGGTCTCGGCGTGGATCCGCTGCACGATCTCGGGCGGCGTCCCGGCGGGCGCGAGCAGGCCGAGCCACAGCGTCGCCTCGTAGCCGGGGACGCCCGCCTCGGCGATCGTCGGCACGTCGGGCAGATCCGGCGAGCGCTTCGGCGTCGTGACGCCGAGCGCCTTGAGCTTGCCCGCCTTGACGTGCGAGATCACGTTCGGCACTCCGGCGAAGGAGACCTTCACCTGCCCCGACAGGAGGTCCTGCATCGCGGGGCCACTGCCCTTGTACGGGACGTGGTTCAGCTGGACGCCGGCCGCCGCGTTGAAGAGCTCAGCGACGAGGTGCTGCGCGCTGCCGTTCCCCGAGCTCGCGAAATCGATCTTCCCCGGCTGGGCCTTCGCGGCCGCGATGAGCTCCTGCACAGAGTTCACCGGGAGCTGCGGGTTCACCACCAAGACGTACGGGCCCGAGGCGAAGAGCATGATCGGCGTGAAGTCCTTCAGCGCGTCGTAGGGCACCGTCTTGTACAGCCACGGGGCGATGACGTGCGGCGTGCCGGAGACGAGCAGCGTGTAGCCGTCGGGCTTCGACTTCGCGACGAAGTCGGTACCGATCGTCCCGCCGGCGCCGGGCCGGTTCTCGACGAACACCTGCTGTCCGAGCGCGGCCGAGAGCCGCGGCGCCATGATCCGCGTCGGCGTGTCGGCGAAGCCGCCCGGCGAGAGCGGCACGACCAGGCGGACCGGCCGATTCGGGTAGGGCTGCCCGAACGACGGCGCCGCGGCAGCGACGAGCGCCGCGGCGAGCGCGGTGCCGAGGACGTGGCGATGCATGACCAGCTCCTTCGCGCTCAGGCCCGATAGACCGGCTCGGGCTGGGTGAAGAACGAGTGCAGGATGTGATACGCGGTCTGGTAGTTCTTCTGCTGGAAGCTCGCGTGCGCGATCCCGGCCATGACCGCGAACTGCTTGTCCGGGTTCGGCAGCCGCTTGAAGAACTCGACGAGATCGTCGAACCCGGCGATGCCGTCGTACTCGCCGCGCATGACGAGCGTCGGCACCGTGATCTTCACCGGGTCGACGAGCGGCAGCTTCGAGCACATGTCGACGTAAGTGCCGGTCGGCACCGAGTCGTCGAGCGCGAGGATCGCGTCGGCGAACGCGCTGATCGTGGCGTCGTCGGCCGTGCCCGGGTGGTCGCGCGTGAAGATGCTCTGCACGAACGCGCGGTCGATCGGCCGGCGGTTCTTGGACGCATACTCGGGCAGCCGCTTCCGCCGCTGCTCGAGCGTCGGGCTGCCTTCGCCGGTCCACACGAACGCGTCCAGCGCGAGCCGCGCCACCCGCTCCGGATGCCGCTGCGCGAAGAGCGCCGCCTTCAGCGCGCCCGACGAGATGCCGTAGACGAGGAGCTTGCCCGCGCCGGTCGTCTCGAGGAGGTACCGCGTGCCCGCCTCGAGGTCGTCGGCGCCGTTGGCGATGTCGGAGTTGATCGGGCGATGCTTGTCGGACCGGCCGTACCCCTCGTTGTCCATGCACCAGGCGTCGAAGCCGCGGGCCGCGAACCAGTCCATCGCCGAGGAGTCCGGCCGGCCGGGCACGTGCAGGTCGAAGGTCGGCTGCGAGCCCATCGACGAGCCGTGCACGAAGAGCACCGTCCCGCGCTTCGGCCCGCCGCCCGCGGGCGGCTTCTGCCACAGGAACAGCCGCACGTCGCCCTTCCGGGTCCAGTGCTCCCGACCGGTCGTCGCCGTCCGTCCGGCGACTGCGCGCTCGTTCATGCCCGCCTCCTCGAGTCCAGAGGCGCGAAGTCTATCAACTCCCCGGCCCCGGGAGGCGCCGGGGTCGGGCCCGTTCGCGAGCGCCCCACGCCTGGGCGCGCGCCAGACCGACGAAGGCCCGCACGGCCGGGGCGTCGTCGGCGCGCCGCCAGGCGATGCCGAGCTCGATTCGCGGGCTGCGATCGGTGAGCGGCCGATAGACGACGCCGGTCCGGCGCAGGTTCACGAGCGACGCCGGCACGAGCGCGACGCCCATCCCGGCTGCGACCAGGCTGACGATCGTCTGCATCTGGATCGCTTCCTGCTCGACCCGCGGCGCAAAGCCGGCGCGCTGGCAGGCGCCGACGATCTGGTCGTGGAGCGAGGTCCCCATCGGGCGCGGGAACAGGATGAACGGCTCGTCCCGGAGCGAAGCGAGCGCGAGCGGCCCCTTGCCGCCGCCGCGCCCTGCGGGCACCGCGGCGACCAGCGTGTCGTGGAGGAGGGGCACGTAGTCGAGGCCGGGTGCGGCCACCGGCGGCAGCACGAGCCCGACGTCCAGCTCGCCTTGGCGCGAGCGCCGCAAGCTGCACGTCGCTCGTGGCCTCCTGCAAGGCAAGCCGGATGCCGGGATGGCGCCGGCGGAACTCGGGCGCGAGCTCGGGCAGCACGTTGTAGGCCGCGACGCTGATGAACCCGAGCGCGAGCGTCCCGACCTGGCCGGACGCGAGCTGGCGGGCCCCCGCCTGCAGCGCGTCGGCGTCGCGGAGCAGCCGCCGCGCCTCGGGCAGCAGCGCGGCGCCGGCGGCGGTCAGCCGGACGGAGCGCCGGGTGCGGCTGAAGAGCGCGGCGCCGAGCTCGGCCTCGAGGCCCCGGATCTGGCGCGACAGCGGCGGCTGCGAGATGTGGAGCCGCGCGGCGGCGCGGCCGAAGCTCAAGTGTTCGGCCACGGCCACGAAGTAGCGAAGGTGGCGCAGCTCCACTGATGCTCTGAAAGTATTACAACGGCGATTCTAATGTATTGGACGGTATCAGTGGTCGAGGCTTAGAGTAGGCGCCGAGCGCAAGGACTGTCGCCGAGGAGAAACCCGTGGCCAAACCGAAACCCCCCCTTCCCCTGAACTGGCGCTCGCGCACGATCACGCACGGCGTCGCCCGCTCGCCCAACCGCGCGATGCTGCGGGCGGTCGGCTTCGGCGACCGCGACTTCGAGAAGCCGATCGTCGGCGTGGCGAACGGCCACTCGAACATGAACCCGTGCAACGCCGGGATCCAGCCGCTCGTCGAGCGCGCGATGAAGGCGCTCCGCGACGCGGGCGCGATGCCGCAGGCGTTCGGCTTCCCGACCGTGACCGACGGCATCGGCATGGGCACCGAGGGGATGAAGTACTCGCTCGTGTCGCGCGAGGTGATCGCGGATGCGATCGAGACCTCGGTGAACGGCCAGCTCATGGACGGCGTGGTCTGCGTCGGCGGCTGCGACAAGAACATGCCCGGCGCCATGATGGCGATGGCGCGCATCAACGTACCGGGCCTGTTCGTCTATGCCGGCACGATCAAGCCCGGGACCTGGAAGGGCCAGAAGCTCACGATCGTCTCGCCGTTCGAGGCGGTCGGCGCGTTCACCGCCGGCAAGATGTCGCAGGAGGACTTCGACGGCATCGAGAGGAACGCCTGTCCGTCGGTGGGTGCGTGCGGCGGCCAGTACACGGCGAACACGATGTCCTCGTCGTTCGAGGCGCTCGGCATGAGCCTGCTCGGCAGCTCGCAGATGGCCTCGCCCGACCCGGAGAAGGCGGACTCGGCCGCGGACTCGGCGCGCGTCCTCGTCAACGCGATCAAGCAGCAGCTCCGGCCGCGCGACATCATCACCCGCAGGTCGATCGAGAACGCGATCGCGGTGGTGATGGCGACCGGCGGCTCGACCAACGCGGTGCTGCACTATCTCGCGATCGCCGCCGCCGCGGGCGTGAAGTGGACGATCGACGACTTCGAGCGCGTGCGGCGGAAGGTGCCGGTGCTGTGCAACCTCAAGCCGTCGGGCGCGTACGTCGCGACCGACTTCCACGCCGCGGGCGGCGTGCCGCAGGTGCTCAAGATCCTGCTCGCCCACGGGCTCGTGCAGGGCGACTGCCTCACGATCACCGGCCGGACGCTCGCCGAGGAGCTCGCGCAGGTCCCCGACGAGCCGCGCGCCGACCAGGACGTGATCCGGCCGTGGTCGAAGCCGATGTACGCGCAGGGCCATCTCGCGATCCTGAAGGGCAACCTCGCGCCGGAGGGCTGCGTCGCGAAGATCACCGGCCTCAAGAAGACCTCGATCACCGGCCCGGCGCGCGTGTTCGACTCCGAGGGCGAGTGCATGAAAGCGATCATGGCCCGCAAGATCAAGCCGGGCGACGTGATCGTGATCCGCTACGAGGGACCGAAGGGCGGGCCGGGCATGCAGGAGATGCTCGCTCCGACCTCCGCGCTCATCGGCCAGGGCCTGGGCGAGTCGGTCGGCCTCATCACCGACGGCCGCTTCTCCGGCGGGACCTGGGGCATGGTGGTGGGGCACGTCGCGCCCGAGGCGTTCGTCGGCGGCCCGATCGCGCTGGTGAAGGAGGGCGACTCGGTCACCATCGACGCGAAGAAGCGGCTCATCCAGCTGAACGTTTCGGCGAAGGAGCTGGCGCAGCGCCGGAAGCGGTGGAAGGCGCCGAAGCCGCGCTACACCCACGGGTTGATGGCGAAGTACATGAAGCTCGTGTCGACCGCGAGCCGGGGCGCCATTACCGACGGCGCGTAGTCTCCTATGGGGGTTCCCGCGCCTGCGGTAAGCTCCCGCCGCTCACGCCAGGCGAGGCAGGGGAGGCGGCATGCGATCGGTCCTGGTCGCGAATCCGAAGGGCGGCAGCGGCAAGACCACGCTTGCGACCAACCTCGCGGGGTACCTCGCATCGGCGCGGGAGGTGGTGTGCCTGTGGGACCTGGACCGGCAGCACTCGGCGCTGGAGTGGCTGCGGCTGCGGCCGGGGCACCTGCCGCCGATCCACCGGCTCGACGAGCGCGACTCGGCGCCGCGCCGGGCGGAGTGGCTGGTGCTCGATTCGCCGGCGGGACTGCACGGCAAGCGGCTGACCGAGCTGCTCAAGCAGGCGAACAAGGTGCTGGTGCCGATCCAGCCGTCGGTGTTCGACATCGCCGCGACGCGCGCCTTCCTCGCCGAGCTCGCCGAGGAGAAGGCGGTCCGCAAGCAGCGCACCTTCGTGGGCGTGATCGGCATGCGCGTCGATCCGCGCACGCGCGCGGCGACGCAGCTCATCACCACGCTGCGCGAGAACCACATGCCGCTCGTCGGCTGGCTGCACGACACGCAGCTCTACGCGAACGCCGCGTTCATGGGTTTGTCGATCTTCGACCTGCCGCCGTCGCAGTTCGAGCGCGAGGCGCAGTTCTGGCAGCCGATCGTGGACTGGGTGCGCGAAGAGTGAGGAGCGGGACGGGATGAACCTTGCCGCACTGCGCAGCGTCGAGCTCGGCGTCACCGACGTCGCGGCAGCGGCGCGCTTCTACACCGAGGTCTGGGGTCTCGCGCCCGTCGCGTCGCCGGGCGGCGCGGTCTACCTCCGCGGCAGCGGCGCGCCGCACCACGTCGTCGCGCTCCACGCGCGCGCGGCGCCCGAACTGCTCAGCGTTACGTTCAACGCGCGCAGCCGCGAGGATGTGAACGCGCTTCATGCCGCGGTGAAGGGCGCGGCGGTCGGCCCGATCGGTGCGCCGGCGCCGATCGCCGAGCCCGGCGGCGGCTACGGCTTCGGGTTCGTCGACCCGGAGGGCCGGATCTTCCGCGCGATCGCGGACGACGCGCGGCACCCCGACGGCCGCGATGCCTCGGGCCGACCGCGCGAGCTCGCCCACGTCGTGCTGAACTCGGCCGACGTGCCGCGCGCGACCGCGTTCCTCGTCGAGATCCTCGGCTTCCGCCTCACCGATCAGACGCGAATGATGGACTTCATGACGTGCAACGATCACCACCACAACGTCGCATTCGCCCATGCCGATGCCGCCACGCTGAATCACATCGCCTTCGAGGTCCCGGACCTCGAATCGGTGATGCGCGGCGCCGGGCGCCTCCGCGACCACGGCTACCGGATCGAGTGGGGCGTCGGCCGCCACGGCCCGGGCAACAACGTGTTCGCCTACTTCATCGGCCCGGAGGACTTCGTCGTCGAGTACACCGCCGAGGTCGAGCGCGTCGACGCAGCCTACCGCGTCGGGCGGCCCGACGACTGGAAGTGGCCGCCGGGACGCGTCGACCACTGGGGGGTGAGCGACCCGCCGTCCGACCGGATGAAGGCCGCGCAGCGGAAGATCCGCTTCGCCGGGTCGATGGCGGTCGCCTGATGGGCGAGTTCGGGATCGGCCAGGCGGTCGCGCGGTTCGAGGACCCCCGGCTCCTGCGCGGCCAGGGTCGGTTCGTCGCCGACTTCAACCTGCCCGGGCAGGCGTACGCGTACGTGCTCCGCTCCCCGCACGCCCACGCGCGCATCCGGTCGATCGACATCGCGCCGGCCGTAGCCGCGCCCGGCGTGCTCGCCGTGTACACCGGCGACGACGTGGTGGCCGACGGTCTCGGCACGACTTCGATGAGCCTGAAGCGCAAGCGGCCCGATGGCTCGCCGATGTTCGCGCCACCGCACCCCGGGCTCGTGCGCGGCCGCGTGCGCTACGTCGGCGACCCGGTGGCGCTCGTCGTCGCCGAGTCGGCCGCGCAGGCGAAGGACGCCGCCGAGCTGGTCGCGATCGACTACGAGCCGTTGCCGTCCGTCACGTCCACCGCCGATGCCGGCCGCCCGGGCGCGCCCGCGGTGTGGGACGAGTGTCCCGACAACGTCTCGAACGTCTGGGAGATCGGCGACCCGGCGGCGACCGACGCCGCGTTCGCCCGCGCGGCCCACGTCGTGCGGCGGCGGTACGTGATCAGCCGGGTGCACGCGCAGTTCATGGAGCCGCGCGGCGCGCTCGGCATCTACGACCCGGGCGAGGACCGCTACACGCTCTACGCCGACGTGCAGTACCCGCACCGCGTGCGCAACCTCCTCGCCAACGAGATCTTCCGGATCCCGGAGCACCGGGTGCGCGTGATCTCCGGCGACGTCGGCGGCAGCTTCGGCGCGAAGGGCTGGCAGTCCCCCGAGCACCGGTTCGTGCTCTGGGCGGCGCGCAAGCTCGGCCGGCCGGTGAAGTGGACGTGCGAGCGGAGCGAGGCGCTGCTCGCCGACGAGCACGCCCGGGACCGGATCACCGAGGCGGAGCTGGCGCTGGATCGCGACGGGAAATTCCTCGCCCTGCGCGCGCACACGACCGCCAACGTCGGTGCCTACGTGAGCTCGGAGCGCAACCTGCTCGGCACCTTCGGCCACGTCGGGACGATGGCGGGCGTGTACACGCTCGGGGCCGCGCACGCTCACGTGACCTGCGTGCTGAGTCACACCGCCTCGACCGCGCCGTACCGCGGCAACGGCCGCCCGGAATCGACGTACGTGATCGAACGCCTGGTCGACGACGCGGCGCGCGAGCTCGGAATGGATCCGGTCGAGCTGCGGCGGCGAAACCTCATCCCGGCCGCTGCCATGCCCTACAAGAACGCGTTCGGCTGGACCTACGACACGGGCGACTACGGCCGGAGCATGGAGCTCGCGCTGACGGCCGCGGATCACCCCGGGTTTGCCGCGCGCCGGGAGGCATCGCGTCGCGCCGGCCGGCTGCGGGGCATCGCCATCGCCAACGCGATCGAGCGCGCGGCCGCGCCCGGGCTCGAGTACGCCGAGATCCGCTTCGATCCGGGCGGCACCGCCACCGTGCTCATGGGCGCGAAGAACCAGGGGCAGGGCCACGAGACGAGCTTCCGGCAGATCGTGCACACGCGGCTCGGGCTCGACCCGCAGGACGTCCGCTACGTCGACGGCGACACCGACCGGGTCGCGTTCGGCGTCGGCACGTTCGGCTCGCGGTCGATGGCGATCGGCGGGGGCGCACTGTGGGTCGCGGCGGACAAGGTGATCGCGAAAGGGAAGCGGATCGCCGCGCACCTGCTCGAAGCCGCCGAGGCCGACCTCGAGTTCGCCGCCGGGCGGTTCGTCGTCGCCGGCACCGACCGGTCGGCGACGCTCAAGGACGTGGCCAAAGCGGCGTTCAGCCACGAGCGGCTGCCGAAGGGCATGGAGCCGGGCTTCTACGAGACCGGGACGTTCGCGCCGGAGGCGTTCACCTACCCGGCGAGCTGCCACGTGTGCGAGGTCGAGGTCGATCCGGAGACCGGTGAAGTGACGCTCGCCGGGTACGTCGTCGTGGACGACGTCGGCACCGTGATCAATCCGCTCACGCTCAAGGGCCAGGTGCACGGCGGGGTCGCGCAGGGCGTCGGGCAGGCGCTGATGGAGCGCGTCGCCTACGACCCGGAGTCCGGGCAGCTCCTCTCGGCGTCGTTCATGGACTACTGCATGCCGCGCGCCGACGATCTCTGCCCGATCGAGGTCGGGGCCAATCCGATGCCGACGCCGCTCAACCCGCTCGGCGCGAAGGGCGCCGGCGAGGCGGGCACGGTCGGCGCGCTGCCGGTGGTGATCAGCGCGGTGATCGACGCGCTCGCGCCGCTCGGGGTCCGCAGCCTCGACATGCCGGCGAGCCGCGAGCGCGTCTGGCGCGCGATCCGGGAGAGCTCACGCGGGGTTTCAACGAGCTCGACTGCTTGAGGTGAACCGGCTCGGCTTGGAAGCCGAGCCGTGGCCGCCTGACGTCGCGCGCGTCCGGGCGCGCCCCGATGCCCTACCGGTGGCGGCCGTCGCGCTGGCGATAATGCTCGCGCATGGACGCGTATACGGGCGCCAGGTTGAGCTGGTAAAAGCCGAGCCCCCCGCGGCGCAGCTCGAACTCGTGTCCGGCGCCGGTACGCAACTCCGCCCAGTACTCGGCGTACTGCGACAGATCGAGCGGCGGCGGCCCGGCCTGCCGCGGCAAGAAATGCCCGCCGCCGCGGTGCTCGTAGGCGAGAGTCTGCAGGCCGCCCGTATCGGTGAGCTCATTGAGGCGTAGCAGTCCCGGATAAAGCGCAGCGCCAAAAGCCGCCCCCGTCAACAGCGCGAGCGCCACGCTCTCGCCCGTGGGTGTGCGCGCCCTCCGCACCAGGCCGAAGACCGCGAGCGCCAAGGCGGCGCCGGCCGCGAAGCACGCGCCGTGGAACGGCCGCTCCGCGTAGGTCTCGAGATTGAGAAAGAGCCCGTCGAGCAGCGCATAGACGAACAGCGCGAGGAAGACGATGACCGCGGCAAGCGTCCACGGGTTCTTCTCCAGGGCGAATCCGCCCGGCGAGACGCTGTCCCAGTCGACCTTGAGCTGGGGCACGTGCTGGGCGACGGCAATCATGAGCGGGCTGTCGCGGAGCTCGGCGAGGACCGCGCCGCGTTCCATGCGGCGCCGAGCCTCGCGCAGGCCCCAGGGGTTCGGTGGTTGATAGGTCTGCGGGTCCACCCAGAGGTAGGGCATCAGCCGTCGGCGCTCGAGCCCGAGGTCGAGGACGAGCTCCACAAACTGGGGGCCGGGCGCGATTCGCCCCTGCGCCACCGAGGCGCGGTACACCTGGCTCCAGCGCAGCGTCCAGCTCGGCTGGAGAAACTGGAGCGCCCGCGGCAGCGGCGACACGTACTCGAGGCCCTGTTCGGTGATCACGAGCCGCTCGACGCGACGGGCCCTCGAGACGTACAACATCGGCACCGGCGAAAGGGCCACGCCGAGGACGAGCGTCGCGAGCTCGAGGGGGCGCTCGCGCAGACCCTGCCACGCCTTCGCCACCAGCTCGCTGACGTGCGACGGATCCGCGCTTTGGCCGAGGAGGAAATACAGTGCGAGGGGGCTCGCGACGAAGAGCGCCGCCAGCGCGAGCGAAACTGCCCAGATCACGGCGCGCTCCGAGCCCGGCGCGATCAACGCCCGGTGCTGCAGAATCACTTTCGGCGAGGCAGTGGACACCATGAGCGCATTATGATCATCGGCACCGCTCCGGCCGGCGCGCCCGAACGAGCGCGAGTGACATCCTCCACGCAGGGAACAGACGGTGCCGGTGGCGCGTGACGGAATCCCCGCGTGAGCTGGTCGAGGTGCCCGAGGTCCGCGCTGCCCTGGGCGCGGCGTTGGGGCGATAATCGCTGCTCGCTCCCGAGCACCGTCATGCCGAACCGCCTCGCCCAGGAAACCAGTCCCTACCTGCAGCAGCACGCCGACAATCCGGTCGACTGGCATCCCTGGGGCGACGAGGCGCTGGCGCGCGCGCGCGACGAGGACAAGCCGATCCTCCTCTCGATCGGCTACTCGGCGTGCCACTGGTGCCACGTCATGGCGCACGAGTCGTTCGAGGATCCCGCGGTCGCGCGGGCGATGAACGAGCTCTTCGTGAACGTCAAGGTCGACCGCGAGGAGCGGCCCGACCTCGACCAGATCTACCAGGTCGCGCACCAGCTGTTCAATCAGCGCGGCGGCGGCTGGCCACTCACCGCGTTCCTGACGCCGGACCAGGTCCCGTTCTTCGTCGGCACCTACTTTCCCAAGACCCGGCGCTACGGCCAGCCGGCGTTTCCCGAGCTGCTGGAGCGCGTCGCGCGCTACTACCGCGAGCACAAGGACGACCTCGCGCAGCAGAACCGGGCGGTGACCGCGGCGTTCGAGCGCATCCAGCCGGAAAGCGCGGCGCACGCGGGCGAGTTCTCCGGGGAGGTGGTCGCGGAGGCGATCGGCGGCCTCAAGCAGAGCTTCGACGGGGAGCACGGCGGCTTCGGCGGCGCGCCGAAGTTCCCGCACCCGACCGACCTCGAGCTCCTGCTCCGGCGCCATGCCGCCACCGCCGACGGGCACGCGCTGCACGTCGCGGTGTTCACGCTCGAGCGCATGGCCGAGGGCGGGATCTACGATCAGCTCGGCGGGGGCTTCAGCCGCTACTCGGTCGACGCGACCTGGATCATCCCGCACTTCGAGAAGATGCTCTACGACAACGGTCCGCTGCTGCGGCTCTACGCCGAGGCCTGGGCCGCGACCGGCAAGCCCCTGTTCGCGCGCGTCGCGGCGGAGACGGCCGGCTGGATCATGCGCGAGATGCAGTCGCCCGAGGGCGGCTACTACTCGTCGCTCGACGCCGACTCCGAGCACGAGGAAGGCAAGTTCTACGTCTGGACGCCCGGCGAGGTCGCGCGGCTCCTGACGCCGGAGGAGTACGCGGTCGTCGCGCCGCACTACGGCCTCGACACGCAGGCGAACTTCGAGGGCGGCCATTGGCACCTGCACATCGTCCAGCCGCTGCGGGCGGTCGCGGCCGCACTCGCCCGGAGCGAGGCGGATTGCGCGGAGCTGCTGGACACCGCGCGCGCGAAGCTCCTCGCCGCGCGCGAGCAGCGCGTCCGGCCGGGACGCGACGACAAGGTGCTCGTGAGCTGGAACGCGCTCGCGATCCGGGGCATGGCACGCGCAGCGGCGGTCTTCGACCGCGCCGAATGGCTCGCCTCGGCACGGCGGGCGCTCGATTTCATCCAGCGCACGATGTGGCGGGACGAGCGCCTCCTCGCCACCTACAAGGATGGCCGCGCGCATCTCAACGCCTACGTCGACGACTACGCGTTCCTGCTCGACGCGGTGCTCGAGATGCTGCAGGTCGACTTCCGCGGCGCGGACCTGGCGTTCGCCCGCGTGCTCGCCGACGCGCTGCTCGGCCGCTTCGAGGACGCGGGAGCCGGCGGATTCTTCTTCACCAGCCACGACCACGAGAGCCTCATCCACCGTCCGAAGCCGGGCCACGACAACGCGACGCCGTCGGGCAACGGCGTCGCGGCGTTCGCGCTCGCCAGGCTGGGCCACCTCACGGGCGAAACGCGGTATCTCGACGCGGCGCGCCGCGCGGTGGCGGCTTTCTACCCCGCGATGGAGCGCTACCCCGGCGGCTTCGCCGCGCTCTCGATCGCGCTCGAGGAGGCGATCGCGCCGCCGAGCGTGGTCGTGCTCCGCGGGCCGAAGGCCCAGCTCCAGGCGTGGCTGGGCGAACTCGCGCCGGAGCACCGGCCGCAGCGCGTCCTGGTGGCGATCGACGGCGCCGAGGCGGGCCTGCCGCCGGCGCTCGACAAGCCGGCGGCGCCGGGGCGCGTCAACGCGTACGTGTGCCGCGGCGTTACCTGCCTGGCGCCGGTCGGAACGCTCGATGCGCTGCGCGACGCCCTCGACAGGGGCGAAATCAAGTAGCATTCGGCCCGGCCGTTTTTCCCTGCCTTAGGAGATTCGATGAAGACCCTCGTTTCCGGCGTCGCCCTGGCGATGATCGCCGTGTTCGCGGCGGCGCCAGCGCGCGCACAGAACGTCGACGACCTGCTGAAGAAGCACGCCTGTCTCTCCTGCCACGCGGTCGATAAGAAGCTCGTCGGCCCGTCCTACAAGGAAGTGGCCGCGAAGTTTGGCGGCCAGAAGGACGCCCAGAAGCTGCTCGTCGAGAAAGTGAAGAAGGGCGGCGTGGGCGTGTGGGGCCAGGTGCCGATGCCGCCGAATGCGGGGGTGTCGGACGCGGACCTCAACGCCATGGTCAAGTGGATCCTGGCGCAAAAATAACCCTCTAGCGTCACCGCCCCGCGGAGCGGGTGAATTCGCCCGCCCGCGCCGACCTCCGCGCCGAGAAATTGACAACGCGCGAAGGCTGTAACGATAATCGTTCGCCTCTGTTCCACCCCCAACCACCAGTTCGGAGGACAACATGAAAACCCGCTTGACTCCGCTTGCGCTCGCCGTCATCGCCGCCCTAGGGCTCGCGGCCTGCGGCAAGGAAGAGCCCGCCAAGCCCAAGGCCGCCGCGGCGCCGGCGCCGAGCATCACCATCATGATCGGCCACGTCGGGCCGCTCACCGGCGGCATCGCGCACCTCGGCAAGGACAACGAGAACGGCGCGCGCCTCGCGATCGAGCAGGCGAACGCGGCGAAAATCCAGATCGACGGCAAGGAGGCGAAGTTCGTCCTCGTCGCCGAGGACGACCAGGCCGATCCGAAGGTCGGCGCCACGGTCGCGCAGAAGCTCGTCGACGCGAAGGTCGCCGGCGTGGTCGGCCACCTGAACTCCGGCACGTCGATCCCGGCCTCGCCGATCTACAACCAGGCCGGCATCCCGGTCATCTCCGGCTCGGCGACCAACCCGAAGCTCACCGAGCAGGGCTTCAAGCAGCAGTTCCGCGTCGTCGGCCGCGACGACCAGCAGGGTCCGGCGATCGCGATCTACCTCGCGGGGACCGCGCGGCCGAAGACGGTGGCGGTGATCGACGATGCGACGGCGTACGGCGCCGGCATCGCCGACGAGGTCGAGAAGACCCTCAAGGCGGCCGGCATCACCGTGCTCGCGCGCGAGAAGGGCACCGACAAGACGACCGACTGGAAGCCGGTACTCACGAAGCTGAAGGGCCGCAACCCGGATGCGGTGTTCTACGGCGGCATGGACGCGACCGGCGGGCCGCTCCTCAAGCAGGGCCGCGAGCTCGGGATCAAGGCGGTGTTCGCGTTCGGCGACGGCGCGTGCACCGACGAGATGCGCAAGCTCGCCGGGGACGCCGCCGCCGACGGGCTGCTCTGCTCGCAGGCCGGCATCCCGGTGCAGGCGACGAGCAAGAAGTTCCTCGACGCCTACAAGGCGAAGTTCAACGTCGACCCGATCATCTACGCGCCGTTCACCTACGACGCCGCGAACCTGCTGATCGAGGCGATGAAGAAGGCGAACTCCGCCGACCCGGCGAAGTACCTGCCCGAGCTCCAGAAGATCAGCTTCGGCGGCGCGACCGGCCCCATCGCCTTCGACGACAAGGGCGACCGGCGGGACGCCGAGATCACGATCTTCACGATGAAGGGCGGCAAGCTCGAGCCGACCGCGATCATGAAGGGCGGCAAGACGATCGCCTACAACGAGTTCCTGCAGATGCTGGCGAGCGCGATCTCCGCGGCCGGCGACGCGGCGAAGGCGGCGGTCGACTCGGCGGCGCAGGCCGGGCGGGACGCGGCCAAGGCGGCGGCGGACCCGGCGAAGAAATAGCGCTCGCGACAGCGAGCCCGACCCGGCCCGAGGCCGGGGCCCGAAAAGGCCGGCGACGCCGGCCTTTTTCTTTGTTCGTGACAGCCGTGTTACCTTCCCCCGTCCCGGCGGGGAGGGCGGCGTGGACGTCTTCATCCAGCAGATCATCAACGGCCTGACGCTCGGGGCGGTGTACGCCATCGTCGCGCTCGGCTACACGATGGTCTACGGGATCATCCAGCTCATCAACTTCGCCCACGGCGAGGTGGTGATGATCGGCGCGCTGATCGCGTTCAGCGTCATCACCGCGCTCGCGCCCTCGGGGCTCCCCCCGGCGGTCATCGTGCTGGTCGCGACCGGGTGCGCGATCCCGGTGTGCATGGCGCTCGGCTACGCGATGGAGCGGCTCGCCTACCGGCCGCTGCGCGGGGCGCCGCGGCTCGCCCCGCTGATCACCGCGATCGGCGTGTCGATCATCCTGCAGCACGTCGCGATGATGATCTGGAGCCGCAACCCGCTCGCGTTCCCGCAGATCATCAAGGCCGAGTCCTACCACATCGGCGGCGCGACCATCACCAGCGTGCAGATCGCGATCCTCGCCGTCTGCGTCGCGATGATGGCCGGGCTCGCGCTCCTCGTCTACCGTACCAAGCTCGGCGCGGCGATGCGCGCCACCGCCCAGAACCCGCAGATCGCCGGGCTGATGGGGATCGACGCGAACCGGATCATCGCGGTCACGTTCCTGATCGGCGCGGCGCTGGCCGCGGTGGCCGGCGTGATGGTCGCGAACTACTACGGCATCGCCCACTATACGATGGGCGCGCCGCTCGGCCTCAAGGCCTTCTGCGCGGCGGTGCTCGGCGGGATCGGCAACATCCCCGGCGCGATGCTCGGCGGCATCCTGCTCGGCGTCGTCGAGGCGCTGGGCGCCGGCTACATCGGCGACTTCACGAACAACGTCTTCGGCTCGAACTACCAGGACGTGTTCGCCTTCATCGTGCTGATCCTCGTGCTCGTCTTCCGGCCGCAAGGGCTGCTCGGCGAGCGCGTGGGCGAGCGCGCCTAGCCGGGGGTGGACGTGGTCGACGAGTGGCTGAGCCGCTGGAAGAAGCACCCCGCCGCGCTCGCCGTCGGGCTCGCGCTGATCGCGATCGCGCTCACCGCCCTGCCGTTCGCCCTCACCATGCAGTTCGGCACGACCTGGGTGCGGATCACGAATTTCGCGATCCTCTACATCTTCCTCGCCCTCGGCCTGAACATCGTCGTCGGCTTTGCCGGGCTCCTCGACCTCGGCTACATCGCGTTCTACGCGGTCGGTGCGTACGTCTACGCGCTGCTCGCCTCGCCGCAGTTCGGCATCCACTGGCCGTTCTGGGCGATCCTGCCGCTCGGGGCCGCGGTCGCGGCGATCTTCGGCATCCTGCTCGGCGCGCCGACGCTGAAGCTGCGCGGCGACTACCTCGCGATCGTGACGCTCGGCTTCGGCGAGATCGTCCGCATCTTCCTCAACAACCTCGATCACCCGATCAACATCACCAACGGGCCGCGCGGCATCGCGCGGATCGACCCGGTCCGCGTCGACGGCGTCGACTTCGGCAAGAGCGACACCGTCCTCGGGCTCGTCTTCACCGGGCCGATCAAGTACTACTACCTGCTGCTCGCAATGGTGATGCTGGTGATCTTCATTAACGTGCGGCTGCAGAACTCGCGCATCGGCCGCGCCTGGGAGGCGATCCGCGAGGACGAGGTCGCGGCCCGCGCGATGGGCATCAACACCCGCGACATGAAGCTGCTCGCGTTCGCGATGGGCGCCTCGTTCGGCGGCATCGCCGGCGGGATGTTCTCGGCGATCCAGACCTTCGTCAGCCCGGAGAGCTTCGTGCTGGTCGAATCGGTCATGGTGCTCGCGATGGTGGTGCTCGGGGGCATGGGCAACATCTGGGGCGTGATCCTCGGCGCGGTGCTGCTGTCGTTCATCCCGGAGATCCTGCGGTTCACGGTGCAGCCGCTGCAGGAGCGGCTCTTCGGCCGGATGCTCGTCGAGCCGGAGGTCGTGCGCATGCTCGTCTTCGGCTTCGCGCTGGTGCTGATCATGATCGTGCGGCCCGGCGGGCTCTGGCCGTCGGCGGTGCGGAAGCGCGAGCTCGCCGCGCGCGCCGAGGGCAGCCAGTGAGCCCGCCGGGCCGCCCCAAGGGCGAACCCCGAGGCGCGCGAGCCGCGAGGGTAGTCCAGTGAGCCTCCTTGTCGCCGACCGGGTCGCCAAGCGCTTCGGCGGCGTGCAGGCGCTCACCGACGTCAGCTTCGCGATCGCGCCCGGGGAGATCTACGGTCTGATCGGGCCGAACGGCGCCGGCAAGACGACGCTCTTCAACCTGCTCACCGGCATCTACCCGCCGGACGCGGGCGGGTTCACTTTCGACGGCCGGCCGCTCGCCGGGGCAAAGCCGCACGAGGTCACGGCGCGCGGCATCGCGCGCACCTTCCAGAACATCCGCCTGTTCGCGAACCTCTCGGCGCTCGAGAACGTGATGATCGGCCGTCACGTGCGCACGCGCGCCGGGGTCGTCGGCGCGATCCTGCGCACCCGCGCCACGACCGCGGAGGAGCGCGCGATCGAGCGGCGCGCCGCCCAGCTCCTCGAGTACGTCGGCATCGCCGCCCGCGCGAACGACCCGGCGGGCAGCTTGCCCTACGGCGACCAGCGCCGGCTGGAGATCGCGCGGGCGCTCGCGACCGAGCCGAAGCTGCTCGCGCTCGACGAGCCCGCCGCCGGCATGAACGTCTCGGAGACGCGGGTGCTGAGGGCGCTGCTCGAGTCGATCCGCCGCGACGGCGTGACGATCCTCCTCATCGAGCACGACATGCGGCTCGTCATGGGCGTGTGCGATCGCGTGCTGGTGCTCGACCACGGCGAGAGGATCGCCGAGGGGCTGCCCGCCGCGGTCCAGCGCGACCCGAAGGTCATCGAGGCTTACCTCGGCACCGCGGCGGCATGAGCGCGCCGGGCCGCCCCAAGCGCGAATCCTTGTCGCGAAGCGACAAGGTAGTCCAATGAGCCGCGCCGCAGGGCCGCCCCAAGGGCGAATCCCGAGCGCGGAGCGCGAGGGTAGTCCAATGAGCCTGCTTGAGGTGCAACGCCTCGAGGTTCGCTACGGCGGCATCCGCGCGGTGCGCGGCGTCGACCTCGCGGTCGAGGAGGGCGAGCTCGTCTGCCTGATCGGCGCGAACGGCGCCGGCAAGTCCTCGACGCTCCGCGCGATCGCGGGGCTCCACCCGCCCGGCGCGGGAGCGGTGCGCTACGCGGGCCGCGATCTGGCGGGCACGCGGGCGTTCGAGCGGGCGCGGGCCGGGCTCGTCCTGGTTCCCGAGGGCCGCGGCGTGTTCCCGCAGCTCACCGTTGACGAGAACCTCGACATGGGCGCGTATGCGCGCGCGGACCGCGAAGTCGAGGCCGACCGCGAGCGGGTGTTCGGCCTCTTCCCGCGCTTGCGCGAGCGGCGCGGGCAGACCGGCGGCACCTTGTCCGGCGGCGAGCAGCAGATGCTGGCGATCGGTCGGGCGCTGATGTCGCGGCCGAAGCTGCTGCTGCTCGACGAGCCGAGCATGGGCCTCGCGCCGATCGTCGTGCAGCTGATCTTCGAGGTGATCCACGAGATCAACGCGCGCGGGGTCACCTGCCTGCTCGTGGAGCAGAACGCGCGGGCGGCGCTCGCGCTGGCGCGCCGCGCCTACGTGATGGAGAGCGGGCAGATCACGCTATCCGGCTCGGCGGCCGAGCTGGCGGACGACCCCAAGGTCGTCGAGGCGTACCTGGGTGGGTGAGCGCGGGCTGAATCAGCCCGTCGCGCCGCCAGCCAGATCCGCCTGGGTCGTGAACGAGTCGGCGAAGAACTCGTCGATCGGCAGCTTGCACTCGTGCGTGAAGTCGCGCCGCGCCGAGTCCACCATGATCGGGACGCCGCAAGCGTAGACCTGGTAGGGCGAGAGGTCCGGCAGGTCGGCCATCACCGCGCGGTGGACGAAGCCGGTGCGACCCGTCCACTGATCCTCCGGCAGCGCTTCTGAGATCACCGGCACGTACCGGAACTGCTGCGGATGCTCGGCCGCCCACTGCTGCGGCAGCGCGTCGAGGTAGAGATCCTTCGGCCGCCGCGCGCCCCAGTAGAGCGTCATCGGCCTCTCGACCCCCTGCTTGAACGCCGACTCGATGATCGCCTTGATCGGCGCGAACCCGGTGCCGCTCGCGACGAACACGATCGGCTTCTCGCTCTCGTGCAGGAAAAACGAGCCGAGCGGGCCCTCGAAGCGCAGGATGTCGCGCTCCTTCATGGTCCTGAACACGTGGTCGGTGAACGCGCCGCCCGGTACGTGGCGCACGTGGAGCTGCAGGAACTCGTCGTCGTGCGGCGCGTTCGCCATCGAGAAGCTGCGCCGTGAACCGTCCTTCAGGATGAACTCGATGTACTGTCCGGCGAGGAACTGCAGGCGCTCGTTCGCCGGCAGCTTCAGGTACAGGATGACGACGTCGTCGGCGACGCGCTCCAGGCGGTGCACGCGGCAGGGCAGCTTCTTGACGACGATGTCCTTGACCGCGCCGATCTCGCGGCTCTCGATGACCAGGTCGCTCAGCGGTTTCGCCTGGCAGAACAGCGCATAGCCGGCGGCGCGCTCGTCGTCCGAGAGCGCGCTCTTCTGGTACTTGCCGTAGTCGATCCGGCCTTCGAGGACCTTCCCCTTGCACGAGCCGCATGCGCCGTTGCGGCAGCCGTAGGGAAGGTGAAAGCCCTCGTTCAGCGCGGCGGCGAGGATCGTGTCGCCCTCGGGCACCTGGAACACGGTGCCGCTCGGCTGGACGGTGACTTGATGTGCCATGAGAAAGACGCGCGGCGGCGGAGGTTAGAATTCGGCCGTGGAACGGTTGCTCATCGTCGGGGCCGGGGACATCGCCCGGCGGGCGTTGCCCGCGCTTCTCGCGCGCTACGAGATCACCGCGGTTGTACGCGGCAGTCCCGCGGCTCTCGTGGACCAGGGCGTGCGCGCCGTCGCCGGCGACCTCGATCGGCCCGACTCGCTCGCGCCGCTCGCCCTGGCGGCGGACGTCCTGCTGCATGCCGCGCCACCGACCGAGAGCGGATCGCGCGACGAGCGCACGCGCAATCTCGTCGCGGCGCTCTCGGGCGCGCGGATGTTACCACGCAGGGTGGTCTACATCAGCACGAGCGGCGTGTACGGCGACTGCGGCGGTGCCTGGGTGGACGAGTCGCGCCCGGTCCGCCCGCAGACCGACCGCGCGCGCCGGCGCGTCGACGCGGAGCAGGCGCTGATCGAGTGGGGCCGGCAGGACGGCGTGGCGGTCGTGTGCCTGCGCGTGCCGGGGATCTACGCCGCCGATCGGCTGCCGCTCGAGCGTCTGAAGAAGGGCACGCCGGTGCTGCGGGCCGAGGAGGACGTGTACACGAACCACGTTCACGCCGGTGATCTCGCGGCGATCTGCGTGCGGGCGCTGGAGCACGACGCGCCGGCGGGGGTCTACAACGCGACCGACGACACCGAGATGAAGATGGGCGACTATTTCGATCTGGTCGCGGACCGCTCCGGTCTCCCGCGCCCGCCGCGCGTCCCGCGCGTGGAAATCGAAGCGGTGATTCCCGCGACGCTCGCCTCGTTCATGCGCGAGTCGCGGCGGCTCGTGAACCGGCGGTTGAAGGAGGCGCTGGGCGTGCGGCTCGAGTACCCGACGGTGTTCGACGGTGTGCCGCGCGCCGCCGCCGCGCTCGCCTAAGGGGGCATCGATGGCTGCCGAGACGCTGCTCGTGATCTCCAACCTTCCGGATCGCGCGTCCGCCGAGGCGCTGGCCAAAGCGCTCGTCGAGCGCCGGGCGGCAGCCTGCGTGAACGTCATGTCGCCCTGCACCTCCGTCTACCGCTGGAAGGGCGCCGTGGAAACGGCCGAGGAGCACCCCCTCTTCGCCAAGACCACGCGCGACCGGTACGAGTTGCTGGAACGGGTCATCCGGGAGCTGCACCCCTACGAACTTCCCGAGATCATCGCGGTCCCATTGGCCGGCGGTCTGCCGGCCTACCTGCAATGGGTCGAGACCGAGACCCGGCCCTAGACCAGACCCCGTGCACCGCATCCTCCGCTTCGTCCTGGCGCTCGCCGCCGCCGCCCCCGGCTGGGCCGCGTCCGCCGACGACCTGCTCGAGCCGGAGAAGGCCTTCCGCCTGTCGGCGCGGGCGCTCGACCCGACTGCCGTCGAGGTGCGGTTCCAGATCGCCGACGGCTACTACATGTATCGCGACAAGTTCGCCTTCGCCCTCGCGGGCGGCGGCGCGACGCTCGGGCCCCCGGAGTTCCCGAAGGGCCAGCTCAAGAAAGACGAGTTCTTCGGCACCACCGAGACCTATCGCCGGCAGGTGGCGATCCGGATCCCGGTGTCCGGGAACGCCGAGAAGCTCGCGCTCGAAGTGACCTCCCAGGGCTGCGCCGACGTCGGCGTGTGCTATCCGCCGCTGACCCAGAAGATCGAGATCCGGCCCGCCGCGTTCTCGCTCGGCACCGCCGCGCCGCTCGCGACGGCGCCGGCGGCGGAGGCGTCCTTCGGCGGCCGCGAGGTGCGGAGCGCGCCCGCCATCGTGAGCGACGAGACGCGCTTCGAGCAGGCGCTCGCCTCCGGCAGCTTCCTGCTGATGCTCGCGATCTTCTTCGGCGCCGGGATCCTGCTCACGTTCACGCCGTGCGTGCTGCCGATGATCCCGATCCTCTCCGGCATCATCGTCGGCGAGGGGCGCGCCGCGACCCGGACCCGCGCGCTTGTGCTCTCGGTCACCTACGTCCTCGGCATGGCGGTGACCTATACCGTCATCGGCGTGATCGCGGCGCTCAGCGGCACCCTGCTCTCCGCGGCGCTGCAGAACCCCTGGGTGCTCGGCGCCTTCGCGCTCGTCTTCGTCGCCCTGGCGCTGTCGATGTTCGGGTTCTACGACCTCGAGCTCCCGGCGCGCTTCCACGCCAGGGTCACCGCGGCGAGCGCGAAGCTGAAGGGCGGCCAGCTCGGCGCCGTCGCGCTCATGGGCGTGCTCTCGGCCGCGATCGTCAGCCCGTGCGTCGCCGCGCCGCTCGCCGGCGCCCTGCTCTACATCAGCCAGACGCGCGACGTCGTGCTTGGAGGCTCGGCGCTGTTCGCGCTCGCGCTCGGCATGGGCGTGCCGCTCGTCGCCGTCGGCACGACCGAAGGGGCGCTCCTGCCCAGGGCAGGCCACTGGATGAACGCGGTCAAGAAGTTCTTCGGCGTGCTGCTTCTCGGGGTCGCGATCTGGATCGTTTCGCCCGTGATCCCGGTCGCGGCGCAGATGCTCGCGTGGGCGGCGCTGCTGATCGTCGGCGCGATGTATCTCCACGCGCTCGACCCCCTGCCGCCGGGGGCCCCCGGCGCGCTGCGGTTCTGGAAGGGCATCGGCGTGATCGCCCTGCTCGCGGGCATCGCGCTCGTGGTCGGGGCTCTCGCCGGGAGCCGGGACCCGCTGCAGCCGCTCGCAGGATTCCGCGCGGGTGCCGAACGCGCGCCGGGGCCGGAGGTCCGGTTCGAGCGCGTCGCCTCGATGGCGGAGCTCGACGCGCGGCTGAAGACGGCGAGCCGACCGGTGATGCTCGACTTTTACGCCGACTGGTGCGTCTCGTGCAAGGAGATGGAGGCCTTCACCTTCTCCGACCCGAAGGTGCGCACGGCGCTCGCCGGCATGACGCTGCTGCAGGCCGACGTGACCGCGAACTCGCCCGCCGATCGCGAGCTGCTCAAGCGCTTTCGCCTCTTCGGACCGCCCGGGATCGTCTTTTTCGACGCGTCGGGTCGCGAGATTCCCGGTCTCCGCGTGATCGGGTTCCAGGGCGCGGACCGGTTCCTCGAGACGCTCGCCCTCGCGCAGAAGTTCTAGCGCCGGCTACGCGGCCGCGAGCGCTGTCCCGCCGCCGCAGGTCGCCCAGGCGCCCACGCCCGACCCCTCGCTCGCGCGCTGCTCCGCGAGCCATACGAGGTTGCCGAGCATGCTGCCGCCCTCGCGGCCGAAGTTGCCCAGCGCGTCGAGCCAGTACCGCCCCAGCCAGACCTGCCCGAGCCGCTGCAGCGCCAGGACGTCCAGGCGGTGCAGCTCGCGTCCGTTCACGAACACGCCGGTGTGACCGTTCGATGCGCTCGGGCGGAGCGGCCCGCCGACCCAGAGCCCGGCACGGCGGAAGCCCAGCGTCGGCCCGCCTTGCGCGCCCCAGGCGCCGGAAACCGGGTCGTACCAGTAGGTGCCGTCGCGCAGGGGTATGCGCTTCGCCCCTCCCATGCACTCGAGCTCGGCGACCTGCTCGTCGCGCAGGCGCACGCCGTTGAGGACGACGTCGGTCAGTTGCTCCGCCATGACCCGGGCCGGGTGCTAGAACGTTGCGGGCTGCTCGGCGGCCGTCAGCGACGCGTCGCTATGCAGCGCAGGGAAGTAGCCGGTCTGGCCGTTGCCGGCCTCCGCGCCCGCCGGCGCGGCGGCGGCGTTCGCCGCGGGCGCAGCGGCGCCGAACACCCCCATTGAGAGCAGCCACGCGATCACGATTCCCGCCGCGGCAAACCGGGTCCAGGCCCAGGCGCTCTCCCAGGGCTCGGCTACGAGCTCGCGCTGCCGCCGGGTCCGGGTCACGTGACTCGCCGGCAACGCGAGCCGCGGCGCGGGAAGCTGCGCGGTGTCGTTGAAGTCGCTCATGGTGTCGATCCTCGTGGTCCTGGTTCGATCGGGACCAGCGTAGGCGGGCGGCGAGCTCGCCGGTGGCCAGTATTGGCGCACGCCCGGTGAAGGATTCACCCCGAGGAGTCGCTGAGCTTGCGCAACACGTCCGGTGCGTGGCGCAGCCGGCCTGACAGGTGCCGCCCCAGATTGAGCAGGACCTTGCTGGCGAGCGCCGGATGGGCGGCCGCGAGCGCATCGAGCGCCGCGCCCGACAGGCTATACACGACGCTATCCGCCGCGGCGGTGGCCGTGGCCGGGCGCGGCGCACCCTCGAGCAAGGATGCCTCGCCCAGCATCGCGCCCGGCGCGTAGGTCATCACACCGCGGCTGCCGTCGGCGCCGCGGATCGCGATCGAGATCCGCCCGCGCGCGAGGAGGTACAGCCGGTCGCCCGGGTCGCCTTCGCGGAACAGCACTTCGGTCGCGTTCAGCAGCTCCCGCGCCAGTACGCCCCGCAGGATTTCCAGCTCGTCGGCGCTCAGCCCGGCCGCCACGGCGAGCCTCTCGACCGGCAGCTCGCCCTGCGGCGGGGCGCGGGGACCCTCGCCACGACGCTTCGATTCGCTCATCGCCGCTCCTCCTTCTTGTCATCGCGCGGCCCCGGCGTCCCGGCGGCAGCGCCACGCCGGCGGACGCCGGCGCGAGGACCAACTTACGAACGGCGCGCGGCCACCGGGCCGGACTATTGCCGCCCGTCGAGTGCGGTATTCACGTCGGCCACCCGGGGTGAGGAAATTCGCACAGCGGCGGGGCTGCAATCGCTCACGTACAATTCGCATCGCCACCGCCACCGAAGGAGCCCGCGGCCTTGCCGCCCGCCGAAGCCGACCAGCTGATCGCCGCTCTCGAGTCGCCGAGCCTGCGCGAGCTCGCCGCGCGCGGGCGCATCCAGAGCTTTCGCAAGGACGTCGTGATCATCCAGGAAGGCGACTACGGCGACACCCTGTACGTCATCCTCTCGGGCCGCGTGAAGGTCTTCGCCACCGGCGACAACGACCGGGAGGTCGTGATCGACTCGCACGGCGCCGGCGAGTACGTCGGCGAGATGGCGCTCGACGGCGGCCCGCGGTCGGCGTCGGTGATCACGGTCGAGCCCGCGGTGTGCTCGGTCGTGACCCGGGTGACCCTGCGCGACCACATCGCCAAGCACCCGGACTTTGCGTTCGACCTGATGGCGAAGGTCATCCGCCGGGCGCGCCGGGCGACGATGAATGTCAAGAATCTGGCACTGCTCGACGTGTACGGCCGCGTCGCGCGGCTCCTGACCGATCTCGCCGTCGAGCGCGAGGGGCAGCGGGTCGTCCCCGAGCGGCTGACCCACCAGGACATCGCCGACCGCGTGGGCTCGTCGCGCGAGATGATCAGCCGCCTGTTCAAGGACCTCACGACCGGCGGCTACCTCGAAGTCCAGGACCGCCTCATCACCCTCAAGAAGCCGCTGCCGCCGGCCTGGTAGCGCGCCCCGGTACCCCGCCCGCGGCGGGGTGAATAGGTCACAGGCGTCCGGGCAATGCTGCCCGCCTCCGCTCGTCCGTTCCTCCTAAGCTGGATCCCATGGTCGATCGCGGTGATCGGCCCCAAACCCGAACGAGGAGACAACAATGAGCACCGATCTCAGACTGGCCGAACAGCAGGAATCGACCTTCACGCGCCGCATGGCGGGCGCGATCATGTGTCTGGTCGCCGTTGGCGTGCTGGCGACCGCGATGTCGACGGACGACGACGTCGGGCTGGTCCAGCCGGCGGCGGCCGCGGAGCAGACGGACGGCGGCGCTGGCTACTTCCCTGCGGGTTTTCCGACGCCGCAGGCGCCGGTCGAGCCCCATATCGAAGCGTTCTGACCGGCCGGGCCACAAGGAGGACACCATGGAAGCGCTCTTGAACGTCGTCACCGGTCTCGGGCTGACTGCCTCGGTTGCGCTGCTCGCCTGGGGCATGGCGCTGTGCGTGCGGCACGGGTTCGACATCGGTGCGGCCGGCCCGGAGCGCACCGCCTGAGGCGCCGCGACGGCGCCCGGCGGTAGCCGGATGGCCTAGGCAATCCGTCGACTACCGCCCGGCGCGCGTCGGGCCTAGAGTGGCTCGGGAGCGAGGTGAATAAGTCACAAGGCGGCCGGGAATGCTGGCCGCCTGCGCGGCCGGGCCGCGCCTAAGCTGTAAACGAGATTGCTGAGTTGCTGCGGAAGGAGGCGAGCATGGAACCGATCCTGGACTTCGTGGCGGAAATCGCCCTGTGGGGCTCGGTGGCCCTGGTCCTCTGGGGTGCGATGCTGACGCTGCAGCAGCTCTCTCCTGCGAACACCAAGCGCGAGCGGCCGGTGGAACCGGCCGGGCGCGGCGACTCCGCGGGCCCTGGAGGGCGCGCGAGCCTCGCGAACTGAGCTCCTCTGCCCTCTCCCCGAGGGTTCTTGGCCTCTCCCGAGTGTGGAGAGGCTTTTTTTTGGCCGAGGCCCAAGGCCTCGGCCAAAAAAAGCCTTGCGGCCGCCCGTACGAAGTGAGCCGGGATTTCGAAGAACGTGCCTGCGCACGTTCGAGCCGGCGAACGACCGACGCGATGCAGCGCGTCGGGCCGGGGAGACTCCCCTTGTATATCCCCCATGATGGAACAAGGGGACGGCGCCCCCTTGTAGATCCCCCTCGAGGGCGTTTAGCTCGCTTTTATCTCGAGCACGATCTTGCCGAGGTGCGCGCTGGAGTCCATGAGCTCGTGGGCAGCGCGGGCGTCGGCGAGCGGGAAGCTCTTCTGGACGAAGGTACGGAGCTGGCCCGACTCGAACAGCGGCCAGACGTGCTCCCGCAGCGCCCTGGCGATCGCCGCCTTCTGCTCCACCGTCCGCGGCCGGAGCGTCGAGCCGGTGAAGGTGAGCCGCTTGACGAGAATCGGCAGCGCGTCGAAGTCGGCGATCTTCGCTTCCTTGAGGAACGCGATCTGGACGAGCCGCCCCTCGAGCGCGAGCGAGCGGATGTTCTTCATCACGTAGTCGCCGCCGACCATGTCGAGGATCACGTCCACCCCGCGCTTGCCGGTCAGCTGCCACAGCTCCGCCGCCCAGTCCTGGGTCCGATAGTTGAACGCGACGTCCGCGCCCATCTTCTTGCAGTAGGCGCACTTCTCGTCGCTGCCGGCCGTCGTGTACACGGTCGCGCCGCCGAGCACCTTCGCGAGCTGGATCGCCGCGAGGCCGATGCCGCCCGCGCCGCCGTGGACGAGGATCGATTCGCCCGCCTTCAGCCGTCCCCGCGTCATCACGTTGTCGTAGACGGTGAACCAGTTCTCCGGCAGCGAAGCGGCTTCCCTGGCCGACAGCCCCTTCGGGATCGGCAGGCAGTGCGCGGCGGGCGTCGCGCAGTACTCCGCGTAACCGCCGCCCGGCGTGAGCGCGCAAACCATGTCGCCGGTCTTCCACTGCGCTGACGTCGGGCGCCGTCATCCACGATCCGCCCGGCGACCTCGAGGCCGAGGATCGGCGACGCCCCCGGCGGCGGCGGGTAGGCGCCGGAGCGCTGCATGATGTCGGGCCGGTTCACGCCGGCGTACTGCACTTCGATCAGCACCTCGCCCGGCTTGAGCGTGGGCTGCGGCCCCTCGGCGAGCTTCATCACGCTCGCCGGGCCGCCCGGGCCGTGGTCGATGTAGCGCATGGGTCAGATCATCGCGCGAGCACGTGCTCGACCAGCGTCGCCCAGTAGCTCGCGCCGATCGGCAGGGACTTCGTCGTTGAAATCGTAGCGCGGGTTGTGCAGCATGCAGCCGCCGTCGCCGGGCCCGTTGCCGATCCAGACGTAGCACCCGGGCTTCGCCTGCAGCATGAAGGCGAAGTCCTCGGCCCCCATCGTCGGCTGGAGGTCGGTGCGCACGTTCTCCGTCCCGACCACTTTCGCGAGCGCTGCCGCGGCGATCGCCGTTTCGCGCGGCGAGTTGATCGTCGGCGGGTAGCGGCGCTCGTAGCGCAGCTTGCTCGTGGTCCCGTAGGCGGCGTCGATGCCGGCCAGGATCCGGCCGATGCCGCGCTCGATCTCCTGCTGCACCTCCGGGCGGAACGCGCGCGTCGTGCCCCGGAGGACCGCCTGGCCGGGAATGACGTTCCAGGTGTCGCCGGCGTGGAACTGCGTGACGGTGACGACTGCGGCGTCGACCGGGTTCACGCTCCGGCTCGGGATCGTCTGCAGCGCCTGGACGAGCGCGGCGCCGGCGACGACCGGGTCGATCCCGTGGTGCGGCATCGCGGCGTGCGCCCCGCGGCCGGCGAGCTCGATCTCGAAGATGTCGAACGACGCCATCATCGGGCCGGGGAGCACGCCGAACTCGCCGACCGGCATGCCGGGCCAGTTGTGCATGCCGAACACCGCGTCGCACGGAAAGCGCTCGAACAGACCCTCCTCGACCATCAGCCGGCCGCCGCCCTCGTTCTCCTCGGCGGGCTGGAAGATGAAGTGGACGGTGCCGTCGAACGCACGCGTCGCGGCGAGGTACTTCGCCGCGCCGAGCAGCATCGCGGTGTGGCCGTCGTGCCCGCACGCGTGCATCCGCCCGTCGTAGGCGGAGCGGTGCGCGAAGGCGTTCTCCTCGCGGATCGGCAGCGCGTCGAGGTCGGCGCGCAGCCCGATCGCGCGCGCACCCGTGCCGGCGCGCAGGCTCGCCACCACGCCGGTCTTCGCGAGGCCGCGGTGCACTTCCAGCCCGAACGCCTCGAGCAGCCCGGCGACGACGTTCGACGTGCGATGCTCCGTGAACGCCGTCTCGGGATGCTTGTGGAAGTCGCGCCGCCAGGCGGTCATCTCGCCGTGCAGCGCGCGGATGCGATCGTGAACCGGCATGGCGCGGGCCTGCTCGTGCTCGGGCGGTGCGGGACAGGGCCGATGATATCATCGCCGCTCGGCAGGTCCGCGGCGTTCCATGCGCAGCCACATCCACGGCATCGATCACGTCGTCGTCGTCGTGCACGACCTCGACCTCGCGCGCGACACGTTCGTGCGCATGGGCTTCACGGTCACGCCGCGCGGCCATCACACCATCGGCTCGCAGAATCACTGCGTGATGCTCGGCCGCGACTACGTCGAGCTGCTGGCGAGCCCCGCCGCGAACCCGCACCCGGCGCGGCAGTACTACACCGACTTCGCCCGGGCCGGCGAGGGGCTGGCGGCGATCGCGCTGCAGTCGCGCAGCGCGAAGGGTGCGTACACCGAGCTGCTGTGGGCGGGCTTCGATCCGACCGACCCGCTCGAGCTCGCGCGGCCGGTGGAGCTCCCGGGCGGCGCGCGCGACGCGAAGTTCCGGATCACGCAGCTCGCGCCCGGCGCGACGCCGGGCGGGCGGGTCTTCGTGTGCGAGCATCTCACGCGCGAGCTCGTGTGGCGGCCCGAGCATCAGCGCCATGCGAACGGCGCGACCGAGCTCGCCGCCATCGCGGTGCTCTGCGACGACGTCGCGCAAGCCGCGAAGCCCTACGAGCGGCTGTTCGACGTGAAGGCGCAGGCGATCGCCGAGGGGCTCCTGGTCGCGACCGGCGGCGCGCCGCTCGCGTTCGTCACCTCGGCGTCGCTCGCGAAGCGATTGCCGGACGTGTGGGTGAGCGCACGACCGACCCCGCTCATGGCGGTGCTCTTCGTTCGCGTCGGCGACCGGAACGCCGCCGCCGCGGCGCTCGCGGCGCGAGGGCTCCGGCCGGCGCGGATGCCCGACGGCTCGATCGCGCTCGGTGCGGACGTCGCGCACGGCGTCGCCGTCGTCTTCGGCTGAGGGCCGCCGCGCGTTATGCGTCCCATGCGACCCATGCGACCAGGCGACCGGATCTTCATCGCGGCGATCGCGGCTTCACTCGCGGTTCACCTTGCGGCGTTGTTCGGTACGCCCCGGTTCGAGTTCGGATGGAGCGCCAGCCCGGAGGCTTTGCCGCCGCTCGCCGCCACGATCATCGCGCGCGACGACCCGCCGGCCGCGCGGGCGCCCGCCCCGCCGCGGCAGCGGCCCAGATCGCGCCCGAAGCCGCCGCCGCCGACCGCTGTGGAACCGGCGCAGCTTGCCGCCACGTCCCTGCTCGATGCCCCCTCCCCGGACGGTGAAGCAGACCCGGGCGCGCCCGACCGCGCCGCGAGCCCGGCGCCGCCGGATTCAGCGGAGCTCGCGGGGGAGTCGGCGCCGATCGTCGAGGCGGCCGGATCCGCCGCGTACCCGCTCCGGCGGGCGCGGCTCGTCTACGACCTCTACTACCTCACCAGCCTGGACGCCAACAATGCGACCAAGGTCGGCGAGGTGAGGCATCGGTGGTCGCAGGAGGGGGAGAGGTACGAGGTCGAGTCGGTCGCCGAAGCCGTCGGGTTCCTGTCGCTGGTGTTCAACGGGAAGTTCGTGCAGCGCTCGACGGGCGAGCTCCGGGCCGACGGCCTCCACCCCGCGCAATACACCCTGGACCGGGGTCGCGGCGACCGGACCGAGGTCGCGCGCTTCGATTGGCCGCAAGGCAAGCTCGCCCTGGCCTGGAAGGGCGAATCGCGGACGCTGCCGCTCCCGCCCGCCGCGCAGGATCCGCTGTCGCTGATGCACCAGCTCTACTTCCTGCAGCCGCTGCCGGCGTCGGGGACCCTCGCCATCGCGACGAGCCGCAAGCTCTATCGCTCGTCGTTCGAGCTCGCCGGCGGGCAAACCCTCAGCACGCCGCTCGGCACGGTGCGCACGCTCCTCTTCCGCCGGCAGGAGCCCGACGGCGCGGTGACCGAGCTCTGGGCCGATCTCGACCGGAACCTCCTGCCGGCGCGCGTCCGCGCGATCGACCGGAAGGGCAACGTGGTCGACCAGGTGATCCGCGAAGCCGAGCTCGAGCCGGCCGCGCCGGACGGCAACTGACCGCTCAACCGGTCCGCAGCAGCCGCGCGATGTCGCGCGCGAAGTAGGTCAGGATCCCGTCGGCGCCCGCGCGCTTGAACGCGAGCAGCACCTCGGGGACGCACTTCGCCTCGTCGAGCCAGCCCGCCTGGAACGCCGCCTTGAGCATCGCGTACTCGCCGCTCACCTGGTACACGAAGGTCGGCGCCTTGAACTCGTCCTTCACCCGCCGCACGATGTCGAGGTAGGGCATCCCCGGCTTGACCATCACCATGTCGGCGCCCTCCTGCAGGTCGAGCCCGACCTCCCACAGCGCCTCGTCGGAATTCGCCGGGTCCATCTGATAGGTCAGCTTGTCGCCCGTCCCGAGCGCTGCCGCCGAGCCGACCGCGTCGCGGAACGGGCCGTAGAACCCCGACGCGTACTTCGCCGAGTAGGCCATGATCCGCGTGTGGATGTGCTTGCGCGCCTCGAGCGCGGCGCGGATCGCGCCGATGCGCCCGTCCATCATGTCGGACGGCGCGACGATGTCGACGCCCGACGCGGCCTGGGTCAGGGCCTGCTGCTCCAGGACGACGAGCGTCTCGTCGTTGAGGATGTAACCCGCTTCGTCGACGACGCCGTCCTGGCCGTGGCTCGTGTACGGGTCGAGCGCGACGTCGGTCATCACCCCGAGCTCGGGGAAGCGGCTCTTCAGCGCCGCGATCGCCCGCGGAATCAGGCCGCCGGGGTTGGTCGCTTCCCGCCCGTCGGGGGTCTTGAGCGCCGGCTCGATGGCGGGGAAGAGCGCCAGCGTCGGAATCCGCAGCTCCAGCGCCGCCTCCGCTGCCGGCAGGAGGCGGTCGATCGTGTAACGGACGACCCCCGGCATCGACGGCACCGGCTGCTCCGTGTTCTTGCCGTCGATGATGAACACCGGCCAGATCAGGTCGTTGGTCGTGAGCACGTGCTCACGCCGCATCCGGCGCGAAAAGTCGTCGCGGCGCAGGCGCCGCATCCGCACCGCCGGGTAGCTGCCGTAGACGTTCATCGCGCCGCTCCGAGTTGGTTATTATGGATATGATATCAATAACTTACGACACAAGTCCGGACACGGCCTCCGGCTCGCCGCCACGGTCCGGGAACCTTTTTCGCGGGCGCCGACTCATAAGCGTAGACGGTTTCGATCGTCTCCCGCTTCTCCTCCCTGAGCGGGTGCCTTAATCACATTTAAGGCGTTTAGCCCCAGGCTTTCCCCTTTGGCCCGGGGCTTTTTTATGTGCGCTCGCCGCCGGTGTACCGGCGTCCGTCCCCGGTGCGGCGAGCCAGCCGGCGAGCACCGCCTCGGCCTCCTCGACGCCGGTGCGCCGCAGGCTCGAGAACAGCTGCGCCGTGTAGTCGCTGCCGAGCCGGCCCAGGCGCTCGCGCACGCGCCGCAGGGTGGCGCTTGCCTCGGCCCGGGAGAGCTTGTCGGCCTTCGTGAGGAGGACGTGAATCGGTCGGCCGGTCGGCCGGAACCAGCCGAGCATGATCTCGTCGCGCGCGGTGAGCGGGTGCCGTGCGTCCATGATCAGCGCCAGCCCGCACAGGCTCGCGCGCGTCTGCAGGTAGCCGCTGAGCGTCTCCTCCCAGTGCCGGCGCATGGTCTCGGGCACCTTCGCATAGCCATAGCCGGGCAGGTCGGCGAGGATCCCGCCGCCGGTGAGGCGGAAGAGGTTGATGGTCTGCGTTCGACCCGGCGTCTTGCTGACGAACGCAAGCCGCGTGTGGTTCGCGAGGGCGTTGATCGCGCTCGACTTGCCGGAGTTGGAGCGACCCGCGAACGCGATCTCGGGTTCCCGGGGCGGCGGCAGGTCCTGGAGACGATGCGCGGAGGCGATGTAGGTCGCGTTCTGGAACAGGGACATCCGAGCGCGGAGCGGTTCGCGGTTAGAATAACAGCCTTTTTTGCGCCGTCGAACAACACGAAAGGGGAGTCATGACGTTCCGCCCGACGCTCATCGCCGTGGCGCTCGCGAGCGGCGCCGTTCTCGCCGCCGAACCACCGCCCAAGGGCGACGCCGCGAAGGGCCAGCTGGTCGCGACGCAGGGGATCGCCGCCAAGGGCGTGCCGGCCTGCGCGACCTGTCACGGCCCGGACGGAAACAGCATCGACGCCGCCAACCCGAAGCTCGCGGGGCAATTCCCGGAGTACATGACGAAGCAGCTCATGAACTTCACGCCCGGCAAGGACAACAAGCCGGCCGAGCGCCCCAACCCCGTCATGGGCGCCTTCGCCGCGGGGCTGTCGCTCGAGCAGATGCGCGACGTGTCGGCGTTCTACGCGAGCCAGAAGCTGATCCCGGAGCGGGCGCGGAACAAGAGCACGATCGAGCTCGGACAGCAGATCTTTCGCGCGGGCATCGCCGACAAGAACGTCCCCGCCTGCGCCGGTTGCCACGGCCCGGCGGGCGCCGGGGTGCCGATCCAGTTTCCGGTCCTTGGCGGGCAGTTCGCCCCGTACATCGAGGCGCAGCTCAAGGCGTTTCGCAGCGGCGAGCGGGCGAACGACCCCAACCGGATGATGCGGACGACCGCGTCGCGCCTCTCCGACCTGGAGATCAAGGCGGTCGCCGACTACATCGCCGGCTTGCGCTGACGCGCGTGGGCAGTGCTTGCGGCGAACCGCAGCGCACGCGTCGATGCCGCGATCGTCCGCTCGCTGTACGGGGCGCGAGAAGCTGTTCACGCCGGCCGCCGGCGCCGCGGAATAACCGGACCGGACCCCATGTTCTTCCCGGTACAGGCAGTGCAGGAGATCGGAGGACGGGGGAACGCAGGAGGGATGGCGGCGCGGCTTGGCCTCGCCGGACTGGTCGGGGTGATCGCGGGTTGCGCGTGGGTTGCGCTCGCCGCGGTGCCGGTGACGAACGAGGGCGATGTCCTCGTCGACCGGAACGGGATGACGCTCTACACTTTCGATCGCGATTCGGAGCTGAAGAGCGTGTGCAACGCACAGTGCGCGGTGGACTCGCCGCCGCTCGTCGCCGCAGCGGGGGCGAAGCGGGCCGGCCGCTACGCGATCATCGGGCGCGAGGACGGCCGCCGGCAGTGGGCGTACAAGGGCAAGCCGCTCTATCTCCGGGCCACGGACCAGAAGCCCGGCGATCGCAGCGGCGACGGCGCCGACAATCTGTGGCGCATCGCGCGGCCGTGACACGCCCCGAGCGGCGGGCATGAACCCCGAGCGAATCGCCGAGCACATCCCCCGGCTGCGGCGCTATGCGCGGGCGCTCGCGGGCGACCAGCACTCCGCCGACGACCTGGTGCAGGACACGCTCGAGCGGGCGATCAACAAGCGCCACCTCTGGCGGCCCGACAGCGATCTCCGCGCCTGGCTGTTTGCAATCATGCACAACGTATTCGTGAACCAGCTGCGAAGCCGGCAGGCGCATCCCGAGGACGCGCTCGATGAAGACGCGCTGCCGGCGGTCGCGCCCACCGACGGCGCGCGGCTCGAGATCCGCGACCTGCAGAGCGCGCTCGCGCTGCTGCCGCCGGAGCAGCGCGAGGTGGTGCTGCTCGTCGGCCTCGAGCAGCTGACGTACGCGGAGGTCAGCCACGCGCTCGGGATCCCGATCGGCACGGTGATGTCGCGGCTGTTCCGCGGCCGCGAGCGGCTCCGGCTGCTGGTCACCGGCGCGCCGCCGGTTCCGGCGCTGAAGATCGTGAAATGAAGCCCTCGGACTACGAGCTGCACGCATACGTCGACGACCGCCTCGACGCCGAGAGCCGGCGCGTGGTCGAGGCGCAGCTCGCGCAGGCGCCCGAAGACGCCGCGCGCGTGGCCGCCTATCGCGAGCAGAACGCCGCGCTCCATGCGGTCTTCGACCAGGTGCTCGACGAGCCGGTCCCGGATCGGCTGCGCCACATCGGCAGCCAGCGTCGCCCGGCGCCGATCGCCGTCGCCGCGGGTGCGCTCGCGCTCGGTGCCGTCATCGGCTGGTTCGCGAATTCCTTCCTCACCGACCGGCCGCACGCGCTGATGTCGTTCTCGCGCCAGGCGGCCCTCGCGCACGCGGTGTACTCGCCCGAGGTGCGCCATCCGGTCGAGGTCGGCGCGGCCGAGCAGGAGCACCTCGTCAACTGGCTGTCGAAGCGCGTCGGCGCGAAACTGCGCGCGCCGGTGCTGACCGCCGAGGGCTACGAGCTCGTCGGTGGGCGGCTGCTGCCGGGTGAGAGCGGCGCGGTGGCGCAATTCATGTACCAGGACGGGAAGGGCAAGCGCCTCACGCTCTACGTTTCACGCCTCGCGGGCAAGCAGCGCGACACCGCGTTCGTGTTCAGCCAGGAAGACAAGGTCTCGGTGTTCTACTGGATCGACGGGGCGCTCGGGTACGCGCTTTCGGGCGAGCTGCCGAAGGCCGACCTGCTGAACATCGCCACGACGGTCTACAAGCAGCTCAATCCCTGACGCCGCGCGTGCGGCGCCATAGCGGCTTCCCGTCTTAGCGTTCACCAACGACGGGTCCCCACAGGGGTATCGTTCCAGCGGCGTTGGTGACGCGCGTGACGCGGCGAATGCCGCGGCAGAATCGTTTGATTCCGCTGCGGAACTTTGCGCGCCAACCATGGTCGCCGCGCACACGCTTGCGTGGAGGCACGGTCGCCGCTAATCTCAAACTTCGGCCGGCGCACGAGCGGCTGGACGCCACAACATCACCGATACCTCGGCAACACGACAGGAGGAGCAGACCATGACAGAGTCCACTCGTCCGATCGACGGTGAACCGACGCCGCGCAGCGCCCGCCGCGAGTTCCTCGCACAGCTTGCCGGCTTGAGCGCGCTCGCCGCCGCCGGCGGCGCACGGATCCCGGAAGCGCTCGCGCAGGCGGCGCCTGTGGATCCGCCGGGCACGGTGCCCAACGAAGCGGTGCTCGCGCAGAAGGTGCAGGGCTTCCAGGTCCACTCCGCCCGCCCGCTCACCGGCAGCGTGCCGGCGCAGATGCACGACTTCGACGTCACGCCCTCGGATCGGATGTTCATCCGCAACAACCTGCTCACCCCCGATCTCGACGCCTCCAAGCACGTGCTGCGCGTGACCGGCCTCGTCGACCGGCCGCTGCAGCTCTCGCTCGCCGACCTCAAGAAGCTGCCGTCGTTCACGACCCAGTCGATGGTCGAGTGCGCGGGCTCCGGCCGCAGCGCCTTCCAGCCGAAGGCGAGCGGCACGCCGTGGCTGGAGACCGGCGGGATGGGCTGCCCGCGCTGGACCGGGGTGAGCCTGTCGGAGCTGCTGAACCTCGCCGGCGTCAAGCCGAACGCCGCCCATGTCGCGTTCTCGGGAGACGACGTCGGCCCCGTGCCGACCGCGCCGAAAGTCATCCGCTCGATCCCGATGGCGAAGGCGATGGAACGCCACACGATGGTCGTGTGGGGCATGAACGACGCCGAGCTGCCGAAAGTCCACGGCTACCCGCTGCGCGCGGTCGTGCCCGGGTGGGTCGGCTCGGCGTCGATCAAGTGGCTCTCGGGAATCGACGTGCTCGACGCGCCGTTCAAGGGCACCTTCATGGACTCGAGCTATCGCATTCCCGTCAACCCGGTCGAGCCCGGCGAGAAGATGCCCGCGGGCGCCGTCTCGACCCAGGCGTGGCCGGTGAAGTCGATCATCACTGCGCCGCGCCCGCTCGACCGCTACCGGGCCGGCGGGGTGCTCGTCGTGCGGGGCTCGGCGTGGGCCGGCGACAACGAGGTGGACGTGGTGGAGGTCTCCTTCGACGAGGGGGTGACCTGGGAGCGGGCGAAGCTCTTTGCCCGCGGCGACAGGTACGCGTGGCGCCGCTGGAGCCTGGAAGTGCCGGTCAACCGCGTCGGCTACATGACCATCCTCGCCCGCGCCGCCGACGACAAGGGCAACGTGCAGCCGATCCTGCCGACGTGGAACCCGCTCGGGTACTTCTGGAACTCGATCCCCCGCGTGGGAATCCTGATTGAGAAAGCGTAGCGCAGCGGGGCCCGCGGGGCTTGCGGTCGCGCCGCTCGCCGCGCTCGCCCTCGCCTCCCCGGCCCAGGCGCAGCTCATTCCGGGTCCCGGCGCGGAGCTCACCCAGGCGAAGTGCGCGATCTGCCACGAGATCAGCTACGTGACCCGTGCGCCGCAGTCGCGCGCGCAGTGGGAAGAGGTGATGCGGGTGATGCTCGAGCGCGGCACGCCGATGACGCCCGACGAGATGAAGATCATCACCGACTACCTGGCCACGTACTACAACCGCGAGGGGCCGTCCGCAGCCGCGCAGGCCGCGTCGGCCCAGGCGGCGGCCGCGCAAGCCGCCGCGGATCCCGTGACGCGGCTGCTGAACGGCAACGCGTGCCTCGGTTGCCACACCACGGATAAGCCCCTCGTCGGCCCGGCGTTCCGGGACGTGGCGGCGAAGTATCGCGGCGATCCGGCCGCGGCGGCGCGACTCGCCCAGAAGCTCAAGGCTGGCGGGCAGGGCGTGTGGGGCCAGGTCCCGATGCCGCCGAATCCCGGCCTCTCGGACGCCGACGCCAGGCTCCTCGTCGACTGGGTGCTCGCGCAGAAGTAGCCCCGCCTGACGGCGGCGTGACGGGTTTCACGCCGGCGCGAGCTGCGCTGTAAGGCATCCGGGGGTCCGGCGCGACTCGTACACCGTTATCATCCTGCTCCGCCCGTGGAGGCCCCATGCTGATCCGACGTTCCAGCGACATCCTGCCCTCGGAGATCACGCCGCAGCGGTTCTACGCGCGGCGTCGCGAGCTCATGAAGTTCGCGGCCGCGGGCTCGATTCTCGGCGCCGCGGGCCTGCTCGCGCCCGACGCGCAACGGCCAGGCGAAGACGCTCGGCCTGCAGAAACTGGAGAACGTCGCGAAGAGCCCGCTCAGCACCACCGAGCCACTCACCGCCTACCAGCACGTCACCACGTACAACAACTACTACGAGTTCGGCACCGAGAAGGAAGAGCCGGCGGTCTACGCGAAGCGCCTGAAGGTCCGGCCGTGGACGGTCGTGGTCGAGGGCGAGGTGGCGAAGCCGCGCACGTTCGGGATCGAGGACCTGCTCAAGTTCCCGCTCGAGGAGCGCGATCTACCGCCTGCGCTGCGTGGAGGCGTGGTCGATGGTGATCCCGTGGGTCGGCTTCGAGTTCAGCCGGATCGCCAAGCTCGTCGAGCCGACCGCGAAGGCGAAGTTCGTCGAGTTCGTGACCGCGGTCCAGCCCGACACGATGGTGGGCGTCAAGCTGCCGGTGCTCGATTGGCCGTACGTCGAGGGCCTGCGCATCGACGAGGCGATGCATCCGCTGACGATCCTCGCCGTGGGCCTGTACGGCGAGGTCCTGCCGAACCAGAACGGCGCGCCGATCCGCCTCGTGGTGCCGTGGAAGTACGGCTTCAAGTCCGGCAAGTCGATCGTGCGGATCCGCTTCGTCGAGAAGCAGCCGAAGACGGCGTGGGAGAGGGCCAACGCGAGCGAGTACGGCTTCTACTCGAACGTGAACCCCGCCGTCGACCACCCGCGCTGGACCCAGAAGAAGGAGCGCCGGATCCCCGACTTCTTCGCCCGGCGCGACACCGTGCTCTTCAACGGCTACGGCGACCAGGTGGCGAGCCTGTACGCCGGGATGGACCTGAAGAAGCTCTACTGAGGGCGCCGCGGCATGTCGCTCTCGCCGCAGGCCGTGCGGGCGCTGAAGGCGGCGCTGTTCGTCCTCGCGCTCGTGCCCCTTGGCCGGCTCGCGACCGGCGCGCTCTTCTTTCCCGAGTGGCTCGGCGCGAATCCCGCCGAGTTCATCACCCGTTCGCTCGGGGACTGGACGCTGCGGTTCCTCCTCATCACCCTCGCGATGACGCCGCTGCGCAGGCTGACCGGGTGGCACTGGCTCGCAGGCTATCGGCGCATGTTCGGCCTGTACGCGTTCTTCTATGCCCTCGTCCACCTGTCGAGCTACGTGGCGTTCGACCACGTGTTCGACGTCGTGGAGATCCTCAAGGACATCGTCAAGCGGCCGTTCATCACCGTGGGGTTCACGGCGCTCGTGCTGCTCATCCCGCTCGCGATCACGTCGACGAACCGGATGGTGCAGCGGCTGGGGACGAAGCGCTGGCTCGCGCTCCACCGGCTCGTGTACGTCATCGCGCCGCTCGGCGTGCTGCACTTCTGGTGGATGGTCAAGCGCGACATCACCGAGCCGGCGATCTACGCGCTGATCCTCGCGGCGCTGCTCGGCTATCGGGTGGTCAACCGCCGGCGCGCGCAGCCCGCGCCGCGCGGCGCCGCGCAGCCGCGGGCGAACGCGTGACGCAGCGCTAGCGCGGCCTGAGGCGTCCGGGAAGGAAGGACTGGAACGGCCGGACGAGGTCGCGGGTCTCGAGCAGGGAGTACGCCGCCGGAACGACGACCAGCGTCAGCAGGGTCGAGGTGATCATCCCCCCGATCACCGCCACCGCCAGCGGCTGATTCGTCTCGGAGCCCGCGCCGAAGCCGAGCGCCGCCGGGGAGAGCGCGAGGATGATCGTGAGCGAGGTCATCAGCACCGGCCGCATCCGGATCGGGCACGCGTCGCGGAGCGCCTCGTCGACGCCCATCCCCTGGGCGCGGCGCTGGTTGGTCAGGTCGACGAGCAGGATCGAGTTCTTCGCCACCAGGCCGATCAGCAGCACCAGCCCGATCATCGAGTAGATGTTCAGCGTCAGCGGGATCACCTCGAATCCGAGGTTGGCGGCGGTGCGCGCGATCGGGCCCGCGAGCCACAGCGCGAACACCCCGCCCACGATCGCGAGCGGCACGGCGAGCATGATCACCACCGGCTGCAGGAACGAGTTGAACTGGCTCGCCAGCACCATGAACAGCAGGATCGACCCGACGACGAAGGCGAACAGCACGTAGCGCTGGGTCTTGCCGAGCTCCTCGGCCTCGCCGATGAACTTCACGTGATAGCCGAGGGGCAGCTTCTCGCCGGCCGCGCGCACCTTGTCGACCGCCTCGCCGAGCGACACGTTCGGGACGTTGTACGCGGTGGCCGAGTACTCGAGATCGAAGTGGCTGATCACCGCCGGTCCCAGGATCTCCTTGAACGTCGCGACGCTGTCGAGCCGGATCAGCTGCCCCTGGCGGTTGCGCAGGTAGATCTTCGACATGTCCGCCTGCTGCAGGAACTCGCCGTCCTTGGCCTTCACCCGGATGTCGTAGCGCTGGCCGTCGCCCGGCTCGTCGTTGTACTTGGCGATGTCGACGCCGCCGGTCAGCATGTTGAGCGCGGCCGCCACGTCTCCCGAGCTCAGGCCGAACGCCTGGGAGCGCGTCCGGTCAGGGGCGAGCACGAGCTGCGGCAGGTCGAGCTGCAGGTCGGTGTCCATGCGGCCGATGGCGGGGTCGGACGCGAGGCTCCGCTGGAGCTCGGTCGTGTGGCGGCCCATCTCCTGCAGGTTCGGCCCGGTCACGACGAACTGCAGCGGCTCGGTGCGCTGCCCCGGAAACACGCCGAAGCCGCGCGCGAACACGCGCGCTCCCGGCACCTGCGCGAGCTCGCGCCGCACCTGCGCCAGCACCTGCTGCTGGGTGCGCATTCCCTGCGCGCGGCGCTCGTGCTTGGGGAGCATGCGGATGACCAGCGTCGCCTGGTTGACCTGCTGCGCCGAGCCGAGGCCGATGATCCCCCATTCGGTGACCACCTCGGGGTACTGCTTGACGATCTCCTCGACCTCGCGCAGCTTGGTCTCGGTGTAGTGGATCGAGGAGCCGAGCGGCGTGCGCAGCGTGATCAGGAACCGTCCCTCGTCCTGCTGCGGCGCGAGCTCCGTGGGGATCTTGCCCAGGAAGTAGAAGCTCGACGCGAACAGCAGACCCGCCGCGGCGAGGTACTTCCACCGGTGCGTGAGCGCGCTCTCGAGCAGCCGCCGGTAGAGCCGCTCCAGGCCGGCGAAGAAGCCGTCGAGCGCGCGATGGATCCGGCCGTGCTGCTTCTCGACCTTGAGGAACCGCGAGCACAGCATCGGCGTCAGCGTGAGCGACACGAACCACGAAACCAGCACGCCGAAGGTGACCACCACCGCGAACGACTTGAAGAACTGGCCGATCACCCCGCCGATGAAGATCACCGGCGCGAAGATCGACACCAGCGAGAGCGTGGCGGCGAGCACCGCGAACGTGACCTCGCGGCTGCCGTTCATCGCCGCCGAGATCGGGTCGGGATCGAGGTGCTCGCGATGGCGGAAGATGTTCTCCAGCACCACGATCGAGTCGTCGACGACCACGCCGATCAGCAGCAGCAGCGCGAGCATCGTGACCGAGTTGAAGGTGTAGCCGAAGAAGTACATCACCGCCACCGCGCCCATGAGCGACACCGGGATGGCGGTTGCGATGATGATCGTGGAGCGGATGCTGCGCAGGAACAGCAGCACCACCAGCGCCGCGAGGATGGTGCCTTCGATCAGGTGCTCCTTGAGCGCCTTGATGATCTCGGCGATGAACACCGCGTCGTTCTGGACGATGTCGATCTTCATCCCCGGCGGCAGGCCCGGGAGGATGTCGTTGTCGAGCCGCTCCTGGATGCGCCGGATGATCTCCACGGTGTTGGTGTTCGGCACCTTGACGGCGCCCAGGCCGACCGCGGTGTTGCCGTTGAAGCGCGCGAGCTGCCGGAAGTCGGACAGGCCGTCCTCGATCTCGGCGATGTCCTTGAGGCGGATCGGCGCGCCGTCGCGGAAGCCGACGATCATCCCCTCGAGGGCGTCCATGTTGTGAAACTCGAGGTCGAGCTTCACCAGGTGCTCGGTGCGTCCGCCGACGAGGAAGCCGCCGGCGACCTGGAGGTGCTCGCGCACGAAGGCGTCCTGGATGTCCTGGGCGGCGATGCCGAACGCCGCCATGCGGCCCGGGAGCAGGTTCACGCGGATGGTGCGGTCGCGCCGCCCGCCCACGCGCACCTCGCCCACCCCGTCGATGGTCTCGATCTTCTTCTTGATGACGTTGATCGCGTACTGGTTCAGCTGCTGCTGGGTGCGGTCCCCGGACAGCGCCATCCAGAAGATCGGGCTGGTGTTGGTCTCGACCTTGGCGACGATCGGCGGGTCGGCGTCCTTCGGCAGGCGGCGCAGCACCTGGTTCACCTTCGCCTGCACCTCGTTGAACGCGACGTCGATCCGCTTCTCCAGGGCGAAGGTGATGTTGATCTGCGACACGCCCGGCGACGAGGTGGACTGGATGTGCTCGATGCCCGGGACGCTGTTCACCGAGCCCTCGATCAGGGTGGTCACCGCGGAGTCGACGATGTCCGGGTTCGCGCCCTTCAGCGTCGTCTGGACGGAGATGACCGGAAACTCGACGTACGGCAGCTTGTCCATGCCGATGCGCTGGTAGGCGATGACGCCGAACAGCACCAGCACGGCGTTGAGCATCACCGCCAGGACGTGGCGCTGGATGGACAGCTCGGGCAGCGTCACGAGGCGCCTCCCTTGACCGCCGCGCCGGGCGCCTTGCCGCCGCCGGGGCGCCGGGCGGTTTCCGGCCCGGCCTTCTCGCCGTGCGGCCGGGCGATCGCGACGCTGGCGTTGTTGGTGAGGAACCCGGCGCCGTCCACCGCGATCGTCTCGCCGACCGCGAGGCCGGCGGTGATCTCGACGACACCGTCCTGCTTGACGCCGGTCTGCACGACGCGCTGCACGGCCTTGCCCTCGTCGACCAGGTACACGACCTTGCCGGCCGGGCGCAGCACGACGGCGTGCTCCGGCACCACGATCGCGTCGGGCCGGCGCCCGGTGACGACCGCGGCGTTGACGGTGCCGCCGCCGCGCAGCCGGCCGTCGGAGTCGAACTTCACGATGACGTCGAGCGCGCGGCTCGTCGCGGTGACGTTCGGGCGGATCTCGTCGATCTTCGCCTGGAGGACGAGGTCGGGGACGAGCGGGGAGCGGATGCGCACCGGCTGCCCGAGCTTGAGCCGCGGCGCCGCGCTCTCCGGAAACGGCAGGTGGGCATGCAGGCGCCGGGTGCCGACGAGCTGGAACAGCGGATCGCCCACCTTCACGTAATCCCCCGGGGCGACGATCTGCACCTCGACCTCGCCGTCGATCGGCGCGACGACCCGAGTCTTGCGCAGCGAGTTCCGGTTCCCGTCGAGCTTGGCGCGCGCCGCCAGGAGGCTCTCCTTGAGCGCCTTGCCCTGGGCGAGCGCCTCGTCGAGCGCGTTCTGGGAGATGAAGGCCTTCTCCACCATCTTCTGGTGGTTGGCGATGATGCGCTCCTGGTTGGCGACCAGCGCCTCGAGCCGTCCGACTTCGGCGGCGTCCGCGCGGGACTGGATCTCGAGGTCGACCGCGTCGATCTCGGCCATCAGGTCGCCCTGCTTCACCTTCTTGCCCACGAAGCCGTGGACGCGCACGACGCGCCCCGCCACCTCGGCGCCGACCTTCGGGTCGAGGAAGTTCTCGAGCGAGCCGACCGATTCCTCGGTGAGCTCGAGCGACCGCGCCTCGGCCTTGGCGACCGTGATGAGCGTGGCCGGCGGGCCCGCCTGCTTCTTCGCGTCCCCCTGGCTGTCCCCGCAGCCGACCAGCGCGGCGACGAGCGCGAGGGCGGCGACTGCGGCGTATCTCATGGTTTCGGCTCGGTTTTCGGGTGGGGAAAAGGGCACGCTAGCAGGGGGCCCAGCCGGGGTCAATGCGCTAGGGCAGCCGCCGCTCAAGGGCAAACAGCGAGGGAACGCTTTCTCTTTCCCGCACGAGGTGCGCCGCGGCCCCATCCACCATCACCTCTGGGACCCGGGGCCGGGTGTTGTAGTTCGAACTCATTGCCATCCCGTACGCGCCGGCGGACAGGATCGCCAGCAGATCGCCCTCGGCGAGCGCGAGGCTGCGCCCGCGGCCGAGGAAGTCGGCGCTCTCGCACACCGGCCCGACGACCTCGTACGGGTGGTGGGGCGCGTCGCGGGGCGCGACCGGCACGATGTCGTGCCAGGCATCGTACAGGGCCGGCCGCAGGAGGTCGTTCATCGCGGCGTCCACGACCGCGAAGTTCCGGTCGGGCCCGTGCTTCAGATACTCGACCCGGGTCAGGAGGACACCGGCGTTGCCGACGAGCGCCCGCCCGGGCTCGAGAAGAATCTTCTCGCTCCGCCCGGACAGCCGGGCGAGCATGGCGCCGAGGTACTCGGCCGGCGGCGGCGGCTGTTCGTCGCGATACCGGATCCCCAGCCCCCCGCCCAGGTCGAGATGGTGCAGCGCAATGCCGCGCTTCGCCAGGGCATCGACGAGCTCGAGCACCCGGTCGAGCGCCGCCACGAACGGGGCCGCGTCGGTGAGCTGCGAGCCGATGTGAAAGTCGATGCCCACCACCCGCAGGCTCGCCGAGGCGGCGGCCTTCCGGTACAGCGGCAGCGCCTCCTCATAGGCGATCCCGAACTTGGTCTCCTTCAGCCCCGTCGAGATGTACGGGTGGGTCCTTGGATCGACATCGGGGTTCACGCGGAGCGAGACCGGCGCGCGGGCGCTGATCTGCCCGGCGACGCGCTCGATCCGCGCAAGCTCGGCAGCCGACTCCACGTTGAAGCACAGGATCCCGGCCGCGAGCCCGGCCCGGATCTCGGCCTCGGTCTTGCCTACGCCGGAGAAGACCACCTTGCGCGGATCACCGCCCACCGCCAGCACGCGGGCGAGCTCGCCACCCGACACGATGTCGAACCCCGCGCCGAGCCGCGCGAGGACGTCCAGGACCCCGAGGTTCGAGTTGGCCTTCAGCGCGTAGCAGAGCAGATGCTCGCGGCCCGCGAGCGGCGCGGTGAACGCGCGGAAGGCGCTCTCGAGCGCCGCGCGCGAATAGACGTAGCACGGGGTGCCGAAGCGGCGCGCGATCTCGTCGAGCGGGACCGACTCGGCCTGGAGCCGGCCGCCGCGGGGCTGGAATGCGGTCATCTAGCGACGCTTGGGCTTCGCGACCGAAGCGTCGTCGCTGTCCGGCGGCGGAAGGTAAAGCGCACCCCGGCTGCCGCAGGCGCATAGCGTAGCGGCGAGCACGAGGAGCGCGGTGAGGCGGCGCATGGAACCCATGATCATACCCGCCGCCCGCGGTGCGCCCGCGCCTAGAACAACTGACTGCGCACCTCTTCGGTCGAGCGCACCGGGGCGCGCTCGGCGGTCGCGGTCGACTGCTCGGCGGGCAGGAACTCGCGGTAGAAGTACTCGGCCACCAGGCCGTCGGGCGCCTGCAGCCCGGTCTCGGGGTCGATCTTGACGCTGACCACGCCCGTCGGCAGGGCCCGCAATCCCTCGGGCACACCCTTGAGCGCGCGGCCCATGTAGCCCATCCAGATCGGCAGCGCGGCGAGCGCGCCGGTCTCGTTCGTCCCGAGCTTCTTCGGCTGATCGAAGCCGATCCACGCGACGCCGACGAGCTCCTGCTGGTAGCCGGCGAACCAGGCGTCCACGTAGTCGTTGGTCGTGCCGGTCTTTCCTGCCAGGTCCTTGCGCCCGAGCGACCCCGCCCGCGCACCGGTGCCCGCCCGCACGACGTCCTGCAGCATGCTGTCCATGATGAACGCGTTCCGGGCGTCGATCACGCGCAGGCTCTCGTCGCCCGCTTTCGCGGGCTGCGCCTCGGCGAGGAGGTTGCCGCGGTCGTCGACGATCCGCTCGATCAGGTACGGGTCGACCCGGTAGCCGCCGTTGGCGAACACCGAGTACGCGCGCGCCATCTGCCACGGCGTGACCGACCCCGCCCCGAGCGCGAGCGTCAGATACGGCGGGTGCCGGTCGGCGTCGAAGCCGAAGCGGCGCAGATAGTCCTGCGCGTACTGCGGGCCGATCGACTGCAGGATGCGGATCGACACCATGTTCTTCGACTTCATGAGCGCGGTGCGCAGCCGCATCGGCCCATCGTACTTGCCGTCGTAGTTCCGCGGCTCCCACACCAGCCCGCCGGTGAGCGACGCGTCGACGACGACCGGCGCGTCGTTGATCACGGTCGCCGGGGTGAACCCCTTCTCGAGCGCCGCCGAGTAGATGAACGGCTTGAACGACGAGCCCGGCTGGCGCCAGGCCTGGGTGACGTGGTTGTACTTGTTGCGCTGGAAATCGAACCCGCCGACGAGTGAGCGCACCGCGCCGGTCCGCGGATCGAGCGCGACGATCCCGGCCTCGACGTCGGGCATCTGCAGGATCTGCCAGCCCTTGCCTTCCTTCTGGACGCGGATCACCGCGCCGCGGCGGATCCGCCGGTTGGGCGGGGTCTTCGCCGCGAGCGCGGAGACGGCGAACTTCAACCCGCCCTCGCCGATCGTCACGAGCTCGCCGCCGCGGAGGTACGCCTTGACCTGCCGCGGGCTCGCCTCGAGCACGACGGCCGCGAGCAGATCGTCGCTGTCGGGGAACTCCTGCAGCACCTCCTCGAGCGGCTCCTCGGGCGCGCCCTCGGGCAGATCGACGTAACCCTCCGGCCCGCGGTAGCCGTGGCGGCGGTCGTACTCGAGCGCGCCCCGGCGCAGCGCCGCGTAGGCTGCGGCCTGATCCTGCTTCGTGATCGTCGTGTACACCCGCAACCCGCGCGTGTACACGTCGCTCGGATACCGCTCGTACAGCACCTGCCGCACCATCTCCGCCACGTATTCGGCGTGCACGCCGAACTCGTCGATCTCGCGGCGCACCTTCAGCTCCTGCTTCTGCGCCTCGGCGAATTCGCGATCGTTCAGGGAACCGAGGTCGTGCATGCGACGCAGCACGTAGCCCTGGCGGGCCTTCGCCCGCTTCGGGTTGACGACCGGGTTGTAGCCGGACGGCGCCTTCGGCAGCCCCGCCAGCATCGCCGCCTCCCCGACGCTCAGGTCCTTGAGCCCCTTGCCGAAGTAGATCTGCGACGCGGCCGCGAACCCGTAGGCGCGCTGGCCGAGGTAGATCTGGTTCACGTAGAGCTCGAGGATCTGGTCCTTGGTGAGCGTGGACTCGATCTTGTAGGCGAGCAGGACCTCGTACAGCTTGCGGGTGAGCGTCTTCTCGGTCGAAAGGAAGAAGTTGCGGGCGACCTGCATCGTGATCGTGCTCGCCCCCTGGCGTTTGCCGCCCGCGAGCAGGTTGGAATAGGCGGCCCGTAGGACACCGACATAGTCGACGCCCTGGTGCTGGTAGAAGCGCTCGTCCTCGGCGGCGAGGATCGCCTGCTTCAGGACCGCCGGCACGTCGTCGATGCGGACGACGGCGCGCCGCTCCTCGCCGAACTCGCCGATCAGAATCCCGTCCGCGGTGTAGATGCGGAGCGGAACCTTGGGCTGGTAGTCCGCAAGGGCGTCAATTGACGGGACCCTGGGGTAGGCGACGAGGAGCACGAAGGCCCCGAGCATCGCCCCCAGGACCGCCAGCCCGGCCAGGACCGCCGCCGGGAAGGCGAACCAACGTAACCACTTCAAATGCGGAGATCTTTCTGAGGCGCTGAGGATCCGGCCATTATAGGGGACCCCCCTCCCAAGACAACCGTGAAAAAATGACTGGCCCCGGGGTTGCTTTGACTAGACGCCCCCTAGACTTGTTGCTAGGATCTAAACTAAAGATTCAAACTCACTCCTAAACAGCCGGAACCTAAGGGGAAATTTGGCTTCCGGCCGGGGGGATTCTCGCTTGGCACTCGACATCTTCAAGCCCAAGGCGCCACCGCTCTTTGGGATGGACATCAGTTCCTCCGCCATCAAGATGGTGGAGCTCGCCGAAGCTGGCAAAGGCGCGCAGCGGGTGGAGCGCTATGCGATCGAGCCGCTCGCGAAGGACTCGGTCCTCGACGGCAACATCTCCAACCTCGAGTCGGTCGCCGAGACCGTCCGCCGCGCCTGGAAGAAGCTCGGCACGCGGACGAAGAACGTCGCGCTCGCGCTGCCAACCGCCGCGGTCATCACGAAGAAGATCGTCTGCCCCGCCGGCCTCCGCGAGGAAGACCTCGAGCTGCAGGTGGAGAGCGAGGCGAACCAGTACATCCCGTTTGCGCTCGACGAGGTGAACCTCGACTTCCAGGTGCTCGGCCCGGCGCCCTCCGGTGAGGCGGAGGTCGAGGTGCTGATCGCCGCCTCCCGCAAGGAGAAGGTCGAGGACCGCGTCGCCGTGGCCGAGGCCGCGGGGCTCAAGGCGCTCGTCATGGACGTCGAGTCGTACGCGATGCAGACCGCCTTCGAGCTGATCCGCCGGCAGCTGCCGAACGACGGCCGCGACCAGAACGTGGCGGTGATCGACCTCGGCGCGAGCATCATGAACATCACGGTGCTCCGCAACGACCAGGCGGTCTACGCGCGCGAGCAGGCCTTCGGCGGCAACCAGCTCACCCAGGACATCGCGCGCCACTACGGGCTGTCGCCCGAGGAGGCGGAGAACGCGAAGCGCTCGGGCGGGCTTCCCGACAGCTACGACACCGAGGTGCTGCGGCCGTTCATGGAGAACGCGGCGCTCGAGATCCAGCGGGCGATGCAGTTCTTCTTCACCTCGACCCAGTTCAACTCGATCGAGCACATCCTGCTCACTGGCGGCACCTCGACCCTGCAGGGGCTCGAGGACATGGTGAGCTCGCGGACCCGGGTGAACGCGATGGTGGCGAACCCGTTCGCCAACATGTCGATCTCGCCCCGGATCCAGCTGAAGCGGCTGATCTCCGACGCCCCGGCGCTCATGATCGCCTGCGGGCTCGCCATGCGGAGGTTCGACGAATGATCCGCGTCAACCTGCTCGCCCATCGCGAGGAGCGGCGCAAGGCGCAGCGGCGCCAGCTCGTCTTCCTCTCGGTCATCTCGGCCGCGCTCGGCGGCGCGATCTGGCTCGCGGTCCACGGCGTGATCGCGGGCTACGTGTCGCTGCAGAACGAGCGCAACGAGTTCCTGAAGCGCGAGAACGCGAAGCTCGACAAGGAGATCGAGGAGATCAAGAAGCTCCGCGACGAGATCAACGCGCTGCTCGCCCGCAAGCAGATCATCGAGGCGCTGCAGACCGACCGCGCCCGGGCGGTGGAGCTGCTCGACCAGCTCGTCCGGCAGACCCCCGACGGCGTCTACATCAAGTCGATGAAGCAGGACGGGCTCAAGGTCAACATCACCGGCTACGCGCAGTCGAACGCCCGGGTCTCGACGCTCATGCGCAACCTCCAGGGCTCGCCGATCATCGAGAACACGCCGGCCTCGCCGCAGCTCGTCGAGATCAAGGCCTCCGAGGTCAACAAGCGGCGGCTCTCGGAGTTCAACCTGAACTTCATCCTCAAGCGGCCGGTCGTCGACGACGCGGGCAAGGTCGGCGCCGCGGCCAAGAAGGGGTGAGACCGTGGCGACTGTCCTAGACCAGTTCAAGAACCTCAACACGCGCGATCCCGGGGGCTGGCCGCCGCTGCCGAAGCTGCTGCTGCTCGTCGGGATCCTCGTCGGCGTGCTCGTGATCGCCTACTTCCTCGACTGGCAGAGCCAGCTCGAGGAGCTCGAGGCGGGACGGCGGCAGGAAGAGACCCTGAAGCAGGCCTACGTCGACAAGAAGCGCCAGGCGGTGAACCTGGACGTCCTGCGCGCCCAGCTGCGCGAGATCGAGACCTCGTTCGGCGCGCTGCTCAAGCAGCTCCCGAACAAGTCGCAGATGGAAGCGCTGCTCGTCGACATCAACCAGGCCGGGCTCGGGCGGGGGCTCCAGTTCGAGCTGTTCCGCCCGGCGCCGCAGGAGACCCAGCGGGACTTCTACGCGGAGCTGCCGATCACCGTCAAGCTGACCGGCAACTACCACGACATGGGCGCGTTCGCGAGCGACATCGGCCAGCTGCCCCGGATCGTGACGCTGAACGACATGGCGCTCAGCGTGGGCAAGGACGGCATGCTCACGCTGGACACCACGGCCAAGACCTTCCGCTACCTCGACGACAACGAAATCCAGGCGCAGCGCCGGGCAGCGCAGGCCGCCAAGGGTAAGAAATGAAGCGCGCCGTCCTCATTGTCGCGGCACTCGCCCTCGCCGCGTGCGAAGGCGGGGAGCAGCAGGAGCTGCGCGCCGAGCTCGCCGGCATGACCAAGGACCTGCGCGGCAAGGTTCCGCCGCTGCCGGTGGTGAAGCCCTACGAGCCGGTGCCGTACACCGCGCAGGAGCTGCCCGATCCGTTCGGCCCGACGAAGATCCTGCTGGCGACGCGCGGGCAGGGCCAGGGCGGCGGGGGCGGCCTCAAGCCCGATCTCAACCGGCCGAAGGAGCCGCTCGAGGCCTATCCGCTCGAGAGCCTCAAGATGGTCGGCACGCTCGAGCAGGGCAAGCAGACCTTCGGCCTGGTCAAGGCGGACGCCGGACTCTACCGGGTGCGCATCGGCAACTACATGGGCCAAAACTTCGGCGTGATCACGAAGATCTCGGACGGCGAGATCACGCTGCGCGAACTGATCCAGGACGCCGGTGGCGATTGGGCGGAACGCGAGAGCAGCCTCCTCCTGCAGGAGGCAGCCGCGTCCGCCAGGGGAGCTGGAAGATGAACAAGCGAATCTTGACCTACTTGGCCGGGGTGGCGCTGTGGCTGGTCACGGCGGCCGCGGTCGCCCAGACCAACAGCATCGACGCCTTCAACATCGCGGGGCAGGGCGGACGCGTCATCGTCCGCCTCACCATGAAGGAGCCGCTCGGCGCACCGCCGGCGAGCTTCACCGTGGCGAGCCCGGCGCGCATCGCCTTCGACTTCCCCAGCACGGTCAACGCCCTGGGCCGCGCGAGCCAGGAGGTCAACGAGGGCGACCTCCGCAGCGTGAGCCTGGTCCAGGTCGGCGACCGCACGCGCGTGGTGCTCAACCTCCGCAACATGGTCACGTACGAGACCCAGGTGGACGGCCGGAACGTCAACATCGTCCTTACCCCCATCGCCCAGGCCGGGGCGCGGCCGAGCCCGCGCGTCGAGCGGTTCGCGGAGGGCGTGCCGGACGCGAAGCACCAGCTCAAGGATGTCGACTTCCGCCGCGGGCGGACCGGCGAAGGGCGCGTGATCGTCGAGCTCTCCGACACCGGGACCGGCATCGACATCCGGCAGCAGGGCCAGCAGATCATCGTCGACTTCCTGCGGACATCGCTGCCCGAAAACCTGCGCAAGCGCCTCGATGTCCTCGACTTCGCGACGCCGGTCGCGACCATCAACACGTTCCAGCAGGGCGATAACGTGCGCATGGTCATCGAGCCGAAGGGCCTGTGGGAGCACAACGCCTACCAGACCGACACGCAGTTCGTGGTCGAGGTGAAGCCGGTCCAGTACGACCCCAACAAGCTGGTCCAGGGTACGCGGGGCGGGTACCGCGGGGAAAAGCTCTCGTTGAACTTCCAGAACGTCGAGGTCCGGAGCGTCCTCAACGTCATCGCTGACTTCACCGACCTCAACATCATCACCAGCGACACCGTGCAGGGGAACCTGACCCTGCGGCTGAAGGACGTGCCCTGGGATCAGGCGCTCGACATCATCATGCAGACGCGCGGCCTCGACATGCGCAAGAACGGCAACGTGATCTGGATCGCGCCGCGCGACGAGCTCGCGACCAAGGAGAAGCTCGAGCTCGAGGCGCAGCAGGCGATCTCCGAGCTGGAGCCCCTGCGCACCGAGACGTTCCAGCTCAACTACACCAAGGCCGACATCCTGGCGGTGCTGCTGCGCGGCGGCACTCCCCCCGGCGCGGCGGCGGGCGGCGGCACGAGCCAGCCGCTCCTGTCGAAGCGCGGCAGCGTCGTGTTCGACCTCCGCACCAACACCCTGTTCGTGCAGGACATCCCGTCGCGGCTCGAGTCGGTGCGCCGCGTCATCGCGACGACCGACGTGCCGGTGCGGCAGGTCATGATCGAGGCGCGGATCGTCGAGGCGAACGACAAGTTCGGCCGCAGCCTCGGCGTGCGGCTCGGCACGCACTGGTTCAACACGTCCCGGCTCTTCGGCGGGCCGAACCGCTACACGGTGGGCGGCCAGCTGTCGGACACCGCCGACCACAGCGGCCAGCCCGCGGCCCCGAGCACCATCCCGGGCTCGCTCAGCGTCAACCTGCCGGCGGCGACGACCCTGGCCGGCGAACAGGTCGGCGCGTTCTCGGTCGTGCTGCTGAACAGCTCGGCGACGAAGTTCCTGAACCTCGAGCTCACGGCGCTCGAGAGCGACGGCAAGGGCAAGATCATCTCCAGCCCGCGGGTGGTCACGGCGAACCAGATCGAGGCGCTCATCGAGCAGGGCACGGAGATCCCGTATCAGCAGGCGACCTCGAGCGGCGCGACGAGCGTCGCGTTCCGGAAGGCGGTGCTCGCCCTGCGCGTGAAGCCGCAGATCACGCCCGACGGCAACGTCATCATGGACGTCGACGTCAACAAGGACGCGGTCGGCCAGAACACCACCGCCGGCCCGTCGATCGACACCAAGCACGTCCGCACCTCGGTGCTGGTGGAGAACGGCGGCACGGTGGTGATCGGCGGGATCTACACCCAGGAGGACACGAGCCAGGTGAACAAGATCCCGTTCTTCGGCGATCTGCCCTACGTCGGGCCGCTGTTCCGCAACTACTATCGCCAGGACAACAAGACCGAGCTGCTGGTGTTCCTCACGCCGCGGATCGTCGACGACCGGCTGAGCATCCGGTAAACCGCAGCCTTGTGACAGAAAAGCCGGGCGCTGCCCGGCTTTTTTCTTTTCCATGTCCCGGTCGCCCGGGCCCGCCGCGCGGCGCCGGAGGGGCGCGCCGTGTCGGTACAATCCGGGCATGGAGTCGAGCCGCAACATCTTTCTCGTCGGGCTCATGGGCGCCGGAAAGACGACGGTCGGCCGGCAGCTCGCGCGCCGGCTCGGGAAGACGTTCCACGACACCGACCACGAGATCGAGCGCCGCACGGGCGTGCGCGTGGCGCTGATCTTCGAGATCGAGGGCGAGCCGGGTTTCCGCGGGCGCGAGGCACAGGTCGTCGAGGCTCTGACCGCGCTCGACGACGTCGTGCTGGCGACCGGCGGCGGCGCGGTGCTCGATCCCGCGAATCGCGCGCGCCTCGCGGGCCGCGGCTTCGTGATCTACCTGCACGCGCAGCCGCGCGATCTGCACTACCGGACCCGGCACGACAAGTCGCGCCCGCTGCTCGCGCACGCCGACCCGCTCGCGCGGCTCGAGGAGCTCCACCGCGTGCGCGACCCGCTGTACCGCGAGGTCGCCGATCTCGTCGTCGACACCGGGCGCCAGAGCATCGGCCACCTTGTGGAGCAGCTGCTCAAGCGGCTGCCCGAAGGATGCAAACTGTCCGCGTAGCGCTGGGCCCGCGCAGCTACCCGATCCACATCGGGAGCGGGCTCGCGCGGCGCGCCGACCTCGTGGCGCCGGCGCTGCCGCAGCCGCGCGTCGCGATCGTCACCAACACCACCGTCTCGCGGCTCCACCTCGAGCCGCTCGCGTCGGCGCTCGAGGCGGCCGGGGTCGCGTGCGTCCGGATCGTCGTTCCCGACGGCGAGGACCACAAGGACTGGGCGACCCTCGACACCGTGTTCGACGCCCTGCTCGAGCACCGCTGCGACCGGCAGACCGCGATCTTCGCGCTCGGGGGCGGCGTCATCGGCGACCTCGCCGGCTTCGCGGCCGCCACCTACCAGCGCGGCGTGCCGTTCGTCCAGGTCCCGACGACGCTGCTCGCCCAGGTCGATTCCTCGGTCGGCGGCAAGACCGCGATCAACCACCCGCGCGGCAAGAACATGGTCGGCGCTTTCCACCAGCCGCTCGTCGTCCTCGCCGACACGGACACGCTCGCCACGCTGCCCGACCGGGAGCTGCGCGCCGGGCTCGCCGAGGTGATCAAGCACGGCGCGATCCGCGACGCCGCGCTCTTCGCCTGGCTGGAAACGAACATCGAGCGGCTGCTGGCCCGCGACGCGGCAGCGCTTACGCACGTCGTGAAGCGCTCCGTCGAGATCAAGGCCGAGGTCGTCGCCGCGGACGAGCGCGAGTCGGGCGAGCGGGCGCTGCTCAACTTCGGCCACACCTTCGGCCACGCGATCGAAGCGGGGCTCGGCTATGGGCGCTGGCTCCACGGCGAGGCGATCGGGGCCGGTATGGCGATGGCGGCCGACCTGTCGGCGCGCCTCGGCATGCTCGACGGCGCGTCGGTCGAGCGGCTGCGGCGGGTGCTCGAGCGGGCCGGCCTGCCCGTCGCCGGGCCGCGGCTCGAGACCGACCGCTATGTCGAGCTCATGGCGGTCGACAAGAAGGCGCGGGCCGGACGAACGCCCTTCATCCTCCTCGAGCGTCTCGGCGCGGCGGTGATCCGGGGCGACGTCGCGCCCGATGCGGTCCGGGCCACGCTAGACGCTTGCACCGAAAGCTGAATTCCTCTCCCGCCCGGGGGTTGCGGCGGCTTTTTGCCGCACTGCGGTAACCGCTTGAAGGGCCTAGGAGTCCCCGGTATATTTGGAGGTTCCCGTGAGCCGCGCGCAAGGTCCCGCCGGGGGACCCCCGCAGCCAGCACGAGACGAGGTGCGACCATGAGCCCGCCGGGCCGCCCCAAGGGCGAATCCTTGGCGCGCAGCGACAAGGTAGTCCAATGAGCCCGCCGGGCCGCCCCAAGGGCGAATCCCGAGCGCGGAGCGCGAGGGTAGTCCAATGAACGAGCCTGGCCTTCCGCCCGCCCAGGGGTTGTACGACCCCGCGAACGAGCACGACGCTTGCGGCGTCGGCTTCATCGCGAACATCCAGGGCCGGAAGAGCCACGAGCTCATCCAGCAGGGCCTGCTCATCCTCAAGAACCTCACGCATCGGGGCGCGGTCGGCTACGACGCCAAGCTCTCCGACGGCGCCGGCATCCTCATCCAGCTCCCGGACCGCCTCTTCCGCGAGGAGCTGGCGAAGCAGCGGGTCACCCTGCCGCCGGTCGGCGAGTACGGCGTCGGCATGGTGTTCCTGCCCCGCGAGCCCGCGTCACGGCTCGCCTGCGAGTACGAGATCGAGCGCGCCATCAAGGACGAAGGGCAGGTGCTCCTCGGCTGGCGCGACGTGCCGGTCGACAACTCGGATCTCGCCGAACCGGCCCGGAAGATCGAGCCGGTCATCCGGCAGGTCTTCGTCGGGCGCGGCCCGACCGTCACCGTGACCGACGCGCTCGAGCGCAAGCTCTACATCATCCGCAAGTCCTCGGGTCACGCGATCCAGGCGCTCAAGCTCGCCCACGGCAAGCAGTTCTACGTGCCGTCGATGTCGGCGCGCACGATCGTCTACAAGGGGATGCTGCTCGCCTACCAGGTGGGCCTGTACTACAAGGACCTGCAGGATCCGCGGGCGGTCTCGGCGCTGGCGCTGATCCACCAGCGCTTCTCGACCAACACCTTCCCGACCTGGGACCTCGCGCACCCGTTCCGCATGATCGCCCACAACGGCGAGATCAACACCCTGCGCGGGAACATCAACTGGCTCCGGGCGCGCCAGGGCTCGATCTCGAGCCCGACCCTCGGCGACGACCTCGCCAAGATCTGGCCGCTGATCTACGACGGGCAGTCCGACTCGGCCTCCTTCGACAACGCGCTCGAGATGCTGGTGATGGGCGGGTACTCGGTCGCGCACGCCATGATGATGATGATCCCCGAGGCGTGGGAGAACCACGCGCTGATGGACGCGAACCGCCGCGCGTTCTACGAGTACCACGCCGCGATGCAGGAGCCCTGGGACGGCCCGGCCTCGATCGCCTTCACCGACGGCCGCCAGATCGGCGCCACGCTCGACCGGAACGGGCTCCGCCCGTCGCGCTACATCGTCACCGAGGACGGGCTCGTCATCATGGGCTCCGAGTGCGGCTGCCTGCCGATCCCCGAGGAGAAGATCGTCAAGAAGTGGCGCCTCCAGCCGGGGAAGATGTTCCTCGTCGACGTCGAGCGCGGCCGGATCATCGACGACAAGGAGCTGAAGGACACGCTCGCGGGGCAGCGGCCCTACGCCGAGTGGATCGACCGGATCCGCGTGAAGCTCGACGACCTGCCGCCGCCCGAGGAGCGGCGCGAGCCCGCGCGCGCGCGCCTCCTCGACCGCCAGCAGGCGTTCGCGTACACGCTGGAGGACCTCCAGATCGTCATGTCGCCGATGGCGGCGAGCGGTGAGGAGCCGACCGGCTCGATGGGCAACGACTCCCCGCTCGCGGTGCTGTCGAACAAGGACAAGACGCTGTACCACTACTTCAAGCAGCTCTTCGCCCAGGTCACGAACCCCGCGATCGACCCGATCCGGGAGGAGCTCGTGATGTCGGTGGTGAGCTTCATCGGGCCGAAGCCGAACCTCCTCGGCATCGACGAGATGAATCCGCCGCTCCGGCTCGAGGTGAGCCAGCCGGTGCTCGACTTCGACCAGATGGAGACCATCCGGCACATCGGGAAGTACACCAACGGCAAGTTCGAGAGCTGCGAGCTCGACATCACCTATCCCGTCGCCTGGGGCAAGGAGGCGATCGAGGCGCGGCTCGCGTCGCTCTGCGCGCAGGCCGAAGACGCGGTCCGCTCCGGCTACACCATCCTCGTCATCTCCGACCGCCAGCTCGATCGCGAGCGGGTCGCGATCCCGGCGCTCCTCGCCCTGTCGGCGATCCACCAGCACCTCACCGGCAAGGGCCTGCGCACGGCGACGGGCCTGGTGGTCGAGACCGGCTCGGCGCGCGAGGTCCATCACTTCGCGCTGCTCGGCGGCTACGGCGCCGAGGCCGTCCATCCCTACCTCGCGCTCGAGACCCTGCTCGACCTCAAGCAGCTGCTGCCCGAAACGGTCGACGGCAAGAAAGCGATCAAGAACTACGTCAAGGCGATCGGCAAGGGGCTGAAGAAGGTGATGTCCAAGATGGGCATCTCGACCTACATGTCCTACACCGGCTCGCAGTGCTTCGAGGCGGTCGGCCTGCAGAAGGCGTTCGTCGAGAAGTACTTCACCGGGACCACCTCGAACATCGAGGGGATCGGCGTGTTCGCGGTGGCGGACGAAGCGATCCGCATCCACGCGGCGGCCTTCGGCGAGGACCCGGTGCTGGCCGGCGCGCTGGACGCCGGGGGCGAGTACCACTTCCGCGTGCGCGGCGAGGACCACATGTGGACCCCGGACGCGATCGCCAAGCTGCAGCACTCCGCGCGCGGCAACAGCTACTCGACCTACAAGGAATACGCCCAGATCATCAACGACCAGTCGCAGCGGCACATGACGCTGCGCGGGCTCTTCGAGTTCCGCTTCGCGGCGGCGCCGATCCCGATCGCGGAGGTCGAGCCGGCAACGGAGATCGTCAAGCGGTTCGCGACCGGCGCGATGTCGCTCGGCTCGATCTCGACCGAGGCGCACACCACGCTCGCGATCGCGATGAACCGCATCGGCGGCAAGTCGAACACCGGGGAGGGCGGCGAGGACCGGATGCGCTATGCGCCGGTCAAGGCGGGCGAGACGCTGATGTCCAGGCTCGGCCAGAGCCGCGTCCAGGTCGACCTCGACCTGCAGGAAGGCGACTCGCTCAAGTCGAAGATCAAGCAGGTCGCCTCCGGGCGGTTCGGCGTCACCGCCGAGTACCTCGCCTCCGCCGAGCAGCTCCAGATCAAGATCGCGCAAGGGGCGAAGCCCGGCGAAGGCGGTCAGCTCCCCGGGCGCAAGGTGTCCGAGTACATCGCCGAGCTCCGGTTCTCCACGCCCGGCGTCGAGCTCATCAGCCCGCCGCCGCACCACGACATCTACTCGATCGAGGACATCGCGCAGCTGATCCACGACCTCAAGAACTCGAACCCGCGCGCCGCGATCAGCGTCAAGCTCGTGTCCGAGATCGGCGTCGGCACGATCGCCGCGGGCGTCTCGAAGGCCAAGTCGGACCACGTCACGATCGCCGGGCACGACGGCGGCACCGGCGCTTCGCCCTGGTCGTCGATCAAGCACGCCGGCACGCCGTGGGAGCTGGGGCTCGCCGAGACCCAGCAGACGCTGGTGCTGAACCGCCTGCGCGGCCGGATCGCGGTCCAGGTCGACGGCCAGATGAAGACCGGGCGCGACGTCGTGATCGGCGCGATCCTCGGCGCCGACGAGTTCGGCTTCGCCACCGCGCCGCTGGTGGTCGAGGGCTGCATCATGATGCGCAAGTGCCACCTCAACACCTGTCCGGTGGGCATCGCCACCCAGGACCCGGTGCTGCGCCGGAAGTTCGAGGGCCGGCCGGAGCACGTCGTCAACTTCTTCTTCTTCGTCGCCGAGGAGGCGCGCGAGCTGATGGCGAAGCTCGGCATCCGGAAGTTCAACGACCTGATCGGGCGCACCGACCTCCTCGACACGCGCCGGGGCGTCGAGCACTGGAAGGCGAAGGGGCTCGACTTCACGAAGGTCTTCCACATGCCGAAGATGCCGGCCGAGGTCGCCGTCCACCACTGCGAGCGGCAGGACCACGGGCTGGAGAAGGCGCTGGACAACCGGCTGATCGAGCTCGCTCAGCCCGCGCTCGAACGGGGCGAGAAGGTGACCATCGAGATGCCGATCCGCAACATCAACCGGACCGTCGGCACAATGCTCTCCCACGAGATCGCCCGGCGCTACGGCCACGAGGGCCTTCCCGACGAGACGATCCGCGTGCGCTTCGCGGGCTCCGCGGGGCAGAGCTTCGGCGCGTTCCTCGCGAAGGGGGTGTGGCTCGACCTCCTCGGCGACACGAACGACTACTGCGGCAAGGGGCTGTCGGGCGGCCGGATCAGCGTCCAGCCGAGCCCGAAGTTCCGCGGCGAGCCGACCGAGAACATCATCACCGGCAACGTGGTGCTGTACGGCGCGATCGCCGGCGAGGCGTACTTCCGCGGTGTGGCGGGGGAGCGCTTCGCGGTGCGCAACTCCGGCGCGCAGGCGGTGGTCGAGGGCGTTGGCGACCACGGGTGCGAGTACATGACCGGCGGCACGGTGGTGGTGCTCGGGACGACCGGCCGCAACTTCGGCGCGGGCATGTCGGGCGGCATCGCCTACGTGCTCGACCTCGACGGCCAGTTCGCCAAGCGCTGCAACCCGGCGATGGTCGACCTCGAGCCGCTCGCCTCCGAGTCGGAGCAGCAGGGCAAGGTGGCGCGCGAGCTGTGGCACCTGGGGACCGCCGACGAGACGATCCTCAAGCGGCTGATCGAGAGCCACGCGAAGTACACCGAGAGCAGGCGCGCCAAGGAGATCCTCGCCGACTGGGCGAAGCACCGGGCGAAGTTCGTGAAGGTGTTCCCGAAGGAATACCGCCGCGCGCTCACCGAGAACGCCGCCGCGTCGCGGAAGGCCGTCGCCTGACGCGATGGGCAAGGTCACGGGGTTCCTCGAGTACGAGCGGCTCGACGAGGCGCACGAAGCGCCCGAGGCGCGGAAGAAGCACTACCGCGAGTTCATCGCCCCGCTCACCGACGAGGCGGCGAAGGTCCAGGGCGCGCGCTGCATGGACTGCGGCGTGCCGTTCTGCATGAGCGGCTGCCCGGTCAACAACATCATCCCGGACTTCAACGACCTCGTTTACCGGCAGGACTGGCAGCGCGCGATCGCGACGCTGCACTCGACCAACAACTTCCCCGAGTTCACCGGCCGCGTGTGCCCGGCGCCCTGCGAGGAAGCGTGCGTCCTGCGCATCAACGAGGATGCGGTCGGCATCAAGTCGATCGAGCACGCGATCATCGACAAGGCGTGGGCGGAGGGCTGGGTCACGCCGCAGCCGCCGGCGCGCAAGACCGGCAAGAAAGTCGCGGTCGTCGGGTCCGGTCCCGCGGGCCTCGCCGCCAGCCAGCAGCTCGCGCGGGCCGGCCACGATGTCGTCCTCTTCGAGAAGAACGACCGCATCGGCGGGCTGCTGCGCTACGGCATCCCGGACTTCAAGCTGGAGAAATGGATCATCGACCGGCGCCTGGAGCAGATGGCGGCCGAAGGCGTCGAGTTCCGCACCCGCGTGCTCGTCGGGGGGAGCCGCCGGGCCCCGAGGTCGCCAACGACGCGAAGCGGGTGGTGAGCCCCGAGGAGCTCCTCGCCGAGTTCGACGCGGTGGTGCTGGCGGGCGGCGCGGAGCAGCCGCGCGACCTGCCGATCCCCGGGCGCGACCTCGGCGGCATCCACTACGCGATGGAGTTCCTGCCGCTGCAGAACCGCCGCGTCGCGGGCGACCCGGGCATCCGCGACCTGTGGGCGACCGACAAGCACGTCGTCATCATCGGCGGCGGGGACACCGGCTCGGACTGCGTCGGCACCTCGAACCGGCACGGCGCGAAGTCGGTCACCCAGTTCGAGCTCCTGCCGATGCCGCCGGACGTCGACCGCAATCCGGTGTGGCCGTACTGGCCGGTCCGACTGCGCACCTCGAGCTCGCACGAGGAAGGCGTGGACCGCGACTGGGCGGTGACGACGAAGCACTTCCGGGGCGAGAAGGGCGAGGTGAAAGCGCTCGTCGCGACCCGCGTGAAGTGGGAAAAGGATCCGGCGAGCGGGCAGCTGAAGATGACCGAGATCCCCGGCACCGAGTTCGAGCTGCCGGCCGACCTCGTGCTGCTCGCCATGGGCTTCGTCTCGCCGGTGCCGGGCGTGCTCGACGCGTTCGGCGTCGCCAAGGATCCGCGCGGCAACGCCAAGGCGACCACCGACGGGGCGGGTTGCTACCAGACCTCGGTGCCGAAGGTCTTCGCCGCGGGCGATCTCCGCCGCGGTCAGTCGCTCATCGTGTGGGCGATCCGCGAGGGGCGGCAGTGCGCCCGCGCGGTCGACGAGTTCCTGATGGGGGCTTCCGACCTGCCGCGGTGAGGGCAGGAGCGGCCTACCGCCGGGGACGGGGGCGTGACCTCGGCTCCATGCGAACCGGCCCCGTCTCTTCCACGGGGTGGAACGCCGCGCCGATGCCGTACGGCCCCGGCCCCAGGACGACCCCTCCGGGTGACGCGAGCTGATACCCCCCGCCGATGCCGTACGGCCCGGGGCCGACCACGATGCCGCCTGGCGGCGGCTTGAAGTAAGGACCCACTACACCGCCGACCCCGATGGCGATCTTGTCGGTCGGGATATAGGCGCCGGCGACCCGTCGCGGAGGCCTGACCGCAGCGCCAGGAAAGAAGAACCCCGGGTCGACGAACGACGCGGCATAGGGGCCGTCGCAGTCCACGCGGCGCTGGGCGAAGCACTGCTCGCGCCAGACCCGATAGGCCTCGGCCGACGCAGCCGCGTCCACCGCCGCGACCTGGCGGCCGCGGGCCAACTCGTCCTCGAGGCGCGCGACGCGCTCCTGGAGCGCCTGCTCGCGGCGTGGCGCGCCGCTGCGCGAATAGTCGTAGGCCTGGATCGTGCTCACGCGGCCCTGATCTTCGTCGAGCTTCGCGCTCTTCCGATTCGGCGGCGGCGTGCTCGTGTAGTTGACCACCCCCTTGTCGTCCACCCACTTGTAGACCTCGGCGTGAACGACAGGGGCGAGCGCGAGCAGCGCGGCGAACGTGGCGAGCTGGGCGCTGGGCATGGCCATGAGCAGTTTACGCGCGACCCCTTGCTCCGGATGACAGACGGATTTCCGTCATCGCGGCATGGGCCTCGGCGGCCGCGGGCGTGGCGGGATGGGGCGCGGCGGGTAGTAGGGGTACACCACCCCCGGGTCGTAGTCGAGCTGCCCCCGCGACGGGTCGTCGCAGTCGATGCGCCGGTCCGCCCGGCAGCGCTCCAGCCATTGCGCGTCCGCGTCGGCGCGCGCCTGCGCATCCGCGGTCGCGCGGCGCTGCGCCTCGAGGTCGCGCTCCAGGCTATCGACTTTCTGCTGCAGGGCCCGGTTCTGCCCCGCCTGGACTTCCTCGGGCTTCAGCCCCGGGACGGTGCTGACCCGCGGGTTCGATTCGTCGACCTTCTGGACGTTGCGGGCGTTCGCCGGCGGCGTGCTGCCGTAGTTCGTCACGCCCTTGTCGTCCACCCACTTGTACAGCTCCGCGCCCGCCGGCGAGGCGAGCACGGCCGCGGCGAGCGCCGCGAGGATCCGGCGAACGAGGCGATGCACGCTCAGATAATACGCTTCCGCAGCTGGGTGGTTGCGACCTCCGCGATGATCACCACGGCGAGGATCGCGGCGAGGATCATCGCCACGCGATCCCACTGGAAGAGGTTCAGCGCCGTGTCGAGCGCCATGCCCACGCCGCCGGCGCCGACCAGCCCCAGGACCGCGGATTCCCGCACGTTGATGTCCCAGCGGAACAGCACGATCGCCCAGAACGCCGGCTTCACCTGCGGCCAGTAGCCCTTCAGCGCCACCGACAGCCAGGGCGCGCCGGTCGCGTGCAGCGCCTCGATCGTGCCCTTGTTCGACTCCTCGAGCGCCTCGGAGAGGAGCTTCCCGGTGAAGCCGATGGAGTGGAAGGCGATCGCGAGCGTGCCGGCGAGCGCGCCGGGGCCGAACACCGCGACGAAGAACAGCGCCCAGATCAGCGTGTTCACCGAGCGCGTCGCGACGAGGATCAGCTTGGCGAAGTAGTTGAGACCGGCGTGGGGCGTGACGTTGCGCGCGGCGAGAAACGCCACCGGCACGGCCATCAGCACGGCCGCCACGGTGCCGAGCGTGGCGATGTGGATCGAGTCGAGCAGCGGCTCATGGACGCCTTCCGGATAGAAGCCCCACGCCACCGGCCACATCCGCCGCAGCATGTCGGCGATCTGCTCGGGCGCGTCGGCGATGAACTCCGGGATCACCTCCACCGTCTGGACGGATGCGACGACCGCGGCGACCACCGCGAAGTAGACACCGAACCGCGCGAGCCGCTCGGACGGCGTGAAGCGGTGCCACTCGCGGTCGACTGCGGCGAGCCCCGGGGCGCTCACAGGACACCCTCGCGCTCGCGCGCTCGGGGTTCGCCCTTGGGGCGGCCCGGCGGGCTCACACGTTGAAGATCCGCTTGATGCGGATCGTGAGCACCTCACCCAGCATGATGAGGGCGATGATGGTCAGCACGATCGCGCAGACGAAGTCGTAGTCGAAGCGCTGGAACGCGGCGAACAGCGTCCCGCCGATGCCGCCCGCGCCGACGATGCCGACCATCGTGGAGTTGCGCAGGTTGGCGTCGGTCTCGTAGGCGATGAAGCCGACGAAGCGCGAGAACACCTGCGGGACGACCGCGAACGACACCACCGACATGAACGGCGCGCCGCTCGCGCGCACCGCCTCGACCTGCTTCAGCGAGATCTCCTCGATCGCCTCGGTGAACAGCTTGCCGAGGAAACCGATCGAGGCGACGGTGAGCGCGAGGATGCCGGCGAGCGCGCCGAAGCCGACCGCCTTCACGAACAGGATCGCGACGATCACCGGGTGGAACGAGCGGCACACCACCATCACCGCTCGCGCCGGCCAGGTGAGCCAGGCCGGCATCAGGTTGCGCGCGGCCGCCAGCGACAGCGGCAGCGAGACCGCGAGGCCGAGGATCGAGGCGAGCACCGCGATCTGCAGGCTCTCGACCATGCCCTTGAGCAGCAGCTCCCAGCGGTGGAAGTCGGGCGGGAAGAGCCGCGCGACGAACTTGGCGCCGTGCTCGAGCCCGACCATGAACCGCGCCGGCGTGAACTCGAGATGCGAGGCGGCGTAGACGAGGTAGATGCCGAAGAGCACCCACCCGGCCCGCGCCCACCAGCTGGGGATGAACGCCTGGCGGTGGACGGCGGCGGCCGTGCTCACTCCAGCCAGTCCTCGCCGCCGTAGATCGTCTTCAGGATGCCCTCGTCGAGGCTCTCGGGCGGCCCGTCGAACACCACCGCGCCGCCGGTCATGCCGACGATGCGGTCGGCGAAGCGCCGCGCGAGCTCGACGTTGTGGATGTTGACGATCACCGGGAAGCCGTGCAGCTCGGAGAGCGCCTGCATCAGCGCCATGATCTCGACCGAGGTCTTCGGGTCGAGCGAGGAGGTCGGCTCGTCGGCGAGCAGCAGCCGCGGCTGCTGCATCACCGCCCGCGCGATGCCGACGCGCTGGCGCTGGCCGCCGGACAGGCTGTCGGCGCGGGCGTGCGTGAACGCCCCGAGCCCCACGGTCTCGAGCAGCTCGAAGGCGCGGTCGACGTCGCGGCCCGGGAACCGGCGGAGCCACGCTTTCAGCGGCGTCACGTAGCCGAGCCGCCCGCACAGCACGTTCTCCATCACCGTCAGGCGCTCCACGAGGTTGTACTCCTGGAACACCATGCCGATGTGGCGGCGCGCCTCGCGCAGCTCGCGCTTTGCCAGCTTGACGAGGTCCCGGCCCTCGAAAACGATCGCGCCGGAGGTCGGCTCGACGAGCCGGTTGATGCAGCGGATCAGCGTCGATTTGCCGGTGCCCGACGGGCCGATGACCGCGGTGATGCCGCGCGGCGCGAAGTCGAGCGAGATTCCGCGAAGGACTGGGCGCCCGGCGACGTACTCCTTGACGAGGTTGCGGACCGAGAGCGCGGCAGTTGCCGCAGCGGCCGCGACGGCGGGCGCTGCGGTCGCTCCCGCCGCGACGGAACTCACTTCGTCGCCGCCGCCTTCTTCGCCGCCGCTTCCGCTTCGCGCTTCTGCAGGCTCTCGAACGCGGTCTTGTTGAACTTCTCGCCGCTGCCGTCGGCCACCTGCCGCACGATCGCCCAGTCCTTCTGGTAGGTGATCGGGAAGAAGCGGTCGGCGCCGCCGAACGCCTTCTGCATCTCCGCCGGGAAGCGGTAGTCGTAGAAGCACTTCAGCAGCTTGTCGCGCAGCGCCGGTTCGAGATCGTGCGCATACGCGAACGACGAGGTCGGAAAGGTCTGGCTACGGTAGATGACGCGGAAGTCCTCTTCCTTCACCTGGCCGCGCTCGATCATGCGCTTGAACACGTCGGAGGCGACCGGCCCGCCGTCGTAGTCGCCGCTCAAGACGCCCATCACCGTCTGGTCGTGCTTGCCCGAGTAGAGCACCTTGTAGTCCTGGTCGGGCACGAGCCCCTCCTTCGGGAACAGCGCGCGCGGCGCGAGGTTCCCGGAGTTGGACGACGGCTGCACGTGCGCGACCTTCTTGCCCTTCATGTCCGAGAGCTTCTGGTACGGGCTATCCTTCTTGACGAGGAACCACAGCTGGTAGCCCTGCCAGTCCTTCGCGTCGCCCTTGACCGCGAACGGCACCGCGCCGGCGAGGTTGACCGCGAAGTTGGTCGGCCCGGTCGAGAAGCCGCCGACGTGGAGCCGGCCCGAGCGCATCGCCTCGATCTCGGAGGCGTTCGACTGCACCTGGTAGAAGACGACCCGCTTGCCGACGCACTTGCCGAGGTAGTCGGTGAACGGCTTGAAGATGTTCTCGTACACCGCCGGGTCTTCGACCGGCGTGTAGGTGAAGACGAGCGTCGAGGGGTTGCGGTACTTCTTCGGGTCCTTCGGCGGGTCGGCGACGAGGTCGCCGTTCTCGTCGCAGTAGAGCGGATCGAGCTCGCCCCGGTTCTTGCAGGCGTCCTGGGCGAGCGCGGCGAACGGGAGGCAACAGGCCGCGGCGAGCGCGGCGAGCAACGGGCGGCGCATGGAGTTCCTCCTTTGGGGCGTCGAGGCGCGGAAGTCTAGCCCAAAGACCGTACCGCCGATCGGCGCGCGCCGCTTTTCGCCATTGTTCACGGATCGGCCGCGCGCCGGCGTCGAGAAGTCCCTCGATGTGCGTGATAACATGCGGAAGTTACAGGGAGTTTCCGTGAACGTCGTCATCCTGGCCGCCGGCCAGGGCAAACGGATGCACTCCGACCTGCCCAAGGTCCTGCACCGCTTGGCCGGTCGTCCGCTCCTCGCCCACGTCCTCGACTGCGCCCGCGCGCTCGGCCCCGCCCGGATCGCCGTGGTGTACGGCTACGGTGGCGAAGCGGTGCGCGAGGCGATCGGCGACGAGACGCTCGCGTGGGTCAAGCAGGAGCCGCAGCTCGGCACGGGCCACGCGCTCCAGCAGGCGCTGCCCGCGCTCGGGCAGGGCGCGCATACGCTCGTGCTCTACGGCGATGTCCCGCTCACCCGGGCCGAGACGCTCCGGCAGCTCGTCGCCGCCGCGGCCGAGGGCATGGCGATGCTGACCGTCGAGCTCGACGACCCGTCGGGGTATGGCCGGATCGTCCGCGAGGGCGGCGCGGTCAGGCGCATCGTCGAGGAGAAGGACGCGTCGCCCGCGGAGCGCGCGATCCGCGAGGTGAACACCGGCATCATGGCGCTGCCGACGAAGCGCCTCGCGGGCTGGCTGGCGAGTCTCCGCAACGAGAATGCGCAGCGCGAGTACTACCTCACCGACATCGTCGCCCTGGCGGTCAAGGAAGGCGTGCCGGTCCGCGCGGTGCAGCCCGGAGCGGCGTGGGAGACGCTCGGCGTGAACAGCAAGGGGCAGCTCGCCGAGCTCGAGCGTGCGCACCAGCGGCTCGTCGCCGGAAAGCTGCTCGACGCCGGCGTATCGCTCGCCGACCCCGCGCGCATCGACGTGCGGGGCCGGCTCGAGTGCGGGCGTGACGTGGCGATCGACGTCAACTGCGTGTTCGAGGGCGACGTGTCGCTCGGCGACCGCGTGTCGGTCGGCGCGAACTGCGTGCTCCGGGACGTGCGCATCGGCCCCGACACGCGCATCGAGCCGTTCTGCCACCTCGAGGAGTCGAGCATCGGGCAGCGCTGTCGCGTCGGCCCCTACGCCCGCTTTCGCCCCGGTGTCCGGCTCGCCGAAGACGTGCACATCGGCAACTTCGTCGAGGTCAAGGCGAGCGAGATCGGGGCCGGCTCGAAGGCGAACCATCTGTCATATATCGGCGATACAACGATTGGTAGCAAAGTCAATGTTGGCGCCGGAACAATCACTTGCAACTACGACGGTGCGAACAAGCACCGAACGATCATCGAGGACGACGTGTTCATCGGCTCGGACACCCAGCTCGTCGCGCCGGTGCGCGTCGGGCGTGGAGCCACGCTCGCCGCCGGCACGACGCTCACCGAGGACGCACCGCCCGGCCAGCTCACGATCTCGCGCGTGCGACAGGTCTCCATCCCCCGGTGGCAGCGCCCGCAAAAGAAGAAGTAGCAGCGGCGCTCCCGCTTCACAGGGTGCGGACCCCGACCGGCGCATCCGCTGTCGGATTACGCGGCGCTTCACCCGCGGCAACCTCGCTCGCCCAGACCGTCCAGGCGTCCGCGCCGCGCCCGCCCGTCCCTCGCCGTTTGAGTGTCGACATCTCGGCGGCCGCTCGGCCGTCGTTCCCCGGGGCGATGACGACGAGACGCGTCGATCTTCGTAGGGGATATTCGCTGCGGCGGCCGGCCGACTTATGATATGGTCGTTGCGTTCGGAAGGGGGTAGAGAAACACGTTCTGGCCGACGCGAAGGCTTGGCGCCGGCGATCGGGCAGCACCACCGGATGACGCTCGCGAAGTGATTCAAGCAGGATCGAGGATGATGCGTTTCGCGATGCGCAATCTCGGGTCCAGTACCTAGCAACCCGCGTGCGGCTGGTCGTGGCGCCGCCCGATCGTTCGGGCTCCCGCGCTGTTGGTCCGCTTCCGGCTCGTTCACGCCACCCACGCATGGCCTCGAAGAGCATTCGATCGATGAAACGACCATCCGTGATCGAGCGGTCCGCGTCGCACCCGCGAGGGTTCACGCTGATCGAGGTGATGGTCGTCGTCGTCATCCTCGGTCTCCTCGCGGCGATCATCGTGCCCAAGGTGATGAGCCGCCCCGACGAAGCGCGTGCGGTCGCGGCGAAGGCCGACATCGCAGCGCTCAACCAGGCGCTCAAGCTCTACCGCCTCGACAATACCTTCTACCCGTCGACCGAGCAGGGGCTGCAGGCGCTCGTTCAGCGGCCGGCGACGCAGCCGATCCCGGTCAACTGGAAGCAGGGCGGCTACCTCGACCGCGTGCCGAAGGATCCGTGGGGCCGGGAGTACCTGTACCTCAATCCGGGTGTGCGCAGCGAGATCGACGTCTTCAGCCTGGGCGCTGACGGCCAGGCCGGCGGTGAGGGAACCAATGCGGATATCTATCACTGATCCGCCGCCCCGCACCCGCGGCTTCACGCTCCTCGAGGTGCTCGTCGTCGTCGTCATTATCGCGATCCTCGTCTCGCTGGTGGCGGTGCAACTCTCGCCCGACGCGCGGCAGGGCCTGCGGGAGGAGGCGGTGCGCCTGGCCGCGCTGCTCGCGCATGCCCGCGACGAAGCGATCGCGACCGGCGCGCCGCTCGCGTGGCAGCGCACCGACGCGGGCTACCAGTTCCTGCAGCGCGGGTCGGATCGGACTTGGCAGCCAATGGACGGCGACGCGAGTTTGCGGGCGCGCGTCTTGCCCACCGGCGTAAGCGTTGCCCTGATCGAGACGCCCACGACCGCACACGGCGGGAACCCGACGATCGTACTTTCCCCGACCGGCCTCGCCGATCCGTTCCGCATCACGCTCGCACGCGGTGAGCATCGCGTGTGGGTCGCGTCCAACGGCGTGACCGCGCCGTCGGTCGACGAGCCTGCGAACTGACGGGGGCGCGAATGCGATCACGCCGCGGCTTCACGCTCATCGAGATTCTCGTCGCGCTCGCGATCCTCGCAGTCGCGCTCGCGGCCGCGGTGCGGGCTGCAAGCGTGGCCACCGACACCACCCTCGAGCTCAAGGAGCGGCTCCTCGCCGGGTGGATTGCACAGGACCGGTTGGCGGAGTACGCGATGCGGCCAGTCTGGCCCGACATCGGCACGCGTCAGGAGAACGCCGATCAGGCCGGCGTGCGGTTTGTCTGGCGCGAGTCGGTGACCGGGACGCCCAACCCGCGCTTCCGGCGCGTCGAGGTCCAGGTGTTCCCCGTGCGCACGCCGGACCGCGCCGCAGCGAGGCTCGTCGGGTACGCCGTGCGGAGCCAATGACGCCATGCGCGGCGCGCGCGGTCTCACGTTGATCGAGCTCCTCGTCGCCATCACGATCTTCGGCGTGATGTCCGCGTTCGCTTACCGCGCGTTGACCGTCGTGCTCGAGAGCCGTGGTCGGATCGAGCAAGAGGACCGCAAATGGCGCGAGATCGCGCTCTTCTTCACCCGGCTCGAACAGGACTTCGCCGCGTCCACGCCGCGTCCGGTCCGCGATGCCAGCAATGCGGTCTCGCCCGCGCTCGTCGGCAACGCCACGCCCGGGGGCGCGGCTGACGCCGCAGTGATGCTGACCCGCACCGGCTTCGCCGTCGATCCCGGTGCGACCGACCCACCGCGCCGGGTCGCTTACCGGCTCCGTGGCGGCATCGTCGAGCTGCTGTCCTGGAGCGAGCTCGATCGGGCGCCGCGGAGCGAGCCCCGCGCGATAGCCGTGTTGCGCAACGTGAGCGCCCTGGATCTGCGCTACCTGGACCGCAGCGGACAGTGGCACGTGGCCTGGCCGCCGGCCGGGACGACCAGTCCGGAGACCGAGATTCCGGCCGGCATCGAGGTGGGCGTCACGCTCGCCTCCGGGGAGCGCATCACGCGCCGCCTTCCCACCGCGGTGAGGTCCGCGCTGTGACCCCGACGCGAACCCAGCGCGGGGTGGCGGTGGTCATGGCGGTGCTCGTCGTTGCCCTCGCGACCAGCGCCGCGACGTACATCCTCTGGCAGCAATCGCTTTGGCTGCGCCAGGTCGAGAACCTCGCGGTACGCGCGCAGGCCGATGCACTCGCGCGTGCCGCCGCCAGCTGGGCCGCGACGATCCTCGCCGAGGACGACCCGGCGCTCGATCATCTCGGCGAGATCTGGGCGCGCCGCATGCCGCCGTTCCCCGCCGAGCAGGCGCAGGTCGCCGGCACAATGTCCGACGAGCAAGCCAAGTTCAACGTGAACAACCTCGCCCGCGAGGGCGGCGTGGCCCCGCACGACCTCGTCGCGTTTCAGCGGCTGCTCGCCGCGCTGGGGCTGCCCGCGGGCCTCGCGGAGGCGGTGGTCGATTGGCTCGACGCCGATGACGAGGTCACGCAGCCGAACGGTGCCGAGGACCGGTACTACCTCGCGCTCGATCCGCCCTACCGCACCGCCGGCCGTCGCGTCGTCGATCTTGGGGAACTTGTGCGCGTCAGAGGCTTCAGCGCCGACATCCTCGCCCGGCTCGCGCCGTTCGTCACCGCGCTTCCGGAGGAGACGCTGGTCAACGTCAACACCGCCCCGGTGCAGGTCCTGCAGGCGCTCTTGCCGGGTTTCAGCGCGGAGGAAATGGCGCGCGTCGTCGAGCGGCGGAGGACGAAGCCCTTCCAGAGCCGGGAGGAATTCCTGCGCGCGCTCTCCCGGTCGCCCTCGGGATCGGTCGGCGTGCAGCTCGACGTCAAGAGCCGGTACTTCAGCGCCGACGCCACGGTGCGCCTCGGGCGAGTCGTCGTCGGGTATCGCGCGCTTTTCCAGCGCGGCGAGGGCCGCCTTCCAGCGCTCGTGGCGCTCTCCCAGGTCGCGATCTGAGGTGACCGATGGCGAGGCGCGGCGCGAAGCGAGTCCTCCAGATCCACCTCCCGGATCGCTGGCGGGATCGGATCACGCGCAACGAGCCGCCGTTCCGGTGGGCGCTGCAGACACGCGGGCGCAGGCGGGCCGGTGTGACGCGGCTCGCGGAGCTGCCAGGCGCCGACGAGATCATCCTGGTCCTCCCGGTCAGCCGCGTCGGGTTCGTGCGCGCGCAGCTTCCGGCGGGCCCGGCAGGGCGGCTCACGAAGCTCGCGCCGTTCGCGGTCGAGGACGCGGTCGTGACCGTGCCCGAGGAGCTCCACGCCGTGGTGCTCGACGAGACGCGCGACGGCGCGCGCCTGGTCGCCGTGCTGGATCGGGCGTGGCTCGCGGCGGCGGTCGGCGAGCTGGAGGCGTTGGGCGTCTCGCCTGACCGGGCGATAGTCGAGAGCGCGCTGCTCGGGGAACACGACGGCGTCTGGACACTCGTCTGGTCGGGCAACGGCGGGTTCGTGACCTTCGATGGCATCGAGGCGGTGACGCTCGACGCCGCGGTGGACGGCCAGGCGCCGCTCGCGCTGACGCTCGCGGCCGACGAGTGGCGTGCGCGCGGCAGGCCGCCGCGGGCCGTGCGCGTGCTGCTCGCGGAAGGAGCCGAGCCCCCGGACGTCGCGAGATGGAGCGGATCACTGCACGTTCCCGTCGCGCTCGCCGGAGCGTGGACGCCCGAGGAGTCCGATGCCGACACCGCCGCGTGCCCGGATCTGCTCCATGGAGCACAGGCAGGCGGCTGGACCGACGCCGCATGGGTGGCAAGGCTCAGGCCCGCAGCAATTCTGCTCGGGGCGATCGTCGTCATCCACGTGCTCCTGACGGTCGGCGATTGGGCGCGGCTCGCGTTCGAGGCCCGCGCGCTGCGAAGCGAGGCGGACCGCCTCTTCCGAGCGGCGTTCCCTGAGGCGAAAGCCGTTGTCGATCCGGCGCTACAGATGCGCCGGAACGTCGCCGAGCTGCGGCGAGGCGCTGGCGAGGCCGACGTCGCCGACCTCGTGCCGATGCTGGTCAAGCTCTCACCGGTCCTGGCTACGTTCAGCGGCAGCCCGCGGTCGCTCAAGTTCGAGCGCGGGGAGATCGAGCTGCAGGTGCCGGTCACGCCGGGGGAGACGCGCGAGCGTCTCGCGAGCCGGTTGCAGGTCCCGGGCCTGCGGGTGCGCGTCGAGGGCATTGCGACCGGCGGTGGTGCCTCGGTCGCGACGCTCCGGGTGACCGCGGAGGGGACGTAGAATGCTGGGCCGATGGCGCGAGTGGTGGCAGGGAAGAAACGCGCGCGAGCGTGCGCTCATCGCGCTGGGTGGCGCGCTGCTCGCGGTGGCGGTGCTCTGGGCGTACGTCTGGGCGCCGCTCGAGACCGAGCGCGTCCGGTTGATCGCCGCAATTCCGACGCTTCGCGCCCAGGCCCAGCAGGTCGCGCTGCAAGCCGCGGACGTAGCGCGGCTGGGCACCGCGGCGCGTGCGCGTGGCGACGTAACGCCGTCGCAGCCCGTGATCGAGCAAGTGCTGAAGGACGCCGGTGTCGGCACCCGCGTCACCGGCGTCGCGCTCCTGGGCGGGGGCCGAGTGCAGGTGAATCTGGGCGTCGTTCCGTTCGATGCGTTAGTGCGCGCGATCGCGCAGCTCGCGGAGTCGCATGGACTCGTGATCGCGACGATCGCGTTGAAACCGGCTGGCGAGCCCGGGAGCGTTCAAGTCGAAACGCTGGTGCTGCAGGGGCCACGAAACTGATGCGACGGGGCATAGCGAGACCCAGAAGCGCACGTCTGCGCTGGTGGCACGCGGCGCTGTTCGTCGCGGCGTTCGCGATCACCGTCTTCGCGGCGCTTCCGGCGCGGTGGGCTGCCGCCGCTGCTGCGCACGCGACCGACGGCCACGTGCGCGTGGTCGCGGCGAGCGGGAGCGCGTGGGCGGGACGCGGCGATCTCGTTCTGCGCGTCGACCGGGGCGAAGTGGTGCTGAAAGGCGCCTCGTGGCGCTGGCTGCCGGTGCGGATCTTCGCGGGCGAGCTGGCGTTCAAGGTTCGTTTCGACGGCACGGCGACCGGGGAGATTGTCATCGTGCGCCGCGCGTCCGGTCTCGCGCTGCGGGACGCCGAGGTGACACTTCCGGTGGCGGCCATTGCCGAGGGCGTCCGCCCGCTCCGCGGCTGGAGCCCGGGCGGCACATTGGTATTCAGTACCCGGAAGCTCGATCTCGGGCCGCACGGAGCTGCCGGCGATGCGGAGCTCGTCTGGCAGAACGCATCGACCGCGGCGTCGCCGCTCGGTGACTTCCGCTGCCTCCTGCAGGCGGTGCCCGGCGCGGCGGCGCGGCTGAGTGTCACGACGCTGCGCGGCCCCCTGCAGTTGAATGCCGCAGGCGAAGTGGGCGCAGGCGGCGCGCTGCGGCTGCGCGGCACCGCGAGTTCCGAGCTGGCCTATCGCGATCGACTCGGTCCGCTGCTCCTCGTGCTCGGCCACGATCGGGGCGACGGCGCGGTCGCCTTCGAGATCGCCGTCCTGCCGCGGGGGCCCGCGTGAATCTTGCTCGCGCACGACGTGTCGTCGACCCGCTCGTCGAAGCGGTGCCGACCCTTGCCGTGCTCGCGCTGCTCGTCCTCGCGGGCTGGCTGGCAGCGCGGTGGCTGCTGTACTTCGCGGCCGCCGTGGAGGGACCGGCGGTCCCCCGGCTCGAGCGCGTGCAGCTCGGTGCCGCCGCCCAAGCGCTCTCGGACGCGCATCTCTTCGGGACCGCACCTGTGGGTGCTCGCGGCGAGGCCGTGAGCACTCTCAATATCAAGCTCAAGGGGGTACTCGCGGGGGGCGCCAACGCGCCGACGATGGTGATCGTCAATACCGGCGATCGTGACGAAACGGCGCGCGTCGGCGGCGAGATCGTTCCGGGCGTCGTCCTGGATGCCGTGCATCCCCGCCATGTGGTGCTGCGCCGGAACGGCGCGCTCGAGCGGCTGGACCTCCAGGAACCCGAGATTGTGGCTGTAGCACCGCCGCCCCGTGTGCCGCCGCGCCGCGCGCGGACGTCGAGCCCGGCGCCAGTCGCCGCACCCGCGCCGGCACCGGGCTCTGTGGCCGCGCCCGGGGCGCCGGACGCACCGGCGGCGCCTGGCGGTGCTCCGCAGGGGCTGGTGATCCAGAGCGTGCCGCCGGGAAGCCTGCTCGAGCGGTTCGGGCTCATGCCCGGGGACGTGGTCCGCTCGGTGAACGGCGAGGTCGTGACGAGCGAAGCCGATGTCGCACGCATCCTGCAGAGCCGCGGGCTGCAGGGGCCGTTCACGGCCGAGGTCCAGCGCGGCGATGTGACGGTGCCGATCAGCGTGAACGCACAGCGCTAGCGACGGAGGAGGGGAAGATGCGATTCGACGCTCGATTGATCCGCGGGACGGTGGCAGCGCTTGCCCTCCCTGCCTTGCTCGCGATGGGCGCGCTGCGTGCGCAGGCGCCGACCGAAGGTCCAGACGACACGATCACGCTGAACTTCGTGAACGCCGACATCCATGCGGTCGTGAAGGCGGTCGCCGAGATGACCGGGCGCAATTTCCTCCTCGATCCGCGGGTGCAGGGCACGGTCAACATCATCGCCCCGAAACCGGTGCCGCGGAACATGGTGTTCCCGATCCTGCTGTCCGCGCTGCGCGTGCAGGGCTTCGCCGCCGTCGGGGGCGAGCTCGGCTACGTCAACATCGTTCCCGAGGCCGATGCGAAGTTCTACGCCAGCGCGGCGGCGCGCGCCCGGTCCGATCAGATCGTGACCGAAGTGTTCCGGTTGCAGTTCGAATCGGCGCAGCAGCTGGTGGCAACGCTGCGCCCGCTGGTCACGCCGAACAACGTCATCAATGCGTTCCCGGCGACCAACACGATCGTCATTACCGACTACGTGTCGAACATCGCTCGGGTGCGCAACGTGATCTCGAACGTGGACCAGCCGCAGCCGGCGCAGGTGATGGCGATCAAGCTGCGGTACGCGGCGGCGATCGACGTCGGCCAGGCGGTGCAGCGGCTCATGCCCGAGCTCGGGCAGCCGGCCGGGCCGGGGGGGGCGCCGCGAGTGGCGCTCACCGTCGATGGACGCACGAACAGCTTGCTGGTGCGCGCCGACCACCCGGCGGTCGCCAAGCGCATCCGGGAGCTTGCCGACAGCCTGGATCTCCCGGGCGCCGCCGGGGGCAACATCTACGTGGTCTACCTCAAGAATGCGCAGGCCGACCGGCTCGCCGAGGCGCTTCGCGCGATCGTGAGCGGCCAGCCGCTCGCGCGCGCGGCCGCCGCCGCACCCACCGCCGGACCGCCGGGCGCACCCCCGCCACCACCGCCGGCAGCGCAGCCGCCGCTGGCTGCGGCTGGGGCGGCGCCAGGAGGCGCGGGCAACCCGGCGATCGGTGCGCTCGCGAGCGCCTCGATCCAGGCCCATCCGGAGACGAACTCGCTCGTGATCATTGCCCCGGATGCGGTCTACCGGTCACTGCGCGGGGTGATCGAGCAGCTCGATGCGCGCCGGGCCCAGGTGTACGTGGAGGCGCTGATCGTCGAGGTCGCGACCACCAAGGCCGCCGAGTTCGGCATCCAGTGGCAGGCGATTCCCCAGGGCACCGGCACCAACAACGCGACGCAAGGGTTCGGCATCCAGAACTTCAATCCCTCCGTCGGCTCGAACATTGGCCAGATCTCGCGCGATCCGGCGACGATCGGCCAGGGACTGAGCCTTGGCCTCATCCGCGGCACGATCACCCTCGCCGGCGTGGAGATCCTCAACATCGCCGCGCTCATCCGCGCGCTCGAGCTGGACAACAGCGCCAACATCCTGTCCACGCCCACGCTGCTCACCCTGGACAACGAGGAGGCGAAGATCCAGGTCGGGCAGAACATCCCGATCGTCACCGGCAGCTTCAGCACGCTGTCCGGGGCGGGCGGCGCGGTCGTCAACCCGTTCCAGACCTTCGAGCGGCGCGACATCGGGGTGACGCTGAAGGTCCGGCCGCAGATCGCCGAAGGGGGCATGATCAAGATGGCGCTCTACCAGGAGGTCTCGAGCATCCTCAACGCCACCAACCCGACCGGGATCATCCTCAACAAGCGCTCGCTCGAGAGCCAGGTGCTGGTCGACGACGGCCAGATCATCGTGCTCGGGGGGCTGATCTCGGATGACGTGCAGACCAACAAGCAGTCGGTGCCGGGGCTTGGCGAGATCCCGGTCCTGGGGTACCTCTTCCGCTACGACACACGCCGGCGCGAGAAGGTGAATCTCATGATCTTCCTGCGCCCGGTGGTGCTGCGCGATGCGCCGGCCGGCGCGGCGCTCACCGGCAATCGTTACGACATCATCCGCGGCATCCAGGGCGGGGTGCAGACCCCCGACCACCCGCCGCTGCCCTCGATGCCCGGGCCGAAGCTGCCCGCGGAGCTTCCCCCGCTCATGCCCGGCCAGCCGGCGCTGCCGCTGCGCACGCCGCAGGCGCCCCCGCCCGAGCAGTCTCCGCCGCAATGAGCAGCCCGCCCAACAGCACGTTTGGCCCGGGCCCGTCGACGGTCCTCGCCGCGCAGCTCGACTCGACGGTCGTCCGGACGCTCCCGTATCACTTCGCCCGGGCGAAGGGCGTGATCGCGGCGCGGCGCGTAGGCGAGCTGATCGAGCTGTGGGTCCGCCCTGGAGTGACCGCCGCCGCCATCAGCGAGGCACGGCGCGCGCTCGGGGTTCCGGTGCGCGCCCTCATGCTCGCCCCCGAGCTCTTCGAGCGGCGGCTCGCGCAGCTGTACACGCGCGACACGCGCGGTGCGGCCGACCTCATCGATGGCCTCTCCGAGCAGGCCGATCTCAGGAGCCTCGCCGAGGGCCTGCCCGAGATCACCGATCTTCTGGACACCGAGGACGATGCCCCGGTCATCCGCTTCATCAACGTGCTGCTCACGCAGGCACTGCGCGAGCGTGCGTCCGACGTGCACTTCGAGGTGTTCGAGGGTCGCTCGGTGGTGCGTTTTCGGATCGACGGCACGCTGCGCGATGTGCTCGAGCCGCCGCGCGCGCTGCACGCGGCGCTTGTCTCCCGGCTCAAAGTGATGGCGAGCCTCGACATCGCCGAGAAGCGCCTGCCGCAGGACGGGCGCATCACGCTGCGGATCGCCGGGCGGCCGGTCGATGTTCGGGTCTCGACCCTCCCGACGGGCCACGGCGAGCGCGTCGTGCTGCGCCTCCTCGACAAGCAGCAGGGGCGCCTCGATCTCGGGTCCTTGGGCATGAGCGATCCGACCCGCGAGAAGGTCGACGCCCTGGTCCGCCAGGCGCATGGCATCGTCCTCGTGACCGGGCCGACCGGATCGGGCAAGACCACCACCCTGTACGCGGCGCTCTCGCGACTGGACGCCGACAAGCTCAACATCATGACCGTGGAGGACCCGATCGAGTACGACCTGGACGGCATCGGCCAGACCCAGGTGAACCCGGCGATCGAGATGACGTTCGCGCGCGCGCTGCGCGCGATCCTGCGCCAGGACCCCGACGTGGTGATGATCGGCGAGATCCGCGATCTGGAGACCGCGCGCATCGCCGTCCAGGCAAGCCTCACCGGCCACCTCGTGCTCGCCACGCTGCACACGAACGACGCCGCCGGCGCGGTCACGCGCCTGATCGACATGGGGGTCGAGCCCTTCCTGCTCGCCTCGAGCCTCCTCGGGGTGCTCGCCCAGCGCCTCGTGCGCAAGCTCTGCCCCGCGTGCCGCAAGCTGGATCTCCCCTCCGCTACGGAGTCGGCCGCGATTACCTCACGGCTCCGCGGTCGGCCGGTCTACACCGCCGTCGGCTGTGCGAAGTGCAACGGGTCCGGTTACAGCGGCCGCAGCGGCATCTACGAGCTCTTGCTGGTCGATGACGAGATGCGCCGGCTCGTCCATGGTGGGGCCGCTGAGAGCGCGCTGCGCGATCGGGCGCTCGCGCGCGGCATGACGATGCTCCGCGACGACGGGCTGCGCTGGGTCGCCCACGGCGAGACCACGATCGAAGAAGTGCTGCGCGTCACCCGCGCGACCGAAGAGGAGATCGCGAGCTAGGCCGCAACCCCCGCCGCAGAGCAGGACGGGTTGCGGCGTCGACGGCCGAAGCCCTCACGCCCCGGCGTTCTCGCAGCTGAACCCGACGACCTCAGCAATGGCAGGCTATAGATACGAAGCGCTCGCCCCGGACGGCAAGGTCCGCCGCGGGGTGCTCGAATCCGACAGCCCCCGTCAGGCGCGCGCCCGGCTCCGCGAAGAGGGGATGCTGCCGGTCGAGGTCGCCGCGATCGGCGCCAAAGAGACAAGCGGCGGGCGGCGCGGATTCTCCCCGTGGCGCGGGCGCCTGAGCGCCTCGGCGCTGGCGCTACACACCCGCCAGCTCGCTACGCTTCTTGCCGCCGGACTCACCGTCGAGCAGGCCCTGAACGCACTCATCGAACAGGCCGAACGCGAGGCCGAGCGCCAACTGTTCGCCGCGGTGCGCGGCGACGTGCTTGGCGGGCAGCCGCTTGCGCGCTCCCTATCCCACCACCCGGGCGCGTTCCCCGAGGTCTATCTCACGCTCGTCGAAGCCGGCGAGCGCTCGGGGAAGCTTGCCGAGGTGCTGGCGCGGCTTGCCGACTACACTGAAGAGCGCGAGCAGCTGCGGGGCAAGGCGTTGCTCGCTTTCATCTACCCGGCGCTGGTCACGATCGTCGCGGTCACGATGGTGACCGGCCTGCTCGTGTACGTCGTGCCGCAGGTCGTCCAGGTGTTCCGCAACACCAATCAGGCGCTGCCGCTGCTGACGCGCGCCCTGATCGGGCTCTCGGACTTCCTTCGTGTCTACGGCGTCTTCCTCCTCATCGCGCTCGCGCTGGCAGCGATTGCGGCGCGCACGGCGCTCGCGGTTCCGACCTTGCGTGAGAAGTGGCATCGCTGGCTGCTCAGGGTGCCGGTCATCGCGCCGCTGTACCGCGGGCTGAATACCGCACGGCTTACGGCCACCCTCGCGATCCTGGTTGGCAGCCGCGTGCCGCTGCTCACGGCGCTGCGCGCCGGTGCCGGCGTGGTTTCCAACCTGCCGATGCGCCGTGCGCTCGAGGAGGCTGCCGCGCGCGTCCAGGAGGGCTCGAGTCTCGCGCGCGCGCTCGGTGCCTCCAAGCTCTTCCCACCGATCATGGTGCACATGATCGCCAGCGGCGAAGCGAGCGGGCGGCTCGCCGAGATGCTCGATCGCACCGCCACACAGCAGGGCCGCGAGCTCGAGCGACGAATCTCCATCTTCGTCTCCCTCCTCGAGCCGCTGCTCATCCTCGCCATGGGCGGGATCGTGCTGCTGATCGTGCTCGCGATCCTGCTGCCGGTCTTCGAGCTGAACCAGATCATCCGCTAGGACCGGAGCGCTGCGGACCGAACGCCCCCGCAGTCGCAGTGCTACCCGGCAGAATCCGACACCGTGGACGAGCGGCAGCTCGCATGAGCCGCGTAACGCGTTGTGCCTCTGCAATAATTACCTTTCCCCGGAAGCATGCGGGCACGATCGTCCCGATGACATCACTTTTCCGAGCACTAGCCTTGCTCATGGTCGCGCCAGCCTTCGCGTTCGCCGCCGACCTGGGCCGGCTTACGGTGCTGTCGGGCGTCGGCGAACCGCTCCGCGCGGAGATCGAAATCCTCTCGGTGCAGCCGAGCGAAGGAACGTCTCTCGCCGCACGGATTCCGCCGCCTGACGCTTTCTGGCGAGCGAATCTGGAGCCGCCGCCGCTACTCGACCAGCTTCGCGCTCGCGTCGAACGCCGGCCGAGGGGCCGCTATGTAGTGACCCTGTCGTCGACGAGGCCCGTCGACAGTCCGTTCATGCATATCCTCGTGGAACTGGATTCTCCGACCGGACGCGTCGTGCGCGAGTATCCGTTCCTCCTCGAGGAGTCCCGCGTTACCCCGACTTCACCCGCATCGCCGATCGCGACGGCGCCTAACATACCGGAGAGACGGGCTCCGGAGACCGCACCTGGCGGTAGGTACGTCGTTAGAGCGGGGGACACGCTCGCCGCGATCGCGCGCGCGACGAGGTCCCCCGACGCCACCGTAGAGCAGACGGTCGTTGCCCTCTATCAGGCGAACGAGCCGGCTTTTATCGATGGGAACATGAATCGGCTGCCCGCCGGCGCGGTGCTCGCCTTGCCGCCCGACGGCGCCGCCACGGCGATCGAGCCTGACGAGGCGCGACGGCTGATCCGCGTACACCGGGCCGGCTTAGAGCGATCTGCTCGGGAGGCCGGGGGCGCGGGAGCTGTGACCGGCGAAGGTCTGGCCTCCGCGAAGCCCGCCGGAGCTGTAGTCCCTTCGCAACCCGCGTCTGGCGATCAGCTTCGTCTTGCGCGCTCTCGGGAGAGCGGAAGCGCTGGCAGGTCGGCCGACTTGGCGGGCAGTGATGACATCGTCGCCCTGCAGCGCGCGGTTGCGGAGGCCCAGGAGCGCATCGCGTTGCTCCAAAGGGATCTCGAGGACGTGCGCAGATTGCTGGCGTTGAACAGGGAGCAACTCGGGAGCGTGGCCCAGCCGGAACGTAACCCCGCCGAGTCACCGCTTCGAATCCCGAGCAACGCGGCTGCCGCCGAGCGGCACAGCGAAGGAGCCAGTGAGAACCGGATCCCGGGCGATCTTGTTCGCGAGCATGGCGCGTGGTTCTTGGCGACGTTCCTCGTTGGGTTTGCGTTGTGGGTTGTCATGCCCGTGAAGACGACGCGGGCCTGGCTGAAGAGGCGGCGCCACCAGGAAAGAGCGACGATGCAAGCGGCGCTGGACCTGCGTCGGACGCCGCGACGAACGGCGGCAACTGTCTTCGCGCCACTCCGCTGAGCCCGCGATGTTCGGCGCGTCGACGCCACGGCGGCGTCCGCGCCGCTGGGGCTGCCACTACCGGGTGCCCTCGTGCGCGCCGGGAGTCCTGCCTTCGTTGTGGGGGGCGGTTGCCCCGAGTGACGCAGAGGGTAGGTACTGTCGTCGAATCACGACGATCGCCCTCTCGCCTCTTCTCGCAACCCTTTGATTCATTGGACATTCGAATCGTGGCACGGCCCCTGCATGCGGCCCCGGGCTGCGCCGCCCGTCGTGTCATGACATTGGCATGATAAGAAGCGTATACATCATGACATTGGCATGATAAGAAGCGTATACATCTAGGCGATGGAGTGTGGTGGGCAGCTTCATCTCATTGGGGGGGACATGACGGTTCTCGATCTCTTGCGCGGCGGTGTGCGAGCGCGTCGGCTCTTCGTTCGCGTCTTGGCGCTGCTGATCCCCGTCGTCACTTTCAATGGAAATTCGCTCGCGGGGCAGGTGAACCTCGCTTGGGATCCGGTGGCGAGCGCTACCGGCTATCGGCTGCACTACGGCACGAGCAGCGGTAACTACGCCTCGAGCATCGATGCCAAGAACCAGACCAGCCTTACGGTGCCTGGCCTCACCGATGGCGCGCGCTACTACTTCGCCGTAACGGCATACAACAGCGCGACCACGAGCACCCTGTCGAGTGAAGTGAGCGCGGTTGTCCCCGCGCCTTCGCCCCCGCCACCGCCCTCGTCCCCGCCACCGCCCTCGTCCCCGCCACCGCCTTCGTCCCCGCCACCGTCTTCAGGCACTGTGGCGAGCTTCACCGCAAGTCCGACGACGGGGGTCGCGCCGCTGCTGGTTCTCTTGATCGACAAGTCGAGCGGTGTCACCGCCCGGTCCTGGAACCTGGGAGACGGTACCACCGCCACGACTCAAATCGTGGCCAAGGCCTATATGAAACCCGGGGTGTACACGGTCACGCTCACGGTCACCGCTGGCGGCAGGAGCGGTACCGCCACCCAGGTGATCAACGTGGCCCCGCCAGCAGGTTCGCCGCCACCTCCCACGGGTACGCCGCCGGCCCCCCCGCCGCCGCCGCCCACCGCGCCGCCGCCCCCCGCGCCGCCGGCGCCCCCGACGGGCGGCACCGGAGGGGCTGCCCTGCATACGAACGGATTGGTGGCGGGCTACGGCTTTGAGGAGAGAGACGGTCCCGACGTTATTGACGCATCGGGAAACAAGAACAACGGAAAGATCTCAGGCGCCACGCGCGTCATAACGACCTTCTTCGGACGAGCCTTGTGGTTCGACGGCAAGAACGATTGGGTCACCGTCGAGCATGGTGCTTCGTTGGGCCTCACTAAAGGCATGACACTGGAGGCGTGGGTCTATCCGACCGCGCGTTTGAGCGGGTGGAGGGCCGTGCTTCTGAAGGAGCATACCGGTGGGCGGGCGTACTCTCTCTACGCCAACTCCAACCTGTTTAGGCCCTCAAGCACCATCAACGCGGGCGGCGCGGACAGACAGCTGTCGGGCGGACCTCAGCCGCCGCTCGGCACCTGGACTCACCTGGCTGCGACCTACGACGGCTCGACGCAGCGGCTCTACGTGAACGGTCAGCTGGTCGGCACTCGGGCACAAGCCGGGGACATACTCGTGTCCGGAGGCAAGCTGCGGATCGGTGGGAACTCCATCTCGACCAATGAGTACTTCACGGGCTACATCGACGAGGTGCGGGTCTATAACCGCGCGCTTACCCAAGCCGAGATTGTCGCGGACTCCAAGACTGCAGTGGTGGGCTTGCTTCTGAGCAGGTCCCCGGATCGGTCCAACGCTGTCCCGTTGAACGGCTCGACCGTCTCGGGGGTGATCTACGTTTACTATGAGAATATCAATCCCAGGGCTCTAACCAATCCGGTGAAACAAGTCGCGTTCTGGTTGGATGATCCGAACCCCGCCCGCCCCACGGGGGCTCCGAGAAGGATTGAAGTCACGTGTCCCTGCGACTTCGCAGGAACGGCGGAGCTCAACCGGGCCCTCGGGTTCGACACCACCGCACTGAGCAAGGGCACCCATACCATCACTGCCCAGGTAACGATGCGCGACGGCACCGTCCTGCCCTTCATCATCGGCACCTTCGTCAAGCAATGACGGTGAATTCTAGAGGGATGTGCCCGACGAAATAGGAACCTCCGGAAGCAAGGAGTGCGCGCCGGTCGCGGACTTTCTGCTACCCGACCTCAGAGGGGTCCTCGAAGCGTCGTGACTTCACGGGTACCACTGCTGATACGCTGACCTGCGCGCAGCGCAGCGCGACGCGTGTCGCCCAATCACGACGGCCCGCGCCTTTCCTCTCAACCCGTTGATTCCTCGGGTGTCGGAATCGCGGCACAGCAGCGGCACAGCACCGAGGCGCGGCGTCGTGTTTATGACACCAGCATAGTGCGAGAAAAGTGCACGCCGCGACGGTGGAGTGTATGGAACAGTATTGATCCCGATGTCAGACTTCATTGACAATCGCAGTCGTCGGCCGGCAACTCCACGCGCCTGGGCGCGAGGAATCGAGCGGCTCCATCTCATTGGGGGGGGACATGAAGTTTGTCGATCTCTCGCGGGCGCATTGGCCGTCAGTTCGCGGCCTGGCCCTGCTGGTTTCGCTGGCCGTCGTCAGCGGAACCTCGCTCGCGGGGAACGTGAACCTCGCGTGGGATCCGGTGGCGAGCGCGACCGGCTACCGGCTGCACTACGGCACGAGCAGCGGCAACTACCCCTCGAGCATCGATGTCAAGAACCAGACGACCCTTACGGTGTTCGGCCTGACGGATGGAACGCGCTACTTCTTCGCGGTTAAGGCATACAACACCACGACCACGAGCAACTTCTCGAATGAGGTGAGCGCGGTCCCGGTGGCTTCGCCCAGTCCGTTCCCGCCTGATACGACGCCGCCCGCACGGCCGCAAGGCCTGGGCATCAGCGTGCAATAGGAGCGCACATGGCGAAGAGGCTACTTCTTCTCCTGCTCGCCATGACGGCGATACTGGCCGCCTGCGGCGGTGGCGAAGACCCCCCCCCGGCGAACGTGAGTTCGTCCGCGAATCCGGCTGCGGCACAGCAGCCTGCGCCGCAGCCGCCTGCGCCGCAGCCGCCCGCGCCGCTGCCGCCCGCGTCGTTGAGGCTCAACTGGAATGCCAACACCGAGCCGGACCTGGCGGGATACAAGATCTACCGTGCGAGGTCGTCGGGGGCCTACGGCGCAGCAGTCGCGACCGTGCCTGCCAACACAACTTCGTTCGTCGCCACCGGGCTGGAGCGTGGCGGCACCTACTTCTTCGTCATCACCGCATTCGATTCCGCAGGAAACGAGAGCGTTCGATCGGCCGAGGTGACCGCGGTGGTGCCACTCTAGTTCCGATCTGTTTGTGGAATAACGACCGCCCTTGCCGCTCCTGACGGAGAGCATCGGCGGGAACAGAGGTGGTTGACCGACGTTTTTCGCCCGACGCCCGGGCGCGCACTAGGTTACAGCGCTGACGAACCTGCGGATCTCCCGCAAGAAGCCTCGCGACTCCATTCCCTCGAGACACGCGCGGCGACGCGGCTGTCTCTTATCTCGCGGTGACCCGACGCGCGTGATCTACGGCGTAGCGCGAGGATGGCGCGCGTCGTAGAGCCCATTCTCTCGCGAATCATCCCGCCCGCCAGAGCCGTTCCGCCAAGGAGAGGTAGTTCGGAAGCCGCGGCGGAGCGGCGGCCCAGCCGGCGGCTACGCCAAGGGCGCCCGCCTCCATATCAGTTACGTCGAATGACCGATACCCGGTCCAAAGCTGAAGGAACTCCAGGAGGACGCCCAGCGCGATGAAGCCAGCGGCCAACCCCGCGCGGTCGGACAGGCGCTCATAGAGATTGGCGAACCACGACATGAGGATGAAGTATGCGAATGCGTGCGAGAACTTGTCTCCGTGGTGAGTTGGTAGCGTGAGGGGGTCCGGCGTGAGGGAGAGGTAGATCACGAGCAACAGCAAGATCCAGCCCAATGCCAGCCAGAGTGGGCGCGCCCTGTGCTCGGGAAGTGAGGATTGGTTCGGTGCTTGCATGTGTCGGAACGGAAAGGCACTGGCATGGTAACCCCGCCCCTCGTGGCGTACCGTCGATGCCATGCGCCCGCCAGGACGAAATGCCGCGCCGCGGACCTCGGCGCAGCATCCCTGCGGATGGAACGACCTCTCGGTAGGCACGCGCCGGTGATTGAATGGAGGCCCACCCGGTAGTGCGACCCTTCCGAGGTAGAGCTAGCGAAGCCGCCCGCCCGAGCGGGGCATACCGGAGGAGCCGTCGCGTCCCTCAAGTCAGGTTGGCGTCAGGCGGCGGCGGCGATGGCACGCGACGCGCCGGCGCCGAGGCGACCACCGCGCTTCCAGCGGCGCGATGTGGGCGACGCCGTGAACCGGGAAGGCCAGTTCGTCATCCCGCTCCGGGCTGTCTGGTCGTGGACGGGAGGAGTAGACCGTTCGGTCTAGCGCGAATCACATCGGTGTGAGCGCCCGAGCAGCCTACCAGGGCAGGGTCCATCGCGATTGGGTCGCCACCCCAGTTCATCCATCACCTGAACAACATGACCTGACTGCTTGATGGCGAAACCCTGACCGGCATCACCGCGTCGTAGGGATGCCCGCGCCCGTCGAGTTCATTCGCGGGCGCCGGCAACGGCGACGGCAGTGCGTCCCCAGCGGCGTAGCAGCGGTTCAAGGGCGATGAGGTGACGACGCGGGAGCCACGCGAGATCGCCGGGTCTCCGATCGGCGCCCCCTGTCGGGGACTGCCCCGACTTCGGGACCCCGGTTCGGTGTGCTCCGAATGCACGAAATGCCCAGGCCTGTAACAGAAATTTGCCGTCTGGCGGCCAGGAACGAGTGAAGATCACCTCTTGTCGCCACCAGGCGCGACACTTGAGATCAACTGGTAGCCAATGCCCATCTCGGACACCGTTCGCCTCGGAGAGAACGTCAAGATCCCGCATCTCGCGCTGGTGAATCTCTATGGTTGTACGGTGGGGAACGACACCAGGATTGGCACGTTCGTGGAGATCCAGAAGGGCGCCGTGATCGGCGCGCGCTGCAAAATCTCTTCACACACCTTCATTTGCGAGGGGGTCGCTATCGAAGACGAGGTGTTCATCGGGCACGGCGTGATGTTCACGAATGATCGGTACCCGCGCGCAACGAACGTGGACGGACAGCTGCAGACCGAAGCGGACTGGAAAGTCGAGCCGACCCGGGTGAAGCGCGGCGCTTCGATCGGCTCCAACGTCACCGTGATCTCGGGGGTGACGATCGGCAAGGGTGCAATAGTCGGCGCCGGAGCGGTAGTGACGAAAGACGTCGCCGACCACGCGATCGTGGCAGGCGTGCCGGCGCGCGCAATCGGCGACGTGCGCGAGCGCGCGTAGCGGCCATGCCGCCAGTACAGTCGGCACGCGTCCAGGGGCAGAGGGTTTTCAACAAGAAAGAGGTAGTGCAATGACTAACATCGGCGTCATCGGCTATGGTTATTGGGGCCCCAATCTGGTCAGGAATTTCGCGGAGACGCCGGGGGCGAAGGTCGCCGCGGTCGCGGATCTGGACAAGGCGAAGCTTCAGCTCGTCGAGCGACGCTTTCCCCTGGTGAAGACGACCACCAACTTCCACGATCTGCTCACCGACTCGACTATTGATGCCATCGCGATTGCGACACCTGTCGGCACACACTTCGAGCTCGGCATGGCTGCGCTAGGGCCGGCAAGCATCTCTGGCTCGAGAAGCCGATGGCCGAGACCTCGTTTCAGGCGCGCAAACTGAACGACGAAGCAGCACGGCGCAAGCGGGTGCTCTTTGTCGATCACACCTTCGTCTACACCGGGGCGGTCCGGAAGATGGGTGAGATCATCAAGCGGGGCGAGCTCGGGCGTACGTACTACTATGACTCGACCCGGGTGAATCTGGGCCTCTTCCAGCGCGACGTGAACGTGATCTCCGATCTCGCGGTGCACGACTTCTCGATTCTCGACTACCTCTTCGGCGAGCATCCCGTCGCAGTTTCCGCCGGCGGCATCAATCACTTTCCCGGAACCCCGGAGAACCTTGCGTACATCACGCTGTTCTACGACTCGGGGATGATCGCTCACGCGAATGTGAGCTGGCTGGCACCGGTGAAAGTGCGCCAGATCCTCATTGGCGGCAGCAAGAAGATGATCATCTATGACGATCTCGAGCCCAGCGAGAAGGTCAAGGTGTATGACAAGGGCGTGAGCTTCACCGACGATCCGGACCAGATTCACGAGATGCGCGTCGGCTATCGGACCGGCGACATGTGGGCGCCCAGGCTCGCGCCCACCGAGGCGCTGAGCGTGGCGAGCGAACATTTCGTCGACTGCATCCAGAACGGCAAAGTGCCCGAGACCGACGGCCGTCTCGGCCTCCGCGTGGTCGAATTGATCGAGGCCGCGACCAGCTCCATGCGTGGACGCGGCGAGACCGTATACGTCAGGCCCCAGGAGAAAGCGGCGTGATTCCGTTTGTCGATCTGAAGATCCAGTACGCGTCGATCAAGGATGAGGTGAACTCGGCGATCGAGCGCGTATTGCAGAGCTGCCAATTCACGCTGGGGGCCGAGGTTGCGGCGTTCGAGGCCGAGTTCGCTGCCTATTGTCAGGCGAAACATGGGATCGGCGTGAACACCGGAACGAGCGCCCTTCATCTCGCGCTACTCGCCGCGAACGTCGGCCCGGGCGACGAGGTCATCACGGTTCCGTTCACCTTTGTCGCGACGGTGTCGGCGATCTGCTACGCCGGGGCGAGGCCGGTGTTTGTCGACATCGATCCGGGTACTTTCAATATCGACGCGAACTGCGATCGAAGCCGCAATCACGAAGAAGACGAAAGCCATCATCCCGGTCCATCTCTATGGGCAGCCGGCCGACATGGACCCGATCCTGGAGATCGCCAGGCGGCACGGCGTCGCGGTGATCGAAGATGCCTGTCAGGCCCACGGTGCCGAGTACAAAGGGCGTCGGGCCGGGAGCCTGGGAGATATCGGCTGCTTCAGTTTCTATCCGGGCAAGAACCTTGGCGCGTATGGCGAGGCTGGAATGGTCGTAACCGACAATCCCGAGTACGCGCGGACGATCCGCATGCTGCGCGACTGGGGTGCGGAGCGGAAGTACCATCACGTCCTCAAGGGCTACAACTATCGCATGGAGGGCATTCAGGGCGCGGTTCTGAGGGTGAAGCTGCGACACCTGGAAACCTGGACCGAAGCCCGTCGGGCCGCGGCGGCCCGCTACGACCGGCTGCTCGCCGGTAGCGGCGTGCCCACTCCGGATGCCATGCCCTATGCGAGGCACGTCTACCACATCTACGCCATTCGGAGCCCCGATCGGCAGGCGTGGCAGGACGCGCTACAGGCGCAGGGAATCCAGACTGGAATCCACTATCCGACCCCCGTGCATCTGCTGCCTGCGTTCGCCGACCTGGGTTACGCGCCGGGCGACTTCCCGCATGCGGAGCAGGCCGCGAACGAGGTCCTCTCGCTCCCGATGTTCCCGGAGCTGATGGCAGAGCACTGCGAGGTGGTCGCTCGGGCGGTCAGGGGTCTCGCGGCCGAGCGCATGGAATCCGAGACTTTCGCGAGCCCGGCCTGAAGGCCGTCGCGAGGAGCCCGGCCGAAAGCCCGTCGATTTTTGAAGTTCTGTCGCGCCCCGATCGTGGCAGAGCGGGCAAGGGCAGCGGTCATTGTTCTGGGTGACAGAAGAACAACGACGCTGCGGTAGACCGATGACACAGTCGCACAGAAGAAGTCTCGCGGTTCCGCTCGGTATTCTTCTGGTCATGACGGGGCTTGTACTCGGCGTGGCGCCGTTCGAAACGTCCGTTCTTCCGGAGGGTTTGATCGAATCGAGTTCCCGCCGGGTTGCCCTGCGGTCTCTTGGGTTTCTCTTGATGGGGTTGGGCTCATACCTTCTGCTGAAGAAACCAGCTATCACTATCATCCAACTCAGCGCGTTTGCGCTCGTCGGTGCGCTTTCTGCGATCCTCGGAGCGCTGGCGTTGCAGCTCCTTTACGTACCGCCGAAGCTTGTCGCCGGATGGAAATCCTCGGTGCACGCTTCGGAGTTGAACGACCTCGGGTTTCGCGGGGTCGCAATCGACTATGCCGAAGCGGACTGTGTCATCGTCTTGCTGGGCGATTCGCACGTGGAGGCAAAGGCGTTGCGCTTCGAAGCGATGCCGGCGCGACGCCTGGAATCTCACCTGACCTCCCTCGGCAAGAGAGTGAAGGTCTTCACAGTGGGTACCGGGGGATACGGCCAGGATCAGCAGCTTCTCGCCCTCGGGGAATACTTTCAGAAGTACCGGGCCGACCTCGTGGCGCTGTGGCAGGAGCCGCGGAACGACTTGTGGAATAACCTCTTCAGAACGCACATGTACAACCGCAATCCCAAGCCGACCTTCTGGCTGGACACAACGGGGTTGCACGGCCCAACGGAGTCCATGGGGCAGCCGCTCGCCGACTCGTCACTCGTTGTGCTCGCCTTGTGGCAACGCGTGTTCACTCTTCCCTACCGAGATCAGACGTGGGAGCGCCGACTTCCGGAGGCATACTCGCCTCTGGATCAGTTCGATGGCGCGGTCAATATGGAGTGGCAGGCGCGATGGGACACCAATCGTGGCCTGATGCGCGGTGAGAATCTCCGGACCGAGAAGAGCCATATGGCGGTCATGCTGGTCCCGCGGAGCCCCCGAACGCAGTATGGGCTGGATCTAACGCGCGCGCTCCTGCAGCGGATCGAGCAGCTTGCCGTATCCAACCACAGCAAGTTGGTGATCTTTCAAGTGGATGATCATTACTTCAAGTCGAACGACGAGCAGATCTACGCCCTGAATGGAAAGTACTTCCGCGTCGGCAAGCGGCAGTTCGACGAGAACTGGCGCTACGTTCACCAGGGGTTCGAGGCCATGACCATTCCCGTCACCGTCGATGATTGGCGGGTCGGATCTGATGACGCACACTATAACGAGCGCGCGACAGATCAAATCATGGCCGACCTCGCGCGATTCCTGAAAGACCGGATTACGAGCACTTGTGGCCGCTGACCCGCAAATAGCGCGGACTCGGAAAGGCCGAAGAGCGCTCGATCCGGGCCTCGACCACCCGCATAGCCCGTACGCAACCATGCTATCGGAGCGCGCGAGGCCGCACGCGAAGGAGTTGTGCGAGGCGGGACGCCTGCCGAGCGCGGTTGAGAAGCAGGTAGTCGAACGGCGACCCACCTACCGCTCTGCCCGCATGCCTGTGGGCGCGACTACCGGCTCGCGTATTCCTGCAAGACGCGAGTCTCTAGGTCGGGAAACCTCGATTGTTTCGGACTTACCAGCAAAGGTTACCTCAACCTGCAATTGGCGCTGGAACGCCTCCGTTCTGAGCCCTGGAAATGCGTACGAAGCTCGCCCTCAACGACGGAACCGTCTTTGAGGGATACCTATTCGGCTCTCCTCAGGTGGTCTGTGGAGAGGTCGTCTTCAACACCGGCATGACGGGTTACGTGGAATCCTTGACGGATCCCTCTTACGCGGGTCAGATCTTGATACTGACGTATCCGCTGGTCGGGAACTATGGCGTGCCGGAGGCTCGTGGGCAAAGGCTGCTCGCGCCCCCGTACGAATCGGACCGCGTTCAGGTGCAGGGGTTGGTCGTCCAGAACTACGTCGACGAGTGCAGTCACCACGCGGCGGTCAGGACGCTACGCGAATGGCTTCTTGATGAGGGCGTCCCTGGGGTGACCGGCGTGGACACCCGCGCCATTACTCGGCGGCTTAGGGAGTCCGGGACGACTCAAGGCTGGATCTTTCCTGCTGAGATGACGCTCGAGGACGCAAAAGCCCGTGCGACATCGGTCGACATGCAGAGGGAGGTCTTCTATCGCGTTGCGCCACCCGAACCCGTGACCTACGGTGCCGGCGACCTCACCGTACTCCTGGTGGACGCCGGGGCGAAGGACAACCTCGTGCGTTCGCTGCTCGAGCGGCATGTGCGCGTGATCCGAGCCCCCTGGCACGTTGCTCTGGCACCTCTCGCCAATCAATCAAACGGTATCGTGATTGGCAACGGGCCAGGAGACCCGAAGGACCTTGGCGCGCTCATCGAGCAGGTTCGGGGCCTGCTTGGCGAGGGCACCAAGCCCATCCTCGGCGTTTGCCTTGGCAATCAGATCCTGGCGCTCGCGGCGGGGGGCGACACCTACAAGCTTCCCTATGGACACCGTGGCGTAAACCAACCAGTTCAGGACTTGCTGACGCGCCGCTGCTACATCACCAGCCAGAATCATGGCTATGCAGTAAGGGACGAATCCCTTCCCCCGGACTGGGAGCCCTGGTTCGTAAACACCAACGACGGCACAAATGAGGGAATCCGTTCGCGGTCGAGGCCCTATGCCAGCGTGCAGTTTCACCCGGAGGCACACCCTGGACCGACGGACACGGGATTCCTATTCGATGATTTTCTCCGGCTCGCCGGTGCTTTGCGGACGAGCTGACCTGTACAGTCCTGGCCTCCATAGTGAGCGCCTAGACGAACCCCGCATTCAAAATTCGCAGGAGCGCGACCGGACGTGTATGGTGCATATCTACCGAGGAAGCCACGGCGGGTGTTGGTGCTCGGCTCGGGTGCGCTGCAGATCGGTCAGGCTGGCGAGTTCGACTACTCCGGGTCGCAGGCGCTGAAAGCACTGCGCGAGGAAGGGGTTGCCTCAGTCCTCGTCAATCCCAACATCGCCACGATACAAACCGGCGAGGATCTCGCCGACCGCGTCTACTTCGTAGCGATTACCCCCGAGTTCGTCGAGCGCATCATCGTCAAAGAAGAGGTGGACGCAATCCTGCTGTCCTTCGGCGGCCAGACTGCGCTCGGCTGCGGGCTTGCGCTCCACGATGCAGGCGTCCTGGGCCGGTATGGCGTGCGAGTGCTCGGCACTCCGATTGAGACGATCCGGGACACCGAAGACCGGGCTCTATTCGTGAAGCGCCTGGGAGAGATCGGTGTCAAGTCCGCTCGTAGCCAGGCGTGCAGCTCGCCCACCGAAGCTGTCGAGGCGGCGCTCACTATCGGTCTACCCGTGATGCTGCGCGCGGGATATTCGCTGGGCGGCAAGGGCAGCGGGATCGTGGAGACGGTCGAGGGACTTGTTACTGCGGTGAAACGTGCATTTGGCGGTGGCGCGCGCCAGGTGTTGGTCGAGGAGTCTCTGCGTGGCTGGAAGGAGATCGAGTACGAGGTCGTACGCGATGGGCGGGATAACTGCATCACCGTGTGCAACATGGAGAATATGGACCCGATGGGAATCCATACGGGTGAGTCGATCGTTGTTGCACCGTCCCAGACCCTCAACGACGAAGAATACCAACTCCTCCGCGCGCTTGCGATCCGCACTGTCCGTCACCTGGGGGTAATCGGTGAGTGCAACATCCAATACGCGCTCGACCCGGAGAGCTCGGACTACCGCGTTATCGAAGTCAATGCACGGCTGTCCCGTTCAAGTGCTCTTGCAAGCAAGGCGACCGGCTACCCGCTGGCCTACGTAGCTGCAAAGCTTGCGCTCGGCCGCCCGTTGCTCGAAATCCAGAACACCATTACGCGGCGCACGACGGCTTTCTTCGAGCCGGCGCTCGACTACATCGTGTGCAAGCTGCCCCGCTGGGATCTCGGCAAGTTCCAGGGCGCCTCAGCCCGCATTGGAACCGAGATGAAGAGCGTCGGCGAGGTCATGGCTATAGGCCGCAGCTTCCCCGAAGTCATTCAGAAGTCATTGCGCATGCTGGACATTGGCGTGCACGGGCTGGATCCGGATGCCTACCAGTTCAGCGACTTGCGTGATGAGCTCCAGAACGCAACACCACTGCGGATCTTCGCCATCGCCCAGGCCTTGCGGGACGGGGTTTCCGTCGACGAAGTACACTCCCTTACCTGCATCGATCGCTGGTTTCTCAAGTCGATCGGTTCCGTCGTCCGTATGCATGAGGATCTGGCAGGCGCGAGTTGGCCGCTCTCCGCCGGCGTGCTGCGCAAGGCCAAGTGCATGGGCTTCTCCGACCGTGCCATTGAGGCACTGACGAAGGCGCCACGTGGCACAGTCCGCGGGATGCGAATCCGGGAAGGCATCGAGCGGCAGATCGCCCAGATTGACACGCTCGCTGCGGAATTCCCCGCGGAAACTAACTATCTGTATACCACCTTCCAAGCCAGCCAGAGCGACCTGGCGCCCTCGCGGCGCAAGAAGATCATGGTGCTCGGCTCGGGTGCATACCGGATCGGATCGAGCGTCGAGTTCGACTGGTGTTGCGTCAATGCAGCCCAGGCAGCAGCGGCGCTAGGCTACGAGACCATCATGCTCAACTATAACCCCGAGACTGTCAGCACCGACTACGACGTATGCGACCGGTTGATCTTTGACGAGGTGAGCCTCGAAACCGTGCTCGACCTCTACGAGCGGGAGCGGCCAGAGGGCGTGGTAGTGAGCATGGGTGGCCAGATTCCGAACAACCTCGCGATTCAGTTGCATCGCGCAGGTGTGAAGGTGCTCGGAACCACCCCCGAGAACATCGACCGGGCGGAGGACCGCGGAAAGTTCAGTGCCTTGCTCGACGAGCTTGGCATCGATCAACCGCGGTGGTTCCACGTCACCGACGTTACGGATGCCGATACCGTGGTCGATCGACTCGGCGGGTTCCCAGTCCTTGTTCGTCCGAGTTACGTGTTGAGCGGCGCAGCGATGAGCGTGGCACATGAACCGAACGAGCTCGCCCGTATTCTTGCGCGGGCCCGCGAGGTATCGCCCGAGCACCCTGTAGTGATCTCAGCGTTCGAGACGCACGCCAGAGAAGTGGAGATCGACGCGGTGGCGGATAGGGGAGAGATCGTCCTTTGGGCCATCAGCGAACACATCGAAGACGCTGGTGTTCACAGCGGGGACGCAACACTTGTTACGCCTCCGCAGATGCTTTATATCCCAACCATACGCCGCATCCGCAGAATTGCCGTGGAGCTTGCCAGGGCACTGCAGATCACCGGCCCGTTCAATGTCCAGTTCCTCGCCAAGCACAACGCCGTCAAGGTGATCGAGTGCAACCTGCGTGCCTCGCGCAGCTACCCTTTCGTATCCAAGGTCACCGGCGTCAACTTCGCCCGCGAAGCCATGCGCCGGATGCTGGGTGCTGCGGGTCCTATCAAGAACGAGAGCCTCAATCTGGACCATGTGGGGGTCAAAGTGCCGATGTTTTCTTTCTCGAGACTGGTTGGCGCTGATCCCATGCTCGGGGTAGAGATGATGAGCACTGGAGAGGTGGGGTGTTTCGGCGATGATCTGCACGAGGCACTGCTACATGCGTTGCTCGCCACCGGCTTCTGCTTCCCTACACGCGGTGTCCTGCTGTCGCTTGGGCCAATCGCCGACAAATACTGGTTCGCCGACGAGGCGAGGGTGATCGCTGAGGAACTCCGGCTTCCCATCTACGCAACGCAGGGCACGGCCGAGATGCTGCGCGAGATCGGTATCGATTGCTCCGTCGTCGAGAAGCAGCCTGGAGATCAGCTCAATGCAATCGACCTGATTGATCGAGGAGACGTGGATCTCGTCATCAACGTTCCCCGAGAATACGACGCGTTCGGGCGTCCCGACGGCGTGCACATCCGCTGCGCGGCAGTCAACGCAGGCATTCCCCTTGTCACCGACCTCCAGCTCGCCCGCGCCGTCATCGAGGCGCTTCGCCGGAGGAAGCCGCGTGATCTCCAGGTCCTCGCTTGGGAGGACTACGTAAGCCGCAAGCCGCACGTGCTGCTCCGGGCGGAAGGGTGAACAGGCACTAGCGCCACGGTCGTGGTGGAGCTTGCACGCGCCGCATGCCGCTGTGCCCCGTTCTAATTACCATGCTCCGGCCTCGGACCGGGAACAACTGTCCTCGCGATGACACAGAAACGCATCAGCCTGGCCGTCCATTAGCGTGACTCATCAATCCCCTGCGAGGCCCGCAGGGTAGCGAATCGGCAAATTTTTGTTAAAGCCGGCAGAACGTCTCAACTTCCGCCAATGCGCGACTGTTTCATGCCATACGGTTCTGCGAACCTCGATAACACGCTCTCACCCTTGCTCCGGAGTCTAGGAAGCGCTACCTTGTTTCGAAGCCTCGTTTCCCTCTGATCGCTGGATATGGGCCACGAATCGTTTGATCGTAAAGAGCCAGTTGCGAGCTCGTCCAACCGGGCGTTTGGGCTCGTTTTCGCCGCGGTGTTCGCAATCATTGGCCTGTGGCCATGGCTCTTCGGCGGCCAGGTCCGCGTCTGGAGCGTGGCCGTAGGCGCAGCATTCCTGGTGGTGGCGTGGCTCTGGCCCGCCGCGCTGGCACCGCTGAACCGCGTATGGACGCGTTTTGGGCTGTTGCTTCACCGGGTCGTGAGCCCGGTCGTTCTGGGAGTGATGTTCTTCGTCGTTATCACCCCGATGGGTTTGGTCATGCGTGCCCTGGGCAAAGATCCGCTCCGCCTGCGCTACGACCGTGACGCACGGAGCTACTGGATCGACCGACAACCCCCCGGGCCGGCGCCGGACTCCCTTGATAACCAGTTCTAGACAGGAGCTCGGCCATGAACCTGGTCATTGAATTGTGGCGCTTCATGCGCGTCCGGAAGAAGTTCTGGCTGTTGCCGATCCTGATCGTGATGTTCCTGCTCGGAGGATTGCTAGTCCTCGCACAGGGCTCGGCGGTGGCGCCGTTCATCTACACGCTCTTCTGATTCGCCCCGAATGCGAGTCCTAGGGATCTCGGCCTTCTATCACGACAGCGCCGCGGCGGTCGTGGAGGACGGCGAGGTCGTTGCGGCGGCGCAGGAGGAGCGATTCACGCGCAAGAAGCACGATGCGCGGTTCCCCGCCAACGCCGTTGACTATTGCCTGCGCGAAGCGCGGGTGTCGCTCGATGGCTTCGACTACATCGCCTTCTATGACAAGCCGTTGCTCAAGTTCGAGCGGTTGCTCGAGACGTACCTGTCGTTCGCGCCCCGCGGGTTCAAGTCGTTCAGCATGGCCATCCCAGTATGGTTGCGCGAGAAACTGTTCCTCAAGGATCTCATCACCAGAGAGCTCAAGACGCGCGGATCAAGAAAGGATCTCGAAGATCGACTGATTTTTTCAGAGCATCACCTGAGTCACGCCGCCAGCGCGTTCTTCCCCTCACCGTTCGACGAGGCGGCTGTGTTGACCATGGACGGTGTAGGCGAGTGGGCGACCACGTCGCTCGCCCACGGGCGCGGGAACCAGCTCGAGGTATTGCGGGAAATCCACTTTCCACACTCCCTGGGCCTCCTCTACTCGGCGTTCACCTACTACACCGGCTTCAAGGTCAACTCCGGCGAATACAAGGTCATGGGCCTCGCGCCATACGGCGAGCCGAAGTATGCGCAGCTGATCTTCGACCACCTCGTTGACCTAAAACCGGACGGGACGTTCCGGCTGAACCTGGAGTACTTCAACTACTGCACTGGCCTCACGATGACGAATGGGCGATTCGACGAGCTATTCGGTGGAGCACCGCGAAAGCCCGAGGCGCGTCTGACGCAACGGGAGATGGACCTTGCGGCGTCGATTCAGGCGGTGACTGAAGAAGTCGTTCTCAGGCTGACTCGCTCGATTGCGCAGGAGACGGGGCTTCGGAACTTGTGCCTCGCCGGGGGGGTTGCGCTGAACTGCGTGGCGAACGGTAAAGTGCTTCGCGACGCCGGGTTTGGGGACCTCTGGATCCAGCCGGCCGCCGGGGATGCCGGAGGGGCACTCGGGGCGGCGCTCGTCGCGTATCACCTGTATAAGGGCAAGCCTCGACCGGAGCTCAATCGCTCGGGCGATCTCATGAAGGGCGCGTACCTCGGCCCGAGCTTTAGCCAGCAGGAGTGCGAGGCGCGCCTCCGCGACGCAGGAGCCCGTTTTACGGTGTTGAGCGATGAAGCCGTGGTCGACGCCTGCGCGCGCGATCTGGCCGAGGGTCGAGCTGTGGGCTGGTTTCAGGGGCGGATGGAGTTCGGACCGCGCGCGCTGGGCGCACGCTCGATCCTGGGGGATGCGCGATCCCCGACCATGCAGTCGGTCCTCAACCTCAAGGTCAAATATCGCGAGTCATTCCGACCCTTCGCGCCCTCGGTGCTGCGCGAGCGAGTCGCCGATTGGTTCGAGCTCGACTACGACAGTCCGTACATGCTCCTCGTCGCCGATGTCGTGGAGAAACGGCGCCTGGAGATGACGCCGGACCAACGAACTCTATTCGGTATAGAGAAGCTCAACGTGCCGCGCTCGGACATCCCTGCAGTGACCCACGTCGACTACTCGGCACGGATACAGACGGTCCATGCGGATACAAATCCGCGTTACCACGCGCTGATCTCTGCGTTCGAGCGGTTGACGGACTGCCCGGTCATTGTCAACACGAGCTTCAACGTGCGCGGTGAGCCGATCGTCTGCACTCCTGAAGACGCCTTCCGTTGCTTCATGGGGACTGAGGTCGAAGTTCTCGCCCTGGGCGACTGTTACTTGCGGAAGGAGGACCAGAACATGACGCTCCGCAAGAACTACGAGAAGGCGTTCGAGCTCGATTAGGAGCTTGGACCCACCCGGTTTACCGCGGGCGCCTGATCCGATGCGGATGCCTGATCCGATGCGGGTGCCTTCTCCTGCGACCGACGCGAGGGGCGAGACGACTGGAAGAGCCAGCCACCGTCGCGCGCCTTGTCGCCAAGCATTTCATTCACGGTGGTTGCGTCGATCGTCTGTTTCTGGTCAGCGTAGCCGTAGACGAGTGCCGTGTCGCAGAAAAGATTGATGACGCGAGGGATGCCGCGGCTCGCTACGAAGATGGCATCGCAGGCGTCGGCCGTGAAGAGATCCTCCCGACCCGAGCCAGCGAAACCAAGCCGATGGCGGATGTACGCGTGCGTTTGCTCCTTGTCGAGCGGAGCAAGCAAGTAATCGACCCCGATTCGCTGGGCGAGCGGCCGCATGGCCTGGCGGCGCAACGTGTCTCGCAAGCCCAGCTGTCCCACCAGAACCGTCTGTAGCAGCATCGTGCTGCCGGCGTTGATGTTCGCGAACAACCGCAGTTCCTCGAGGACCTCCGGTGCGAGTGACTGCGCTTCGTCGATGACGAGAACGACGCGCTTGTTGCGGGTGTTGACCCATTTGAGCTGCTGAACAAGCGCCTGCTGCAAGGCGATCCTGTCCAGTCCCTGGTACTCGACGCCAAACTCCGAAAGGATCCACTGCAGCAGATCCGTGAACGTCCCATTCATGCCGGTGATCATGGCCACGGCGTTGCCAGGCCCACGGCCGCTGAAGAGATGGCGCATCAGCGTCGTCTTGCCGGTACCGATGTCACCAGTGACGACGCAGAACATTGCCTGGTTCCGGAGACCATAGACGAGTAGCTCGAGCGCCATGCGATGCTGGCGCGAGAGGAAGATGAACTCCTCTTGCGGCGACAGCCCGAACGGCTTGACCTTGAACCCGTAGAACGTCTCGTACACTGGCCGGACGCTATCTTTCAGGGCCGAAGATGCGGCGGAAGAACCCCGGCTTCGGCCAAGTGATGGGGTCGGGCTTTGGCAGCTCGCGCGACTTGTTCAGGACGATCCCCAGCAGATTCGAGTTGCGCAGCAGCTCGCACGCGCGTTCGACGTCGTCGCGGGCGGTTTTGCATTCCTCCACGAGGAGGATGGTCGCGTCCATGTACCCGGAAAGCGCAAGGGTGTCCGCCCCGGAGAGCACGGGGGGCACGTCAAAGACGATGACCCGTTCGGGATATCGGCCGCGCAACTCGCGCACCAGGTTCGCCATCATCGGCGAGCGCATCAGCTCCGACGTGTTTGCGATCGGTGTCCCGCCGAGTAGTAGAGCAAGGTCCCCGATTCGGGGATGGAGGAGCAGATCCTCGAGCGCCGCGTCGCCAACCAGGTAGTCGGCGAGGCCCTGCCCCGGCTCGAGTTCGAGAAGGTTGCGCAGGTCGGGATCGCGGAGGTCGGCGTCCACCAGCAGCGCGGTATGATCCACCTCCATCGCGAAGCTGATCGCGAGGTTGAGCGAGACGGTCGATTTCCCCGCGCCTTTGTTCGGGCTGGTTACGGCGAGCGTCTGCCAACCGTTCTTGCGGAGCTCGATGAGGAGCTGCGTGCGCAGCATGCGGAAGGCGTCGGCGGTCGCGTCGTTCGCCACAACTGCCACACGGTGGCGCTCCAACACGTGCGGGGGAATCTCGACGACATGGCGATGGGTGTAGTCAATGGGTCCTGGTACACGCACCGAGGAGGGGCTCGCCGGACGGGCCTCGTCCAAGGGCCCGAACAGGCCCTCTCCGTGCGCTTCGGTGCTCAGGGTGCGCTGCAGCGCAGCTGCGATCTTGTCCATGGACGGTTACCAGATCCGAGGCGACGCGTTACGGCATCCCAAAGCTCCGGCAGCGGCCGGAGAAACAGATGAACGCCGAGCAGGAACGCGAGCGCAACCAAGACCACGAGGCAGCCGACGATCCAGGCGCGCCGCCGGTTCCGTCTTCGCTCGCCCTCCGTCTCGATGTAGGGAATGGGGGTCAGGATCGGCACCGAAGCAATACGCGCGAGTTCCCACGGCCCCTTGACCGACCGATCGAGCAGCTCGCGCAACCAAGCCAGGCCAAGCCCGCCGCCCAGTGAGGCCGCGAGGCCGACAAGTACGATGCGCGGACGGTTAGGGCTGACCGGCTTCTGCGGGAGGTTGGCTCGCTCGCTCAACGTGAAGCGCTCTGCCTTCCGGTCCTTTTCGAGCTCCACCGCGACTTCGGCCTGCATCTGCTTCGCCTTCACCTCGCGGTAGCGCACCTGGGCGTTGTCATAGTCGCGGGTCAGATCACGGTACTCCCGCTCGATCTCGGGGATCTGGAGCAGCCGCGTGTCATAGGCGTGTTGCTTCGCGCGAAGATCCTCCCTCAGCGCGGAGAGGTGCGCAAGCTCGCGCTTCGTGCTCTCTAGCTGTGAGATCAGTGCGACATAGGCGGGATTGTCGGGCCGCTGATTCGCGTCGACGGCGGGATTTCTTTCAGTCTGTTTGGGTAGGGCGGTTTCGCTACCCTTCGAGGTCTTGAGGGCTGCAATCGAGCGCTTGACCCGCTGCACGTCGGGGTGATCTTCCGAGTAGCGCTCCTTGAGCACAACGAGTTCTGCCTCGAGCTTCTGCCTCTCCATTGCGTCGGCGTCCCTGCTCGACGCGCCGACCTCGCCCTTGAGCGCGGCGATCTCACGTTGCAGGCGTCGGATATCGGGGTGGTCGGCGCCGTATCTTGCCGCACTGCTCGTGTACTGCGCCTGCAGCGCGCGCAGCCGCTCCTCAGCCGTGAGGACGCGCTCCCCGGCGAGTGTTCGTCGGGGGCGGCGTGTTGGGTTTTACTAGCGGAAGCTGCGCTTCCAGGTAGAGCTTCCGGTCCTGCAGCATGCTGATCTCGCGTTCCACGCGCAGGAGCTCGGATTGCATGCGGTCAGCGAGCTGCATGTTGACTGCCGCGGAATCAGGCAGGCGACCGGCGTAGCGGCGCTTGAACGCCGCCAGGTTCGCTTCGATCTCCTGGATCTGCTTGGCCAGCCGGTCCGCTTCCTCGGCGAGGAAGGCGGTGGTCTGGGCGACGCTTTGCTGGCGCGCCTTCACGTTTTCGTCCAGGTAGAGCGAGACGAGGTCGTTCACGACTTTCTGCGCGCGCTCGGGATCCGGGGCATCGTAGGAGATGCGGAAAGCGATGGTGGTGTTTACCCGGCGGCCGCTGCTCCGGTCCGAGACCGCAGCGTCGATGGTCGAGAGCCGGATGTCCCGGCGCATCCGTTCAACGATCTCGTCGGTCATCTTCCGTTCGCGGTACTTTTCGTACAGGCCGTACTTGTCCGCCAGCTGGAGCAGCACGGCGCGCGTCATCACCTGCTGGCTGATCACCTGGATTCGCTCGTCGGCGAAGCTAGTAACGGTGGAGCGCACGAGGTCCGGAGGGATCTCCTGCTCCTGCACAAGGATGGTCGCCGACGACCGGTAGACTTCAGGCAGCGTTATCGCCACCACAATCGCGAGGGCGGCGAGCGCAGCAGCGACGGCCACGATCTGGCCCATGCGCCGTCGCAGCAGGGCGAGATACTCGCGAAAGTCCTTACCGGTTTCTGCTTCTTCGTCCATAACCTGACGATGTTAGCGCGGGTGACGCGACGTGCGCCTCGGTCCGGGCAAAATTTCGCAAATCCATGCCCCGAGCGCGCAGTATGTCACACGTGCTCGAAGTCGCGGGTTGACCTCACGGGATCGTGAAAGCATCGAACGGGGAGCTCTCGCGGTGGCGCTGAGGGGGGTTCGGCGCTCCGTCGGAGCCGGTCTCCGCTCCGGGAGCGAAATCGGGCCCGCCCCTGGCCGACTGTCCGCGTCGACGCGCGTGCCCACCCAGTCGGTGAACGACGTTCCGGGCCAGTTGTAACCGATGCTGACGAACACAACGTTTGAGGTCGGATTTGACGGATTGTCCGCGTAGCTCAGCGCGCAGTGTACCGGTAACCGGCATCCAGGATCCACCGCTCGGCAAGCCGGAAGGACGCGCCGATCTCCGCCCAGGTAGGACTCGTTCGCGAACGAGCCCGAGAGGCCTGCGGGGAATGCGGTGCGCGTATAGCCTACCCCAAGCCGGCCGGTCAGACGCTCCGAGAAGTGGTGCGAGAGCGCGGCCGCGGCGCTATTGGTCCGGGTAATGGTGCCGGTGCTGCCCGGGGAGAGACTCTGCGAGAGGCTGGCGAAGAGCCGCGTGCGTTCCGAAAAAGCATAACTGATGCCACCGCCGTAAAGCGGGCCGCTGTCGCGCCGTTGCTCACCGCTCGTGACCAGCACGCGCTGCACGAGCCCGGTGTCGCACAGAATTGGGGTCGTTGGGCACACGAGCGCGGTCTGCGTCGGCCTCGATGTCGCTCCAGAAGCCGCCTACCGAGGCCGACAAGGTTAGCTGCGGCGAGAACTCGTGCACAATCCCGAGCGTGGTCGTTACGGCATCGCTTCGCGTGATATCGCTCGAGTAATGAGAGAAGATCGCCGCGGCCGTGACCCGGGTTCGTTCCGAGTATCGATAGTCCAGGGTCGCACCTGCGTAGTAGCCGCGGTTGTCGGATAGGGAACTTCCCCCCTCTACGGCGTCATAGGCGTTCCAGTACCAGCCAGCCGTTGCGCCGACGGACCAGCGTTCAGTGAGAGCGTAGCTGTAGTTACCGTCCACGGTTGCCGAATCGCTGTAGGCTCGCACGAGCGCAACGCCGGTCTGAGTCTGGGCGCTCTGCAGCAACGGGGCACGGACGAAGGAAATGGCGCCTGTCCACGTGGAGCGTTCGTCGTGAACCGCTCCGTTCAGGCCCAGGCGGCCGCTGACATAGTCGGTCGTCGGAGAGGGACCCCAGACCTGATTCAAACCCACTGCGAGAATGGCGGTCACATCGGTTGTCTCCGTTCGACGCGCTGCCGTTACGAATGGGGACACCGATGCAGTGAAGGCTGACTGCTTGTCGGTGGAGGTGAGAAAGTAGTTGTCGTTGAACTCACCTCGAGCCGCTACCCCGCTCTGCACAAACCACGCCTGCGCGGCGGCGACGGACGGCACGATTGCCGCGAGCGTGACGACGAGCCGCAGCATCATTGGTCGACTGCTGGTCGAAATTCGCCCGTGGATCACGGGACGACGACCACGTCGCCCCCGCGCAACTGGATGTTCTGCTCGAGCTTCTGTCCACGGACGACACGGCCATACTCGAATGGCAGCACGATCTGGCGGTCACCTTCGCGCCGCATGACGCGAATATCATTGCTGTCGGCAAACGGCGTTAGGCCGCCTGCCATGCTGAGCGCCTGTAGCACGTCCACGCTAGCGGCCGATCGGGAACTCGCCTGGCTTGTTCACCCTGACCGATGACGTAGATGCGTTGGCTCCCGACCTTAAGGATCGCGACCGACACGGCGGGATCCGGGATGAACCGCTCGAGTCGTTTCGTAACCTCCTGCCGGATCTCGATGTACGGTCTTCCCCGCGGCCTGGACGTCGCCGATGAGCGGATACGACACGCCGCCGTCGGGGCGCACCAGAACCTCCTTCTTCAGCGCGTCTTCACGCCAGACCGAAATTTCGAGCACGTCCTCGGCACCGACCCGATAGGTGGATAGGTCGATTCCGGCCACCTCCGACGACACGGCGGGGGGCTTCGATAGCGGCGGGGCCTGAGCGACTGCGTCTCCCCCGCCAAGGGGGCCGAAGATTGCCAAGAAGCAAGCAACGAGAAGTCTTCGCAGATTACGGGCCATGGTTTCGTAATCCTGTAATGGATCTCGGGCAAGGCTACCCGTTGTTGGTGGGTCGGAAAAGGGCAAATGTACCGAACTTAGCTGCACAAAATCAATGAGTTAGGAGCGATGATCGCCCTGTCGGGCGCGCGCCTTCCCTGGGAGCGCTGCCCGCTGCGGGAATGGCGTCAACGCACGAGCATTCAAGAAGAAGGTCCGGGGCTTTGGTCCGGACTTGAAACCTGTTGGCGCTCGTGCGCACGCATACGTCCAGTGGGGGCCGCTGAGGGACTGCGCCAGCTTTGGAAACGCCGCGAGGAGGTTGTACACACAGAGGAGCATCCTATCCCGTCACATTCTGGCAACGCCACTAGCGCGACGGCGTGCAATGTCAAACATTGACAAACTCCCAGCGCATTGACACATTTTCACGCCGCGCCGGCCCCGGACCGAGGACACTTGCGGCGTCGTCCCGACCGGCTCTCATCCACCTACCCGGGCTTGAGCCAGGATCTCGGACGCTCCTTGTTCAGCGGAGCCTCTGGCGCTCTAAGCATGGGAAGCGAACGAACCAGGTCGGCCTTGGGGTGAGCCACTAATCGCGCATGTGAGGGCAGAGTTGGAAACGCGTGCTACCAGGTCTTCATCTGCGGTTGGATGGCCGACTGTGGTGCTTCTGCAGGAGCGCCAAGAATACGACCACATGACATGCGGAACGCATTTGCAGATCGGTATGGTCCAATCGGCCGTCCTTCGATTCATAGCGTGGCTTGACCGATACGGCGAGACGTCGTTCGACCACCAGAGTTACTTCGCGGGACCGATCGGTGGTCGGGCGAAGCAGCTCTATTACAGGAAGAAACTCCTTGGCACTCTCGCTGTGGCGCCGCTGATCTTCAGCGAGGCGTTCCTCCCGTCCGGTAGGAAGCTTTTCTGGCGCAAGCAGCGGTTTCCCATCGCGGACGCGCACTACGCGATGGGATTTGCGATGCTCGCCAGGCAGACGGGTGAGTCGATCCATCACGAGCGGGCCGTCCACTTCCTCGAGGTGCTGGAGGAAACGCGCTGTTCCGGGTACCGGCATTTTTGCTGGGGCTATCCGTTTGACTGGGTCACGCGCAACGGCGTGATGGCCGCCGGCACGCCACTGATCACGACGACGCCGTACGTTTACGAGGCGTTTTCGTGCGCTTACCAGATCGACGGGAATCGGCGTTGGCTGGAGGTGATGCAATCGGCTGCGGAGCACGCGGCGACGGACATTCAGGACAGGCTACTGTCCGAACGCTCAGCGACTGCGGGCTACAAACCGTGCGACACGCGAGGCGGCGTGGTCAACGCAAGCGCCTACCGGGCCTACCTGCTGACGAGCGCCGGCCGGCAGTTCTCGCGCGACGACTACCTCCGGATAGCGGAGCGCAACATGAACTTCGTTCTCGAATCCCAACGGCCGGATGGTTCGTGGTCCTACGCGATGGACGGCGTTCGGGACTTCGTCGACCACTTTCACACTTGCTTTGTCTTGAAGGCTCTGGCCAAGCTCGAACGCCTGTCGGGTCATGAAGATCTCCGCCGTGCGATCAAGGCGGGCGTAGACTACTACGTGCGGAACCTCTTCGACGCGGGCGGGCTGCCGAAGCCGTTCTCGCAGGCCCCTCGTCTGACGATCTATCGTCGCGAGCTGTACGACTACGCCGAGTGCATCAATCTCGCGGTACTCCTCGAGGGCCAGTCTTCCGCACTCGACGAGCGCTTGGCGCAGCACGGTGAGCGACCTTCTCCAGCACTGGCAGAAGGACGACGGCTCGTTTCGGTCGAGGAAGCTCCTCCTCGGGTGGGACAACGTTCCCATGCATCGTTGGGCGCAGGCGCAGCTCTTCCGAAGCCTGTGCTTCCTGCTCGGCCGGATGCGCGGGGTCCCGGAGTTTTCCTGATGTGCCGCTGTCGCAGACATCAACCCGCAGCACAATACAGCGGCTGACTAGCTCAGAGTATTCCGCCTTCGAGAGAGCACCACCCCCTATAGCCATGTGCGGCATCTGCGGCCAATACAACTTCGCTACCCAGCGACCTGTCTCTCCGGCCGCGATCCGCGCAATGGCGGCGTCCATCGCGCATCGGGGGCCGGACGACGAGGGCTACTTCTTCTCCGGCGGCCTGGGCTTCGGTTTCCGTCGCCTCTCGATCATCGACCTCTCGGGCGGTCACCAGCCGATGTCCGACCAGGACGAGTCGGTCTGGGTCGTGTTCAACGGCGAGATCTACAATTTCCCGGAGCTGCGGAAGGAGCTCGAGGGCGCCGGACACGTCTTCCGTACGCGTTCCGACACGGAGGTGATCGTCCACGGCTACAAGCAGTGGGGCGCGGAAGTCCTGAATCGGCTGAACGGCATGTTCGGCCTTGCGATCTGGGATGAGCGGCGCAAGCGACTGATCCTCGCCCGCGATCCCATGGGCATCAAGCTCGTGTACTACCGGGTCGAAAGCGGCTCGGTGGTCTTCGGGTCCGAGCTTCGCGCGGTTCTCGCGGCTCTGCCCGGCCGGCCGCCAATCGATCCCACCGCCCTCAACCTGTTCCTCAGGTATCGATACACGCCGTCGCCGCTCACGCTGTACCAAGGCGTGCGCAAGCTCGCGCCCGGCACGATGGCGGTCTTCGAGAACGGGACTTTCCGGATCGAGCGCTGGTATCGGTTCCGGCCGCATCCCTTCTCGCCGGCCGAAGACGGATCGGGAGGCGGAGGAAGAGCTTCTCGACATCTACAAGCGCGCGCTTGAAGCGACATCTGCTGAGCGACGTGCCCGTCGGACTGCTGCTGAGCGGCGGCGTCGACTCCGGCCTGCTTCTCGGACTGATGAGTCTGTACGGTGAGTCGTGGCCGACCTACTACGGTCGGCTACGGCAAGGCCGCATACAAGGACGATGAGCTCGCCGACGCCGCGGAGACCGCGCGGCTGTTCTCGGCGACGACACATGGCAGTGACGCTGTCGCAGCCAGAGTCCTTCGAGCGATCGCTGCCCCGGATCGTATCCGTGCTCGAGGAACCGATCGCGGCCTCGTCGATCGTGCCGATGTACTTCGTGTGCCAGCGCGCGCGTCAGGACGTGAAAGTCGTTCTGATCGGGCAGGGACCCGACGAGCTCTTTGGCGGCTACAAGCGCCACCTGGGGATCCGATACGGCGAGGCTCTGGCGCGACGTTCCGGAATGGCTGCGCAAGGGTCTCGAGACCGGCGTCGAGAAGCTGCCGCGCAACGAGACGCTCAAGCGGGGTGTCTACGCCCTCAACATCGAGCGATCGGATGCAGCGCTACCAGAACACCTTCTCGATCATGCCGGGCGAAGTGGTCGACGGCCTGTTCCAGGATGGCGCCTTGCCGGAGGGCGCGGGCGATGCCATCTGCGATTTCTGGCGGGAGCTCGAGCCCGAGATGGCGGGCACCGACGAGCTCGGCGCCTTCCAGGTGCTCGAGATCCGGTCCTCCCTTCCGGACGAGCTGCTGATGTACGCCGACAAGCTCTCCATGGCGCACAGCCTGGAGGTGCGGGTGCCGTACCTGGACAGGGAAGTCGTCGAATACACTCGAGCGGCTGCCGGCTTCGTTCAAGGTCCGCGCAGGTCAGCGGAAGTGGCTGCACCGGAAAGTGTGCGAGCGGTTCCTGCCGCGGGAGATCCTCAGACGAAAGAAGCGCGGGTTCGCCGCCAACGTCGTGGACCAATGGTTCCACGGGTCGCTGGACAGCAAGCTGAGTGACTATCTGCAGGACCCCTCGTCACTCATGTTCGGCTTGCTGAGGCCGGCGGCAGTGCGCCAGCTGCTCGACGAGCACAGGTCCCGGGGGCGGGACAACCACAAGATTCTCTTCAGCCTAGTGGTTCTCGAAGAATGGCTGCGCGCGGCAGAGTCCGAAGGGGCCGCTGTCGCGGCCTGATGACTTCACGAAGGCTGGAAACATGGCACTCGAGTACGTGATCATCACGCCCGCGCGGAACGAGGCGGCGTTCATCGAGAAGACGATCCAGTCGGTGATCGCCCAGACGGTCCTGCCCAAGCGATGGGTGATCGTGAGCGACGGCTCCACGGACGGTACGGATGAGATCGTGGAGAACTACGTGCGGTCGTACAACTGGATCAAACTACTGCGTATGCCGAAGGGCGACGATCGACACTTCGGCCGAAAGGCAATTTGCTTCAACACAGGGTACGACAACCTGCGCGAGTTGGCTTTCGAGGTCGTCGGAAACGTGGATGGAGACGTGTCTTTTGGCCCGGGGTATTTCGAGTTCTTGCTGGCCAACTTCCGAGCCGACCCACGTCTCGGCGTGGCTGGAACACGCTACGTCGAGGAAGATAACGAGGTAGCAATATACAGCGCTAGGGACGTAGCAGGTCAGTGTCAACTGTTTCGCCGCAAATGTCTCGAGGACATCGGGGGGTACGTGCCCTCCCGATACGGTGGGGTCGACTGGATGGCCGTGCGCATGGCCAGGATGCAGGGTTGGTGCACACGCACGTTCGAAGGAGAGATCTTCCGCCACCATCGAATAATGAGTTCGGCGGAGGCGAACCGTTGGATTGCTCGCATTCGAACCGGCAGGAAGGACTACGTGTTGGGGAACCATCCTCTGTGGGAGGCGCTGAGAATCTGCTACCAGTTTTCACGCAAGCCGTACGTTATTGGAGGATTGCTAATGGCCCTTGGGTACTTCCAAGGCTTGTTCTCCAGGATCGACAGGCCGTTTTCCAGGGCGCTCCTGGAGTTTCACCGGAAGGAACAGATGGAGCGCCTCAAGGAAATTGCGAAGAACCTGCCCCGACTGAAGAAGACGCTGAATGAGGTATAGGTAATGAGTGCCGACGTGCAAGAAGTCGAACGCTTCTGGAACGCGAATCCGTGCAATGCGAAGCTATCTGACAACCCCGAGCGGAAGAAATATTTCGAGGAGATCTCGAAGAGACGGTTCAGCGGGCGCGAATGGCACGTGCCGATTCTCGCCAGGTTTCGCGATTTCAGGGACAAGAAGGTGCTGGAGATCGGCTGCGGTATCGCTACGGATGGGGCCGAGTTTGCGAAGCATGGCGCGTCGTACGTAGGTGTGGATTTGACTCCTCAGTCGATTGCGCTGGCACGCGAACGCTTTGAAATTCTAAGTATCCCTGGAGAATTTCATGTTGCCAACGCCGAGGAAAGGTTGCCCTTTAACGACGACACCTTTGATCACGTCTATTCATTCGGCGTGATCCATCATTCGCCTCGGACAGAAGCAATCGTCGACGAGATCTACAGGGTGCTCAAGCCTGGCGGAACGTTCACGGTGATGGTCTACAACCGATCGTCGATAAACTACTACGTGGAGATAATGGGCTTGAGGCGCGTGTTCCGCTGGCTGTTGTATCCGGCATTCATGCCGCGAGTGTTGTCGACATTGTTCGGCTTCGATGAGTGGAAGTTGATCGGTCACAGAGAAGCCATGATAAGTAGGGAGAGGCTGACGAAGGAGCAGTGGATAAGTATGAACACCGATGGACCCTATTGCCCGCTGGCGAAGGTGTACGGCAACAGCGAAGCAGCTGAACTTTTCGCGAGGTTCACCAATGTCCGACAGGAGGTATGGGAATTCAACTCCGATCACTGGTCGTTTCTAGGGCGGCTTCTGCCAAGAAAGCTAGAACGCGCGATTGGGCGATATTGGGGGTGGCATAGAGTTGTCTACGGAAACAAGCCGGGAGGCTAGAGCAGGACGATGCGCGATTGATTGAGATGGTCCGAGACTCTTTCTCGAGTATTGGCGGACAGTCTCGAGACGATCGATGCGGAGACTGCTAACACATGAGCGGTAGGGATTACACGTCATGCTTCACGCGATAGAGCGCCCCGCTCCTACCGCCCGACTGTTCAGAAAAGACACACTCGTAGAGCGGCAGCCCAGCTCAAATCGAGTGTGTGGAGATAGCCGGGCAGTGTTACTCGATCACCAAAGGACCTCGTTCGTACCGCGAGGCTCGAGGACGAATGGTACGAGGACCTCGAGGATCCAATCCCCGTCATCGAGGTGCTCAAGGAGAACCGCGAAGCGAAAGCCGATCTGCTCACATTCTTTCAGCGCGTGCCCGACGTCGTGCCGAGATACAGCTTCCACATGGAGCTCGAGGATCTCGCGGTTCTCGAAGTGACCTCTTACGACCACTGGTGGAAGCGGCAGATCAAGTCCAAAACACGGAACCTCATTCGGAAGTCCGAGAAAGAGGACCTCGTCGTCCGGGAGACGGCCTATGACGACGCCTTCGTCCAGGTATGACGGAGATTTTCAACGAAACGCCCGTCAGACAGGGGCGGCGTTTCTGGCATTACGGGAAGGATTTCGCGACAGTCAAGCAGCAGTTCTCGCGCTACATCCATCGCGAAACGATGATCGGCGCCTACTTCGAAGGCCGGATGATCGGATTCGTCATGCTTGGTGACGCCGGGCGCTTCGCTCTCACGGGGCAAATCATCTCGAGCATCAAGCATCGCGACAAGTCGCCTAATAACGCCTTGATGGCCAAGGCGGTCGACATTTGCGCCCAGCGCGGGCTGCGCCATCTCGTGTACTACTACTGGGGAGATGGCACGCTTACGAACTTCAAGAGGCATTGCGGATTCGAAAAGGTGAGTGTTCCACGCTACTACATACCGTTGAGCATGAAAGGCCAGCTTGCGCTGAAATGCCGAGCCCACCACGGCTGGCGGGCGATGATTCCGAAGCGCGTGCGGGATCAGCTGAAGCGCGTCAGAGCTGCTTGGTATGAGTCGCGACACGGTAGCCTCGCACCGCGGCGCTTTCTGCCTCCTGCACAACAGGGAACACCGCCCGCCAGCTGGCGCACGCCGCATGACCGCGCAGTAGAGCCAAAGGCTCCTGGCGCGCCTCTCCACTCCTAGCCACTCGAAGCATGCCGGGAATCGCGGGAATCATCGGGCAGGGACCGCCGGGCGCTCACGAGCGACTTGTCAGGACCATGGTCCAGGCCATGGCCTACGACGATCGCTTCGTCTCGGGAATGTGCTCGGCAAGGAGCATGGGAGTGCATGCGGGGTGGGTGGCGCATCGGGATTCGTATGCAGCGAAACAGTGCCGCGACAGGCGAGGACTCCGCTGGGCACTCGTCTCAGGCGAGGTGTTCCCGGCAGACGAAGGGGACGGCCGGGGGAAGGCGCCGACCGGTTCCCGTCCTTCGTACAACCAGCTTCTTGATCGCTACGAGGCGAGAGGCACTGGAGTTGCCGAAGACCTGAATGGGCTATTTGGCGCCCTTGTGGTGGACGAGGAGCGAAAGCAAGTACTTTTGTTCAACGACCGCTACGGGATCGAGCGGATATACGTGCACGAGAAAGGCGACGTTCTCTACTTCGCCAGTGAAGCCAAAGCGCTTCTCAGCGTCGTCCCTGAGCTTCGGACATGGGACGAGCAGGGGGTCGCCCAGTTCCTCAAGTTCGGCAGCACGATCGACGGGCGAACGCTCTTTCGCGGAATCCGCTTCCTGCCGGGAGGCTCGCTCTGGCGCTTCGAGGCGGGAAGACTGCATAAGGATCGATACTTCGAGCCTGGCGCGTGGGAAAGCGCGCAGCCTCTTGACGACGACACCTTCGAGCGACGGTTCTGCGAGGTATTCAGAGAAGAGCTCGCAAAGTACCTTGTCGCGGAGAAGTGCTCGGGAATCTCTATCACGGGCGGGCTGGACACTCGGATGATCATGGCCTGCCTGCCCAAAGATGGCGTGAAAGCCATCTGCTACACGTACGCAGGACGAGAAGGTGAGACGCTGGACGTGCGCCTGGGAAGAAGGGTTGCCGAACTTTGCGGCCTGAGGCATCACGTTCTTGAGGATCGGAGAGGACTTCCTGCGGGACTTTGGGCGATACGTCGATCGCACCGTGCACGTGACCGACGGATGCGCCGGGCCGTTGCAGGCACATGAAATCTACCTCACGCGCCTTGCGGCTCGGTTAGCGCCGGTTCGATTGACGGGCAATTTCGGAAGCGAGGTCTTCCGAAGCACGTCCACGTTCAAGCCATTGCGAGCTCGAGCTACACCTGCTCTCGCCCGCGTTTGTCCCGCTCATCGATTCCGTGAAGTCGCCGCTTGCTGGTCATCATCCTGTGACGCAGGCAGCCTTCATGGAGATACCCTGGCACCTGTTCGGGACTCTTGCCGCCGCCCGATCGGAGCTGACCTTCCGGACGCCGTATCTCGACAATCATCTCGTGGAGCTGGCATTCAGAGCGCACCGACAGGGCGCGGCGATCTCCGTCCGCCGCGTTCAGGCTCATCCGTGCGATGAACGAACAGCTCGCAGCCATCCCGACCGACCAGGGAGTGCGGCGACGGGAGACGGGAACCTCAGGCAGCTGGCGCGACGGCTGTACTGCCGGCTCACCTTCAAGCTCGACTACTGGCACACGGAAGGATTGCCCACCTGGCTCTCGCCAGCAGCCCCACTGCTGGACGACGCTCGCCCGCTTCGGGCTGCTGGGTCAACACAAGTATCTGCCTTACAGAGCCTGGTTCCGAAACGAGCTACACACGTACATGCATGAAGTACTGACGGATTCGCGTACGAGGCGCAACCCGTTCTGGAACGCCGACGGGCTGGCTCGGGTCGCGTCCGATCACACGAGTGGTCGCCGCAACTGCCTCCGGGAGATTCACGCGGTTCTCGCATTGGACGCGGTGGAGCGAACTCTCTTGCAGCCAGAACACCACCACGGATTCTCTGCCGGCGCCCGTAGCCGAACACTGAATGGATACGCTGATTCTGAAACTCAACGCTTCGGGCGACGTCGTCCGCACCACCCCGCTGCTGCGGCGGCTCCACGGCCGAATAACCTGGGTAACCGCTCAGAGGAATCTACCGTTGCTCGAGGGAACGACGGAGAATCTCCGATGCTTTGCCTGGGAACGAAGGGAGGAGGCGACCGACTCGGCGTACGACTTGGTCATCAATCTGGAAGACGAGCCGGAGATCGCGGCATTCGCCGGCACGGTGAAGCACGGCCGGATCTTCGGTGCGCACCTCGATCGCGAGGGGCGTCTGACGTACACAGAGGACTCGCGTGGGTGGTTCGACCTGAGTCTGATCAGCCGATTCGGGCGCGCGCGGGCAGATGAGCTCAAGCTCCAGAATCGCCGCGCGTATCAGGAGCTTGATCTTCGCGGGGCTTGGTCTCGCGTTCCGTGGCGAGCCTTACCTCCTGCCCTCACCGGTCGCGACCGATCTCAAGGGTGACGTGGCGATTGCCTCGGCCGCAGGACCAGTCTGGCCGATGAAGA
>CAWHBT010000001.1:0-563764 GCA_963827595.1 uncultured beta proteobacterium | reverse complement strand
GTTCACCGGGGTGACGGTGACGGTGGCGGTGTCAACGGTGCTGGCGAAGGCGCTGGTGCCGCCGCCCGCGCCCGGGCTAAAGGGCATGCCGTTGGCCCCACTCGTCTGATCCCAGGCGCGGAAGGCGATGGCGCTGGGCAGCGTGCCGTTGAAATTGGGGTTGGGCTGGAAGTAGATGCGGGTGCTCGCGTCGGCGGCGAGCAGGCGCGCGTTGGCGGCGCTCACCGGGCCGAGCGGGTTCCAGAGGCCGCCGTTGTTGGTCGAGTAGAACCAGCTGCCGCTCGTGGTATCGGCGGCAACGACGGCGATGCCGAGGAGCGCGCCAGCGTCCACGTCGGTGACGTTGTCGACCTGGCCGGCGGGCACCGCGAAGTCGACTAGCGCCGAGATGAGCGTGCCTACCGTGCCCGCGGGCGCCCCAGCATCCTCGGTGATCGGGTTCAGCACCGGGTTCCTGGCGGCATCGAGCACCGGGGCGTCGTTGACCGGGTTGACTGAGATCGCTACGAGGTCGGTGTCGCTCAACGCGCCCGAATCGGTCGAGTTCACGGTGAGCGTGTCCGAGCCGTTGTAGTTCAGGGCTCCTTGATAGACCAGGCCCGCCAGCGTCGCGTTGATGTCCCCTTGAGTGCCGCCGGAGATCGTCACGCTAGCGGTGCCGCTGCCGCTGACCACCGCGCCACCGATCGCCGTGGCGGTGAGCGTGCCGTTCAGCACCGTGAGCGCGGCCGAAGCGAGATCCCCGTCGACGTCGTCGACAAAGATCTGGTTCACGCCCGTGAATGGGAGCGCCGCGTCTTCGTTGACGTTCTGCGGCCCCGGCACGTTGTTCGTCGGCGCATTGAAGCTCGTGGCGGCGACACTCGCGCCGAACTCCGAGGTGTCGGAGAACGTGCTGAATAGTGCGTCCGAAAGCGTCGCGGTCGCGGACACGCGCTCGCCGATCGCGAGGCCGCCGGCGGGCGTGAGCGAGCGGTTGAAGCTGATCGTCCCGTTCGCGACGCCGTCGAGGTCGCCGGGACCGCCGTCTCGCACCTCGTGCCAGCCGAGGAACCGGTCGCCCTCCGGTTCGGCCAGGGTGGTCGCGAAGAACTCTAGTCGGACGCTCCCGCCGACGGCGACGCCGCCGAGTGAGCCCGTGATCAGGACGTTGGTGCCGTCGGTCTGGACAGTGCCGAGCACCGGGAAGTTCTGCAGGTTGTTCGCACCGGAGTCCGCGTCGTTGGCGTCATTGGGGGTAACACCGTCATTTCCGAGATCGATCCCGAGTTGGGCGTTGCTGAGGATCCTGTTCCCGAGAATGGCGTTGCCGGTGCCAGTGCCGGTGACGATGACTCCATGCTGGGCGTTGAACGCGATCGTGTTCCCGCTCCCGACAGCCGCTCCGCCGATGGCGTTGTTCGTGGCGCCGGACGTGATCGCGACCCCGTTCAGGGAGTTTCCGAGCGGCCCCGTCCCGGCGGCGTTCGTGCCGATGCGGTTGCCTCGCACGATGTTGGCGTTCGTTCCGGAACCGGCGATCTCGACGCCGTCGGAGTTGTTGCCCGAGATGAGGTTCCCCGCGCCGGCGGTGGTCCCGCCGACGATGTTGCCCCTCGCGCCGGCGGTGATGCGAACGCCGTCGGCGGTGTTGCCTAAGTCCGAGGTCCCCGTCACGTCCGTGCCGATGAAGTTGCCCTGGATGAGGTTGCTGTCCGTCCCGGATCCGGTGACGACAACGCCGCTCTGGGCGTTGCCGGAGATGAGGTTGCCGGCGTTCGCGCCGGCGCCGCCGATGGTGTTGTTCGTCGCCCCGCTGGTGATGCGCACGCCATCGCTGACGTTCGCCACGGCCAGCGTCCCCGCGGCGTTCGTGCCGATGAAGTTTCCCTGGATGCGGTTGGTGCTCGCCGCGGTGCCGCTGATGATGACGCCCGTGCCGTTGCCCGAGATGAGGTTGCGCTCGCCGGCCGCAGTCCCGCCGATCGTGTTCCCGCCACCGAGCAGGTTGACGCCGGCCCCGCCGTTGGCGATTGCTGTCGTGCCGGCGCTGTTGGTGCCGATGTAGTTGCCGAAGATCCGGTTGCCGGTCGCCAGGTTGCCGAGCCGGATGCCGTCGAGGTTTCCGGAGATGACGTTGCCGGCGTCGAGAGCGGCCCCGCCGATCGTGTTGTTGGAGGAGGCGCCATCGAGCCAGATTCCATTGCTCGCGTTGCCGCGGTCGAGCGTCCCGGTGCGGTCCGTGCCGATGTAGTTACCTTGGATGACGGTGTTGTTGACGTTCTGGCCCTGGATGCCGTCGTTGCCGTTGCCCGAGATGACGTTGCGCGCGCCGGCAACGCTTCCCCCGATGGTGTTGCCGGAGGCGCTGGTGAGGAAGATGCCGGACGTGCCGTTGGCGATCGGCAAGTTGCCGGCGAAGTCGAGGCCGACGATGTTCCCGAGGACGACGTTGCTGGTGGTGCCGGCGCCGGTGATCTCGACGCCGTTCGACAGGTTGCCGGAGAGCAGGTTGCCCGCGCCGGGGGCGGTCCCGCCGATGGTGTTGAGGTTGGCGGCGTTGTTGAGCCAGATCCCGTCGAAGCCGTTGGCGATCGCAGAGGTGCCGGCGGCGTTGGTGCCGATGTAGTTGCCCTGGATGCGGTTGTTGCCGGAGTTGTTGACCTCGATGCCGTCCTGGGTGTTTCCGGAAATGACGTTGCCCTCGCCGGCGGAGGTCCCGCCGATCGTGTTGCCGTTGGCGCCGTTGCTGAGCAGGATGCCGCTCCGGGTGTTGCCGATCGCGGCGGTGCCGGCCGCGTTGGTGCCGATGTAATTGCCCCGGATGACGTTCCCGGCGCCGCCGTCGATCCGGATGCCGTCGATGGCGTTGCCGGAGATCACGTTGCGCTCGAAAGCGTTCGTGCCCCCGACGGTGCTGCCGTTCGAAAGCAACAGGATGCCCCAGTCGCCGTTCACCTCCGTCGGGAGCCCGGTCCCGGCCGCGTTGGTGCCGATGTAGTTGCCTTGGATGGTGGCGCGAGCGCTTGCGCCGACGATGATGCCGGTGCCGCCGCCTTGGGCGGCACCGCCTTGGCCGAACCCATTGATGATCAGGCCGCGGACGACGCTGTCGCCCGCGGTGAAAACCAGCCCGTCGGTCGAGTTGCTGGCCAGGTTCCCGCTCAGCTCGATCAGCGGCGGCCCGGTATAGCCGGGCGCGCCTTGCGTCCGGGCGTCGAGGATGACGCCGTCCGTAATCGACGGCAGGGCGGACGTGGGTGCAATGGTCTGCGTCGACCCGGTGGCGCCGATCGAGAAGTTGCTCGATTGGATGCCGAACGCGGCGTTGGCGATGGCGTTTGCGTTCAGGAGGAACTGGCGCAAGCTTCCCTGAACGGTGCGGTTGCCGGCGACGTCGTCCCCGTCGTCGGTGGTTACCACCGCGTTGAACGAGAAGCCGTAGTCGACGCCGCTCGCACCGGCGCTGGCGATGACCACCCGCGCGACGTGCTCGGAGCCGACCGGGTTCGCGACCACCGCCGCGTCGCTCGTGTTCGCGTTCCGGCCGCCGTAGCGCGCCGCGAGATCCAGGCCGGCAGTGCTCGAATCGTCGCCGTAGGTTTGCTCGGCCCAGATCCAGCTCGAGTCGAAGCCGGCGTTGTAGCTTGCGCCCGAGCTCAGCGTGGTCGAGTCGACGACGGTCCAGTAGGTGCCGTTAGAGAGCCCAGTGAAGGTGTACTGGCCCGAGGCGTTGGTGGTCGTAGTCGCTTGGAGCGTGTCGCCGGCATCGATCACGCCGTCGCCGTCGTCGAGGAACAGGCGGACCGTCGCGCCGGAAAAAGTGAGGGCACCGGCGAGATCCCCATCGCCGTCAACGTCGTGGTAGATCGTCCCCGTGATCGTCCCCGCGGCGGCGGCAACAAAGCGCCGCTCCCAGACGCCGTCCGAGTCGGGTGGTGGTCCGTCGCCGTTACCGGTCCAGGCCACCGCGTAGCCGCCGCCATCGTCCATGGCGACTGCGGAGTCTTTCTGCTCGGCGATCGTGGTCGTGTTGACCAGGAACTCAGCGCCATCGGGGATGCCCGCGACCGTGTACTCCTGGCCAAAGACGCCGGTGCCGTTGCTGTCAGGGGATTGGTTGACGCTCTCCCACGTGACGACGAACCGGCCGTCGCCGGCCATCGACACGGCGGCACGGGTCTGAACGTCGGCGGTCTGGGTGTTGACCCGGAACTCGGCGCCCTGCGCCGCGCCTGCGGCGTTATAGCGCTGGCCGTACACACCCTGGTTGTCGCTCCCCCCGAGGCCGTCCCAGACCACGAAGAAGTTGCCGTTCGCGTCCATGGCGACGTCGGGACGCGCCTGATCACCGGTGACGGTCGTGTTGACGAGAAAAGGCGCGCCAAGGACGGCACCAGTGTTGTCGTAGCGCCGCGCGTAGACGCCGGCGCCACTCCCGTCCTGGCCGGCGTTTTCCCAGGTGACGACAAAGTCGCCGTCGTCGTCCATGGCAACGCTGGGCTTGGTGTCGTCGTTCCCGCTGGTCGACACCAAGGTGCTGACCCCGATCGCCGTGCCGTTCGCAAGGTAGCGCTGCAGCCAGATCTCGAGGTCGCTGCCGCTGCTCTGCCACACGACCACGAAGGCGCCGCTCGACTCCATGGCGATATCGGGAGCCGATTGATTGCCGCCCACCGCGCTGTTCACGAGCTGCTCGACGCCAAAGGGATTGCCTGCGGCGTCGAACCGTCGGATGAACACGCCGTCATTGTCGCCAGTCCCCTGACCGCTCCACGCGACGACGAAGTTGCCGGCGGCATCCATGGCGATGGCCGGCGCAGACTGGTTGCTCCCGGTGGTGGTGTTGACGGGGATCTCGACGCTCTGCGGCGTGCCGCTGGCATCGTAGAGGCGAACGAAAACGCCGTCTGAGTCGCCCGGACCCCTGCCGCTCCAGGCTACGGCGTAGCGACCGTCGGGCGCGGTCGCGATCGCCGGCGAATCCTGAGCATTGTTGGTCTCGATGTTGACCGGCGATTCGAACCCGATCGCCACGGCATCCAGCACATGCGACCAGCCCTCGCGCGCGTCCGCGCCCACGACGAGCGCTGTCTCGACGGAACCCACCTTCGCCTCGAGGTCCCAATCACCGCCCGCCTTCGCCGCTCCCGTCGCGTCGGAGCTCGCGGCGACGTCGGCGCGCGTTAGCTCGGCGATCCAATCGATCAGCGCACGGCCGCGCGCGGTCTCGGCGAGATCGCAGCCATAGAAGAGGAGGTCTGCTTCTTCCTTGAGCGAGTCGCCCCAGCTCGCGACGGCGTCGGCATTCGCGGCGAGCGTCTTGGCGTCGAGCCAGGTGCCGCCGAGCTGCAGGGCGCCGTCGGCGCCATGGGTGATGAAGTGGATCGCGTCGACCTGCATGCGATCCGCGAGGGCATCGGTCACCTGCGCGATGCCGGGGCGGTTCGGGTCGAGGGTGATGATCTCGAAGCTCCGACCCTCGCCTGCCTGCGCGGTGAGCTCGGCGAGGAGCTGTGCCCGATCCGGGACGCGCGGGTCGACGAAGACGATCTCGTGGGTGCGCTGAATTGGCGCAACCGCCGCGGTGGTGACCGCGCTCGGCCGACCATCATCGGTGAGCGCGCGAAATTCGGCGCCCCCGGCCGCGGGCGTTGCGAGCAGTGCGTCGTGGGCGAGCGGATTGAGGTCCGCCGACATCAGCAGCCGCGGCTCGAGCTCCTCGAGCACCGCCCGGCGGACGAACGGAATCGGCTGCCGGCGCGGCAACGCGCGCGCGGGCGTCGGGTTGCTCGCACGCACCGCTGGACGGGCGCGCGAACGCGCCGCCGGCGCGCTGGCCCGGGCGGACGGCTTCGCGGTGTGTTTTCCGCTCGAGCCCATCATCTATCTGCGCGGCCGTTCGATGCGCCGCGTCCTCTCCCAGAATGATTCCGCGGAGAGGGCAGCAAGATGCGAGCCCAAATGGAACGCGATGTTTTTGGTTTAACTAATTGTTGCAGCTACATAATATGTGTTTAGGCGTGGGCAAATGCCACAGTTCGCTGCGGGTGATGCGAACCCCCGCGCTGACGCTTGCACCACCGGTCGGACGGCGGGGACCGATCGATCCGCTGGAGGCATTTCTTCACGCGCTGCTGGGGGGTGTGATTTTTCACGCTGCGCCGTGTGGGCCGCTCCGGGACTGACGAAACACGGCAATTGATGACGCTTCTACGGCACTAGAGTGCCGATCGCGACGCGACGTTTGTCACATGCGCTCGCGGCACTTCGTGAACTGCTGCTCCGGCGATTCGCGACGCTCCGGGGGGCCAGCCCGCGACGCGCTCGTTCCCCGTCCGCTGGCCTGTGCCTTGCTCGCTCTTTCTCGCTCGCACCGATGCGGCAAGGCAACGTGCCAACAAGTCGACACAAACTCGGGGAAACAACAGGTAGCTCGATCGCGCTCGCGGAGGCGGCGTGACGCTCGCCCCGGCGGAGTTCCTCTGGGCGCTGGAGAGCCTCGCCCGGCTGCACCGGCTACCCTTCGACGCGACGCTGCTCGCGCAGCAGTTCCCGCCACCGTATTCGCCCGAGACGCTCGTCGGCGCCGCCGCGAGCTTCGGCGTGCGGATGACTCGCGTCCCCCTCGAGGAAGCGATCAAGCGGCGAGCGTTTCCGTGCCTCGCCTTCGTCAAGCCGGCCGACGGACCCGAGTCGGCGCCGGCGCGCCCGGCGGTGCTCGTGGACGTCGACGGCGAGCGGCTCCTCTACTTCGAAGCGGGGAACTGCGGCGCCCCGGACCATCCCGCCCGAGGAGTGGGACGGTGTCTTCGAGCCGCAGGCGTTCCTGGCGACCCGGGCGGCCCGCACCGACGACGAGACCGCGTCGGTTTCCGGCACCGAGCGCCGGCGCCGGCCCTTCGGCTTCCGCTGGTTCGTGCCCGAGCTTCTGAAGCACCGTGCAATCTGGCGCGAGGTGCTGATCGCCTCGCTCGTCCTGCAGCTGGTCGGGCTCGCGACGCCGCTCTTCACCCAGGTGATCATCGACAAGGTGGTGGTTCACCAGACGATCAACACGCTCGTCGTCATCGGCGTGGCGCTGACGCTGTTCCTCGTCTTCAACGCCGCCATGACCTGGGCCCGGCAGTACCTCGTGCTCCACACCGGGAACCGCATCGATGCGGTGCTCGCCGCACGGGTCTTCAAGCACCTGTTCTCGCTGCCGATGCCGTACTTCGAGCACCGCCCGACGGGGACGCTCACCGCGCGCATGCAGGGGATCGAATCGATCCGCGAATTCCTGACCGGCGCCGCCGTGGCGGTGGTCCTGGACCTGCCGTTCACGGTGATCTTCCTCGCGGTGATGTTCTGGTACAGCTGGCAGCTCAGCCTGATTGCGCTTGCGCTGCTCGCGCTGATCACGGCCCTGAGCGTCGGCATTACCCCGCTCCTGCGCGAGCGCCTCAACCAGCAGTTCCTCGCGGGCGCCCGCAACCAGGCGTTCCTCACCGAGTTCATTGCCGGGGCGGAGACCGTGAAGTCGCTGCAGATGGAACCGCAGCTCGAGCGCCGGTACGGCGAGATCCTCTCGCGCTACCTCGCCGCGAGCTTTGCGACACGCTCGGCCGCAAACGGCTATAGCGCCCTCACCGCGGCGCTCGAGCAGGCAATGACGATCGCGATCCTCGTGGTCGGCGCGCTGCTCGTCATGCAAGGCGACGGCTTCACCATCGGGATGCTGGTCGCGTTCCAGATGTTCGCCGCGCGGCTCTCGCAGCCGATGCTGCGGCTCGCGGGGCTGTGGCAGAGCTTCCAGCAGGCCGCCATCGCGGTGAAGCGCCTCGGCGACCTGATGGACGCGCCGTCGGAGCCCTACTCGGTCACGCCCTCGCGCGAGCTCGCCCGGGAGGGTGCGGTCGAGATGCAGGGCCTTAGCTTCCGCTACGGCGAGCGCTACCCCTATCTCTTCCGCGACTTCTCGCTCGCCGTGGCGCCTGGCCGCACCGTCGCGCTGATGGGCCCGTCCGGCTCGGGCAAGAGCACGCTCGCGAAGCTGCTGCAGGGCTTCTACCAGCCGACCGACGGCACGATCCGCATCGACGGCCGCGACATCCGTTACCTCGCGGCGAACGAGCTGCGGCAGTACTTCGGGGTGGTGCCGCAGGAGACGCGGCTCTTCTCCGGCACGATCTACGACAACCTCGCCGTGGCCAACCCGCTCGCGAGCTTCGAGGACATGGTCCGCGCCTGCGAGATGGCCGAGCTGCACGAGGTCATCCAGCGGCTGCCGCAGGGCTACCAGACGACGATCGGCGAGCAGGGCGTGGGGCTCTCCGGCGGGCAGAAGCAGCGGCTCGCGATCGCCCGGGCGCTCCTGAAGCGGCCCCGGATCCTGGTCTTCGACGAGGCGACGAGCCATCTCGACCACGCGACCGCGGAAGCGTTCTCGCAGACCATCAACCGGCTCAAGGGCCGCGCGACGATTCTCTTCATCACCCACCAGCTGCCGCGTGGCCTCAAGGTCGACGAGATCGTGCAGCTCGGCGTGCCGCGTCCGGCCAAGGACGAGGCGCCGCCGCTGCTCGCCGAGGCGTGAAGATGAGCCAGCTGCCCGCGCTTCCCCGCAAGTTCTTTCCGGCGCTGCCCCAGCCGGGCGCCTTCGCGCCGGACGCGCTCGCGATCGACGAGCGACCGGCCTCGCCTCTGCCCAAGTTCGTCCTGCGCGCATGCGCGAGCCTGTTCGCCGCGCTCCTCCTGTGGTCGGCCGTCGGCAAGCTGGATATCGTGGCCGTCGCCGAAGGCAAGCTTGTGCCGGCGAGCTATCTGAAGATCGTGCAGCCGGCCGAGCAGGGCATCGTGCGCGAGATCCTGGTGCGCGAGGGCGAGCGCGTCGCGGCCGGGCAGCTGCTCATGCGAATGGACGCCAAGCTCGCGGACGCCGACCGGAGCGTCGTGCGCCAGGAGCTCGCGCTCCGCAGCCTGCAGCTGCGGCGGATCGACGCCGAGCTCGGCGGTGCGCCGCTGACCCAGGAGGCCGACGATCCGCCGCGGCTGTATGCCGAGGTGGCCGCGCAGTGGCGGGCGAACCGCCGTGCGCTGGAGGATGCGCTCGGCCAGGAACGAAGCGTCCTCGAGCGAGCGAAGCAGACCCACGCGGGCGCGCTCCAGGTGAAGGCGAAGCTCGAGCAGACTCTCCCGCACTACCGCGCTCAGGAGCAGGCGTTCGCGAAGCTCTCGAAGGAGGGCTTTGCGGGCAGCCTGCTCGCGCAGGAGAAGCAGCGCGAGCGGATCGAGAAGGAGCGCGATCTACAGGCCCAGATCCACGCCATCCGGAGCGCCAAGGCGACCATCGCCCAGTCGGAGCAGCGGCTCGCGCAGCTCGAGTCCGAATACCTGCAGAAGCTGCAGGCCGAGCGCGTCGAGGTCTCGGCGCAGCATCAGAAGCTCGAGCAGGAGCTCGCCAAGCACGAGCACCGGCAGGAGCTGCTCGAGCTCCGGGCGACGCAGGCCGGGTTCATCAAGGACCTCGCGACGCACACGCCGGGCACGGTGGTCTCGCCCGGCACGGTGATCATGACCCTGGTGCCCGCCGACGAGCAGCTGCGCGCGGAGGTCTGGGTGTCGAACCAGGACGTCGGGTTCGTGCATACCGGGCAGCCGACGAAGGTGAAGCTCACTGCGTTCACGTTTCAGAAGTACGGGATGCTCGACGGCCGGGTGGCGCGCGTGAGCGCCGATGCGGCGGAGCAGGTGCCGGGCACGACGGGCGCCAAGGGCGAGCCCCAGCGCCCGCTCGGGCTTGCGTACAAGACGCTCGTCGATCTCGGCGCGCAACACCTTGACTCCGACGGGCGGCGCTACGAGCTCACGCCTGGCATGCACGTGAGTGCGGAGATCAAGCTGGGCGAGCGCACCGTGCTCGAGTACCTCCTGTCCCCGGTCCAGAAGGCGTTTCACGAGGCGGGACGGGAGCGGTGAAGGGTGGCGGGGGAATTGCTTCGGAAGAGGTAACGACCGACCTTGTTGGCGGGGGCCGAAAAGAGGCCCGATGGATCAACGGGGTGCGAGCGTGAAATACGACCGCGGCGGTACGGGTTGAACCGGCAACGGCAAAAAGTGCCGCAGACGGGCAAGAAGAGAGACAGGGGAAACGAAAATGGCTGACATAGTGGGAACGCCTGGTCCCGACGCGCTGTTCGGGACCTCGGACGCGGACACGATCGACGGCGGCGCGGGCGCCGACCAAATGACCGGGGGGCTCGGCGACGACACGTACATCGTCGACAACGCCGGCGACACCGTGGTCGAAGCGGCGGATGAAGGCATCGACGCCGTCGTGAGCTCCGTCAGCTATTCGCTCGCGCCGGACGTCGAGCACCTGTACCTCGTCGGCGACGAGGACCTCGTCGGCATCGGCAACGAGCTCGGCAACCTGCTGTCCGGGAACAACGGCAATAACCTGCTCTTCGGGAACGAAGCCGACGACTACCTGAGCGGCAACTGGGGCAACGATACGCTCGACAGCGACGGCGGAAATGACCTGCTGGACGGCGGCGCCGGCACCGACAGCCTCATCGGCGGATCCGGGGACGACACCTACGTGTTCGGAGAGGGCTACGGCGCGGACGTCGCGTCCGACGAAGGCGGTACCGACCGCGTGCTGTTCGACGAGGGTGTGAGGCTGTCCGAGGTGAGCCTCGAGCGCGTCGGAGACGACTTGGTGGTCGCCCTGAATCGCGGGGAGGACACTCTAGTGCTGAGCCAGTGGTTCGCGCCCGATGGGTCTGCGCCCACGTCGCGGATCGAGTCGCTCGTGTTCGGCGACGGCACGGTGCTCGACGCGGCAGCGATCGAGCTCGCCCTCAACAACCAGGCGCCCGTCGCGCAGGATGACTCAGCCGCGGTCTCCGAGGATGCGACCAGCCCGGTGACCGGCAACGTGCTCGCCAACGACAGCGATGCGACCAGCGCGGCCGGCCTCACCGTCACGAACCCGAACACCTACGAGGGACTGTACGGGACGCTCGTGCTCAACGCTGACGGCTCGTACAGCTACACGCTGAACTCGAGCCTGCCCGAGGTCCAGGCGCTCGCGCAGGGCCAGACCCTGACCGAATCGTTTGCCTACAGCGTCACCGACGGCGTGTTGCTCAACCCGCGCAGAGCGAGCGCCCAGCTCAACATCGTCATCGAGGGCGCGGACGAAGGGCCCGTCGTCTGCCACGGCCAGACGATCATCGGCACCAACCGCGATGACTATCTCGTCGGCACGGCCTGCGACGACGTCATCGACGGCCGGAAGGGCTTCGATACGATGGTCGGCGGGAAGGGCGACGATACCTACTACGTCGACGCCGCGCCCGGCGATGAGGGCCGCCACCACGGTCGCGGGCGTCACCATCATCACCACGGCCGTCACCCCGGCGACCGGGTCGTCGAGCAGGCGAACGAGGGTCACGACACGGTGTACAGCTCGGTGAGCTACACGCTGCCGACGAACGTCGAGGACCTCCATCTGCTCGGCGACAAGAACCTCGACGGCACCGGCAACTCGGCCGCGAACTGGATCGAGGGCAACGGCGGCAACAACGAGCTCGCGGGCGGGGCCGGCGACGATCTGCTGCAGGGCGGCGAGGGCAAGGATCGCCTCCGTGGGGGCAGGGGCGTCGACATCCTCCAGGGTGGCGACGGCAACGACGAGCTCACGGACACGCGCGGCAGCACGGTCTTCGACGGCGGCCGGGGCGATGACGAGATGGAGGGCGGGGCGAGCGCCGACTTCTTCGCCGGCGGCCGCGGCAACGATGAGCTCGAGCTCGGCGGCGGGCGCGACGTCATCGCCTTCAACAAGGGCGACGGCGTCGACAAGATCGCTGGCGAGCGCCAGGATGGGGTGCTGAGCCTCGGCGGCGGCATCCGCTACGAGGACCTGCGCTTCCGCAAGGACGGCAAGGACCTCATTCTGGAAACCGGCGGCAGCGACCGCCTGGTCTTCGAGGACTGGTACAAGGGCAAGCAGTCGGTGGTGACCCTCCAGGTCGTCGCCGAGGCCATGGCCGGGTTCAGCCAGACCTCGGGAGATCCGCTCCGCAACGACCGGGTCGAGCTCTTCGACTTCCACCAGCTCGTCGACGCGTTCGACGCGGGGCAGGCGGCCAAGAAGAACAAGGACGGCTGGAAGCTCATGAGCGAGCTCCTCGACGCGCATCTCGGCGGGTCCGACGACTCCGCGCTCGGCGGCGATCTTGCTTACCGCTACGGCGTGACCGGCTCGCTCGAGGGCATGTCGTGGGACGTGGCTCGCGACACCGTGGCCGCCTCGGGCTTCGGCGCGCAGAAGCAGACCCTCCAGCCCCTCGCGCCGCTCCAGGACGACGCCATCAAGCTCGGCGCGTAAGCGCGCGCCGGCGCCACCTCCTCTCACCTTCGCCTCCCCCCGGCCCCGGGGGGACGGCGAGCTTCGTCCGCCAGTCATCCGTCAGTGACCCGTCAGCCGGGTCGCGTGACCTCGGTCACGCCGTCCCGGTGACCGCTCGGCACCACCGCTAGGCGCCCCGGCCGATCCCAGGAAACCCCATTGGTTTTAAGGGGTTACCGGAGATTTCGGAGTACGGAACCGCCTGCGGGCCGGGCGCCCGCCCGCCGCCCCATCCGTCAGCCATGAGCAAGCGCTCGCCGCCGACACTGCGCGCCATCACGGACATCGCATTGAGGAGTCGGCCCATGGAAGCGAACGGCAACACCCCCCAGAGCGCAGGCTGGCTGATCGCCGAGACGCTCGTGGTCTCGTGCGCGGTGGTCGCCACGATCGCCGGCCTCGGTATGGCACTGCATCTCGTGGTCGGGGCGGTCCGCCTCGCCCGCTCGTTCATCGTCTGACCGGGCGGCCCATGAACAGCGTGCGTGAGCTCCACGGTCTCCGGACGCCGCGACTGGTCCTGCGGCCCTTCCGCCCTGCCGACGCGCCCGAAGTGCAGCGGCTCGCGGGCGATCCGGAGGTCGCCAACGCGACGCACCTGCCGCATCCCTACGCGGACGGCATGGCGGAGGCGTGGATCGCGCGGCAGGAGGTGGACTTCGCGGCCGCGCACCGCTTCAACTTCGCGCTCGAGCGCGCCGACGACGGTGCGCTCCTCGGGTCGATCGGCCTCGAGATCGCCGCCGCGGGCAACTACGCCAAGCTTGGCTACTGGGTCGGCCGCCCCTACTGGGGCCGCCAGTACGCCACCGAGGCCGGGCGGGCCGTCGTCGCCTACGGGTTCGGCGTGCTCGCGCTCGAGCGCATCTGGGCGCCGCGCTTCCGCTGGAACCGGGCCTCCGCGCGCGTGCTCGAGAAGATCGGGTTCGCGCACGAGGGCTGCCGGCGCGAGTTCATCGCCGCCCGCGGGCGCGACGAGATCGTCGAGCTGCACGGGATGCTGCGCTGGGAGTGGGCGGCGCGAACCGGGCTGCACAACGTCGCGCCGGCGGTCGTCCCGAGCGCGGCCTTCGCCGACGCCGCGTGACGGATGACCCGAACGGACCGGTGACGGGAGCGACGACCATGAACATCGTTCAGGCACGGAAAACGCCGCCGGCGGCCGCCGCGCGCCGTGGCGAAGCGATCGGCGTGCGGCACGCCGAGGCGCTGGACGCCGACGCCCTGCACGCGATCTTCAGCGATCCGGAGGTGATGCACTGGCTGATCGACGTGCCGTACATGCCGCAGACGCAGACGCGCAAGCAGGTCGTCGAGCTGCCCGACGGGCGATACATGCTGGTGGCGTGCGGCGGCGCCGAGGTCGTCGGGGCGCTCGGGTTCGGCGTCAGCACCGCGCCACGGATGCGCCACGTGGGGCGGCTCGGCCCGATCGCGGTGGCGCGGGCGTGGCAGGGCTGCGGCGTCGGCTCGGCGCTGATGCGCGCGGCCACCGACCTGGCCGACAACTGGCTGAACCTGGTGCGCCTCGAGCTGCTCGTCATCGACGGCAACGACGCGGCGATCGGCCTCTACCGCCGGTTCGGGTTCGAGATCGAGGGGACGCTCCGCGCGTGCGGCTTCCAGGCCGGGCGCTACGTCGACGTGCACACCATGGCGCGCCTCCGGCGGGTCCCGGCGCAGGCCTGAGGTGCGATCGATGGCTCGGCGCGACGCGTTGAACCTGCCGGTCTCCACCGGGAGCGCCGCTGCGGTCGCGGGGTACGAGGCCGCGCTCGCGAGCTTCCTGCCCGTGCCACGGTGATCCGCTCGCGGCGATCGAGCGGGCGCTCGCGGGCGATCCGCAGTTCGTGATGGGCCACGCGCTGCGCGCGGGCCTCGCCGTTGCCGCCTGGGACAAGGGTGCGCTGCCGCTCCTGCGCAAGAGCCTGGGGGCGATCCTGCCGCTCGCGTCGAGCGCGAACGAACGCGAGCGCGCGCACCTCGGCGCCGCCCGGGCGTGGCTCGCCGGCGAGTACCGGCAGGCCGCCGACCAGTACGCTGGAGTGCCTCCGCGAGTGGCCCGGCGACCTCCTCGCGCTGCGGCTCGCGCAGGCCTGCTTCTTCTTCATCGGGCGGTCGCAAGGCCTCCTCGAGTCCGTCAAGCGCGTGCTGCCGTATTGGCGGCCGGGCATGCCCGGCTACGAGCACGTGCTCGCGATGCACGCTTTCGCCCTCGCCGAGAACGGCGAGCCCGGCCGCGCCGAGGAGGCCGGGCGCAAGGCGATCGCGATCCGGCCGCGCCATCCGTTCGCGATCCACGCGGTCACGCACGCGCTGCACGAGCAGGGCCGGGTGATCGAGGGCGCGAAGTGGCTCGAGTCCACCACCGCCGACTGGGCGGCGGACAGCGGTCTCGCGTCCCACATCTGGTGGCACGCGGCGCTCTTCCATCTCGAGACCGGCCGCATCGACCGGACGCTCGAGATCTTCGACGCGTCGTTCGCGAACGCCGGGAGCGACGCCGCCGACGCCGCCGCGCTGCTGTGGCGGCTGCACCTCGAGGGCGTGGACGTCGGGGACCGGTGGCGCGCCGTCGCCGACCTCTGGACGCCGCGCGCGGCCGACGCGCTCTGGCCGTTGCTCGACCTGCACGCGATGATGGCCTTCGCCGCCGCCGGGCGCGACGCCGAAGCGCGCTCGCTCGCCGCCTTTCTCGAGGCGGCTGCGCAGGGCCGCGGCGAGAACGCCGCAGCGGTGCGCGACGTCGGCCTGCCGGTGGCCCGCGGGATCGAGGCGTTCGCCCGGGAGCAGTACGGACGTGCGGTCGACCTCCTCGCCCCCGTCCGCGGCGACATTCATCGCCTCGGCGGCAGCCGCGCGCAGCGCGAGGTCGTGGAGCTGACCGCGCTCGAGGCGGCGATCCGCGCCGGGAAAGGGCGGGTGGCGCGCGAGCTCGCCGCGGAGCGCGCGACGACCGCGCCGGCGACGCCCCGCTCCCGGATGCAGGCCGCGCGCGCGGCTTTCCAGGCGGCGGTCTGAGGGAGCGCGGCCATGTGCGCACCGATCCCCGTCGCCGCACTCGCGATCGCGTCCGACGCGCAGCTCGACGACGCCCGGAAGGTGCGGATCCGTCCGGTCGACTGCGACGATGGCCCGGCCGTGCAGCGGTTCATCGCGCGGCTGTCGCCAGGCACGAGCCGGCGCCGGTTCTTCCGGCCGGTGAAGGCCCTCACGCCGTCGGCGCTCGCCCGCGTCGTGGACGGTCGATTACTCGCGCTCGATGTCGGTCGTCGCCGCGGCCGACGATCGGATCGTCGGCCTCGCCGAGTACGTCGCCTCGCCCGGCGAGCGCTCGGCCGAGGTCGCGCTCGTCATCGCCGACGAATGGCAGGGGGCCGGGCTCGGCCGCATGCTCTTCGGCGCACTGCTCGTGCACGCGGCGAACCAGGGCCTCGCCCGGCTCCGCGGCGAAGCGCTCGCCGACAACGCGTCGATCCTCGCACTCACGCACCGCTTCGGCTTCAGCGCCCGGCCTCATCCGGAGGAGCGGGACCTCGTCGCGCTCGACCGCGAGCTCGCCGGCCCGTGGCCGCACGACGGGGCCCGCCTCGCCGCGGCGCTCTGGGATCTGCCGGCCTGAAAGGACACGCCATGCCCACGCTCTCGATCCGCGACGCCATCGTCGCCTATGCCGACGTCGGCCGGGGGCCGCCGGTGCTGCTCGTCCACGGCAGCGCGGCCTCGCGGCGCTTCTGGCGCGCGCTCGTCGAGCGGCTCGCGCCGCGCTACCGCGTCATCGCGCCGGATCTCCCCGGCTACGGCGAGAGTGCGTGGCACGCCGGGGCACGCGCCACCGACCTCGACATCGTGAGCGCGTTCGCGCGCGCCGTCGGGGAACCGCTGCATCTCGTCGGCCACTCCTACGGCGGCGCGCTCGCGCTGCGCGCGGCGCGCGACCTGGGATCGCGCCTCGCGAGCCTTGCGCTCATCGAGCCGGCCGCGTTCGACCTGCTCGACGGGGCCGCGCGCGCCGAGATCGAGGCGGTCGCCGGCCGGCACCTGGAGCTCGTGGTCGAGGGCGAGCTCGAAGCCTGCGCCGCGCACTTCATGGGGTACTGGATCGGCGCCGACGCCTGGGCGGCGATGCCGGCCGAGAGCCGCGCCCGGATCGTCCAGACGATGCCGAAGATCGCCGCCGAGTTCCGGATGCTGTTCCGGCACCCCGAGGCGCTCCGTACCTATCGCCGCCTGCGGGTGCCGACGCTCCTCGTGCGCGGGACGCGCACCACGCTCGCTGCGCGCGCAGGTCGTCGAGCGCCTCGCGGCGACGCTCCCGCAGTGCGACCTCGTCGCGATCGAAGGCGCGGGCCACCTGGCCCCGCTCTCGCACCCCGACGCGGTGAACGCGGCGATCGAGACCCACCTCGCCCAGAGCGAGGCCGAAACCCTCTTCGACGCGGCGGCGTGAGCCGGCCCACAAAGGAGAAAAGCATGCGCTGGAAACCTTTCGTCATCGGCTGCGCCCTCGTGGCGGCAGTGTCGGTGGTCGCGCTCGCGACGCCGCGCGGCCCCGCGCAGGCGGAGTTCGATCCCGTGCTGGACAACCGCGCGGTCTGCATCCCGGCCGATCGCTCGGGCAGCGCCCTCCGGGTCTATCTCGCCGCCGCGCAGCGGAAGACCGAGATCGGCCCGTTCGACCGGCAGGCCGTCGACGCGCCGGAGGCCGGCGCCGCCGCAGGCCTCCCGCCGCTGCTCGCCGGACTCGGCTCGAGGAGCTACCCCATCACGACGTCGAACCGCCTCGCGCAGCGCTACTTCGACCAGGGGCTCACGCTCGCCTACGCCTTCAACCACGCCGAGGCGCGCCGCGCGTTCCGGGCCGCGCAGGCGCTCGACCCGGAGTGCGGGATGTGTTTCTGGGGCGAGGCGCTCGTCCTCGGGCCGAACATCAATCTCCCGATGGCGCCGGACCGACGCGCCCGCGGCCTACTACGCCGCGCACAAGGCGGTCGCGCTCGCGGGCCGCGCCGGCCCGAAGGAACGGGCGCTGATCCAGGCACTTGCCCTTCGCTATTCGCCCGACGGCGCGGCGGAGCGCGCGCCCCTCGACGCCGCCTATGCCGACGCGATGGAGCGCGTGCAGGCGCGCTTCCCGTGGGACCGCGAGATCGCGGTGCTCTACGTCGAGGCGCTGATGAACCTCGCGCCGTGGGACTACTGGGAGCCGGGCGGGGTGAAGCCGAAAGGCCGGACGCACGAGATGGTCACGACGCTCGAGCGCGTGCTTGCTTCGGGCATCGACCATCCGGGCGCGATCCATTTCTACATCCACGTCGTCGAGGCGTCCTCCCGGCCCGAACGCGCGGAGCGCTACGCCGACCGGCTGGGCGAGCTCGTGCCCGGCGCCGGGCATCTCGTCCACATGCCGTTCCACATCTACTTCCGGGTCGGCCGCTATCGGGACGCGCTCGAGGTCAACCGGCGGGCGGTGGCCGCCGACGAGCGCTACTTCGCGCAGGCCGGCGCGGGCGACGGGATCTACCGGTTCGGCTACCACCCGCACAACATCCACTCGCTGCTCGCCGCGGCGCAGATGGCGGGCGACGGGACGACCGCGATCGCGGCGGCGGAAAAGCTCTCGCGGTCGCTCTCCGAGGACGTGACCCGGGCGGTGCCGTGGGTGCAGCCGATCATGGCCGCGCCGTACTTCGCGCACGCCCAGTTCAGCGATCCGGCGACGATCCTCGCGGTGCCGGCGCCGCAGGCTGACCTTCCTTACGTGAGGGCGATGTGGATCTACATGCGCGGAACCGCGCACATCGCGCGCGGCGACTTTGCGGCGGCCCGCGCCGCGATCACGTCGATCGAGTGGCTCGAGCGCTCGAGCGACATCGAGGCCCTCGCGGCGGCCGGCGTGCCGGCGGGGAGCGTCATGGGCATCGCCCGTCACGTGCTCGCGGCGCGGATCGCGCAGTCGCAGGGCGAGTTCGCCGGCGCGGTTGCCGAGCTCGAGCGCGCCGTGGCGATCGAGGACAACCTCGCCTATTCCGAGCCGCCGTTCTGGTACTACCCGGTGCGCCAGTCGCTCGGCGGGGCGCTCGTGCTCGCCGGCGAGCTCGACCGCGCGGAGAGCGTCTTCCGCGCGAGCCTCGCGCGCCAGCCGAACAACGGCTGGGCGCTCTACGGCCTGACGCAGGTCTACGTCCGCAGGGGCGACGCGCGCGCCGCGATCTCGATGCAGAAGCGCTTCGAGGCCGCCTGGGCGGGGCCGTGGAGCGGGCCGGACCTCGCGCGGATGTGATTGCTGCAACCGGGAGACACGCCATGCCACCGATCGTCCAGTCCGTCGCGCTGCCCAAGCGGACGCGGCTCGAATACGTCGAGCAGGGAGACGCCACGGGCATCCCCGTGGTATTCCTGCACGGCCTCACCGACTCCTGGCGCTCCTTCGAGCGGGTGCTGCCGCACCTGCCCGGCTCGATCCGCGCCTTCGCGCTCTCGCTGCGGGGCCACGGCGATGCCGAGCGTCCCGCGGCCGGCTATCGCCCCGGGGATTTCGCCGCGGACGTCGCGGCGTTCATGGACGCCCTCAAGCTCGAGCGCGCCGTGATCGCCGGCCATTCGATGGGCAGCACCCTCGCCCGGCGCTTCGCGCTCGACTACCCTGAGCGCACCCTCGGGCTGGTGCTGATGGGCTCGTTCTTCTCGTTCCAGGACAATCCGGCGGCCGCCGAGCTGTGGGAAGCCGTAGCAGAGCTCCAGGACCCGGTCGACCCGGCGCTCGCGCTCGACTTTCAACGGAGCACGATCGCGAAGGGCGTGCCGCAGGCGTACCTAGACACCGTAGTGCAGGAGAGCCTGAAGGTGCCGGCGCGCGTCTGGCGAGCGGCGCTCGGTGGCCTCCTCGAAGACGACCTCTCCGCGGAGATCGGGCGAATCAGGGTGCCCACCCTCGTCGTCTGGGGCGACCGGGACGCGTTCTGTCCCCGCAGCGATCAGGATGCGATCGCGGTGGCCATCGAAGACGCCCGGCTCGTCGTGTATGAGGCTGCCGGACACGGGGTCCACTGGGACGAGCCCGAGCGCTTCGCCGCCGATCTGACGGACTTCGTCGAGCGCGTGGTGTGCGCGACGGAGGCGGTATGATCGCCGGCCTGGCCCTGCAAACGAGAACTGGCATGACATTGAAGGACAAGTGGGGCAACCCGGTTTCGGCGGCGAGCCGCGACGCGCTCGCCCGCTACGAGCGTGCGGCCGAGGCGTTTCTAGGCTTCTCGGCCAGCGCCTGGGAGCTTGCCGACGCCGCCGTCGAAGCGGACCCCGGCTTCGTGATGGGGCACTGCCAGAAAGCGGGCCTCCGCGCGGTCGCGATGGAGAAGAGCTTCGAGCCGCAGGTGCTCCCCGCGGTCGCGGCGGCGGAGCGGCTGGCCGCACGCGCGAACGAACGTGAGCGCGCGCATGTCGCCGCGCTGCGGGCGCTGGTCGACGGCGAGTGGCGCGACGCGCTGCGGCGCTACGGCAATCTCCTGATCGAGCATCCGCGGGACACGCTCGCGCTCCAGATCGCGCACGCGCTCGACTTCTACCTCGGCCAGTCGCAGATGCTGCGCGACCGCATCGCGCGCGTGCTGCCGTACTGGAGCGAGTCGGTGCCCGGCTACGGCTACCTCCTCGGCATGCACGCGTTCGGCCTGGAGGAGACCGGCGACTACGCGCGCGCGGAGCAGACCGGCCGCGAGGCGGTCGCGCGCCACCGCAACGACGTCTGGGCGATCCACGCCGTGTCGCACGTGCTGGAGATGCAGGGCCGCGCGAGCGACGGGATCGCCTGGCTTAAGCCGCGCGCCGACGATTGGGCCGCGCCCGACAACCTGTTCGCCATCCACAACGGCTGGCACCTCGCGCTCTTCCACCTCGACCTCGCCGAGCATGGCGAGGCGCTGCGGATCTACGACGAGCGGCTGCGCAACGGCAACTCGACGGTCGCGCTCGACCTCCTCGACGCCGCGGCGCTGCTCTGGCGGCTGCACTTGCGGGGCGTCGACGTCGGCGGCCGCTGGGACGAGATCGCCGACGCGTGGGCGCCGAGCATCGCGGGCGGCTGGTACGCCTTCAACGACTTCCACGCGGCGCTGGCGTTCGTCGGTGCGGGCCGCAACGCGGACGCGGATGCGCTGATCGCGGCGATGGAGCGGCGCGCTGCGGGCGCCGGCACGAACGCGGAGCTGACGCGCGAGGTCGGCCTGCCGGCGGCCCGGGCGATCGCCGCGTTCGGCCGCGGCGACTACGCGACCGCGGTGGAGCTGCTCGACCCGCTGCGGCTTGTCGCGCACCGGTTCGGCGGCAGCCACGCGCAGCGCGACGTGCTGGCGCTGACGCTGGTCGAGGCGGCGCTGCGCGGCGGACAGGCGCGGCTCGCGCGCGCGCTTGCGGCGGAGCGCATGAACGTCAAGCCCGCGAGCCCGTTCAACCGCGCGCTCACCGAGCGCGCGCGGGCGGCGCTCCGGAAGAGCGGCGACGCGGCCGACGCGGGAACCTGAGCCCGAAGTCGTCAGGATTCCGTAAGCAACGGAGCACGAGCAGCGTCAGCGGAATGTCAGGCATCGTCGGCTATGGTCCGCGGCCCGAGCGCGACTCGACCAGGACCGCCGAAATGACCCGATTGCTTCTCGCACTGCCGCCGCTCTTTCTCCTGCTCTGCTCCGCGCACGCGGAGATCGCGAAGACCACCCCTCCCGCCGACGAGGGCAACCTGCTCGGCACGGCGGTGTTCATCGCCCTCTTCGTCGGTGCCTGCGCGGTGTTCTTCTGGTACGTGTGGAAGAACGAGCAGAAGGCCAAGCAGAAGAAGGGCGCGGACGCCACCAAGCCCTGACCGCCCGGCGGCGGCTAGGCCGCCTCCTTCACCGACGGCAGCCCGGCGAGCGCCATCGCCAGCTCGCGCTCGTCGTAGTCCTGGTCCTTCAGCCGGCCGGCGAAGTACTCCGTGTACGCCTGCATGTCGAAGTGCCCGTGCCCGCAGAGGTTGAAGAGGATCGCGCGCGAGACGCCTTCCTCCTTGCAGCGGAGCGCCTCGTCGACCGCGCCCTTCACCGCGTGATTCGCCTCCGGCGCGGGCAGGATTCCCTCGGCCCGCGCGAACTGCACGCCGGCCTCGAATACCTTGCTCTGGTGGTACGCCTTCGCCTCGATCAGGCCGAGCTCCTTGATGTGGCTCACGAGCGGCGCCATGCCGTGATAGCGCAAGCCCCCGGCGTGGAAGCCGGGCGGAGTGAACACCGACCCCAGCGTGTGCATCTTCACGAGCGGCGTGAGGTGCGCCGTGTCGCCGAAGTCGTAGGCGTACTTGCCGCGCGTGAGGCTCGGGCACGCCGCCGGCTCGATCGCGACGATGCGCACCTTCCTGCCGCCGCGGAGCTGCGCCCCCAGGAACGGGAACGCGATGCCGGCGAAGTTCGAGCCGCCGCCGGTGCAGCCGACGATGACGTCGGGGTAGTCGTTCGCCAGCTCGAGCTGGGCCATCGCTTCCTGCCCGACGACGGTCTGGTGCAGCAGCACGTGGTTGAGCACCGAGCCGAGCGAGTACTTGGTGTCCTCGCGCTGCGCGGCGACCTCGACCGCCTCCGAGATCGCGATGCCGAGGCTCCCGGGGTGCGCCGGGTTCTTCTCGAGGATCGTCTTGCCCGACAGTGTCTCGCTCGACGGCGAGGGGATGCAGCGCGCGCCGTAGGTCTCCATCAGCGCGCGGCGGTAGGGCTTCTGGTCGTAGGACACCCGCACCATGAAGATCTGCACGTCGATGCCGAACAGCGCGCCCGCGAACGCGAGCGCCGAACCCCACTGGCCCGCGCCGGTCTCGGTGGCGAGCTTCCTGATGCCGGCCTCGCGGTTGTAGAACGCCTGCGCCACCGCGGTGTTCGGCTTGTGGCTGCCGGCGGGGGAGACGCCCTCGTACTTGTAGTAGATGCGCGCCGGCGTCTGCAGCGCTTTCTCGAGCCGCCGCGCGCGGTAGAGGGGCGACGGGCGCCACTGCCGGTAGATCTCGCGCACCGGCTCCGGGATCGGGATCTCGCGCTCCTGCGACACCTCCTGCATGATCAGTTCCATGGGGAAGAGCGGCGCGAGGTCGTCGGGGCCGAGCGGCTGCAGCGTGCCGGGGTGGAGCACCGGCGGCGCCGGCCGGGGCAGGTCGGCCTGCACGTTGTACCAGTGCTTCGGGATGCGCGATTCGTCGAGGAGGTACTTGATCTGGTCGGTCATGGCAGGGCTCCCTGGGGTCGTGCGTCCCGCCGGAGCGGCGTGGCGAAGGGGATGGCACAGTCTACTCCGGCCCGTCCTTGATCTTTGGCGGGCCGTGGCCTAGGTTCCGCAATCGTCGGGAGACAACGATGCTCGAATGGCTCAAATCGATCTTCAGCCCGCTGCGGCCGTCAGGCCCGCCCGAGACGATCCGGGCGTTCCGGACGACCGATGCGACGGTGAGTCGGGGCAGTACTGCGGTCGCGGGGGATGGTTGGGTGGTCGAGTCGAGCGAGGCGCAGACGATCCGGCTGTTCGAGGTCGAGGCGCCGCAGGCGGAGCAGTGCCTGCTGACCTACCGGGCGAAGCTGAAAACGGACGCTCTGGCGGGCCGTGCGTTCCTCGAGATGTGGTGCCGCTTCCCGGGGCGCGGAGAATTCTTCTCCAAGGACCTGAACCACGCCGTCGAGGGCACGACCGATTGGGCTTCCTGCGAGACTCCGTTCCTGCTGAAGAAGGGTCAACGGCCCGACCTGATCAAGCTGAACATAGCCATCGAGGGACGCGGCAAGGTCTGGGTCAAGGACGTGCAACTGCTCAGGACACCCTTGAGCTCCTGAGCGCGGAGGTCGGACGATGAATCAGGAACCCACGATCGAGTGCCGGCCGAACGGTCCCTACCTCGTCAAGGGCCTCGAAGCCCTCGGGAATTCGCGCGGGGACGGCATTCCGACGAAGCCCGTCATGGCGCTTTGCCGGTGCGGCGGATCCGCGAACAAGCCGTTTTGCGACGGCACCCACCAGAAAAACGGCTTCTCCGGCGCGAAACTGGCCGACGGGAGCGCCGACCGGCGCGATACTTACCGGGGCCGAGGCATCGCCGTTCACGACAACCGGGCGATCTGCTCGCACGCCGGACATTGCACGGATGGCCTCGCCGCGGTGTTCAAGTACGGTGCCGAGCCGTGGATCGATCCGGACGGCGCGAAGGTCGAGTCGATCATCGAAACGATCCGCAGATGCCCCTCCGGAGCGCTGAGCTACACCCTCGGTGGCGTCGAGCAGCGGGATCAGCAACGGCAACCGATGATCACGGTCACCAAGGACGGCCCGTACGCGGTCGTGGGCGGCGTCCGGCTGACCGGCGAACCATGGGGCGCGGGAGCTTCGACGGAGCACTACACGCTGTGTCGCTGCGGCGGCTCGAAGAACAAGCCGTTCTGCGACGGGACCCACTGGGGCATCGATTTCCGCGACGGGTGAAACCGGCGCGAGATAAGGGGGAGGGAACATGAAGCGTCTTCGGGGAACGAGCTTCGCGCTGCTGAGCCTCGCCTGCGCAGTCGCGACCGGCGCCGCCGCCCAGTATCCGGACCGCCCGATCAGGCTGATCGTGCCGCAGGCCGCCGGGAGCGCGACCGACAACGTCGCGCGCATCCTCGGCGCCGAGCTCGGGAAGCACATCGGGCAGCCGATCGTGGTGGAGAACCGGCCGGGCGGTGCGCTCACGATCGGCATCGACGCGGTCGCGAAGGCGCCGCCGGACGGCTACACGATCGGGATGGGGCCGATCGGCGCGCTCGCGATCACGCGGCACATGGTGGCGAAGCTCCCGTACGACATCGAGCGCGACCTGCAGCCGATCTGCGTCGTGACCAAGGGGCATCTCCTCCTCGCGGTGTCACCCAAGCTGGACATCAACTCGGTGCCGGAGCTGATCGACTACGCCCGCAAGAACCCCGGCAAGCTGGTGAACGCCTCGTCGAGCAACGGCTCGCCGGGCCACGTCGGTGGCGAGCTGTTCAAGTACATGACCGGCACCGAGATAGTGCACATCCCGTACAAGGGCGGGGCGATGGCGATCAATGACCTGATCGCCGGCCACGTGCACCTGATGTTCGAGAGCCTGAATTCGATCTCGCCGCATGCGCGGTCGGGCAAGGTGCGCGCGCTGGCGGTGAGCGGTGCGCGCCGCTCCCCCGGCTTCCCGGAGCTGCCGACGGTCGCGGAGGCGGGCGTGCCGGGCTACGAGGCCGGCACCTGGAGCGGCGTGATCGCGCCCGCGGGCGTGCCGCGGCCGGTGGTCGACAAGCTGAACGCAGCGATCAACCGGGCGATCGACTCGCCGACCTTCAGGGAGCGGTTCGCGATCATCGGCGACGAGCCGGCGGGCGGCACGCCCGAGGACTTCGCCCTCCTCATCAAGAACGACTCCGCCAAGTGGGCCGAAGTGATCAAGCGTTCCGGGGCGAAGATCGACTGATGGCGCGACCCCCTTTGGCTATCTGGGAGAGAACGTGAGGAAGATCATCGGGATCGCGCTCATCGCGCTCGGGACGCTGGCGCTGATCTACGGCGGCTTCAGCTACACCAAGGAAAAGCACGAAGCGAAGGTCGGGCCGCTGCGGTTCACGGTGCAGCAGAAGGAAGCGGTGAACGTGCCGGTATGGGTCGGGGCTGGCGCGATCGGACTCGGCGTGGTCCTGCTGCTCGTCGGGGGCAGGAAGAAATAGGACCGCGCGCCGCAAGGCGCGCGCGCGGTCGCCAGCGGGTGCTACTGCTCGAGCAGTGAGCGCAGCATCCAGGCGTTCTTCTCGTGCAGCTGCATGCGCTGCGTGAGCAGGTCGGCGCTCGCCTCGTCGGCTGCCTTCTCGACGGTCGGGAACGTCGACCGCGCGGTGCGCACCACCGCCTCCTGCCCCTTCACGAGGTCCGCGATCATCTCGTCGGCGCTCGGCACGCCGTCCACCTCGGCGATCGACGAGAGGCGCGAGTAATCCTTGTAGGTGCCCGGCGCCGGGAACCCGAGCGCGCGGATGCGCTCGGCGATCAGGTCGACCGCCGTCGCGAGCTCGGTGTACTGCCCCTCGAACATCAGGTGCAGCGTGTTGAACATCGGACCGGTCACGTTCCAGTGATAGTTGTGCGTCTTGAGATAGAGCGTGTACGTGTCGGCGAGGAGGCGCGAGAGCCCCTCGGCGATCTGTTGACGGCTCTCGGCCGGGATGCCGATGTCGATGTTGGGGGCGAAGCCCCGGGTGCCTTTCGTTGCCATAGCGACCTCCTTCAGGTTCCGGCGGGAGTCTATGCCGCGACTGCCGTGGGTGGGAAGATACGGCCGCCGCCGCCCGCTGGCCAACCGAATCTTCCGATCGGCCTGATCGGCGCGGCCGAACGGTGGCGCAGCCGGATCCCCGGCCGATCGGTTACGCTCGGGGGAGGGAGGAGGAGAGTTCGACCATGAGCAGACGGCTCGCCGTGCTCGCGGCCGCGCTCGTCGCGGCCTGCGCGCTCGAGCCCGCGCCGCCCCCGGCGGAGATCCCGTTGCCGGCGGTGGGCAAGTTCTCGGCGGCGAAGCCCGGCGACGTGCTGCCGTCCGGCTGGCGCGTGTGGCAGCTGAGCGGTCTCAAGCGGCCCACGCAGTACCGCCTCGTCGACCACGACGGGCGCACGGTCGTCTTCGCCCGGGCCCGAGGCTCGGCCTCGGGGCTCGTCCTGCCGATTTCGGTCGACCTCCGGGAGTACCCGATCCTGCAGTGGCGCTGGAACGTGTCCGCGCTCATCACCGGGGCCGACAACACCCAGCGCCACACCGAGGACTCGCCGGTGCGGATCGTGATCGCGTTCGACGGCGACAAGTCGAAGCTGCCGCTCGAGGAGCGGCTGTTCGCCGAGCAGTTCCGGGCGTTCACGAAGCAGGAGTTCCCGTACGCCCTGCTGATGTACATCTGGGAGAACCGCGCGCCGGTCGGCACGGTGATCGAGAACCTGAACACGTCGCGGATCAGGATGATCGTCGCGGACTCCGGCGAGGCGAAGGTCGGCGTGTGGCGCGAGCACGCGCGCAACGTCTACGAGGACTACAAGCGCGCCTTCGGCGAGGAGCCGCCGCGGGTCCGCTCGATCGCGATCATGACCGACTCGGACAACACCGGCGGCGACGTCGAGGCGTACTACGGCGACATCGCGTTTCTCCGCCGCTAGTGACCGCCTCGGCGGTCGCGGGTGTTGGGTGGAGGCTAACCTCGCGCTTGCGCGAGGTAAGGGGGCAGCCCGGCCGGAGCCACAACACTCGCGACGTCGAGGCGTACTACGGCGACATCGCGTTTCTCAGGGCACGGCCCTGATCGACGAAGCTACGTCCGCAGCCGCGCCCGCTCGATGATCGCCCCGCACTCGACGCGGCCGGGGAGCGTGCCGAAGGCCTTGCCGCCGTCGCGCCCCAGGCGCCCGGTGCAGAACGCGTCGACGACTTCCTTCGGCGCGTGCTGGACCAGCAGCGCGGCCGAGAGAATCTGCCCGAGCGTCTCGGTGACCCGGCGCGCGCGGCCCTCGAGCCCGTGCGAGCTGCCGAGCTCGGTGCCGATCACGTCCAGGTAGCGCGATACGCGGCCGTCGGCCTCGATGGCGGGCCCCAGCTCGCGGAAGAGGGCATCGCGCACGTCCGGCGTCTTCTGCATCGCGCGCAGGACATCGAGGCAGATCACGTTGCCGCTGCCCTCCCAGATCCCGTTCAGGGGCGCCTCGCGGTAGAGCCGCCCGAGGGGACCCTCCTCGACGTAGCCGTTCCCGCCCAGGCATTCCATCGCCTCGGCGATCATCATCGGCAGGCGCTTGCACAGCCAGTACTTCGCGATCGGCGTGACGATCCGGGTGAGACGCCGCTCCTGTTCGTCCTGCCCCATCCGGTCGAACGCGCGCGCGAGGCGGAACGCGATCAGCATCGCGGCCTCGCTCTCGAGCGCGAGGTCGGCGAGCACGTTCTGCATCAGCGGCTGCTCGGTCAGCGTGCGGCCGAACGCCACCCGGTGGCTGCAGTGGTGCAGCGCCTGGTGGAGCGCGGCGCGCATCATTCCCGCGGCCGCCACCACGATGTCGAAGCGGGTGAGATGCGCCATCTCGATCAGCGTCGCGATGCCGCGCCCCGGGTCGCCGACCAGCCAGGCGAGCGTGCCGTCGTACTCGATCTCGGCGGAGGCGTTCGAGCGGTTGCCGACCTTGTCCTTGAGGCGCTGGATGAAGAACCGGTTGCGGGTGCCGTCGGCGAGGCTCCGCGGCACGAAGAAGCAGGTGAGCGCGCCCTCGAGCAGCGCGATCGTGAGGAACCCGTCGGACATCGGCGCGGAGCAGAACCACTTGTGGCCGCGCAGCTCGTAGAGGTCGTGCGAGATGTAGCGGGCGCGGGTCTGGTTCGCGCGCAGGTCCGAGCCGCCCTGCTTCTCGGTCATCGCCATGCCGACGGTCGCCGCGGTCTTCTCCGACACCGGCAGCGGCCGCGGGTCGTACGCCGGCGCGACGAGCTTCGGCTCCCAGTCGCGCGCGATCTCCGGGCTCTGCCGCAGCACCTGGACCCCGGCGAAGGTCATCGTCACCGGGCACGAAGTGCCGTTCTCGCCCTGGTTCCACAGGAAGTTGAGCGCGGCGCGCGCGACGAAGCCGCCGGGTCCGGCGGCGGTCCAGGCGAGCGAGTGCAGCCCGTTCGTGAACGCGAGCTGCATCAGCTCGTGGTAGGCGGGGTGATAGTGGACCTCGTCGATGCGGTTGCCGGCCCGGTCGTGGGTCTTGAGCTCGGGAAGGATGCGGTTCGCCTGCGCCGCGAGGAGCTGCATGCGCTCGCCGCCCACGAGCTCGCCGAGGCTCGCCGCCTGCTCGTCGACCCAGCCGCCGCCCTCGCGCGCGACCGTCGCGCGCAGGACCGGGTCGCCGGTCCACGCGTTGTAGCCGACGAGCGGCGGGGGCTGGTTGGTGACCTCGTGCGTGCTGCGCGTGAAGCGGACGGTGTCGAGGCCCTCGAGATCGTCGAGGCGGTCGTTCACGGTGCCTCCTTTGGAGCCCGCCGGACGGGGCTCGTTCGCGGCCGGGAAGCCGGACCGGAACCCTAGCAGAGAATGGGTGCCGGCGCGGTGAAGTAGCGCACGGCGGGGCGCCCGCCGGGCGCTAGAACCGGCCCTCGTAGCGGCCGGCGATCTTCTGCAGGGCGCCGTCCTTGTCCATGCTCTTGAGCGCGCCGGCGAGCTTGCCGACGACGTCGCGCGGCACCTGCGGGCTGCAGGCGAGAAAGCTCGGCACGTCGCGGATCGTGTAGACGAGCTTGAGGTCCTTCGCGCGCGCGCCGGCGGTCTTCTTGGCCCCCGCGAGGCTCGTGACCCACAGGTCGATGTAGTCGGCGTCGGTCTTCGGCAGGAACAGCCGCGGCGGATTCTCGCGGTCGTCCTCGACGAGCAGCAGGTTCACGACGCTCATCGCCTTCAGGTAGTCGGCCTTCGCGTCGAACGTGACCGCGCCGATCCGGTGCGGCTTGAGGTCGTCGAGCGATCCGATCGTCCCCGCGAAGTCGGTCCGCCCGTACACCGCCCAGCGGTTGAAGGCGATCGGGCCGACCCACTGGAACAGGTTCTCGCGGTTCTCGAGGCGCGCGATGGCGTAGATGCAGTTGTCGCGCCCGGCCTGCGCCGCCACGTACCCCTTCGCCCAGGGCATCACCTCGAACTTGAGCGGGATCCGGACGCGCTTCGCCATCTCGGTGACGACCTCGGTCGCGTAGCCCCTCACCCTCCCGCCCTCGCTGTAGTTGAGCGGCGGGTTCTCCTCGGTGATGAGCGTCAGTGCCTGGGCCGGCGCGACGATCGTCGCGACGACGAACGACAGCAGGATTCGCGGGCGCATGCTTGGCCTCTTGAGGTCGCGGGGCCCCCCGGCGCCCCAACCGGGCGATGATACCGCCGGGCCGGTCAGCGGAGCGCCACCGGCTTCGAGCGCTTGCGGAGGAACGCCACGAGCGCGGCGAGCTCGTCGGTCAGCGCGCCGTCGTCGAACCGGAGCTCGACCGCGGGCTGCCCCTCGCGCTCGAGGACGAGGTCGTACTGCTGCCGGTCGGCGCCGCGCGCGCGGGCCGGCCGCACCGCCTCGAGCTGCGCGGTCGCGAGCAGGCGCGCGAGCTCGTCGGCGTCGGCGCGGGGGAGGGCGGCCGCGTCGAGGTCGCAGCCGCGGGCGAGGCCCGCGAACCCGCCGGTCTGGCGGAACCGGATCTTCATCCCTAGAGCCCCACGGCCTTCCACGCGCGGTCCACCACGCCGGTGACCCGCGTCCCCAGCTTGGGCGCCAGGTTCTTCGCGACCACCCGGCACTGCCGCGCGCACTCGGCGAAGTCGCTGTTGGGGGACAGGTTCAGCATCACCTGGTACCAGACCTTGCCGACCGCGTTCCAGGCGTTGCCGCCGAACTCGGTGGCGGCGAGGTAGAAGGCGTGGTTGGGGATGCCCGAGTTGATGTGCACGCCGCCGTAGTCGCCCGAGCCGCGGTAGCGGTCGCGGTAGTGGGCGGGCTGCGGATCGTCGCCGAGGTACGGATCGCCCTGGTAGGCCGTGCCCGGCGCTTTCATGCTCCGCAGCGCGGTCCGCGTCCGCGCGGGGACCAGGATCTCCTTGCCGATGAGCCAGTCGGCGCGCTTCGCGGTCTGGCGCCTGCGGTGCTGGCGCACGAGGCTGCCGAACACGTCGGCGAAGTGCTCGTTCAGCGCGCCGGGCTCGTCCTGGTAGTCGAGGCCGGCCGTGTACTGCACCACGCCGTGCGTCAGCTCGTGCCCGACCACGTCCGGCGCGCGCGTGAACCGCTGGAAGATCACGCCGTCGCCGTCGCCGTAGACCATCTGCCGGCCGTCCCAGAACGCGTTGTCGTAGTCGACGCCGGCGTGGACCGACTGCACGAGCGTCATCCCGAGATCGTCGAGCGAGTTGCGCCCGAAGACATCGTAGTAGAGCCGCCAGGTCGCGCCCGCGTAGTTGTACGCCTCGTCGACCGCCGGGTCGTGCGTGGCGGGACCGCGTTCGGCGCGGCGCAGCCTGCCGGGAAGGAAGCGGTCCGGCGGGTTGCGGTTTCCCTGGTCGTAGACCTCCCGCTGCAGCCGCCCGGGGGCGGCCGCGATGCCGAAGCGGATGACCCTGGAGGGCAGCGCCGAGACGATCGCGCGCGCCGCCCGGATCTGCGCGCCGAGCTGGAGGTTGATCAAGGCGCGCTCGCGCACCCGGCGATCCGCGGACTGCGCGAGCTTCTCCAGGATGAACGGCGGGACGACGCAGTGGATCGGGTTGTGGGCGCTGCAGGGGTGGCGCATCGTGGACCTCGCGGGCGGACGCGTCCCGCAACTTACGCGAATTCACGCTGCCCCGACAGGGGTGTAGCCGCGGCCCGACAGCGGCGCGCGGCGCGGGCCGCGCGCGCGCCCGTTCGTGACGCGCGGCCTAGCGGCCGACGCTCGTGAGCAGCGCGCCCAGACCTTCGGCAGGCTTGCCGTTGATCGTGAGCTCGCCCTTCTCCCACGCCGCCTCGACGGCGACGTCCGCGCCTTCGGCGCGCACGATGCCCGCCTGCTCGAGGGCCTGGATGCGCGCCTCCGCGACCTTGTCCGCGGCGAGCTTCAGGCTCTCGTCGCTCGCGTCGTAGCCGCGCGATTCCAGCTGGAGCTTCGCCTCGTCTTTCGAGCGCTCGGCGATCGCGGTCTGCAGGAGCCGCCGTCCGACCTTCGCCGAGCCCTTGAACTTCGCAAGCTGCAGCGCGTCCGGAAGCGCCAACGGCGCCTTGGCATCGGCGCCCTGGAAGCTGAGCGCTCCCTCGGCGGCGAATGCCCCGTCGGCGGTGGTGAAGCCGACGCGCTTCAGCCGCAGCACGGGCGACCCCTTCAGGAGGTCGGTGGCGAGCTGCATGAAGACGCCCTGGAACGCCGCGGCAACCGCCGGCGGCGGGAGACCGCGCGCCTGCAGGTCCCGCACCGACCTGGCGTACTTCGTGATCGCCTGCTTGTCGAGCTGATCGAACTCCATCTCCCAGGCGATGTCGGACGCGGTGCGCGGCGTCGGCCCATCGCCGGCCCACCGCAACGCCCCGAGCTTGAACGCCATGCCGACGCTCACCGTGGCGCCTTGATCCTTCTGGGTCGCCGCGAGGCTCATGTTCTGCAGGGCGACCTCGCCGGCGCCGCCGGCGCCGGTCACGGCCTTGAACCCGAACCGCGACGTGCCGGTCCAGAGCGCGTCGAAGCCCGTGAAGACGCCGTCGGACTCGAACTTGAGCCCGGCGATCTCGAACGACCCGTCGGCGGCGGTGAGCGCGAGGCGCGGCGCGGTCACGGCGAGGACGACGCGCCCGTCCGGCGTGGCCGTGCCGGTGCCGCTCGCACCGCCCCACGCGAGCGTGGCCGAGCCGCCGCTCTTGAGCGGCTTGTCGAACGCCGGCGAGGTGATCGTCATCTGCCACACGCCGTCGAAACCCTGCTGCGACGCGACGGTGAACGCCGGCTCGTCGCCGAAGAAGGGCTGGAGCGCGGCGCGGACCTCGCCCTCGAACGCCGGGGTGAGCTCGGCGGCGAGCCAGCCGAAGCTCGGATCGGGACCGTGCCGGAGGCGATGGCGGAGGTCGATGGCGAGCTTGGGGTCGCCGTGCGCGGCGATCCGCATGACGACGGTCGATCGCCGCCAGCCGCGGTCGTAGCTCACGATCGACATCGTGTAGGTCGCGTCGGGGGCGGCGTTCGCCTTCGCGACCCATTCGTTCATGTTCCGCTGCGCCTGGTACCCGACGTACCACGGCGCGGCCGCGGCGACGGCGCCGAGCACCGCCACCAGCACGCCCAGTGCGATCAATGCCTTTTTCATCTGGGATCTCCCCTGCTGCGACCCCTTTGACGAGGGGTCTTCGAACTCCCCCCGGTCGCTTCCCGGCCCCTTCGACGAGGGGCTCTGCAGCGCCGGTCGATCATCGGGGGCGCCGCCCGGGCGGTCAACGCGCACCGGAGCGCGGGCGAGAACAGTGCCCGGTGCGCCCCCCGTGCCAGGCCGCCCGCGCCGCCGGGACGCGTACCGGACGCGTACGGGACGCGTACTAATGCACGCGCCTTTGTCGCACCGCCCCGACGTGGCACCATCGCGCTTTCCGACGGTCGAAAGGCGAGCGGGAACAATGTCCGCCCCGTCCGGACCGCGCGTTTGACGCGGCGCACGGAATGCCCGAAAAACGCCCGAATGCGGTAGACGGCGAGGCGAGCCCGCCCTGAACCTGAGACGCGCAATGCGGCCTTACGTGAATCACGAGAACGTCGAAGCGCTGCTCGCCCGCGATGCCCGGGCGCGCCTGCCGCTGCGCTTCCAGCTCCTCCTCTACCTGGATCCCTTCGCGCTGTTCAAGGACGCGTCGAACGGCCCCGCGTGGATGCGCGAGCGCGCGCTCGCCTACAACCGCGCGATGCGCTGGATGCTCCTGCCCTACATCCGGCGCTGGGCGGTGATCGCCGCGGTGCTCCTCCTCGGCATCGCGCCGGCGGAGGCCCTCGCCGCCGAGCGGTCGCTGGTCGTCGTCCTCCCGGCCGCGGCCGCCGCTGTCGGCTTCTGCATCGCCGTCACGGTGGCGCTCGTCTCGCTGGCGGTCTATCTCCTGCTCGGCGCGCGCACCGAACGCCGCTAGCGCTCAGCCGGCGGCCGCGTCCCGGGTCTGCGCCGCGTAGATCGCGCGCACCGTGTCGATCGTGTCCGCCTGGTCCGGCCGCTTGTCCGGCCGGTAGCGCTTGACGCGGGCGAAGCGGAGCGCGAGCCCGCCGGGATACTGCGGGCTCGCCTGCAGCCCGTCGAACGCGATCTCGACGACCAGCTCCGGCCGGACGTACACCGTGTAGTCGTCGCGCCCGACCTCGCGGTCGAGGAGCGCCTGCGTCTGCCATGCGAGCAGCTCGTCGGTGAGGCCCTTGAAGGTCTTGCCGAGCATCACGAACCGGCCGGCGAGCGGGTCGCGGGCGCTGAGGTGCAGGTTGGAGAGCCGGCCCTTGCGCCGCCCGTGGCCCCACTCGGCGGCGAGCACCACGAGATCGAGCGTCTGCGCGCGCTTCACCTTGAGCCAGCTCGCACCGCGGCGGCCGGCTTCGTACGGCGCCTCGAGCGACTTCGCCACCACGCCTTCGTGGCCGCGCCGGATCGCGTCCTTGAAGAACGCCTCGGCCGCCGCCGGATCGCCGGTCACGATCCGCGGGATCACGAGCGGCTTCGGCAGCGCGTCGCCGAGCGCCTCGATCCGGTCGCGGGCCGGACGCTCGGTGAGGTTCTCGCGCATCCCGCCGGAGGACGTCGAAGAAGAACACCGAGAGCGGCAGCGTGGCGCGCATCGCGTCCACGTCGAGCTTGCGCCCGAACCGGCGCATCGTGACCTGGAACGGCTGCGGCGCGCCGCCCGGCGCGAGCGCGATCGCCTCGCCGTCGAGGATCAGCTCGCGCACCGGCAGCGGCCGCACCGCCGCGACGATCTCGGGGACCGCAGCGGTCACGTCGTTGAGGTTGCGGGTGAACACGCGCACTTCGTCGCCAGCCTTGTGGACCTGCACGCGCGCGCCGTCGAGCTTCCAGTCGACCGCGGCGGTGCCGAGAAAGTCGAGCGCGTTCGAAACGTTGTCCGCCGACTGCGCGAGCATCGGCTGCACCGGCTGGAGGAGGCGAATGCCGAACTGTGCGATGCCGCCCGCGCCTTCGACCAGCGCTGCCCGGGCGATGGCGGGGAGGCCGCCGGCGTACATCGCCGCGCGCCGCACCTCGTCGGGCGGGAGCGCGGCCGCCTGCGCGATCGCGTCGAGCATCACGCCTTCGAGCGCGCCCTGGCGGAGCTCGCCGACGAGGAGCCGGACGAGGAACTCCTGCTCGTCGCGGGTCGCGCGCGCGAAGAGCTCGCCGAGCTGGCGCGCGCGCTCGGCGGCCGAGCCTTTGCCTTTCGTCGTCGCGAGCGCGGCGAGCGCGTCGTCGACGGCGCGGAGCTCGAGCGACGCTTTCCGGGCGCCGCCGGAGCGGGCGCCGGCGAGCGCGGCGTAGCCGATCCCGAGCTTGCCCTGCCGCGTCTCGCCGGACAGGTACGCCACGGCGAGCTCGATTTCCTCCGGCTGCAGGCGGCGGAGGAGCGTGGCGAGCTCGGCGACTTTCGCAAGCCGGCTCGCGGTGGCGCCGACGCGCCGCGAGGCGGTGACGAGCTCGGCGAGCCGGGTCATTGGGCTACCTTGTCGCTGCGCGACAAGGATTCGCGCTTGGGGCGGCCCGGCGCGCTCAATGGACTACCTTGTCGCTTCGCGCCAAGGATTCGCGCTTGGGGCGGCCCGGCGCGCTCATGCGTGCTGCAGGGGGCGGGAGGCGATTGCTCCCGCAGTGGGCGTCAGTGCAGCGTCTTGGGGCCGCCAAACGTCCGGGTCCGGCGCTCCGGCCCGACGAGCCCCGCGAGCTCCCAGTCCCCGGACGGTCCGTCGTGGCGGAGGATGAACCGCCGGCCGTCGTCGACCCGCACCTTGAAATAGCGGTGCTGCGGGTGGAGCCACCGGTCCTGGAGCTCGATGACCTCGAACCGGCGCTCGCCGAGCCAGAAGGCGCGCGGCTCCTCCTCGCCCCGGTACCCCGCATAGCATTCGACGCGGATCCTCATGGCCGGATTTTACTGCGGACCCCGGGCCGGCCGCTGCGGGCCCCGGGCGAGCAGGTCGATCACCTCGTCGTCCTCGACCTGCCGGAACTCGCGGTAGAACTGGCCCACGGCGAAGAACTCCGGGGGTGCCTCGAGGCACACGACCTCGTCGCAGCAGGGCCGCACGAGCTCGAGGCTCTCGGGCGCGGCGACCGGCACCGCGCAGACCAGCCGCCCGGGCTGCCGCGCGCGAACGGCGTGCAGCGCGGCGATCATGGTCGCGCCGGTCGCGAGCCCGTCGTCGACGACGATCGCGATGCGGCCTTGCGGGTCGATCGGCGGCCGGTGGGGGGTGTACTGCGCGCGGCGCCGGCGCAGGATCTCGAGCTGCGCCTGCTGCTCGCGCTCGAGGTAGGCCGCGTCGGCGCCGGCGCCCCGCGCGTGGTCGGCGACATACGCCCGGCCGGTCTCGTCGATCGCGCCGACCGCGAACTCGGCGCTGTAGGGCGCGCCGAGCTTGCGCACCAGCACGACGTCGAGCTCGCCTTCCAGCTCGTCGGCGAGCACGCGCCCCATCTCGACCGCGCCGCGGGGGATGGCGAGGACGAGCGGGTTCGCGCCCTTGTAGCTCGCGAGCGCCTGGGCGAGGCGCTGCGCGGCATCGATGCGCGATGCGAACGGCATCGGGGGGTCAAATGTCCGAGAAATCCCCGTGCCGGCCCTTCCCGGAAGCGAACGTCGTGGCGCCCTGCACCGCCTCCGCCATTACCGTCACCCCGGTGAGCCACTCGCGCTCCAGCGCCTGGCGCACCGGGAGACCATGCGTCTCGTACGCCGAGCGGCGGTCGGCAGCGCACCGCGCCCTGCGGGAAGCGCGCGATCTCGTGCGCGAGCTGCTCCGCTTCCTCGCGCGCCTTCCCGCGCGGCACCACGCGCTCGCACAGCCCGATCCGGAACGCCTCTTCCGCCGTGACCTTCCGCCCGGTCAGGATCAGGTCCATTGCCCGCCCCATGCCGACGATGCGCGGCAGGCGCACCGTCCCGCCGTCGATGAGCGGCACGCCCCAGCGGCGGCAGTACACGCCGAAAAACGCATCCTCCTCCATCACGCGCATGTCGCACCACAGCGCGAGCTCCATGCCGCCCGCCACGGCGGCGCCGGCGACCGCCGCGATCACCGGCTTGTCGAGCTCGAGCCGCGAGGGTCCCATCGGCCCGCGCGGCGGCGGGGCGGACCCCGGCGGGAACTCGAGGCCGAGCGCCCCGCGCACGTCCTTGCCCGCAAGCGACGCGCCGTACTTGAGGTCCCAGCCGGCGCAGAAGGTGCCGTGCGAGCCGAAGAACACGCCGGCCTTCGCCTCGGGATCGCGATTGAACGCCGCGAACGCGGCGACGAGGGCGTCGGCGGTTTCCGGGTCGACGGCGTTGCGCGCGTTCGGCCGTTCCATGACGACGGTCGTCACCGGGCCGGATTTCTCGCTGTACACGGACATATGTGGCCTCCTCGTGGGGCGCCGGGAATGGGGGTTTCGAATTACGATACCGCCTCGCCCGCCCGCCCGCCACGCATGGCCGTCGCCGCCCAGTCCGAGCCCGCGCTCTCCCCCGAGCAGACCGCGCGGACCCTCGTCGACATCCTGAACGCGTTCCTGGCGGAAACGCGCAGCGCCGCCGGCCCCCTCATCACCGCGACCCTCGACAGCCTGCTCGAGCGCGACCTCGGGCTCGACAGCCTCGGCCGCTACGAGGTCTGGCTGCGGGTCGAGCAGCAGTTCGGGGTCAGCGTGTCGGACGATGCCCTGGCGCAGATCGAGACGCCGCGCGACATGCTGCGCGCGCTGCTCGCCGGGTCGAAGCGCCACGCGCTCGCCGCGGACTTCGTCGACCTCGCCGGGGACACCACCGAGGCCGCGCCGGAGACCGCGGCGACGCTGCTCGAGGTCCTCGACTGGCACGTGCGCACGCATCCGGACCGCGTCACCATCACCCTGCTCGAAGGCGACGACGGCCACGCGTCGATGAGCTACGCCGACCTCGCGCGGGATGCGGACGCCGTCGCCGGCGGGCTGCAGCGCGGGGGCCTCGAGCCCGGCCACGCGGTCGCGATCATGCTGCCGACCGGGCGCGAGTTCTTCGCCGCCTACTACGGCGTGCTCGCCGCGGGCGGCATCCCGGTGCCGATCTATCCGCCGTTCCGGCTCGCACAGCTCGCCGATCACGTGCGGCGCCAGGCGGGAATCCTGAACAGCTGCGTCGCGCGCGTGCTCATCACGGTCCGCGAAGCGAAAGCGGTCGGCGGCCTGCTCCGCGGCCAGGTCGCGAGCCTCGCCCGCGTCGTCACGGTCGGCGACCTGACGGAGCAGGGCGCCAAGCTCACGCGCGTTCCGGTGACCGCGGAGAACATCGCCTTCATCCAGTACACCTCGGGCTCGACCGGGAACCCGAAGGGCGTCGTGCTGACGCACGCGATGCTGCTCGCGAACATGCGCGCGATGGTCCGCGCGACCGGGGCGACGCCGGCCGACGTGTTCGTGTCGTGGCTGCCGCTCTATCACGACATGGGCCTGATCGGCGCGTGGCTCAACACGCTGTACTGCTCGATCCCGCTGGTCGTGATGTCGCCGCTCGCCTTCCTCGCGCGGCCGGCGCGCTGGCTGTGGGCGATCCACCGCTATCGCGGCACGATCTCGGCCGGGCCGAACTTCGCCTACGAGCTGTGCGCCTCGCGGCTCGGCGAGCGCGAGCTGGAGGGGCTCGATCTCTCGTCCTGGCGCTGGGCGTTCAACGGCGCGGAGCCGGTGAGCGCGGACACGATGCAGCGGTTCGCGAAGCGGTTCGCGAAGTACGGGCTCGATCCGAACACGCTCGCGCCGGTCTACGGGCTGGCCGAGGTCGCGCTCGACGTCGCGTTCCCGCCGGGACGGCGGGGGATGCTCGTCGATCACGTGGAACGCGAGCGCCTCGCGGTCGAGCGCATCGCGGTGCCGGCTTCGCCGTGGGACGAGCAGGCGACCGCGATCGTCGCGTGCGGGCGGCCGCTCGCGGGCTACCAGATCCGGATCGCCGACAAGGCGAGCCGCGAGCTGCCGGAGCGCCACGTCGGGCGGGTCGAGTTCAAGGGTCCGTCGGCGACGAGCGGCTACTACCGGAACCCCGAGGCGACGGCGGCGCTGTTCGACGGCGAGTGGCTCGACACCGGCGACCTCGGCTACGTCGCCGAGGGCGAGCTGTACCTCACCGGCCGCTCGAAGGACATGATGACGCGCGGCGGCCACAACCTGTATCCGTACGAGCTCGAGGAGGCGGTGGGGGACCTGCCGGGGATCCGCAAGGGCTGCGTGGCGGTGTTCGGGATCCCGAGCGCGACGAGCGGAACCGAGCGGGTCGTCGTGCTTGCGGAGACGCGGGAGCGCGGCGCGGCGGACCGGGCCGGGCTCGTGGCGCGCATCAATGAGCTCGCGGTGGACCTGATCGGCGGGCCGGCGGACGAAATCGTGCTCGCGCCGGCGCACACGGTGCTGAAGACCTCGAGCGGGAAGATCCGGCGCGCGGCGAGCCGCGAGCTGTACGAGCGGGGACTCGTGGGGTCGAAGGGTCCCGGGCTCTGGTGGGATCTGGCGGGGCTCGCGCTGCGGTCGGCGCGGGGCAGGGTCGCGCAGTGGTGGCGGAACGCCGGGGCGATCGCGTATTCGCTCTACCTGTGGGGGGTCGCCGCGATCGCCGCGGTCGTCGGGTTCGTGCTCGGGGTGCTGCTCCCGCAACGGGCGGCGCGGCGGGTCTGGCGCGCGGTCACGCGCGCCGTGGTGCGGCTCGCTGGCGTGCCGATCTCGATCGAGGGGATCGATCGGATTCCGGGGTCGGGGCCGGTGGTCGTGGTCGCGAATCACGCGAGCTACGTCGACGGCGCCCTGTTCTTCGGGCTGCTGCCGGCGCGGTTCACGTTCGCGGCGAAGGAGGAGTTCGAGCGGAATCCGATTACGCGGATCGCGTTCCGGAAGGCGGGCGCGTTCTTCGTCGAGCGCTTCGACGGGGCGAAGGGCGTCGAGGACACGCGCGAGCTGTCGGAGCTCGCGAAGGCAGGGTCGGCGCTCGCGATTTTCCCGGAGGGGACGTTCACGCGGACGCCGGGGGTGCGGCCGTTCCGGATGGGGGCGTTCGTGATCGCGGCGGAGGCGGGCGTGCCGGTGGTGCCGGTGGCGTTTCGCGGGACGCGGTCGATGCTGCGCGCCGACGGGTGGATTTTCCGGCGCGGCCCGATCCGGGTGGTATTCGGGGAGCCGATCCGGCCGCAGGGGCGGGACTGGGCGGCGGCGGTGAAATTGCGCGATGCCGCGCGCGAGGAGATCCTGCGGCATTGCGGGGAACCTGACCTTGCGTCGGGGTTGCTCAGCTGAGGTGAGCGGGCGGAGTGAGAACTTTCCCCTCCTCGAACGGGGAGGGGAGGTGTATGAAGTGTCCCCTTCCGGTCAAGCCGGGGCGATACGAAGAACAAGATAAGCTTCGGGAAACGAGGAGCCAGTATGGCAGTCAATCCCCTCCACGAGCTCGCGGCCCAGGGCCAGTCGGTCTGGCTCGACTACATCCGCCGCGACCTGATCGAGTCGGACGCGCTCACGCGGCTCGTCGCCGCCGGGGAGCTGCGTGGAATCACTTCGAATCCGTCGATCTTCGAGAAGGCGATCGCGGGGTCGCGGGAGTACGACGGGCTGCTCGAGACGGCGTTGCGCGAGACGCGCGACCCGGTCGCGGTCTACGAGCGGCTGGCGGTGCGGGACATTCAGGATGCGGCGGACGCGCTGCGGACGGTGTACGAGGGGAGCGAGGGGCGCGACGGGTTCGTGAGTCTGGAGGTTTCGCCGCATCTCGCGCACAACACCGAGGGGACGGTGGCCGAGGCGCGGCGGCTGTGGAGCGCGGTCGGGAAGCCCAACCTGATGATCAAGGTGCCGGGGACGGCGGCGGGGGTGCCGGCGTTCGCGCAGCTGATCGAGGAGGGGATCAACGTCAATGTGACCTTGCTGTTTTCGCGCGAGGCGCATTGGCAGGTGGCGGAGGCGTATGTCGGGGCGCTCGAGCGGCGGGCGGCTCACCATCGGGACTTCGGGCGGGTTGCCAGCGTGGCGAGCTTTTTCGTGAGCCGGATCGATACCGCGGTCGACAAGCATTTGGCGGCGCGTGCTGCGTTGGCGTTCAGCGATCCTGAGCGCGTGCAGCTCGTGGGGCTGATGGGGAAGGCGGCGATCGCGAATGCGAAGCTCGCGTATCAGAACTATCTGGAGGTGTTCGGGACGTCGCGGTGGAAATCGCTGGCTTCGAAGGGCGCGCAGCCGCAGCGGGTGCTGTGGGCGAGCACGAGCACGAAGAATCCGGAGTATCGGGACGTGGTGTACGTCGAGGAGCTGGTGGGGCGGGATACGGTGAATACCCTTCCGCCGGCGACGCTCGATGCGTTCCGGGATCACGGGCGGGTGCGGGCGAGCTTGACCGAGGACGTGGACGGGGCGCGGCGGGTGATGGGGGATCTGTCTGCGGTGGGGATTTCGCTGGACGAGGTTACGGGGAGGTTGCTCGACGAGGGCGTGCAGCTTTTTGCTGACGCTTACGACAAGCTCATCGCGGCCATTGGCCAGCGGGTTCGGAGCGGGGTCGCCGCCTGAACTGACCACCAGTCCCTAGGGCTCCTCGGGGCCAGCCAGCGCTAGCCGGTAATTCTTCTCTGAAGAGCCCCTGATCTTCGTCCGGCCGTCGGATCTTTCCGCGACGGCCGCCTTTCTCAGTGCCAAGCTGCCGCCCCGATCGGCGACATTGACGCCGTCAATCCAACAATCCGGGAGGGCAGTTCCATGAAGCGAGCGCTTTTCGTGGTGTTTTCCGCAATCACCCTTAGCGGATGCATGAGCACGCAGACCATTCCGATTGGACCCGAGCACGAGACCCGCGTTAGTGCGAAGTCAATGGGACACGCGTATTTCGAGAAGGGCAGCTTTGCCGCGAGCAGCCCTGGCTCGGCCGCGTTCGGGCTGGTCGGCGCCGTGGCCGCGATCAGCGAGGGAACAAGATCATCGAAGAGAACAAAGTGGAGGACCCCGCGATCGCGATGAGCAAGGAGTTGGCAGAAGCGCTGCGCAAGCGCTACAAGATGACCCAGGTCACGTCGAGCCCAGTGGAGGTGAAGACCGACGACGTAGCGCAGCTCAGATCGCAGTTTGGCGGAGCCGACTTTCTGCTGGATGTGCGCACGGTGGACTGGAGCTATATCTACTTCCCCACCTAATTTCGCGCGATACCGCCTCATCTTCTCGGTCGACGCCCGGCTGATCGATCTTCGCGCCGGGGGAGTCGTTGCCGAAGGCTTTTGCGCACGCGTTCCGGACGACGTCGATAAGGCACCGACACACGATGAGCTTCTTGCCAACGGCGCGGCGCGTCTGAAGTCAGAGCTGCGGCAGGCTAGCGAATACTGTCTCCAGCAGTTCCGCACGACGGTATTTCGCCTTTGATCTAGCAAACCCGGGCAGCGGATCCGCGCGTTGGGCTGGGAACCTACGCCCGAATCAACGCAATCCGAGGGGAGGTCGGCATAGTGGCTCAGAAGCGTCGTCCTGGGGTTGGCGGTGGTGGGGTTTGCGCCGTTGGCTGCCGGGCAGGCCTACAAGTGGGTCGACGATAAGGGCGTGACCCATTACGGGGACAAGCCGCCGGCTCAGAATCCCGCAACTCAAGTTGCTCCGCCGACGTCATCCGGTGGTTCGGCGCCGGGCGGCGCCGCGGGGTCTGGCGATCCGCCCCGCACGTTCAGCGAATGCCGTTCGCAAGCGTGCGAGAGCGTGTGGCGCGTCGACCCGACCTGTCGCACGAGCCTGTGTCAGGAGGCGATGAGCCTGCCTGATAACTGCCACACCATTACCTGTCAGGCGAAGCGCGCGGAGATCGAGAAGCGCATCGCGCAGATGGATCAAGCGAAGCGCGATTCTGCTGCGCGGTCGGCGCAGCGGAGCACGACGCCTTCGGGCACGCAGCAGCAGAGCGGGGACGCGGCGCTGCGGGCGCGCGCGCAGGAGCGGTGCAAGGCGAACCGCGGGGTTGATTGCGAGAGCGCGCAAGGGCTCGCGCCTTGGGTTCGCGAGGAGCGGCCGATTACTCCGCAGCAACAGCGCGACGCGGCGGCGGCGCGGCGTGCGCGGGCCGGCTATTGACTTGCAAGGCCCACGACCCCGCCCGATGGCGGGGTGATCTCCCTTGGCAGCCCACCCGCTCGACCGCCGTCGGGCCGGCCTGCGGCCTCCGCCGGCCGCTCATGTCAAACGTTAGCCCCTAGCCTGTTAGGTTGACGGTCGGAATAGTTAGATGGCGCGCTGACAATGGCCACTTGGGACGTAGACCTCAAGGGAATCCACAAGGACGTTGCTGCGGATCCTGCCCCGCTCGTCCACGTCCTCGCCGGGCCAGGGACCGGCAAAACATTCGCGATGATGCGCCGTGTTGCGCGGCTACTTGAAGAAGGAATTGCGCCCAAGCGCATCTGGGCGGTTTCGTTCACGCGTACCGCGGCGAGAGACTTGCGAGAGCAGTTAGCAAAACTCGGCGTCCCCGGCGTAGATGACGTGCGCGCCTCTACCCTTCACTCCCTGTGCTTTTCAATCCTTGGGACGCAGCAGGCATTCGATTTCACCAAGCGTTCACCCCGGCCTTTGTTGTCGTTTGAGATTGATTGCCTCGAAACGGACTTGGCCGACCTATTTGATGGTAAGCGCAAAACTCGCAAACTTCTGGCCGCATACGAGGCCGCCTGGGCGCGACTCCAGCATGAGGACCCGGGTCACGCCAAGAGCCCACAGGATCAGCAGTTTGAGAATGAGCTGCTTTCCTGGCTTCGGTTCTACGAGGCCATGCTCATAGGCGAGCTCGTGCCCTTGACGCTCGATTTTCTGAAGTCCAACCCAGCTCTGGGTGCCGCACCGGCACTCGATCATGTGTTGGTCGATGAGTACCAAGATCTTAACAAGGCGGATCAGAGTCTCGTGAAGCTACTGGCGAATTCCGCCGCATTGCTGGTGATTGGGGACGACAATCAGTCGATCTACAGCTTCCGTCATGCAAATCCTGAGGGAATTCGGACTTTGCCTTCCGAACTACCTGGTACGAAGAAATACACAATTGAAGAATGCAGGCGATGCCCGCCCAATATAGTTGCGATAAGCAACGCGTTGATCGCGCACGATCCACATACCAGTAGGCCGTCGCCCCTCAAACCCGATTTGACCAAAGGCCTTGCGGCCGTCTGGATCGTCCAGCATGACACTCTCCAGCAGGAAGTGGAGGCGCTGTCCGACTTTGTTCACCACTACTTGAGCGTTCATCCAGACGTAAATCCAGGACGCGTGCTTGTGCTGGCACTGCGTCGGTTCATTGGCAATGCCATAAAGGACGCTCTGATCGCGCGTGGCCGTAACGCTCTAAGCTACTTCCAGGAGGATGCTCTGTCATCTCCCGCGGCCGCCGAAGGGTTCTGCCTCCTTAGTCTGCTAGTCAACGGCGCCGACCGGGCAGCCCTCCGCGTATGGCTCGGCTTCGGCTTGGCAGCCTACCGCCGCGGCGCGGTTGGCGCTTGCGGACGCACTGCCAGACGACCGGTACTGGTTTCATCGACGCCCTCAAGGGTCTGGCTGCGGGGAGTATCAAAATCTCTCACACGAAACCTTTAGTGGAGCGCTGGAATGCATTGACACTGCGCCTAGCGGCGCTCAACGGACTAACGGGCCTTCCGTTCGTGGATGCTCTCTGGCCCGCTGCAGCACCGGATGTACTAGACATCCGGCTCTTGGCACAGGGGCTCGCCTATGTAACCCCTGACCCTTCTGATCTGCTGGACGAACTCCGAGCTGCGATCACACAGCCGGAGCTTCCTGGAAGCGATAGCGACATCATCCAAGTGATGAGCCTCCACAAGTCCAAGGGACTGACGCGAGATCTGGTCGTGGTTGCAGGATGTATGGCCGGGACCCTCCCGTTTCTTGACGATGAGGACCCTCCTGAAGTACAAACCGCGAAGCTCGAAGAGCAGCGCCGATTGTTCTATGTGGCCATTACGCGCGCAACGCAAGTTCTAATGATAATGCTGCCGTCAGACTTCCACTCTCGGATGCCCTCCGCGGCGGAGCGGCGGTCAAGAAAAAAGTCTTCATCGGCGGTAAACCCTACGCGGTAACGTCCTTGACGCCGTTTCTCGGCGAGCTTGGCCCGCATGCTACGGCACCACTTTCAACGACCGCCTGGAAGAATCAAGTAGGCATTCCGTGATGAAGCGGTTTCTTGATGGTTTGATTTTCGGCTCCGGTTTTGCGATCGCCTTTGTGGCGATCTGGACTCTCGCCATGTCGTTCGTCGTACCAAGCGTGATGGAAAGGTCGCAACAACAACCAAGCAGCCGGAATTCAACAACCCCAGAGAGGCCCAAGTCGCGGACCCCGCTCCCGCCAGCGCGCCCGAACGAAAAGACTTCAGCTTCTTCAAGCATTCCGGAGTGCGAATGAAAATACCTCCGGGCGGCGGGATCCTGGCGATGTCGCCGATGACTACAGCCCAGGGTTCCAAGCGCCCGAGCACATATCAACTCTGGCTCACGGAGTCAAAGCTCTGGCAAATCCGGACCGTAGAAGAGAAAGTCGAGATCGAGGAATTGCCGTATCCCAAGGACGCCAGCGTTGCCGACCTCGACAACCTGATGCGCAAGAATCTGGGATTTCAGGCTCGCCAGAGCACGATGACCGTTTCGGCCCACGACGTGAGCAGCCTGAGATCCACGGGGGAATCGTCGCGCGATGACTCAATGAACGGCAAGCTCCGCATCAGTGTTGAGGGAGTTGTGTTCGTTCAACCCAATCCGTACGGAACGTAACCGCGCGAGATCGGTGACACAGAGGTCCAGGGACATGAGCTACACGTCTGGCAACGTCGTGTTTTCGCGCCTTATCGGAGGCGCGCTCGGCATGCTGCTGGCTCTATCCCTGCAGCCCGGCTATCCACAATCGGAAGACGCCCCAGCCACCGACCCAAACCTCGCCCACCCGACCCAGGTCGTCACCGTCGCCGTCCAGACCTACACCATCTCCGGCCTCGTCACCCACCTCAAAGACGCAAAACAACTCAAATACGGAATCGCCCTCTTCCCCGGCCACCCAGGAATCCTGAGGCTCCGCGAAGAAAACGGCCAATTCCGCTTCGACCTCCGCGGCAACTTCCTCGTCCGCTCCCGCCGCCACTGGCTCGACGATGAAACTCTCGTCGTCCTCGTGGACGCGCCCTCCGATCAATGGAACTCCTTCTACCAACAGTTCCGCACGACGGCGCGCTACGGCGCCGACGTCGCCGCGCTTCTCGAAGAGATCGGACGCCGCTTCAACATCAAAGACTGGACGCTCGTCGGAACGAGCGAAGGCTCGATCTCCGCCCTCTACGCCGGTCGCCTGAACCCCGTTCTCACGACCCGAATCATTCTCACGGCCTCGGTGTTTCAGGCCGGAAAGAACGGCCCGGGTCTCTCCACGGCGAGGTTCGAAGGCGTGGCGGACCGCCTCCTCTGGGTCCACCACCAGGACGACCCGTGCTCCTTCACGAGCTACCGCGACGCGCAGCGCTTCGCGGAGAAGAGCAAGAGCCCCCTTGTCACCGTCCGGGGCGGTGGGCCCGCGCGAGGCGGCGCATGCCTGCCCTTCACCCAGCACGGCTTCGTCGGCATCGAAGCCCCGACGATCACAGCGATGAAAAGCTGGATCAAGACCGGCGCCGTCCCGAGCGACGTCGGCAAGTAAGCTACAGCAGCCTGAACCGCACCGGCAGCAGGATCGACCGCCCGGCAAGCATCGGGCTCAGCGACCCCACCTGCCGCACCGCCTTCAGCGCCGCCTGGTCGAGCACCGGGTGCCCGGAGCTGCTCGCCACCACGGCCGACAGGATCTGCCCGCCCACGCCGATATCGACCACCACCACCGTCTCGCCCTGCAACCCCTGCCTGATCGCCTCAGGCGGATACAACAGTTTGTCGGCGAGCTGCGCCAAAGCTTCGTCGAGCTGCTCACCGGCGAGCGGCTCCGGCTTCTTCTCGACCGGCCGCTCCTTGGGCCGCGGCGGGCGAGGCTTCGAGATCTCCGCCTTCATCGGCTCCTCGACCTTGCTCTTGATCGCTGGCTCTTCCTTCACTTCCGGCTTCGGCTCCGGCGCAGGAGCCTCGAGCCGCGCGGTGAGGATCGACCTGGCGACATCCTGGACCGACGGCCTCTTGAACGGGCCCGGCAGCAGCATCGTGACCGCATGGAGCAGGAGCGACAGGGTGAATGCCCACACGAGCAGCCCGCGCTCGTCCTCCATCAGCGGTCCAAAGCTCGAATGTGACGCACTGCGCCGGTGCATCGGCTTTGACATCGGACCGTGGTTCACGGACTATGATCGCCCTTCACCCAGACGGTGGGCAATCCTCCAGTGGATTCCCGGTTCGCGAAACGCTGCACGGCCATCGCCCTCCTGGCGCTGCTCCTCGCCGCCCCCGCCCGGGCCGCCCTCCCGGACCCGACGCGCTTCAGCCTCACCATCGAGCTCGGCAACGTCGGCGCGGTGCGCGCCTGGCTCGACGAAGGCCTCGACCCCAACTTCCTCGGCGACCGCATCGGCACCGGCCTGATGATCGCCGCCTGGGAGGGCAACATCGCGATGATGGAGCTCTTCGTCAGCCGCGGCGCGAACGTCAACGCCACCAACGAGCGCGGCGAGCAGGCGCTGATGTTCGCGGCCTGGAAGGGACGGCTGGATGCGGTCCGCTGGCTCCTCGACAAAGGCGCGCGCATCAACCGCCAGGGCCGGCAATGGTCGGCGCTGCACTACGCGGTGTTCGCCGGTCACGAGAACGTGGCGAAGCTCCTCATCGACCGCGGCGCCGACGTCAACGCCCGCTCCACCAACGGCTCGTCGGTGCTGATGATGGCCGCCCGCGAGGGGCGCGAGTCGGTCGCGCAGACGCTGCTCGCGCTCGGCGCCGAAACGAACATGACCAACGATCGCGGCGAAGACGCGCTCCAGTGGGCTCTGCGCCACGACCAGGTCCGCATCGCGGCGCTCGTCGGCTCGCCGGAGCGCCTCGCGGAGGCGGCGCGGCGCCCGCGCGACACCGCGCCGCCACCGCGCTCGCGCTCCGTCCCCGAGCGGATCGAAGCGCTGCTGAAGGAGATGCGCGCCGCCGAGGCCGCTGGCCGTCTCACGGACGAGATGCGCGCGGCGTACAGCGCCGCGCTCGCGGAGCTCGAAAAGGCTCAGACCGCCGCCGCCGAAGCGGAAGCCGCCCGTGCCGCGGCGATGCCGAAGGCGCTCGAGATCACCGCCAGGCGCGAGGCCCCCGCCGAGCAGGAGGCGACGCTGATCTACGAGCGGGGCGCGGGGCAACCGGTCCGGCAGTGGGTGACACCGCCGGTCATCACTCGGCCTTGAGCCCGGCCGCCTTCACCGCCACGGCGTTCCGCGCCAGGTCCTCTTCCACGAACTTCCGGAACGCCTCCGGCGAACGGATCGACACCTCGGCGCCCTGATTCCCGAGCGCCTCCTTGACCGCGGGCTCGTTCACCGTCTTGACGAGCGCGGCGTGCACCTTGTCCAGGATCGGCTTCGGCGTGGCCTTCGGCGCCACCACGCCCGCCCACCCGCTGTAGTCGTAGCCGACCACGGTCTCCGCCACCGCCGGCATGTCGCTGAACAGCCCGCCGCGCTGCGGCAGGCTGTGCGCGATCGCGCGCAACCGTCCGCTCTTCACCGCCGCCATCGCCGCCGGCGCGGGCGCGATCGACCAGTGCGCCTCGCCGGCCATCACCGCGGCCATCGACGGCCCGCCGCCCTTGTACGGCACGTGCAGCGAGTCGAACTTGCCCATCTGCAGCAGCAGGACGCCGCCGAGATGGCTCGCCGCCCCGGGCCCGGCCGAGGACATGTTGACCTTGCCGGCGTTCGCGCGGCTGTAGTCGATCAGCTCCTGGACGTTGCGGATCGGCAGCCCCGGATTCACCACCAGCACGTTCGGCATGACCACGAACGTCGTGACGAACGCGAAGTCGTTCACCGGGTCGTACGCGATGTTCTTCTGCACCAGCGGCGCGATCCCCATGTTGCTCGCGGAGGCGACGGTCAGCGTGTAGCCGTCGGGCGGCGCGTTCTTGCCGACCTCCATCCCGATCGCGCCGCTCGCGCCGGCGCGGTTCTCGATCACGATCGTCTGGCCGAGGCTCTCGCCCAGCCGGGCGGCGACGATGCGCCCGACGGTGTCGATCGAGCTCCCGGGGGCGTTCGGCATCACCAGCCGGATCGGCCGGGTCGGATAGGCGGGATCCTGGGCGAGCGCCGCGCCCGACAGCGCGATCGCGACGACGCCGCAGAGGGCGTGGAGCCGGATGGTCATCTCTCCTCCGTTTGTTGTGGTCTGGCGACAACGATTATCTCCCAACGAGGGGTTCCAACCGCCCGCCCGACGGGGCGATAATCGCGGTAGGACCGCCCCATGCGCCGCGTCACCCTCACCCAGTACCTGATCGAGCAGCAGCGCAGCCACGGCACGGTCTCGCCCGAGCTGCGGCTCACGGTCGAGGTGATCGCGCGCGCCTGCAAGGCGATCAGCCACGCCGTGAGCAAGGGCGCGCTCGCCGGGATCGGCGACGTGATGGGCACGCAGAACGTGCAGGGCGAGGCGCAGAGGAAGCTCGACGTCGTCGCGAACGAGGTGCTGGTCGAGGCGAACGAGTGGGGCGGGCAGCTCGCGGCGATGGTGTCGGAGGAGATGGACGCCCCGTACCAGATCCCGAACCGCTACCCGCGCGGCGGGTTCCTGCTGCTGATGGACCCGCTCGACGGCTCCTCCAACCTCGACGTCAACATCTCGGTCGGCACGATCTTCTCGGTCCTGCGCTGTCCCGACGGGATGAAGGAGCCCGACGAGCGGTGCTTTCTCCAGCCCGGGTCGAAGCAGGTCGCGGCCGGGTTCACGGTGTACGGCGCAGCGACGATCCTCGTCCTCACGGTCGGCAACGGCGTGGCGGGCTTCACCCTCGACCGGGAGCTCGGCTCGTTCGTGATGACCGAGCCCGACATCCGCATCCCGCCGGACACGAGCGAGTTCGCGATCAACGCGTCGAACATGCGCAACTGGGACCCGCCGGTGAAGCGCTACATCGACGAGTGCCTCGCCGGGAAGACCGGCCCGCGGGAGCGGGACTTCAACATGCGGTGGGTTGCCTCGATGGTGGCCGACGTCTACCGGACGCTGTCGCGCGGCGGGATCTTCATGTACCCCCGCGACGCCAAGCACAAGGACGGGCGGCTGCGGCTCATGTACGAGGCCAACCCGATGGCGCTCATCGTCGAGCAGGCGGGCGGCGCCGCGACCGACGGCCGCCAGCGCATCCTCGACATCGCGCCCGAACGGCTCCACCAGCGCGTGGGCGTCATCCTCGGCTCGCGGAACGAGGTCGAGCGGGTGACGGGCTACCACCTCGGGCAGTGAGGCGGCTCGCGGTGATCCTCGCTGTGGGCGCGCTCCTCGCGGGCGCGCCCGAAGCGCGCGCGCAGAAGGACGTCGGCGACCCGCTCGAGCACTTCCTCGGCACCGCCGCGCCGGGGCGCTCCGGGCGCACGCTCGACGACGGCGTGGCGCGCACGGTCGGGGACTTCAACAACGACGGCCTGGCCGACGTCGCGCTGTGGCAGGAATCCGACTTCGGGCCGTACCATGGCCCGGTGTTCCTCTACCTCGGGCGCAAGGACGGGCGGTTCGCCGCCGCGGGAACGATCGTCGTGGGCGCCGGCACGCTGTTCAAGCCGGTGCCGGGCGACGCCGGGAGCACGAAGCTCGTCGTGTGCGAGCGCGCCGGCGCGGGCGAGACGGTCGCGAGCGGCTACGCGGTCGACGGGTTCATCGTGTCCGACCTGCCGCGCGCGGCGCTGCCGCGGGAGTGCCCGCGGGTCGAGGCGGTCGTCGTGGAGCGGCTCGACGTGAAGCGTTACCGGGAGAACGGGATGCAGGCGTGGATCAGCCGCTGAGCGAGACGACCGAGCTGCTCGGAGCGCTGCGCGAGGGGCGGTCGATCGTGCCCTTCACTACCCTCAATCCGGGATTCGACATGGCGCGGGCCTACGCGGTCGCGGAAGGGCTGCATCACGCGCGGATGGACGGCGGCGCCGGGCCGGTCGGCCGGAAGATCGGCTTCACCAACCGGACGATCTGGGCCGAGTACGGCGTGTACGAGCCGATCTGGGGCTTCGTGTACGACGCGACCGTCGTGCACGCGAAGGACGGTCGGGCGGAGCTCCCGCTCGCTGGCCTCGTCGAGCCGCGCATCGAGCCCGAGATCGTGCTGCACTTCGCGGAGGCGCCGCGGGTGACGGCGAACGCTCCGCGGGGGAGAGGCCCCGCGGACCTTGAGAGTGAGATCCTCGGCTGTATCGACTGGATCGCGCACGGCTTCGAGATCGTGCAGAGCGTCTTCCCCCGCTGGAAGTTCAAGGTCGAGGACACGGTCGCGGCGAACGCCCTGCACGGCCGGCTGGTGATCGGCGCGCCGGTCCTCGTTTCGAGCATTCCCGACTGCGCGCGGCGGCTCCGCGAGTTCCGCATCGCGCTCAGTCGCGGCGACGAGGTCCAGGCGGTCGGCGGCGGCGCGAACGTGCTCGACTCGCCGCTGCTCGCGTTCGCGCACCTGGCGGAGGTGCTCGCGCGGCTGCCGCAGTTCGCGCCGGTCGGCGCCGGCGAGGTGGTCACAACCGGCACCCTGACCGCGGCGCTGCCGGTGCAGCCCGGCGAGCGCTGGCACACCCGGCTCGACGGGATCGGAGTGCCGGGGCTGGAGATCGAGTTTCGCTGACGGAAGGAGCTCGCTTGGGCGCACTGGTTGAAGGCATCTGGCAGGATCAGCCGCACAACATCGTCGGCGGGCGCTTCCTCCGCCGCGAGTCGCAGTTCCGGAGCTGGGTCACCGCCGACGGCGCGCCCGGGCCGAGCGGGGAGGGCGGGTTCCGGGCGGCGCCCGGGCGCTATCACCTCTACGTCTCGCTCTCGTGCCCTTGGGCGCACCGCACCTTCATCTTCCGCAAGCTGAAGGGGCTCGAGGGTCTCGTCTCGGCATCGACCGCCGGTTGGGACAATCAGGCGGAGGGCTGGACGTTCGCGCCCGGGCCGGGGGTGATCCCCGATACCGTGAACGGCGTGCGCCTGCTCCACGAGGCGTACACGAAGGCGAACCCGACCTACACCGGCCGGGTCACGGTGCCGGTGCTGTGGGACCGGGAGCGCAGGACAATCGTCAACAACGAGTCGTCCGAAATCATCCGCATGTTCAACTCGGCGTTCGACGGCGTCGGCGCCGCGCCCGGTGACTACTACCCGGTCGAACTCCGGCCGGAGATCGAGGCGGTCAACAAGCGCGTCTACGAGACCCTCAACAACGGGGTCTACCGCTGCGGCTTCGCCACCTCTCAGGACGCCTACGATGAGGCGGTGGTGCCGCTCTTCGCAACGCTCGACTGGATGGAGGAGCGGCTCGCGAAGCGGCGCTACCTCTGCGGGAGCCGGCTCACCGAGGCCGACTGGCGGGCGTTCACCACGCTGGTGCGGTTCGACCTCGTCTACTACAGCCACTTCAAGTGCAACCTGCGGCGGCTCGCCGACTACCCGAACCTGTGGGCGTACACCCGCGACCTGTACCAGCACCCCGGCGTCGCCGAGACGGTTGACCTCGATCAGATCAAGCGCCACTACTACGGCGCGCAGCGGCGCGTGAACCCGACGGGAATCGTGCCGCGCGGGCCGATCCTCGACCTGCGCGCGCCGCACGGGCGCGAGCGGCTCGCGTGAAGGACGGGCTCGGGCACGAGGTCACGACGTCGAGCGCCAGCACGCGACTGTCACATTCGGGGCGCATATTGCTCGTCCCCGGGGGTCGCCGGGGTGGCCGCCCTGGTCCCGGCGCCGCTCACTCGACGGTTTCCCCTGAAAAAACATCGGACTCCGCTTGATCTTTCCCACTCCGCCCGGCAAGATCCGGGCCAAGCGACGGGCGCTATCGTCCAGCCGCGAACCTAGAGGAGGGAGCGACCTGGGGGCAAACCTCCCAACGAACTGGACCGCGGCCGACTCGGCCGAGCTCTACGGCATCCGCCGGTGGGGAGCGGGGTACTTCGATCTCGCCGACGACGGCACGGTCGGGGTCACCATCTCGTTCAACGGCAGCCGCGCCCGCGTGAGCCTGCTCGACATCATCGCCGGCATGCGCGAGCGCGGCCTGCAGATGCCGGTCCTGCTCCGCATCGAGAACATCCTCGACGCCCAGGTCTCGCTCCTGAACGAGAGCTTCGGCCGCGCGATGCGCGCGCTCAACTACCGCGGCAGCTACCGCGGCGTGTTCCCGATCAAGGTCAACCAGCAGTGCCAGGTGATCGAGGAGATCGCCCAGTTCGGCGCGCGCTACGGCCACGGCCTGGAGGCCGGCAGCAAGGCCGAGCTCCTGATCGCGCTCGCCACGATGGATCCGGAGTCGGGCTACATCGTCTGCAACGGCTACAAGGACACCGAGTTCGTCACCCTCGGGCTGCAGGCGATCAAGCTCGGCTATCGGTGCTTCTTCGTGCTCGAGACCCCGACCGAGCTGCCGATCGTGCTGGAGGCGAGCCGCACCCTCGGGATCCGGCCGATGCTCGGGGTGCGGGTGAAGCTCGCCTCCCGCGTCGGCGGCGCGTGGAACGAGTCGAGCGGCGACCGCAGCATCTTCGGCCTCACCACCTCGCAGATCGTGGAGCTGATCGACGCGCTCAAGCGCCACGAGATGCTGGACTGCCTGCAGCTCCTGCACTACCACCTCGGCTCCCAGATCCCGAACATCCGCGACATCCGGAGCGGCGTGCTCGAGGCCGGCCGGTACTACGCCGACCTGCGGCAGGAAGGCGCGCCGCTCGGGTTCCTCGACCTTGGCGGCGGCCTCGCGGTCGACTACGACGGCTCGCAGACCAGCTACGACTACAGCAAGAACTACTCGCTCGACGAGTACTGCCTCGACGTCGTCGAGCAGATCATGAGCGTGCTCGACCCGCTCGGGATCGAGCACCCGGTGATCGTCACCGAGTCGGGCCGCGCGACCGTCGCGTACTCGTCGGTGCTCCTGTTCAACGTCCTCGACGTGACCCGCTTCGAGCCGGCCGAGGTGCCGGCGGCGGCCGCGAGCCGGCGCGAGCACGAGCTGATCGGCAACCTGCGCGAGTCGCTGAAGGGCGTCAATGCGCGCAACCTCCAGGAGTCCCACAACGACGCGGTGTTCTACCGCGAGGAGCTGCGCGAGCTCTTCAAGCGCGGCCAGATCCGGCTCCGCGAGCTGTCGCTCGCCGAGGACATCTTCCTCGAGATCGTGCGCTCGATCGTCCGCGAGCTGCAGGGCGCGAAGCGCATTCCGCCCGGGCTCGACGGCCTCGAGCAGTCGCTGTCGGACATCTACTACGGCAACTTCTCGGTGTTCCAGTCCCTGCCCGACGTCTGGGCGATCGATCAGATCTTCCCGATCATGCCGGTGCACCGCCACAACGAGCAGCCGTCGCGGCAGGCGATCATCGCCGACATCACCTGCGACTCCGACGGCAAGATCGACCAGTTCATCGACACCCGCGGCATCCGCAAGACGCTTCCCGTCCACCCGCTCGTCGACGGCCAGCCCTACTACCTCGGCGTGTTCCTGGTCGGCGCCTACCAGGAGACCCTCGGCGACCTGCACAACCTGATGGGCGACACCAACGTGGTGAGCGTGCGGATCAACGCCGACGGCACGTTCGACTTCGTGCGGGAGATCAGCGGCGACAGCATCGCCGACGTGCTGAGCTACGTCGAGTACCAGCCGCAGCAGCTCCTCGAGCAGTTCCGCAAGATCGCCGAGGCCGGGGTCCGCAAGGGCCGCATCACGGTGGCCGAGCGGCAGACGGTGATGGAGGGTTTCGCGGCGAGCCTGCGCGGCTACACCTACTTCGAAGACTGACCCCGGAAGGACCCCGATTCAATGGCCAAGGTGTTGATCGTCGGCGCCGGCGGCGTCGGCCAGGTCGTCACGCACAAGTGCGCGCAGGTCCCCGAGGTGTTCACCGATATCCTGCTCGCGAGCCGCACCGAGGAGAAGTGTAGGAGGATCGCGGCGCAGATCAAGCGGCCGATCCGGACCGCGCAGGTGGACGCCGACGACGTCCGGCAGATGAGCGCGCTGATCGAGCGCGAGAAGCCGGCGATCGTGATCAACGTCGCGCTGCCCTACCAGGACCTGCCGATCATGGACGCGTGCCTGGCGACCGGGGTGGACTACCTGGACACCGCCAACTACGAGCCGCGCGACACCGCGAAGTTCGAGTACAGCTGGCAGTGGGCCTACCAGGACCGCTACCGCAGCCGCGGGATCATGGCGCTCCTCGGCAGCGGGTTCGACCCGGGCGCGACCAACGTCTTCACCGCGTACCTGGCGAAGCACCACTTCGACACGATCGAAGAGCTCGACATCATCGACTGCAACGCCGGCGACCACGGCCAGCCGTTCGCGACCAACTTCAACCCCGAGATCAACATCCGCGAAATCACCTCGCCCGGGCGGTACTGGGAGGGCGGCGCGTGGCGGACGACCGAGCCGCTCGCGGTGAGCCGGATGTACGACTTCCCCGAGGGCATCGGCCCGAAGAAGATCTTTCTCCTCTACCACGAGGAGCTGGAGTCGATCGTCAAGCACTTCCCGACCCTGCGCCGCGCCCGGTTCTGGATGACCTTCTCCGAGAACTACCTCACCCATCTCCGCGTGCTCGGCAACGTCGGCATGACGTCGATCAAGCCGGTGCGGTTCCAGGGGCAGGAGATCATTCCGCTGCAGTTCCTCAAGGCGCTCCTGCCGGACCCGGCGAGCCTCGGCCCGCTGACCAAGGGCAAGACCTGCATCGGGTGCCTGGTGCGCGGCCGCAAGGACGGCAAGGAGAAGATCGCGTTCGTCTACAACATCTGCGACCACGAGGAGACCTACCGCGAGGTCCAGGCGCAGGCGATCTCCTACACCACCGGCGTGCCGGCGATGATCGGCGCCAAGCTCATGGTCACCGGCAAGTGGCGGGGCAAGGGCGTGTTCAACCTCGAGCAGTTCGACCCCGACCCGTTCATGGACGACATGAACCGCCACGGCCTGCCGTGGACGGTAATGCACCTCGATGCGCCGATGGGCTGAGGCCCGGCGGCGGTCCGGGGGCGTGTACCAGGGTGCGCACTGAGCGGTTCCGGCGGCTCGATCCGCGCCGGGTGCCCTCGCCCTGCTTCGTCGTCGACGAGTGGGCGATCGAGCAGAACCTGCGCGTGCTCGACGGCGTCGCGCACGCGAGCGGGGCGAAGATCCTCCTCGCGCTCAAGGCGTTCTCGATGTGGCGGCTCGGGCCGCTCGTCGCGCGGTATCTCGCCGGCACCTGCGCGAGCGGCCTGCACGAGGCGCGGCTCGGGCGCGAGGCGTTCGGCGGCGAGGTCCACACCTTCTCGGCGGCCTACACCGAGCGCGATCTCGCGGCGATCCTGGAGATCTCCGACCACGTGGTGTTCAACTCCTTCGCGCAGTGGCAGCGGTTCGGGCCGCTCGCGCGCGCGGCGCGCGAGCGGCGGCCGGGGCTGCGCTTCGGCCTGCGCGTGAATCCGGAGCGATCCGAGGGCGAGAACCCGCGCTACGATCCGAGCGCGCCGTACTCGCGGCTCGGCATCCCGCGCTCGCAGTTTCGCGGCGATCTCGCGGGCATCAGCGGGCTGCACTTCCACACCCTCTGCGAGCAGGACTTCCCGCCGCTCGCGCGCACCGTCGCCGCGTTCGAGGAGAAGTTCGGCGAGTTCCTCCCCGGCATGGAGTGGGTGAATTTCGGCGGCGGGCACCACATCACGCGCCCCGACTACCAGGTGGACGACCTCGTCCGGCTGCTGCGCGATTTTCGCGCCCGGCACGGGGTCGAGCTGTATCTCGAGCCGGGCGAGGCGATCGCGCTCGACGCCGGCGTGCTCGTCGCCGAGGTGCTGGATCTCCCGTGGAACGGCATGCCGCTCGCCATCCTCGACACGTCCGCCACCTGCCATATGCCCGACGTGATCGAGGCGCCCTATCGGCCGCGCATCATCGACGCGGGCGAGGCCGGCGCGCTGCCCCACACCTACCGCCTCGGCGGTCAGACCTGTCTCGCCGGCGACGTGATCGGCGATTACTCGTTCGCCGCGCCGCTGCAGGTGGGCAGCCGCCTCGTGTTCGAGGACATGGCGATCTACTCGATGGTCAAGACCACGACCTTCAACGGCATCGGGCTGCCGGCGATCGCGCTGTGGAACTCGGAGACCGACGCGTTGCAGATCGTGCGCGAGTTCGGCTACGAGGACTTCAAGGGTCGGCTCTCGTGAAGCGCGTTCGCGCGCGGCCGTCGCGCCTGCGCTTTCTCGGCACCGAGGTGGACGACGTGGCACCGGAGGCGGCCCGCTTCCACGTCCTGCCGGTGCCGTACGAGAAAACCGTGTCCTACGGCCGCGGGACGGCGAAGGGCCCGGCCGCGATCCTCGCCGCGTCGGGCCAGCTCGAGCGCTGGGACGGCAAGAGCGATCCGGGCGCCGAGGGCATCTACACCTGGCCCGCGATCGATTGCCGGCCGCAGGCCGGAAAGGTGATCGCCGCGATCGCGGCCGCGGTGGCGCGGATCCTCGCGCTCGGCAAGATGCCGGTGGTCCTCGGGGGCGAGCACACCGTCACCGGCGGCGTCGTCCGCGGCTACCTCGACGCCGGAGTCCGCGACTTCGGCGTGGTGCAGATCGACGCGCATGCGGATCTGCGGGACCGATACGGGGGCGATCCGCTCAGCCATGCCTCGGTGATGCGCCGGGTGGTCGAAGCGGGCATTCCGCTGTTCCAGCTCGGGAACCGCGCCTATTCGCAGGAGGAGCGGGAAGCGCGGGCGCGCTACAAAGTCCGCTACCTGGACGCCGACCAGCTCGTGCCGGCGCGCATCGACTCGATCACGCTCCCCGACGACTTCCCCGCGCGGGTGTTCTTCACCCTCGACGTCGACGGCCTCGATCCGTCGGTGCTGCCGGCGACCGGCACGCCGGTGCCCGGGGGACTCGGCTGGTATCAGACGCTCGGGCTGTTCGAGTCGGTCGCGCGGCAGCGCCGGATCATCGGCTTCGATCTGCTCGAGTTCGCGCCGATCCGCGGCTTCCACGCCTTCGACTTCGCCGCAGCCGCCCTAGTCTACAAGCTGATGGGGATCGTGCAGCGCGCGACGGCGGGGAACGTAGGGTGAACTTTGGAACAGAAAGTGCCTCTGGCGGCGCGAGGGAGAGCTCTATGGGCAATGGATGCGTGGGCACCCAGCGAGGGATGGGTCTGTTCGGCACTCTGGTCATCCTGGTGCTCGCTGCAGTCGCCGGCTATTTCGTGTATCAAGAGGTGTTCGTGGGCGGCGGTCAGGGGCCGTCGTGCAGGGAGGCCCACCAGAACTGCATGAAGCAATGCCGACAGACAGCGACCGATCAGGCCGCCGCTTTGGCGTGCCAGAACGAGTGCCAGCGCGCGCGCGACGCGTGCAAGTAGTCGCGGCTTAACCCGCTACGAGGTGTCGACCATGAAGAACTTCGCGTGCCTTGCCATCGCAATCGTCTCGTCCGCGCTCGCGCTGATCGCGACGCCCTCGCTCGCGCAGACCTGGCCGCAGCGCACGGTCAGGTTCGTCTTGCCGCTCGGGCCCGGCTCGGGCGCGGACATCACCGGGCGACTGCTGGCGGATCGGCTCACCAAGCAGTGGGGACAGCCGGTGGTCGTCGAGAATCGCCCCGGCGGCGACGGCGTCATCGCCATCAACGCCGTCCTCGCCGCGCGCGACGACCACGTGCTGCTGTTCGGGCCGGCGTCGACGTTCGTGGGCCATCCCTACACGCTCGAGAAGCTGCCCTACGACCCGCGCGATCTCCTCCCGGTCGCTCGCGTCACCAACACCGTCGTGTGCATCGGGGTTCCGGCGTCGCTCAAGGTGCAGTCGCTCAAGGAGCTGATGGCGATGGTGCGCGAGGAGCCCGGCAAGCTCAACTGGGCGACCGTGGTTCCGGTCACCGACATCATCGTCGCGGCCTACCTCAAGGGCGCCGGCCTCGACATGGCGAAGGTGTCCTATCGCGATACGGTGAGCGCGGTCAACGACCTCGTCGAAGGACGCATCCAGTTCTACTCGGCGGCCTACGCCATCATGCGGCCGCAGGCGCAGGCCGGCCGGATCCGGCTGCTCGCGGTGCAGAGCCGCAGCCGGTTTCCGGGCCTGGCGGCGCTCCCGACCGTGGCCGAGGCCGGCTTCCCCGAGCTCAACTTCGACGGCCTCGTCGGCGTGATGGCGGCGCGCGGCAGTGGCGTGACGGATGCGTTGCGCGAGCGCATTGCCGCCGATCTCAAGGTGGTCCTCGCGGACCCGGTCATCATCGAGCGCCTGACCGCGACCGGGCAGATCATCAGTCCCGGCACGCCGGCCGAGTTCGCCGCCGCGATCGACGAGCAAGCCGCCAATCTCGCCGCCGCCGCCAGGGCGATCGGGATGCAGCCGAAGCAGTGAACGGAGGACGAGCGGGGCCTACTCCGGCTTGAGCCCCGCGTCCGCCGCGACCTTGCGCCACTTCGCCAGGTCGGACGCCACGATGCCGCGCAGCGCCGCCGAGTCGCGCGTGGTGATCTCGACCTCGAGCGGCGCGAGCCGCTCCTTCACCTCCGGAAGCTGGAACACGCGTACGAGCTCGGCGGACAGCTGGTCGATGATCGCCGGCGGCGTGCCCGCCGGCGCGAATACCCCGTACCACGCCGTCACCTCGTAGCCCGGCAGCGTTTCGGCGATCGTCGGCAGGTCCTTGTGGGTGGCCGAGCGCTGCGGCTCGCCCAGCGCGATCGCGCGCACCTTGCCCGTGCGGACGAGCGGCATGCCGACGTTGATCGTCACCCACATGAGATGCAGCTGCCCGGTCATGACGTCGGTGAGCGCCTGCGCCGAACCCTTGTAGGGCACGTGCACCATGTCGACCCCGGCCATGGTCTTGAAGAGCTCGGTGCCGAGGTGGTGCGGCGTGCCGGTGCCGGGCGAGCCGAAGGAGAGCTTGCCGGGATTCGCCTTCGCGTACGCAATGAGCTCGGGGACGCTGCGCACCGGAAGGTCGTTGTTCACCACCACGATGAACGGCGTGGTGGCGATCATCGCGACCGGCGCCAGGTCCTTCTGCACGTCGAAGGGCATCTGCTTGACCAGGAACGGGTTCATGGTCAGCGTATTGGTGCCGAAGAGGAGCGTGTAGCCGTCGGGCGCGCTCTTCGCGACGGCGTCGGCGCCGATGTTGCCGCCGGCACCCGGGCGATTCTCGGTGATGACCGGCTGGCCCCACTTTTCCTGCAGCCGCTGGCTGATGATGCGCGACAGCAGCTCGTTGGTCCCGCCCGGCGGGAACGGCACGATCAGGCGGATCGGCCGGCTGGGATAGCTCTGCGCCGCGACCAGCGTCGAGAAGACGAGCGCAATGACGGCGAAGGCGGTCCGCAGCATAGTACGCTCCTACCCTGCCAATGGGAGCCCGATCCTAAATGAGATTCGTGATTGCGGGCGCCGGCGGCGTCGGCGGCAACGTGGGCGTGAGGCTGATCGAAGCGGGGCACAGCGTCGCGTGGCTCGCGCGCGGCGCGAATCTGGCCGCGCTGCGACGCGGCGTCAGCCTGGAAAGTCCGCTCGGGAACCTGCGGCTCGGCCCACAGGAGGCCGACGACGACGCGCGCCGGCTCGGACGCGCGGACGCGGTCATCGTCGCGGTCAAGATGTACGGCCTGGCCGAGCTCGCACCGCGGCTCGCGCCCCTCGCCGGCGCCGGGACGCTGATCCTGCCGCTGCAGAACGGCGTCGAGTCGCACTCGATCCTCGGCGCCGCGCTGCCTTCAGCGGGCGTGCTGAAGGGCATGGTCTCCGTGAAGACGCGCCTGAAGGCGCCGGGGGAAGTCGAATGCAAGTCGGGCTTCTGCCGCATGCGGTTCGGCGGTGCGGGGGCCGTGGCGCTCGCCGCGGCGCTGAACGGCGGCAAGGGCATCGACGCCGTCGTCTCCGAAAGCATCGAAGCCGACCTCTGGCGCAAGTTCGTCATGCTGGCGAGCTTCTCGGCGGTCGCCTGCCTCGCCCGCGCGACGATCGGCCAGGTCCTCGACGACCCGCAGGCCTACCGGCTGCTGATCGACGCGGTTACGGAGGCCGCAGCCGTGGCGCGGGCGCGGGGAATTGCGATGGAAGGCGATATCGAACGCCTGGTCGACGCCCAGGTCCGCGACCTCCCGCGCGACGGCAAGCCGTCGATGCTCGAGGACCTGGAAGCCGGGCGGCCGCTCGAGCTCGATTTCCTCTCCGGCGCGGTCGCCAGGCTCGGCGCGCAAGCGGGCGTGCCGACGCCGTTCCATGCGATGGCGAGCCGCGCCCTGGCGATGCACAGCGCGGGCGGATCTCCGCCGGTGAGCCGCTAGGGCACGAGCTTCCACTCGCCGTTCTCGACGCGGACCAGCACCCGCGCGCGCTTGTCCACGCCGTAATGGTCGGTCGGACTCATGCTGTAGACCGCGTGCGTGCCCCGCACCTCCCTCACCCCCTCGATCGCGTCGCGCATCGCCTGGCGGAACTCGGCGGTGCCCGGCTTCGCGGTCTTGAGCGCGACCGGAACGGCCGCGGTGATGATGGTGACGGCGTCGTAGGCGTACGCGGCGAAGGCGTTGCGGCTGCCGGCGCCGTACGCCGCCTCGTAGCGCTTCAGGAAGTCGATCCCGACCGCTTTCAGCGGGTGGTCGGACGGGAGCTGCTCGGCGACCACCACCGGGCCGGTCGGCGCGATGGCCCCTTCGACGTTCTTCCCGCCGACGCGGATGAAGTCGCGGTTCACCACGCCGTGCGTGTGATACATGGGCTTGCGAAATCCGCGTTCGATGGCCGCGATCTGCGGCAGCGCGGCCGCCGTCCCCGCTCCGCCGACGAAGATCGCGTCGGGGCTGGTGGCGATCACCTTCAGCATCTGCGCCGAGACCGAAGTGTCGATGCGGGCGAAGCGCTCGTTGGACGTGATCCTGATGCCCGCGGGATCGCTGCTGGTGGTGATGCTCCGCAGGGTCAGGTCTCCCCACGCGTCGGCGAAGCCGATGAATCCCACCGACTTCACGTTGTTCGCGCGCATGTGCTCCGCGACCGCGTCGGTCATCAGCGAGATCGGCTGCGGCACTGCGAAGACGAACGGCTGCTTGGCGGGGTCGATCGGGATCGGGCACAGCGCGATCAGCGGGATCCGCGTCTCGCCGGCCACGCCGCCCTGCGCGATGGCCACCGGCACCGTGCTCGAGCCGATGATGATGTCGACCTTGTCCTCGACCGCGAAGCGGCGCGCGTTCTTGGCGCCGGCGGTCGGGTCGCTCGCGTCGTCGAGCAGGATGTAGCGCACCGGCTCGCTGCCGATCGTCTTCGGCACGATGCCGAAGGTGTTGGCGACCGGGACCCCGAGCGAAGTGCCCGGGCCGGTCATGCTGACCGACACGCCCACGGTGACCTCGGCGGCGGCCGACGCGGCCCACAGACACAGCGCGAGTGCAGGCAACCCTCTTCTCATTGGATCTCCTCCCGGTACAGGCCAAGAAACTTGCGGAAATTCCGGTCGTCGATGACCAGCAGCCGCGCGCGTTCGCCCGTTGCGCGGTGCTCGGTCCAGCTCCACTCCGGCATGGTGAAGATGTCGCGCGCGGACCAGGCGTGGCGCGCCTCGCCGACGCGGCTCTCGCCGCTGCCTTCGATCACCACGCAGAGCTGCGATGCGCTCGTGCGCGTCGGCCGCGTCGATCGGCCCGCCGCGATCTCCAGCACGCCCGCCTCGAGCGTGGGGATCACCGGCCCGCCGTCGAGCGGGTTCGTGTAGCGCACCGAGCGCACGCCGTCCTTGGCCGGCGCTGCGTCGAGGCGTTTGACCGTGTCGGTCCAGGCGAAGCGGAACTGCGACCCCGGCGGCACCTCGGGATAGGACCGCACCGGCCCCAGCTCGCCGAACACGTTGTTCGCCGCGCGCACGAAGGGCACGTCGAGGATGTCGACCCAGGTCACCGGCGCGGCGCTGTCGTTCTCGTGGCAGTGCCAGGTCCAGTTGGGCGTGACGATGCAATCGCCGGACCGCATCTCGCAGCGCACGCCGTCGACGAAGGTGCCGCCGCCTTGGCCCTCCAGCACCAGGCGCACCGCGGCCGGCGTGTGGCGGTGGGGACTGGTCCGCTCGCCCGGCAGCACGCACTGCACCGCGGCGAGGATGTTGTTGGCCGTGGCGACGCGCGGCGCGAGCCGCGGGTGCTTCAGGACCAGCACGCGGTGGTCGGCGTCCTTCCCGTGCACCAGCGCGGTCGTGAGCTTCACGGCGCGCTCGAGGTCCGGCCAGCGCCAGTGATGCGACGGGGCGTCGAGCGACGGCTCGTGCGTGACGACGCGCTCGTACACTCTCCAGAGCGGGATCAGGCTCTGGCGCTCGATCTCGTCTTCCAGCAGCGCCAGCTCGGGTGCGGGGGCGTTCATGGCGGTCCCCTCAGGGCGCGCGGAGCGCGGCGAAGTGCGGCATCACCTGCTCGCCGAAGAGGCGCACCGACTGCTCGGCGTCCGCGTACGACATGTCGTTGAAGTTGACCTGCAGCGAGGCGTGGTCGACGCCGCCCAGCGCGCGGTCGAACGCGTGCAGCTGCTCCATCACGTCCTGCGGGTTGCCGACGAACGCCGCATGGTGGGCGAGCTGCGACTCGAACGTCTCGGCGCGTACCTTCTCGATCATCTTGTCGTAGTTCTTGTAGTCGGCGGAGAGCTGCCGGCCGGCGTGCTCCGCCATGGCCGCGGCGATCGAGCCGAAGTGCCGCTCGATGCGCGGCTTGGCGATGCGGATCGCCTCCGCGCGGTCGGCGTGGCAGTACATGAAGACCGCCAGCATCACCTGGGGCTTGCCGGCATGGCCGGCGGACCGCCACGCCTCGCGGTAGATCTGCACCAGCTCCGAGGGCGAGGACCCGACGCCCGGGATGGCCATCAGGTGGTAGCCGAGCTTGCCGGCGCGCTCGAAGGACTGCGGCGTGCCCACCGCCGCGATCCAGAACGGCGGACGCGGCCGCTGCGTGGGCCGCGGCAGCGAGGTCACGTTCTCGTAGCGATGGAACCTTCCGTTGGACGAGACGTTTTCCTTCTCCAGCAGGTCGCGGACCTGCTCCATGCCCTCCTCGAAGCGCGCCACGCTCTCGTCCATCGACACGCCGAAATGGCGGAACTCGTAGGGCAGGAAGGCCCGCGCGAACCCGGCGTCCAGGCGCCCGTTGCTGATCGCATCGAGCATCGCCAGCTCACCGGCCAGCTTGAGCGGATTGTTGAACACCGGGAGCACCGCGCCGGTGACCAGGCGCGCGCGTTTCGTGCGCTGCGACGCGGCGGTGAGGAACACGACCGGGTTCGGGCTGTACCCGCCCCAGTGGAAGAAGTAGTGCTCGACGGTGCGCACGTGCGAGTAGCCGTAGACGTCGCACCACTCGACCAGCTTCAGCGCCTCGTCGAAGTATTGCGCCCCGCTTTTCTCGGACGGCTTCACGTCCGGAAAGAACTGCATCCCGAATTCCATGCTCGCTCCGCGGTCAGTGACCCGATCCGGGGTGAATTACTCACTCGCCCAGCCGCAATGCTAACCAATTTGCCCGTGGCTGCCCCGGTACGCTCGAGCCTGGTTCGATGGCGTGATTCGAGTCGACTGCGCTCAAGAGGAGACGAGCTATGGCACCGGGCATTCAAGTCGTCGTGGACGTGTCCAGGCGGGGTTTCACCATTCGCTGGTTCGAAGCCGGCCTGGAGCGCCACGTGTGGGTCGCCCAGAACAGGTTCGAGGAGTTCCTCGCTTCGGGCGAGACCGTCTACGTCGATACCCCGGCCATCGCCGCCGAACGCGTGATGTAACCTGCAGCCCGCGGCCAGCCGCGGGCTGGAACGCGGGGCTGCGATGGCGTCGTCGCCGACGCCGGTGCGACGCATTCACCTGGACGCCGGGCGCCGTGCCCTGGATCGTGCCGTCCTGGTGATACGATCCGCGCCGCCGCCTGTCCCGGCCGTCCGTCGTCCCGACTACAAGCCCCAACCGGCCATGCGGCTGTCCCTCCCGTCCCTCCGCGGCGATCTCGCCGGCGGACTCGTGACCGCGGTCGCCAGCCTCGCGTTCGCGCTCACCTTCGGCCTGGTCGCGCTGGCCCCCTTGGGCCCGGAGCGCGCCGAGCTCGGCATCCGCGCCGGTCTCGTGGCGGCGATCGTCGGCAACCTGGTCGCGTCCGCGCTCTCGGGAACGGCCTTGCCGGTGAGCGGGCCGCGCGCTTCGATCACCCTCGTCCAGGGCGCGTTCGTCGCCGGTCTCGTGGCGGACCCTGCGCTCGGCCTCCGCGAGACCCTCGCCCTCAGCGCCCTGTGCGTCGGTTGCGCCGGCGCGATCCAGGTCCTCTTCGGTGCGCTGCGGCTGGGGACGCTCGTCAAGTTCGTCCCTTACCCGGTCATCGCGGGCTTCATGTGCGGGGTCGCGGTGCTGATCGTGTTCGCGCAGATCCCGCACGTGCTGGGCGTCGCCCCCGACGCGATGCGCCGGCCCGGGCTCGATTGGCTCGGCTCGGTGCGGCCCTGGACGGCCGTCGTGAGCCTCGCCACCGCGGGCATGGTGGTGCTGGCGGCCCGTCGCTGGCGTCGCGTTCCCGCGGCACTGGTCGGGTTGCTCGGCGGGACCGCGCTCTACTTCGCGCTCCGCGTCGCGCTCGCCGACGCTGCGTTCGGCCCGACGGTGGGCATGCTGCCCGCCGGCCTGCCGCTGCCGACGGAGCTCGGCGGCGCGCTCGCCCTGCTCGGGTCGCCCGCGGCCGGGAGGCACCTGCCGGCGCTGGTGGGCAGCGCCGCGGTGATCGCGATCATCGGCACGCTCGATTCGCTCCTGGGCGCCGCGGCGATCGACAACGCGACCGAGACCCGCCACCGGGCGAACCGCGAGCTCGTGGCGCAGGGGCTCGGCAACCTCGCGTCCGCCGCCTGCGGCGGCGTGGCGATCGCGCTGTCGCCGGCGCAGGCGATCGCCGGGTGGCGAGCCGGAGGCCGGACCAGGGTCACGAGCTACGTTTCGTCGGCGGCGCTGCTGGCCCTGATGCTGGGGGGCGGGCCCGCGCTCGCGGCGCTGCCGATCGCGGTGATCGCGGGCATCATGCTCGTGGTCGCCTGGAACCTGGTCGACGTCTGGACGCGGAGCCTCGTGCGGCGGCTCGTCGCCAACGTCGGCGACCGGACGGCCTGGTCGAGCGCGGCGGTCGTCGCTCTCGTCGCGGGCCTGATGGTCGCGGTCAACTTCGTCACCGCGGTGATCGCCGGCGTCTTCCTGTCGATGGCGCTGTTCATCCGTGCCATGAATCGCTCGCTGGTGCGGGCGGTGCGCGACGGCACCGCGCGGCCGTCACGCCGGATCTATGGTCCCGAGGAGGAGTGGCGACTCGCCCCGAGCCGGCCCCGGATCAAGGTCGTCGAACTGGAGGGCGCGCTGTTCTTCGGCAGCGCCGAACGCCTGAGCACGCAGGTCGAGGCGCTCACCAAGGCCGCCGACTACGTCGTGCTCGATCTGCGGCGGGTGACCGAGATCGACGCCACGGGGGCCATGGTGCTCGAGCAGCTCGTAAAGCGGCAGCACGCCGCCGGCGTGCACGTGGCGCTCGCCGGGATCACTCCGAAGGGCCGGCATGGAACGGCGCTCGTCGCCTACGGCACCTTCGTCGCGCCGGATGCGAGGCGGTGGTTCGTCGATGCCGACCGGGCGATCGAGTGGGCCGAACGCCGCCTGCTCCGCGAGCTCGAGCGCGGTCCGCGTCGCGAAATCCCGCTCGAGCACCTCGTCCTGACGGCCGATCTCGACGCCGCCGAGCTCGAGGTGCTGCGGCCGCTGCTCAGGCGGCGGGAGCTCAATGCGGACGAGGTCCTGTTCCGCGAGGGCGAGTCCGGCAACCGGCTCTACGTCCTTGCGCGCGGCGCCGTGTCGATCGTGATCGGCGGCACCGGCGGGGGCGACAGCCGCGTCGTCACCTTCGCGCCGGGCTCGCTCTTCGGCGAGGCCGCCATGCTCGACGGCGCCGAGCGCTCGGCGAGCGCGATCGCGGCCGAGGATGCGGTGGTCTACAGCCTGTCGCGCTCGACGCTCAACGCGCTGGCGGTGAGCCATCCCGCGCTGGCGAACAAGCTGCTGCTCAACCTGGGCCGTCACCTCTCGAACCGGCTCCGACAGACGACCGACGCGCTGCGCGAGCTGGGCGACTCCTCGGGCTAGCCTGCCCGGCCGTCGCCAGGACGACTCCGACCAGGATGATCGCGATTCCGGCGGCGTGGAACGCATGGAACGCTTCGCCGAGAAAGACCATCGCCAGCACCGTGCCGAAGGCGGGCAGCAGATGCAGGGTGAACCCGGCCGTGTTCGCCCCGACCACCGCGACCCCGCGATTCCAGCAAATGTAGGCGCCGACCGATGCGGCGAGCCCGACATAGAGCACGCCGGCAGCCTCGCCCGCAGTCGGCCAGCGCGGAGGCGCATGCAGCGCTTCCAGCACAAACGCTGGAGCGAGCAGCGCCAGTCCGGCGACCGAGATCACGAACAGCAAGCTCACGCCGCCCAGCTCGGGCGGGCGGCGTTTGAGCAGCACCGAGTAGATTCCCCACACCGGCATGGCAAGCAGGATCCACCCATCGCCGGCGTGGAACTCCAGCTGCAACAGCTTGGCGAACTCGCCCCGGGAGACGATGACGAGAATGCCGAGCAGCGAGACCAGCATCCCCGTGACCTGGCGGCGCGTCGCGCTCTCGCGCTCGATGATCCATGAGCAGAGCAGCATGAAGAGCGGCGCGGAGGAGTTGAGCAGCACGGCGTTGATCACGGTCGTTGTTCTGAGCCCGAGATAGACCAGGCTGTGGAACACGGCGACGCCGGTGAGCGCGAGCAGCGCGAGCAGGCCCGCGTGTCGCCGGATCGCGTCGCGCTGGCGGACGGTTTCGCGGATTGCGAACGGCGCCAGGACCAGCGCCGCGACCAGCCAGCGCCAGAAATTGAGCGTGATCGGGTCGAACGCGTCGCGCAGCACCCGCCCGGTGACCCAGTTCCCCGCCCACAGGAGACTGGCGAGCGCCAGCAGCGCCAGGGCAAGCCAGCGCGTCCGTCGTACGGATCCGATCGATTGCCCGTGGGACACCGGTACGTCGGAACGAGTCGCTTACCGTCGCAGGCCGTTTAGCTGCAGGGTCAGCAGCCGCCGCTTTCGCGGGAATGGCGCCTAAGCGGCCTTCTTCCCCTGCGCCGCCCGGATCGCCTCCCACACCCGCCGCGGCGTCGCCGGCATGTCGACGTGCTCGACGCCGAGCGGTCGCAGGGCGTCGAGGATCGCGTTCATCACCGTCGGCGGCGCGCCCACCGACCCCGCTTCGCCGACGCCCTTGACCCCGATCGGGTTGGTCTTGCAGGGCACCTCGATGAAACCGAGGTCGAACGCGGGCAGGTCGTCCGCGCGCGGCATCGCGTAGTCGCTGAAGCTGCCGGAGAGGAGCTGTCCCGACTCGGCGTCGTAGACGACCACCTCGAGCAGCGCCTGGCCGATGCCCTGCGCGAGTCCGCCCTGGACCTGGCCTTCGCAGACGAGCGGGTTGATGACCCGGCCGATGTCGTCCACGACGGCGTAGCGGTCGATCGTCACCGCGCCCGTCTCCGGGTCGATCTCGACCTCGCAGACGTGGCAGCCGTTCGGGAAGTTCTGCGGATCGGCGGCCCAGGCGCCGCTCGCCTCGAGGCCGATGCCGAACTGCTTCGGCAGGCCGACCGGACGGTAGAACGCCTTCGCGACGTCGACGAGCGCGACCGACCGGTCGGTGCCGGTGATCCGGAACCGCCCGTCCGTGAACGAGAGGTCGCCGGCCGCGGCTTCGAGCATCTGCGCCGCCATCGGTCGCGCCTTCTCGATCACCGCGTCCGCCGCCATCTTCAGCGCGCTGCCCCCGAGCAGGGCGCTCCGCGACGCATAGGTGCCGCGCCCGAAGGGCACCTGGTCGGTGTCGCCCTGGACGAACCGGATGTGCTCGAACGGCACGCCGAGCCACTCGGCGACCAGCTGCGCGAAGGTGGTTGCGTGTCCCTGTCCATGCGAGAAGGTCCCCGCGACGATGGTGACCATGCCGCTGGGGTCGAAGCGGAGCTCCATGCGGTCGTTGAACACGCCGCAGTCCTCGATGTAGTAGATCATGCCCCGGCCGCGGAGCCGGCCCCGCCTCTCGGTCGCGCTCTTCCGCGCCGCGTAGCCCGGCCAGTCGGCGAGCTCCAGGCACTTGTCGGTGAGCTTCGCGAACTCGCCCGAGTCGTACACGAAGCCGGTCGGCGTGGTGTACGGCATCGCGCCGGGCGCGATGTAGTTCCGCCGCCGGATCTCGACCGGATCGAGCTTCAGCTTTTGGCCGGCGAGGTCGAGCAGCCGCTCGGTGACGTAGACCGCCTCGGGACGTCCGGCCCCCCGGTAGGGCCCGGTCGGAGCGGTATTGGTGAACATAGCGCGCGTCGCGACGTGGAGCGCCGGCACCGTGTACACGTTCGGGATCAGCTTCAACGCGTACAGGACCGGGACCACCGCGGCGCCGGTGACGTACGCGCCGACCGCGTGGACCGCCTGGGCGCGGATCGCGAGGATTTTGCCGTTCTCGTCGAGCGCCATCTCGCAGGTGACCACCTGGTCGCGCCCGTGGTCGTCGCCCATGATCGATTCGGAACGGGTCGCCGTCCACTTCACCGGCCGCCCGAGCCGCCGCGAGGCCCAGAGCACCAGCCCCTCCTCGGGATAGGTGTCGCCCTTCATGCCGAAGCCGCCGCCCACGTCGTACGCCACCACGCGCAGCTTCGTCTCCGGCATCTTGAACACCGCCTGGCAGAGCACCGTGCGGATGCCGTGCGGGTTCTGGGTGCTCGTGTAGAGCGTGTAGCTGTCGTCCGCCGGGCTGTAGTCGCCGATCGCGCCGCGCGGCTCGAGGGCGTTCGCCGAGAGCCGGTTGTTCTCGAGGCGCAGCCTCACCACGTGCGGCGCCGCCGCGAACGCCGCGTCGGTCGCCTGCTTGTTGCCCATCATGAGCGGGAACGCGACGTTGCTCGTCCATTCCTCCCAGATCCGCGGCGCGCCGTCCTTCGCCGCGTCCTCGACGTTCACCACCGCCGGCAGCGGCTCGTAGTCGACCGCGACGAGCTCGGCGGCCTCGCGCGCCTGCGCTTGCGTCTCGGCCACGACGAACGCGATCCGCTCGCCGACGTGGCGCGCCTTGTCCCCGGCGAGCAGCGGCTTGAAGGTGCGATAGCCCTTCGGGCCGCCCATGTCCTCGGGCATGAAGAGCGGCGGGATGCCGCCGAGCTTGTCGGCGCGCGCGTCGGCGGCGGTCAGCACGCAAAGCACCCCGGGCGCCGCGGCCGCCTGGCGCACGTCGATGCCCCGGATCCGCGCGTGGGCGTGGGGCGACGCGACGACCGCGCCGTACGCCTGGTGCGCGAGCTGGAGGTCGTCGACGTAGCGCCCGCGTCCGGTCAGGAACCGCTGGTCCTCGACGCGCCGCACCGGTTGGCCGATCCCGAACTTGTTCATGAGGTTCTCCGTCAGGCGACATCCTGGGGGTTCACGGGGGCGAGCACGACGTGGACGAGCGCGAGCTGGCCCTTCGCCACCGCCTCGAGGCCGCGCCGCAGCGCGGCGCGAACCTCGCCGGGCGCGTCGACCGTCTCGCCGTGGCCGCCGTAGGCGCGCGCCAGGATCGCATAGTCCGGGCGCGGGAGGATCGACGTCCCGGCGAACTTCTGCGTCCGCACGGCCCAGCCGTCGGGGTACTCCCGCACGACGTCGTTCTTCTGCGAGAGATAGCCCGCGTTGTCGAAGAGCACGACGAGGATCGGCAGGCGGAGCTCCTGGGCCGCGCCGAACGACGCGACCACGGGGTTGTAGTGGAACGCGCCGTCGCCAATGGTCGCGACGACCGTTCGCGACGGGTGCGCGGCCTTCGCGCCGAGCGCCATCCCGAGGCCGAGCCCGAGGCCGCCGTAGCTCGCCTCGAAGTAGGCGCCCGGCCCGAGGCGGTCGAGCAGCCGATGGAGGTCGAGCCGGTGCGTGATCGTCTCGTTGACGACGATCGCATCCGGCGGGAGGGCTTCGTTCAGCTCGTGGGCGACCCAGCGGGTCTCGATCGGCTTGCTCGCGCCGGCGGCGCTGGCGTCCTCACGCGCCGTCGCGCGCTCGCGCTCGTGGCGGGTACGCCAGCGCTCCGCGGCCGCCGCCCGCGAGCCGGGCGGAACGAGCTGCCGCACGCGCTCGACCAGCAGCGCGAGCGAAGGTTCGGGATCGCCGGTGACGACGAGATCGGCGCGGAAGCCCCAGAACGGCAGCCGCGAGTGCAGCGGGTCCTCGCCGAGCACGACGACCTTCGTGTTCGGACCGGGCAGGGACGACGGCGGGTGCCACGGAGCGACCGCCTCGACCAGGAATACGAGGTCCGCGTCCTGCAGCAGCTCCGGCATCGCGGTCGCCGCGACCCCGCCGTAGAGCGGATGCTGGCGCGGGAAGTTGACGTAGGTCGGCTGCCAGGCCTCGACGACCGGGACACCGAGCGTCTCGGCGAGCGTCACGAGCCGGGCCACGGCGGCGGGGTTCTTGCCGAGCTCCTCCGTGACGATCAGCGGATTCGCGGCCGCGGACAGGGCGTGCGCGAGCTCGTCGATCGCGGCCGGTTGCGCCGCGGGCGCGCGCGCGTGACTCGCCGCGGCCGGCGGATCGGTCGTCATCGTGTCGATCAGGAACTCGATCGGCACCGACACGAACACCGGTCCCGGCGGCGCAGCCGTCGCCAGCTGGCAGGCGCGCTGGATGGTGTGCGGCAGCAGCAGGCTCGTGTTCAGGGCGAAGCACCATTTCACGCACGGCTCGATGAGCCGCGCGGGGCCGCCGATATCGGTCAGGAGCCGCAGCCACTGACGTCCGAGCGGCGGCGCGGGCGGCTCGCCGAACGTGATCGATTCGCCGGCGAGCACCACCATCGGGATGCGCTCGTGCAGCGCCGCGCGCACCCCCATCGTCGCGTGCAGCGTGCCGACGGTCGTGTGGAGCACCAGCGCCGGGAGCTTTCCGGTCGCCTTCGCGTAGCCGATCGCCATCCCGACCGCGGTCTCCTCGTGGCGCGAGGACACGTACTCGGGAATCTCGCCCGCCCCGTGCGGCTTCGCGAGCGCCTCCCAGAGCGGCGCCCAGTCCGAGCCCGGCGACGCGAAGATCCGCTCCACGCCCATCGCGCGGAGGCACCGCAGCAGCGCTTCCGCGCCGCTCATCCCCTTGACGAGCATTCGCTAGGCGCTGCCCCAGACGGACTGCGCGACCTTGACGACGAGCTCGAGCTTGCGCTTCTCGTCGTCGATCGTGACCGGGTTGCCCAGGTAGTTGCTCGAGAACCCGCACTGCGGGCTGAGGCACAGCCGGTCGAGCGGCACGTACCGCGACGCCTCGTCGATGCGCCTTCTTCAGCGCATCGGCCGATTCGAGCTCCGGCGTCTTGGTGGAGACGAGCCCGAGCACGATGGTCTTGTCCTGCGGCACGAACCTGAGCGGCTCGAAGCCGCCCGCGCGCGGCGAGTCGTACTCGAGGAAGAAGGCGTCCACCTTGATCTCGTTGAACACGCGCTCCGCGATCGGGTCGTAGCCGCCCTCGGCCATCCAGTGCCCCTGGTAGTTGCCCCGGCAGGTGTGCATCGCGATCGTCATTCCCCTGGGCCGGTTCGCGACGATCCGGTTGATCGCTTCTTGCGTAGCTCCCGAGCATCGCGTCCGGGTCGTCGCCACGGTCGCGGAACTTGGTCCGCTGCTTCTCGTCGCACAGACACGAGGTCGTCACCTCGTCGAGCTGAACGTAGGTGCAGCCGGCTTCGCCGAGCGCGCGGAGTTCCGCGCCGTAGGCCTCGGCCAGGTCGTCCCACAGCGCGGCGAGATCGGGATATGCCTCCTTGCTGACCGTCGCGCGCGTCGCGAACTGGTACAGCGTCTGCGGCGCCGGCATCGTGACCTTCGGCGTGGCCTTGGTGACCGACTTCAGGAACTGGAATGGCGCGACGTTCACGCTTTTCCGCCAGCGGACCTTGCCGGTGACTTCGATGCGCGGCGACGGCACCGTGTGGCCGGTCTTGTCGTGGAACCGCTCCTCGCCGCGATACGAGCCTTCGACGCCCTCGAGCGAGAGGAGGAACTCGCTCCACCAGATCCGGCGGCGGAACTCGCCGTCGGTGACCGAGCGCAGGCCGATGCCCTCCTGCAGCTTCACGACCTCGCGGATCGCCTCGTCCTCGAGCCGGTGGAGCTCGGCGTTGCCGTGCGGGCCGAAGTTGTGGTCGAGGTCGTGCGCGCCGAGCAGCCGCTCGCGCGCCTTCATCAGCGGCTCCGGCCGCCGCAGGCTGCCGACCTGGTCGGCGCGGAAGGGGGGTGTGGTTCTCGCTGCCATCGATCGACTCCTCGTCTAGAGGCCGAGTACGCGCTCGGCGTTCCGGTGGAAGATCTTCTCCATCACCGCGTCGCCGTAGCCGAGTTCCTGCCATTCCCGGAGGATGCGCGGGTAGGGCAGGCTCGGGTAGTCGCTGCCGAACATGATCTTGTCCTGCAGCCGCGCGCGCATGTCGACCTTGAGGCTCGCCGGGAAGTGCTTCGGCGCCCAGCCCGACATCTCCCAGTAGACGTTGCCCTTGTGCAGCGCCACCGCGGTCGCCTCGTCGACCCACGGCCAGCCGGGGTGCGCCATGAGGATCCGGAGCTTCGGGAAGTCGGCCGCGAGCTCGTCGATCGCCGCCGGATGCGCGTGGCGGATTCTCGCACCCATCCCGCCCGGCAGGCCGGCGCCCATGCCGGTGGTGCCGACGTCGATCATCACCGCCGCACCGAGCCCGTCGATCGCCTCGAACAGCGGGTAGAAGCGCCGCTCGTTCACCGCGAAGTGCTGCATGATCGGATGAAAGTGGAAGCCGACGAAGCCGAGCTCCCGCACCGCCTTCTGCGCCTGCGCGATCGCGACCTCGCCCTTGAACGGGTCGAGCGTGCCCCAGCACTGGATGATCCGCTCCGGGTGGCGCTTCCACATGCCGTGCACGTACTCGTTCGTGCAGGGCGGCGTCTTGACGGTCGTCTCGAGGTCGAGCGCGACGAGACAGGCCTCGACCGCGGCGCCGGCGAAGTCCGCGACGACCTCGTCCTCGCTCTTGGCCACCCACGCCCGGTTCCAGTACTTCGCGAGCGCCGCGACGTACGGGCCCTGGCTGTCGATCCACGCCTGCGTGCCCGGGTAGCAGTGGAGGTCGATGATCCGCATGTCAGGCGGTCCGCTCCTGCGCGAGCTTCTTCGTCACCATCTCGACCAGCGCCTTCTTCGACACCTTGCCGAAGGTCGACACCGGGAACTCGCCCAGCACCTCCAGCCGTTCGGGCAGCTTGAACCGGGCGATCTCCTTGGCGCCCAGGAACTCGACCAGCTCCTTGAGCGTGAGCGCGCGGCCGCCGCGCAGGATCACGCAGGCGCACATCTTCTCGCCCAGGCTGGCATCGGGCATGGGGACGCAGGCGACGTTCTGCACCGCCGGGTGCGAGAGGATCAGGTTCTCGACCTCCTCGGCGCTGATCTTCTCGCCGCCGCGGTTGATGAGGTCCTTCTTCCGCCCCTCGACGACGTAGTTGCCGGACGGGTGCCGCCGCATCAGGTCGCCGGTGCGGTAGAAGCCGTCGGGCGTGAACTGGCGCGCGTTGTACTCCGGGACGCCGAAGTACCCGCGCAGCGTGTAGGGGCCGCGGCAGATGAGCTCGCCCACCGCGCCCGGCGGCACGTCGTTGTCGTCGTCGTCGACCAGCCGGACCTCGTCGTCCGGGGAGATCGGCCGGCCGCAGGTCTCGAGGCGCACGTCCTCGGGATCGTCGAGGCGGACGTAGAAGAGCATCCCCTCCGACATGCCGAAGTTCTCCTGCACCGTCGCGCTCGGGATCAGCGCCTTCGTCCGCGCGCGCACTTCCGGCTGCATTCGCTGGCCGCCGCTCTGGATCACCCGGACGGAGGCGAGGTCGAAGCTCCCGATCTCCGGGCTGTTGATCAGCCGGACGAGCAGCGCCGGGACGACCTTGATGTGCGTGACGCGGTGGCGCGCTCGGCCGCCGCGAACATCTCCTCGGGACGGGTGCTCGCGCACAGCACGACCTTGCCGCCGTTGAGGAAGTAGCCCTGGATCCCGGGGCAGGCGAGCGGCAGGTTGTGCGCGATCGGCAGCGCGAGCAGGAGCACCGAGTCCCCGGTCACGCCGCAGACCGGCGCGGCCGTCTTCGAGTTGTAGGCGTAGTCGTTGTGGGAGCGCGGGATGAGCTTCGGCACGCCGGTCGTCCCGCCCGACAGCTGGAAGATGCAGGGATCGTCGGGGTCGATCGCGATCCGGTCGAGCTCCGCCCGCGGCAGCCGCGGCGCGCGCTCGATCAGCTCGGCGAGGGACTGCTCGCCCGGGCCGGCCACGCCGAGGACGAGCCGCCACTTCAGGCACGGCGACTCCGCCTGGACGCGCTCGACCATCGGGCCGAACCGGAAGTCGCCCTGCGCCTCGGGATAGACGCACGCGGCCGCGGACGCGATGCGGACGAACTGGCTCACCTCGGTGTGGCGGTGCGTGGCAAGCGCCGCGATCGGGATCGCGCCGAGCTTCTGCAGCGCGAGGTACAGCAGCACGAACTCGGCGACGTTGGGGAGCTGCACGACGACGCGGTCGAGCGGCCGCAGGCCGAGCGCGAGCAGGTTGAGCGCGAGCCGGTCGCTCGCGCCGTCGAGCTCCTGATACGTGTACCGCCGGTCGCGGTCGACGACGGCGACGCGGTCGGCGAACTTGCGGCAGGCGGCGCCGAGCTCCGCGGCGAGGGACCGGTCCGCCCAGTACCCCCGCTCGCGATAGCGCCGCGCGAACTCGGACGGGAACGGGACGACGCCTTCGAGCATCCTAGGTCGAGCTCGCGAAACCGCCGTCGACCACGACGACCTCGCCGGTGACGAACCGGTTGCCGACGATCAGGCTCAGCATGGTCTCCGCGACGTCGTCGGCGGTGACGCAGCGCTTGAGCGGCGTGAGCTTCGCGCGCCGCGCCATCAGGTCGTCGTACTTGTCCTTCAGCATGCGCTTCATCCAGTCGCCCTCCATCCAGCCCGGCGCCACCGCGTTCACGCGAATGTCGGGACCCAGGTTGTAGGCGAGGGTCTTGGTCAGGTTCACGACCGCGGCCTTGCTCGCGGCGTAGGGGAGCGGCTGGGGACCCGGGCGCAGGCCCACGATGCTCGCGGTGTTGACGATGCAGGGGTCGGTGCCCTTGCGCAGCAGCGGCAGCGCGGCGCGGGTCACGAGGAAGACGCCGCGCACGTTGACCGCGAACACGCGGTCCCACTCTTCGACCGTCAGTGCTTCGAAGTCCTTGGGCTTGACCTCGGTGGTGGTGCCGGCGTTGTTGACGAGGACGTCGAGCCGGCCGAAGCGCTGGTCGACTTCGCGGAGCATCTGCCGCACCGCAGTATCGTCGCTGACGTCGCACCGACACAGCAGCGTCGCCGCGCCGAGTCTTTCCGCCGCGGCCGCGGTCTCGCGGGCGGCGGGTTCGCTGCGGCTGTAGTTGATCGCGACGTCGAAGCCGGCGCGCGCGAGCGCGAGCGCCACGGCTCGCCCGATGCCGGTCGCCGCCCCGGTGACCAATGCGATTCTTCTGACTGTCATTGCGTCAGGCGCCCGGCGCTTGTCTACCGTAGTTGGCCAGCCTAAGATTCGAGCCGCGCCGAGCGCCTGTCAAGAGGCTCGCTCAAGGAGGAGACATGGTCAGGCTGCTGCTGTCGCTGCTGGTTGCCGTATCGATCGCGGGCACGGCCCAGGCACAAGCCTGGCCCTCGAAGCCGGTCCGCGTGATCGTGAACGTCGCTCCCGGCGGCGTGGCCGATATCACGGCGCGCGTCCTGGGCGCCCGCCTCACCGAGACGCTCGGGCAGCCGTTCGTGATCGAGAACCGCGCCGGCGGCGACGGCTACATCGGGTTCGAAGCCGCCGCGCGCGCCGACCCCGACGGCACGATGTTCGTGTACGCGCCGGGCAGCACCATGATGATCGCGCCGCACCTCGTGAAGCGGGCCGACTTCGATCCGCTGAAGGCGTTGACGCCGGTCGTGGCGACCGGAAGCGTGTCGCTCTACGTGATCGTCAAGCTCGATCTACCCGTGAGCAACTACAAGGAGTTCCTCGCCTTTGCGCGGGCGAACCCCGGCAAGCTCAACTACGGGACGCCCGGCAACGGCACCTCGCCGCACATCGCGGTCGAGGTCTTCAACCGCGAGGCGAAGGTCCAGATGAACCACATCCCGTACAAGGGTGCGGGCCCGGCCCTCAAGGACCTCCTCGGCGGCGTCGTCGACCTCGCGTTCGATCCGGGCGTCGGGTTGCCGCACGCCAAGGCCGGGAAACTCCGCCTCGTCGCGATCGCCGGGCCGCAACGCCATCCCGATTTTCCGGACGTGCCGACGCTGGAGGAGAACGGCATCAAGGGCGTCGACGGGGGGCCGTATTTCGGGTTCTACGCGCCCAGCGGGACACCGCGCGACATCGTCGACCGGCTGAACCGCGAGGTCCAGAAGGTCATGCAGGAGCCGGCGATCCGCGAGCGGTTCAAGACGCTCGCGGTCGACCTGGCGCCGCCGATGACGCCCGACGCGTTCGCCGCGTACGTGCGCGCCGAGAGCCAGCGCTACGGCAAGCTGCTTCCGGAGCTCGGCATCCGCTCGCAGTGACCGCGCGGTGACCCGGGCGTCCCCTACTTGAGGCCCATGCAGTTGGCGTAGTAGGTCACCGTCGCCGGCCAGTCGGAGAAGATGCCGAGGATCCCGACCTTGCTTCGCGAGCACGTCGAGCGCGATGTACATGTCGCTGTCCTTCTTCACCACCACGCCCTTCGAGTCGAACTGCTAGTAGAAGCCGGCGGCGGAAGCACCGCCGCGCAGGTCCGAGCGCTCGAAGCTCCAGGTGATGATGTCGAAGCCGACGCCCTTGATGTCGTGCGCATACTCCGACGGGACGATCTTGCCGTTCTTCACCGCGAGCAGCGCGGGGATCGGCGGTGCAACGATCTTCACCCCGTTTGCGCGCAGCTGCTTCAGCTCGGCGAGCGTCTGCCGCGGGACGGCGGGCGGGTCCCAGCTGTCGAGAAATACCGCCTGGCGGCCGAAGCGCGGTTCATTCTTGATCCAGTAGATCACGTCGTCCTGATTGAACGACTGCGCCCAGACGTCGCGCGGGTCGACTCCGGCCTCCTTGAACTCGTCGATCATGGCCTGAGCGTACTTGGCCTGGCTGCCGAACACCTCGTTGACGCGCGCGGGATTGCCGGCCTTGAGCTCAGGCGTGTGCTTCACGCCGAGCTTCTTGTTCAGCTCGATGCTCTCGCGCAGCGTGAGCAGCGTGCCGCGGCTGGTGTAGAGGTCGGTGCGCCACGACGCCGTGCCGCCCAGGAACCCCGCACGGGCGACCCACGCGGCCATCGACGTGGCGGCGCACAGCGCCGTCACGACGAGCATGCTGGACTTGCTGCGCATCGAACGCTCCTTTCAGGTGAGATCGGGCTTGAACAGGCGCACTTCGCGCCGGCGGCCGAACGCCGCGCCGCAGCATCCAGGCGGCGTGGCGGCCGATCGCCGGGAACTAATAGCCGGCGGAGATTACGCTTGTTCGGGCGAGCCGGTGGCGGGTGCGGATCGCGACGCCGTCGGCCTCGACCTGCGCGAGCGCGAAGCCGCCGAACATCCGCGGATGCTGGCGCATCGCCCGGTGCCCGATCGGGGCGGGCGCGCGATTTGCTTGCCCCCACCCCTTGCAAACTCCCCCGGCATCCGCATAATGCGACCGTCGAATTTGCTGTGGGTCCGTCCACGACCCCCGCTTGCGGGCGCCGCTCTGGTCCTCTCCCATAAGTAATTTGATGCCCGGCACAGTGTCGTGCCGGGCAACGCCAGACTGGAGGGCTCTCATGCCTACCGGCACCGTCAAGTTCTTCAACACCAGCAAGGGTTTCGGGTTCATCCGGCCGGACGACGGCTCGAAGGACGTCTTCGTGCACATCTCGGCGGTCGAGCGCGCCGGCCTCGGCACGCTCAGCGAGAACCAGAAGGTCCAGTTCGAGGTACAGCAGGCACCCAACGGCAAGTCCTCGGCGGTCAACCTGAAAGCCGTCTGACCCCGGTTGCGGAGGCAGTGAACGCACTGCCTCCGCGATCGCGGCCGCGGGAAGGAGCATGCCGAAGGAAGAGATGATCGAAATGGAAGGCGTGGTCAGCGAGGTCCTGCCGAACACGCAGTTCCGCGTGGTGCTCGCCAACGGCGCCGACGTGCTGGCGTACGCCTCGGGCAAGATGCGGAAGCACCGCATCCGCATCCTGGCCGGGGACAAGGTCACCCTCGAGATGTCGCCCTACGACCTGACCAAGGGCCGGATCAATTTCCGGCACAAGGACGAGCGGGCCGCTCCCGCGAACCCGCTGTCGCCGCAACACCGGCGGCGCTAGATCCAAGCGTCGAAAACCCGCCGCGCGGGCGCGAAGCGGCCTGCCGTTCGGCCACGTATACTGGCTGCGGTATTGCGCCGTCGTGATCGAACTCAACCTCACCGGGCCGAAGTTCGCGCTCGTCCTCGTTCAGGCGAACGCCGAGGACGGCTGGCGGGTGCAGCTGCCCGGCGCGTCGAAGTCCCGGCTGTTCCTGGACCGCACGCGCGCCCTCAGCTACGCGAAGGACTGGGCGTCGGCAAACCGGCCGAGCACGATGCGCGTGAGCGGCGCCGGCGGCAACTTCACGCACGGGTGGTCCTTCCGATAATGGATTTCAAGCTGTCCATCGACGGCGCGCCGGATCTCATCTTCAGCGGCGAGCTGGTCGCGCGCGTGACGAGCAGCCCGGAGCGGAAGGCCTCCAACTTCAGCCGCCACATGGGACGGTGGATCGAGCTCACGCTCTACCGGACCGAGGGCGGCACCTACGTGTGCCACGAGACCCGCCGCTCGAGCCGGAGCGGCGAGCAGGAGCGCCGCCAGCGCGTCGAGGCGGTCGAAACGGAGGGCGCGGTGGTCGCCTTCTTCAAGCAGACCGTGCTGGCGAAGCGCCTCTACGCCGAAGCGGGAATCAGCAACCCGCGGCGGACCCGCTAGCCGCCGGGTTTTCGCCTACCAGCCCGTCACCCGGGCGAGGAGCGCCGCCGGGTCGGTCGGCGCACGGTCGCCACGCCACGTGGCGCTCCGGGCGCACCGGACGAGCGAACGATGACGCAGCCAGACGCGATTCCCGCCGCCCCCGCCCCGGCAGGGATCGATCGATTCAAGCTGTACTACGCGCGGAACGAGCGCCGGATCGCCGTCGTCGCGTTCGTCGCCGGGTTCGTCTTCGACGTCCTCACCTTCAGCCGCGTCGACTCCTGGCTCGCGATCGGCCAGCAGATCCTTTACCTCGCCGTGATCACGATGGCCCTCGCGCAGATGTTCCTGGAGGAGGCGCGTCCGCCGCTCGAGCTCGAGAAAATGTTCGCCGTGAAGCGCTGGTACTACCAGGGCCGCACCGCGGTCGTCCACTTCCTGTTCGGCAGCCTGCTCAACCTCTACACCATCTACTTCTTCAAGAGCTCGTCGCTGCTGGTGTCGTTCTCGTTCCTCGCCTTCCTGGTGCTGGTCCTGGTGGCCAACGAGACGCGGCGCTTCAAGTCGCTGGGGTTGCCGTTCAAGTTCGCGCTGCTCAGCCTGTGCGTGCTGTCGTTCTTCGCCCACGTGGTGCCGATCTTCGTCGGCTCGATCGGGGTCGGCGTGTTCCTGCTCTCGATGCTGGTCGGCGCCCTGCCGCTCGCCGGCCTCGGCTGGGGGATCGGGGCGGCTGCGCCCGACCTCTTTCGGCGGGCGCGGCGGCAGATCCTGGTGCCGGCGGGCGTCGTGCTGCTCGGCTTTCTGACGCTGTACCTGGTGAAGGTCATCCCCCCGGTGCCGCTGTCCATCCCGTTCATCGGCGTCTATCACGCCGTCGAGCGGACCGACGACGGCTACCGGCTCGGCCACGAGCGGCCGCTGTGGCGCATCTGGCACAACGGTGACCAGGACTTCCGCGCCCAGCCGGGCGACCGCGTCTACGTTTTCTTCCGGATCTTCTCGCCGACCCGCTTTTCCGACCAGGTGCTGATGCGCTGGTACACGAAAGACGCCCGGGGCCGCTGGAGTCTGACCGACTCGATCCCCATCAACATCGTCGGTGGGCGCGAGCAGGGCTTCCGCGGCTACGGCGTGAAGTCCAACTATCAGCCCGGCGAGTGGAAAGTGCAGGTCGAGACCACCGACGGGCGCGAGATCGGCCGGGTCTACTTTCGGCTCGAGACCGTGCCCGAGGCGCCCCGGAGCCTCGTGGTCGAGCTCCAGTAGCGCCTCAGTTGGGCGCGACGCGCTTGATGACGCGCATCACCGCGGCGGTGCGGGTCTCGACGCCGAGCTTCTCGTAGATCCGCTCGAGGTGCTTTTCGACGGTGCGCGGGCTCGCGCCGACGATCGCGGCGATGTCGCGGTTGGTCTTGCCACCGGCCACCCAGTCGAGCACCTCGCGTTCGCGGGGCGTGAGCGCCAGGTCGGCGACGTCCGCGGTGTCGGTGGGAGCCTGGCGGGTACGATCGATCGCGACGCCGAGCCGGTACAGGTTGGCGAGGTGCGGCCGGACGACGTCGAGCAGCTTGCGCTCGCGGTCCGTGAACGGCGCGGCGGCGCGGTTGAGGACGAAGCTCACGAGGAGCCGCCGATCGACGTGGATCGGCACCGCAGTGACGTGCTCGATGCCGATCGCCCGGTAGTACTCGTTGTAGAGCGGCGTGCGGTGGAACTCGCTCGCCGGCATGAGGTCGCCGATCCGCTTGGTGACGGCCGCCGGGTTGCGGCCGTGCTCGCAGACGAGCGGATGAACGAAGAAGTGGCGGTCGAACGCCTCGATCTCGCGCGGGGAGATGGCACCCGGCGCGTCGCTCACCACCCGCCGGTGCCCGCTGTCCAGGTCGCAGACCGACAGCGTGGTGAGCTCGGAGCCCACCAGCCGCGGCAGCGATTTCACGCCGCGCCGCGCGAAGTCGGCAACGCCGTCGCACGCTTCGCCGATCTCGTGGAGCACGTCGAGCGCCGCGTGCAGCTCGCCGGCGGAGAGCCGGCGCGGGTTGGCGGCCAGGCTTGCGCCGGCCTGGGCCGGCGGGCAGAGTGGGGACATCGGGACCCCCTGGGTTCGACGGTGGTGCCGCTTTTCTACCAACTAGTAGGTTATTTGTCAACCAGTAGGTAGGTAAACTATGGTAGCCTTGGTCAGTGCGCGCCGCCCGGCGCGGAAACGAGGAGCCCCCATGCCCCGGGGATCGGCCACCGCGGATACCTCCCAGCGCATCCTGGACGTCGCCGAGCGCCTGGTCCAGACCCGCGGCTTTAACGGGTTTAGTTACGCCGATATAGCATCGGCGCTGACGCTAACGAAAGCAAGTCTTCACTATCATTTCCCGACCAAGGCCGAGCTCGGGACGCGGCTCATCGAACGCTACGAAGCGGGGTTTCTCAAAGCGCTCGCGGAGATCGACCGCACGACCCCCGACGCGCGCGACCGGCTGCGCCGGTACGCGAAGATCTACGCCGACGTCCTGCGCAACAACCGGATGTGCCTGTGCGGGATGCTGGCGGCCGAGTACGCGACGCTGCCGAAGCCGATGAAGGACGAAATGCGGCACTTCTTCGACGAGAACGAGCGCTGGCTGGTTGGCGTCCTCGAGGAGGGTCGCGCGGCGGGCAACCTGCGATTCACGGGCGCGGCGCTCGATGTCGCCCGGGCGCTGGTCGGGTCGCTGGAGGGGGCGATGATGATCGCCCGGTCGTACGGCGAGGTCGCACGGCTCGAAGCGGTCGCGGAGCGGCTGATCGCGGAGCTCTAGCGCGCCGCCCTCGCGGCGCGCCGGAGGCATGCGTCCGCATGCCTCCCGTTCACTTCTCACGCTTTTCCAGGGCAGCGGCCAACGCGCTCGCTCGCCGGTACGTAGACCTACGCATTTCCCGCCGCCGCGCCGCGCCGTACAAATGCGGCCATGCCGGAGCGAACGGCCGGCAGACCTTGATCGAACCCTACGCGAAAGCCCACGAAGGGCACGCGTGAGACCGCCGCAACGAAAGGAGAACGAATCATGCTGACCCGTGCACCGGTGATGACCATACTGCCCGTCAAGGACCTCCAGCGGGCGCGCGACTTCTACGTGAACAAGCTCGGGCTCGAGGCCGAAGGGCTCACCGCGGACGGCAAGTTCGTGCTGCGCGCGAACGGCACGAAGCTCTGGCTGGTCGCGAAACCCGAGGGGACCAAGGCGGAGCACACCGCCATGAGCTTCGAGGTCGAGGACATCGCCGCCGAGATCAGGACGCTCAAGGGCCGCGGCGTCGTGTTCGAGGACTACGACCTTCCGGGCTTCAAGACGGTCGACCACATGATCGTGCTCGGGACCGACCGGGCCGCCTGGTTCGGGGACGGCGAGGGCAACAAGCTCTGCCTCCACCAGGATCTGCGGCAGCGCGCCTGAGGCGACGATCGCAGGAATCCCGACCCGTGAACGTCCTCTGCCGGCACGAGCAACTCGGCGCGAGGAAGTGATCCCCCACCGAAAGGAGGAGTCATGATGAATTGGCGCAGCGCAGTCGTGCTCGTGTCGGCCTTTGCTCTCGGGCCGGCGTTCGCGCAGAGCCCGGCGAAGGCGGTGTTCGTCCCCGCCGGGGGCCTGAAGTGGACCGGAGCGGGCGCTCCCGGCGTGGCGACCGCGGTGGTCGACGGCGACATGGCGAAGGGCCGCAGCCGCTTCTACCTGAAGTACGACGCCGGGTTCGTCGCGCCGGTCCATCACCACTCCCCGGACCACTACGTCACGACGATCACCGGGAACCTGGTGCTCATCGCGGACGGCAAGGAGCACCGCCTGGCGCCGGGCTCGTACTTCGCTTTCATCGGGAAGGCAAAGCACGCTGCCCGATGCGAGGGCAGCGAGGCCTGCGTGATGTTCATCGAGGCCCGCGGCCCATGGGACGCGGTGCTCGAGAAGACGCCGCAAGCCGGGAAGTAGCCGGGTCGGCCGTGCGCGAGTCGAGCCGCCGCGCCTTCCTGCGCTGGCTGCCCGCGGTCGCGGCGCTCGGTGTCGCGGGCGCCGCCGCGGCGCAGATGTCGGTGCCGGGGGAAGGCATCAAGGTCGTGCTCCAGGTGAGCGAGGGCACGAAGCAGGCGCGGCTCGCGCTCCATATGGCGAAGCGCGATCTGGATCTCGATCCGCGGGCGCGAGTGGCGATCGTGGCCTACGGCGAGGGCGTGCAGTTCCTGCAGAGCGACACGCTCTTCTCGGACGAGGGGCCGAAGGTTGCCGCGCTCGCGGCCCGCGGGGTCGTGTTCAAGGTGTGCGAGAACTCGCTCCGCGCCGGCAACCTCGGCCGCCGCGACCTGCTGCCGCGCGTCGAGGTCGTGCCCTCGGGCACGCTCGAGATCGCGCGGCTGCAGCGCGAGGGCTACGCCTACATCAGGCCCTGAGCGGGCCGGTCACTGCAGCTTCGCCCCGGACGCCTTCACGCCGGGCTCCCACTCCTTCACCTGGGCCGCGACGAAGGCGTTGAATTCGGGCGTCGACATCGGCCGCGGCTGGACGGCGAGGTCGGCGAGGCGCTTCTGGGTCGTCTCGTTCTTCATCACCTCGGCCATCGCCGCGTGCATGCGGCTCGCCACCGGCGCCGGCACCCCCGCCGGGGCCGAGATGCCGAGGAAGTTCTCGGCGATGAGCTTCGTCATCCCGAGCTCCTTGACGCTCGGGACGTCGGCGGCCAGCGCCGCCCGTTCCGGCGAGGTCACGGCGAGCGCCCGCAGCCGGTTGTCCTTCATGTACGGGACGTTCTGCGGCAGCGTGTCGATCGCGAGCTTGATCGTGCCGCCGAGGAGATCGTTGTGCATCGGCGAGGAGCCCTTGTAGCCGACGTGCTCCATCTTCAGGCCGAGGTCGTTCTTGAAGGTCTCGCCGACGATGTGGCCGATCGAGCCGATGCCGCCCGAGCCGTAGTTGACCGGGTTCGGTTGGGCCTTGATCCAGGCGACGAGCTCGCTCATGGTCGTCGCCGGCACCGAGGGGTGCACGACGAACACGTTCGCGACCGAGCCGATGTAGAAGACGTGATTGAAGCTCTTGACCGGGTCGTAGCTGGGCTGCGCGAGCATGAAGATCGAGATGCTGATCGGCGCGCTGTTCGAGAGCATCCAGGTGTAGCCGTCGGGCGCGGCCCGAGCGACCTCCGCAGCGCCGATCGTCGCGCCGCCGCCGGGCCGGTTGTCGACGATGACCGGCTGGCCGAGCCGCTCGCCCAGCGGGCCGGCGATGAGCCGCGCGACGATGTCACTCGAGCCGCCGGGCGCGAACGTGACGACGAGGCGCACCGGCTTGGTCGGCCAGGCCTGCGCGGTCGCCGCTACCGGGACGAGCGCGGCGGCGGCCGCGACGAGCGAAACGCCGATCCGGCGCGAAGCGTTCATGAGCGATCCCCTTTGTTCGTGAGTTGGTATGCGTGGAGCGAGCAAGCCTCGTGCCGGGCAGGACGGCGAGCGGCCAGACCGCGATTCTGCAGCAACACCCGCTAGCGCGCGACTATTCCGGGGCCCCATGACGGTGCGCGCCGCCGCGCGCCGGTGCCTGCCGGCCATCCAGGAACCGGCGCCGCAGCGCCGGCCGCACGACGTCGAAGCAAAGGAACATGAACTGATCGTCGGCGTCCGGCACCGGGCTGTGCGTGCGCTCGTACGGATGTTCGCGCGCCGTCAGGCCGACCGGAACGAGCCCGTGCCGCAGGTAGGGGTCGAGCAGGAGGATCTCGCCCGCGGCGTGTCGCACGGCGCGGCTCCGGTGATCGACGATCCCCAGCCGCCCGGCGTGGACGACGACGATGACGAAGTAGACGCCGGGAAAGCGCAGCTTGTCGTCGTGCAGGCTCACCGGCCCGCAGCCGTGCGCGGAAAAGCGTTTCGGCCGCAGCGCGCCCAGCGGCAGACCGAGCGCGTCGGCCACCTCGCGACGGAGGCGCCGCACGAGCCCGGCGGAGATCCGCCGGCGCACGTCGTCGAGCTCGCTGGTCTGCTCCGCCGTGAAGCCCGCGGGACTGAGCTCGCGTGCGAGGCGGTACAGCGGCGGCAAGCGTGCGGCGCAGCGCGCGGCGCGCCGGCCGGTGCGGATGAGCGTGGCGGGTGGGCGGGCCATGGGTGGAGCGCGATTATCCGGCACCGGCGCGTCCGGGACGCAAGCCCGCCGCTCTGAGGTACAGTCCGGGCCCGAAGCACGGCGCGCGATGACCCTCGACCGGAAACCGCTGGACGCGACCGCGTTCGGCCTCATGATCGTGCTGTGCATGCTGTGGGGCTTCCAGCAGGTCACGATCAAGGTCGCCGCGCCGGACGTGTCGCTCGTGATGCAGGCGGGGATCCGGTCGATCGTCGCGACCGCGCTGCTCCTCGTCTGGGCGCGCTCGCGCGGCATTCCGCTCTTCCACCGCGACGGTACGCTCGTCGCGGGGATCGCCGCTGGCGTGCTGTTCGCCGCCGAGTTCGTGTTCATCTACGCCGGTCTCGCCTACACCGCGGCGTCGCGGATGATCGTCTTCATCTACACCACGCCGTGCTGGACCGCGCTGATGCTGCCGTTCTTCGTGCCGGTGGAGCGGCTGAGCGGGCGCCAGTGGGTCGGCGTGCTGGCCGCGTTCGGCGGGATCGTGGCGGCGTTCGCCGAGGGGTTCGTGTCCGCGAAGGGCGAGACGTTCGTCGGCGATCTCTTCGGGGTGATCGCCGCGTTCCTGTGGGCGTCGACGATCGTGCTGATCCGGGCGACGCGGCTCGCGCGCGCGTCGGCCACCAAGACGCTGTTCTACCAGCTGGCGGTGTCCGCGGCGGCGTTGCCCGTCGTCTCGGTGGTCATGGGGGAGCCCGGGGTCGTCCGCTGGACGCCGCTCGCCGTCGCGATCCTCGCCTTCCAGGGCGCGATCGTCGCGTTCGCGAGCTACCTGGTGTGGTTCTGGCTTTTGACCAAGTACCTGGCCGCGCGCCTTTCGGTGCTGAGCTTCATGACGCCGCTCTTCGGCGTGCTGTTCGGCGCGCTGCTGCTCGGGGAGCGGATCACGCCGGCGTTCCTGGCCGCGGCGCTGCTGGTCGCGGGCGGGATCGTGCTCGTCAACCTGCCGGAGCCCGCGCGGCGCTAGCGCTACTGCATGATCGGCGCGAGCGCTGCGCTGATGCGCTTTCCCTGGGTCTCGTTGATCATCCGGCCGAGGACCTCGCTGAAGCGTCCCTGGACGCCGGAGACGATGTACTGCCAGCGGTAGGCGCCCAGCACTCCGGCGCGCACCATCGCGGTCTGCTCGGGCGAGAACGACCGGCCGCACACCTTGAGGAAGTACTCGGCATCGGCGCCGGCCTGCAGCTGCAGGATCCCGTCCACCGCCCCGACCAGCTCGATCAGCTCGTCGACCGCCCGGTCGCGCTCGGCCGGGGTGAGCTTCGCGTCCTCGCGCTGCCACTCGAGCTCGTCCAGGATCGCGTGCTGCGACTCCTCCCGCCAGTGGTACAGGAACACGTCCTTCCAGAGCTCGGAGAGGTTCGGATCCGGGTCGATGCTCTCGCGGTAGTGGGCGAGCACGAACAGCTCGATGTGGCAGGTGAGGGCGAGCACCGCCCAGGTGGACTTGCCGAGCACGACCGCGGCGACCGCATTCGGATCAGGATGGAAGGTGTAGCCCTCGGGCATCTCCGCGGCGGCCATGCGCTCGATGCGGCGGAACATCTCCTGGTGCTTGATCTCCTCGTCGGCGAAGCGCACCAGGGCTTCGAGCGCGGTCTGGTCGCCGAACCAGTGCTCGCGACTCACCTCCAGCACCTTGGCGGCGATGAAGCGCTCGACCAGGCCGAAGATGTTGGCGTAGCTGCGGCCCTGGATCTGGCTGAGGAGGCGCTGCTCCTCGGCGCTCAGGAACCCGAGGCCGTCGACCTTCGAGAGGCCGTCGGGCAGGAACTTCTGCGAGAAATCGAACTTCCGGCCGCGAATCACGTCGCGGTCGATGTCGAAGCGCATGCGCTTCGAGTTCTCGACGGATTTGGCGTAGCGCCGGGTGTCGGTCTGCTGGATCGTCTGCATGGTCTGGGTTTCCTGTGGATGAGGAATCTTGTCAACCGGCTATCTGGCGATCAGCTGCGCGGCGTAGCCGCGGCGCGTGACGTTCGCGAGGATCGACCGCGCGCTGACGACGGCCGGGTCGTGATCGATCACCAGCAGCCGGGCGAGCCGCATGCTCGCCTCGACCCGCGCGACGCCGGCGAGGCGCGCGAGCGCGAGCTGCAGGTCGTCGACTTCGCAGTCCGACAGCGGCTCGGCGAGATGGAGCACGACGTTGGCCGTGGGGGAGTCCATTCCGGATCCTCGGCTTGTGGGGTCACATCCCGACGAGCTGCGCCGCCGCCCAGCGGCGGCGCGCATGGCCGACGAGCGTCGGCGCGGCAATCACCTCCGGGTCGTAGTCGATCGTCAGCAGCCGGGGCACCTTCGCGATCGGGGCGATGCGCGCCACCCCGGCGAGCGCCGCGAGCTCGCGCAGGACTTCGCGGACCTCGTTTCCGGCGACCGGGCGAGCGAGCTGGAGTAGGACATTGGCGTTGCGTTTCGTCATCTGGAATCTCCTGGGGACGGGTCAAAGCGAGGCGGCGAACCGCCGCGCGACGGAAGGTTCCGCGCGCCGGTACCGCCGCAGCCACCAGGCCGTCAGCGCGCGGAGCCACGGGTGACCGCGGCGGAGTCCGGCGCGGCGGGGTTCGCCGTGCGGCAGCCCGCGGATCTCGATCTCGGGCACGGGTCCGTCCGCGACCGCAGTGAGCGTCACCGCGGCGGCGTGCAGCGGCTGGACGATGGCGACGCCGTCGCGGTCGAGCCGGAACCAGGCGCCGGCGGACAGCACGATGTCGCGCGGGTCCGCGTCCTGGGTCACCCACACCTCACCGTGCTCGACGATGAGCACCGCGCCGCGACCCCCGCGGATGCTCAACAGGCCCCGGCGCGGGAGCACGGCACCATCCAGCAGCAGCGACTCGTCGAAGGGCGAGGTCCAGAGCTTGCGGTCCACGGGGTGTCCCTCCGTCAGGCGGCGAGCGCCACCGGTGCGTGCGCCGGCTGCTCGACGTGGATGTAGACGGGCACCGCCCGGCGCAGCGTGGCGAGCACGATGCACGACCGTTCGGCCTCGATGAGCATCCGGCGCACGCGTTCCGGATCGGCGTCCGCGGCCACCTGGATGCGGATCGTGCATTGCAGCGTCTGGTAGCCGACCGGCACGTCGGGGTTGATCCCCAGCGCGCCGCGGAGGTCGACCCAGCCGCGCACGTCGACGCTCAGCGCCTCGATGCGGACGCCATGCGCGTTCGCCGTCATCCGGAGGCTGGAGTCTTGCGACGCGGCCAGGGCGGCGCAGAAGAGATCGCCGGGTGAAGGCGCGCCGTTCGGCCCGCCCACAGCCCGCTCGGCGGCGAACGGGACCACGTCGGCGTCGCCCGAGCCGATGAACACGGTCGCGCGGAACGGGTCCGCGGGATCGCGGTCGACGGTGGTCGCGTGGTTCGCGATCCGCGCCGCCTGCGGCGCGAGCTTGTAGACGGAGCGGAGCGTCGCCTGGGCGACGGAAAGGCTGGGGTGGTCGAACATTGCTGTCTCCTGCAACGGGTGATGCGCTTACATTCCGAACACGCGGCCGAGCACGTCGCGCACGTGGCGCTCGCCGCCGTCGTCGTACATGCCGCCGCTCGCCGCGAGCCCGTCGAGCAGGTCGTCCGCGGGATCCACGTAGGCGTCGGACTCGATCCCGAATTCGTCGTGATCGATCGCCGGCCCCACCGCGCTTTCCGGCGCGAGGAAGGCCTCGAAATCGGTTGTTTCATCCATTGGCGTGCCTCCTTTTCGACTCGAGCGGTGTCCGTCGCTCGACAAGGTGCGCAGCCTACGCACGCCGGGTATCGGCGGTTTTTCGATTCGGGAACAGTTTGTTGTCGCCGTGTAATCGGGCGGGAAAGTGCCCTGCCGCGTTCCCGGCCGCCCTATAATTCGGCCGCGATGCGGGAGACGCAGCCTTGAGCAGCGGACGGGTGCTGATCGTCGACGACGACCAGGCGGTGCGCGACATGCTCGCCGAGTACCTGGCGTCGCACGGCTACGAGGTGGCCCAGGCCGACGGCGGCCAGACGATGCGCGCCGAGCTGGAGCGCGCGGTTCCCGACGTCGTGCTGCTCGACGTGGGCCTGCCGGGCGAGGACGGCCTGACGCTCGCCCGGTACCTGCGCGAGCGCTACGAGCTCGGCATCGTCATGGTGACCGGGGCCGGCGAGGTGGTCGACCGGATCGTCGGCCTCGAAATGGGCGCCGACGACTACATCGCCAAGCCGTTCGATCCGCGCGAGCTCCGCGCACGGCTGAAGAGCGTCATGCGCCGCACCCAGGGCCGTGCCGCGCCCGCCGTCGCGCCGGCGGCGGCGGGGCCGGCCGCGCCGGCAACCGGCGGGCGGCTCCCGGTCGGCCGCTGCCTGCTCGACCTCAAGTCGCACCAGCTGTACGAGCGCGACGGCGCCGAGGTGCCGCTGACCAGCATGGAGTACGAGCTCCTCCGGGTGTTCGCCGAGCACCCGAACCAGGTGCTGTCGCGCGACCGCCTGCTCACGCTGACCCGCAACCGCGAGTGGGAGCCGTTCGACCGCTCGATCGACATCCGCATCGCGCGCCTGCGGCGCAAGGTCGAGGAGGACCCGGAGAACCCGCGCACGATCCGGACCGTCCGGGGCGCCGGCTACATGTTCGTCCGGGACGCTTGACCCGGCCGGTAACCGCCGCGTTTCAATCGCAACCGCCCGGTAACAGCGCGCCCCGGACCCCGGGTTCCGTCTACACTCGGAGGCGACTCATTCCAGCGGTCACCGCGTGCCGATGAAGCAGTTCCAGCGCGACGAGGACGCCTACCGGGCGCTCTTCGGCCCCGAGGACCTCGCGGTCTTCGTGATGGCCCAGGGGATCGAGGACTGCAACGACGCGGCGTGCCGGCTGCTCGGGCTCGCGCGCGAGCGGCTCCTCGGGCACTCGCCGCTCGAGTTCTCGGCGCCGCTCCAGCCGGACGGGAGGCCTTCCGCCGAGGGCGGGCGCCGGCGGGCCGAGGCCGCGCTCGCCGGGCAGCCGCAGTGGTTCCAGTGGGAGTTCCGGCGGGAGGACGGCGAGCCCATCGTCACCCTGGTGCACCTGGAGGCGGTCCGGCTGGACGCCGCGGTGCGCCTCCTCGTGAACGTGCGCGATCTCTCGGCGCTGTGGCGGGCCGAAGCGTCCTGGCGCGAGACCGAGACGCGCCTGCAGCAAATCCTCGACAACGCGAGCGCGGTGGTGTTCGTCAAGGACCCGGATGGCCGGTATCTCTTCGTGAACCGCGAGTTCGAGCGCCTGGCCGGGATCCCCCGTGATCGCATCGTCGGCGCGACCGACACCGCTCTGTACCCGGCCGACGTCGCGCGGCTGCGCCAGAGCGACCGGCGGGTGCTGGCGGAGCGGCGCCCGATCGAGATCGAGGAAACCCTCGTGCGCGGCGGCGCCGCGCGGACCTACCTCTCCTCGAAGTTCCCGCTGTTCAACCCCGATGGCGAGCCCTATGCAGTCTGCGGGATCGCCACCGACATCTCCGACCGCAAGCGCTCCGAGGACGCGCTGCGCCGCGCCGCGCTCGCCGTCTCGAGCGCCGGCGGCGAGAAAGTGTTCGAGGAGCTCGCGCGCTCGCTTGCCGCGATCCTCGAGGTGCAGGCGGTGCTGATCGCGGTCTTCGTCGAGCCGGGCCGGAGCCGGATGCGGACGCTCGCGACCTATCTCGACGGGCGGATCCTCAAGACCTTCGAGTACGAGCTGGCGCGCACCCCTTGCAAGGGGGTCGTCGGGCGCGAGTTCCGGTTCGCCCCCTCGGGCGTGCATGCGGAGTTCGCTCCCGGCACGATGTTCAGCGCGCTCGGGTTCGACAGCTACACCGCCTATACGCTGAACGATGCGAGCGGCACCCAGCTCGGGCTCATCGCGGCGATGGACCGCCGCCCGATGGGCAACCCGGAGCTCACCGAGGCGATGCTGAAGATCTTCGCGGTGCGGGCGGCGGCGGAGGTCGAGCGCGCCCGCGTCGAGGAGGCAGTCCGCGCCAGCGAGGAGCAGTACCGGTCGATCTTCAACGCCTCGGTCGACGCCCTGGTGCTGTGGAACTCCGAGATCCGGCGGGTGGACGTGAATCCGGCGTATGAGCGGCTCTTCGGTTTCACGCGCGAGGAGGTGCTGGCCGGCGCCTATCCGGCGCACCAGCCGCCGGACTACGGCGAGCGCCGGGAGGCCCTGATCCGGCGCACGCTGGCCGGCGAGCCGTGCCACGCCGAGCTGGAGGCGGTGCGCAAGAACGGCGAGCGGTTTCAGGTCGAGGTGCACACCATCCCGATTCGGCACCGTGGCGAGCCGCACGTCCTGACGATCGCGCGCGACATCACCGAGCGCAAGCGCGCCGAAGCGGCGCTCCGGGCGAGCGAGGAGCAGTACCGCGCCATCTTCGACGCGAGTGCCGACGGGCTCACGCTGCGCGACGCGAATTTCCGGGTCGTGGACGTGAACCCCGCGCTGCTCGCGATGACCGGGTTCGCGCGCGAGGAGGCGCTCGGCTCCGACCGCATGCTCTTCACGCCGCCGGAGCACCGTGAGGCGGCGCACGAGCTGTTCGGCCGGGAGCTCCGCGGCGAGGCGTCGCACTACGAGAGCGAGGCGGTGCGCAAAGACGGCACCCGCTTCGCGGTGGAGGTCCGGGGCGTGCCGCTGCAGTACCGCGGCCAGCCGCACGTGTTCGTCATCGCCCGCGACATCACCGGGCGCAAGGGCGCCGAGCAGGCCCTGCGCGGCAGCGAGGAGCAGTACCGCGCGATCTTCAATGCCACGGCCGACGCCCTGGTGCTGCGCGACGCCAATTTCGGCATCGTCGACGTGAACCCGGCCTACGAGGCGATGAGCGGCTACGCGCGCGAAGAGGTGCTCGGGGCGCTGCACGTCGTGGCGAACCCGCCCGACATCGACCACTATGTAAAGACGCTGCACGGCAAGGGGCTCGCCGGGGAGGCGTTTCATTTCGAGAGCGAGGGCGTGCGCAAGGACGGGTCGCGCTTCGACGTCGAGGTCCACGGCGTCCCGATCCAGCACCAGGGCAAGCCGCACGTGCTCTATGTCGGGCGCGACATCACGGTGCGGAAGCTGGCCGACCAGGCGCTGCGCGCGAGCGAGGAGCAGTACCGCTCGATCTTCAACGCCACGAGCGACGCGCTGGTGCTGCGCGACGCCGACGCGCGTGTGGTGGATGTGAACCCGGCTTTTCTCGCGATGAGCGGCTATACCCGCGAGGAGGTGGTGAACGACGCCCGCTGGATTTTCGCGCGACCGGAGATGAGCGCCTTGGCGAAGCAGATGCACCGGCGCGTGATCGCCGGCGAGTCGGTGCAATTCGAGGTGCAGGGATTCCGCAAGGACGGCTCACTGATCGAGGTCGAGATGCGGGCCGTGCCGATCCATTATCGCGGCAAACCGCACGCGCTCGGCATGGCGCGCGACATCACCGCGGCCAGGCGGGCCGAGGTCGAGCGCACCCAGCTCGAGGCGCAGCTCCGCCAGGCGCAGAAGATGGAGGCGATCGGCCATCTCACCGGCGGGATCGCGCACGACTTCAACAACATCCTGACGAGTGTCATGGGGTACCTCGTGCTCGCCGCCGAGCGGGAGGGCGCGCACGACGACCCGAAGCTCGCGAAGTATCTCAACCAGGCGCACCTCTCCTGCGAGCGCGCGCGCGACCTGATCCAGCAGATGCTGACCTTCAGCCGCGGCCAGCGCGGCGAGCGCCGTCCGGTGAGCCTCGGACCGCTGGTCAAAGAGTCGGTGAAGCTCCTGCGCTCGACGCTGCCGTCGACCCTCGAGCTCGTGACCGAGCTGGACGACGAGGCGCCGCAGGTGATGCTCGACCCGGTCCAGGCCGATCAGGTGCTGCTCAATCTCGGGATCAACGCCCGGGACGCCACCGAGGGCCACGGCGCGGTGACGGTGGCGGTCCGGCGGACTGCCGCCGACGGACGGGTGTGCGCGAGCTGCCGCAAGCGGATCGCGGGGGATTTCGTCGAGCTCGAGGTGCGCGACACCGGCCCCGGCATCACGCCGGAGGCGATGGAGCGCATGTTCGAGCCGTTCTTCAGCACCAAGGAGGTGGGGAAGGGCAGCGGCATGGGGCTCGCCACGGTGCACGGCATCGTGCACGAGCACGGCGGCCACATCGTCGTCGAGAGCCAGCCCGGCCGCGGCGCGTCGTTCCGGGTGCTGTTCCCGACGCTGCCGGCGGCGGAGGGTGCCGCGGCCAAGCCCGCGCGGAAGGCCCGCGCGGCCGCCGCCGCGCCGCGGGTGGAGCTCGCCGGCCACGTGCTGGTCGTGGACGACGAGGCCATGGTGAGCGAGTTCATGAAGGAGCTGCTCGAGAGCTGGGGCCTCGCGGTCACGGCGAAGCCGAACGGCGTGGAGGCGAAGGAAGCGTTTGCGCGCTCACCGGAGCTGTACGACCTCGTGGTGACCGACCAGACCATGCCGCGGGTCACCGGGCTGCAGCTCGCGCGCGAGCTGCTCGAGATCCGGCCGACGGTGCCGGTGATTCTCTACACCGGTTACGCGGACAATCTCACCGAGGCGCAGGCCCGGGCGGCAGGGGTCCGGGCGCTGATCCGGAAACCCGTGGAGCCGGCAGCGCTGCTCGCGCTCCTGCAGGCACATCTGCCGAGCGGGGCGCACGCGGTGCGGTAGGGGGCAAGGAATGCCGGGACAAGCCGGAGCGGCAACGCTCGACCAGCTGGTGCAGGACCTCGTGGTCGCCAACCGCGTGCTCGCTCAGCAGGGCGTGCTGGACGGCTTCGGCCACGTGAGCGCCCGCCATCCCACGGATCCGGGCCGCTACCTGATCTCCCGCTCGCTCGCGCCGGAGCTCGTGTCGCCCGACGACATCATGCTGTTCGACCTCGACTCGAAGGCCGTCGGCGCGGACGCGCGGCAGCCGTATCTCGAGCGCTTCATCCACGGCGAGGTCTACCGGGCGCGGCCCGACGTGAGGGCCATCGTGCACAGCCACGCGCCGCCGGTGATCCCGTTCGCGGCCTCGTCGGTCGGGTTGCGCCCGATCTACCACATGAGCTCGTTCCTGGTGCGCGGCGCGCCGGTGTTCGACATCCGCAGCCGCTTCGGCGCTACCGACATGCTGGTGCGGAACAACGACCAGGGGCGCGCGCTCGCCGAGTCGCTCGGGAGGAGCGACATCGCGCTCATGCGTGGCCACGGGTTCGTGGCATCCGCGGCGAGCGTGCCGCACGTCGTCTATCGCGCGCTCTACACGATGCTCAACGCGACCCTGCAGCAGCAGGCGATCGCCCTGGGCGGATCGGTCAGCTACCTCGAGCCCGACGAGGCCGAGAAGTCCGACCTCACGAACCAGGCCGCGATCGCGCGGCCGTGGGAGCTCTGGAAGCGGATGGTCGAATGACGGAGTCGCCTCTCCCCCCGCGCAGAGGGGAGAGTCTGCGGATCTAGCCGCAGGACCCCACCGCCCCGCACGCGGTGCAGAAGTCGCACCCGTCCTTGCGGATGACGGTGTAGTTCCCGCACTCGGTGCAGAGCGCGCCCTGCATCACCTTCGGCGCGCGCTCGTCCCGCGGCGCCTCGAGCACGCCCATCTCGCGCGTCGGATACCCGCGCTCGTCGAGCACGCCGAGCATCGCGTAGCGGTGGATGACGAGCTGCGCGAGGTACGCCACCGTCGACGGCCACGTCTGCTGGCGCCGCTCGCCGGGCACGAACGCCATGAAGTCGCCGAGCGGCTCCGAGTAGTTGAGGAGCTTGCGCAGCTTCATCCCGACCCACGCCGGGTCGAGCACCCGCATGTCGAGCGACAGGATCCGCGCGAGCCCGTCGAGCGCGCGCGGGTAGTGGCCGGCGAGGAACATCGAGTACGGCCGCATGACGCTGCCGGGCAGCGTGATCTCCTTCAGCCCGAGCACGAAGTCCTCGCCCGAGGCCGGGTTGCGGATGTCGACCGACCAGGAGAGGGTGCCGTCGGTGCCGGTCTTCGGCTCCTCGACCGCGAACATCGCGTCGAGCACCGGGTGCGGCCGGCCCTCCGGCGACAGCAGGTCGGGCGCCCGCGCGTCGAGCGCGTGCAGCTGGTCGCAGCGCCAGCGGATCACCTGCGCCACGCCGGCGACGACGCTCGGCACGAGCTTCCGCTCGCCGTGCGGCGGGAACGGCAGTTCGAACGAATGGTCCCCGGGCGTCTTCGCGAGGACATCGAGCTTCAGCGCGAGCCACGCGCGGTCCTTCGCGCGCATGTCCATCGAGAGCGTCTTCGCCACCGCGCCGAGGCCGCGCGGCTGCTCGGCCCCATTCACCCACACCTCGAACGGGAAGGCGCGCAATTCCTCCTCCACGTGGCCCACGAACAGCGCGAACTCGCCGCCGGGATGGTCGATCATGTAGGTCCAGGACAGGTTGCCCGCGGGCAGCGTCGGCCGGTTCGGCCACGCGAGCGACGCGAGCACCGGCATCGGCAGGCTCTTGATCGACAGCCGGCGATTCGCTTCGGAGAGCACGACGTCCTGCGGCTGCTTCCGCCCGCCGTCTGCCTCGGCTTGCGGCTCGATGGAGAGCACCGCCCCCAGCACCTTGTTCGGGCGATAGGTCGCGAGGCCCTTGAGCCCCGCGTGCCACGCGCTGAGGTAAAGATCCTCGAACTCCGAGTACGGGTAGTCCTCGGGGACGTTCACGGTCTTCGAGATGCTGGTGTCGACGTACGGCGCCACCGCGGCCACCATGTCCTTGTGCGCCTGCGCCGAGATTTCGAGCGCAGTCACGAAGTACGGCGGGAGGTTGCGCACGTCGCCACCGAGGTGGCGGAAGAGCCGCCAGGCGTGGTCCTCGACCTGGTACTCCTTCCACGTGCCGTCGGGCATGCGCTTGCGGCGCGAGTAGGTCCACGAGAACGGCGGCTCGATGCCGTTCGACGCGTTGTCGGCGAACGCCAGGCTGATCGTCCCGGTCGGCGCGATCGAGAGCAGGTGCGAGTTGCGGATGCCGTGCTGCCTGATCTTCTGCTTGATCTCCGCAGGTAGACGCGAGGCGAAATTGCCGCCGGAGAGATAGAGGTCGGCGTTGAACAGCGGGAACGCGCCGCGCTCGCGGGCGAGCTCGATCGAGGCGAGGTACGAGCGGTCGCGCATCGTCTCGGAAATCCTGGATCCCATCGCGCGCGCCTCGGCGGTGTCGTAGCGCAGGCGCAGCATGATCAGCGCGTCGCCGAGGCCGGTGAAGCCGAGGCCGATCCGGCGCTTCGCCATCGCCTCGTCGCGCTGCTGCGGCAGCGGCCACGGCGTGACCTCGAGCACGTTGTCGAGCATGCGCACGGTGACCTCGACGACCTTGCCGAAGCCGGCGAAGTCGAACTCCGCCTTGTCCGTGAACGGGCGTTTCACGAATTTCGTGAGATCGATCGAGCCGAGGTCGCAGCACCCGTACGCGGGCAGCGGCTGCTCGCTGCACGGGTTCGTGCTCTCGATCGTCTCGCAGTAGTAGAGATTGTTGTCCTTGTTCATGCGGTCGAGGAACAGCACGCCCGGCTCGGCGTGGTCGTAGGTGGAACGCATGATCCCGTCCCACAGCGCGCGCGCGCGGATCTTGCGGTACACCCACAGCCCGTCGGCGCGCTGGTAGCTGCCCGCCTCCCGCGCGTCCTGCGGCGGCGCCGCCTTGTGCACGAGCTCGAACTCGCCGTCGGCCTCGACCGCGCGCATGAACTCGTCGGTGACGCCGACCGAGATGTTGAAGTTGGTGAGGTCGCCCTGGTCCTTGGCGCGGATGAAGTCGTCGACGTCCGGGTGGTCGCAGCGGAGCACACCCATCTGCGCGCCGCGCCGAGAGCCCGCCGACTCGACCGTCTCGCACGAGCGGTCGAACACCCGCATGTACGACACCGGGCCGCTCGCGCGCGACATCGTGCCGCGCACCAGCGCGCCCTTCGGGCGGACCGACGAGAAGTCGTAGCCGACGCCGCCGCCGCGGCGCATCGTCTCGGCCGCTTCCGCGAGCGCGGTGTAGATGCCCGGCTTGCCGTCGACGACCTCGGTGATCGAGTCGCCGACCGGCTGCACGAAGCAGTTGATCAGCGTTGCGGTGAGCGTCGTGCCGGCGGCGGAATTGATGCGCCCCGCCGGAACGAAGCCGCGCTCCTGCGCCTCGAGGAACTTCGCTTCCCAGTGCGCGCGCCGGTCCTCCGTCTCCGCGGCGGCGAGCGCGCGCGCGACGCGGCGGCGTACCTCCTCGACCGTGCGCTCGGCGCCCTTGGCGTACTTCTCGACCAGCACCTCGCTCGAGATCTCCTGCTCGGGCAGCGGCGTCGGGGTCGCGGTCTTAGCGATTTCGTTTTTTGTTTCAGCGGGTTGCATGGTTGTTCTCGGGGTGGAGCCGATGGTTCAAGGGAAAACGGAGGGAGCCGGATCTACTCCCCTCCACGCGGTTGCAATCATGGCAGCGACAGTGGGTCATGCCGTGAGCCAGATCAGATGGGTTGGAATCGCTAGTTAACGTACTCCTTGAGGTTTGGTCGCGCAAGCGAAATAGAATTGCATTGCCGTTTCACGGCCCTATATCCAGTGGTCCCAGGGAGGCCCGACCCCCAGATCCGGGGGGCGGAAGGGCGGCATTGTGCCCGAATCGCCGGACGCTGAGGATTCGGGGACAATCGCCCTCGCCCGCGCCGGGCGCGCCAGGAAGCGCCCGACGGAGCGACGAAGCCGGGCCCCGGCCCACACGAAGGAAGGAAGCACGAGCGAACCCATGGCCAATCAACCGATCCGTCCGACCGAAGTCTCCCCCGGCAAGGAGGTCGCCACGCTCGCCGGCGGCTGCTTCTGGTGCCTCGAAGCGGTCTACGACGAGCTCGCCGGCGTCGAGTCGGTGGAGTCCGGCTACATGGGGGGCCGGAATCCGGACCCCAGCTACGAGGACGTCTGCTCCGGCGCCACCGGTCACGCCGAGGTGGTGCGCATCACCTTCGACCCCAGGGTGATCTCGTTCCGCGAGGTCCTGGAGGTGTTCTTCGTCATCCACGACCCGACGACGCTCAACCGCCAGGGCAACGACGTCGGCACGCAGTACCGCTCGGCGATCTTCCATCACTCGCCCGAGCAGAAGCAGACCGCCGAGGCGGTGATCGCCGAGCTCACGCGCGAGAAGGTCTACGACGACCCGATCGTCACCGAGGTCACACCGGCGGTCGACTTCTGGATCGCCGAGCGCTACCACCAGGAATACTTCAGCCGCAACATGGGGCAGTCCTACTGCATGTGGGTCGTCGCGCCCAAGGTGCAGAAGTTCCGCAAGCAGTTCCTCGCGAAGGTGAAGAAGGCGGCGCGGTAGTGAGCTACCAGCGCATCGCCGCCGAGGAGGCCTGGGCGCCGCCCGAAATCCTCGACCGCTATCGGCGGCTCCTCGCCGAGTCGGCGCTCGACGATCCGGGGTTCCGCAGCCTGTGGGGGTTCTTCAGCGGGAAATCACCGCGGGCGACCGATCTCGTGGCGCGGATCCAGGATCTCGGCGAGCGACGCCTGCGCGAGATGGATGAGAGCGGCATCGCCAGGCAGATCGTGTTCCTGACCGCGCCCGGCGTGCAGGTCTTCGACGCCCCGACCGCGACGTCGCTCGCCCGTTCGACCAACGATCAGCTGGCGGACGCGGTTCGCCGGCACCCCGACCGCTTCGCCGGACTTGCGGCGATCGCCCCGCAGGATCCGCGCGGCGCGGCGCAGGAGCTCGAGCGGGCCGTGAAGCGCCTCGGACTGAAGGGTGCGGTGGTCAACTCCCACACCCGCGGCGAGTACCTCGACGACCCCAAGTTCTGGGAGATCTTCGAGGCAGCCCAGGCGCTGGACGTTCCGATCTACCTGCATCCCACCACGCCGTCGCCGGCGATGGTCCGCCCGTTCCTCGAGCGCGGGCTCGACGGCGCGATCTACGGCTTTGCGGTGGAGACGGGCCTGCACATGCTGCGCATCGTCCTGAGCGGCGCGCTCGACCGCTTTCCGCGCCTGCGGCTGGTCGTCGGTCACCTCGGCGAGGGCCTCCCGTACTTCCTCTTCCGGATCGACTTCATGCACCGGCTGATGGTGGCGTCCAACCGGTACGAGAGCGTGAAGCCGCTCGAGCGGAAGCCGAGCGACTACCTCAAGGAACGCTTCCACTACACGACGAGCGGGATGCAGTGGGCTCCGGCGATCCTCTTCGCGCTGTCCGTCCTCGGGCCGGACCGGGTGCTGTACGCGATGGACTACCCGTACCAGTTCGTCCCCGAAGAAGTGAAGGTCACCGACGACCTGCCGATCAGCGACGCGGACAAGCGGAAGCTCTACCAGCTGAACGCGGAGCGGGTGTTCGGTCTGTAACCGGCCTCCTCGGCCCGGTGTGAAATGCGTCACGCGGGCCGGGTCGCCCGACATCCGCTGCGGCCGCCGCGGCGTATTCGGGGCGTGAGCGACTTCGACCTCGACCGCTGGGTGGCCCGCTCCGGGGCCCTCGACCTCTCCGACATCGACTGGGATGCGGTGCCCGCCCACGCGGTCGCGCCGGAGGCGGTGCGGATCCTCCGCTACATGCAGGACATCGAGAGCCACACGATCGTGTACGTGCGGCAGCTCCTCGCCACCCGCGCGATCGACGACCCGGAGGTCGCGACGTTCCTCGCCTGCTGGTTCCACGAGGAAACCTTTCATGGGCTGGCGCTCGATCGCTTCCTGGCGGCGGCCGGCTCGCCGCTCGGGCCCCGGCCGAGCGCCCGCTCGGACGTCGGCCTGCTCACGCTGCTCGAGGAGCTCGCGATGGGGCTCGTGTCGCGGGCGTGGCCCGACTTCGTGGCGGTGCACATGACGTGGGGCGCGATCAACGAGCTCACCACGCTCACCGGCTACCGGCGGCTGAGCGCCGTCGCCGGCCATCCGGTCCTCACCGAGCTCCTCGCGCGGATCATCCGGGACGAGAGCCGACACTTCTTTTTCTACTTCAAGCAGGCCGAGCGGCGGCTCGCCGAATCCCGCGCGTGGCGCGCGTGGTGCGATTCATCATCGAGCGCTTCTGGGCCCCGGTCGGGAGCGGCGTGCAGCCCACCGCCGAGCTGCGGTTCCTCGCCGCCACGCTGCTCGGCGGTCCCGAGGGGCAGGCGGCGGCGCGCAAGGTCGACGACACTATTCGCCGTCTGCCGGGGATGGCGGACCTGCCGCTGCTCGGCGCCTGGATCGAGCGCGAGGCGCCGGGCGCCGCCCGGCCGATGCACAATCACGGGATCCTCGACTGCAATGTAGCGTGATCGCGCGTGAAGGCCCGCAGGCTGCACGGCTGGAACCTGACTCCCAAGGCGGCCGTTGCGCTGCAGGCCGAGCTCCGCGATCGCGTCGTTCGCGCCGGGCAGCTCGCCGGCGTGCGCCACGTCGCCGGCGTCGACGTGGGCTTCGAGCGGAACGGCGCGGTCACGCGCGCGGCCGTCGCAGTGCTGGCATTTCCCGGGCTCGAGCTCGTCGACAAGGCGGTGGTGCGGCGGCCGACGCGTTTTCCGTACATCCCCGGGCTGCTCTCGTTCCGCGAGGCGCCGGCGGTGCTCGCCGCGTTCGCGCGGCTGCGCGTCGCGCCCGATCTCATCCTCTACGACGGGCACGGATTCGCGCACCCGCGCCGCTTCGGCATTGCGAGCCACGTCGGTCTGCTGCTCGACACGCCGTCGATCGGGGTCGCGAAGACGCGGCTCGTCGGCGAGCACGGCGCGCCGACCGACCGCCGCGGTGCGCAGGGCGCCGCTCCGTCGACGCCGGCGAAACGATCGGCGCGGTGCTGCGCACCCGTGCCGGCGTGAAGCCGGTCTACGTCTCGATCGGGCACCGGATCAGCCTCGACGCCGCGGTGCGCTGGACGATGGCGTGCGTGACGCGGTATCGCCTGCCGCAGACGACGCGCTGGGCGCATCGCCTCGCGTCGGTCGACGAATCGGGAAGAGCCGGCCGCCGTACTGCGTTCACCAGCGCTTCGGCCAGAACGTCACCCAGACCCCGAGCGTCGCGACGTCGTTGTAGCGCTCGATCTTCGGCAGGAAGGTGGCGTTCAGCGTGACCGGGCCCCAGTCGTACGCGACGAGCGGAATCGGCGCGACGAAGGCCCGGCCGTTGTTGTAGGTCGGGCTGTTGAAGAGCGTGAGCGCACCGCCCGCGTGGAACCCGCGGCCGACGTGCCAGAGCGCGGCCACGCCGGCGACGACCGCCGTGTTGCGGCCCGAGTCGTAGTAGGCCGCGGCCTCGACGTCGAAGCTCCAGCGGTCGCGCTGGGCAAAGCGGTAGCGCACGCCGAGACCCGGGTTGACCCTGTTGTCCACGCCGAGCGCGCGGGCCCGGTCGCGGTCGAAGTGGTAGGAGAGCCCGAAGAAGCTGATGCCGAGCGCGTCGGCGTCGACGCCGCCGGACGCCGGCGCCGGCATGGCAAGCGTGGCGAGCGCGGCAGCCGCGAGGAGCCGCGCGGCGCTACGGACGGCAGGGAGCATCGGCGCGGGGCGCGTGGCGCATGGGCCCCGGATGATACGGGGACTTCTATGCCATCGTCATGGCAATCGGTCACTCCCGCTGCGGCGGGTCGAAGAGCGGGAGCTGCACCGTGCCGAGGAGGACCGCTTCCTCGACCGCGCGCTTCGCCTCCTTGAGCGTGGACGCGGCGCCGGCGTGCATGCCGGCCTCCCAGCGGTACTTCCCGGCGGCGCGCGGTTCGCGCTCGACTTTTACGACGCCGAGCCGGCGCTTCCCGAGCCAGAACCCGTGCGACAGGTAGCCGCGCTCCCAGACCGGTTTCTTGTTGAGCCTTCGCCGCTTCGTTGCCATGGCCTCCCCCGGGGCGCCGGCATCGTAGCGCGAAGCGGTGCCGGCGTGCGCGGGCCGGGCCGGGCGCGCGTCAGCGCGCGGCCAGGGCGTCGCGAATCGCTCCGGCGAGCCGGAAGACGGTGAGCGGGGCCGAGCCCTCGGCCTTGTTGTTTGCCGTCACGAAGACCGGATGCCCGGCGCGGACCGCCTCGGCAGCGAGCCGCGCGAGGGCATCCCGCGTCGCCGGATCGTCGTCGACGAGCCGATCGAAGGGCGCGTAGCGCGCCTTTGCCACCTCGTACTCGAGCCCGGCGCGGAGGTTCCAGCGCGCGAGGAGCGGCCCGGCCGCGAGATCCGCCAGACGCCGCGCCTGCTCGGCGAGCGCGGGCATGCGCGGGTGGACGCTGAAGCAGTAGCGCACGCCCGCCGCGTTGAGTGCATGGGCGAGGCCGTCGACGAGGAGCTCGCTGTCCCGCACTTCCACCGCGTACAGGGGACCCTTCGGCAGCGCCGCTAGGAAGCCGGCCAGGCGCGCGGCGAAACGGGCCGGCCACTGCGTCCCGTCGCGACTGAGGGGAGGGAACTGCAGCAGCAGCGGGCCGCACTTGTCGCCGAGGCCCTCGACGGCCGGGCGCACGAAGTGCTCGACCGCGAACCGCGCGTCGAGGAAGCGCTGGTTCGGCGCCTGCCGCCGGCCCTGCTCGGCCCGCAGAAAGGCGTCGGTGAGGAGGCTCGGCGCCTTCACCACGAACCGGAACTGCGCCGGGACCTGAGCGGCGTAGCGCGCGAAGTCGAATGCCGGCAGCGGCGCGTAGAAGGTCCGGTCGATGCCCACCGCGCGGAGGCACGGGTGGCGCGCATACGCACCGAGACCCTCGCGCGCGAGCAGGTTCTCGGAGGCGGGCCGGTCGTACACGATGCCGGCCCACCCGGGGAACGCCCACGAGGACGTGCCGAGACGCACGCTCTCCGGCAGCGCGCGGGCGAGCGCGGCGATCTCGCCGCCCACGCGCGCCGGACCGACGCCCGATGTGCGTCCCGGGACCGACGGCGGTCCCTTGAAGAGCGAGAGCTGGTTGACCATGGGGAGCGTGGAAGCGTACACCGGCCCGCCCCGCGCCCAGCATTCCGGTCGTTCCGCGCTCCCCCTACGGGGCGAGGCGCTCGATGATCCAGCCGTCGCCGGCGGACTTCCGGTAGCGCACGCGATCGTGCAGCCGGCCCGGGCGTCCCTGCCAGAACTCGAACTCGCGCGGCACGACGCGATAGCCACCCCAGTGCGGGGGTCGCGACGGGTTGAGCCCGTGCCGCAGGCCCATCTCGGCGACGCGGGCCAGGAGCGCGACCTTGCCGATCACCTGGCTCTGCGGCGAGGCCCAGGCGCCGATGCGCGCGCCGAGCGGCCGGGTCCGGAAGTACTCGTCGGAGTCCGCGGCGGGGAGCTGCTCGATCTCGCCCTCGATCCGGATCTGGCGCTCGAGCTCGGCCCAGTAGAGCAAAAGGCTCGCGTGCGGATTCGCGGCGAGCTCGCGGCCCTTGCGGCTCTCGTAGTTGGTGTAGAAGACGAACCCGCGGGCGTCGAAGCCCTTCAGGAGCACCATGCGCGCCGCGGGCCGCCCGTCGCCGTCGACCGTGGCGAGCGCCATCGCGGTCGGCTCACGCAGCTCCGAGCGCAGCGCATCGTCGAACCACTTCGCGAACTGCTCGAGGGGATTGCGCGCGACGGTGTCGACGTCGAGGCTCGCGCGGGCGTACTCGCGGCGGCGTTCGGCAATGTCCATGGCGGCGGCAGGAGCCTGCGGGTCGGTTGCTCGCGCGATTCTACGGCTTCGGCACCAGCGCGATCGCACGTCCGTCGGTCCGGCGCCACAGGATGAGCGCGGTGCCGAGAAGCACGAGGCCGCACCCCGCGGCCATCGTTCCGGTGATCGTCTCGCCAAGGAACACCGCGCCCCACAGCATGCCGAACGCCGGAATGAGGAACGTCACCGTCAGCGCGCGCGTGGCGCCGACGTCGGCGATCAGGCGGAAATAGAGCAGGTAGGGGATGCCGGTGCAGAGCACGCCGAGCATGACCACGGCGATCCACTCGCCGGAGCTCGGCCATGCGACCGGCGGCATCACCGGGAGCAGCGGCAGGAGCGCGACCGTTGCCGCGAGCTGGCTCCCCGTCGCGACCGCGGCCGGCGCCGGCGTCCGCGCCTGCCGCTTCAGGTAAGCGGCGGCGACCGCGTAGCAGAGCGCAGCGAGCAGGCTGGCCGCGATCGCCGCGACGACCTGCGACGTGAGCAGCACCGGCCCGAGCCGGACGAGCATGGCGACGCCACCGACGCCGGCGACGAGCCCGAGCGCCGCCCGGGCCGTGAAGCGCTCCCCCAGCCACGCTGCGGAGACTAGCGCGCCGAAGAACGGCGTGGTGGCGTTGAGCACCACGAGATAGGACACCGGGAGATGAAGCGCGCTGAACGCGTAGAGCGCGAAGGGCGCCGCGGAGTTGATCGTCCCCACGACGAGGAAGAGCCGCCAGTCCTGGCGCCACGCGAGGCGGACCCCGGCGACGCGCAGCCAGACGAGGAGCGCCGCGGCCGCAAGCAGCACCCGCAGCTCGGCCGTCGCGATCGGGCCGAGCGGCAGCACCGCGACGCGCATGAACAGGAACGAGCCGCCCCAGAGCGCCGCCAGCGCGAGCAGGCGCGCGACATCGAGGACCCGCATCGCGACTTCAGCCGGCGGGCGAGCTCTTGCCCGGCGCGCGATGGCACGGAATCGCGAGCGCGACCGGATTGGTCGCGCGCACGCGTGCCATGGTGTCGTCGCGCGGCGACAGGCCGTGCAGATCGAGGAAATTCATGGGAGACGAGTCCTGCGAGTGACGATGCCGCGCAGTCTAGGCGGGCGCGGACTGCCCCGCCATCCGGGTGTTGCGATCAAACTCAGTCGCCCGGTTTGCCCCAGAGTTGCATGAGGCGCGCATCCCGTCCGCAGCCGGTCCGGTAGTACTTGTAGCGCGCCGGATTCTTCTTGTAATAATCCTGGTGATAGTCCTCCGCCGGCCAGAAGTCCCCCGCCGCGGCGATCGGGGTCACGATCGGCTCCTTGAACGGCTTCGCCTTTTCCACCGCGGCCTTCGAGGCCTCGGCGAGCCGGCGCTGCTCCTCGGTGTGGTAGAAGATCCCGGTCCGGTACTGCGACCCGACGTCGCAGAACTGGCGGTCCTTGACCGTCGGATCGATGTTGCGCCAGAACACCTCGAGCAGCTTCTCGTAGCTGACCTTCGCGGGGTCGTAGGCGACCTGGACGACCTCGGTGTGGCCGGACCTCCCCGTCGAGACCTCCTCGTACGTCGGATTCCGTTTGGATCCGCCCATATAGCCGGAGGTCGTGGAAGCGACCCCCGGGAGCTTGTCGTACGGCGGTTCCATGCACCAGAAGCACCCGCCGGCGAACGTCGCCTTCGCGAGCGGCGGCGACCCGGGCGGCGGCGCCGCGCCCTGCGCCGCCGCGGCGCCCGGCGCGACCAGCGCGGCCGCGAGAGCGAGGACTCGCGCTGCGGGGGTGAGGCGCGAGAAGCATCCCATCGTCATTCCTCCGGTCAGGTTCGAGCGGGGCACGGCACGCGACGGGGCGGTTGGTGCCGGCGTTCGAAACGAGCTTACACGAGCGGACCCCAGGGTGCGATCGGGCCGCGGCCGAGGCAAAAAACCTCTTGCGCGTTGGCCCGCGCTTGGGGCATCCTCTCGTCGCCGAGCCGCTCGCGAGGGGCGGTGATGCCAGACGGTTGAAATCCCGAAGACGACACGCTAGTGGAGGTTTGAAGATGGCGACGAAGAAGAAGTCGAGGAAAGCTGCGAGGAAACCGGCGAAGAAGATGAGCCGCAGGCCGGCGCGGAAGAAGTCGGGCGCGAAGCGCAAGCCGAGCGCGGCGTTCATGATGCCGATGACCCCGAGCGCCGCGCTCGCCGCGGTGGTGGGGCCGATCGCACAGGCGCGCACCGAGGTCACCAAGCGGATCTGGGGTTACATCAAGCGCAACAAGCTGCAGGACGCGATTAACAGGCGGATGATCAACGCCGACGACAAGCTGCGCGAGGTCTTCGGCGGCAAGCGTCAGGTCTCGATGTTCGAGATGACGAAGCTCGTCAACAAGCACCTGAAGAAGTAGGCGCGGCTTCCAACGCGGCCGGCCCCGCGCGACGCGCGGCGCCGGCCGAGTTTTTTCCCGTCCCCTCAGACGACGCCGACGTCGTCGAGGAACTTCTGGCGCTCGGCGGCGGTGCCGAGGTGGTCGGCGAGCAGCATGTAGAACTGCCGCGACGTCTTCGCCTGCGTGGCCGCCTTCTTCACGATCACCTTCGCGATCGGGCCGACGTACGCGGCGAGCCGGTGCTGCGCGGCGTCGATCGCCTCCGGGGTGAGCGGCGCCGAGATCCGCGAGGCGTGCGTCGAACCGGGCTCGTAGGAAGAGCGCGTTCCCGGGGAGGCCTTCTTCGGCGCCGTTCCCTGGAGCTGCGCGCGCGTCTCCAGAAAGCTCTTCCGATCCGCGACCGCGGTCAGGTTCTCGGCGAGGAGCGAGTAGAGCTCGTCGATGTCGAGCGTGCGCCCCGCCGCGCGTCTCACCATGACTTTGGCGACCGGGCCGACGTGGCGCGCGAAGTAGCCCTCCACCGTCTTCAACAGGTTCCCGTCCCAGCCGGTCGGCGGCTCGGTGGTGCGCGCGGGCGTCGGCGTGGCATCGGACGGCGCCTGGGATGGACTCGTGGGCTCGATCCGCACGGTGGTCGGAACGATCTCGGTGATGATCGTGTCCTCCGACACGGTCGGGCTCACCGGTGCGGCGTACGCGTCGAGCAGCGCAGTGCGGAACTTGTGGGCGGTCTGGAACCGCTCCTCGGGCTTCTTCGCCATCGCCTTCGCGACCACCTCATCGTAGCGCGACGGGACGCGCTCGGGATCGAGCTGCGACGGTGGCGACGGGTGCTCGTAGCACACCTTGTAGGCGATCGACTCGGTCGAGCCGGTAAACGGCTTCACGCCCGTGAGCAGCTGGTAAAGCACGACCCCGGAGGAGAAGAGATCGGCGCGCCAGTCGACGTTGGCTCCGGCGTACTGCTCCGGGGCCATGTAGCCCGGCGTGCCCATGATGGCGCCGATCTGCGTCAGGTTCGACGAGTCGATGCGGGCGATGCCGAAGTCGGCGATCTTCAGCTTGCCGCTGGTCATGATGATGATGTTCGCCGGCTTGATGTCGCGGTGGTACACGCCCTGCTCGTGCGCATAGGCGAGCGCGTCGAGCAGCTGCGCCATGATCGACACCACGTCGCGGTCCTCGAAGCGGGTGTTGCGGTTGAAGTACTCGCGGAGCGAGTTGCCCTCCACGTACTCCATCGCGATGTAGGCGAGGTCGCCTTCCTCGCCGTACTCGAACACCCCGACGATGCCCGGGTGCGACAGCCGGCCTGCGGCCTGCGCCTCGTTCTTGAAGCGCGCGAGCATGGTGTGCGCGCGGTCGTCGTCGATCAGCTCCTTGCGGATGGTCTTGATCGCGACCGTGCGGCGGATGTTCGGGTCGAACGCCTTGTAGACGACGCCCATGGCGCCCTTGCCGAGCACCTCGGTGACGCTGTACTTGCCGAGCCGGTCTAGGGTCGACATCCGGCCGCCCGGCGCCAATGAGCCCTCCCCCGCGCGGAGGGAGGGCGGGGAAGGGAGTCGGGTGTGTGAACCTCGGTCACTGTCGCGCTTACTCCTCGAGCATCTTCATCGCCTGGACGAGGCTCTTCTTCATGCGGTTGAAGGAGTCGGTGAGCACGCCGATCTCGTCCCGCGACGCGACGTTGAAGTCGGGCACGTCCATGTTGCCCATGCTCACCTGGTCGGCGAGCTTGGAGAGCTTCGACACCGGCCGGATGACCATCGCGTAGAGCATCATGTTGAGCGCGAGGCCGATCAGGACGAACACCATCGTGAGCGAGATCATGAACGTCCGGTACGCGGCGGTCGCGCGCTGGATCGGCACGTCGGTCGGCACCGAGACGACCTGCGCCCCGACGACCTCGTTCAGCTGCCAGCCGAAGCCGTTCGCCGGCCCGTAGCGGTCGACCAGCGTCTTCGGCGCCGCGTCGACGGTGCTGTGGCAGGTGAGGCAGGCAGCGTCGCCGATCTTGATCGGCCGCGCGATGTACAGCGCGCGGCCGGTCGGGGTCTCGCGCTCGCCGATGATCTCGACCCGGTCGCCACCGCCGCGGAACTGGTTGACGATGTCCGCTTCCCACTCGACCGCGCGGTTGCGCGGGTTGGTCGGGTTGAGCGTCGCCTCCTTGTAAGCGTACTCCGGGAACTTCTTGCGCAGCCCGGTCAGCACCTCGGTCGCCGAGTAGGCCGGCACCGACTGCGGCAGGAACTGGTACTTCATCTGCGTCTCGAGCAGCGGGCGCACCTGGCTCGAGGTGTACGCGCGCGTCGAAAGCGAGGTCTCCATCACCAACCGCGCATTCTGGAGGATCTCTTCCCGCGCGTTGTTCTGCAGGAGCTGGTTCGACACGTAGCCCGCCGCGCCGAGCCCGATCAGGAAGATGGCGATGAACACGAGGTTGAACTTCAGGATCAGCTTCATTGCGACTCTCCTAGCTTCACTTCGCAGCGCCCTTCTGCCCGCCGGCCTGCTGCGGCGCCTCGGGCGGCGGCTCCTTGGGTTTGTACTTCTCCGGGAAGAGGATCGGGTCCCACTCGAAGTGGAACCTGAGGTTCGCGATCAGCGCCTGCCGGAACGCGGGATCGTCCGCCTTGCGGATGAAGCGCTGCATGACCGGCCGCCGGATCTCGGGCGGAGCCTTGAGCCACATCTCGACGTCGGCGTACGCGAGCTCGCCCGCCGGCTTCGGGCTGACTTCGCGGTCCTTGTACCGCGCCACCCGCGACGGCAGGTTGTCCATGTAGGGCCGCGGCATCGCGGTGACGAAGGCCGGCGTGGGCCGCGGCTGGATCGAGGCACGCTGGTCCGCGCGGCGCACGTAGAACTGTCCGCCGCGGAGCCGGGTAGGACTTTCCCGCGTCGCCTTGGCGAAACCCTCGGCCACCCGCACGTCGCCCGTCTCGACGAACATGCTGCCTTCGCTGCTTGCGATCTGCATCACGGCGGTCGCGTCGGCGGTGCCCAAACCGAACAACGGCGTCGTGTACCGGAACGGCGCGGACGACTTGCTGTCCGCGAACTTGCTCCAGCCCTCCATCAGGTAGAGGTCGGAGACGCCGACGCCCTTCGCGCCGCGCGGCGTAAGGGCACCGACGAAGAAGCGCGCCTTCGGACCGAGGCTCAGGATGAGACCGTCGGCGAACTCGATCACCACTACACCCTTGTCGCCGATCTCGATGATGTCGCCGGTCTGCAGGCGCACGCCCTCCAGCAGCACGTAGCGGGAGGTGCCGCGCAGCAGCGCGCCGCCGCCGCTCTCGAGGAGCGTCACGATCGCCGGCGGCTCGGCCGCGGACGCGGCAAGCGAAACCGCCGCGCATGCAGCGGCGGCGAGGCCTCTGACAGTCACGGCCCGCAACGGCACCTCCTCCCGACAAATCCGCCGCCGCCGGTGACGGCGCACGACGCGTTGACTCTCAACCTATTGATACTAGGCGCCTCCCGAGGGGTGCGTCAATCATCTTCCCGGATGGTGACTTATACTCGACGCCGGTCAAAACGCCCCGGTGCACCGGATGCCCGCCTCCCAGCTCTGCGCGGTGCTGTTCGTCGACATCAGCGGTAGCACCCGGCTCTACGAGGAGCTCGGCGACGCCCAGGCCCTCGCCCGCGTCGAAAGCTGTCTGGGCCTGCTGCGGCGAGCCACGGACGAGCTCCGGGGGCGCGTGATCAAGACCACCGGCGACGGGGTGATGTGCGCGTTCACGGAGGTGGAAGCCGCCCTCCATGCGGCGCGCGCGATGCAGGTCAGGGTGCTCGAGCAGACCGGGCTCGGCGGCCCCGCGCTCGGCATCCACGTCGGCTGCCATTACGGGGCGGTCATGGAGAGCGCGGGCGACCTCTACGGCGACTGCGTGAACGTTGCGGCGCGCGTCGCCGGGCTGGCGAAGGTCGGCCAGATCATCACGACGAGCGAGGCGGTCGGCCGGCTGTCGGACCTGGTCCAGGAGAAGGTTCGCCTGCTCGACCGCGTGGCGGTCAAGGGCAAGCGCGAGCCGGTCGAGATCTACGAGTTCGTGTGGCAGGACTCGGAGGAGCTCACGACGCTCGGCACGCGGTTCGCCGAGGACCGGGTGCCGCGGCTGAGGCTCGGCTTCGGCGAGCGCGAGCTCTGGTTCGACGGCTCGGGGGGCGGCGCGGTGACGATCGGCCGCGACGCGAGCTGCGACATCGTCATCGGCGACCGCAAGACCTCCCGCCAGCACGCGCGGGTCGAGAAGCGCCGCGACAAGTTCGTGCTCGCCGACCACAGCTCGAACGGCACGTTCGTCGCGATCGCGGAGGAGCCGGAGGTGTGCCTGCGGCGCGAGGAGGTGATGCTGCGCGCGCGCGGCCGGATCGGCCTCGGCCACCGCACCACCGACGCCGAGGCGACGGTGGTCGAGTTCACCTGCGAATAGCCGCGAGCGCCGTGCCCGGTCAGCGCCGCCGCGCGTAGGCGGCGCCCGCCGCGAGTGCGGCCGCCATCGTCCAGAACACCGGCGCCATCCCGAACGCCGCGCCCAGCGCCCCCGACACGAGCGGGATGGCGGTCTGGCTGAAGTTGAGCAGCGTCGTGCGCAGCCCCAGCGCCTCGCCCGCCCGTCCCTCCGGCGCCGCGCCGTAGAGCAGCATCATCACCACCGGCTGCGACATCCCGAGGCCGATGCCGAACACGAACGCGAGCGCCATCAGCAGCGGCACGCGCGTGACGAGCGGGAGCAGGACGAAGACCGCGCACGCGATGACGAGCGCGGCGGCGAGGAGATCCCACTCGCGGAATCGCCGGGCGAGGAACGGCAGAAAGATCCGCACGACGAAGATCGCCGCGCCGAACGTCCCGAGCACGAGACCGATGGTCGAGGCCGTGAGGCCGATGGCGGTGCCGTAGATCGGCATCAGGAACACGAACAGGTCCCAGGTCATGTTCGAGGTCGCGCTCACGACCAGGATCTTGCGCAGGCCGGGGTTGGCGAGGAGTTCGAACACGTTGCGCCCGGGCGGCGCGGCGCTGCGCGGTCGCGGGCCCGGCAGCGCGACGCGCATCACGGCGAGCGCCACGAGCGCCACGGCGGGGAAGGCGGCGAGCAGCAGAAACGCGTTCCAGTGGCCGAGGCCGTCGATCGCGAAGCCGGCGATCATCGGACCGAGGAATCCCGACGTGGAGAAGCCGAGCCCGACCAGGCTGAAGTTGCGCACCCGCTCGGCCGGCGGGCTCATCGTCCCGGCGGCGTGGTTCGCGGCGATGTGGAAGAGCATGAACGCGGTGCCGACGACCGTGCTCGCGACGAAGAGGGTCGCGAGCTGGGGCAGGAGGAAGGCGAGTGCCCAGCCCACGGCCATGCCCGTCGCGCCGACGATCATCGGACGGCGGACGCCGATGCGGTCGACGGAACGGCCCATCGTCACCGACAGGAACATCGGCACGACCGCGAACAGCGCCGCCAGCACGCCGACCGTGAACGCCGAGGCGCCGACGTTGAGCGCGGCGAGCGCCACGGTCACGCGCCCGCCGACGAAGGCGACGTGCGTGAGCATCGTCAGCGCGATGACGAAGTAGAGCGCCAGGACCGGACCCCGAAGGGGCGGATTCTACGCGGGCGGTCCCGCCGGGGCGGATCCGCCGCTACCGGACGCGAAGGAGGAGCGGCTCGCTCGGATCTTCCCAGGGCTCGTGCGCCGCGTCGGAACGCCACGCGCGATCGCGCAGGCCGAGCGCCTCGCATGTCTTTCCGGCCGCGGCGAGCGCCGCAGCGTGCCGGCCCTCGACGATCCAGGTGTCGTGCTCCGGTCCGGCGCGCAGCCGACGTCCGGAGCCGGTGCCGCCGAGCGCGCGCTCGGGAGCATCGCGCCAGTGCGCGAAGACGACGTCGTTCGGGGGCGCCGCGTCGGCCGTCTCGCCCGGGATCCAGTGCGGCGCCGACGCGAACCACGCAAACACGAGGGCGCCGGACTCGGATCGCAGCGCGGAGCGCATCCGGTTGGCCGGGATCCAGGCATAGCCGCCGGCGCGCCAGGTCGTGCCGTTCAGGGCGAGGTCGCCCTCCAGGACCAGGAACTCTTCGGCCACGGCGTAGTGCCCCGGTTCGGGCCGCGCCCATCGGGCAGGAAAGGCGACGAAGGCGCGGAAAGCGGCGTCGTCAGCCCGCGGGAGCCGGGCCAGCCGCACCGCGATGCTGCTGCCGGGCATGACTACTGCGCTCCAGACGAGCGAAGCGAACGCGACCGCGGACATCGGCTAGTCGGGAAGCCGGATCTCGGTGGTGGCCTCGGCCACGAGGCGGCCGGCGCTGGTGAGCCGCTGCGCGAGCACGACGATCGGGCCGGGCGCGCCGGGACGAACCGCCGTCACCTCGCCCTCGGCGCGGAGCGTGTCCCCCGCGAACGCCATCGACTTCATCCGGAACGCGAGCCGTGCCAGGAAGGCGCGCGGGCCCGCCCAGTCGAGCGCGGCGCGCGCGAGCAGCGCACCGAACGCTTGCCCGTCGATCACAACGCCCGGAAGGTTCAGGCTTCGCGCATAGTCGACGTCGTAGTGCAGGCGGGCCCAGTCCCAGGTCGCGGCGCCGTAGACGACGAGATCGACCGCGGTGAACCGGCGCTCGAGGTGCGGCAGCGCCTCGCCGGGCGCGACGCTCGCCGAGTTGCGCGTGGGCCTGATCATGCCGGCGCCAGCGGCTGATAGACGAGGGTTTCGCGGTTGATCGCGACGAGCGCGCCGTCGGCGTCGCGGTAGCGCGCGATCGACGTGACGAAGAGCTGTGTCCCGCCGCGCGAGGCGCCGCGCTCGACGATGTCCTCCAGCGTCCAGGTGACCGAGATCCGGTCACCCGGCAGGATCGGCCGCACGAAGTCGTAGTCGTTGCCGGCGCGGATCACGCGGCAGCCGGTGACCGGCAGGTGCCATTGGTGGCCGATGTAGCCGTCGTCGTCGGGCGGCCGGTGCGCGTACTGGCAGGTCTCGCAGATCAGCGTCGGCGGCGCGATCACGGACGGATAGCCGGCCGCCTTCGCGTACGCCTCGTCGACGTACAGCGGGTTGTCGTCGCCCATGGCGAGCGCGAAGTAGCGGATCGACGCCCGGCCGAGCTCCTCGCGCGCCGGGTAGTGCGCTTCGCGCCCGATCCAGGCCTTCAGCTCGTCGGTGAGCAGCATCACGGCGGTCAGTCGAGGACCGCGAACGGATCGACCTCGATCTGCATCTCGGGCCGCAGCAGCGCCTCGCAGACCAGGCCGGTCGATGCCGGGTAGGGCGCGCGCAGCAGCCTGGTGCGAACGCCCGCCACTTCCCGGTAGCGCGCGAGCGCGTCCGGCGTCACGTACTCGATCGTCTTCGCCAGGTGCTGCGGCCCGCCTCCGGCCGCCGCGACGACCTTCAGGACGTTCTGGTACGTGTACTCGGCCTGCGCCACGACGTCGCCATCGAAGACGACGCGCTCGGTCGCCGGATCGAGCGCGCCCTGTCCGGACATGAAGAGCAGCTTGCCGGCGCGAACCGCCGGGCTGTACGTGAGCTTCTGGTAGCGCGCCCAGCCCGGATTCACGGCGACCGGCGCGTCGCGGGTCGCGATGAAGTCGTACTGGATGAGCGCCTCCGGATGCAGGAGCCGCGGCATCAGGATCCCGGCCGCTCCGGGATAGACCGGCCCCAGACGGTCCTTCCGCACCCGGCCGGTGGCCCTGTAGGCCGAGAGCGCCGCGGGCGTGAGGTAGTCCACGGTCTTCACCACGCGATCGAACCCGAGCCCGAGCGCGGCGAGCAGCCGGGCGGCGCGCTCGAAGATCGCTTGAGTCTGGGCGACGAGGTCGCCGGCGCCGATGACGGCGCCGTGATCGTCGACCGGCTGTATCGACGGGAGGAACACGACGCCGGCGGACTCGCGCGCCGCCGGGAGGCCGGCGCCGAGCGCGGCCGTCGACCCGACCGGCCCCGCCGTCACCTCGATCTCGATGAGCGCGTCGGGGCGGAGCAGGCTCTTCACCGGCACGGTGTTCACCGCCGGCCGATGCGCGCCGAACACCTCTGCGCGCACCGCCGCCGCTTCGGCGTAGCGCTCGATGCCTTCCGGCCGGACGTACTCCACGACCCGGACGACGTCGCCGTAGCCGAACCCGCCCGCCTCGAGGATCGCGCCGATCTTGGCGTAGGCGGTCCGGACCTGCGCGGTCATCCCGGCGCGGACGACGATGCGCTTGGCGTCTGGGTCGTACTCGGACGCGGTGTGGCCGGAAAGATACGCGCCGGTCGCGGTCCGCAATCCGAGCGAGAACGAATAGCGCGAATAGTCGAACCAGGGAAAGCGCGCGGGCTTGATGGCGCTGAGCGTCATTCTGGCGTGAACATCGGAATCATCTCGCCGCCCTCGGCGGCCTTGAAGACGAGGCGCACCGGGTCGCCGATGCGCAGGCGGTCGAAGTCGCAGTCGACGAGGTTGGTGAGCATAGTGACGCCCTCGTCGAGCGTTACGTACGCGATGGCATACGGTGCCGCGACGCGGCGCATCACGCTGAACGAGTAGATGCGCCCGCGGCCCTGCGCGGGGACCCATTCGGTGCGCTCGCTCGCGCAGAACGGGCAGACCGCGCGCGGGTAGTAGTGGAACTCGCCGCACGCGGCGCATCGCCCGACGAGCAGCCGGCCCGCGCGGGCGGCGTCGAAGAACGCCTGATTCTCGGCGTTGACCGGCGGGGAGGGGATCGCGTGAACGGTGCCGGACACGGGTCAGCCTCGCTCCATGATCAGGGTCGCGCTGCTGTGTCGGGACCCGAGTTGCCCGCCGATGCCATTCGCCAGGGCGAGGCCGCAGTCCTTCACCTGTACCGCCGGATGCGCTTCCCCCCGCAGCTGCCGCACCGCTTCGATCGCCTTCGTCATACCGCCGCGATTGGCCGGATGGTTGTTCGACAGCCCGCCGCCGTCGGTGTTGACCGGCACCCGGCCCACGCCCGCGATCAGGTTGCCGTCGGCGACGAACCGCCCGCCCTCGCCCTTGCCGCAAAAACCGAGATCTTCGAGCTGGAAGAGGACCGTGATCGTGAAGCTGTCGTAGAGCGACGCGTACCGGATGTCGGCCGGCGTCACGCCGGCCTCGGCGAACGCGGCCGCACCGGACCATGCGGCGGCCGAATACGTGAGATCGATCTTCCCGCCGGACTGTCCCTTCACCGCCTCGGCTGCCCCGATCACGCGCACGATAGGCCGCTTCAGATCGCGCGCGATCTCGGGCCGCGTCACCACCAACGCGCCGCCACCGTCGCTCACGACGCAGCAATCGAGGCGGTGCAGGGGATCGGCGATGACCGGCGAGTCGAGCACCTCGCCCACCGTCACGACCTGGCGCAGCATCGCGTGCGGGTTGTGCTGCGCGTGGTGCGACGCGGCCACCTTGATCCAGGCGAGCTGCGCACTGGTCGTGCCGAACTCGTGCATGTGCCGCATCGCGCACATCCCGTACATGTTCACCGTCGCCGGGCCGTAGGGATGCTCGAACGCGGCGTCGGGGGCGGATGCGCCGTAGCTGCGCGGCTGGGTGCCGCTCGAGCCCTCCGAGCGCGGTCGCCCGGCGAGCGTGATCAGCGCGGCGTTGCACCGGCCGGCCGCGATGGCCTCGGCGGCGTGGGCGACGTGCACGAGGTACGAGGAGCCGCCGGTCTCGGTCGAATCGACGTGGCGCACCCTCAGGCCGAGATAGTCGATCATCGACAGGGGGCCGAGGCCCGGCGCGTCGCCGGCGCAGAAATACCCGTCGACGTCGCGCTTGTCGAGACCCGCGTCGGCGAGCGCGCCGTTCGCCACCTCGGCATGCAGCTGCGCGACCGATTTTTCCGCCGCCTTCCGCGTCGGGTGCTCGAACGCCCCGGCGATGCACGCGCGTCCCTTGATGCTCATCGTCAGTAGCTCCGCGCCAGCCCCAGGCGCTCGCCGACGAAGTTGCGCGCCATCTCGTTCGAGATGGGGCTGAAGGGGCCGAGCCGCGCGTCCCGGAACAGCCGCTCCATCGCCGTCAGCTCGACCATGCCATAGCCGCCCAGCACGCGCATGCACCGGTCGGTCGCGCGGATCGCAGCTTCGCTGGCGGCGAGCTTCGCCATGGCCGCCTCGGTGGCGCAGTCGCGCCCGTTGCTCTGCAGCCAGGCGGCCTTGGCGGTGAGCAGGCGGATCTGCTCGAGGTCGACCGCGGTGTCGGCGAGCGGGTGCTGCACGGCCTGGAAACCGCCGATGGGGCGGCCGAACGCGTGGCGGTCCCGCGCGTACTGGAGCGCCTGGTCGAGCGCCGCGCCGACGATGCCGACGTACATCGCGGCGCACAGGATGCGCTCTTCGTCGAGCGTGCGGAGCAGCGTCGGCCAGCCGCGCCCGCGCTCGCCGACGAGCGCGTCGGCGGGGGCGCGCGCGCCGTCGAGGAACACCTCGCAGGTGCACGCCGCGCGCATGCCCATCAGCTCGAGCCGGCGCACCTGGACCGCCGGCTGACGGCGCGGCACGAGCACGAGCGACAGGCCGCGCGCGCGCTTCGCGTCCTCGGCCGGGTCGGTGCGGCACAGCACCAGGATCGCGTCGGCGTCGTCGGCGAGCGACGTGTAGAGCTTCTGCCCGCGGATGACCCACTCGCCGCCCTCCAGCGTCGCCCGCGTCTTGAGCGCGAGGACGTCGGTACCGCCGTCGGGTTCGCTCATGCCGAAGCTCATCAGGAACTCGCCGGCGGCGAGCCGCGGCAGGAGCGCGGCCTGCTGCGCGGGCGTCGCGGACTCGCGCAGCACGCGCGCCGTCATCGACACGAGGAGCCAGTCGGTCGCGAGCGACGGAAAGCGCCGCGCAAGCTCCTCGCACAGGACCGCGCTCGTCGTCACGTCCGCGCCGCTGCCGCCAAACTCGGTCGGCACCGACAGTCCCATCCAGCCGAGCTGCGCGAAGCGTTGCCACAGCTCGCGCGGGATGCGGCGCAGCCGATCGAGCTCGCGGATCCGCTCCTCCGGCAGCTCGCGGTCCAAGAACGCCCGGACGCTGTCGCGCAGCAGCTCGTGCTCCGGGACCCGGTCGAAGTTCATGCGCGGGCTCCGGGGGGCGCCACCGCTTCGCCCAGATAGACCTGCTGGACCTCGGGACGGGCGCGCACCTCCGCGGGCGTGCCCTCGGCGAGCACCCGGCCCTGGTGCATCACGGTGATGCGCGTCGCGACGGCGAACACGACGGCCATGTCGTGTTCGGTGAAGACGCAGGACAGCCCGAGCTCGCGCGCGACGCGATGCACCAGCGTAATCGATTCGATGCGCTCCTGCGCGGCCATTCCGGCGGTGGGCTCGTCGAGGAGCAGCAGCCGGGGCTCGCCGGCGAGCGCGATCGCGAGCTCGAGCCGCTTCTGGTCGCCGTGCGCGAGCGTTCCCGCCAGCCGCCGCGCGCTGCCGTCGAGCCCCACGAGCGCCAGCAGCTCCTGCGCACGCCCGGCGTAGAGGGTGCTCGCCCGCGGCCAGACGCTCCAGGCGCGGCGCGCGTGCGCGAGCAGCGCGACCTGGACGTTCTCGAGCGCGGTCAGGTCGTGGAACACGCTCGTGATCTGGAAGGTGCGCGCGACTCCGCTGCGCGCCAGGACGTGCGGCCGCTCGCCCGTGACCTCGCGCCCCTCGAAAGTCACGCAGCCGGAGTCGGGGCGCAGCACGCCGGTCATCGCATTGAAGAACGTGCTCTTGCCGGCGCCGTTCGGCCCGATGATCGCGCGAAACTCGCCGCGTGCGACCGTCAGGTCGACGCCGCCGAGCGCCTGCAGCCCGCCGAAGCGCTTCACCAGGGACTCGACGCGCAGAATCGGCTCGCCGCTTGCCGTCATCGGGCTACCTTGTCGCTTCGCGGCAAGGATTCGCGCTTGGGGCGGCCCGGCGCGCTCATGCGGATCGCCTGGCGCGCCTCAGGCCCATCAGCCCGTCGGGCATCAGCAGCACGAGGACGAGGATGATGACGCCCATCGTGAGCGGCCAGTACTCGGTTCGCCCGCTCACCAGGACCTCGAGCACCACGTACACGGCGGCGCCGAGCGCCGGACCGAGGAAGGTGTGGACCCCGCCGAGCACCGCCATCACGATCGGCGTGGCGCTCGCCGTCCAGTTGAGCCAGCCGGGAAACACGTTGCCGCTCGACAGCGCGAACAGCGCGCCGGCGAGGCCGGCGAAGGCGCCGCTGACGATGAAGGTCGCCAGCTGGTGGGCGCGAACGTCGACCCCGATGTGCTCGACGCGGCGCGCGTTCGAGCGCAGCGCGCGAAGCGTATACCCGAAGGGCGAGCTCACCAGGCGAAACAGGACGTAGAGCGACGCGCTCACCAGCGCGAGCGCGAAGTAGTAGTAGACCACCGGCTGTCCCAGCGCCCCCGGGGGCTTGAGGCCGGTGATGCCGTCGTCGCCGCCGGTCAGACCGGTCGCCTTGAGCGCGATCGTGTAGAGCAGCATCTGGAACGCGAACGTGAGCATCGCGAAGTAAATGCCGGAGCGACGCACCGAGAAGAACCCGATGATCGCGGCGCCGACGGCGGCCGCCGCCATGGCGACGAACGGCTGCAGCGCGAACCCGAGGGTGGCGGAAAGGCCGGCCTTCTTGACGAAGAGCGCGGCCGCGTACCCGCCGACGCCGAAGAAGGCGGCGTGACCGAACGACAGCATGCCGCCGTAGCCGAGCAGGACGTTGAAGCTCACCGCATAGAGCGCGAACGCCAGGACCTCGATCGCGATGAAGAGCCAGAAGTCCGACAGCACGGCGGGCAACGCGACCAGCGCGATCGCACCGCACAGCCAGCCCAGGGCGGTGCGATTCACTCGGGGACCCCGAACAGGCCCCACGGGCGCACGATCAGCACGATCGCCATGCAGGCGAAGGTGAGAACGACCGCTAGCCCTGGAAAGGCGAGCACCCCGAACGCATTGACGATGCCCACGAGCAACGACGCGACGAGTGCACCCATCACGCTGCCCATGCCGCCGATCACCACCACCACGAAGGCGTCGATGATGACCTGGACGTGCAGCCCGGGACCGACCGCGACTACCGGTGCGGCGAGCGCTCCGGCCAGGCCGGCAAGCGCCGCGCCCAGCGCGAAGACCGTGGTGAACAGCGTGCGCGTGTTGACGCCGAGCGCGCTCAGCATGGCGCGATCCATCGTCGCCGCGCGGACGAAGATGCCCCAGCGGGTGCGGTGGAGGACGAGCCACAGGCCGATCGCGACCGCGATCCCCACCGCGATCAGGAACAGGCGGTACGTCGGGAAGGTCACCCCGAACGCGTGGGTGGCGCCGACGAGCAGCCCGGGCACCGCTACCGAGTGGTCCTCGCGCCCCCAGAGGAGCTTGGCCACGTCGCCCAGGATGAACACCAGCGCGAACGTCACGAGCAGCTGGAGTTCGTGCGGCGCGCGATAGATGCGCCGCAGCACCCCGGTCTCGATCGCGATCCCGATCACCGCCAGCCCCGCGGTCGCGCCGATGAGCGCGGCGAGAAACGCCCCCGCGCCTTCGGGCACGAGCCCGGTCAGGCTTACGGCGATGAGCGCGCCCAGCATGAACAGCGTGCCGTGGGCGAAGTTGATGATCCGCAGCACACCGAAGATCAGCGACAGTCCCGCGGAGATGAGAAACAGCAGCATCCCGTTCGACACCCCGGCGAGCGTCTGGCGCGCGAGGACCACCGGGTCTAGCACCCAGGCGAAGTGCTGGGCGAGGAGTTCGAGCATGGGCGGGCCGACGGCGCGGGTCGAGTATGCCTGATCGCGCTTGACAGTGGGAACCGCTTGTCCGGACAATTTGGCGGGCATCCAACCGAGGAGGCGGCGGCCATGCTACGGACCCTTCGCAGCGCATTGATGCTGACCGGCGCGGTGACGCTCGGCGCGTTCGCGATGCTAGCGCACGCCCAGGCGCCGGCGCGCGGCGAGCCGGTCAAGCTCGGGCTGATCGACATCTACAGCGGCGGCTTCGCGTTCATCGCCGACACGATCCGCACCGGCTTCCAGATCGCGGTCGACGAGGCCAACGCCGCTGGCGGTCTCAACGGCCGCCCCTTCCAGTTGGTGACCGCCGACATGGGCGGGCAGGTCGAGAAGGCGGTCACCGAGGCTCGCCGGATGATCCTCGAGGAGAAAATCAAGTTCGTGACGGTCGGCATCCACAGCGGCGCGGCGGTCGCCGTCGGCAACCTGGGCCGCGAGCACAAGGTGCTCGTGATCGGCGGCTTCGCGACCACCAAGCGGCTCACCGGCGAGGCGGGCCATCCGTACGTCGGCCGGGCGAACCTCTCCACGGTCGAGATCGGCCGCGTCATGGCCGAGCACCTGAAGGGCCGGACCGACATCAAGCGGATCTCGACGATCTCGCCCGACTACGAGTACGGCCAGCACTTCGCCCAGGATTTCCTGGCGCACCTCAAGGTCGTGCGGCCGGACATCGTCATCGTCCGCCAGGAGTGGCCGAAGCTCGGCGCCACCGACTTCGCCGCGCACGTGACGGCGTTGCAGGCGCAACCGGCTGACATGGTGGTCGCCGGCGTGTTCGGCGCGGACCTCGTGAACTTCCTGCGCTCGGCGCGCGACTTCGGTCTCTTCACCGGCAAGACGCAGTTCTTCGCCCACGGCCTCGACCTCGCCAAGATGGGGGCGCTGAAGGACTCGCTGCCGCCCGGCACGATGGGCACCGTCTGGTACCCGTTTTACGCGATCGACACGCCGCAGTCCAAGGCCTTCGCCCAGGAAGTGGAGAAGCGCCTGAAGACCTACCCCACCGGATCGGCGCCGGTCGGCTACGTCGCCGGGCGGATGCTCACCGAGGCGATCAGGAAGGCGGGTACGGCTGACAACGTCGATCGCGTGGTCGAGATGCTGGGCACGGTGCAGTTCCAGGGACCGACCGGCGCGACCAAGGTGCGCGCCTGTGATCACATGGCGCTCTACAACTTCTACGTCGGCACGGTGAAGCGCGATCCGAGCCTGCCCGACGGCATCGGCATGGGCGACATCAAGGCCTACAACACCGAGTCGATCGCGCGCAGCTGCGTGGAGCTCCTGAAGGCGCGCGGCAGCAACTAGTCCGCGGCGCGCCGGGTGCCATTGCTCGAGGTCCGCGGCCTGGAGACCGCCTACGGCGACAGCCAGGTCCTGTTCGGAATCTCGCTGGACGTCGCCCGCGGGGAGGTGGTCGCGCTCCTCGGCCGCAACGGCGCGGGCAAGACCACGACGCTCGCGAGCGTGATGGGGCTGGTCGAGTCGCGGGCCGGGACTATCCGGTTCGACGGCGCCGAGATCCGGGGGCGCGAGCCGTTCGAGGCCTGCCGGGCTGGCCTCGGCTTCGTGCCGGAGAACTGCCGGCTGTTCGCCGGGCTGACGGTGGCCGAGAACTTCGCGGCGGCGAGCCGGCCGGCGCGCGTGGGGCCCACGCGCTGGGACGTCGCCGAAGTGCTGCAGCTCTTTCCCGACATCGCGGCGTTTCTCGGCCGGCGCGCAGCCACGCTCTCGGGCGGCGAGCAGCGGATGGTGGCGATCGCGCGGACCCTGCTCGGCAACCCGAGGCTGCTCCTGCTCGACGAGCCCTCCGAGGGGCTCGCGCCGCTCGTCGTCGAGGCGATCCTGCAGCGGCTCAAGCGCCTCAAGGAGGCGGGGACGACCGTGCTCATCGCGGAACAGAATCTCCGGTTCGCGACCGAGCTCGCCGATCGGATGTGCATCATCGAGCGCGGCGCGATCCGCTACGAAGGCACGCCCGCCGAGCTCGCGGCCCGGCCCGAGGTTCGCGAGCGGTACTTGATGGTCTAGCTGGAGGCCGCCCGCGCCATTGCGGCCAGCCGCTCGAGCTCCCGGATCGTCCCGTCCGCCAGCTCCTCCACCATCTGGCGAGCGGGTTTCCGCTCCGCGAGCATGCCGGCGCCCTGGCCCGCCGGCAGATTGACGAGCTCGAAACGGCCCGCCGCCTCGGCGGCGGCGACGAAGTCGTCCATCAGCACCCATTGATAGGGAGTGGGCAGCGGATCGAGGCCGGACGTGAGCCACGCCTGCACCGTCTCGTTCATGAACTGCCGCGCAGTCTTGCCGGTGTACGCGCGCGAGATCACCAGATCTTCCGACCGCGCACGCTCAAGCTGCCGCCGGTGCACCTCCGGCAGGTCCGCCTCGAGCGCGAACAGGAACGCCGTCCCGATCCACGCGGCCTGCGCGCCGAGCGCCAGCGCGGCGGCAACGCCGCGGCCGTCGGAGATCGCGCCGGCGCCGATGACCGGCAGCGGCGCGAGCGCGTCGACCACCTGCGGGATGAGCGCGAAGTTGGCGATCGTGCCCGTATGACCGCCCGCTTCGTAGCCCTGGGCGATGACGGCGGCGACGCCCGCCTGCTTCTGGCGGACGGCGTTGCGTACGCTGCCCGCGAGGCCGATCACCTTCATCTTCTCCGCCCGGGGGTCCCGGACGACCCAGGACGGGTCGCCGAGGCCGGCGACGAACACCGGCACCCGCGCGTCGAGCACCGCTTCCACCTGCGCCTCGATGTGGGCGTTGGACAGTAGGCCGGCCCGGTCCATCGGGGCTGGCGCGAGGCCGAACTTCTCGTGCAGCGCCTGCAGGAAGCGCCAGTGATCCGGGAACTTCTCGCGGATGACGTTGCGGATCTCGTCGCGGGTCGGCGGCGCCTCGGCCAGATTCGCGGGCAGGAGCAGGCCGACGGCGAACGGCTTCGAGGTGAGCGCGCGGATCTCCTCGATCGCCACCCGCAGCTCCGCCGGCTCGAGGCCGACGCCGCCGAGGCAGCCGAGGCCGCCGGCCTCGGACACCGCCGCGACGAGGGCGGGCGGCGTGGGCGTGCCGTGCGTGCGGCCCATGCCGGCCTGCATGATCGGCAGATCGATCCCGAGCAGATCGCAAATGGGGGTCCGGAGCAAGGTGCTCGCGACCCGGGCTGCGCGCGGCATCCCGGATCGTCCTAGGCCGACGGGGGCACCGCGGCCAGCGGCTCGCCGAGCGTCGGATAGTCGTTGTAGCCGTCCGGACCGCCGCCGTAGAAGCGCTTGGTGATTGCCTTGGTGTAGGGCCCGCCGGCGCGGATGCGCGCCGGCAGGTCGGGGTTGGCGATCCACAGCCGACCGAACGAGACGGCGTCCACCGTCCCGGTCCTGATCAGCTCCGTCGCGGTCGGTGGGTCGATGCCGCCGTTCGCGATGATCGGTCCGGCGAAGATCGGCCGGACCAGCTCGAGCATCCGGGCGCGATCGAACCGCCCCCACCAGAAGTTGGTGTCGGCGAGCTCGAGCCAGCCGAGCCCGCGCGCGCCGAGCTCCCGCACCAGGTAGCGATAGGCCGGCGCCGGATCCGGATCCAGGGCGCCGTTGAAGTCGGTGAACGGGGAGATCCGCATGCCGACCCGCCCGGCGGGGAAGTGCCGGATCATCGCTTCGACCACCTCCAGCCCGAACCGCGCGCGCGCCTCGGGCGTCCCGCCGTACTCGTCGGTCCGCCGGTTGAGGTGTGGCGACAGGAACTGGTGCGGCAGATACCCGTTGGCCGCGTGGAGCTGGACGCCGTCGAAGCCGATCGCGCGGGCCACGTGCGCCGCCTCGCCGAACGCGACGACGGTCTCCCGGACCTCCGCGAGCGTCATCGCCCGCGACGGCGTCGCCTGGAGCTTGATGAACACGCCCGCGTCGTTGCGGCCCCAGACCGTGGCCGCGTCGATGTTGTCGTTGACACCGGAGGGCGACAGCGGTGCAACGGGCTGCGGCGAGCGGTCGGCGGCCACGCGCCCGCCGTGCCAGAGCTGCAGCGCGATACGCCCGCCCGCCCGGTGGACCGCCTCGACCAGGGGCCGCCAGGCGTCGATCTGCGCCGCGGTGAAGATGCCGGGGGCGCACTCCCAGGCGTTCGACTGGGGGACGACGTTCGTCGCTTCGGCGATGATCAGCCCGGCCGATGCGCGCTGCACGTAGTGCTCGATCATCATCGGCGTCGGGACGCGCTCCGGCGTCGCCCGCGACCGCGTGAGCGGCGCCATCACGATGCGGTTCGGCAGAACGAGATCGCCGAGCTGGAGCGGGGAGAAGAGATCCATCAGGCTGCGGGGACCGCCCAGACTTCGACACGCGCGGCGCCGTCGCGCAGCGGCCGGATGCCGGCGTATTCCGGCGATCGCCAGAAGGCGTGCACCGCGTCCATGGAGGGGAACTCGAACACCACCAGGCGGCGGCCGTCGTGCTCGCCCTCGAGGACCTCCAGCGCCGTGCCGCTCGCGCGCAGCCGGCCGCCGTACGCCTCGATCAGCGGCTGCACCAGCGCCTGGTAGCGCCGGTACCGCTCCCGCTGCGCGGCGTCGCGCGAGACTGCCGCCTGGACGATGAAGAGCGCGGCCGTCATGACCGTCAGTCGAGCTCCCCCGGGAGGCGCGCGAGCAGCTGCTCCTTCAGCTTGCCGCGCTCGACCTTGCCGGTGGGATTGGCCGGGATCTCGTCGACGAAGTAGTAGTGGCGCGGCCGCTTGAACGAGGCGAGATCGGGGCTCGCCTTGCAGAACGCGTCGAGCATCGCTGCGGTGAGGTTCGGGTCCCGGCGCACGATCGCCGCGCAGACCGCCTGGCCCCACTTGCGGCTCGGCAGGCCGACGGCCGCGGCGTTGGCCACGCCCGGATGCTTGAACAGCACGTTCTCGACCTCCGACGGGTGGATGTTCTCGCGCGCCGCTCTTGATCGTGTGGTCCATGCGGCCGAGCACGGTGATGAAGCCTTGGTCGTCGGCGAACGCCGCGTCGCCCGACAGGAACCAGCCCTGCGCGAACGCCGCCGCGGTCCGCTCGGGCAGGCCGAAGTACTCCGTCAGCAGGCTCGGACCGCGGGCGATGAGCTCGCCTGCCTCGCCGGGCTTGCACAAGTCGTCCGGATCCCGGCTGTCGGCGCGGATCAAGCGCAGCTCCATGTTCAGCGCTGCCTTGCCGACGCTTCCCAGCTTGGCCGGGTACCGGCGGTAGTCGCAGGTGGTCACGACGAGCGCCTCGGTCGACCCGTAGACGTTGGCGAAGTACTCGGGAAAGAGCGCGAGGCACTTGCGGGTGACGTCGTCGGCGAGGGTCTGCCCGCCGTAGAAGCCGCAGCGGAGCGACCGCAGATCGTACTTGGAGAGATCGGCCGCGACGAGCATCACCATCTGGGTTGGCACCCCGTGCAGGACGGTGATCCGCTCGGCGCCGACGAGCGACAGTGTCTCGTGGACGTCGAAGCCGCGCGTGAGCACGTTGGTGCCGCCGAGCTGGACGAAGGGGATGAGCTGGAGCTGGAGCTGGGCGATGTGGTACAGGGGCTTGTTGTTCAGGAGCACGTCGTCGTGGCGAAAGCCGCACTCGAGCGCCATGATCATGGCGCCCATGACCTCGGCGAGATGCGAGCGCACGACGCCCTTGGGCCGGCCGGTCGTGCCCGAGGTGTACATGATGAACGCCGGATCGTGCCATTCCACCTGGGCCTCGGGTTCGCGCTCCGACCCGGGTGCGACGAACCGCTCGAACGGAATCTCGGCCCCTTCCGGCCGCGCGCCGACGTAGACAAGCTTCTCCACCGCCAGGCTGTCCTTGATCGCCATCACCGGGGCGCGCAGCGCCTCTTCGAAGACGAGGATCCGCGCGCGCGAGTCGTCGACGATGTACTTGGCCTCGTTCGGCGCGAGCCGGTAGTTGATCGGCACCGGCACGGCGCCGATCTTCATGAGCGCGTAGAACCCGGTAATCTGCTCCGGGAGGTTGTAGGTCAGGAAGGCGACGTGATCGCCTTTGCCGATGCCGGCCGCCAGGAACGCGTGCGCCGTCTTGTTCACCCACTGGTTCCATTGGGCGTAGGTCCAGCGGCGCCCCTCGAAGACGAGGGCCACCTTGTCCGGCCACTTGCGCGCGGCCTGGGTGAGGGTCGCGGCCAGGTTCATGGGGCGTGCGGGCCTAACCGGTCGCCGCGAGTGCGGCCGCTTCGCTCGCCGGCGGGTTCGGCGCTGCATCCGCGTCGGAGATCACGCCCGTCGCGCGCAGCGCCGCGATGCGCTCGTCCGAGTAGCCCGCGGCGCGGAGCTCGGCATCGGTATCGGCGCCCATCGCGGGCGCCGCGCGGGTGGGCGGACTCGCGCCGGCGACGCGGATCGGGCCGGTGATCATCCGTGCGCTGCGGCCGTCCGGATAGGCGAAATCGGCCACGCCGCCGCGCTCGGCCACGAACTCGCTCTCGAGCGCCTGGGCCACGTCGTAGACGGGGGCCGCGGGAACCTTGCCGGCGAAGTGCGCGATCCACTCCGCGGTCGTACGCGTCGTCAGCACGGCATCGAGCATCTGCGTGACGCGCTCGCGGTGGGCGAGGCGGGCCTTGAACGTGGCGAAATCGGGATCGGTCGCCCATTCGGGCCGGCCGAGCGCCTCGGCCAGCACGCCCCAGAACTTCTCCTTGTTGCACATGATGAAGATCCAGCCGTCGCGGGTGCGATACAGCTGGCTCGGCGTCAGGCTGGGGTGCGACGAGCGCGCGGTGCGCCCGGTGACGACGCCGGCGTTCAGGAACCAGGTGCCCGGGTAGTTGAGGTTGTGCAGCGCGACGTCGAAGAGCGAGGTGTCGACGTCCATGCCCACGCCGGTGCCGCGCGCGCTTACCACGCCCGAGAGTAGGGCGAACGCGGCGACGAGCCCGGTCATCAGGTCCACGATCGACAGGCCGTAGCGCGTCGGCGGACCGCCCGGCTCGCCGGTGAGCGACAGGTGGCCGGCTTCGGCCTGCATGAGGTAGTCATAGCCGGGCCACGCCTTACGCGAGCCGGACCGGCCGTACGCCGACAGGTGAGCGCAGACGATGCGCGGGTTGGCCTGCTTCAGGTCGTCGTAGGTGAGGCCGAGCTTCTCCGGCAGGTCGCCGCGCAGGTTGTCGAGCACCGCATCCGCGGTCGCGACGAGCGCCAGGAACGCGGCCTTGCCCTCCGGGTGCTTGAGATCCAGCGTGACGCTCTTCTTGTTGCGGTTGAAGGTCTGGAAGAACTGGCTGTCGCCCGGGCCGAAGAAGTGCGGACCGACCTGGCGGCCGACGTCGCCGCCCTCCTTGTGGTTCTCGATCTTGATCACTTCGGCGCCGAGGTCGGCGAGGTACAGCGTGCCGAACGGGCCGGCGCCGTACTGCTCGACGGCGAGGATGCGCACGCCGGCGAGCGGCAGGGGCGGGGCGCTGGCTAGGTGGCTCATGGGTGCGGTTCTCCGCAGGCGGCTGCGCGATTTGTCCGGACAACGTAGCGGCGCGCTCGCGACGTGTCAAGCGCGCGGCGCGCGCTAGCGGCGCAGCTCCATCCGGTAGGCGAAGCGGTCGGCGGGGTGCACGTTGTCCGCGAGCTCGACCAGGCGCCCGTGCTCGTCGAAGTAGCTGCGGCGGATCGCCAGTCCCGGGGTGCCGGCCGGCACGCCCAGGTTCGCCGCGTCCTGGTCGTCGAGCAGGATTGCCGTGATCACCTGCTCGACCCGGTCGATGCGCACACCGAAGTCGCGCTCGATGATCGCGTAGACCGGGCCCTGGGCGCCGCCGCGCAGGGCCCGCTCGACGCCCCGCAGCGCCGGGTTGAGGTACAGCCGCGTCACGCAGAACGGCTTGCCGCCGGCGAGCTCGCGGCGCAGCGCGAGGGCATAGATCCATTCCTCGCCGGGCGCGGCCGACATCGCGCGCGCCTGGGCCTTCGACAGCCCGATGCGGCCGACATAGACGTAATGGAGCACCGTGCTCTGCGCGTACTGGACGAGGTCGCGCAGGGAGCCGATGCCGTGGGTGTAGCGCGCGTCGTCGGGCAGCGCGGCGACGACGGTCCCCGCGCGCGGCTTGCGGCGCACGAGCCCGGCGCTCGCGAGCACGCGGATCGCCTCGCGGATCGTGAAACGCGACACGCCGAGCTGTCGGCACAGCGCGTGCTCCGTCGGCAGCCGCGCGCCCACGGGGTAGCGCCCGCCGGCGATCGCCCGTCGCAGGTCGCGAGCGATCCGCAGGTAGCGCGGCACCGCCTCGGCGGCGGCGGGCGCGCGGGCCCGGGGCGCGGCGCTTTTTTCGCGGCGCCGGCCGGGTCATGGGTGGACGTCGCTGCTTTTGTCCGTACAATTCACGGCTGGTCTTTCCGCTGCGGAGGAGCCCCCATGTCAGGCGAGGTCAAGCAGGTCGGCGCGCGCACCTACCGGGAAACCTTCGGCCGCTACTTCGAGGATTTCCAGGTCGGCGACATCTACCAGCATCGCCCCGGCCGCACCATCACGCAGTACGACAACATCTCGTTCACGCTGCTGACGATGAATACCCATCCGCTGCACTTCGACGAGGAGTACGCCAAGCATAGCGAGTTCGGCCGCTGCATCGTGTGCAGCCCGCTCACCGTCGCGCTGATGGTGGGCATGAGCGTGACCGACGTGAGCCAGAAGGCGATCGCGAACCTCGGCTGGACCGACATCAAGCTGACCCATCCCCTGTTCGCGGGCGACACCCTCTACGCGGAGTCCGAGGTGCTCGACAAGCGCGAATCGAAGAGCCGCCCGGGCGCGGGCCTCGTGTCGGTGAAGACCGTCGGCCTGAACCAGAACGGGGTCAAGGTGTGCGAGTTTATCCGCACCATGCTGATCATGAAGCGCAGCGGCAACGAGCTCGAGGTCAAAGCGAACTACTGAGGGGCTGGCCGCGCGGGGATTCGACGCGGTGCGGCGGCGGGCGACGGGCCGCTAACGGCGCGACTGCTCCCGCAGGTAGGCGATCAGATCGGCCCGGTCGGCGGGCTCGGCCACCGCGTAGTTCATCCGCTGGCCCGGGATCAGTTGCTCCGGGTCGGCGAGCCAGCGGTCGAGCGTCCGGGCATCCCAGACGATCTTCGCGTCGCGGACCGCGACCGAGTAGTCGTAGTCCTTCGCCGCGCCGCTCTTGCGGCCGAACACGCCGCGGTGCGCGGGACCGACGCGGTTCGCGTCGATCGAATGGCAGCCGATGCAGCGGCTCTCGTAGAGCTGCTTCCCGCGCCCGGGGTCGTCGGCTCGCGCCGCGCCGGCGAGCGCCGCGAACAGCAGCAGGACGGTCAGGCTTCGCATGGCGTCGCGGGGCCGCGTTGCCGCGGCCCCGGTCGTTCGTTTCAGGCGCCGAACGTCAACGCTGCCATGGGCATCGGTTTCCCGAGCGCGCTCGACAGGATCGACCAGTGCATGGTCTCGTCGGCCGCGAGCCGGCCGGCGACCTTGGCGAGGCCGGCATCCTTGAACGCCGGGATCACGCCGAGGTAGGCGTTGGTCGCGCCGAGCTCGAGACGCGCGGCCAGCTCCAGCACGTCGGCCTGCGACTTGAGCGTCGCGGCGTTCAGCGCCCTGGCGTACTCGTCGATCGGTTTCTCCGCGACCGGCGTGCCGCCGATCTTGCGGATCGTCGCGATCAGCGCGTCGCGATGACCCTTGTGGTGGCCCTGGAAGAGCACCGCCACGTCGAGCACCGGCTTGGTGAGCAGACCCGACTGCGCGCCGAGCTGGTAGGCGTTGATCGCCTCGTGCTCGAGCCCGAGCGCGACGTTGAGGATGCCGACGTCCGCCATGCTGGCGGCGCTGCCTTGCGCGAGGGCGTCGCGCCCGGCGAGCAGCGCGATCGCCGCGGCCGAGAGCGTCGCCGCGCCGGCCTTGCCGAGAAACGCGCGTCGGGCGGGAACGATGATTTCGGAAGCTTTCATGTCTCTCTCCTGTGATTGCGATGGGGTAGGGCGTGATCGCCCGCACGGATTACGCGGCCGCGGCGGCGCCGGATGTTTCGTTCGCGGTGCGTGATCTGGAGCACTTCGGGCGCGCGCGGTGTGCATCCGCCGACGCGGCTGCCACGTAACGGCGAGGTTGCGCCGCCCGGACGGGCGGCTGAATCAGCTCGTCAGTGCCCCTCGAAGGCGCAGAGGGCGAGGACCGGGTGGCCCAGCGCCTCGAGCCGCTTGCGGCCGCCGAGCTCCGGGAGCTCGATGACGAAGCAGCATCCGGCGACGCTCCCGCCGGCGCCCTCGATGAGCCGGATCGCGGCTTCGGCCGTGCCGCCGGTGGCGATCAGGTCGTCGGCGACGAGCACCCGTTCGCCCGGGGCGATCGCATCGACGTGCATCTCGATCCGATCGGTGCCGTACTCGAGCTCGTAGTCGTGGCCGACCGTGGTCCCGGGAAGCCGGCCGCGCTTGCGCAACGGGACGAAGCCGACACCGAGCGCGAAGGCGAGCGGGGCGGCGATGATGAACCCGCGCGCTTCGATGCCCGCCACCTTGTCCGGCGGCCGGCTGCGGTAGTGCGCCGCGAGCCGATCGATCGTGAGCTTGAAGCCGGCGGCGTCCTTGAGCAGCGTCGTGATGTCGCGGAACATCACGCCCGGCTTGGGGTGGTGCGCGATCGTGCGGATGAGCGATTTGATCGGCATCGGGGAGTGGCGCGTCATCGTAGCGGACCCGTGGCCACCGCGCCAATCGCCGCCCGCGCGCGGTTGCGCGCGCGGTGTCGGCCCCCGACAATGACGGCCCACATCGCTCAGGGAGGAAAGGACATGTCGGGAGCAGCAAGCCACATCGATCCGTCGAACAAGAAGGTCGCGCTGCTGATCGCGGTGCTCGCGCTCGTGCTCGCGTTCTCGGAGACGCTCGGCAAGAGCGCGCAGACGACCGCGCTCAGCCAGAACATCGAGGCGTCGAATCTGTGGGCATTCTTCCAGGCAAAGACCATCCGCATGACGCAGGTGCGCACCGCGGCCGAATCGGCGGAGCTGGCGCTCCCGGGCGCGACTGGGGAGGCCCGCGCCGCCTACGACAAGCAGATCGACACGTGGAAGAAGACTGCGGCGCGCTATGACTCGGAACCGGACACGCAGGAGGGGCGCAAGGAGCTCGCCGCGCGCGCCAAGGCCGCCGAGGAGAAGCGTGACCGCTCGCTCGCGGCGTACCACCACTTCGAAGTCGCGTCGGCCGCGGTCCAGATCGCGATCGTGCTCGCGTCGGCGCAGATCATCACCGGCGTCGGGGCGCTCGTCTGGATCGCCGGAGCGTTCGGGCTCGTCGGCGTTGCATTCTCGCTGATCGGCTTCCTGGCGCCGACCGCAGTGCACCTGTTCTAGCGCGGTTGGCCGCGGCGTTCGCCGCGCCACTCCCCGCCGCGCCGCTCACCGCCGCCCACGTCGCCGCGGCCGCGATCGTCGCGGGACGCCGCCGGCTCCGCGAACGAGCGCTGCGGCGCTGCGACCTGCGGGCTCGGCGGGGCGGCCCGGACCACGGGCGCCGGCATCGGCGGCGCCTCCCGGCGCAGCTCCTGGACGGGTGGCCGAACTGCGGCCTGGGGCGCCGGCGCCGGCGGGCGCGCGCGCTCGACCGGCCGCTCGATGCGGGACGGCTCGGGCTGCCGCTCGAGCCGGCGCGGCGGTCACGACGGCCGCGCTCGTCACGACTGGCTCGCGGCCTGCGCTCATCGACGGGCCGCGAGCCGCGGGCGCTCACTCCCGCCGGCCGCGACGCGCATCGGGGCGGACCGGCCGACCGGCGGGCGCTGGTCCACGGCGCGCTCGGGCGCGCGCGGCGTCGGCGAGGCGGCAACGTTGGGCGCTGGCTGAGCGGTCGGCGCCGCGCGCTCGACGGGCCGGTCGACCGCCGGACGCGGGGGCAGTCCGACATTGGGGGATGGCTGCGCCACCGGCGCGGTGGGCGCGACGGGTCGGTCGATCCCGCGGGTTTCCATCCGGCCTTGCGGCGGCTCGCCGCGGCGGTCGCGCTCCTCGCGCAGCGAGCGATCGGCGATCGGTCGGCGGTCCCCCGGCGGCGTGACGACGCCGGTCGCTGGCGTAACCGGGTTCGGGGCGGGGCGGGCGACTTCCTGCGGATTTCTCGGCCCGCGCTCTTCGTCGCGTGCTCGGCCATCGAACCCTCGCCGAGGCGGCCGCCACCGTCTCCGGCGGCGCGTTCGACGCCCCGGCGGCGAGTTCCTCGTGCCGCACGCGCATGTGCGCGCGGTCGACGGGCTGGCCGTGCGTGACGGCCGACGCTGGAACCACGGTGACCGCACGGTCCACGTGGCGATGCGCGAAATGCCGCGGCGCGTGGACGACGTTCGTCACGTGAGTGATGTTCACGTTGCGCACGAACACGGTGCTGCAGGGAAAGGCCGGGAAGAACACTTCCCGCGGGGCGAGCGGGAACCAGCCCACCGCCGGCACCGCACCGATCGACACCGAAACACTCCAGCCGGGGGAACCGATCCAGCCGACGAGCGCCGGCGCGAACACCGGCCGGGCCACCCACACGCCCGGGGCCCACGCCCACGCGCCGCCGATGAGCGCCCAGCGCCCGTAGTGAAACGGCGCGAAGCCCCACGGCGCGTTGTCGACCCACGTCCAGCCCCACGGGGCGACCCAGGCCCAGCGGCCCCAGCGGTAAGGCGCCCAGCCGACCGGGACCGCGCGCGGATACCACACCGGTCCGTACTCGGGGCTCGCGCGCCAGTCGCCGTGCTCGTCGAGCGACTCGGCACCGGTCATCTCGGGCGAGACGTAGCGTGGGCTGCGCGCGACGTCGTCGCCCCGGTCGCGGGCGAGCGCCCAGTCGTCGAAGCCGTCGGCGAATGCGCCGACGATCTCGAGCTGGCCGTGGCGCCCGATCTCGGCGCGCTTGCCGGACGAGACCGACACGGTCGCGCCGCCTACGGTGATCTGCGCGCTGCCCTGGAAGGTGGTCACCGTGGCGGTGCCGGCGCGAGGATTCGCGTCGACCCGGTAGCGGCCGGCGTCGAGCAGCAGCACGCGCGCCTCGGGCGTATCCAGCGTGAGCCGCGCGGCCGTCTCGCGGTCGCGCACGCGCACGTTGACGGTGCCCTCCCGGAGGCGAAGGAAGGTCGCCTCGTCGTCGAGCTCCGCGAATTCGAGATCGGTCGCGCCGCCGAAGCGCACCGCGGTCGAGCCGACCCGCACTTCGGCGCGGGCGCCGCGCGCGGTCGTGATCGCGATGCCGCCGGTCACCGGCCAGTTGAGCGTCGCCGGCTCCGACTGGCCGTCGCGCGTATCGACGACGGTCACCTCGCCCTCGACGAGGCTCAGCCGGCCGACGCGCGCCGGCGGGTCCGCGTCCGCGGTCGCCATCCCCAGGAAGAGCGCAACGCCGATCGGGATCGAGCGTGCGAGGTTGCGCATGAGCATCTCCTCGTTCCAGCCGGCGCGGTCCGGCAGGAAAGCCGGCCGCGCACGACCGTTATAACGAGGCGCCGGGGGTAAGTCGACCCTTCGAAACACTCTGTTTCACTTGTTCCGATTGCTTACACAGTGGGCGAAAAAAAGCGCGCGGGGGAAGGCCCCGCGCGCCTGCCGATGAGGTGAAGCTTCCTACGCCTCAGCATCTCGGGGTTGATTGGAAGCTTCCGGATGCGCTTTCCCGTCGCGGCGAAGATCGCGTTGCACACCGCGGGCGTGATCGGCGGCATGCCGGGCTCGCCGCCGCCGCCCTGCTCGCCCTTGCCCTCCAGGATGTGCACCTCGACCTTCGGCATCTCGTCCATGCGCGCGCATCTTGTAGCTGGTGGAAGTTCCCCTGCTCGACGCGCCCGTCCTTGATGGTGATGTCGCCGTAGAGCGCGCGCGCTGAGACCGTAGTAGATCCCGCTTTCGACCTGGGACTTCAGCATCTCGGGATTGACGACCCAGCCCGAGTCGATCGCCGCGACCACGCCGGTGCACCTTCACCTTGCCGTCCTTCGCCACCGACACCTCCGCGACCTGCGCGCAGTAGCCGGCGTAGGCGAAGTGCGCGGCGATGCCCCGGTGTACGCCGGCGGGCAGCGGCTTGCCCCAGCCCGCCTTCTCGGCGGCGAGATCGAGCACGGCGCGCAGCCGCGCCGCGTGGGGTTTCGCCATGAGCTCGCCGGCGGTACTGGTACGGGTCCTTGCCGGCGGCCTGCGGCGAGCTCGTCGACGAAGCACTCCATGATGAAGCCGTTCTGCGAGTTGCCGACCGACCGCCAGAAGCCCGACGGAACGCCGGGGTTGTTGTTGACGTAGTCCACCAGCACGTTCGGGATGTCGTACGGGAAGTAGTCGCCGCGCGCCCTGCACCGAGGTGGGATCGAGCCCGTCCTTGCGCAGGAAGTGCCCGAAGGTCTTGAAGTACTGCAGGATGGAGGTGCCGACGATGCGGTGATCGCCACGCCGTCGGCATGCCGCTCGCGTCGAGCGCCGCCTGCAGCCGTTGTGCGACGCCGGCCGATAGAAGTCGTGCTGGATGTCGTCCTCGCGCGTCCACACGACCTTCACCGGCACGTTGCCGGCGGCGCGCGAGACCTCGACCGCCTCCACCGCGTAGTCGCTCTCGAGCCGGCGCCCGAAGCCGCCGCCGAGATAGGTCGCGTGCACGCTGATCGCCGCGGGCGGCAGGCCGGTCAGCTGCGCCACCGCGTGCTGATTCCACGACTGCGCCTGGGTCGGCGCCCAGATCTCGACCGAGTCGCCCTTGAAGTGCGCGGTCGCGTTCATGGGCTCCATGCACGCGTGCGCGAGGAACGGCACGCTCGTACACGGCGTCGACTCGCTTGCGCCGCTCGCGAGCGCCGCCCCTACGTCACCGGTCTTCGAGCCGTTCGGCGGCGGTCGGCCCTTTCGCGAGCTCCGCCCAGCTCTGGTACATCCCGGCCGAGCTCACCTTCGCCATCGATCCCTCGTCCCAGGTGATCTCCAGCGCGTCGCGGCCCTTCTTGGCCGCCCAGAAGCCGTCGGCGACGACCGCGACGCCGGAGCTCATCTGAACGACCTTCTTGACCCCGCTCACCTTGAGTGCCCGGTCGGCGTTGAAGCTCTTGACCTTGCCGCCGAACACCGGGCAGCGCGCGACCGTTGCGACGAGCAGCCCGGGCTGCTTGACGTCGAGCCCGTAGATCGCCTTGCCGTTGACCTTGAGCGGCACGTCCTGGCGCGGCGTCGACTTGCCGATGAGCTTGAACTCGCCGGGCTGCTTGAGGACAGGATCGCTCGGCGCCACCATCTTCGCCGCGTCGTTCGCCAGGGCGCCGTAGGCGAGCTTCCGGCCGCTCGGTTTGTGCACAACGAAGCCGTTCTCGGCGAGGCACTCCGACTGCGGCACCTTCAGCCGCTCGGCGCCGGCCGAGACCAGCATGTAGCGGGCCGCCGCGCCCGCCTGCCGCACCCGCACCCCGACGTTGCGGACGCTGGAGCTGCCGCCGGTCGCCTGGAACCCGCCGACCGCCTTGAAACCGATGTAGCGCGGGTTGCCGAACGCGGGGTCGAGCCCGCCCTGTTCGACCCGCACGTCGTTGAGATCGACCTCGAGCTCTTCGGCGAGCAGCATGGAGAGCGCGTTGTGGGTTCCCTGGCCCATCTCCACCGGCCCGCAAACGAACGTGACCTTGCTGTCGGTGCCGATCCTGACCCATGCGTTCAGCTTGGCCGGCCCTGCGGCCGCGTGCGCGAGCCGGGATGCGCCCGGAAGAGAGAAGCCGATCACCAGCCCGCCGCCTGCAGCGGCGCCCGCCTTGAGGAACGCTCTGCGGCCCTGATGGACTGTGGTACGCATGTCACGCCCCCTTTCTCATCGTCGCCGCGGCGGTGTGGATCGCCTTGCGAATGCGGTTGTAGGTCCCGCAACGTGCAGATGTGACCGGCCATCGCCTGTTCGATCTCGGCATCACTCGGGTTCCTGTTCTTCGCGAGGAGCGCGACCGCCGACATGATCTGTCCGGACTGGCAGTAGCCGCACTGCGGAACCTGTTCGGCGATCCAGGCCCGCTGCACCGGGTGGCTGCTGTCCTTGGACAGGCCCTCGATCGTGGTGATGCGCTTGCCCGCGACCTGCGACACCTGAGTGTTACAGGAGCGCATCGGCTCGCCATTGACGTGCACGACGCACGCGCCGCACAGCGCCAACCCGCAGCCGTACTTGGTGCCGGTCAGCCCGAGGTTCTCGCGCAGCACCCACAGCAGCGGCGTCTCGGGATCGTCGACCTTGACCGATCGCTGGCTGCCGTTGAGGACAAACGAGATCGTTGTCGCCATGAAGCCCTCCTCCTTGGTGGTCGTGTTTTGAGCGTGGCAGGGCAATCACCTTAGGCTTCAGCGCTGGGGAATTCAAGATGCCATGCGGCGGCGCAGCGGGGGACGGTTGAACCCCCGCGCGGTGCGCTGCAATGCAGCGGCGGGCGCCCGCCGCGTACCCAGCGCCTCTCCCACGGGCGGGAGCGGCACTACGCAGGCTCTTGCAATGTCGAAACCACTCCTGCGCGCGCCAGGGCATCTACTTCGGCGGCGCTGTAGCCGAGAAGCTCGGTGAGCACCTCGTGCGTGTGCTGTCCGAGCCTCGGCGGCGCGCTGTAGCCGTCGAGGGCCGTCTCGCTCAAATGAACGGCGCTCTTGATTCCCTTCACGTTGCCGGCGCTCGCGTGCTGCATCTCGGCGATCATGTCCCGCGCCCTCAGCACGTCGCTGTTGCAGACTTCGGCGACTGTTCGAATGGCCCCACAAGGCACGCCAGCCTCATCGAGCCGTTCGAGCCATTCGTCGCGCGAGCGCTGTTTGATGACCGCCCTTATCAATGGGACCAAGGCGTCGCGGTTTCGAACCCGGTCGGGCGCACTCGCAAATCGCCGGTCGTCCGCCAGCTCTGCCAGGCCTGCAGCCGCGCAGAAGCGACGCCATAGATCGTCGTTTGCGACGCCGAGGTTGACCCAGCCGTCGGAGGCCTCGAAAGTCTCGTAGGGGACGATCGTGGCGTGCTCGTTACCCCGTCGCCTGGGCGGGTTCCCGGTTGCGAAATAGATACTGGCATTGAAGGTGAGAAGGGCGGCAACGGCCTCGTACATCGAGACGCGCACGTGCTGCCCCCGCCCGTTGACTTTGGCCGCATAGAGTGCGGCGAGAATACCGTGCGATGCAGTGAGCCCCGAAACGAGATCCGCAATCGAAGTGCCGACCTTGTGAGGCGGTCCGTCACGCGGCCCGGTCAGATCCATGATGCCGGCCTCACCCTGGACGATGACATCGTAGCCGGCGCGATCCTTCTGCGGCCCGGTATCGCCGAAGCCGGAGATGGAGCAGTAGACCAGCGACGGGCGGCGCGCCTTCACGGTCCCGTGGCCGAAGCCAAGCCGATCCATCGCGCCCGGGCGGAAGTTCTCGACCAGCACGTGCGAGACGTCGACGAGCCGCCAGAGCACCTCCTTCGCGCGCTCGTTCTTCAGATCGAGCGTGATGCTCTTCTTGTTGCGGTTGACGGAGAGGAAGTAGGCGGCTTGGTCGCCCTGAAACGGTGGCGCGAAGGCGCGGGTATCGTCGCCCTCACCGGGCCGCTCGACCTTGATCACGTCGGCACCGAGATCGCCGAGCAGCATGGTGCAGTACGGCCCCGAGAGCACCCGCGTGAGGTCAAGGACGCGGAGGCCTTCGAGAGGTCGCATGGCTCGGTGCTCAAGCCAGCGTGGCGGCTAACTCGGCGAAATTGGCCACGATGAGATCGGGCTGATGCGGTGTCGTGCCGAATGGCCGCTTCCGCCGGTCGATGAACGCGGTCCGCATGCCGTATGACTTGGCACCGATGCAGTCGAAGGCGTGATTGGCGACGAACAGGATGCTGGAGCGATCCTCGCCGAGGATCTCCTCGGCCTTCGCGTAGGTCTTCCAGTGCGGCTTGAAATAGCCGGCTTCCTGCACCGAAATGACGTGATCGAACGTGAAGCCGATGTGCGGCCCGGCGGCCTTCAGCATGTCGCGGTCCCCGTTCGACAGGATCGCCAGCTTGTATCCCTTGGACCGGAGCTTCTCGAGCGCCGCGACGACATCGGGAAACGGCTTCAGCTTCTCGATCTCGCCGACGAGCCGGCACACCTCGTCTTGCGTGTAACCAATGCCGCAGCGGTCCATGACGTAGGAGACGGCGCGATGTCCGATCTGCCGGTACGGCGTATGTCCGCGATCGCACAACGCGTCGATCATCGAGTTCTCGAAGTGCGTGCGGCGCCACCAGGTAACGAAGCTGTTCGGCTCGCCATCCCAGCCCTTCTGCTTGAGGAAGGGCTTGACGGCCTCGGTCAGCCCCTTCTGCATGTCGACGATGGTCCCGTATTGGTCGAACGCCAGGACCTTGATCTCGCGCTTCAGGATGTCAGGAGTTTCCATTGCAGTCCCCCAATCTCAGAGCGAGCGCTCCCTTCCCGAGGCGTCCGCGGCGCGGCGGCGTTGCCGGCGCGGCGCGGATTACGCGCGGGCCCGTTGCCGCCTCAGACCGAGACCTGCATCCCCTTCGCGACCGCCGGCCGCGCGCCGACCCGTCCCGCCCAGGCGAGGAGATTCGGGAACTTCCCCGCCTTCTCGAGCACGGCCTTGCGCTGGGCGACGATCGGATAGAGGGCGAGGTCGGCGAGCGAGAACTCGTCGGCGAGATACTCGTGCGCGGCGAGCCGTCCCTCGACGGTGCCGAGGAAACCGAACAGCCGCTTCTCGAAGAAGTCCACGTTCGCCTGCGACTTCTCCGGCGCGGTGTTCGCGAGGTGAAACATCGTCCCGCTCGTCAACGCGCAGTCGGAGCAGGCGTGCATGAACCAGTGCAGCGCCTGCGCCCGCCGCACCGGATCCTTGGGCAGGAGCTTCCCGCTCTTCTCGGCGATGTAGAGCGCGATCGCCCCGGACTGGGCGAGCGCGAGCGGCTTCCCGCCGGGGCCGTCCTGGTCGACGATCGCCGGGATCACGCCGGCGGGGTTGATCGCGAGGTACTCGGGCTTGCGCTGGTCGCCGGCCGCGAGGTTGAGCTTGTGGGCGCGGTACGCGAGCCCCGACTCCTCGAGCGCGAGCGCGGCGCGATGGCCGTTCTGGGTGCCGGCGGTGTAGAGATCGATCATGCGCGTTCCTCCAGGCTACTTGCCGAACGCTTGCAGCGCGGCGATGCGTTGCTCGATTGGCGGATGGGTGGAAAACAGCGCCATCCAACCCGGGCGGTCGTTGATCCCCATCGCCTTGACCGACTCCGGCAGCTGGCCGGGCTCCATGCCGCCGAGGCGGGCGAGCGCGTTGATCATGGGTCGGGGGGCGCCGAGGTACTCGGCCGAGCCGCGATCGGCGCGGAACTCGCGCCGGCGCGAGAACCAGGCGACGATGATCTGCGCGAGCAGACCGAACAGGATCTGGCACACGATCACGGTGATGAGATAGCCGGGCCCGAAGCCGCGCTCGGTGCGGAACACGACCCGGTCGACGATCGAGCCGACGATCCGCGAGAGGAAGACGACGAAAGTGTTCATCACGCCCTGCAGCAGCGTCATGGTCACCATGTCGCCGTTCGCGACGTGCGCGACCTCGTGGCCGAGCACGGCCTCGACCTCCTCCTGGTTCATCGAGCTCAGGAGCCCCGTCGAGACCGCGACCAGCGCCGAGTTCTTGAACGCGCCGGTGGCGAACGCGTTCGGCTCGCCCTCGTAGACCGCGACCTCGGGCATGCCGATGCCGGCCTTCTGCGCGAGCTTGCGCACCGTCTCGACGAGCCAGCGCTGGCTGGTGCCTTCCGAGCCGTCGATCACGTGGGCGCCGGTGGACCACTTCGCCATCGGCTTCGAGATGAGCAGCGAGATGATCGCGCCGGTGAAGCCGACGACCGCCGAGAAGACGAGGAGCGGCCCGAACTGGATCCCCTCCTGGGCGAGCGCTTGATCGAGGCCTAGCACCCTGATCACGATCGTGATCACCGCCAGCACCGCGACGTTGGTGAGAATGAAGAGGGCGATGCGCTTCATGGGGGCTCCTGATTGAAGTGAGTCCGAGCGGGCGCCGATTGTACTCGCTGGCAGAAACCGCCGGCGTCACGGCTCCGCGCCGGGCGGCGGCCGCGCCTTCGACGGCGCCCAGGGAAGAGCTAGCGGCTTGCGGGATGGAAGCGGCTGCGCGCGGCGGCGAGCTCCACGCCGGCCCGCGCCAGCTCGGCCGTCGACAGCTCGTACAGCCACACGTAGTGGGGCGGCGCGAGCTCGACCGCGATGAAGGCGAACCGCGGCGTGCGGCCGGTGAGGTGGCGAACCGCGTCGACATAGTGCGCCGCCTTGAGGTCGTAGCCGAAACGGCGACGCGTGCGCGCAAAAGCGCGCGGGCGCACGTCGCCCGTGGTCTTCAGCTCGAGGACCATCTCGTCGGTGAAGCAGTCCGGGCGTGCCTTCCAGCGCCGGCCCGCGTCGTCGGTCCAGTAGATCGACAGCTCCTTCATGCCGTCGTCCAGCCAGCGGGCGAGGGGCGCGCGCGGGTACCCGCGGATCGCGTCCCGCGCGGCGGCGAGCGCCGCGTACTCGCCGCTCGCGAGCCACACGCGGCGCGCAAGCGCGTCGGGCTGCTCGTCCCCGGACGGCGCGGGCGCGTCGCGATCGAGGACGAGGTACTCGCGCGCGAACCGGGCGGGCTCCAGCACCAGGGCGTGCAGCGCCTGGGCGAGGCGTTGGGCGGGATCGTCCGCGATGCGCAGCGCCGCCGCCCGCTCCGCGGTGTGCAGGCTTCGCCGCAGCGCCGACGCCGACACGTGGTCCATGCGGGCGAGGTAGGCGTCGAGCGACTCCTGGCGGACGGCGCCGCCGCGGCGTTCGGCCGTGCGGTCGCGGACGAGATCGTCGATCGTTCTCATGGACTTATGGTGAAGGCCGGCGGCTACGGCGGGATGACACCACGCTCCGGGTAGACCCGGCTCGCGCGCGGCGGGTTCCCCGAGGGCGGGCGCCGGGTGCGGAGGGGGTGACGGCAATAATGCGCGCCGCCGCGCGACGCGGCCCAGGCACGCCCGGCGAAAGCGCACAAACCCGCAGCCGACCCGTTGTTTCGGTGGACTTTTCGGGTGTCGGCTCGCATGATCCCCGAGCCCGGGGCCGCCGGTTGGCCGCGGGTTCACCATGACGACCCAGGCTCCCGAACAGGCGGCCCAGCGCCGCGATGCCGCTTCGCCTTCGTCGCTGTCCGAGCGGCTGGACATCGTCACGCGCCTGACGCGGCGCCTCTTCCGCGTGCCGGTCGCCCTGCTGTCGCTCATGAACGAGAGCCGGCTGCGGCTGTTCGCCGGCCAGGGCGTGCCGTCGAGCGTGCTCGGCACCGAGATCGCGTTCGACGCCGCCACCGTCCTCAACGACGGGCCACTCGTCATTTCCGACGTGCTCGGCGACGCCCGCTTCGTCGATCACCCGTGGGTGAGCGGCCGGCTCCAGGTCCGCTTCTACGCCGGCACGCTGGTGCTCGCCCCGGATGGCGCCGTCGCCGGGGTGCTGAGCGTGTGCGACCGCTCGCCGAACGCGCTCGCTGAGGGCGACCTCATCCTGCTCCGCGATCTCGCACGGCTCGTCGAGTCGGAGCTGAAGCTCGTCTCGCTCGGCCGGGCGCAGGCGGCGTTGGTGCAGGAGAGCGAGGCGCTGCGCCGCCGGTCGCTCGTCGACACGCGCACCCAGCTCTGGAACCGCCACGCCATGTTCGAGCTGCTCGACCGCGAGTTCCACCGCGCGCGCCGCGAGCGCGAGGCGGTGGCCGTCATCCTCGGCGAGATCGACGCCTTCGAGACGGTCGTGAACGAGCACGGCGCGGCCGCGGGCGACGCCGTGCTCGTGGAAGTGACGAACCGGATCCGCAGCGTCGTCCGGCGCTCGGACACGGTCGCGCGGTTCGGCCCCGACGAATTCCTGGTCTTCCTCGGCCGCTGCGACCTCGATAACGCCACGGCGCTCGCCGAGCGCATGCGTCACCGCATCCGCAAGGCGCCAATCGTCGCCGGCATGAAGCAGGTCAACGTCACGATGACGTTCGGCGTGGCGGCGAGCGACGACACCGCCGACTGGACACCCGATACCCTCGTCCGGCGCGCGGACGAGGCGCTCGCCGAGGCGGTCAAGAGCGGGCGCGACAAGGTCGCGACGCGGAAGCTGTAAACCGCCCGTGAGCGGGCTTTCGCCCGCCTAGCCAGCCCGGCGCGCTGCAGCGCGCCGGGCGTTCGCCGGCTCGGACGTGCGCAGGCACGTCCTTCGAAACCCCGGCTTACCGTGTAGGCTTCGCGTTTTCGCGCGAGCCGTCCACATGCAGCGACAGTTCGCGACCGGCGTCGCGTTCGCGCTGGTGGCGGTGCTCCTCTGGGGCGCGCAGTTTCCGGTGGCGAAGAGCGTCTTCGCGACCGTCGATCCCTACCACGTCTCGCTGATCCGCTACGGCGTCGCGACGCTGCTGCTCGTGCCGATTGTCGCGTGGCGCGACGGACCGGCGGCCTTCCGCTACTACGGCCGGGCGTGGCCGGCGAGCCTGCTCGGCGTGATCGGGATGTGCGGGTCGCCGCTGCTCGTCTTCGCCGGGCTCCAGCTCACGCGCCCCGAGCACGCGGCGATCATCGTGTCGCTGCAGCCGTCGATGACGGCGATCGCCGATTGGCTGCTGCGCGGCCGCCGGCCCGCGAGCTTCACGATCGCCTGCATCGCGACCGCGTTCGTCGGGGTGGTGCTGGTCGTGACCAAAGGCGATCCGTCGGTCGCGCTCGGGAGGGGCGAGCTCCTCGGCGACCTGCTGGTGCTGGTCGGGGCGGCCTGCTGGGTGGTCTACACGATGGGCACGGAGCGCTTCGGCGGCTGGTCGTCGCTGAAGCTCACGCTGCTCACGATCATCCCCGGATCGATTGCGCTCGCGACCGCGACCGCGGTGCTCGTGGCGCTCGGCGTCGCGCGCGTGCCGACGCCCGCAGCGCTCGCATCGGTCGCCGGCGAGCTGGCGTTCCTCGCGCTCGCCGGCGTGCTCGCCGGCATGATCTGCTGGAACGCCGGCACCCGGCGCATCGGCGCACTCAACTCGATGCTGATGCTGAACCTCGTGCCGATCGTCGTGTTCGCGATCGGTTTCCTGCAGGGACAGCGGTTCGAGCTGGTCGAGCTCGCGGGCGCCGGGCTCGTGATCGGGGCGCTGGCCGCCAACAACCTCTATCTGCGCTACGCGCACGGCCGGCGCGGGCGCACGCTAGCTACGCCAGCTCCCGCCGCACGAACTCGTGGAAGTGGACCATGCCGTCCTCGTGCGGCGAGTGGTACGGGCCGCGGTCGTCCTCGCCCCGGGCGTGCAACGCTTTGCGCCCGTGATGGAGCCGGGTGCAGATCTGCGCATCCTCGGCGGCCGACTCCGCGTACGCCGCCTGGTGCGCCTCGACCAGCCCGCGCTCGAAGAGGGCGATCTCCTCCGGGTAGTAGAACTCGACGATGTTGGTGGTGTGCTCGGGCGAGCGCGGGATGAGGGTGCTCACGACGAGCGAGTACGGATACCACTCGAGCATCACGTTCGGGTAGTAGATCGACCAGACCGTGCCGTACTTCGGGAATTCGCCGCCGCTGTAGGCGAGGATCGCGTCGCGGTAGCGGGTGTAGTTCGCCGACACCTGGTTCTCCCACCGGCCCTTGACGCCGAGAATCTGATAGGACCAGCGCTCGCCGAACCCCCATTGGTAGTTGCCGGCGTCGACGAACTCCTGCAGCCCCGGGTGGAACGGCTGGACGTGGTACAGCTCGAGATAGATCTCGAGGAACGTCTTCCAGTTGAACTGGCACTCGTCGACGGCCATCCGGTCGAACACGTAGTCCGAGAAGTCGTAGTCGCGCGCGAGGCTGAAGTCGGCCAGGTCCTTGGCGACTTCCCGGCGGCCGGAGAACAGCAGCCCGTGCCAGGATTGGAGCGGAGTGGAGGGCAGCGGGAGGTTCGGCGTCTCGGCGAACTCCGGGGCGCCGAGCAGCCTGCCCTGAAGGTCGTAAGTCCAGCGGTGCAGCGGGCACACGATGTTCCGCACCTTGCCGCGACCCTCGAGCAACAGGCTCTGCCGGTGGCGGCAGACATTCCCGAGCAGGCTCACGCCGCGCTCGCTCCGCACCAGCACCTTGGCGTGCCGGGTTCCCTCGAGCGTCAGGTAGTCGCCTTCCTTCGGCACCATCAGCTCGTGGCCGACGTACCGGGGGCCGCGGTCGAAGAGCGCGGCCTGCTCGCGCGCCAGGATCTCGGGATCGAAGTACCAGGCGATCGGAAGTTGCGGTGCGGCCGGCTTGAGCCGGCCGGGATGCGCGGGCTCGGTCATGGCTGGATGTCCTACTGCTGTTGCTGGGCCTGCTGGGCGGCTTTCTTGAGCAGCCGCTCGCGCACCTTCGCTACGGCGACGACGAAGCGCTCGTGCGTTCCCCGCAGCACGTCGTCGGCGCCGTCCCTGACCGTCGCCTCGAACGTCACGCGCCGGCCGTCGACGTTGGTCACCTTGACGTCGATCGACACCTCGGCGCCGAGCAGGGCGGGGCCGACGTGCTCGACGTTCACGCGCGTGCCGACCGAGTCCTCGCCCGGATCCAGGTGCTGGAGGAGGAAGTTGCGGCAGGTGTACTCGATGTCGCTGATGATCCGCGGCGTCGCGTACACCCGGCAGTCGTCGCCCATGAACGCGATGACGCGGGACTCGTCGACCGTGATGCGCTTGACGGCCGTCAGGCCGGCGGCGAGGGAAGGTTTCATGCCGGGCGAAAGCCTACACCAAGCGTCACGGGTTGGGCAGACCGCGCTCGGCGGACGCCGTGACCGTCACAACTCGATTGTTTTCCCGATATTCCGTTCGATCGCCCGTTGATACACCAGGTTCGCGGCGACGAGGTCTTCCATGGCATGCCCCATGGACTTGTAAACCGTCGTCTCGGTCGCCGACCGTCGTGCGGGCTTTTGCCCCAGCAGGATCTCCCCGATCTCGGTCCCGAGCGCCGGATCCAGGCCGTGCAACTCCGCGCTGCCGACCGGCGGCGCCTCGAACGCACGCCGCGACTCGACGAAGAGACGGCTGCCTTCGATCACGTCGCGCGGCAGCTCGCCCCCGGGCGGGCGAAAGCCCACCGACGAAACGTGCACGCCCGCTTTCAGCCATTGCCCCTTGATCACCGGTTCGGGCGAGGACGTGCAAAGGCAAACGGCATCGGCGTCGCGGACCGCGTCCTGAACGGAATCGACGGCGCGTGCGCGAGCGTCGCGGACGGCCAGGGCCTGGGCGCGCGACGGAGTTCTCGAGGCGATCCGGATTTCCTCGATGCCGGCCAGGGTCCCGATCATCCGCAGGTGCGATTCACCTTGCACGCCCGCGCCGACGATGGCGACGGTTTTCGGGTTGCCGCGCGCGAGATGCTTGATGGACAGGATCGCGCCCGCAGCCGTTCGCAAGGCGGTGATGCTTTTGCCGTCCATGAGGGCGATGGGCGCGCCCGTTTCCGAGTCAAACAGGGCGACGATGGCGTGATGCGACGGCGTGCTGTCGTGAAAGATGCTGACCAGCTTGGCCGAGATGTTTCGCCGGGGCATGTACGCGGGCATGCCGAGCAGCACCCCCTTCGGCGCGACCGCCTGGTTGCGCGGCGGCACGCTGAGCTGGTTCGCGCTGAGCGCTTTGAATCCGTCCTCCAGCGCGGCGAGGAGCGCGTGCGGATCGAGCAGCTCGTCGACTTCGTTGCGGGATAGCAGGCGCATAGGCTGGCGCTAGCGCGGCGCGCCGTATCCAGTCGCCGTCCCGGCGGCCTCGCCGGGGTCGTCGGGCGGCCGGTTGCCGCGCCAGACGATGTGCAGGTCGGGCCGGAGCAGCAGCAGGTCGTAGCCGTACACCTGGCGCGGAGCATCGTCCGGGATGTCGAGCACCGTGAGCGGCGCGCCGGACGCGCGCATCGCCTTCTCCAGGCCGGAGGTGTCGGCCGCGGTGCGGCCGAGCCGCAACAGCGTGTAGCCCGCGTCCGGAATGCGGTCCTGCATCGGCACGCCGTCCGCGAGCCACGCATGCGGCAAGCGTGCGCCCGGCCACGTGGTCGGCGCGTATTCGCGAAAGCGGTGCTCCGGCCCCCCGGGGACGTCGCAGACGATCGGCGAGTCGACGTAGCGATAGCCCAGCTCGGCGCCGATCATTTCGTTCGACTTCCGCTGCTCGACCTCGGCGACGCGGACCAGGTTCGCGCGCGTCGCCGCGCCCTCGGGCGTGCGGTCGCGGATGTTCGGCCGGTACTGCGTGCGCCACTTGCGCCGGCCGAGCGACGCGTAGCGCGATGCGCCGACGTTGCGCTCGCCGACCTGGCGCCGCTCGATCTCGTACGCGTCGAGCAGTCCCGGGCCGCCCCAGCCCGCGAGCGTCGCCGCGAGCTTCCACGCGAGGTCGATCGCGTCGCCGACGCCGGTGTTCATGCCGAGCCCGCCGGTCGGGATCACGAGGTGCGCCGCGTCGCCGGCGAGGAACACGCGGCGGTCCCGATAGCGGTCCGCGAGGAGCAGGTTCTGCCGCCACGGGTTGCACGAGAGCAGCTCGTACCGCACCGGGATCGCGACGGTCCGCTCGAACAGCGGGTTCATGTCCGCGTCGCGCTCCACGACCGCGTGCAGGGTGAAGTGCCGCGTCGAGTCCTGCACGATCAGGAAAGTCGCGGTGCCGTCCGCGACGTGATAGTGGCGCCCCTTGCCGGGGCCGTTGCCGATGGGCAGCCGGTCGAACAGCTCGTCGCAGCGGTAAAGCGCCTGCCGCAGCTCGAGGATGTTGTACTCGCCTCGCAGCCGGATGCCGAGCTGCTTGCGGACTGTGCTCGAGCCGCCATCGCAGCCGGCGAGGTACGCGGCGCGAATCGCGCCGCTCGTGCCGTCGGCGTTCTTCACCCGCGCCGTGACCCCGGTCGTCGTCCTGCGCGAACGACTCGAGCTGGCAGCCGTAGCGCACGGTGACCGTCGGCAGCGTCTCCGCGATCGACTTGAGCAGCGGCTCCAGCGTGTACTGCGAGATGAGCTGGTAGGGCTCGAGCGGCAGGCTGCCGTCGTGTGCAGGCGCGGATTTCGGCGCGCGCCTCCTCCACCGACGGGTAGGGGAGGTGAACGAGCGGCGGCTCGGCGAGCGAGAGCACGATGAAGACATCCATCGGAACGTCCGCGCGCAGGCCCGCGGCCCGGACCTTGTCGGCGATGCCGAGGCGCCGGAAGATCTCCATGGTGCGGGCGTTGCACCGCTCCATCTTCGGCAGGAACTGCGGCGCGTCCTTCTGCTCGATCAGCGTGCAGCGCACGCCGCGCCGGCCGAGATCGATGGCGAGCGTGAGCCCGACCGGGCCGCCGCCGACGACGAGGACCTGCGGATCAGTCACCCGTCGTCGCCCGGACTCAGCCGCAGGACCTGCGTCTCCATGCGGCCATTGTCGCCGAGCGGCGATGAGGGCGACAATGGCCCAGGAGGTGCCCCCACATGACCCTATGTCCCGTCGCGATCGCTGTCGGCTGCAAGAAGTGCCCGGTGTTCAGCGTCTGCCCGCTGAAGGGTGTCATCGGTGATTACAAGCCGGACAAGGCGGAGCGGGCGCGGAACGCCAAGCAGGCGTCCGCGCCGAAGGCGAAGGGGAAACGGTAGGCGGGACGCAGGTCCCACTCGCACACCGACATGCCGGCGGGAGAGAAGGCCGCGCGCGCCGAGCTGGACGGCGCACTGATCCTCGCGACCATCCGCACGCTCGAGCGCCGGATCGAGGAGCGGTTCCCGGGCTCGGGGCTGGGCCGGGTCAGCGGCCGGCTGGGCCAGCTCGCGAGTGAGGCGGACGCTGAGATCGCACGCCTACGCAAGCCGCTCTGGCTCGCCCGCATCGGTACCGCGCTCGGAATCGCGGGGATCCTGGCGATCGCCGTGGAGGCGCTGATCCTCGGCCTCTCGGCGTCGATCGAGGTGGGGAACCTGTCGGAGTTTCTCCAGGCGGGCGAGGCGGCGGTGAACCTGGTGGTGCTGCTGGCGATCGGCGTCTACTCCACCGTGACGCTCGAGACCCGGTTCAAGCGCCGGGCCACGCTGAGTTCGCTCTATCGCCTGCGCAGCATCATCCACGTGGTGGACATGCACCAGCTCACCAAGGACCCGGAGTTCGTGCTGTCGCCGGCCGAGACGGCGACTGAGTCCTCGCCGACGCGCACGCTGACGCGCTTCGAGCTGGTGCGCTATCTCGACTACTGCTCGGAGCTGCTCGCGCTCTCGAGCAAAGTGGCCGCTCTGTACTCCGAGCATCTGCACGACGCGGTCGTGCTCGAGACCGTGAACGACATCGAGTCGCTCGCGGCCGGGCTGTCCAACAAGGTCTGGCAGAAGATCATGATCCTCGACGCTGCGCGGGGGGCCGAGGCGCAGCTCCAGTCGGGGGCGGGTCGGGTATAGACAGATACGAACGTTCGTGCTATATAGGACTATGGAACCGCTGACCAAGGGCGAGAAGACGCGCGCCGCGATCCTCGACGAAGCCGTCCGGATCGCGAGCAAACTTGGCCTCGAGGGCCTCACGATCGGGTCGCTCGCGGCGGCGACCGGGATGTCGAAGTCGGGCCTCTTCGCCCACTTCGGCGCGCGCGAGGAGCTGCAACTCGCGGTGCTCGAGCGCGGGCGCGAGAAGTTCGGACAAGTGGTGGTCAAGCCCGCCCTCGCGACGCCGCGCGGCGTGCCGCGGCTGCGGGCCATGTTCGCGAACTGGCTCGACTGGGCCGAATCGGCCGAGCTCCCAGGCGGCTGCGTCATGCTGGCGGCAGCGGTCGAGTTCGACGATCAGCCGGGCCCCGTCCGCGATCGCGTGGCGGCGCTGCAGCGCGAGTGGATGGACTCGCTCGCGCGGAGCATCCGCGGCGGGATCGAGGAAGGCCACCTCCGCCGCGACATCGACGTCGAGCAGTTCGTCTTCGAGTGCTTCGGCATCGCGCTCGTCTGCCATCATCACCGCCGCCTGTTCGGCGACCGGCGCGCCCGCGCCCGGGCGCTCGCCGCGCAGGACGCGTTGATCGCGCGTCACGCCGGCCCGGCGCCGACGGCGCGCCTGCGCGCCGTTTCCCGCTAACCCCGCAGGAGGTCTCCGATGCGTCTCACGCTTCCACTGCCGGCATTGAGTAGCACGAACGTTCGCTTTCTTCTGTATACGCTCGGGCGGCGGATCGCGCTCGGGGCCTCGTCCCTGCTCGCGCCAGGCCTTGCCGGGCTGTGGGCCGAACGCCTGTTCCTCTCCCCGCCGCGCACCACGCTGCCGGCGAACGAGTTCCCGGAGTTTCTCGGCGCGCGGACGCGCTGGGTCCAGCACCGTGGACGGCGCATCGCCACCTGGTCGTGGGGTTCGCCCGCGCGCCCGGCGGTGCTCCTCGTGCACGGCTGGGGTGGCAACGCCGTGCAGATGCGCGCGTTCGTGGCGCCGCTCGTCGCGGAGGGCCTGCGCGTCGTCGCGTTCGACCACCCCGCGCACGGGCTGTCGGAAGGGGCGCTGACCGGGTTGCCGGACCTCGCCGACGCCATCACCGAGGTCGCCTGGGAGCACGGCAAGGTGCGCGCGATCGTGGCGCACTCGCTCGGCGGTCCGGCGACCGCGCTCGCGCTCGCGCGGGGACTTCCGGCCGAGCGCGTGGTGCTCGTGAGCGCCCCGTCGGACCTGGTCGGGCATTCGCGCCGCTTCGCGCGCTGGCACTGGCTCCCGGAGTCGGTCCGGGGCGCGATGCAGGCCGCGATCGAGGAGCGGTTCGGCGTGCGTTGGGCGGAGATGGAGGTCAGTCGGATTGCGCCGCGCCTCGCCGCGCGGGCGCTCCTCATTCACGACCGCGATGATCGGATCGTGCGCTGGAAGCAGGGGCGGGTGTTCGCGCAGCACTGGCCCGGTGCCCGCCTGCTCCTCACCCGCGGTCTCGGGCACGGCCGCATCCTGCAGGACGCGGGGGTCGTACGCGCCGTCGCCGACTTCATCGGCGGGCATTCCGAGGTGGCGAGCCCGGCGGTGCCGCGCGTGCCGTATCCGGCGCCGCTGTACTAGCGGCGCGCGGAAATCGCTATTGGAAGCAGACCGCCTCGATGTTGTTGCCGTCCGGGTCGAGCAGGAACGCGGCGTAGTAGTCGGGGCTGTAGTCGGCGCGCAGGCCCGGCCTGCCGTTGTCGCGGCCGCCCGCTTTCAGGCCGGCGGCGTGGAAGCGATCGACCGCCTTGCGATCGGGGGCGCGGAGCGCAACGTGCACTGCGCCGCTCGGCGCGCCCTGGTAGAGCCATAGCGCGGGCGCTCCGGGAGGGCCGAAGCTCGCTCCCGAGTCGTCGCGAGAGCCCAGCACGTGCCCGAGCGGTTGGCATACGGCGTCATAGAAGCGCACTGCCGCGTCGAGGTCCTGCACTTTCAATCCGAGGTGGTCGTACATGGTTGACTCCTTACGTTCGCTGCGCGAGCAGCTCGAGCGCTTTGTGCCAGCTCGCGCCGTCGACTTCGACGTACTCCGGCAGCTCTCGCGCAGGTACTCCGGATCCCTCAGCCTGCTTCACGAGGCGTACGAGGCCAAGCCGTTGCCGAACGACCAGTTTTCCTTCTTCACCTCGACAAGGTTGATGAGCACATCCTCGGTCCGCACGTCCAGCTCGGTCTTGAGACGCTCCGCGATGGTTCTGTAGAGGGCCTTCTTCCGCTCGACGCTCCGGCCTTCGCTCATGGTGATCTGGATGACAATCAGGCTGTCGGTGCGAGCGATTTCGAGGTAGCCCGGGTCATAGACGAACCCGTTGGCGTCATGCTCCGTGATGAGCTGGAAGCGATCCTTTTCGGGCACATCGATGGTCTCGACCATCGCTCGATGGACGACCTCGCCCACGCGCCGGCCGAAGTCCGCAGGCCGGCTCTTCCTGAGCGAAATCCGGGCGAGTGGCATCTCAACCACACCCGGAGGTCTGCAGGGTCGGCCGAGTCGCGGGCCGGCGCCGGCGTGAGAAGAGCTTCTCGAGCGCGACCAGGAACAGGCGGCCGGTCGCTTCCGCGCGCTCGCGGCGCGCGTCACGCAGGATCCTGTTCAGCACCTCTGGATCGTGGAGGAGGGCTTCGTAGGTGAGATTTTCCATGTCTGTTCCTTTCCGTATTCAGTCGAGCGACAGCGACGCCTCGCTGAGCGCCTCGATGACCGCGACGCCGGGCTGGCGGAGGTGGTAGCTCGCGCCCGCTCCCAGGATCACGTCGCAGGGGCGGTTTTCCTCGGTGACCCAGACCGTGCCTTTACCGGCGTGGATCGTGCTGCCAGCACCATCCACGACTCTGAGTACCTGGCCGCGGCTGAGCCGGAGGGCGTTGGAGATGAGCTCGATTCGCATGGGTTTGCCTTTCCTCTACGCATGCGAATCATGCAGCCGCGTGCCGCTGCTCTCAAACGAGAAATCGGCACGCTATGCATGCGTGGCGGGAATGCGAATCGGGGCCGGCCGTGAGGGCCGGGCGCGCCTTACCCGGCCGCAGAATCCCCCAGCGTCGCGAAGGGAAAGCCTTCGTCCTGCCAGCCGGTCACGCCACCGATCATCTCCTTCGCGGCGACGGGACGTTTCAGCTAGCATTTCGCAGTCGCGTGGGGCTCGCGCCCTCGAGATATCGGCATAGATTCAAGAGAAGTGGGCTCTGACGGATGGCGGATGACCGGCTGAGATGACTGACGCGAATGACGCCGACCGCCTGGCGCCGGGACTGAAGGGCTTCGCCGACTGCTGGTCGCGGCGGAGCACACCGCGCCGCACGTCGGCAGCGGACGCGTGCCGGTGTTGGCGACGCCGGTGGTGATCAATCTCCTCGAGGCGGCCGCCCTGGCCGCGGTCGAGCACCTGCTGCCGGCGGGTCAGCAATCGCTCGGCACCGAGCTCAATGTGCGCCACTTCGCGGCGACTCCGGTCGGGATGCGCGTGTGGGCGGAAGCCGAGCTGGTGGCCATCGATGGCCGAACGCTGAAGTTCCGCGTGTCGGCGCGCGACGAGCGCGAGCCGATCAGCGAGGGCACGCACGAGCGCGTGGTCGTCAACGTCGCGCGGTTCGACCGGCGGATGGAGGAGAAGGCGCGGCAGGCGTGACGCCGCCGCCTGCGCCCTGTCAGGCGAGCAGGCCTTCGAGCGGCTTGACCCCCCGGCTGTCGGGGAAGACCTTCGTCTCCAGTACTGCTTCGCCCACCCCGAGCTGCGCGACCAGCGCGGTCTTGAACAAGGCCCGCATGTCCAGCGTCGGCTTGAGATCCCGGCCCTCGTGCAGCGCGCGGTCCGACAACCCCGGCCAATCGGCGATCACGCGCCCGCCTCGCACCACGCCGCCGGCGACAAACGCGACGCCGGCTGTCCCATGGTCGGTCCCCCGCGAGCCGTTGATCGCAACCGTCCGCCCGAACTCGGTGACGATCAGAACCGTGGTGTGCTTCCACGCCGGCCCCAGCGCGCCCTTGAGCGTCGCGACTCCGCGATCGAGCATCCGGAGGTTGCGCGTCAGCGGGCTGAACTCCCCGATCTGGTTGGCGTGCGTGTCCCACCCGCCAAAGTCGATCGTCGCCACCCGCGGGCCGTCCCGCTTGGCAAGAAAAGCTCCCGCCGCCTTAGCGAGCTGGACCGCCGCCTGCGGACCGGCACCGGCCATTCCCCGTCGCCCTTCCTGGCCTTCCATCAACCCCTGCGCCTCGCGCGCCGCGGCGAACGGCTTCGCGAGCAGCGGGTCGTCGCGGTAGAGCTGCGCGAGCCGCTCGAGCAGATCGGGATCCGGCGCCGGCAGCACCGACGGCGACCACGAGCTCACCGCCGCGGGCCCGCGCAACACGAGCGGCACGTTGGGCCCGAGGGCGAGCCCACCCGCACCGGCGCTCTCGGCGAGCGCGACGTTCAGCCAGCCCGCCTCGCGGCCGAACGGCTTCCCGGTCCCGTTCTCGAGCAGGTTCTGCGCATCGAAGTGCGACCGCTCGCGGTAGGGTGACGCGACCGCGTGCAGCACCGCGAGCTCCTTGACCTCGTAGAGCTTGTGCATCTCGACCAGGAACGGGCTCAGTCCGAACATCCCGTCGAGCTTGAGCGCACCCCCGGTCGTCCCGGGCGGAGCGATCGCCAGGTCGCCGCGCTTCCCGGCGAAGTCCGGATCGCCGTACGCCGGCACGGCCGACAACCCGTCCAGCCCGCCGCGCAGGAACACGAACACCAAGCGGCGATCGGTCCCCGGCGCCGCGGCGACCGCGAGCCCGGGCAACCCGGCGACCGCGACCAGTCCGCCCAACGCCTTCAGCGCATCCCGACGCGTGACCATCCTCACCTCCGCTGGAATTCCGGGCTCGCGAGCCACAGCGCGAGCCCCTGTTGCCGGCTTTCCGCGCGCGTGATGGCGCGCTGCGTGGGCTCGCTCACCGCTTCGCCATAGCTCTCGCGCGCCAGCACCACGGGATCGATGCCGCGATCCGGCGCGCGCCGCGAGGATCCCGGACCACTCGATGCGCTTCCAGAGCGCATCCGCGCCGGCCCACGCCTGCGCCGTGTCCGGCCAGCCCTGCGGCGACGGCGCGAAGTACGGCCGCTGCCCCATCTCGTGGAGCGCGAGGAACAGCGCCCGGGGCTCCGCCTGCCGCGCCGCCGGCAGCGCGCGCAGACACGACACGACGTACTCGACGGGCGACTTCAGCTTCGCGAGGGGCGCCGCCCACGCCTCGGGGCAGTCGAGCAGCGCCGCGTGGACGGTCGGGAGGCTGCCGCCGGAGTCACGGAAGGCGCGCGCGATCCGCTCCACCGCCGCCGGCGGCGGCTCGTCGGCGATGAAGTGCCGGGCGAGCTTCGTCGCGATGTGCGTCGCGGTCGCCGGATGCGCGGCGAGGTCGCGGAGCACCGCTTCGCCCTGCGCCATGCCGTCCTGCGCGTAGGTCCTGCCGAGGATCGTCTTTGCGCCCCCGTCGTGCCGGGCGGCGATGAACGTGAACCCCGGGTTCACGAGCGGCCGGCCGACGGTCCACCCGGTCAGCACCCGCGCGAACGTCGTCACGTCCCCCTGGGTGTACCCGCCGTTCACACCCAGCGTGTGCAGCTCCAGGATCTCGCGCGCGAGGTTCTCGTTGAGGCCGGTCGCGCGCGGCAGGTTGAGCTGCTCGGCAATCGGCGGCGGCTTGGTGCCCGGCTTCACCGACAGCTGGTTGTCGAGGTACAGGATCATCGCCGGGTGCTTCGACGACGCGAGCAGCATGTCGACGAAGCGCCCGCCGACGTGCGGCCGGATCGCCTCGCGCTCGAAGCTGCCGACGACCGCGAAGATCAGCGGCTTTTCGGCCGACACGGTGAAGTGATTCGCCCAGAACCACACCAGCCGCTCCTGGAACGGCACCGACGTCGTGGCCCCCACCGCGAGCCGCGCGCCGACCTCCTTGAGCATGATCGGCAGGAAGTGGTCGCGAAAGTTCTCCTCGACCCCGCGCGGCACGGGCTGGCCGCTCTCCTGCATCGCCTGCGCATCGGCGCGGGCGCGGCGGAGCTTCAGCAGCCACTTCGGGAACTCCTTGACCGCCTCGCTCGAGGGCGGGAGATCCGCGAGCGCCGGGTACTCGGGCCCGGGCTTCGCTGCCTGCGCGGCGAGCCACCGCCGCGGGTCGCTCGACGCGGCGGCGACCTCGCCGGCGGAGGCCCCCAGGCCGAAGCGGTTCACTGCGATCACTGCGTCGCGGTTCACGTCGGGCTCCTTCGGTCTCGCGCCGGTACAACGGATCAGGAGGGCCGCACGATGACACGAAATTCGATTGCTGCGGCGCTCCCCGGCAGGTGCTGTCGAAGCTCTGACCCTCAAAGCAGGGCAAGCGATTGCAGGGCTTGCCGCAGCCGCTCGGGGGTAGTGAACTGCAGGGCGTGGAAACCCTGGGCGCGAGCAGCCTCGACGTTCACTGGATGATCGTCGACGAAGACCGTGCGAGCGGGCTCGAGCCGGCAGCGCTCGATCGCGAGCGCGTAGATCCGCGGGTCGGGCTTCACGAGGCCAACCTCGCCCGAGACGACGGTGTCCTCGAACAGGGCGAGCGAGGGGCAGCGCGCCTGCGCGATCGGGAACGTCTCGGTCGAAAAGTTGGTGAGCGCGAACAACCGTCGCCGGCGCGCGCGGAGGGCTTCCACGATGGCGACCGTACCGGCGATCTCGCCGCGCAGCATCTCCGGCCAGCCTTCCTTCCAGCGCGCGATCAGCTCGGCGTACCCGGGGAAGCGCCGCTGGCGCTCGACGATCGCCACGTCGATCGGCTTGCCGGCGTCCATCTCCAGGATCCACTCCGGCGCGACGACTTCGCCGAGAAACCGCTCGAGCGCGGCCTCATCGGCGAAGAACCGCGCGTAGTAGTAACGCGGGCTCCAGTCGAGGACCACCTTCCCGAGGTCGAAGAGCACCGTGTCCATGTCAGCCGGGATTTGAGCACGGCGCGCGCGCTTCCGGCTACCATGCGGGGTGATCGCCGCGCGCTTCGATGCTCCCTGGAGCGGCAGGCTTTCGGTCGCGACGCCGATCGGAATCGTCGTGCTGCTCGGCCTGCCGGTCGCGATCGCGTTCGTTCCCGCGAATAGTCAGGCGTCGACGCTTCTGGTAGCCATGATTGCGGTCATCGACCTGGCCGTCATCGCGATTGCGGCGCTCTTTCTCATCCGCGGCTACCGCCTCGACGACCATGGCCTGCACGTCGAGCGGCTGCTGTGGGCGGATCGGATTCCGTTGACGGGCCTGCGCCGCGCCTGGCCGGACCCCGAGGCCATGTCGAAGTCCCTGCGGCTCTTCGGGAACAGCGGTTTCATTTGCATCGCGGGGCTGTTCACCAACCGGAAGCTCGGCCGTTACCGAGCGTTCGCAACCGACCCGCGGCGCGCCGTGGTGCTGCAGACTGGCGAGCGGACGGTGGTGGTCACGCCCGACGAGCCGCTACGGTTCCTCGCGGCCGTCGAGAGCCTTGCGCCGCAGGCGGAGGTGTCGAAGGCGCCCCCGGGGTCTCGCCCCCGCGGCGCGTAACTTGTTGAACCGGCAAGCCTGTCGCCCGGGAAGGACCGGTTGTCGATTGGGGCCTCCGCCGAACGACTATAAGCGTCCACGGACCATGGAGGGCTGATTGATGGCACACAAGATCAGGAAACCGAGCGCTCGACCACAGGGCGCTGCCACCAGCACACGGCGTGCGCCACGGTCACGGCCGGCACGCCGGGTGCTGGTCCTCGTCGCCACGCGCAAGGGTGCGTGGCTGTATCACGGCGACGCGACGCGCAAGACGTGGCGGGTCGATGGACCGCATTTTCTCGGTCACATCATCAGCCATCTCGTGCTCGACCCGCGCGACGGCCGGACCCTGCTGGCGGCGGCGAAGACGGGTCACCTCGGTCCGACGGTCTTCCGCTCCACGGATCTCGGCCGCACCTGGAAGGAGGCAGCGCGCCCGCCGGCCTTCGCGAAGGCAGCTGCAGGGGAGAACGGCCGCGCGGTCGATCACACGTTCTGGCTCACGCCGGGTCGCGCAGGCGAGCGGGACACGTGGTACGCGGGCACCTCGCCGCAGGGCCTGTTCCGTTCGGAAGACGGCGGCGTCACCTGGGAACCGTTCTCGTACGTGAACGACGATCCTCAGTACCGGAAGTGGATGGGCACGGTCCAGGACGGCACGCCCGACGGGCCCAAGCTGCACTCGATCATCCTCGACCCGCGCGATCGGGCGCATCTGTACTTCGCCATGTCGGGCGGCGGCGTGCATGAGTCAGTCGACGGCGGCCGGACCTTTGCACCGCTCGTGAAAGGGCTCGAGGTGGTCGAGGGTTTCGACGCGGCCAACGTCTCCTTCCACGACCCGCATTGCGTCCGGCTCGCTCCCAGCAATCCGGACCGGCTGTACCAGCAGAATCACTGTGGAATCTACCGGCTCGATCGCCCGTCGAACGAGTGGGTGCGGATCGGGAAGAGCATGCCGAAGCGCGTCGGCGACGTCGGCTTTCCGCTCGTGGTGCACCCGCGCGACGCGGACACCGTTTGGGTGTTCCCGATGGACGCCCAGACCGTCTGGCCGCGCACGAGCCCGGAGGGCATTCCTGCGGTCTACGTCACACGCAATGGCGGCAAGGCCTGGCAGCGCCTCGATTCCGGCCTGCCGGAGCGTCAGGCGTGGTGGACGGTGAAGCGCCAGGCGATGACAGCGGACGCACAGGATCCCGTCGGCCTGTACTTCGGGACGACCAGCGGCGAGCTGTGGACGAGCCGCGACGAAGGCCGTCGCTGGTCGTGCGTCGCCCGGCATCTTCCGGAGATCTACGCCGTGGAAGCGGCCGAGCTGGCGTAGGCAACCCGCTTCATGAAGGTGATCATCCCCAGCTCCCTGCGCTCGTACACCCAGCGAAGCGAGGCCGAAGCCAGCGGCGCGACGCTCTCCGCCGTCCTCGCCGACCTGGACCGTGCCTACCCGGGAATCCGCTTCCGCATGGTCGACGAGCAGAGCAGGATACGGCGCCACATCCGCATCTTCGTCAACGGCGACCAGGTCCGCGACCTGTCGCAGCCGCTGCGCGCGACCGACGAGGTGGTGATCGTTCAAGCGCTCAGCGGCGGTTGACAGGAAAGCATAAGCTTCCTCGCCCGCAGCGCAAGGCTGTAGGCCATCGTACGACCACTACGGGAGGAGCCATGTCCAAGTCGACCCTTTCAGCGTTGTGCTTTTTCGCGTTCGCTGCGGTCCCGTTGGTCGGGAACTGCCAGCAGACGCCCGAGCCGCGGGCGGGCGGCGCGATGGCCGGGACGCCGCGCTTCGAAGTGGACCCGTACTGGCCCAAGCCCCTGCCCGGCAACTGGATCCTCGGCCAGGTCGCCGGCATCGCCGTCGACAAGGATGACCGGATCTGGATCGTTCAGCGGCCGTCGACGCTCGTCGACGACGAGAAGGGCGCGACGCTGAACCCGCCGACGACCAAGTGCTGCACGCCGGCGCCCCCGGTCCTGCAGTTCGACGCCGCCGGCAACCTGCTGAAGAGTTGGGGCGGGGCGGGGACGGGCTACGACTGGCCGCAGAGCGAGCACGGGATCTTCGTCGACCGCGACGGCAACGTGTGGGTCGCGGGCAACGCCAACACGGACCATCAGATCCTGAAGTTCACGCCCGACGGCAAGTTCCTGCAGCAGATCGGCAAAAAGGGGGACACCGGCGGGTCGAACAGCATGACGCAGCTCGGCCGCCCGGCGCACATGGAGATCGACGCCGCGACCAACGAACTGTTCATCGCCGACGGCTACGGCAACCGGCGGGTGCTCGTGCTCGACGCGAAGACCGGCGCGCACAAGCGCCACTGGGGCGCGTACGGGAACGCGCCGAGCGACGACAAGCCGCCGGCCTACGATCCGGCGAAGCCGCTGCTGCAGCAGTTCAGCAGCCCGGTGCACTGCGTCCGGTTGTCGCGTGACGGGCTGGTGTACGTCTGCGACCGGGCGAACGACCGGATCCAGGTGTTCCAAAAGAGCGGCAAGTTCGTGCGGGAGTTCCGCGTCGAGCCGCAGACCCTGCAGAACGGTTCGGTTTGGGACCTCGTGCTCTCCGAGGACGCCGCGCAGCGCTACATCTTCGTCGCCGACGGGGCGAACAACCAGGTCATCACGCTCGACCGCGAGTCCGGCGCGACGCTGTCGAACTTCGGCCGAGGCGGGCGGATGGCCGGGGAGTTCAAGTGGGTGCACAACATCGCCATCGACTCCAAAGGCAACCTCTACACCGCTGAGGTTGGTACCGGCCGCCGGGCGCAGAAGTTCAAACGCGTGCAGTAGCGCGGATCGCCGCGGTCAGGGCCGCGCGACGGGCCGGGAGGGTTCGGCGCGGCGCCTACGCCAGCGCCTTCGACACCACCTCCGCCACGTCCTTGGAGAGGCCCGCGGTGCCGCGGACCCGCTCGAGGGCGGCGCGGGCGTGGGCCTGCCGGCCGGCGTCGAACTTCCTCCACCGGTCGAACGCGCGCGCGATCCGCGCCGCGATCTGCGGGTTGAGCGGATCGAGCTGGATGATCCAGTCGGCCGCGAACGCGTAGCCTGCTCCGTCCGCCGCGTGGAAGCGGACGTGGTTCGAGCAGAAGCTGCGGATGAGCGCATAGACCTTGTTCGGGTTGCGGGGGTCGAACGCCTCGTGCCGCGTGAGGCGCTGCACGCGCTCGAGCGTGTCCGGCAGGCGCGAAGTCGCCTGCACCGCGAGCCACTTGTCGACCACGAGCGGCTCGTGCTTCCAGTCGGCGTAGAAGCGCTCGAGTGCCGGCTCGCGCTCCGGCGCCCGGGAGTTCGCGAGCGCGGCGAGCGCCGCCATGCGATCGGTCATGTTGTCGGCGGCGTCGAACTGCGCCGTGCACAGCGCGCGGGTCGCCGCGTCCTCCAGCTCCATCAGGTAGCCGAGGCAGAGATTGCGCAGCGCGCGCCGGCCGGCCGATGCCGCGTCGGGGCTGTAGGGTCCGGCGACACGATGGGCGCGGTACTTCTCCGCGAGCTCGCCGCGCAACTCGCCGGCGAGGGTGCGCCGCAGCTCGGTCCGCACGGCGTGGATCGCGTCGGGATCGACCACGTCCAGCTGCTCGGCCAGGTACGTCTCCGATGGCAGCGCGAGCGCCTCGGCGGCGAGTGCCGGATCCTTCGGCCCATCGCGCAGGACGCGTGCGAACGCATCGACGAACGCGCGCGGCGCGTCGCTCCGGCGGCCGGCCCGGTGGGCCTCGATACCGCGGAGCAGGATACCGGTCGCGAGCCGCTGGCCCGCCTCCCAGCGGTTGAAGGCATCGGCGTCGTGCGCCATGAGCTGCGTCAGCTCGGCCTCGGTGTAGGCGAACTTCAGGATCACCGGCGCGGAGAAGCGCCGGAGCAACGACGGCACGGGCTTCTCCGGCACGTTCACGAACGTGAAGCGCTCCTCGGACTTTTTCACCGACAGCACCCGATCGGTGCCGACCGCGGCCGGCTCGCCTTCGAGCTGGAGCGGGAGCTCGCGCCCGGCGGCGCCGAGCAGGCCGACGGCGAGCGGAACGTGCATCGGTTGCTTGTCGGGTTGCCCCGGCGTCGCAGGGATGGACTGCCTGACCGTGAGCGTGTAGCGCTGCGTCGCCGGGTCGTAGTCCGCGCGCACGTCGAGCAGCGGCGTGCCCGCCTGGTCGTACCACAGCATGAACTGGCTGAAATCGGCACCGCTCGCCTCGGCCATCGCCTCCACGAAGTCGTCGCAGGTCACCGCCTGGCCGTCGTGGCGCCGGAAGTAGACGTCCATGCCGCGCCGGAACGTACGCGGCCCGATGAGGGTGTGGATCATCCGCACGACCTCGGCGCCCTTCTCGTAGACGGTCGCGGTGTAGAAGTTCGAGATCTCCATGTACGCCTGCGGTCGCACCGGGTGCGCCATCGGGCCGGCGTCCTCCGGGAACTGCGCGGCGCGAAGCCCGCGCACCTCCTGGATCCGCGTCACCGGGCGCGAGTAGGTGTCGGCGCCGAACTCCTGGTCGCGGAACACCGTGAGCCCTTCCTTCAGGCTGAGCTGGAACCAGTCGCGGCAGGTGACGCGGTTGCCGGTCCAGTTGTGGAAGTACTCGTGCGCGACCACGCGGTCGATGTTGAGGAAGTCGCTGTCGGTGGCGATGTCGGGCCGGGCGAGCACGTACTTGGTGTTGAAGATGTTGAGACCCTTGTTCTCCATCGCCCCCATGTTGAAGTCGCCGACGGCGACGATCATGTAGCAGTCGAGGTCGACCTCGAGGCCGAAGACCTCCTCGTCCCACTTCATCGACTTCTTGAGGGCCTGCATCGCGAACCCGCACTGGTCGAGCTTGCCCGGCTCGACCCAGACCTGCAGCGTCACCTTCCGGCCGGAACCCGTGACGAACGAGTCCTCGAGCTTCTCCAGCCTCGCCGCGACCATCGCGAAGAGGTAGGACGGTTTCGGGAACGGGTCCTCCCACTTCACCCAATGGCGGCCGTCCGCATGGTCCCCGCGCCCCACCGGGTTCCCGTTCGAGAGCAGCACCGGGTACTGCTCGCGGGCGGCGTGGATCGTGGTCGCGTAGCGCGCCATCACGTCCGGACGGTCGATGAAGAACGTGATGCGGCGGAACCCTTCGGCCTCGCACTGCGTGAAGAAGCCGTCCTTGGTCGCGTACAGACCCATCAGCTTGGTGTTCTTGCGCGGCTCGATCCGGACCGACGTCTCGAGCGTGAACGCGTCGGGAACGCCGGGGATCGTCAGGTGCGCATCGTCGAGCGCGTACTCGCCCGGCGCGAGCGTGCGACCGTCGAGCGCCACCGACTCGAGCCCGAGCTCGTCGCCGTCGAGCGCGAGCGGCGCGCGCGGATCCGGCGCGGCGGGGTTCCGCCGGATCGCGAGCTTCGCCCGCACCCGTGCGAAGTCCTCGCTCAGATCGACGTCGAGGTCGACGGTCGCGATCAGGAACGCCGGCGGCGCGTAGTCCTTGAGGTAGATCGTGGTGGGGGCGGGGTCGCGCATCGGGGCTGGGGGGACAAGGGGAAGGGCAGCGGGGGAATGTTAGGACATACGCGGCATCCGTTGTAGCCAACAAACGACAAAAGCCCGCGCAAGCGGGCTTCGTCGTTCACCGGCGCCGCGGCGACGCTGGCGCCGCCGCGGACCGTGATCTACTTCACCGTCTTTTGCTCGTACTCGGCGATCGCTTTCCTGAGGTCGGTGCGCTCCTCGCAGCCGAGGAAGCAGATGCGCTCGAGCGCCGTCAGGTGCTCTTTCGCTTTCCCGACGTTGCCCGTCATGAGATACGCCTCGCCGATGTACTCGTGCGCGCCGCGATGCTTCGGATCGAGCCGGAGCGCCTCGTTGTAGTGCTTGAACGCCAGGTCGAGGTTGCCCGACTTGCGGTTGGCATAGCCGAGCCAGTTCTGCGCGCCGGCGTTCTGCGAGTCGCGGGCGGCGACCTTGTTGAAGTAGCCGATCGCCTCACTCCAGTTCTGGCTCCTGATCGCCGCTTTGCCGGCCTCGAAATCGGGGTCGGCCTTGGCGGGCTGCGGGCTTCGGGGCGGAGTCTTCAGCGGCCTGAGTGAGCGCCGGAGCGAATGCGGTAGCGGCGGCGAGCGCCGCGATTGCCAACAGCTTGCCTGTCATGTGCATCTCCTTTCAGGGTTCGGGTATCGGTGCTGCGAATACGCGTGCAGCCGTCTGCCCGCTCTTACGCGGCGTTGCCGGCCTCGGATTCGGCCAAGACGCTGGCAGGGTGGGGAATATTCCCCTTGGCGTGCCCGAGACGGGTCGCGGCGCCCGGTCAAAACGACTCGATGTGCTCGGTGACTTCCGCTGCCCGGTTGGCGAAGCGGCCGGGGAAGTAGTCGGCCGACCCGCTGCCGCTCACGGCGCCGCGTGCCTCGACCGCAGGCACCGTCGCTTGCGGCTGCTCGACCGCCTGCGTCGTCGGGGCGCCGCTGGCGATCACGGCGATCGCGGCGATCGCAATCATCACCACGCCCGCCACTGCCGCTCTGAGGGCCGCAAACAGCCTGACCTCTGTCGCTTGATCCATGGTGCTCTCCCTGGGTTGAGGACTGATCCGGGCCCGAGATTGCCGCACTGCAACTGACCGATGGCTGACCGGTCGAACGGATTCGGCCCCAGGCTCCCGCCGCAGCCGCGAGGCCTTGATAACATTGCGTTTCGGTTGTCCCGGTCCCCTCGCCCCCTTGGCTTCGCCGATCGAGCACCTCATCCGCGCCCGGCCCCGCGACATCGGCGACTTCGTCGTGCGGCGGGTCCTGCCCTCGTTTCAGAAGCCGATGGTCGGGCCGTTCATCTTCGTCGACCACATGGGACCGATTCGGCTCGCGCCCGGCAGCGGCATGGATGTCCGCCCGCATCCCCACATCGGCCTCGCCACCGTGACCTACCTTTTCGCGGGCGAGATCCTGCACCGCGACAGCATCGGCTCGGTGCAGGCCATCCGGCCGGGCGACGTGAACTGGATGGTCGCCGGCCGCGGCATCGCCCACTCGGAGCGCACGCCGCCCGAGCTGCGACCCGCGGGGCCGCGGGCGCACGGCCTTCAAACCTGGGCCGCGCTGCCGAAGGAGCGCGAGGAGGTCGCGCCTTCGTTTGCCCACCACCCGGCGGCGAGCCTCCCGGTGGTCGAGCTGCCCGGCGCAACCGTTCGCGTGATCGCGGGCCACGCCTTCGGCGCGCGCTCGCCAGTCGAAGTCTTTACCGACACGCTCTACGCTGCGGCCGAGCTTGCGCCGGGGGCAAGCTTGCGGCTCTCCGCGGAGCACGAGGAGCGCGGCGTCTACGTCGTCGAGGGAAGCGCCGAGATCGGCGCCACGACCGTTGAAGAGGGCGAGCTCGCGGTGCTTCAGGAGGGCGCGGAGGTTGAAATTCGTGCGCCCGTTTCCGCAACGCTGATGCTCCTCGGCGGTGCGAAGCTGGACGGCCCGCGCTTCATCTGGTGGAACTTCGTCTCCAGCTCGAAGGAGCGGATCGAGCGCGCGAAGGCCGATTGGCGCGACGAGCGCTTTGCGCCCATTCCCGGCGAGACGGAGCGCATCCCGCTGCCGGAGAAGTGACTAGTGGACTCCGGCCCCGGCCGGAGCGACGGCGGCGCGCGCGAGCTCCGGCGGGATCTCCTCGTCCGGCAGGACCTCGAGCGCCGGCTTGTCGGTCAGCGCTTCCGGCAGCCACATTGCGATGCCGGGGAAGACGAGAACGAGCGCGATCGCGATGCACTGGATCACCATGAACTGCCCCATGCCCCGGAGAATCGTGCCGAGGCTCCAGGCGGGCACGACCTGCTTGAGGTAATAGGCCGACATCGCCACCGGCGGCGACAGGAACGCGGTCTGCAACACGAGCGCGATCATCGCGGCGAACCACACCGGGTCGTAGCCGAGCTGGACGGCGACCGGCACGAACACCGGCACGAAGATGAACACGATCGCCGGCCACTCGAACGGCCAGCCGAGCAGGAACAGCGCCGCGAGCACGAGCGCCATGGTCCCGGCGGGGGGGAGCGGGATCGAGAGGAGCGCGTTCGCGAGCCAGCCCGCGGTGCCGAGCCGCGCAAACACTGCGCCGAAGACGTTCGACGTCACGGCGAGGAACATCACCATGCTGGTCGTCACCAGCGTGTCCCGACTGGCGGCGAGCAGTCCCGGCCAGGTGAATCGACCGTAGGCGACGGCCAGAACGATGGCGCCGAGCGCACCCAGCGCGGCGGCCTCGGCCGCGGTGGTCAAGCCCATCAGGATCGCGCCCAGCGTCGCCGCCGTGAGCACCGTCACCGGGACGAGCCCCACCAGGCACTCGATGAGCACCGGGCCGAGCGACCTGGGACGCTCCGCGCGCGGCACCGGCGGGCCGAGCTTCGGATTCAGGAAGCTCCGCACCAGCGTGTAGACGATGTACAGTCCGGCGAGCAGGAACCCCGGCCCGATCGCCGCCTCGTAGAGCTTGCCCACCGACACGCCGATCACCGGGCCCATCACGACGAGCATCACCGACGGCGGGATGAGGATGCCGAGCGTGCCCCCCGCCGCGATGGCGCCCGCCGACAGGCGTGCGTCGTAACCGGCCTTGATCATCATCGGCCCGGCGACGATGCCGATCAGCGCGACCGTCGCGGAAGCGGTGCCCGCGGCGATCGCGAACAGGGTCGCGGTGACGAGCACCACGAGGTAGAGGGCGCCGCGCACCGGCGCGAACAGGTCGCGGAAGGCGTGGAACATGCGCTCGATCACGCCCGTCTGGCCGCAGAGGTAGCCCATCAGGATGAACATCGGCACGGCCACGAGATCGTCCTGCTTCATCAGGCCGATCGTCTGCAGGTAGGCGAGGTCGAGCACCATCGGCCCGAGGGCCGCGAGCCCGAACGCCGCCGCTAGGAAGAGCAGCGTGAAGCTCACCGGCAGGCCGATGAAGATCGCCGCGAGCATCACGGCGAGCATCGTCAGGCCGACGAGCTCGTGCCCGGTCACAGCTCGGCGCCCTCGCGGTGCTCGTACTCGCGCCCCGTCCGCAGCGCGTACCAGCTCTTCAGCGTCTCCGCGACGCCCTGGACGATGAGCAGCGCCGCCGCGAGCGGCAGCGCGGCCCGGAACGGCCACATGACCGCGCCGAACGGGGTCAGGGCCGAGACCTCGCCGATGCGGAACGAGTACCAGACGTCGCCGACGCCGATCCAGACGAGCGCCAGCATCGTCGGGAAGAAGAGCAGGAGGTAGGAGACGAGGTCGATTGCACCCTGCTTGCGCCCCGAGTAGCGGCTCCAGAAGAGATCGGTCCGCACGTGCGCGCGCTTGAGCAGCGCGTAGCTGCAGCCGAGCATGAACGCCGCGCCGTTGGCCATGACGATCGTCTCGGGCGCCCAGTTGGTGGCGACGCCGAGCACGTAGCGCGAGAACGCCTCGCAGGCGAGCGCGACGAGGATGTAGAGCACCGCGAACGAGACCAGCCTTCCGGTCGCGTCCGTGAACCGGTCGATCGCGCGGATGACCGCGTGAAGCGCGGGCGGGAACTCGCGCATGCCTGGGGCCCCGCGCGTCAGACGTCGCTCCAGACCTCCCGCGCGACCTTCAGCACCAGCTCGAGCTTGCGCTTCTGGTCGTCGGCGGTGATGGGCTGGCCGGAGCCGGCCACCGAGCTGAACCCGCACTGCGGGGAGATCCCGAGGCGCTCGAGCGGCACGTAGCGCGACGCCTCGTCGATCCGGCGCTTCAGCTCGTCCGCCGGCTCGAGCGCCGGCGTCTTCGTGCTCACCAGGCCCAGCACCACGCGCTTCGGCGCCGGCACGAACCGCAGCGGCCGGAAGTCGCCCGCGCGCGGCGTGTCGAGCTCGAGGAGAAATGCGTCCGCGTTCAGGTCGCCAAAGACCCGCTCGGCGATCGGCTCGTAGCCGCCCTCGGCCATCCACGCGCCCTTGAGATTCCCGCGGCACATGTGGACCGCCTTGGCCATGCCGGGCGGGCAGGCGGCGAGCACGTCGTTGACCAGCCGCACGTAGCGCGCGGTGAGCGCGTCCGGGTCCTCGCCGCGGGCGCGCACGTCGGCGCGCGCGTGCGTCGTCGCAGTTGCAGGGCAAGCGCGGTGTCGTCGAGCTGGAGATAGCGGCAGCCGAGCGCGGCGAGCTCCGCGATCTCGGTCCGGTAGATTCCGGTCAGATCGGCGTAGTACTGCTCGATGTCCGGGTAGGCGACCTCGTCCACGCTCTTCGGCCCGAGGAAGAAGTGCATCACGTCCGGCGCGGGGACCGTCACCTTGGGGATGCCGCGCTTCACCACGCTCTTCAGGAAGCGGAACTCGTCGGTCGCGATCCCGTGCGTGCGGCGCAGGCGCTGCTTGGCGTAAGGGGAGGGCATGGCACCCTTGTCGCCCCGCGCGTCGTGGAATCCGAGGACCGTGCCTTCGCGCATCCCGAAGCCCTCGACCGCCTCGATGAACCCCGCGGACCAGCCCCGCCGCCGGAACTCGCCGTCGGTCACTGCCGGAACGCCGAGCGCCTCCTGGAACGCGACCGCCTCGCGGATGGTCTCGTCCTGGAGCGCACGGAACTCGCCGGGCGCGATCCGCTTGTCGCGCAGCTCGCGTGCGGCGGCGAGCAGGCGCTCGGGCCGCAGCAGGCTGCCGATGTGATCGGCGTGGAACGAAGGCGACTCGAACGGCATGGTTCTCTCCTCGCGGGGGCAGTCACTGCGGCTTGATGCCGGCGGCCTTTACGACCCGAGCGGTCTCCTCGATCTCGCTGCGGACGAACCGCTCGAACTCGGCCGGCGCCATGCTCATCGGGTCGGCGCCGAGGCTCGCGAGCCGCTCGCGCACGTCGTTCGCAGCGAGTGCTCGCGCCACGTCGCGCGCGATCCGGTCGACCAGATCCGCAGGCGTTCCGGCCGGACCCCAGACGCCGGTCCAGTACGTATGCGCGAAGCCCGGCACCCCCGCCTCGGCGACCGTCGGCACGTCGGGCAGCAGGTTCGAGCGCCGGGCGCTGCTCACACCCAGTGCGACGAGCCGCCCTTCGCGGATGTGCGGCAGCGTGACGGTGATCGTCGAGAACCCGTAGGTGATGCGGCCGGCGATGGTGTTCGTGATCGCGTCCGCGCCGCCTTTGTACGGAACGTGCACGGCGTCGATCCCCACCGCAGCCTTGAATCGCTCGGCGCTGAGGTGCGTCCCGCTCCCCACGCCGGCCGAACCGTAGTTGAGCTGGCCGGGCCTCGCCTTCGCCGCGGCGATCAGCTCCGGGACCGTCTTCACTCCCGACGCGGGGCTCGCCACGAGCACGAACGGCTGGACGGCGAGCGGCGCGATGCCGACGAGGTCCTGCAACGGGTCGTACGGCAGGTTGCCGTGGAGCGCAGCGTTCTCCGCGTACCCGCCGTGCACGAGCAGGGTGTACCCGTCGGGCGGCGATCTTGCGACCAGGTTGGCGCCGATGACGCCGGTTGCCCCCGGGCGGTTCTCCACGACCACCGCTTGCCCCCAGTAGTCGGCGAGCCGCGGGCTGATGATGCGGGCGGTGGTGTCGACGACACCGCCGGGCGTGAAGCCGACGATCACGCGCACGGTCCGCGTGGGGTAGGTCTGGGCCAGCACGCTCGCGGCCGGAGCGAGCAGCGCGACAAATGCCACGAGGGCTGCGACGAGCTTCAACGTACGGCGGTCCATCGGCTACCGCTTCCGGTCTTCGCGGATCAGGTCCGATCCGCGCTCGGCGATCATGAGCGTCGGCGAATTGGTGTTGCCGGAGGTGATGGTCGGCATGATCGAGGCATCGACGACTCGCAAGCGCTCGAGCCCATGCACGCGCAGGCGCGAGTCGACCACGGCGGCGCGGTCGGTCGCAAGGCCCATCTTGCACGTGCCCACCGGATGGAAGATCGTCGTGCCGATGTCACCGGCGGCCTTCGCGAGCTCGGCATCGGTCTGCACCTCCGGGCCCGGCTTGAACTCCGCGGGCTCGTACCGCGCGAGCGCGGGCTGCGCCGCGATCCTCCGGGTGAGCCGCAGCGCGTCCGCGGCGACTTTGCGGTCCTCGGGCGTCGAGAGGTAGTTCAGCATGATTGCCGGGTGCGCCCGCGGGTCGGCGCTCTTGACCTGCACGCGACCGCGGCTCGTCGGGCGCAGGTTGCATACCGAGGCGGTGAATGCGGGGAAAGGGTGCAGCGGATCGCCGAACTTGTCGAGCGACAGCGGCTGGATGTGATACTCGACGTTCGCCGTGGCCTGCGACCGGTCGGATCGCGCGAAGCCGCCGAGCTGGCTCGGCGGCATCGTGAGCGGGCCGGTGCGGAACAGGGCGTACTCGAGCCCCATCATCGCCTTGCCCCAGAAGCTGTTCGCGCGCTGGTTGAGCGTGACGGCGTTCTTCACTTTGAACACCATCCGCAGCTGCAGGTGGTCCTGCAGATTCTCGCCGACGCCCGCGAGCTCGTGGGCGACGGGGATGCCGTGCGGCTGCAGCGCCGCGCCGGGCCCGACCCCCGAGAGCTGCAGGATCTGCGGGGACCCGATCGCGCCCGCGGCGAGGATCGTCTCCACGCGCGCCGCGGCAAACGCTTCCTCGCCGCCGCGCAGGAGCTCGATCCCCAGCGCGCGCTTGCCCTCGAGGCGCACCCGCTTGACGAGGGCGTCGGTCAGCAGCGTGAGATTGGGGCGGCTCATCGCCGGGCGCAGGAAGCCCTTCGTCGCGCTCCACCGCACGCCGCGCCGCTGGTTGACCTCGAAGAACGCGCAGCCCTCGTTGTCGCCGCGGTTGAAGTCGTCGAGCTTCGGCAGGCCCGCCTGGGTCATCGCTTCGCGGAACGCCTCGAGGATCTTCCACGACAGCCGCTGCTGCTCGACGCGCCACTCGCCGCCCGCGCCGTGCGCGTCGCTGGCGCCGAGGTGGTGGTCCTCCGAGCGCTTGAAGACCGGCAGCACGCTTTCCCACGACCACGCCGGGTCGCCGGTGAGTCGCGCCCACGCCTCGTAGTCGCGCTTCTGGCCGCGCAGGTACAGCATCGCGTTGATCGACGAGCAGCCGCCGAGCACCTTGCCGCGCGCGTACAGGATCGAGCGGCCGTTCAGGCCCGGGTCGGGCTCGGTGCGGTAGCACCAGTCGGTGCGGGGATTGCCGATGCAGTACAGATACCCGACCGGAATGTGGATCCAGATCCAGTCGTCCCTGCCGCCCGCCTCGAGCAGGAGGACCCTCACGTCGGGATCCGCGGACAGCCGGTTTGCGAGCACGCACCCGGCGGTACCTGCGCCGACGATGACGTAGTCCCAGGTGCCGAGCGTGGTCGTCATGTCCCGTAGCGCACCGGCGAGCCGAACGCCTTGATCGCGGCGAGCGCGCTGTAGCACGCGAGCAGCGCGGTCTTCGGGTTGTCCGGCGCGGGCACCGACTCGAGCGTGATGCTGATCGCGCCGGTCCGGCCGCGCACACTTATGTAGTGGGTGTTGAAGCGGAGCGCCGGATCGGCGACCACCTTCAGCCGGGTGCGGTCGAAGCCGACCCCGGCCATCGCGAGCACCGCCGCGATGTTCACGTTCGCCGGAAAGTGCGGCACGCCGTCGCGGGCGGTGCCGTCGAAGAGCGTCACCGGCCCGGTGAGGCGATCGAGATCGACGCCCAGGCGCGCCACGTAGGGGATGCCCTTCCACGCCGCCGGAGGTTTGGTGACCGCGATCTCGACCTCGTCCACCCCGGCGGCGCAGGCCGCCTTCAGCGCGTCGAGCCCGCCGATGCCGCCCGAGGGGACGTAGAGCATCGCCTTGCGCTCGGCCGCGAGCCGCTCGAGCTTCGTGCGCAGCGCATCGTCGACGAGCGCTCCGCCGGAGAGCACGATCACCGAAACGCCCGCTTCGAGCAGCGGCGCCGCGTATTGACGCACTGCATCGTGCGACGCGGCTTCGATGACGGCATCGGGCTTCAGCGCAACGAGCCCAGCCACGCTCGTCACGAACCCGACGCCGAACTCGGCGGCGAGCGTTTTGCCCCGCGAGGCGTCACTTCGTCCCAGGACGGCGACTGCGGTCACGTCGTCCAGCTCGCCCTGCCGGACGTGCTCCAGCACGAGCCGGCCGATCACGCCCCCGCCGATGATGCCGATGCGCATGGCCCCTCCGGGCGGCGATTCTGCCATGCCGCAAATTGCGGGGTCCGTCAGCTCAGGCGTAAACTGCCGCGCGGTTCGACCACAACGAGGAGCAAGGACCATGAGGAAGCTCGCCGTACTGCTGGGCGCGGTCGCCGCGCTCGGCGCGTCCACTGCGTTCGCCGCCTATCCCGAGCGGCCGATCAAGATGATCGTGCCCTGGGCCGCGGGGGGCGACACCGACAACATCTTCCGGCCGTTCGCGCCGCTGCTCCAGAAGCAGATCGGCCAGCCGGTCGTGATCGCCAACGTCGGCGGCGCCTCCGGAACCAAGGGCGCCAAGGAAGCCAAGGACTCGCCGGCGGACGGGTACACGCTGTACGCGGTGCACGACTACATCCACTCGACCTACTACGCCGGCGTCGCCGACGTGAAGTACACGGACTTCGAGCCGATCTGCCTGATCAGCTCGACCGCCTCGGTGCTCACGGCGAGCTCGCAGTCGCCGTGGAAGACCTGGCAGGAGCTGCTCGCCGACGCGAAGGCCCGGCCGGGGCAGATCACGGTGGGTGCGACGCTCGCGTCGACCAGCCACTTCTTCCCGGCGCTGATCGAGAAGGCGGCGGGGATCAAGTTCAAATACGTCTCGTACGAGGGCCTCGCGCCGCGGATGAACGCGATCCTCGGCGGTCACATCGACCTCACCGATTCGAACCTCACCCAGAAGGGCAAGGTTGAGGCCGGCCAGCTCAGGTTCCTCGCGATCGCCACCGAGAAACGCAGCCCCGAGACGCCGAACGTCCCGACGCTCAAGGAGCTGGGCGTCAATGTCGTCTACGACGTGAACCGCGGGATCATGGCGCCCAAGGGCACGCCCGGCGACGTTGTCGCCAGGCTCGAGTCGGCGTGCGCCGCGGCGGCCAAGGACCCGGCGTTCGCGGCGGCGATGAAGCTGCAGGGCACCGACGTGCGGTACATGAACCGCGCCGCCTACAGCGACTGGCTCAAGTCGAACGACGAGCTGAACCGGAACCTCGCGAAGGACCTCGGGCTGCTCAAGCGCTGACCCGGCAATCGGCCCGCCGCGCGGCGTCAACAGCCGATGCTCGGCCGGGATGGCCTGACGGGGCTCGTCGTTCTTGCGGCGAGCCTCGTCCTGTTCGCGCTTACGCTCGACCTCAAGGACAACCCGCTCGTCCCAATCGGGCCCGGCTTCTATCCGCGCATCGTCCTCGGCCTGACCGCGGTGCTCGCCGCCGCGCTGGTCGTGTTCGACCTGTTCGCGCGGCGCCGCGGCCGGCCTGCCGCGACGGCGACGGCTACGCGGAACTACCGCCTGGTACTCGCCGTCTTTGCGGTGTTCGGGCTCTACGTCGCGTTCCTCCCCTACCTCGGGTTCCGGATCGCGACGCTCGCGTTCGTCGCCGGTCTGCAGTCGACGCTCGAGCCGCCGCGCGGGTGGAAGGGCTGGCTCGTCGTTGCCGTGACCGCGGCTGCGACCACGCTGGTGGCGTACCTCGTGTTCGAGCGCTACCTCCTGGTGCTCCTGCCGCGCGGGCGATGGACGGATTTCTGAGCGCCGCTCTGGCAGGCGGCGGGGAAGGGTGCTGATGTACGAGCTCCTCCTCGCCGGCATCGAGAACATCCTTCACACGAAGTACCTGCTGCCGCTCTTCATCGGCACGCTGGTCGGGGTGCTCGGCGGTGCGCTCCCGGGGATCACCAACACCATGGCGGTGATCATGGTGCTGCCGTTCACGTTCGGGCTCGAACCGCTGCAAGGCCTGGCGGCGATGATCGGGGTCTACGTCGGCGGGGAATCGGGGGGGCTGATCGCCTCGACGCTGCTCGGCATTCCCGGCAAGCCGTCGTCGGTCGCGACGATGTTCGACGGTTTCCCGATGGCGAAGAAGGGCGAGCCCGGGCGCGCGCTCTGGCTCGGCATCTGGGCCTCGTTCTTCGGGGGGCTCCTCGGCGGGGTGTTCCTGGTGGGTACGACCGGCCCGCTCGCCTCGATCGCGCTCAAGTTCGGGCCGTGGGAGTACTTCTCGCTGTTCGTCTTCGCGCTGTCGATGGTCGCCGGGCTTACCGGCGACTCGATCACCAAGGGCCTGTTGTCGGGCGCGATCGGGCTGGTGGTCACCGTGATGGGCAACGACCCGGTTTTCGGGGCGCCGCGGCTCACGCTCGGCATCCCCTTCCTCGAAGGCGGGATTCCGTTTCTCCCGGTGCTGATCGGCGTGTTCGCGTTCGCGCAGATCATGTCCGACGTCGAGCAGCTGGGCGGCGGGCGAAACGGCGCCGCCCTGGGCGCCGTCACGCCGAAGCTGGTGGTCGCGCACGCAAAGGTCGTGTGGGAGATCCTGTCGCGCCCGGTCATGCTGCTGTGGACGTCGTTCATCGGCGTCCTGATCGGCGTGCTGCCCGGGATCGGCGGCAGCGCGGCGAACGTCATGGCCTACGATCAGGCGAAGAAGTTCTCGCGCCATCCCGAGCGCTTCGGCACCGGGACGCCGGAAGGCATCATCGCGTCGGAGGCGGCGAACAACTCGAACGTCGGCGGCTCGCTCGTGACGATCATGGCGTTCGGCATCCCCGGGGACGCGGTCACTGCGGTGATGCTCGGGGCCCTCACGATCCACGGCATCCAGCCCGGGCCGCTCTTCATCTCGCAGAACGCGCAGCTCGCCTACGGCATTTTCGCCGCCTACCTGATTGCACACTTCGTCATGGTCGCGATCATGTTCGTCGGCGTTCGCTGGTTCCTGCGAATCGTGACCGTGCCGCGGGCGATCCTGTTCCCGACCATCCTGGTCCTGTGCGTGGTGGGTGCCTATGCGCTCGACAACACGATGGCGAACGTCTACGTGCTCGCCGTCTTCGGCGTGGTCGGCTACCTGATGGTGAAGGGCGGACTGCCGCTCGCGCCGCTGATCCTCGGCGTGATCCTCGGCGACCAGATCGAGATCAACCTGATCCGGGCGATCATGACGGACGCGAACCCGTGGCTCTTTCTCACGCGGCCGATCTCGGGCCTGCTGCTGGTGCTGTCGGTCGCTTCGGTCGTCGCCGCACTTTGGCAGCACCGGCGCCAGAGGCGGCGCGCCGCCGCGAGTGCGCCGGAGGAGGCCGCCGATTTCTGAGGGCGGCACGCTCTGGACGGCGCTCCTCGAGCGCGAGCGTGAGGCGCTCGCTTCCGGCGCGCTGCGGCCCATCGCGACCGAGGAGAGCGTCCTCGAGGATGCCGGCGTGCGGTTCATCCTGCGCCGCGTGTCGAGCCTCGAGCGGAAAGCCCAGGCGGGGAGCCTCGCGAAAGCCCCTGCCGGGGACCGCGGGAACCCGTTCCTGCCGCCGGACCCGGCGTTGACGGTCGGGGAGATCTCGCCGACCCACGTCGCCGTGCTGAACAAGCACCCGGTCATCGAGCACCATCTGCTCGTAGTGACCAAGCGGTTCGTCGCGCAGGAGGAGGCGCTCGATTACGACGACTTCGCCGCCGTCGCGACCTGCCTCGGCGAGACCGACGGGCTCGCCTTCTACAACGCCGGCCGGGACGCCGGCGCGAGCCAGCCGCACAAGCACTTGCAGCTCGCGCCGCTGCCGCTCGGCGCGGGGCCGTGGGACGTGCCGATGGAGACGCTGTTCGACAGCTGGGCGGCGGCCGGCCCGGTGTTGCGGCTCCTCCGCCTGCCGTTCAGACACGCCTTCGCGCTGCTCGATCCGCCGCTGTTCGATGATCGAGAACGCGCTGCCGGCCGAATGCATGAGCTTTACGATGCGGCGATGGCGGTGATCGGGGTGGTGGAGGAGGGCGCGGCGAACGACGAGCCGAAGCGCATGGTGCCGTACAACCTGCTGGTCACGCGGCGCTGGATGCTCGCCGTGCCGCGGTCGCGCGAGCGATTCGAGTCGATCTCCGTCAACGCGCTCGGCTTCGCGGGGTCGCTGTTCGTGCGCGATGCCGCGGCGATGCAGCGCCTCCGCGAAGCCGGGCCGATGCGCGTGCTGAAGGAAGTGGCGGCGTGACGAGCGACCCGGGAACGGCCCGGGTGCCCGTCCGACGGTGGGCCGGTCGGGCTGCGGCAGCGAGCGTCCGGTCGAGCCAGGCGAGCCGCTCCGCGCACAGCTCGCCGTCGCCCACGCATCGGGATGACCGTGTCGAGCGCGACCAGCCGCAACGGCCCATCAATCGGTCGCGTACTGGATGAATACCCGCTGCGCGGCAGGTAGTCGTGCTCCGGGAATGCCCCCACGCAGCTGATCGCGGTCGTCGTGGTTCCCCGGCAGGAGAAGGTAGGGCGCGCGCAACGGCGCCAGAATTCGCGCGCAAATGCTCGTATTCCGCCAGCTTGCCGAAGTCCACCAGGTCGCCCGTGAGCGCCACCAGGTCGGGCTGCGGATCGCGGCGTTCAGCGTCCGTCACTGCCCGCGCCAGGTGCGCGGCCGTATCCACTTTCCGATAGGCGAGCATTCCCCGTCACCTTGATGTGCGTGTCGGTGAGCTGGGCGAGAATCATTGCGTCGTCCTTCAGCGTGAGCAGCGCCTCGCTGTCGATGGCGAGGTGAACGGGGGCGTTGCTTGCGCGAACTCGCGGCGTTCCGCGGTTTCCGCGATCACCGGTGGCCGCCGCACTCGACGAAGAGGCGGGTCCGGTCGCCGAGGAAAAACTCCGCGTCACCGTTCCGGCGAGCTGGGCCGAGCCCGCTTCGGCGAGGCGTACCTATTCCGGCCGGAACAGCACGTGCCGCGCGCCTGCGCGCGCGTCGGGCCAGAGAATCGCGCCCGCGGCGGTGACGAAGCGCCGGCTTCGACCCGTCCCTCGAGCCGGTTCATGCTGCCGATGAACTCGGCGACGAAGCGGCTGGCGGGCGTAAAGTAGATCTCGCGCGGCGCGCCGATCTGCGCGACCTTGCCATGGTCCATCACCACGATGCGGTCGCCGAGCGCCATCGCTTCGGACTGATCGTGCGTGACGTAAATCGAGGTGATGCTGAGGCGGCGCAGGAGCGCATCGATCTCCACGCGCAGCGTGTCGCGCAGCTTGGCGTCGAGCGCAGTCAGCGGCTCGTCGAGGAGGAGCGCGCGGGGCCGCACGGCGAGCGCGCGGGCCAGCGCCACGCGCTGGCGCTGGCCGCCCGAGAGCTGGTCGATCCGCCGGTCCGCGAGCGATTCGATCCGCATCATCGCCAGCATTTCGTCCACCCGGGCGTCGCGCCCGGCTTTGCCGAGGCCGCCGATGCGAAGCCCATATCGCGATGTTGCTCGTCGCACGTCCATGTTCGGAAACAGAGCGTAGGACTGGAAAACCAGGCCCACGCGGCGCCGCTCGATCGGCACTCGGCGTGACATCCGCGCCGTCGAACAGCACGCGTCCGCCCGGGTCGGGTTCCTCCAGGCCGGCGATGATGCGCAGCGTCGTCGTCTTGCCGCAGCCGGAAGGGCCGAGGATGACGAGCGTTTCGCCCGCCCGGATCTCCAGATCTAGCGGTTCGAGGGCGCGCGTGCCGTCCGCGAAGGTCTTGGCGCAGCGCTCCAGCCGGATCGCGAGCGGCGCCGGCGCCTCGCTCATCGCGGCGCCGCCTTCGTTCCTCAGCTCGACCGGCCGCGCCAGCACCTGGATGCCGATGAGGAGCGGGACGATCATGACGAAGAACACCAGCGTGTAGGCGCTGCCGACCTCCAGCCGCAGCGAAGCGTAAGCATCGGCGAGGCCGACCGGCAGCGTCTTGGTGAGCGGCGTGTGCAGCAGCCAGGTCATGTTGAACTCGCCCATGGAAAGCGTCACGACCATGAGCGAGCCCGCCAGGATGCCGGAGCGGCAGTTCGGCAGCACGACGGTGAAGACGCGCCTGAAAAACCCGGCGCCGAGGCTCGCCGCGCCCTCTTCCAGCGTCTTCAGGTCCATCGCGCCCATCACCGCCAGGACCGAGCGCACCATGAACGGCAGCGTGAACAGCACGTGGCCGGCCAGGATGAAGGTCCAGGAGGTGCGGAAGTTGCCCAGCGTGTTGTAGGTGACGATCAGGGCCATCGCAGTGGCGAGGCCGGGGATCGCCACCGGCATCACCAGCAGCTCCTCGATGGCCCGGGCGAACGCCCCCTGCCGGCGCGCGAGCGCGTAGGCGGCCGGCACGCCCAGCACCAGCGTGCACCGCAAGGCAGGCGAGGGCGATGCCGATCGAGCGGAAGATCGTGTCGCGGTACCCGTCCCACACCTGCGCCACCCATCGCAGCGTCACCCCGCTGCCGATCCCCGACTGATAGTTGACCGTCACGCCGGCCAGCATCGACATGCCCACGGGCACGATGAGGAACGCGCAGACGCACAGCGTGAATCCGAGCAGGCACCAGAAGGCGGGGCCGCGACGGCGCATCGCGTCAGCCCGCCGCCGCCACGGTCGACCCGGCGGCAGTGCGCGCGAGCGCCAGCACCATCCAGGTGAGCACGCCGAGGACGAAGGACAGCGCGGCCGCGGCGGCGATGTTCGCCTCTCTCGGTGAACACGCCGTAGATCGTCACCGGCAGCACGTTGATGCGGGTGGCGAGGGTGAAGGCGGTGCCGAACGCGCCCATCGCCGTGGCGAAGCAGATCGCCCCCGCGGAGAGCAGCGCCGGCTTCAGGCCCGGTACGATCACGTCGCGCACCACGCGCAGGGGCCCCGCGCCGAGCGAGCGCGCCGCCTCCTCGACCTTCGGATCGAGCTTCTCCGCCGCAGCCATCACGGTGAGGATCGTGCGAGGGATCGAGAAGTAGATGTAGCCGACGAGGAGCCCGGTCATCGAGTAGGCGAACACCAGCCGCTCGCCGGTGAGCCATTCGGCAAGATCGACGATCGCGCCCTGCCGGCCGCCCAGCATGATCACCATGAAGCCGATGACCACGCCGGGAAAGCGAGCGGGAAGGTCAGCATCGCGACCACTCCGACGCGGCCCCAGAAGCGGTTACGCGTGAGGAAGACGCCGGCGATCCCGGAGATGGCGAGCGTCGCAGCGGTCACGCTCGCCGAGAGCAGGGTCGTCGCGACCAGGCTGTTGAAGTAGTTCCGGTTGGTCAGGATTGCGCCATAGGCCGCCCAGCCCTGCTTGCCGGTGCCGCCGATGACGAACAGCTGGCCGAGCGGGACGAGGAAGAACGCCGCGAAGACGATGCCTGCGGGCAGGAACAGCAGCAGCAGCAGCCGGTTGCTGCGGGACATGGGCGCGGAAGACCGGTCGGCGACGCCGGAACCCGCGGTCCCTCGGTCACCCGGTCAGTTCACTTCCTTGTAGCGCTCGACGATCGTCTTCTGCGCCGCCGAGAGCCGCTTCAGGTCGATCGGCCGCGCGCGCGTGTACTCGGCGTCGGGCAGGAACTTCGCTTTCGCCTCCGCCGACAGCTTGTCCGCGAACACCGGGCGCAGGTAGGCGTTGCCCCACATCATCTGGCTTTCGTCGGACAGCAGGAAATCGAGCATCCTCCGGCCGTTGTCCGGATTCGGGCCGTTGGCCACGAGGCCCATGATGTAGGGGAACACGACGGTGCCCTCTTTCGGGATCACGAACCGGACCGGCGCCTTGTCGGTGTACTGGCCGCGATAGGCGTTGAAGTCGTAGTCGAAGAGGATCGGGATCTCGCCGGAGATCACCCGTGCGTACGAGGTCTGCTTCGGCACGATCGGCTCGTTCTTCTGCAGCTCCTTGAAGTACCTGATCGCCGGATCGATGTTCTCGTACGTGCCGCCGAGCGCGAGATTCACCGCCATCACGCCGACCTGGCCGACGGCCGCGCTGGTCGGATCGAGATAGCCCACCATGCCCCGGTACTCGGGCTTGAGGAGGTCGCTCCAGCTCTGCGGGACCGGCTTGCCCTTGAGCGCCGCGGTGTTCACGAACAGGCCGAGCGTACCGGCGTGGATCGTGAACCAGTAGCCGTCGGGGTCCTTGAGGTCGGCGGGGATCTTCTCCCAGCCCTTCGGCCGGTGGGGCGCGAGCACCCCCGCGCCGCGCGCCGGCTCGCCGAACGTGCCGCCGAAATAGGCGACGTCCGCCACCGGCTTGGACTTCTCGGCGATCAACGCCGAGAGGGTCTGGCCGGAGTTCTTGTTGTCGGGCGGGACGGCAATGTTGAGGCGAGCCTGGATCGCCTTCAGCTGCGAGCCCCAGTCGGCCCATTCCGGCGGGCAGTTGTAGCAGATGGCGCGCTGCTGGGCGACGGCGAGACCCGAGCTGGCGAGCGCGGCGGCGCCGAGCGCCAGGGCGACCACGGTGCGAAGAAGCATGGAATTTCCCCCTGTTTGTCGCGACGGCGTTGCGCCGCCGGAACGGTCATGCGAAGGCTAGGATAAGGATGTTGCACTGGCGTGGCAAGCGCGGCCCGCGCACGCCACGCTCAGTAAGCCCGCGAGCCGAAGAGGTACGGGTGCGCGGCGAGCAGGACGAGGTAGAGCGCGAGCCCCGCGCCGACCCGCTTCCAGCTGATCTCCCTGAACCGGAAGCGGTTGCGGCCGTTGACGATCGCGCCGAACGGGACATTCGACGTGACCGCAGCGAAGCGCTGCCAGTCCTGGCCGAGCGTGCTCGCCTTGCGGGCGTCCATCAGTACGGTTCCGACCGCCGCCAGGGCGAGGAAGCCGCCGAAGAAGACGAGCGAAGCGAGGTCGCCGACGCGCGAGGACATGCGCTGCGGCCCAGAGCAGGATGCCCCACATGATCGGGTGGCGCGTGACGCGGAGGATGCCGCGGGCCGGCTCGGCTGCCTTGAGCGCCGCCTCCTGCATCACCGCAGTCGGGTTGCGCGTCATGACACCGGCCGCGAGGAGGATCAGCGCGAACGGCATGACGACGAGCGGCAGGAGCCTCAGCTCCGGCAGCTGCCACAGCGGCTGGAACGGCGCCTTGGCGTAAGCCCAGCTCATCCAGGCGATCAGCCCCGCCGCGACGAGCGAATAGACCGCGACGTAGACACGCTCGCCGAGCGCCCCGGCAAGTGTCCGCCGGAGCGGCGTGCTCGGGACGAAGTGGGTCGCCAGGAAGGCGAGCGTGGCGAGGATCAGGCTGGCGATCGGATCCATCGCCGCCGACCCGTCCTACAGCGTCGGGCTCGCGAACTCCCCGCCGAGCGCCACCAGTCCCCAGTTCGAGCCGTGCGCATCGAAGGCGAAGCCGATGTGCGCCGCGAGTGAGTGCGCGTCGCGGAAGATGCGCTGGATCGGGTAGCTGTCGTAGATGCCGTTCGCACCCGCCATCGTGTGCAGGAGGTCGACCGCCTCGGTGCAGAGTTGCACGGCGTAGGCGACGTTGCGCTTGATCGCGAGCTTCTCCTCGACCGACATGATGCGGCCCTCGGCGGCCGCGTGCTGCGCCGCGATGCAATCCTGCCGCAGGACGAGCCGCGCCGCGTCGATCCGCGCGCCCGCGGCGCCCACCCGGAGCTGGACGGTCTGGAAGTCGCGCATCCGCATGCCGGTGTAGTTCGTGCTGCGCGCCTTCACCGCCTCGCACGTGAGCTCGAGTGCCGCCTGAGCGTTGCCGAGCGCGGCGCCGGACAGGCAGTGCGACCCCAGGGTCGTGATCGGCACGCGGTAGACGGGGTTGGGGTTGACGCGCGCTCCGGGGAACTCCGCCCCGCCCCGGATGGTGTACACGTCCAGGGCGCGGTATTCGGGGACGAACAGGTCCTTCGCCCGCACCGACTTCGAGCCGGTCGCACGCATCCCCATGACGTGCCAGTCGTCGATGATCTCGTACTCCGACCGGTGGACGAGGCACATGCGGTGGCCGACGACCCGTTCGCCGTCGCGGACGGTGACCGCGAGCATGTTCCAGTCCGACGGGTCGACCCCGCTCGAGAAGTTCCAGTGGCCGCTCACGACGAAGCCGCCGTCCACCTTGCGGCCCTGGCCCTGCGGGAACGCGATCCCCGACGCGATCAGCACGTCGGGGTTCTTGCCCCAGAGCTCGTCCTGGGCGCGCTCGTCGTAGAGCGCGAGCATCCAGTGGTGGACCCCGAGGTTGGCGAGGTTCCAGCCGGTGGACGCGCAGCCCCGCGCGAGCTCGGCCGGCAGCTCGAGGAGCGACAGGTAGTCGAGCTCCATGCCGCCGTAGCGCTTCGGCTGCGCGAACCGCAGCAGGCCGGTGCGGTGGAGGTCGGCCTCGGTCTCGGGAAGCATCTGCCGCGCCGACTCGCCGCGCGCGGCGCGCTCGCGGAGCGCGGGCACGAGCTCGCGGGCGCGGCGGATGGCCTCGTCGTAGCCGACGTCGACGAAGGTCCTCGCCGACGGGCGCGCCGGAGGGTGGAGCAGGGGCCCCGCTTGCGGGGATGCGACCCCGGAGGTGCGCGTGGGGCCCGCGGAGTTGTCCAGCGCGCCTTGGCCCGCTTTCGCGGGCCCGTTCACTTCGCGGTCTCCGCCACCCGTGGCATCTGCGCGTAGTTCTCGCTCGCGCCGCCCCACTTCGGCTCCTCGGTCATGCCGTAGAAGTTCAGCTCGATCGTGAGCCCGTTCGGGTCCTTCACGAACATCTGGAACAGCTGGAATTCCGGGAAGTACCGCCGGCGGGCGGCGAGCCCGACCGCGTCGAAGCGCTTGGCGAACTTCTCGGGATCGGTGGCGAGGAACGCGATGTGGTCCACCACGCCCGAGTTGTCGGTCGCCGACTTCGGCGACGTGCCGAGGTAGTACAGCTCCGAGTTCGGCACCCCGTGCGGCCCCATGTGCACCTGGATCTTGCCGTTCACGCCGAGCCAGTAGCCGGGGAAAGGGAAGTCGGGGCGAGGCATCACCTCGAAGCCGAGCATGTCGCAGTAGAACTGCTTGGTGCGCTCGAGGTCGTTGGCGCGGACGAAGTAGTGGTTGATCTCGGTGACGGGCATGGGGCGATCTCCTCGGACTCGGCCGGGAAATGTTACGCCGGTTCGGGGGCGTCGGCTCAGCCGGTGATGAGCAGGCGCTCAGCGGCCTTGGATGCGCGGCTATTCCTTGTCCCAGAGCACGTCGCAATCGGCCTGCGCCGCACGGCCGAGCAGTTCGATCAGCGGATACGCGCGCTGGCGGAGCGACACCTTTGGCGTCTTGTCATCCTCGTCGCCTGCCTCGGCGGTCGCCGGCGGCGCGGCCGCCAGCGCCGCCTCGAGCCGCGCGCGCGCCTGCGGGATGTCCCTCGCGAGCAGCGCGCTCGGCACCGTGCCGCTGTGGCCCATCATCTTGAGGAGCCGCACGGCGACGTCCCCGAACATCGTGAAGCCGCCGACGCGGCTGTCGAAGCGAACGAGCATGGGCCGATTGTAGCGGGCCGGGCGCGCCGCGGTAGAATCGCGCCCCTTCACGTTGTCACCATCGGGAGTTTCGCGTTGCCGCTCGTCCGTCCGTTCAAGGCCCTGAGACCCGCCCCCGGGCGTGCGGCGGAGGTCTTCGCCCCGCCTTACGACGTGCTCACGACCGAGGAGGCGCGGGCCCGCGCCGCCGGCAAGCCGTGGAGCTTCCTGCACGTGTCCAAGCCGGAAATCGATCTGCCGCCGGGGACCGATCCGTACTCGCCCGCGGTGTACGCGAAGGCGACCGAGAACCTTGCACGCATGACTAGCTCGGGTGTCCTCGTGCGGGATTCGATGCCTGGCTACTACGCCTACCGCCTGTCCGTCGGCGGCCACGTGCAGACCGGCGTCGCCGTGGCCGCGTCGCTCGCGGCGTACGAGGCGAACCGCATCCGCAGGCACGAGCTCACCCGGCCCGACAAGGAGGACGACCGCGTGCGGCACATGGCAGCGCTGAACGCGCAGACCGGGCCGGTCCTTGCCGCATACCCGGATGCGCCCGCGCTCGATTCGCTGCTCGCCGAGGCGTCGCGGCGGCCGCCGGACGCGGACGTGGTGGCCGACGATCAGGTGCGGCATGCGATCTGGCCGATCCGCGACGCCGGCATCGTCGCGCGGATCGGGGCGCTGCTCGACGCCATGCCGGCGCTCTACATCGCGGACGGCCATCACCGCTCGGCCGCCGCGTCACGCGTCGCCGCGGCCCGGAGGAGGGCGGATGCGCGGCCCACCGGCGAGGCGAGCTACGACTCGTTCCTGGTCGTGGCCTTCCCGCAGCACGAGCTGCGCATCCTCGACTACAACCGCGTGGTGCGCGATCTCGGCGGCATGAGCCTCGACGCGTTCCTCGGCAAGCTTCGCGACCGATTTGCCATCTCGCCGAGCGCGGCGGCAGTGAAGCCCGAACGCCACGGCGAGTTCGGGCTCTACGCGGCCGGGCAGTGGCATCGGCTCACGCTTCGCCCCGAGCTGGCCGACCCCGCCGACCCGATCGCGCGCCTCGACATCAGCCTGCTGACCGCCCACATCCTGGATCCGCTGCTCGGGATCAACGACATGCGCAGCGACAAGCGCATCGACTTCGTGGGCGGCGGCCGCGGCCTCGGCGAGCTGGAGCGGCGCGTCGCTTCGGGCGAGATGGCGGCCGCGTTCTCGCTCTACCCGACGCGGTTCGCGGACCTGATGGCGGTCGCCGACGCCGGTGAGGTGATGCCGCCGAAGTCGACCTGGTTCGAGCCCAAGCTCGCCGACGGGCTGCTGTCGCACGTGCTCGATTGAGCCCGTCGGCGCCGGAGCCGCGGCTCCGGCTGCCGCGTTCGATCCCCTAGGCCGCGAGTTTCGTGATCCGGGGTGAAACGTTCATGTTCATCCGGAAGAGATTGTCCGGGTCGAGCTTCTGCTTGACCTGTTGCAGGCGCTCGAAATTGACGCCGTAGGCCTGCGCCACCCGCTCGCCCTCGTCGTCGGTGAAGAAGTTCACGTACCCGCCGCCGGTGCCGAACGGCGCGGCGTCGCGGTGCAGCCGCCGGGCCCACTCGCGGCACCGCTCGTCGTCGTCGGCGCTCTGCCACCGGCCGTGGATGTTCATGATGTAGTTCGCGTCGCGTCCCGCGTAGGCCGAATCGGTGGGCGCAACCCGCGCCATGGCGCCGCCCAGGTGGGCGATGAAGACCTCGCACTCGGGTCCCGGCGCGGCGGCCGCGGCCGCGACCACGGCGTCCAGGAGGCCGTCGTCGACCGTCCTAAGGTTGTGGGATTTCCAGTAGTTGCGCGCGCCGGGCGCGAGCAGCGGATCGAACGCCGCCTGGAACGCGTGGTAGGGATGAGGCATCAGCGCGCTTCCGGCCGGGCGGCCGAACTTGAGCACCGGCCCAGCGGCACGCTCGCCGGCCGCGATATCGCCGGCGTACACGATCGCGAACACGACCACGTCCCGGCCGTGAATCGATTCCGGCAGGAACGGCAGCGGGGGCGCCTTGCGCAGCACCGCCCATACGCTCAGCTCCGTGGGCGCGTTGCTCGTGAAGTCGCGCCACGCCTCGAGGACCTGCCGCGCCTGTTCGAACGGGTAGACGACGAGCCCCGAATGGACTTCCGGTCCGACGGGGTGCAGCTCGAACTCGAACGACGTCGCCACGCCGAAGTTGCCGCCGCCGCCGCGGATCGCCCAGAACAGGTCGGGTTCGGTCGTCGCCGAAGCCACCCGCAGCTCGCCGTCCGCGGTGACGATGTCCGCGGAGATCAGGTTGTCGATGGTCATGCCGTGCTTGCGCGTCAGCCAGCCGAAGCCGCCGCCGAGGCACAGACCCGCCACGCCGGTCGTCGAGTTGATGCCGAGCGGCGTCGCCAGGCCGAACGCCTGGGCCTCGCGGTCGAAATCGCCCAGCAGCGCACCGGGCGCGACCCGCGCGGTGCGCCGCCTGGCGTCGACGCGCACCGTCCGCATGCCGGATTGGTCGATCACCAGGCCGCCGTCGGCGAGCGAGTTGCCGGCGATGTGGTGGCCGCCGCCGCGGACGCTCACCAGCATGCGGTGCGCGCGGGCGAAGCCCACCGCATGGCGCACGTCCTGCGCATTGCCGCAGCGGGCGATGACGGCAGGGCGGCGGTCGACCATGCCGTTCCAGATTTTCCGCGCCGCGTCGTAGTCGCCATCGCGCGGCGTCAATACCCCGCCGCGAATGCCGGCGGCAAGGCCCTCGATGTCGGAAGCGCTCAGGCGTCCGGCGGTCTTGTCGAGGGTGGTGTAACGGATGTCTTCCACTTTCACCTCCGATGGAGCGCGCGCACGAAGGAGCTCGTGCGAGCGACGGGCACGAAGGCTACGCACTCCCGGTAACGCCTCGATGTCCACGCCGGGTTTTTTGTTTCGGCTCTGTAACAGCGCGACCGGCGGGCCTTGCCAAGGCCGGCAAACTGGCTAAAATTACAGTATGGCGCTCAAGACCACCCGCGGCGACCGCGGCGCCCCGACCAAGGGCCGCGGGGCGCCCTCGAACCTGGAGGGCCGCTACGAGTCCTGGGCGCGGGAAGCCGTCGACGACGGCTGGGTGCGTGAGGAAGAGGAGCCGCGGCGGCTCGAGACGGTTGTCACACTTGAGACGGCGAAATCGATCATCGCCCGGAACGACTCGCCGGATCTCCCGTTCACGCAGTCGATCAACCCCTACCATGGATGCGAGCACGGTTGTGTCTACTGCTACGCTCGGCCGTCCCACGCCTACCTCGGCCTCTCCCCCGGCCTCGACTTCGAGACCCGCATCTTCGCCAAGACGAACGCCGCGGAGCTGCTGCGCAAGGAGCTTGCGGCTCCGAACTACCGCTGCAGTTCGATCACACTCGGGGCGAACACCGACCCGTACCAGCCGGCCGAGCGCGAGCTCGGCATCACCCGCTCGATCCTCGAGGTGCTCGTCGAGTGCGAGCATCCGTTCACGATCGTCACCAAGGGCGCGCTCGTCGAGCGCGACATCGATCTGATCGCCCCGATGGCAGCGAAAGACCTGGCGCGAGTCCACGTTTCGGTGACCAACCTCGACGCCGAGCTCGCCCGCAAACTCGAGCCGCGTGCGGCAGCGCCGCACCGGCGGCTCGAAGCGATCAAGCGGCTCGTCGCCGCCGGCATCCCGACCGGCGTCCTCGTTGCGCCGGTGATCCCCTTCATCACCGACCGTCACATGGAGGAGATCCTCGAGCGTGCGCGGGAAGCAGGCGCGACCCAGGCGGGCTACGTCCTGCTGCGGCTGCCTCACGAGGTCGCGCCGCTCTTCAAGGAATGGCTCGCGACGCACCACCCGCTGAAGGCCGAGCACGTGATGAGCCTCGTCCACCAGATGCGCGGCGGCAAGGACTACGATTCGACATTCGGCGTCAGGCAGCGCGGCACCGGCAACTTCGCCGAGCTCCTCGGCAAGCGCTTCGCGCTCGCGTGCGAGCGGCTGGGGTTCAACACCGACCGGCGCGGCGGGCTCGATACGACGCGTTTCCGCCCGCCGCGAACCGGGCCGCAGCTGGCGCTCTTCTGACCGCTAGCGGGGCGTGCCCCAGACTTCGGTCGCGGTCTGCACCACCAGCTCGAGCTTGCGGCGCTGCACGTCCTCGCTGATGGGGTTTCCCAGGAAGGTGCTCGCGAACCCGCACTGGGGACTGAGGCACAGGCTCTCGAGCGGCACGTACTTCGCCGCCGCGTCGATCCGGCGCTTGAGATCGTCCTTCGGCTCGAGCGCCGGGACCTTCGTGCTCACCAGGCCGAGCACGACCTTCTTCCGCGAGTTGCGCGGGAAGAAGCGCAGCGGCTCAAACCCGCCAGAACGCGCGTCGTCGTACTCGAGGAAGTACGCGTCGACGTCGATCCGGTTGAGCAGCACGTCGGCGATCGGCTCGTACCCGCCTTCGGCGGCCCACCGGCCGGCGGAGTTCCCGCGGCACAGGTGGATGCCGACGACCATGCCCGCCGGCCGGTCGGCGATGACGGAGTTGATCAGCCGCGCGAAGCGGTCCGGAACCTCCGCCGGATCGTCGCCCCATTGCCGGAAGACCTCGCGCAGCTTCGGATCGCAGAGATAGGCGAAGTTCGTGTCGTCGAGCTGCACGTAGCTGCAGCCGGCATCGCCCAGCTGTCGCAGCTCTTCCCGGTAGACCTTGGCGATGTCGGCGTGGAACGCCGCCAGATCCGGATACGCCTCGCGGCTGACCGCCGCCCGGCCGCCGCGCAGCAGCATGGTGGGCGAGGGGATGGCCTGCTTCGCAGTGCGCTTCGTGTGCGCTTTGACGAACCTGAAGTTCTCGACCTCGATCGGCCGCGCGTGGCGGAGCTTGCCGGTGATCGCGAACGCGCGCGGCGCGAAGGGCTTGTCGCCCGCGGGCGCCGCCGCCAGCGCGCCGCCTGCCGCCCCTTGCACCGGCAGGCTTCCCGTCGAGCGGGCGCCGTCCAGCTTCTCGATGAAGTCGGCGTGGAACGACGTGCGGCGGAGCTCCCCGTCGGTGATCGGGTGCAGCCCGACCGATTCCTGGAGCGCGATCGCCTCGCGGATGCCGCGATCCTCGAGCTCGCGCAGCGCCGCGGCGTCGAACTTGCCTGCGAGCGCCTGTTCGTGCGCCGCGCGGAGCGCCGGGTTGCGAAGCAGGCTGCCGACCTGGTCGGCGCGAAACGGGGGCTTCGTCGGTTCGGTCATCGGGCGGGCTTTCAGCTCCATCGCGCAAAGCAGAGACCGGTGCCGGTCAGCGCCGGGGTCCGATACGCCGGGGTATAGGAGACCCATGTGAGATCGAGGTCCGCGGCCGCGGCGCCGACGACGATCCAGTTCCGGATTTCGGAGCTGCCGGCTTGCAGCCGCCGCGGGTCGAGGCGCGCGAGCGCGTCGGTGTCCTTCCGCCGCAGCGCGTCGATCACCGCCCGGTCCAGGTCCTCCTCCACGACGAAGTGGCTCAGCCCGCCGGAGGCGAGCAGACCGACGCGGAGGTCCTCCGGAAAACCGGTGATGAGCTCGCGGAGCGCCGCGCCGAGCCGCAGGCACCGCTTGGGGTGCGGCTGGTTAGGCGGGTTGTAAGTGTTGAGGAAGATCGGGACGATCGGCACCGCGGCGCCGTTGAGGTAGCGGCGGTGGACGAACGCGTAAGCGTGGCCCTCGAACTGGTCGCCGACGAGACCGGCCAGCGCGGACACGTCGAACTCGCGCTCGACCAGACCCTCGATCAGATGGAGCGCGAGCGCGCGGTGGCACGGATAGTGCGCATCCTGCTTCTCTTCCAGACGGCGCAGTTGGGCGCGCCGATGCCACTCCGCCGGCGGCACGGCCGGTTGCGTGGCGTTGCGGATCGTCGCGCCGTAGTAGATGCCGATCGACGGCATGTGCTGGTCGTGGAAGAGCTCGTACTGGTCGTCGCCGACGACGATCAGGGCGTCCAGCGCCGCGGACGCGATCTCGCCCTTGAGGCGCGCCATCGCTTCCTGCACCGCTTCGAACCGTGCGGTGATCAGCTCCGGGGTGATGAGCTCCGCGGCGTTCGCGGGTGCGCGGGCGAGAACGTCGGCGTACGAGCACGGCGCGCCCGCGCGGTCGTAGAACGGCAGCCGCGGGTCGGTCTCGCGGAACCGCGTCAGCCAGTCGCCCAGCTCGGCGGTCAGCATCACGCTATGCGACGAGCCGAACGCGGCCGCGAAGCGCGCCACGGCGCCTACCGCGACGCGCGCTGCGCGAAGCGCGGATACACCTTCCGCACGTTGCCGTGGAAGATCTTCTCCCGGTCTGCGGCGGCCAGCCACTCGATGGAGTCGATATAGCGCTTGGTGTCGTCGTAGTACTGCCCGGTCTCGGGGTCGATGCCCCGCACGGCGCCGACCATCTCCGATGCGAACAGGATGTTGTCCGCGGGAATGACCTTGAGGAGGAGCTCGATCCCGGGACGGTGATACACGCAGGTGTCGAAGAAGACGTTGTTCAGGAGCAGCGCCTTGAGCGGCGGCTTGCCCATGTCCTGCGCGATCCCGCGGTAGCGGCCCCAGTGGTACGGCACCGCGCCGCCGCCGTGCGGGATGATGAACCGCAGCGTCGGGAAGTCCTTGAAGAGGTCCGCGGTGATGAACTGCATGAACGCGGTGGTGTCGCCGTTGATGTAGTGCGCGCCGGTGCCGTGGAAGTTCGGGTTGCAGGAGGCGCTGACGTGGATCATCGCCGGGACGTCGAGCTCCACCATCTTCTCGTAGAACGGATACCACCACTTGTCGGTGAGCGGCGGATCCTTCCAGTAGCCGCCGGAGGGGTCGGGATTGAGGTTGCAGCCGATGAAGCCGAGCTCCGTCACGCAGCGCTCGAGCTCGGCGATCGAGTTCTTCGGCGGCACCCCGGGCGACTGGGGCAGCTGGCACACGCCGACGAAGTTGTCCGGATAGAGCGTGCCGACCCGGTGGATGAGGTCGTTGCAGATGGTCGCCCACTGCCGGCTCGTCGCCTCGTTGCCGAGGTGATGGCTCATCCCCATCGCACGTGGGGAGAAGATCGTGAGGTCGGTGCCCCGCTCGCGCTGGATCTTGAGCTGGGCGCCCTCCAGGCTCTCCCGGATCTGGTCGTCGCTGATGCCGAGCGACGCATGCGCGGCGGCGGCCTTGCCGCTCTCGAGGTCCGCGAGCTGGCGCTTGCGGAACTCCTCCAGCGCTTTGGGGGCGGTCGTGTAATGCCCGTGGCAGTCGATGATCATCGCGTCCTCACTGATGCGCTACCGGCCCAGCGCGCGGGTCACGTCGTCGAAGAGCTCGTCGACCGCGAAGCGTCGTGGAATGAGCCCCTGCCGGTGAACGTAGTCGATGGCGACCTCGAGGTTGCGGCGGTTCGCCTCGACCCCGAACGGGTTCGCGTCGGGCTCGCCCTTCGCCGGCAGCCCGGCGGCCCGCTTGCTCTCGGCGAGCAGCCGGTAGACCTCCTGCACCGCACGCGGGTTGGACTTCGAGAGCGTGTCCTTCACCACCACCATGTGGTTGATCTGCAGTGCGCCGTTCTTCCGGCGCCAGGCCTCCGCTGCCGCAGCGGGGTCGGCGATCAGCGGCTTCAGCCGCGGATCGGTGGGCACCGCGCCCACGATCGCCGCGTCGACCTCGCCATGGAGCAGCATCTGGACGAGATCCTTTCCGGCGGACGCGCGCTCGACCGCCGGCGGATCGCGGAACTCGGCAACGTGCGCGTCCTCGAAGGTCACCCAGTTGACGCGGTCGAGGTCGACGCCGTAGTCGTCGGCGAGGATGCCGCGGATCCAGGTCACCGTGGTCACGGAATAGGAGCGGATGCCGACCCGCCGGCCGGCGAGGTCGCCGGGCGTGAGCGGGCCGCGCTCGGCGTTGTAGACGATGAACGGATGCTGGAACCGCCCGATCAGCACCGTCGGCACGAGGACGAGCGGCTTCCCGTAGCGCCTTGGCCATGAGGAAGGTGACGATGGCGAGCTCGGCGACGTCGAACTCGAGCTCGCGCACCACCCGCTTGAACGCCGTGTTCGGCACCTTGACGTCGGCGAAGTCGAGCGCGACGTCCGACGACCGGACCTCGCCCTTCTTCAGGGCCGCGGTGACCGGGTAGTCCCCGAGCAGGGTGCGGAGCTTCATTGGCGCGCTCATTAGACTACCTTGTCGTTCGCGCCAAGGTTTCGCGCTTGGCGGCCCGGCGCGCTCATGCCGCGTGCGCCTCAGATCAGCTTGCGTTCCGCCAGCTGCCCGAAGACCAGCTGCGCGAACTCGGTCGACTCCTTGCGCACGTCGGTCGGCGCGAAGGTCTGGGTCGTCGCGGCCCACGCGAGCGTGTCCGGGCTGGTGCGGAAGAGCCGCACCTCGGCGTAGACGATGTCCCGGGCCACGACCTGCGGCGGGTAGGCGTACGCCGGGCCCCACGCGCCGCCGTACCACCCGTAGAAGCCGAACGGCGGGCCCCAGACCCCCGGCTGCGGGACCACCTCGAGCTGCGTCGCGACCTGCACGACCCGGGTCGTGAGCACGCAGTCGACCGCCGCGCGCCGCACCGCCTCAGCGAGCCGGGCATCGGGGACCGGCCCGTCTTCCGGGATCAGCGTGTAGCTCGGAATGGCGACGACCCCGCGCGCGAGCGCGACCTTCACCAGCTCGTCCTCAAAGACGCGCCGCACGCTCGCATTCGGCGTCACCCCGACGACGAGCAGCTGCTTGCACGGCGGCCCGCGGTCGCTGGCGTTCTCCCACTGGTTGACGATCGTGGTCGACGCGCAGCCGCCCAGGACGGCGGCCGCGGCGGCGGCGAGCAGGCTGACGAATCTCATCGGCGCGGATCATCGCCCGGGCGCGGTCAAACCGCAACCGGCCCCCGGCCGGCGCCGTCAGCGCACCAGCGCGAGCGACAGCGCCGGCCAGTAGGTGATGATCAGGACCGCCGCGAGCAGGATGAAGAAGAACGGCAGCGTGGCATGGCAGATCTCGAGGATCGGCTTGTCGAAGCGGTGGCTTGCGATGAAGAGATTCATGCCCACCGGCGGCGTGAAGTAGCCGAGCTGCATGTTGGCGAGGAACACGATACCGAGGTGAAGCGGGTCGATCCCGTAGCCGATCGCGATCGGCAGGATGAGCGGGACCATGATGACGGTCGCCGAGAAGATGTCGAGGATCATCCCGAGGACGAGCAGGAACACGTTCAGCAACAGGAGGAAGGTCAGCGGGCTCGTGATGTGCTCCTTGACGGCGGTGAAGAGCTTCGCCGGCACCTCGGCGTCGACCAGGTAGTTGGTCGAGGCGAGCGCCATCCCGAGGATCGCGAGCACCGCGCCGACGAGGACCATCGAGCGGCGCATGATGTCGGGCAGCTTCGCGATCGGGATCTCGCGCAAGATCAGCACCTCGACCACCAGCACGTACGCCACGGTGACCGCCGCCGCCTCGGAGACCGCGAAGTAGCCGCCGTAGATCCCGCCGAGCACGACGAACGGCAGCGGAATCTCCCAGGCCGAGTCGCGCACCGCCGCCATGGCCTCGCGCCACGAGAACGCGGCCATCGAGGTTCGCAGCCCCCGGTTGCGCCAGCTGCTCCAGCCCCCGAGCATGACGAGCATGAGGAGCCCGGGGAGGATCCCGGCGAGGAACAGGTCCTCGATCGACACCGGCCGCCCGAGCTGGAGCTGCTGCGCGACGACGCCGTAGAGGATCAGCGGCAGCGAGGGCGCGAAGAGCACGCCGAGGCTCCCGGAGCTCGTCACCAGGCCGAGGTTGAAGCGCTCGCCGTAGCCCGCGAGCTGCAGTGCCGGGTAGAGCAGGGCGCCGAGCGCGACGATGGTGACGCCCGACGCGCCGGTGAACGCGGTGAAGAGCGCACAGCTGGCGATGGTGACGATCGCGAGGCCGCCCGGCAGCCACCCGAGCAGCGCCTGCGTGATCCGGACGATGCGCCGCGGTGCGCCGGTCTCGCCCAGCAGATAGCCGGCGAAGGTGAAGAGCGGGATCGCGACCAGCACCGGGGTCTCGCCCAGGCGGTGAAACTCGACCATCACCGCCGAGAGGTCGATGCCGCTCGCGGCGAAGCCGAGGAGCGCGCTCGCGGCGATCACGGTGAAGAGCGGCGCGCCGAACAGCGCCAGGCCGAGGAGCGCGAGCGAAACCCAGATCAACTTCCGGCCCCGGCCGAGGCGAGCCCGCGGATCCGGGCCGCCGCGACGATCGCGTAGCGGACCGCGATCAGCGCGAAGCCGACCGGCAGCACGAGCGCGAGCACCCACGCCGGCACGGCGCCGAGCCCAGCGGTGCTCATCGCGTACTCCAGGCCGACGAATCGCACCGCCTGGTAGGCGAGGACCACGCACACGGCGCTCGCGAACAGTCCCACGACGGCCGCCGCGACGCGCTGCGCCCCCGGGGGCAGGAACCGGGACAGGGCGTCGATCGTGATGTGCTGGCTGTCGCGGCTCGCCGCCACCGCCCCGAACACGGTGATCCACAGGATCAGCAGCCGCGTCAGGGGATCCGCCCACATCACCGCCACGTTGAGCTGCCGCAGCACGATCTGGCCGCCCGCGACGACGACCAGCGCCCCGAGGAGGAGGACGAGGACGGCGTTCTCCGCGAGCGCGACGGCGCGGAGGGCGCTGCGCACCCGCGCGCCGCCCGGCGCGGCGGCGCTATCGCCCGCCGGCAGCATTGCCCTTGGCGCGGAACGCTTTCAGATGGCCTTCCAGGGCTTGCAGGAGCGGGGACGTGAACAGGCCGTCCTTGACGATCTCCGCGCGCGCCCGGGCAGCGACGCCCTCGAACTCGTCGAGATCGGCCGGTGCCGGGCGCAGGAACTGGATGCCCTGGTTCTTGAGCGCCGCGCGCGCGGCTTCCTCGTCGCGGCGGCTCGCGCGATCGAGCTCGCGGAGCGCCTGCGTCAGCACCTCCTTGACGGCCCCCCGGTCGGCGGGAGCGATCCGTTCGTAGGCGCGCCGATCGACGATCATCGCGCCCATGGTGTAAAAGAGCGGGACGTCGGCGAGGTACTTCGTCTTGGAATGCCACTGCAGCGCGATCGCGCCGGAGGCCGAGTTGCCGACCGCGGTGACGAGTCCGGTCTGCAAACCCGTGTAGACGTCGGCAAGCGGCAGGACGACCGGCGCGACGCCGGCCGCCTGGAACAGCGCCGGCGTGATCCGGTCGCCTTCCGGCGCCCACACCTTCTCCCCCCGGACGTCGGCGACCCGGCGGATCGGCGAGCCCGACAGGAGGTAGGCGAAACCGCCCTCGACCAGCCGAACGCGACGATGCCGGTGCGCTCGAAGCCGTCGAGCAGCGGCGCGTCCATCCGCTCGCGGACGTAGTCCACCTCCGCATAGGAGCGGAACAGGAGCGGCAGCCCGTAGAGCTGGCTGTCCGGATACAGCTGGTAGAGCGCGAGCATCGGGAGCATGCCCCCCTGGAGCTGGCCGATCTGGATCTTCCGGAGGACCGTGGCATCGTTGCCCATGACGCCGCCCGGATAGAACCTGAGCTCGACGCGCCCCCCGGTGCGCTTGCGGACTTCCTCGCCGGCGGCGCGCATCGCCTTCAGCCACGCCGTGCCGTCGGGGGCGAGCGTGGCGATCTTCAGCGTCTCGGGCGCGGCCGGCGACGGCGCGGCGCCCGCGAGCAGCACCACGGTGAGAAGCGTCTGCGCGAGTCGCATGTCGGGTCCTAGAAGAACGTGTCGGCGTCGGCGAGCAGCTTGCGCGCCTGCTCCTGCGCAAGCGTGTTGCTTAGCGTGAAGCCCGGCTGCGCGGCATCGGCGGCGACCACCTCTTTCAACAGTCGGTCGTGGAGCGGCCGGTCGAACACGAGCCGCGCATAGTATCGCGCAAACTGCACCTGCCCCATCAGGTTCCGGCCGTCGGAGAGCTCGATCGCGCGCTCGAAATGGCGGCGGCCTCCTCAGGCCGGCCGCCGAGCGCGGCCGGCCGCAGGGTGGCGAGAATGCCGAGGTACACGTGGGCCGCCCCCCGCTCGTAGGACTCGTCGAGGGCGACCACCCGCTGCATCGCCGCCTCGATCCTCGGCAGCTCGGCGATCGCGTTCCAGTCCTCGCTGTTCGCCTGGACCCAGCTGGCGCGCGCCACGCCCCAGGTGTAGAGCACGGGCACCTGCGCTTTCCCCGCGCGTGCCAGCGCGGCGGCGAAGCCGTCGGCGGAGCGCGCCTCCGGGGCGCACGCCGGAGGGAGCTCCACGCAGAGCGCGCGATCGGCGTAGTCCACGGCGCGGCGGGTGAGCCGCTGCGCGCGCGCCGGATCGCTCACGAACGCGGCGGCGTACGCGGCATAGAGCCGGGCGCCGCCCTGCAGCAGCGCGCTGTTCTCCGGGTCGTCGGCGATCAGTGAGTCGGCCAGGAGCAGGTAGGCCGGCGCGCCCTCGCGCACCGTCTCCGGATCGTTCTGATTGAGCACTGCGCTCGCGAGCTGCTGCGACATGCGGCTCGTCGCCGTGGACGCGATGCTCGCGCAGCCGGTCATCGCGGCGGCGATAAGGCCCGCGATCGCGGCAGCGCGCAGCGACCAGGGCGGTGCGACCGTTTGGTGTGCTTCGCTCATGGCCCGGGTGGGCCGGTAACCTAGCGGGTTTCCGGGGTCCAGGCAACCGCGCGCGCCTACCCGCGCACGAGCTGCAGGAACTCCTTGCGCAATTCCGGGTTGGTGAGGAACGCGCCGCGCATGATGCTGTTCGTCATGTGCGTCCCGTCCTTCACCCCGCGCCACTGGGTGCAGTAGTGGTCGGCTTCGAGCACGAGCGCGACGCCCTCGGGCTTGAGGCGCGCTTCGAGGAGATCGGCGAGCTGCATCACCGCCTCCTCCTGGATCTGCGGGCGGCTCATGACCCAGTCGGCGATGCGCGAGTACTTCGACAGGCCGACCAGGCTCGAATGCTCGCTCGGCAGCACGCCGATCCACAGCTTGCCGAGGATCGGGACGAGGTGGTGCGAGCACGCGCTCCGCACGGTGATCGGCCCCACGATCATCAGCTCGTTCAGGCGCTCGGCGTTCGGGAACTCCGTGACCGGCGGCATCGGGTGGTAGCGGCCCTTGAACACCTCGTGCAGGAACATCCGTGCGACCCGGCGCGCGGTCCCGCGCGTGTTGTGGTCGCCCTGGGTGTCGATCACGAGCGCCTCGAGCACCGCCTGCATCCTCGCGGTCACTTCGTCCTCGAGCACCTTGAGCTCGGCCTCGCCGTGGATGAACTCGGAGATGTTGTCGTTGGCGTGGAAGCGCCGTCCCGCCGCCTCGAGCCGGGCGCGCACGCGCTCGGATGCCGTGGCGATGTTCTCCGGATCGTTCATGGGCACCTCACCGTTCGAGAACGCGCGCGGCGGCGGCCGGCGCCTGCCTACTATACTCGACCCCGCGCTCCGCTCCGCGAGAAAGTCCGCGAGGACGCGCGCGGTGTGGGAGCGGTCGCTCCTTCTTGCAACCGCCTCCGGCGCGCCCATCGCGACGATCTGCCCGCCCGCGTCGCCGCCCTCCGGGCCGAGGTCGATGATCCAGTCGGCGTCGGCGATCACGTCCAGGTTGTGCTCGATGACGACCACCGTGTTCCCGGCGTCGACCAGGCGATGCAGCACCCGGAGCAGCTTCTCGACGTCGGCCATGTGCAGGCCGACCGTGGGCTCGTCCAGGACGTAGAGGGTGTGGCGTTCCGGGCGCAGCGGGACCGCCGGCCCGGGGGCCGCGGGCTCCGCCCGGACCTTCGCGAGCTCGGTGACCAGCTTGATCCGCTGCGCCTCGCCGCCGGAGAGCGTCGGGCTCTGCTGCCCGAGCGTCAGGTAGCCGAGCCCCACGTCCTGCAGCAGCCGCAAGGCGCGGTGGGTCGACGGGTGCGCGGCGTAGAACTCGACCGCCTCGTCGACGCTCATCGCGAGCACCTCGCCGATGTTCTTCCCGCGCCAGCGCACGGTCAGCGTCTCGGCGTTGAACCGCGAGCCGCGGCAGACGTCGCAGTTCACCTTCACGTCCGGCAGGAAGCTCATCGCGATCGTCTTCACGCCCTGGCCCTCGCACGCGTCGCACCGGCCGCCGGGGGTGTTGAACGAGAACCGGCTCGCGGTGTAGCCGCGGATGCGCGCCTCGTTGGTGTCGGCGAAGAGCCTGCGGATCGCGTCCCAGAAGCCGACGTAGGTCGCGGGGCACGAGCGCGGCGTCTTGCCGATCGGCGCCTGGTCGACCTCGAGCACGCGGCCGACGAGCTCGGCGCCGTCGATCGCCTCGCAGCCGCGCAAGCCCCCGTTGCCGTTGCGACGGCGGCGCTCGCTCACGAGCTCGACCAGATTGGCGTGCAGCACGTCGCGCGCGAGCGTCGACTTGCCCGAACCGGACACGCCCGTGATCACGGTCAGCCGGCCAAGCGGGACGCGGGCGTTGATGTGGCCGAGGTTGTGCAGGCTCGCTCCGCGTACGTCCATCGACGGCGTCTTCCCGTTCACCGTTCGCCGCGGCTGCAGCGGATGCCGCAGCGGCGCGGCGAGGAAGCGGCCGGTGACCGACTCCGGGACGCGGGTGAGCGCGTCGGCGGTGCCCTCGGCGACCACTCGGCCGCCGTGGCTGCCGGCGCCGGGGCCGAGGTCCACCACGTGCTGCGCGCGGCGGATCGTCTCCTCGTCGTGCTCGACGACCAGCAGCGTGTTGCCGCGCGCGCCGAGCTTCTCGAGCGTGTCGAGCAGCACGCGGTTGTCGCGCGCGTGCAGGCCGATCGTCGGCTCGTCCAGGATGTAGCAGACGCCCTGCAGATTCGAGCCGAGCTGCGAGGCGAGCCGGATGCGCTGCGCCTCGCCGCCGGAGAGCGTCGGCGCCGAGCGGTCGAGCGCGAGGTAGGCGAGGCCGACCTCGTCCAGGAACGCGAGCCGTGAGCGAAGCTCCGCGACGATGTCGCGCGCGATCGCCTCCTCGCGGCTGCTCAGGGGCAAGTCGGCGAACAGCGCCGCGACCTTGCTCACCGGGAGCGCCGTCACGTCGGCGATCGACCGGTCGCGGAAGCGCACGTTCAGCGCCACCGGGTTGAGCCGCTTGCCGTCGCAGGCGGGGCACGCCTCGGCCTCGCCCTCCCACCATTGGTTCCACCAGATCTCCTCGCCGGTCTGCTCCTCGTCGAAGCCGGCGAGCCTCAAGCCCGTGCCGTAGCACGTCGTGCACCAGCCGTGCTTCGAGTTGAACGAGAAGAGGCGCGGGTCGAGCTCCGGGAAGCTGCGCCCGCAGGACGGGCAGGCGCGCCGGGTCGAGAAGACGGCTTCGGGCAGCGCGAGCTCGACGCGCGCGCCGCCGGCTTTCGCCCGCGCGGCCTCGAGCCGGTCGAGGCCCTCGATCACGTGGACGACCCCCTTGCCGAGCTCGAGCGCGCGCCCGAGCGCCGCGCGCAGCTCGCGCTCCCGATCCGCGGCGACCACCACGTCCGCGACCGGCAGCTCGAGCGTGTGCTCCTTGAATCGATCGAGCCGCGGCCACTTGTCGGTCGGCAGGAACTCGCCGTCCACCCGGATGAAGCCGTAGCCCTTGCCGCGCGCCCACCGGGCGAGATCGGTGTAGTACCCCTTGCGGTTCACCACCAGCGGCGCGAGCAGCCCGATGCGCCGGCCGCGGTAGTCGCGGAGGATGCGCGCGGCGATGGCCTCCGCGCTCTGGGGCTCGATCGGCGTGTTGCAGTCCGGGCAGTGCTGCGTGCCGAGCTTCATGTAGAGCAGCCGGAGGAAGTGATACAGCTCGGTGAGCGTGGCCACCGTGGACTTGCGCCCGCCGCGGCTGGTGCGCTGCTCGATCGCGACCGTCGGCGGAATGCCGAAGATGGCGTCGACGTCGGGCCGCGCCGCCGGCTGCACGAACTGGCGGGCGTAGGCGTTCAGCGATTCGAGGTAGCGCCGCTGGCCCTCGGCGAACACGATGTCGAACGCGAGCGTCGACTTGCCCGAGCCCGACACCCCGGTCACGACCGTGAAGCGGTTGCGCGGGAGCTCGACGTCGATGCTCTTGAGGTTGTGCTCGCGCGCGCGGTGCACGAGGATCGAGTGGCGCCCGCGGTCGCGCAGCGCTTCGTGCCCCGGGGTCGCGGGTGGTGCGTACGCCGCGGGCGGCTTCTCCGCGGCCGCCAGCCCGCCCGAGAGCGCCGCGTCGTAGTCCTGCAGTGCGCGCCCGGTGTGCGAGCGCGCGTCCGCCATCACCTCGCGCGGCGCGCCGACGGACACGATCTCGCCGCCCGCGTCGCCGCCCTCGGGCCCGAGATCGACGATCCAGTCGGCGGCCCGGATCACGTCGAGGTTGTGCTCGATGACGACGAGCGAGTGGCCGGCGTCGGTGAGCCGGCGGAACGCGCGCAGCAGCTTCGCGACGTCGTCGAAGTGCAGGCCGGTGGTCGGCTCGTCGAAGAGGAAGAGCCGGCCAGCCGCAGCGGACCCCCGCGTCGCGGCCGGGCGCGCGGCCGCTTCCGCCAGATGCCCCGCGAGCTTCAGCCGCTGGGCCTCGCCGCCGGAGAGGGTCGGCACCGGCTGGCCGAGCCGCAGGTACTCGAGCCCCACTTCCGCGAGCGGCCGCAGCGCCGCAACGACTTCGCGCTCGCGGGCGAAGAACACGAGCGCTTCGGACACCGTCATCTCGAGCACGTCGGCGATCCCGCGGCCGTTCCACTTCGCCTCGAGCACCTCCGGGCGGAAGCGCTTGCCGTCGCAATCGGGGCAGCGCAGATAGACGTCCGAAAGGAACTGCATCTCGACGTGCTCGAACCCGTTGCCGCCGCAGGTCGGGCAGCGACCGTTGCCGGCGTTGAAGCTGAAGGTTCCGGCGGTGTAGCCGCGCTCCACCGCGACCGGCGTCTCGGCGAACCGCCTGCGGATCGCGTCGAACGCGCCGACGTAGCTCGCCGGGTTGGAGCGGGTGGTCTTGCCGATCGGCGACTGGTCGACGAGCACGACGTCGTCGACGAGCCGGTCGCCGCGCAGCTCCCGGTGCGCACCGGGCGCTTCGGTCGGCTTGCCCTTCGCCTTCCGGAGCGCGGCGTAGAGGACGCCCTGCACCAGGGTCGACTTGCCCGAACCCGAGACGCCGGTCACGCAGACGAGGCGGTGCAGCGGGAATGTGACGTCGATGCCCTTGAGGTTGTGCGCGGCGGCGCCGATGATCTGAATCGTCGGCGGATTGGCGCGCAGCGCCCGGCGGGATGACGCGTCGTCGACCTTGCGGCGCCCCGAAAGGTATTGCCCGGTCAGCGTGTCGGCGCGCTTCAGCGCCTGGGGCGGACCGAAGAAGACGACCTCCCCGCCGCGCTCCCCCGGGCCCGGGCCCAGATCGAGAATGCGGTCGGCGGCGAACATGATCTGCGGGTCGTGCTCGACGACCACCAGCGAGTTGCCGGCGTCGCGCAGCCGCTTCATCACGTCGATCACGCGGCCCATGTCGCGCGGGTGCAGGCCGATCGACGGCTCGTCGAGCACGAACAGCGTGTTGACGAGCGAGGTGCCGAGCGCGGTGGTGAGGTTGATCCGCTGCACCTCGCCGCCGGACAGCGTGCGCGACTGCCGGTCGAGCGTGAGGTAGCTCAGGCCGACCTCGGTGAGATAGCCGAGCCGGGCGCGGATCTCGGTCAGCAGCAGGTCGGTCGCCTGGTCGAGCGGCGCCGGAAGGTGCAGGCTCTCGAAGAACGACCGGCAGCGCGCGACGGGCAGCAGCATGAGGTCGTGCATCGTCAGGCCCGGGAGCGCGGCGAGCTTCGCCTCGTCGACGCGCATGCCGTGCGGCGTGAACCGCGCGTAGCTCCCGAGCGCGCGATCCGCGTCCTCCTTCGTCCCGAGGCGCCACAGCAGCGCGTCGGCCTTGAGCCGGGCCCCCGCGCAAGCCCCGCACGGGGTGTACGCCCGGTAGCGCGAGAGCAGCACGCGGATGTGCATCTTGTACGCCTTGGTCTCGAGCCAGGCGAAGAAGCGCTTGATGCCGTACCACTTGCCGGGCCAGGACTTGCGCCAGCTCACCCACCCGTCGTCGCCTTCGACGACCCACCGCCGGTGGCGCTCGTCCAGGTCGCGCCAGGGGATGTCGAGCGGCACGCTACGCAGTTTCGCCATCTTCGCGAGGTCGTCCTGGCACTCGCGGTAGCTCTCGGTCTGCCAGGGCTTCACCGCGCCGCCGCGCAGGGTCTTGGACTCGTCGGGAACGACGAGCCCGTAGTCGACGCCGATCACCCGTCCGAACCCGCGGCAGGTCTCGCAGGCGCCGATCGGCGAGTTGAACGAGAACAGGCTCGGCGTCGGCTCGGCGTAGTGGATGTCGCAGTCGGCGCAGTGGAGGTCGCTCGAGAAGCGCCACGCGACGGGGGCTTCTTCGCCCTCGCCGGCGACGTGCACGTTCACCTTCCCGCCCCCGACCCTGAGGGCCGCTTCCAGGCCTTCCATCACCCGCTCGCGCTCCGCGCCCGCCATCCTGACGCGGTCCTGGACGACTTCGATCACGTTGCCGTGCTTGGCGTGGACGCGGGTGTAGCCCTGGCGCTCGAGGAGCTGCAGGATCTCGGTCTCGCTGAAGTTCTTCGGCACCTCGACCGGGAACGCGATCACGAGCCGCGGATCGCCGGCGTCGCCGGCCCGGCGCGCGAGCTCCGCGAAGATCGTCTCCGGGGTGTCGCGCCGCACCGGGCTGCCGCAGCCCCGGCAGAAGAGCTGCGCCGCGCGCGCGTAGAGCAGCTTGATGTGGTCGTTCAGCTCGGTCATCGTGCCGACGGTCGAGCGCGACGTGCGCACCGGGTTTGTCTGATCGATGGCGATCGCCGGCAGGCACCCGTCGATGCGGTCGACCTGCGGCTTGTCCATGCGGTCGAGAAACTGCCGCGCGTAGGGCGAGAACGTCTCGACGTAGCGCCGTTGCCCCTCCGCGTAGAGGGTGTCGAAGACGAGCGAGGACTTGCCCGAGCCCGACACCCCGGTCACGACCACCAGCTCGTTCGTCGGGATGTCGAGCGAGAGGTTCTTGAGGTTGTTCTGCCGGGCGCCGTGGATGGCGATCCGGTCCCGGGGGGCGGCGCCGCGCGCCGACTCGCGGAAGTGATGAGGGGACGTGTCCCCTTGGTCCGGCGGGACGTCGCGGGTCGGGTGCTCCATCGGTTCTCGGGGAACGGGAAACGGAACGCGGCGCCGGAGGGCGCCGCGCAGTCGGTATTCTACGGCCGCCGCGAAAACGGCGGGCCGCGTCGTGCCTACACGCGGTAGAGCGCGCGCTGGTCGCGGCGGAAGATGATCGTCGTCGCGAGCGGGTCGGAGGCCGACCGCCCGAGGCTGATGCGGCCCGACCCGTGGAGCAGGGTCTCCCCGCGCAGCAGCTGCACCTCGTCCGGCGAGCCGTCGAACACCACGAACGTGCCGTTCGCGCTGTGGTCGATGAGGCGGAAGCGGACGGCGTCCAGCTCGACCGTCGCGTGCCGGCGCGACGCGTACTGGTCGCGCACGACGACGTCGTTGTCGGCATCGCGGCCGAGGACGACCCGCAGGCGCGAGCGATCCACCGAGACCGTGGCGTCCGGGGTCGAGAGCAGGAGCGCGCCGTCGTCGGACGGCATCTCCCGCAGCGGCCCCGGGTTCCGGCTGGTGATCTCGCCGGGATCGACCTGCCAGATCAGCTCGTAGATGAGCGAGTCGGCCTCGTCGCCCTTGAACCGGGTGGTGTAGAGGGCGCGCGCGCCCGACACGGTCGCGAGCGACAGCCGGTCGACCACGGTCTGGGTGGTCAGGATCTGCTCCGCGCGCGCGATGCCGGCGAGGTAGGCGGCGACGTTGACGGTCGTGCCGAAGCAGTCGTCGCCGTCCAGGATGACCGGGCCGAAGTTGATGCCGGTGTGCAGCCGCACCGGGTAGCTCCCCGGCGGGGAGGTCGCCATCTCGGCGTGAAGCGCCATCATCGCGCGCACCGCCTGCTCGGGGTAGGGGAACGCGCACATCACCTCGTCCCCGAGGGTCTTCACGAGGCGGCCCTTGTAGCTCGGCAGGAGCGCGCTCACCTGCGCGCAGAACGCCTGCGTCAACTCGCTCGCCGCGGCGTCGCCGAGCTGGCGGTAGATCAGCGCGCTGCTCGCGATGTCCGCGAACGCCACGGCGTAGTGGGTTTCGGCCACTGTCGGCTCTCCCCTCGCTCCCCGAGCCCTGAATCTTATCGGGTCCGGGGCGCCCGGCCGTGGACATTTGCCGTGTTTGTGCGGTGGGAAGGCCTCTTCACCGACCGGACCGCTCAGCCCGGGCGGTAGTCGCCGGCGACGACGCGCACCGGGATGCCGTCGACGTGCTCCGGAATGGGGAGGGAGCGGTGGTCGGTTCCCGGCGCGAGATGCACCCGGAGAACGGTCTGCCTTTCCGGTCCGTCGGCCGCGGGCTCGAGGCCGATGTCGATCAGCCGGACTTCAGGGATCGCGAACAGCCGCTGCTCGAGCGCCGATCGGGCTTGCCGCGCGCGCGCATCGGTCACGCGAGGTCGACGCCCAGCGCGTCGAGGACCGGGCTGATTTCCATCCCGAGCGCTCGTTCGGGCAAGTTGCTGCCGGCGAAGTGCAGCGCGACGCCGGCGCGGCTCGCGGCGTCGAGCCACAGGGAACCGGAGTCGCCGCCGTCGCTGACCTCGCCCGCGCCGGCGATCGGCTCGATCGTCACGACCCGCCTGATCACGCGGTCGAGGAACCCGTACCTGAGCTTCACCGTGCCGTCGACACCCGTGACCTCGCCGTAGGTGATCCCCGTCTGTCGGCCCGATTTCACGACCCGCATTCCGAGCGCGGGCTCGGTCAGCCCGCGCACCCGGCCGAGCTCGAGCTGCTCGTCGGACAGCCGGCGCGAATCGACGGTCAGGGCGACCGCGGCATCCAGGTTGACGTCCATCGCGTCCCGCGTGTACCTGGCCACGAGGTCCTGAAACGTGCCGCCGTCCCGGCGCCCCGGTTGGTAGACCGCCACGCCCGGGCGGGTCGACCAGTCGGCGACGAACACGTGCCAATTGCTGAGGAGCATCGGCTCGCCGGTCGCGCGGTCGCGCACGACGCCGCCGAGCGTGCCCGGGCCGTACTGCCCCTCGCGCGAAACGCTGATGCCGCCCCGCAGCGGGTCGTGCCGGCGCAGCCGCGGGCGCGACGTCGTCGGCTGCCACATCCACCAGTGCGGGCGATACCTCCCTTCGACGACGTCGGTCTCGAACTCGCCGACGAACGTCGGCAGCGGCGCCGTTTCGCCCACGCCGACCGCCCGCTCAAGCGCGAACCCGCTGAGCTTCCTCGCGACGTGGAACCGGATCGCCGGCTTGCCCCTGACCCGCCGCCCGCCGCGGCTCGGAAAACCGAAGTCGATCGACGTGACGTTGCCGTCGTAGAGATGCCGGCGAGCGGCCTCGTGCAACGCGAGGCGGCCCCGCGCGCGCGTGGCAGAATCGATCAGCATGACTTGACTCCCGGTCGATCGGTGCCGGGCGCAAACCTCGCGCCCGGCACCGCCGACTTACCACCACCAGGTGAATCAGGGATAGACCTGGAACCGGATCGGCTGGTCGAACTGGAAGCCAGGCGCCGGCGAGATGAAGAGGTCGGGGTCGAAGTCCACGACCGCGCGGGCGTACCCCGCGAACTGCGGCGCATTCACGAACGGCGGCGTCGCGCCCAGGATGCGGGCCGAGACGTTCATCTCGTAGAGCCCCGGCGTGTTGCCGGTGAACGCGAGAATGTCGACGTAGGTGTACACGCCCGGGACGAGGTTGAAACCCCCGCCCGAATGGACCACGTTCATGTTCGCCTGGCCGATGGACCAGCTCGTCAGGTTTCCGGTCTGGTACCGGACCTCGTACGGCAGCGCGAAGTTCGACAGCACGTCCCCGGCGGTCGTCCCCGGCGCGATCACGAGGAACGGGTTCAGGAACATCACCGTCGCGACGAACGCGGGCTCGCCCACCTTGATGATCTGGTGCGGGAGCAAGGGTCCGCCGATGGCGACCGGCTGGATCGGGCCCAGCGCGTAGAGGTTCCACCAGCCTTGGGGCTCGGCGATCTCCGGGCGCTGGCGCTGCATCGCCTCGTCCAGCGCGCTCTTGACGCGCGCCTCGACGAGCGCCTTGATGTCGTCGGCGGTGGTCTCACGGTACGGGCGGACGACCTCCAGCCCGGCGCCGCGTTCTGCGGCCTCCGGCGCGGGGTGCCGGAGCTCGACTTTGGTTGCTGCTCTCATTGCTACGACTCCTTTCGATGATTGAAGACTCGGTTTGGAAGCTACGCCTTGCAGCTCCGGACCCGACTGTAAGGAGCGGCGGCGTCGCGGCGTTAGCACAAACCCGGCAACGGGTTGGACAGATCCGCCGAGCGCTTGGACAATCCGCGCACGCGGCGCTACTGACCGGGCGAGCCGGATTGGTACTGCGTCGGGCAGACCCCCACGCAGCGGCGGAACGTCCGCGAGAAGTACGCGAGATCGTTGAAGCCCACGCCGAAGCCGACCTCTTTCACCGACACCCCGGGCGCGACGAGCAGGTCGCACGCGCGGCGGATGCGGTACTGCACGAGGTAGCGGCTGAACGTCACGCCGTGCTCCCGCTTGAACATCCGGCTGAAGTGCGAGGGACTCAAGTGGCAGACGCGCGCTGCGGCGGTGAGATCGACCCGCTCGTGAAAGTTCGCGGCGATCAACGCGATCGCGGGTGCGGTGCGCTGGTCGCGCCGGCTCGGCGGCGGCGAAGCCGGCACCCGGATCGCCTCGTCGGTGCGCTCCTGCGCCGCGCCCGATTGCCCCAGGAGGGTCGTGATCCTCCCGTGCAGCTCCGGCAGGGCCACGGGCTTCACGAGGTAGTCCCAGACCCGCACGCGGAGCGCCTGGAGCACGAGCTCCGCCGAGTGCTGCGCCGTGAGCATGAGGACCGGCACCGTGGGGTCGCGCCGCGTGAGCTCGGCGAGCGGCTCCAGGTCCGACGGCCGGGGCCGGTCGAATTCGACGCACAGCACGAGCGGCGTGGCGGCGCCGATCGTGCTCGCGACGGCGCTCCACTCCGACACCCGCATGGCGCGGTAGACGCGCGCGAGCTCCGCAAACAGCCCGGACGCCCGGGCGCCACCGGTCAGGTCCGCCCAGACCAGGCAAGGCGCGCGCGCGCGCCGCTCGTGGCGTTCGCTGTTCGTGCGGGGGCCGGGGAACTCGAACTGCATCTGCACCTTCGGTGTGATCGACGTGCGGTCCGGCGGTTCGCCGGTGCCCGATCACGGGTGCCGACAACCTAATCGATCGTGGGCCGCGGCGGAAGTGGAGCGTCGGACTAGAGCGATGGTCGTATTGCGCGCCGCGATGACTGTCGCCGGTCGCCGACAACCGGCGCGCGTGCGGCGGTGGACGTAAGATTCCCGGCGCCGGCCGCAAGCCAATGCCCGCCAACCTCTCGCCCGAGTACAAGGCCGCGGAAGCCGCGTTCCGGAAGGCACGCGATCCGCGCGAGCGGCTCGACTGGCTGCGCGAGATGCTGCGGACGATCCCCAAGCACAAGGGGACCGATCACCTCCAGGCCGACATCAAGCGCCGCATCAAGGAGCTCTCCGAGGAGCTGGAAGGACCGCGGAAGGGCGGCGCGCGCGGCGGGCCCGCCCTCGTGGTCCGCCCCGAGGGCGCGGCGCAGGTCGCGCTGGTCGGCCCGCCGAACTCCGGCAAGTCGGCGTTGCACGCGCGGCTGACCGGGTCGGGCGCGCACGTCGCGGAGTACCCGTTCACGACCCAGGTCCCGGAGCCGGGGATGATGGTGCACGAGGACATCTCCTTCCAGCTCGTCGATCTGCCGGCCGTCTCGCCGGAGCACGCGGTGCCGTGGCTCGCCGGAGCGCTGCAGACCGCCGACGCGTGCCTGCTCGTGGTCGATCTCGGCGAGCCGAATTGCGTCGAGCAGGTCCAGGCCGTGCACGCACTGCTGCGCGAGAAGCGGGTCACGCTCGCGGACCGCTGGCCGTACGCGGACGCCGCGCCGGTCAGGGGCGGCCCCGACGTCGACGACGATCCATTCGCGCTGCGGTTGCCGACGCTGCTCGTCGCCAACAAGGCGGATCTGAGCGACGACGAGGGTGCCGAGCTCGACGCGTTTCGCGAGCTGACCGGATCCCGCTACCCCGCGGCGCCGACCTCGGCGACGACCGGCCAGGGGCTGGGGGCGCTCGGCCCCTGGCTCGTCCGCAACCTCGGCATCGTGCGCGTCTACACCAAGGCGCCCGGCAAGCCGCCGGCGAAGGAGCATCCGTTCACGCTGCGGCGCGGTCAGACGGTCGAAGACGTCGCGCGCCTGGTCCACAAGGACATCGCGCAATCGCTCAAGTACGCGCGCGTGTGGGGCAAGTCGGGGTTCGACGGGCAGCACGTCGGCCGGGAACACCGGCTGGAGGACGGCGACGTGGTCGAGTTGCACGCCTGACGGGCAACCCGCGCGCCAGCGCGTAGCGCCCACGGCGTGAAATATTCACGCCGCGCGAGACGCCGCGCAACAGCCGTCGGACGACGAGGGGATTTCTGCTTTCACCCGGCGGCGCGCCGGAATACGCTCACCGGTTCGTAGAAAAGCTCCCCGGTGTCCAAACTCTTCCGCTATACGTCGTTCGTGGGCCTGGTCGCAGTGGTTGCGGTCATCGTGGCGCTGTCGTGGTTCTATCGGCGGCTCGCGTTCGAGGCCTTGATCGAGAGCGAGACCCGGTCGAACGTGGCCCTGACCAGAACCTTCGCCAACTCGATCTGGCCGCGCTACGCCGTGTTCGTGCGACACGCCGGCGAGATCCCGCCCCCCGACCTGCGCGCGCGCGTCGAAATCGGCGAGCTGCAGCAGGACCTGAAGGTGCTCGCCAAGGGCCTCGACGTCGTCAAGGTGAAGATCTACAACCTGGACGGCCTGACGGTCTTCTCGACCGACTTCCGGCAGATCGGCGAGGACAAGTCGGAAAACCCCGGCTTCCGCGGCGCCCGGGTGGGTACGACGGTGAGCGACATCACGTTCCGCGACCGCTTCGACGCCTGGGAGGGGGTGATCAACGACCGGAACCTGATCGCCACGTACGTCCCGGTGCACACCGACGCCGCCGCGGCGGTCGAGGCCGTGATGGAGGTCTATTCGGACGTGACCGCTCTGGTGTCGAAGATGGAGCGGACCCAGTCGCAGATCGTCATCGGCGTGGTCGGCGCCGTGTCGGTGCTCTACCTCCTGATGCTGTGGATGGCGGGCCGCGCCGATCGGCTCCTCCGCCAGCAGGAGGCGCAGCGGGTCGCGAACGAGGAGCGCATCCGCTACCAGGCGTACCACGATCTTCTCACCGGGCTGCCGAACCGGACCAGCTTCGCGGAGCACCTCGAGGAGGCGATGCGCCGCTCGAAGCGCTTCGGCTGGTCGGTGGCGCTGATGTTCCTCGACGTCGATCGCTTCAAGCGCGTGAACGACAGCCTCGGCCACGAGGCGGGCGACGAGCTGCTGCGGATCGTGGCGAGCCGCCTCAAGACCTGCATCCGCGAGACCGACATCCTGTTCCGCATGGGCGGCGACGAGTTCACGGTGCTGCTCGAGAACGTCCGCACCCCCGAGGAGGTGGCGGCGGTCGCCGCGCGCATGATCTCGGCCGTGGCCCAGCCGGCCGAGATCGCGCATCACGAGCTCACCCCCACCGCGAGCATCGGCATCGCGATCTATCCCCGGGACGATCAGCGCGGCGAGCGGCTGGTGAAGGCCGCCGACGCGGCCATGTATCGCGCCAAGGACGTCGGCCGCAACCGCTACGCGTTCTTCACGCAGGAGATGACCGAGCACGTGGAGAGCCAGCTGCGGCTCGAGGCCGATCTGGAGCGCGCGCTGAAGAACGGCGAGTTCGTCCTCCACTATCAGCCGCGGGTGTCGACGGCGACGCGACGCGTGGTCAGCATCGAGGCGCTGCTGCGCTGGAACAACCCCCAGGCGGGGCTCGTTGCGCCGGGCAACTTCGTGCCGCTGCTGGAGGAGTCCGGCCTGATCGTCCCGGTCGGCGCCTGGGTGCTGCGAACCGCGTGCCGGCAGGCCAAGGTGTGGCAGGAGACGGGCCTGCGGACGATGCGCATCTCGGTCAACATCTCGTCGCGCCAGTTCCGCAACGAGGCGCTCGTGGAGACGATTCGCGATGCGCTCGAGTCGAGCGGCCTCGCCCCCGAATGCCTCGAGCTCGAGCTCACCGAGAGCCTGCTCGTCGAGAGCGCCGAGAACGCGGTCGTGATCATGCAGCGGCTGAAGGCGCTCGGCGTCACCCTCTCGATCGACGACTTCGGCACCGGCTACTCGTCGCTCAACTACCTGAAGCGCTTCCCGATCGACTGCCTGAAGATCGACAGCAGCTTCGTGCACGACCTCCACACCAACGCGAAGGATGCGGCCATCGTCGAGGCGATCTCGGCGCTGGCGAAGAGCCTGGGCATCGGTCTCGTCGCCGAGGGCGTGGAGGAGATTCGTCAGGCCGACTTCCTGCGCGCGCGCTACTGCACGGAGCTGCAGGGGTTCCTCTTCAGTCACCCGCTGCCCGCGGATGATGTGGTGGACGCCGTTCGGAGACTTGCGCCGGCGCCGGAGGAGACCGCCGGAGTGGTGTAGTTCACCGCTCGTGTTCGGGGGCGCGCTCAGGCGCGACACCGGAACGGCAGGTAGCCCGCCGGAAGGTTCGTCCGGTTCTCGCCTTTGACCGTCATCTGGTCGGGCGCCGCGGCATACCCGCAGACCCAAGTTACCGGAACGATCGGCGCGTCCTCCACCACGGCCGGGCGAAGGGAGAGGACCTTGCCCTTGATCTGACTGTTCACGCGATTGCCGAACGTGATGTGAACCGCGCCGTTCTCGACCGCCACCGAGCTGATGAAGTTGTTCACGATCTTCTCGGCGGGCGGCAGCGCGGCGGCGGCGTTGTCGCCCGGCAAGGTTTGCTTGGCGGTCCACGCTGCGGCGACCGGGGCTTTCGCGATGTCCGCCAGCGGCAGCGCCTCGGCGACCTGATCCCGGATGAACTTGTCCTGGTAGCTCGGCAGCGCCATGAGCAGCAGGATGGCGACGATCGCGAGGATCACCAGCATCTCGATCATCGTGAAACCGCGGTTCGCTTTCGCCACGATCGTTCGGACGCCCCGTTCTTGATGCGGGGCCATGCGTCATCTTTTGACGTTCCCGCGACGCGTGCGCGCGAGTCTTAGCATGAAGCTCGCCACCGCTGCGAGGAGCAGTACGGCAGCGACGACTTCGAGCCATATGGTCAGGTTCATTGTCCACGTGTGCGCCGATCGCGATGCGACAGCGTAGTGACCGAGACCGTCAAGACCGAGCAGTCCATAGACCGCCAGTACGACGAGCCCGAGGACCCGATACTGCGAACGGACCAGTAGGTAGCCGACCAGGCCGACCGCGGTCACACCGAGCCACGCGGTGTAAACCTGCGCGCGCGTTAGCCAGGCGGGGAGGTTTGGGTAGTCGTTGAGAAACTCGGCGTTGTGGCCGTAGTGAACCAGGCTGGCGACCGCGTACGCGACCAGAAAGAATGACAGGACATCATGCCGAATCACGGGCCGTTCGCCGCTCATCACCGCTCCTATGACGGCCAACGCTCGCGTTGCGCGGGCGCCAACCACGTCCGAATTCAGCGGCGCGCTTCAGCGCCGCCGCTGGAATGAGAGGTTAGCCATTCGATCACCCGCCCCGCATCTGCATCGGATGGGAAGACAGGATAAAGCACCTCTTCGATCCGCCCCGCATGGGCAATCATGGTAAGACGTTTGATGAGCTTGAAACCGGCGAAAGCGAAGGTTGGCAACCGTAAGGCCCGTGCGAACTCAAGCTGTGCATCGCTCAGAAGGGGAAACGGCAGATGAAGCCTCTGAACAGCCTCCGATTGATACTCGGTATCTTGCGTACTCAGGCCGTAAACCGTCGCGCCCAAGGCGGCAAGCTCCGCGTAGTGGTCCCGATAGGCACAGGACTGCGGCGTACAACCACGCGCGCCCGGGATGGCGTTCCACGCTGCCGCTCCGCCTGGCGGTTCCTGATCAGGCCGTCCCGTTCGGGGGTAACAATAGACAACCAGCCAAGGTCGACCTTCCTTGGACAAATCGACCGTTAGTCCGGAGGTAGCCCTCAACCCAATCGACGGCAGCATTGACCGACGAAGGTGATCACACGCCCGGTCGTCTTCCGGGGCGGGTAAGTTCTCCGGAAGAGAGTAGAGATTGTCCGTTCGCATTGATGGCTAAGGCTTCCGAACAGCGGCCGCGAAGAAATCGGCGAAAGCCCGCTTCGATGCGGTCCGCTGCAGCGGATGGTACTCCGGTCAATGAGCCACGCTCCTCACGGGTGACCCCGCCGGTGGTAGGCTTCCCCACCCGTTCTGGCTGGAGGAGTCATGAGGCGTTTTCTCGCAACGCACGCCGCGGTCGTGTCGATGTTCGCGCTCGGCCTGCTCGCTGCTTTTCCCGTCGCCGCGCAGACCTGGCCGACCAAGCCGGTCAGGTTCGTCGTCCCGTTCCCGCCGGGCGGCTCGGTGGATCCGCTCGCGCGGATGGTCGGCGTCAAGCTGACCGAGTCGCTGGGCCAGCAGTTCATCGTCGAGAACAAGCCCGGCGCCGCCGGCTCGATCGGCGCGGCCTTCGTCGCCAAGGCGCCGCCCGACGGCTACACGTTCCTGTTCGTCTTCGACACTCACGCGGTCAACCCGTCGCTGATCCCCAACCTGCCGTACGACACGCTGAAGGACCTGGCGCCGGTGATGCTGGTCGGCACGGCGCCGATGGCGATCGCAACCAATGCCTCCAAGCCGTACAAGACCTTCGGCGACGTGGTCGCGGCGGCGAAGGCGAAGCCGGACACGGTGACCTACGGCACGATCGGCAACGGCAGCCTCGGGCACCTGACGATGATCCTGGTGCAGCAGGCGGCCGGCATCAAGCTCGTCCACGTGCCCTACAAGGGCGGCGGGCCGATGACCCAGGACGCGCTCGGCGGTCAGATCGATCTGGCGATCGGTTCGGTGGCGGTGCTCACGCCGCACGTGAAGGGCGGGAAGCTGCGCGCGGTCGCGGTCACCGGCGACAAGCGCTCGCACGCTCTGCCGGACGTGCCCGCGCTCGCGGAGCAGGGGTTCAAGGGCTTCTCCGCGCTCGCCTGGTGGGGCATCTTCGCGCCGGCCGGCACGCCCGCGCCGATCATGGACAAGTTCCACGGCGAGCTCGTCAAGGCCTTCAACCAGCCGGATGTCCGCAAGACGCTCACCGAGCAGCTCGGGATGGACCTCATCGTCAGCTCGCCGGCGGCGCAGCAGAAGTGGCTCACGGACGAGATGGCGCGGTGGGGCAAGGTCGTGCGCGACAACAACATCAAGCCGGATTGACCGGCGGTGAGGCGCAGCACTGACCGGATTCTCACGACCCACGTCGGCAGCCTGATCCGCCCCCCGGAGCTCCTCGGGTTCCTGAGCGCGAAGCGCGACCGGCGCCCGGTCGACGAGGGCGCCTATGCCCGGTGCCTCCAGGACACTGTCGCCGGGATCGTCAGGCGGCAGGCCGAGGCGGGCGTCGACGTCCCGAGCGACGGGGAGTTCGGCAAGTCGATCAGCTGGTCGCAGTACCTGCTCGAGCGCATGAGCGGCTTCGAGCGACGGCCGGTGGCGGCGGACGCGAATCCGTTTGCACGGGGGGCCGACCGGACGCGGTTCGCGGAGTTCTACGCCGAGCTCGACGCCAAGGAGGGCTTTGCGACCGCGACCGAATCGGTCTGCGTCGGGCCGATCGCCTACACCGGGCACGCGGCGCTCCAGCGGGACATCGACAACTTCAAGGCGGCGCTGAAGGGCGTCCGGGTCGAGGAGGCGTTCCTGCCCGTGGCGGCGCCGTCGAGCGTCATCCCGGACCGGAAGAACGAGTACTACCCGAGCGACGAGGCGTGCCTGGAGGCGATCGCGGAAGCGATGCGAACGGAGTACCGCACGATCGTCGACGCCGGCTTCGTGGTGCAGCTCGACGACGCGCGGGCGGCGGTCACCTACGACCGGATGGTGCCGCCGGCGAGCTTCGGCGACTACCGGAGCTGGCTCGCGCGGCACGTCGAGGTGATGAACCACGCGCTCGAGGGCATCCCGCGGGACCGGGTGCGCTATCACGTGTGCTGGGGAAGCTGGCCCGGTCCCCACACGACCGACGTGCCGCTGAAGGACATCGTCGACCTCGTGCTCAAGGCGCGGGTCGGCGCGCTGGTGATCGAGGGCGCGAATCCTCGCCACGAACACGAGTGGCGCGTCTGGGAGAGCGTCAAGCTTCCGCCGGACACGGTGCTCGTCCCCGGCGTCATCAGCCACGCCACCAACATCGTCGAGCACCCCGAGCTCGTGGCCGAGCGGATCGTCCGGCTCGCCCGGCTGGTCGGCCGCGAGAACGTGATCGCGGGCACCGACTGCGGCTTTGCGCAGGGACCCTTCTACCGGCGGGTGCACCCGTCGATCATGTGGGCCAAGCTGGAGGCGCTGGCCGAAGGCGCGCGGCTGGCGACGAAGGCGCTCTGGGCCTAGGCGGCATCGCGCCGGCCGGCGGCCAGCGGCTTCAGGCAGGCGTACGCGACGTCGTGGAACGGCGTCGCCACGCCGAGCTGGCGGGCCTCGCGGCTCACGTACCCGCTCAGCCAGTCGAGCTCGAGCGGCTTCCCGGCTTCGAGATCCTCGAGCATGGAGACCTTCGCGTCGGGCTGGTAGCGTTCCGCGAGCTTGAGCATGTGGTCGACGATGCCGGACTCCAGAACGACGCCCTTCGCGGTCGCTAGCGCGACGACCTCGGTCATCGCCTGCCGGTACAGGGCGCGCAGCTTCCGGTCCTCGCGGATCGGGCCGATCGGCTGACGCGAGAGGCAGGCGATCGCGCTCAGCCCCGCCACCGGAACGAACTTCCGCCATTGGTCGGTCTGCACGCTGTCGGAGACGCGGGCGTCGATGCCGGCGCTGACGCAGACCTCCCGGAACGCCGCCACGCGCTGGGACGCGCGGCCATCGAGCTCGCCGAAGATGAGCGAGTTGATCTCGCTCTTGCAGTGGACGACGCCGGGGGCAACGACCGTCGAGTTGATGAAGACGACCCCGCCGACGACGTGCGTCGGACCGACGATGGCGCCGATCTCCTCGGGGGCGGTGACCCCGTTCTGGACCGGCACCAGGGTGGTCTCCGGTCCGATCATGGGCCGCAGCTGCTGCGACGCCGCCGCGAGGTCGTACAGCTTGACCGACTGCAAGACGACGTCGACCGGCCCGACGGCGGCGGGGTCGTCCGTGGCGGCGATGCCGGTGGCCGCGATCTGACCGTCGGGGGTGCTGACGCGGAGCCCCTCGGTCCGGATCGCCGCGAGGTGCGCGCCGCGGCAGATCAACGTCACTTCCGCCCCGGCTCGAGCGAGCAACGCCCCCATGTAGGAGCCGACGCCGCCCGCGCCCATCACCGCAATTCTCACGTGTCAGCTCGCCTGAGGTACGAAGGGAGGAGATAGTACCGGACTGGCGTCGGCGCCGATCGACCGGACCGGTGATCCCACCGCGGGAGACCTCCTACACCCCGCGGGGCTAGAATCGGCGCGGTCTCCGGGGTGCGAAGACCGTGCTTGGAGGAGGGCGCATGAGAAGACCGCTGCACGGACTCCACCTGCTGCTCCTCCTGCTCGGGACCGCGCTGCTCGCACCGGTCGCCGACGCGCAGACCTATCCGTCCAAGCCGGTCCGCTGGATCCTCGGCTACCCGCCGGGTGGCGGGACGGACTTCATCGCGCGGACCGTCGCGCAGACGCTCTCGGCCAACCTGGGGCAGCCGGTCGTGATCGAGAATCGGCCCGGGCGCGGCGGCGATTGTCGGCGCCGAAGCGGCGGCCAAGTCGGCCCCCGACGGCTACACCCTGTTCATGGCCGACAACGGCACGTTCGTGTTCCACACCGCGCTGTACAAGAAGCTGCCCTACGACCCGAACCGGGATTTCGTGCCGGTCGGCATGATCATGCGCGCCTACATGATGCTAGTGACCAATCCGTCGTTCGCGCCGCAGACGCTGCAGGAGCTCGTCGCCACGGCCAAGGCGCAGCCCGGCGAGCTGAACAACGCGTCGAACGGGAGCGGGACCTCCCACCACCTCGCTATGGAGCTGCTCAAGCAGCGCGCCGGCGTCGACATCGTGAACATCCCGTTCAAGGGCACGGCGGCGGTCGCGCAGGAAGTGGTGAGCGGGCGGGTCCCGATGGGCTTTCTCGACCTGTCCGTGGCGCGCGGGCACCTCGCCGGGGGCAAGATGCGCGCGCTCGCGGTCGCCTCGAAGAAGCGCCTGCCGCCGCTCCCCGAGGTCCCGACGTTCGAGGAGTCGGGCTTCCCGGACTTCGAGGTCTTCGCCTGGCAGGGCATCGCGGTCCCGGCGGGCACGCCCCCGGAGATCGTCGCGCGACTGAGCGCCGAGCTGATGAAGACGATGCAGTCGCCCGAGGTGAGCAAGCGCCTCGGCGAAGTCGGCATGGAGGTCACGCCGAGCACCTCGGAGCAGATGGCCCAGATCATCCGGTCGGACCAGGCGCTCTGGGTGCCGCTGATCCGGCAGCTCGGGCTCAAGGTCGACTGAGGAGCGCGACGATGATGCGCAGCACCGATCGCATTCTGACCACGCACGTCGGGAGCCTTCCGCGCCCCGCCGATCTGCTGGCGATGCTCCGCGCGCGGGAGCGTGGCCAACCCCAGGACGCGCAGGCGTTCGCCGCCCGGGTGCGCTCCGCGGTGACCGATGTCGTGCGCAAGCAACTGGAGCTCGGTGTGGACATCGTCGACGACGGCGAGATGGGCAAGCCGGGCTTCATCCACTACGCCAACGAGCGGCTCGCCGGGTTCGAGCCGCTCGATGAGGCGGTGGGGAGCCCGTGGAAGAATTCGCGCGAAGTGAAGGCTTTCCCCGAGTTCTACGAATGGTTCGGGCGCGTCCTCCCCAGCCCGGCGGCGACCGCCGGCCACATGGTTTGCACCGGCCCGATCTCCTACAAGGGTCAGGCGCAGGTGCAGGCCGATATCGCGAACCTGAAGGCCGCGCTCGGAAGCGGCAGGGTCGCGGACGCCTTCATGCCGGCGATCTCGCCGACGAGCGTCGAGGACTGGCAGCGCAACCGGTACTACAAGACCCAGGAGGAGTTCCTGTTCGCCATCGCCGACGCCATGCGCGAGGAGTACAAGGCGATCATCGACGCCGGGCTCATCGTCCAGATCGACGACCCCCACGTCACGACCTGCTACGTGATCCGGTCGGACCTCAGCGTCGAGCAGGTCCGCCAGTGGGCCGAGGTCCGGATCGAGGCGCTCAACCACGCGCTGCGCGACCTGCCGCGCGACCGGATCCGCTGGCACACCTGCTACGGCATCAACATCGGCCCGCGCGTCCACGACCTCGAGCTGAAGCACTTCGTCGATCTCATGCTGAAGGTCCGCGCCGGCGCGATCTCGTTCGAGGCGGCGAATCCGCGCCACGAGCACGAGTGGCGCGTCTGGGAGGCAGTCAAGCTGCCCCAGGACACGGTGCTCATCCCGGGCACGATCACGCACTCGAGCGTGCTGGTCGAGCATCCGGAGCTCGTCGCCGACCGAATCGTGCGGTTCGCGAAGATCGTCGGCCGCGAGCGCGTCATCGCTGGCGCCGACTGCGGGTTCGGCACGTTCGCCGGGTCGGAGGAGATCCACGAGAGCGTGGTCTGGGCGAAGTTCGACGCCCTCGTGGAAGGCGCGCGGATCGCGACGAAGCAGCTCTGGAAGTGAGTCCGCGCCGGGCCGGGACGACGCCCCGCGTCAGTTCGCCTTGATCCCCGCCGCCTTGATGAGCTGCGCGTTCTCGACCAGCTCCTGCTGGATCATCGCCTCGAACTCCGGCAGCGACAGCGCTGAGCGGGTCCGCGCCCAGCTTGACCAGGCGTTCGCGCACCTCGGGCGATTGCACGGCGGCGTCGAACTCCCGGTTCAGGCGCTCGACAATGGGACGCGGCGTCTTCGACGAGACGAGCGCGCCCACCCAGAAGTTGTAGTCCGACCTCGGGTAGCCGAGCTCCACCGTCGTCGGCAGATCCGGCATCAGCGCGCTGCGCTTGGGCGAGGCATTGGCGAGCGCGAGGAGCTTCCCGTCCCGGACGTGGCCGCGCACCGCGAACACCGGCGCGAAGTAGAAGTCGGCCCGCCCGGTGAGGACCTCGGTGAGCGCCTCGGGCGCGCCCTTCATGTGCACGTTGAGCACCTCGATCCCGGCGGCGAACCGGAAGCGCTCGAGGTGCATGTGCGTGGCGCTCCCGATGCCGGCCGTCGAGGCGACCAGCGACCCCGGCTTCGCCTTGCCCGCGGCGACTAGGTCGGCCAGGGTCTTGTAGCCTTTCTCCGGCGAGACCACGATCACCGTCGGCATCGTGGCGATCGTCGCCACCGGCGTCAGCTCCTTCGGATCGAGCCCGGGGTTGAGCAGCGTCGAGACCGTGAACGCCGAGGCGTAGATGCATGACCTGGTGGCCGTCCGGCTCGGCCCTTGCGACGGACGCCGCGCCGACGATCCCGCCCGCTCCGAGGCGGTTCTCGACGATCACCGGCTGGCCGAGCGTCGCCGGCAGCTTCTCGGCGAGGATGCGCGCCATCGTGTCGGTCACGCTTCCCGGCGTGACACCCGAGATCAGGCGGACGGTCTTGGTCGGATAGGTCTGCGCGGCCGCGAGCCCGGGGGCCAGCAGCGCGAGCAACAGTGCGATCAAGTGCCTTCTCATGGCTGTCCCCTCCTGGTCAGTTTGCGCCGGCGCGTCACCACCGCCACGACACTATTGTGCCGCGGTAGCGCGTCCGAGGGCATCCCTACCTCGGAGCTATGGCGAAGGCCTGCGCTCGCCAGCAAATGCCTCGAGTGCGATCTCGGCGGACCGTGCTTCCGCGGTCCCCGGGCGCTCCTGCACGACCTGCTGGAGCGCGCGGCGCGCAAGCTGCTCGTATTTCTTCGCCGTCGTCCCGGTGCTGTTCCGGAAGAGCCGGTAGTAGTCCATGGCGAGGAAGAACCGGACGTCTCCGGTCCGGCCGTCGCCGGGATGGTCCCGGAGGAATGCCTCCTTTCGCGCGACGGCGTCGCGCAGCTCCTCCAGACCACCGTCGGGGATCTCGTCCGCGCGGCGGCCGGCCGAACGCTGGAACAGCTCGGCGATCACGCGGAATTTCGCGTCGGCCGCCCGCGGGCCCGACGGCGACCGCCTCAAGTACTCTTCAAATGGCGCGAGATCGGCGGCGTACCGGGCGTTCCGCTCGATGAAGACCACCCGGATCCCATAGTCGGCGAGGCGTCGGATCAGGAGCTCCCCGAACAGACTGCGGCCGTGCGCGAGAAGGTCGAGGTTCATGAGCTCGACGAGCTGATCCATCCGCTGCCCCACCAAGAACAGCGCCTCGAGCTTCGCGGCCTCGCTTGCGCCTTCTCGGGCGTCCCTCAGGTCGCGCGTGATGTCGACGAGGATGGGCCGGGCGATCTCGCCGTCGAGGACGACGTGCGCGCGGGCGCGCCCGGTCTCCGATGAGGGTCACGGCCGCGAGCGCGGCGAGGGCGAAGGCGTGGGATCGCATCGCCAGCCGCATCGTCCGCTAGAACACCCGCTCGAAGAACCAGAACGTGCCCGCGGCGAAGATGGCGAGCGACGCCAGCTTGACGCTCGCCGCATGGGCCGGAGTCCGGCCGAGCAGCCAGAGGAGTGGGAGGAGGAGCGAGATGATGACGATCTGCCCGACCTCCACGCCCACATTGAAGAAGATCAGCGATGCGACCAGTGCCGAGCGTCCGAGATCCAGCTCCTTGAGCACGCTGGCGAAGCCGAAGCCATGGACGAACCCGAACAGGAAGCTCACCACCCAACGGCGCTTGAACGTCTTCGCCCAGAGGTTCTCCATCGCCACCCACGCTACGCTGAAGGCGATGCCAGCCTCGACGAGCGTCTCCGGGAGGCGGACGATATCCAGCGCCGCCAGCGACAGCGTCACACTGTGCGCCACGGTGAACGACGTCACGATCTTGACGAGGTCGAGCCAGCGCTGGCGCGGCAGGACGAGCGCGATCAAGAACGCCAGGTGATCGTACCCCACGAAGATGTGGTGAACCCCGAGCTCGAGGAACTGGGCTGCGGACTCGGCGAACGTGCGCTCTTTCGCTTCGTAGGCCACGCCCTGCTGGAACACGAACTGCTCGCTGCGGTCGCCGCGGACGATGCGCGCGATCGTCTTATGGTCGGCTCCCAGCTCGGTCAGCGGCTCGCAGCGGATCGTGAACGTCTCGAACGGCTCGCGCCACTCGAAGCGCAGCGTCGTTTCGAAGGTGGGTTTGCCGTCCACCGACTGCCGGACGTGGAAGGCGCCCACCTCCGCCGGCGCGCGCTCCTCGCCGACGAAGACGCCGACCTTGTTGGTGAGATAGGCGACCAGTTCCGGACGCCGGGCCTCGATTTCGCCGAGCTCGACGCGGGCATCGAGGTTGCGGTCGAGGGACAGCAGGAGGTCGAGTTCGAACAGATTGAGGCTGAGCTGCACCTCGATATGTCGCCCGGAGACGGCGATGTCGGCGGTCCCCACGTTCAGCGGGTGAGCGCCGATCGTTGGGCTCAGGAACAGGCCGGCGGCGACAAGCAGTGCTCGGGACGGCCTCGACACGGCGGCGGCCGGTCTCAGTCTGCCGTCAGCGCCGTCACCGCGGGGTGAAGAGAGATCGGCAGCGGTGTCTTCCGGGGCGCGAGGCCGTCCCATCCTCCGAGCGCTTCGGCGAGGACCCGCGCGCGCTCCGCGGAGTAGTCTTCACGGCACACGAGCAACCGGACTTCGCCGAGGACCGGGCCATCCGTCTGGAGATCCACATCGGTGTCCTCGGCCCGACTCGCGAAAAAGTAGACGGGACCATAGCGGTCGAGCAGCGCGCGTACGGCATCTCCTTGGGAGACGGCGCGCAGGCGCCGGTCGTCCGCGAGCTGCGGCAGGGCGCGCGCCGCTGCGAAGAGCGGGCTTTCGAGGCAGGAAACGTCGACTTCGCCGCGGTCGAGGGCCATGGCAACGTCGCTCTGCCGGAGCAACGACCAACGAATGTCCGCGTCGGGATCGAGGCCCGCCGCTGCGGCGAGCCGCTGCACTTTGATGCGAACCCGCCCGCTGGCATCGGCGACGCCGACGCGGCGGCCTTTGAGCTCCGCCATCGTCCGGATCGCGGACCCGGCTGGGACCAGCACGTGCACGTACTCGGGGGCCACGCCGGCGAGCGCGCGAAGCGGCGTCCCCAGCGCGGCGTAGGGACCCGCGCCGTGGGACCCCTGGTAGGCGTCCTCCCCGCGCAGGAGCGCGATGTCCACCTGACGGGTCCGGAGCAAGCTGAGCATCGTGGCGGCGCTCTCGGACCGCGCCGCCGTGGCCCTCAGCTCCGGCCGCCGGGCCGTCAGCTGGGCCGCCAGCCGCTCGCCGAGCGGAAACGATTCCGCGTCCGACCGGTCGGTGACGATCACGGTATGGCGGGCGCGGTACTGCGTCCATTTACGGTAAGGCGAATGCCCCATGAGGGGCAACGCGCTCGCCGCAACCGCGCCCGTCAGAAAGAGACGCCGGTGCATGTCGTCGTCAGGCCTGACTACGAAGGGTGCGCACCCCGGACGAAGCCCAGCGGCGACAAAGCGAGGCCCTGCGGAGGGCCGTCAGTCGTCGTCGTCGTCGCGGTGGCCCCTGTGCCGGTGCCCGACAAAGACCTCCAGCGGCAGCTGCGCGGAGACCGCGAAGTTCGGGACGTCCACGAGATTCCCGATCCGCAGGTCGACGGCCACGCTCGCCAGCACGTAGGCTTGATGCGCGGTGAGCCCCCTTGCTTTCATGAGATAGTCAATCATCTTGCGGAGCGCGTCGCGCGCGGCCAGGGTGAGATCCTCGGACAGGTTCTCGAGCGGCGCGAGCACAGCGGGGTTGAAATAATCGCGCCTCGTGTGTTGGCGGCACTTCGCCCGCTGCCTTCAGGGGGTAGCCCACGGTGGCGTAGAACTTCTCCGGCGCCAGCTTCTTGAGCTCCGAGCCACCCTCGAACGCCGGGCGATTGCCGAGCAGGAAGGCCTGGCCCTTCCGGACGGCCAGCTTCACCTTGACGGTCGCGTTCATCTCGATCGCGGTGCCGGCCACTTCGCCGTCGCCCTGGGCGAAATGGACGTCGCCGATGGACAGCAGGCAGCCCCGGACGTAGCAAGGAAAGAGCAGCCGCGTGCCCTCCACCATCTGTTTGATGTCCATGTTGCCGCCGTTCTCGCGGGGCGGGATGGTGCGGAGGCAGCTTGCGGCCTGGGTCCCGCCCGGCCCGCACACGGCCGGGGGCGCCCCGTTGGTCGTGTCCGGTAGCAGGACGAAGCCTCCGGCTGCGGCGAGCGCCGCCTCACGGGCGAGGATCGTCGACACGAGCGCCTGACTGGGCGCCACACCGATCGTGCCCGGAAAGCCGTTGGCCGGGATCCGGATGCCTGGCATGTCCGTCGAGCGCGCGAAGCCGCCCCGCAACCGCCAGCGCGCGATGTCCGGCGCCGTGAACAGGTCGCGGAGGAAGCCGAAGCCCGGAAAGAGGACGGTGTACCCGAACCGGTCCGGGCCCGGCTCGATGCTCAGGAGCGTCACCTCGAGCACATCGCCCGGCCCGGCGCCCCTCACGAAGACCGGGCCGGTCAAGGGATGAATCCGGCTCGCGTCGGCGCCGGCCACGTCGGCCGGACGCGATTCGAAGTTGAACTGGTTGTCGAACGCGTCGCGGGTCTCGAAGACCACGGTGTCGCCCGGGTCCACGCGGGCGATGGGCGGGATCGTCGGGTGGAAACGGTTGTGGCAGTTGGGGTCCCCGACGCAAGGGATGGGGATGCCGTCAGCATCCCGGATCACGCGGATGCGGATGTCGTGCGCGGAGGCGGGGGTCGCCAAGGCCGCGGAGGCAGCCACCAGGAGAAACCCCACGAGAAATCTGGCTGAGGATCCCATGAGCACCTCCCTATCCGTTGGGATCGCGGGACACGCGACGGCGAGCGCTTCTTCGGCTCCGCACCTCTGCTGCAGCTTTCGAGATGCGATCAGAATCACTCTAGATAGCCGATCGGCGGGTGTCAACCTCGCGCCGGCGCTGCTGCTGCGCAGCGCTACCCGCGGGGGTGTGGGGCCGCCACCCGGGGCAGCCGTTCGCGGGTCAGACTGTAATAAATTCCGGCACAGATCACGGCCGCCCCGAGCAGGGTCAGGAGTTCGATCGGCTCGCCGTAGAAGATCGCGCCAACCACGGCGATCAGCGGCAACCGGAGGAAGTCCAGGGGGACGACGAAGGTGGCCTCGGCGAGCATGAAGGCCCGGGTCAGGCAGTAGTGCGAGCCGAAGCCCGCGCCCCCGACGGCGACGATCCAGGGCAGGTCCGCGGCGGTCGGCGCGACCCAGCCCGGAAGCGCCGTGGCGAGCCCGAGCGGGATCTGGATGACCGACATGTAGAAGAGCACGGCGAGCGGCGAGTCGGTCGCCGACAGCCGTTTGGTCGCCACCATCACCGAGGCAAAGGCGACGGCCGCGACGAGGGTCGCGAGCGCCCCCGGATGCACGACGGTGAGGCCGGGCCTGAGGATGATCAGGATGCCGACGAGCCCCAGCACGAGCATGACGATCCGCCCCTGGTTGAGCCGTTCGCCGAGCACGAGCATCGCGAGCACCGCCGTCCACACCGGCATGGTGAATTCGATGGCGAACACGGTGGCAAGCGGCAGCACCCCGATCGCGTAGACCCATGCGGCCTGCCCGCCGAAGTGCAGGACGTTGCGGGTCGCGTGGAGGCCGATCCGCCGGGTGCGGAGCGCCGCGATCCCGTAGCGCGGCAGGACGGCGAGCACGATGAGGAACGAGACGGAGGCGCGAAAGAACAGGATCTCGAACGTGCCCATGGTGTCGAGGAGCTCGCGCACCGCGACCGCCATGAGCGAGAAGCAGAGCAGGGCGCCGCCCATCCACGCCGCGGCCCGCAGCGGGTGGTGAACGCGGGCCGGGCCACCTGCAGTTGCCTTGGCCACTACTCCGCCGCGATCAGGCTCGCCAGGTAGTCGGGGTCGTCGCGCAGCCGCGCGGACGGACCGTCGTACACGATCCGACCCTTGTCCATGACCACGGTGCGCTCGGAGAAGCCGAGGGCGACGCGGCTGTTCTGCTCGACCAGGACGATCGAGAGCCGGCCCGCGCCGCGCAGGCGCAGCAGTACCTGCGCGAGCGCCTCGACGATCAGCGGCGCGAGCCCCTCGGTCGGCTCGTCCATCAGCAGCACGCCCGGATTCGTCATGAGAGCGCGCGCGATCGCGAGCATCTGCTGCTCGCCGCCGGAGAGGTGGTTGCCGGCGTGGCCGAGGCGCTCCTTCAGGTTGGGGAACAGCTCGAAGACGCGCTCGAGCGTCCAGTGACCGGGCCGCGCGCCCAGCTCGAGGTTCTCGCGCACCGATAGCGACGGAAAGATCTCCCGCTCCTGCGGCACGAAGCCGAGCCCGGCGAGCGCGCGGCGGTGGACCGGCGCGGCGTCGATGCGGCGCCCGTCGAGCGCGATCTCGCCCGAGTGCAGCGTGGTGTGGCCCATGACGGTGGCGAGCAGGGTCGACTTGCCGACGCCGTTGCGGCCGATGACGCTCAGGCTCTCGCCGGCCGGCAGCACGAGATCGATGCCCTCCAGCACCACGGTCTCGCCGTAGCCGGCCGAGACGTCGCGGAGCCGCGAGCGCGTCAGGCATCGACGGCGCTGCCCAGGTACACGGCCCGCACCTCGCGGTTGGCGGCGATCTCGGCGCGCGATCCCTCGGCGAAGATCGCGCCGCTCACCAGCACGGTGATGCGCTCGGCGAAGCGGAACACGAGGTCCATGTCGTGCTCGATGATGAGTACGGCGATGTCCTTCGGCAACCCGGCGATCGCATCGAGCAGGATGTGGCTCTCCGCGCTCGGGATGCCGGCGGCGGGCTCGTCGAGCAGGAGCACCCGGGGGTTCAGGCCGAGCGCGATCGCGATCTCGACCAGGCGCTGGCGGCCATAGGGCAGCTCGTGGATGCGGCGCCCGGCGTCGGCCTCGAGCCGCAGCGTGCGGAGCAGGCCCGTCGCCTCCGCGATCACGTCCGCGCGCCGGCCGGCGGGGCGGAGCATCGATCCGCCCACGCCGAGGCGCTCGGCGACCGCGATGTACACGTTGTCGAGCACCGTCAGGCCACGGAACAGCTGGTTGATCTGGAAGGTGCGCGCGATGCCGCGCTTCACCCGCTTCGCCGGCGGCAGCGGCGTGAGGTCCTCCCCGTCGAGCAGCACTGCGCCGCGCGACGGCGGCACGACGCCGGTGAGCAGGTTGACGAGCGTCGTCTTGCCCGCACCGTTCGGCCCGATCAGCGCGTGGCGCGCCCCGCGCTCCAGGCGGAAGTCGATGTCGCGCGCCACCTCGAGCGCGCCGAAGCTCTTGCAGAGCTGCCGGGTCTCGAGAAGCGCCGCCATCAGCGGTCGCTCCCGCGCGCGCGGTGCCGCAGCGCTTCGACGAGCCCGAGGATGCCGTTCCGGGCGTAGAGCGCGACGGCGACCAGCAGCAACCCGATGCCGAGCTGCCACGCGGTGGGGTAGGCCTTGGCGAGCACGTGCTCGAGCACCATGTACGCGATCGCGCCGACGAAAGCGCCGTAGAGCCGGCCGTAGCCGCCGAGGATCAGGATGATCAGGACGCCGGCGGCGCGGTCGAGGCCGAGCGTGGCGAGATTCACGTAGGCGTTGGCCTGCGTGAACAGCGCCCCCGCGACGCCGGCGATCGCGGCCGAGATGGCGTAGACGATCACCAGGCGGCGGCGCACCGGGGCGCCGACGGCGTGCATGCGCAGCACGTTCTCGCGGATCCCGGTGAGGCTCTGGCCGAACGGCGAATACACCAGCATCCGCACCAGGACGAAGCATACGAAGAGCACGACCAGGGCGTAGAGGTACTGCGACTTGTAGTACAGCAGGTCGAAGGGAAACAGGCCGAGGATCGGCAGGAACTGCAGGCCCGGCATGCCGTCGAAGCCGCCGGTGTAGTGGTGCCCCATGTTGGCGCCCTCCTCGAGCAGCGCCATGGTGCACAGGGTCAGCATCAGCAGCGTCAGGCCCTGCGTGCGCAGCAGGACGTAGCCGCTCACCAGGCCGATCGCGCCGGCGACCAGCGCGGCCGCCGCCAGTCCGCTCAGCGGCTCGTTCCAGCCCGCATGCGCCGCGAGCATGCCGACGGTGTAGGCGCCGGCGCCGAAGAACGCTGCGTGGCCGAGGGTGACGATGCCGGCGTATCCCAGCACGAGGTCGAGGGACAGCGCGAACAGGATCGTGATCACGAGCTGGGTGGTGAACGCGAGGTAGTTCGGCAGCAGGAAGAACACCGCAATGCCGGCGAGCCAGGGCAGCGCCTCCCACCACTTGACGCGATGGCGCTCGGCGAGCGCCCGCGCGGCCGGCAGCCCGAGCTCGGGCGCGTTCATCATCCCGCGCGCCGGCCGAAGAGGCCCTGCGGCCGCCAGAGCAGCAGCACCAGGGTGAGGGCGTAGATGAACATCGTGCCGCCCTTCGGGAAGTAGATCTTGAGGGCGAAGTCGAGCACGCCGATCAGCAGCGCGGCGAAGAACACGCCGGTGACGCGTCCCAGGCCGCCGACCGCGACCACGATCAGGAAGTACACGAGATAGCGCAGCGGGTACTGCGGGTCGAGGCCGAGGATCTCGGCGCCGAGCCCGGCGCCCACCGCCGCGAGGCCGCCGCCGAGCGCAAACGTGATGGTGAAGAGCCGGCCGACGTCGACGCCGAGCGATTCGGCCATGCGCCGGTTGTCGACCGCGGCGCGGATCCTGGCGCCGATGCGGGTGCGCTCGAATCCGAGCCACAGCGCGACCACCAGCGCCGTGCCGGCGGCGATGATCGCCAGGCTGTAGGTGCGGTAGCGGATGAAGCCGAGGTCGGTCTGGCCGCGGAGCCACTCGGGCAGCACCACCGTCCGTGTCTCGGGGCCGAAGACGATCGTGATCGACGCGATCATCACGAACACGAGCCCGATCGTGAACAGCACCTGGTCGAGCTCGGAGGCGCGGTACAGCCGCGCGTAGAGGGTGCGCTCGAGCAGCGCCGCCAGCGCCGCGATCGCGACGAAGCCGATCGCGAGCGCGGCGAAGAACGGCAGGCCCCACGACTTCATCGCCTGCACGATCACGTAGCCGCCGAGCATCGCGAACCCGCCGTGGGCGAGGTTCACGAACCCCATGAGCCCCATCGTGACCGAGAGCCCCACCGACACGATGAACAGCACCATGCCGGCAGCGATGCCCCCGAGGGCGATGCTGATCAGGTCCATCGCGCGGGCGGGCCCGGCGCCGAAAAAAAGCCGCCGCCCGTGGTGGGGGCGGCGGCGGGGACGATGCGGGAACGGGCGGGCGGCGCTACTTGCCGCACCGGCCGACCTTGAGCTCCTTGCACATGTCCTTCACGTTCTGGGTCGTGCCGATCGTGCGCTGATAGAGACGCCCGTCCTTCATGGTGAGCTCGCTCAGGTACTCGTTCATCACCACGTCGCGCGTCGCGGGGTCGATCATGATCGGGCCGCGCGGGCTGTCGGCGAACTTCCAGCCCTTGAGCGCCGCCATCGCCTTGTCGGGATCGATCTGGCAGTTGAGCGTGCGCACCACGTGCGCGATCGCCGCCATGCCGTCGTAGCCCTGGACGGCCATGAAGTCCGGCGTCGTGTCGGCGCCGTAGTCCTTCTTCCACGAGGCGACGAGGCGCTTGTTCGCGGCGTTGTCGAGGTCGGCGTGATAGTGGTGCATGGTGATCAGCCCGACCGCGTCCTTGCCCATCGCCTGCAGCTTGAAGTCCTGCGTGATGTCGCCCGGCCCGATCAGCTTGATGCCGGCGTCGCGCATGCCGAGCGCGGCGTAGGTCTTGACCACGCCCACGGCGTGATCGCCGGCCGGGACGAAGACGAAGAACACGTCGGGCTTCTTGTCCTTGGCGCGCTGGAAGAACGGCGTGAAGTCGGGCACCTGCGCCGGGCCGCCCATCGGGATCTCGTCGATCACCTTGCCGCCGGCGGCCTCGAACGCGGTCTTGAACGCATCCAGGCTGTCTTTGCCCGGAGGGAAGTCGCTGTAGCCGACTACCGCGGTCTTCGCCTTGAGGGTCTTCGCCGCCGCATCGCCCATCGCGTGCCCGGCGTGCCACATCGAGAACGACACGCGCGCGATGTACGGCGACAGGTTCGTGATCCACGCCGTGCCGGCGTTCATGATGATCATCGGCTTCTTGGCGGCGTCCACGAGCGGCGCGGTGGCAATCGCGTTGCCCGAGTAGATGACGCCGGCGATCAGGTCGACCTTGTCCTGCGTGATCAGCTCCTGGACCGCGATCTTGGCGTCGGCGCCGCCCGGGTTCTTGCCGTCGCGCTTGACGAGCTCGATCTTGCACGACCCGAACGCGCCGGGGTTGAGCTTGATGAACTGCTGCATGCCGCGGTCGACCTGCTGCGCGAACTCGGCGCCGATCCCGGTATAGGTCAGCTTCACGCCGACCTTGACGGTCTGCGCCTGCGCGCCCGCGGCGAGCGCCGCGGCCATTCCCGCGGCGAGCACCTGCCGCAGTGTGGATCTCGTAATCATGATTGTCCCTCCTCAGGTGACGGTAGCCAACGCGGCATCCTAATTCAGTCCGCGGGCCCCGGCAATCGCCCGCCGCCCGCCGTCCGCGGTCAACGTGCGCGGGATGCCCCACGCCGATGACGTGCCGGGCGTGGCAGACTCACGGGGTTGCCGCGCCCGTCGGCAGCGACGTCGTGCGCGAGCCCGCGGCGCCCAACCGACAAGAACCCGACGCCGATGCGCACCCCGACCCCCGCCCACGTGCTGGTCTTCGCCACGTCGTTGTCCATGGTCGGGGTGTGCACCGGGCTCGCGCTCGAGGGCGGGGGCAACCCGCTCACGGTCGTGACCGTTCGGACGCTCGGCGTGGTGGCGCTGTTTCTCGCGTACTTCCGGATCGCGGGCGTGCGCGTGGCGATGCCGCGGCGCGAGCTCACGATCGCCGTCGCCATCGGCGTCGTGCTTTGCCTGAACAACTACACGATCAATGCGGCAATGGGCGAGATCCCGGTGCCGCTGGCGGTCCTGATCTTCTACCTCTGGCCCGCCATCACGACCGCCGCGGCCTGGGCGCTCGGCAAGGAGCGCTTCAACTGGCGGAGCGTCTGCGGACTGGTGCTCGCGTTCGTCGGCGTGGGGCTGGCGCTAGACGTCGATTTCACCGCCGCCCAGGCGCGCGGCGTGTGGCTCGCCGTGTTGAGCGCGTTTGCGTGGTCGACCGTGTTCCTGCTGACCGGCCACTACTTCCACGGCCGGGACAGCCGCCCAGCGAACTTCTGGATGACGCTGACGGCGGCGGTGATCTTCATGGTCGTCATCGCCGTGACCGGCGCGCTGCAGCCGCCCGCCTCGCCGGCGGGCTGGACCGGGATCGTCGCGCTGCCGTTCTTCTACGCGTTCGGGATGATCGGTCTCTTCGTCGCGATCACCATGCTCGGGCCGGTGAAGACCGGCTTCTACATGAACTTCGAGCCAATCGCGACCGTGATTCTCGCGGCCGTGCTGCTGAAGCAGTACCTGGCGCCGATCCAGCTCGCCGGCGCTGCGCTCGTGATCGCGGCGCTGTTCCTCTTCCGGCCGCTGCGCGCGGGTCCGGTGGCCACGACGCGCTGACGGCGCCCCGGGTCGAGCGAGTATAGTAACCACGATATCCGGACGTACCAGGAGGCGGGCATGGGAACCACCAAGGAGCTGCTGCGCGTCAAGGTCGCCCCGAAGGGCATGGGCCTCAACGACTTCGTCGCCTACGAGGAGGGGTTCTTTGCCGACGAGGGACTGGACGTCGAGCTCGACTGGAAGACGTTCCGCGGCACCCAGTCGAGCTGGAAGGGGATGGACTATTTCAAGCGGCCGCAGGACAAGCCCTACACCGAAGGCGGGAGCGAGCAAGTCATCCAGTGCGCGTGCCTGTGGGGAACGGTCAGCAACGCGAGCGCCGGCATGGGCAAGGTGGTCCCCGACTGCTACGGCGTGTCGCCGTGGGCAATCTTCGTGCGACCGGACTCGAGGGTCCGCAAGCCCGAGGACCTGCGGGACGTTCCGATCGCCGTCGGGATGCGCGCCGGCAGCCACTTCAACGTGCCGTGGCGGCTGGAGAAGTACCTGCCGCTCGAGCACATCAAGGCAGTGAACGTCGGCGGGTTCGGCGCGCGCCTGAAGGCGCTGCTCGACGGCGAGATCGACGCGGCGAGCCTGCTTCCGCCGCAGATCGACATGGCGCGGCAGCTCGGCCTGCGCGAGGTCATGGCCGACGAGTTCCACACGCTGTGGTGGGTTCCGGAGTCCGCGCCGAAGGCCGGCGTCACCGGTTATCTGCGCGGTCTCGATCGCGCCGAACGGGCGCTCGAAGCGGATCTGCCGAGGTATCTGCAGCTGTGGAAGCACTCGGTGCCGCCCGAGTTCCAGGATCGGACATGGGACTTCAGCCGCTTCACCCGCGGCGAGCGCTTCGTCTACCAGCCGATTCCCCGCGACGAATTCGACGGGGTGTTCGAGCAGGTGAAGCGCTGGGGCCTCGACCAGCACCTGAAAGAGCGCTCGTTCGAGAACCTGATCTACCGCGCCGCTGGATGACGGGGCGCGCGGCGCCGCGGTCGCGTCGCTTGCCCGGCGCGACTTGGGCAAAGTAAGCTTCGTTCCCGCCCGGACCACAGCCGGGTCTGGAGGAGGACAACCATGTTGAACGGCATCCGACTGCTCGGCTTCGCCGCCGCGTCCGCGTTCGCGGCCGGCGCCGCGGCGCAGCAGACCTACGGCTTCGCGACGCTTCCGCCGGGCGCGCTGCTGCACGCCCAGGCGTCGGTGATCGCCAAGGTCGTACAGGACAACTCGAAGCTCCAGGTGCGCGTCATCGGCTTCGGCGGCGACGCCCCCATCTTCGACGCGGTCAACACTCAGAAAGCCGACTTTCTCCTGCTCGACGTCGGGGAAGTCGCCGACGCGGCGCAGGGGGTCGGAAACTGGCAGGGCAACGCCAAGCCAAACCTGCGCACGGCCATCACGCTGTACGGATTCCAGATGGCCTTCTGGGTGAGGAAGGACTCGAACATCAATACCATCGCCGATCTGAAGGGGAAGCGCGTGCCGGCCGAATGGGTGCAGCAGACCGGCGTGCTGCCGCACACCATCGCGCTGCTCAGCGCCGGCGGCATCACCTACAACGACGTCTCGAAGGTGCCCCAGGTGAACGTGGTTCGGGCCGCGGACGACTTCAAGTCCGGCAAGCTCGACCTGCTCTTCTTCGCGGTCGGCGCGCCGAAAGTCGCCGAAGTCGCGGCCTCGGTGGGCGGGCTGCGGCTGCTGCCGATGGACGCGCTGCCGGACTCCGAAGCGCGCATGAAAAAAGTGCGGCAGGAGTATTACTTTTCCACCGTGAATCCCGCGCCGCACATCGCAGGGATCGACAAGCCGGCGAAGGTGCAGACGATCGATTTCGTCGTGGCGGTCGGCACGCACGTCAGCGACGACGCCGTCTACCAGTTCGTCAAGGCGGTCCACCAGAACAAGAAGGGATTGGTCGAGGGCCACCCCAATTTCAACGCTTTCCAGGAGAAGGACGCTGGGAAGATCCAACCGCGCCTGCCGCATCACCCGGGCGCGACCAAGTACCTGAAGGAAGCCGGCCTGATGGGTTGACGTGGAGGAGCTCTCCTCCGTCGCCCCTCCGCACTCCCGCTCGGGGCGCGTCGCGCAGGCGGCGCTCGCGGCGCTGCTTACCCTCGGGTCGCTCGCCTGGAGCATGGGGCTGTTCCGCCTCGCCGGGCTGGTCCTGTTTCCCGAGCAGTTCCTCGCCGGCGCGTACGGCGTCTGCCTCGCGCTGCTCTTCGTCAGCTTTCCCCTGGTTCGCGGCACCGAACGCCGCGCGGTGCCCTGGTACGACTGGGCGTGCGCGGCAGTATCGCTCGCCGCGTGCGGCTACGTCGCCGCCGAGTTCCCACGGCTCACCGCGCTCGCCGGCAGCGTCTCGCCGGAACTCATCGGCCTCGCGGTCGTTCTGACCTTCCTCACGTTCGAGGGAACGCGGCGCACCTCGGGCTATTCGCTGATCGTCATCACGTTTGCCCTGGTGGTTTGGGTGCTGGTCGGCCACCTGATCCCCGGCCAGCTGCGAACTCACAAGGTCGAGCCCCAGACGCTCGGCATCTACCTCAACTTCGACACCAACGGGCTCCTCGGACTGGTGCTCGAGATCGCCACCACGATCGTGATCGCCTTCGTCTTCATGGGGCAGCTGCTGGCGCGCTCCGGCGGCTCGGGGTTCTTCAACGATCTCGCCATGAGCCTGATGGGACGCTTTCGCGGCGGCGCCGCCAAGATCGCCGTGGTCGGCTCCAGCCTCTTCGGCAGCGTCTCGGGGATCGCGGCGGCCAGCGCGCTCGCCGTCGGAGTGGTCACCATTCCGTTGATGAAGCGCTCGGGCATCCCCGCGCGGCTCGCCGCGGCGATCGAGGCCTGCGCCTCGAACGGCGCGCAAATGATGCCGCCGGTCATGGGCGCGGTGGCATTCGTCATGGCGGACTTCCTGCAGGTGCCGTACAAGGAGGTGGCGCTCGCCGCCCTCCTTCCGTCGGTGCTCTACTACGCGGCGCTTTTCATCCAGTGCGATCTGGAGGCGGCGCGCCACGGCTTCGGCAAGGTGGAGCGCAGCGCGATCCCGAAGCTCCTGCCGGTGCTGGCGCACGGCTGGATCTTCCTCGCACCGTTCGCCGCGCTGGTCGCTGCGATGTTCTGGCTCAACTGGCAGCCGGAGTCGGCCGCCGTGCTCGCCGCAGGCATCATCGTGGTTGTGGGCCTACTCGTCGGCTACCGCGGCGCGCGGATGCGCTTGCGGGACGTCTGGAGCGCGGTGGTCGAGACCGGCGTGGGCGTATGCGAGATCGTGGTGATCTGCGCCATCGGCGGCTACATTCTCGGACTGTTCCAGGTGGGCGGTCTGTCGTTCGCGCTGACCGCCTACCTGGTCGACCTCGGCGCCGAGAGCCTGCTGGTACTGCTGGTCATCTGCGCGATCACCAACATCGTGCTGGGACTCGGGCTGCCGACGCTCGCGGTCTACGTGATGCTCGCGATCCTGGTGGCGCCGGCGCTCGTCAAGGTGGGCGTGGTGCCGATGGCCGCGCACCTTTTCATCCTCTACTTCGGCGTCATGTCGCTGATCACGCCACCGATCGCGACCGCGGCCTTCGTCGCGGCCACCATTGCCAAGACCGATCCGATGGATGCCGGGTGGCTGGCGATGCGCTTCGGCTGGGCCTCCTACATCGTCCCCTTTCTATTCGTCTACTCGCCCGCGCTGCTGCTCCGATCCAGCGTGCCGGAGATCATTGCCGTGGCCGTCCTGTCGCTGATGGGGATCTGGTTCATGTGCGCCGCCATGACCGGCTACGCGCTGCGCGTCATGAAATGGCCGACGCGCGCCGCGTTCATCTTGGCGGGCGTGCTGCTCCTGATGCCCTTTCAGGCGGCCCAGGTGAACGCCTGGTTGAATGCCGCTGGAATGGTGCTCGGGGCGGCCCTGCTCGCCACCGAAGTCAGGGCGAAACGGCGGCTGGCGGTCTCCTGATCGCGTACTTTTCCCTTCGGGGAACCGCCGCGATGTTGAATGGCCCCGCCGCGCGACGGACAATCGCGGCGCGCCGGCCACAATCCTTCCGGGCCGGATGACATCCTCACCTACAACGTCCACGGAAGGTCGAAACCCAGGGGGGTTCAGATGAAAATCAACGCGCCGCGTTGCGCAGCGTTCCTTGTCGTCGTACTCGCATCGCTGGTCTCGGGATGCGCGGGCACCATCACCCACATGCAGGAGGTCTCGGCAACTCCGAGTGGTCCCCGAACGGGCAAGGCGATGGTCGTGTTCATGCGGCCTTCGGGTCTCGGCGCTGCGGTCCAGTCGACGGTGTACGAGGTGCAGGGCAACAACGTCTCGCTCATCGGCGTTCTGGCGGCCAAGGCCAAGGTGGCCTACGAAGTCGATCCCGGCACGCGGCTGTTCATGGTGGTCGGAGAGAACGCGGATTTCATGAGCGCCGAGCTGCTGCCGAACAAGACCTACTACGCCCGCGTCGAGCCCAGGATGGGCCTGTGGAAGGCGCGCTTCGGGCTGGACCCGGTGCCCGGGAAGGATCTGGGCACGGCCGACTTCAAGGGCCAGCTCGACGAGTGCCGGTGGGTCGTGAAGAGCCCCTCCGCGGAAGCCTGGCTGGGCCAGAACCTCGCCAGCGTCCAGTCGAAGCGCCTCGACTACTACCCGGACTGGGCGAGCAAGCCGGCGGCGGAGAAACCGCGTCTTTCGTCCGCGGACGGCAGATAGCGGACCAGGTCTCGCATGCATCGGGGCGCGCCCACCCGCGCGCCCCGACCTACTTCAGCAGCCCCGCCGCCTTGGCGTCCTCGATGTAGGCGCGGCTCCTCTCGGCGAGGAAGGCGGGCATCTTCTCGACCGTGATGTCGATCACGTCGTAGCCGCCGTCGGTGAGCTGCTTGCGCATCGCCGGGTCCTGGTTGAGCGCGTGCATCATGTCCGAGACCTGCTTCTGGATCTCCCGCGGCGTGGGCTTGGGCACCGCGATGCCGCGGTAGGCGCCGTCCACCCAGTCGAACCCGAGCTCCTTGAAGGTCGGCGTGTCGGGGAACGCCGGGTGGCGCTTCTCGGTCGCCACCGCGAGCATTCTCATCTTGCCTTTCTGCTGGATGGCGAACGGCAGGTAGCTCATCGCGCCGCTGACGTGCCCGCCGGCCACCGACGCCACCAGGTCGCCGGTGCCCTTGAACGGCACGTAGAGGAGCTGAATGCCGGCGAGCTTGTTCAGCCGCTCGGTCGCCATGTGGTTGGCGGAAAAAGTAGCCCGAGCCCGCGAGCGAGACCTTGCCCGGATCCGCCTTCGCCGCCTTCACGAGATCCTGGTAGGTCATGAAAGGGCTGTTGATCGGCACGACGATCGCGTCGGCGGTGTACTGGAAGAAGTAGACCGGCGTCATGTCCTCGGTCTTGTACTGCACGTTGCCCTCGAGGGGCTGCAGCACGATGTGGGGGAGGTTGATGCCGGAGATCGTGTAGCCGTCGGGCGGCATGTTGTTCAGCTGGCCCCAGATCAGCGCGCCGCCCGCGCCGGGCCGGTTGAGCACGATCATCTGCTGCTTGTACTTGGCGGCGAACACCTGCGCCTGCAGGCGCGCGGTGATGTCGGACTCGCCGCCCGGGGCGAAGGGGATGATGTACTGGATGGGCTTGTCGGGATACGCGAGCGCGGTCCCCGCGGCGACCGCGAGCAAACCGGCGGCGCAACGCGCGAGATGGCGAAGTTTCATGATAGTTTCTCCTGTTCCGGCGCCGATTCTAACTCGACGCTGAGGAGGAGCCATGTTCGTTCGCAATGCCTGGTACGTCGGCGCGTGGGACCATGAAGTGGGGCGCGACATGCTCCGGCGCATCATCCTCGACGAGCCCGTCGTCTTCTTCCGCCGCGAGGACGGCGTCCCGGTTGCGCTCGAGGACCGGTGCTGCCACCGCCAGGCGCAGCTCTCGCGCGGCAAGCTGATCGGCAACATCGTGCAGTGCGCGTACCACGGGCTGCAGTTCGACCACACGGGCGCCTGCGTCAAGGTTCCGAGCCAGGACCGCATCCCTGCGTCCGCGCGCGTCCGCGCGTATCCGGTGGTCGAGCGCAACCACTGGATCTGGCTCTGGACCGGCGATCCCGCCAAGGTGGACCCGGGACTCATCGAGGATTTCCACTGGATGGACGACCCGGGCTGGCGGTTCGGCGGCAGCAGCCTGCACGTGGAGGCGAACTACCTGCTGCTGGTCGAGAACCTGCTCGATACCACGCACCTGCCGTTCCTGCATCCCACGACGCTCGGCACCGACGACTTCGCGCGCTCGGAGTTCGAGGTCGCGCGCGAGGGCGACCGGATCAAGGTGACGCGCTGGCTCATGGACAAGCCGCCGGCGCCGTTCCACAAGCGCATGGGCGGCTTCGCCGACGGGGTCAACGTCGACCGCTGGCAGGTCACGAACTATGCGCCGCCGTCGTTCGTCAAGCTCGACGTCGGCTCGGCGATCGCGGGCACCGGCGCGCGCCAGGGCGACCGCAGCCAGGGCATGAACATGATGAACCTCAATGCGATCACGCCCGAGACCGAGCGGTCGGCCCACTACTTCTGGGCCCAGGCCTACAACTTCAAGCTCGAGCAGCGCTGGATCTCGGACCTGGTGCGCAGCCAGGTCACCAGCGCGTTCCTCGAGGACATGGCGACGATCAAGGCGCAGCAGGAGAACCTGGACCTGGGAGCGAGCCCGGTGGTCCACCTCGGTCAGGACAAGGCCTGGGTGGCGATGCGGCAGATCGTCGAGCGCCTAACCGCCGACGAGCAGAAGCAGGTCAGGGCAGCCTAGCCCCATGCCGGAAGCGATCGGCGATGAGGTGCTGGTGCGCTGAGCGCCGGCGCGCAGCGCGACTCAGTTCAGCGACGTCAGCGCCGGCATGACTTCGCTGGCGAAGAGTTCCATGTTCTTGCGCGTCAGCTCGCCCGGCAGCGTGCCGAACTGACACAGGACGAGCAGGTTACCGAAGCGCATCTCCTGCCAATAGGTCTCGAACGCCCGCCGCACGGTCGCCGGGCTGCCGCAGACGAAGAGCCCCAGGTCGATCGCCTTGTCGATCGTGATCTCCCCGAAGATCTCGGCTTTCGCTTTCATCACGCCTTTGAGCGACTCCCGCGACGTGTAACCGGGCGGCAGGAGCATCTCGATCGGCATCTTGAGGAACACGTTCCGAAACGCCTCGAGGTGCGGCTTGGCTTCGCGGCGCGCGGCCTCGTCGGTCTCGGCCACGTAGACCGGGACCGCCCACCCCAGTTGCCGATCCTCGGCCGCGTAGCCGTGCGCTGCGCACGTGTCCCGGTACATCTTGAGGTATCGCTGGACGACCTTGGCCGGGCTAAACGTCTGCAGGTAGGTGTAGCGGCGATCGGGGTGCGACGCCCAGTCGATCGTCTCCTTGCTCCCTTGCGACGGGATCCAGATCGGCGGGTGCGGGCGCTGATACGGCCGCGGCCAGGTGTTCACGTAGTTCACCCGGTAGTGCCGGCCCTGGAATGCGAACGGCCCGGGCTCGGTCCAGGCGCGCACGATTAGGTCGTGCGCCTCGTGGAAGCGGTCGTGCGAGAAGGTCGGGTTCACGCCGAAGGTGTGGTACTCGGCGCCGATGCCGCGCACGAAGCCGCTGATGAGGCGCCCGCCGCTGATCACGTCGATCATCGCGTGCTCCTCGGCGACCATCAGCGGGTGCTCGCGCAGCGGCAGGGCGCTGCCCAGAATCGCGATCTTGACGCGCTTGGTGCGTCGCGCGAGCGCCGACGCGGTCACGATCGGCGACGGCATGAGGCCGTACGCGGTCTGGTGGTGCTCGTTCACCGAGACCGCGTCGAAGCCGAGCTCCTCCGCGTACTCCAGCTCGTCGAGATAGCGGTTGTAAAGCTTGTGCCCCTTCTCCGGGTCGAAGTGGGTGTTCGGAAGCCGGACCCAGACCGAGGGGTGGCGGCGCGCGCTCTCGAGGTCGAGGTCGGCGTAGGGCATCAGATGGAACAGGACGACCTGCACGGCGTCACTCCCGGCGCGCGAACCGCAGCACGCTGTCGCAGAACCGGTCGGCTTCCTCCGCCTGCGGCAGGTGGCCGCACGCGGGGATGATCTCGAGCTCGGCGTGCGGGATGAGCTGCTTGAACGCCTGGGCGTAGGCGACCGGCAGGATCCGGTCGTTCTCGCCCCACACGATCTTGACCGGCACCGTCACCCGGTGCAGCCACTTGTGGAGGAACGGGTCGTGAAGCCGCGGCTCCCAGGCGAGGCGGGCTGCGGTGTGCCGGTTCTTGAGTGCGATGTCGAAGTCGGCCGGCGTCACCGGCGCGGCGAGCCTCGCCTCGGCGAGCTTCTGGTCGTGGAACAGGTTGCGGACGAGCTCCTCGGGCGACCACATAAAGATATCGGCGGGTTGCACGCCGGGGGCGGCGATTCCCGCCGGGCCCACGAGCACCAGCGACCGGATGCGGGAGGCGTCGCGCACCGCCATCTCCAGCGCGAGCCAGCCGCCGATGGAGCTGCCGACGACGAGCGCGTTCCGCAGGTCGAGGTGGCGGAGGAAATCGAGATAGAAATAGGCGAGGTCGTGGATGTTCTCCAGCCACTCGGGCTCGTCGGACAGGCCGAAGCCCGGATGCTCGGGCACAAGCACGTCAAAGCGCTCGGCGAGCTTCTCCATGAACGGCATGATCGCGGGTGCACCGCTCGCGCCGTGCAGATAGAGCAGCGGCGCGCCCGTGCCGCCGCGGCGCAGGTGGATGCGGCAGCCATCGATCTCGACGTATTCCTCGCTGAAGGCCATCTTCCCGTCCCTGCCGGAGGAGGTGATCAGCTGCCGGCCGAAGCCCGCTTCCTTCCCTTGACGCCGGACGTCGCGACCACCTCCGCGATCGCGGCGTGATTCTGCGGCGCCATCACGTGCGCGCCGGCGATTCCGGGGGTCGCCGCGAGCTCCTGCATCAGCTCGACGCAGATCCGCTTGCCCTCGCCCCTCGGGTCGGGCGCGCGCTCGAGGCGCTCGACGATGTCGTCCGAAATCAGCGTTCCGTGCAGCTTCGCCTTCATCCAGCGGGCCGAGCGCGCCGACGGGATCGGCGCGACCCCGATCAGGATCGGCAGCCGTTGCGCGAGCCCGAGCTCGAGCAGCCGTGCGGCATACCGCCGCACCACCGCCATGTCCATGCAGAACTGCGTCTGGATGAACGCGGCGCCCGCAGCGGCCTTGGCGACCAGTCGCTCCGCGCGCCAGCCGGGGGGCGGGTCGATCGGCGTGTCGGCGGCGCCCAGCAGGAGCCGGATCGGACCGGCGATCGCGGCGCCCGAGGGCAGCTGGTGCTCGGCCTGCATGCGGCTCGCCATCGCGAGCAGCGTCGTCGCGTCCAGGTCGAACACCGGCTTCGCGTCCGGCTGGTCGCCGGCACTGGGGTCGTCGCCGCGCAGCACCAGCACGTTCCGGATCCCGAGCGCCGCCGCGCCGAGCAGATCGCCCTGGAGCGCGATGCGGTTCCGGTCGCGGCAGGTGAGCTGCAGAATCGGTTCGACGCGATGCTGGAGGAGGAAGTGCGCCGCGACCAGGGCGGAGAGATGGGCTTTCGCGGCGGCGCCGTCGGTGACGTTCACCGCGGTCGCGACGCCGCGGAGCGCCGTCGCGGCGTCGATGAACTCCGCCGGATCGGTGGCGACCGGCGGCGAGAGCTCGGAGGTCACGACGAAGCGGCCGTCCCGCAGGTCGCGCTCGAGCGCGCCGTCGGCGGTCAGCTGTTCGTCGCTGGCGAGGTCCATTGCTGGCGGAGTGTAACGCAGCGCGGCGCCCGGATTCGACCGCCCGCGATTCCCGCGGTGAGAAATCCCCGCTAGTTGCGCCAGAGCGGCGGCTCGTCCATGGCCGCGACCTGCTCGCGCAGCTCGAGGATGCGGTCCTGCCAGTAGCGCTGGGTGTTGAACCAGGGGAACGCCGCGGGAAACGCCGGGTCGTCCCACCGCCGCGCGAGCCACGCCGAGTAGTGGATGAGACGCAGCGTCCGCAGTGCCTCGACGAGCGCGAGCTCGCGCGGCTCGAACTCGCGGAAGTCCTCGTAACCGGCGAGCACGTCGCCGAGCTGTCGCGTCATCGCCTCGCGATCGCCGGAGAGCAGCATCCACAGATCCTGCACCGCGGGGCCGGAGCGCGCGTCGTCGAAGTCGACGAAGTGCGGGCCGTCGCCGGTCCAGAGGATGTTGCCGGCGTGGCAATCGCCGTGCAGCCGGATCGTCGCCAGCGGGCCCGCGCGCTCGTAGCAGCGGGTCACGCCCTCGAGCGCGCGATCGACGATGCTCGACCACGCCTCGCGCAGGTCGACGGGGATGAACCCGTGCTCGAGCAGCCACGCGCGCGGCTCGACCCCGAAGCTCTCGATATCGAGGGCCGGCCGGGTGTCGAACGGGCGCACCGCGCCCACGGCATGGATGCGCCCGATGAAGCGGCCGAGCCATTCGAGCGTCTGCGGATCCTCGAGCTCGGGGGTGCGGCCGCCGCGCCGTGGATAGACCGCGAACCGGAAGCCGCCGAACTCGTGCAGCGTCGCGCCCCGCAGCACGAGCGGCGCGACCACCGGGATCTCGCGCTCGGCGAGCTCGCTCACGAACGCGTGCTCTTCCAGGATCTGGGCGTCGGTCCAGCGCGCTGGCCGGTAGAACTTGGCGACCACGAACGAGGCCGGCCCGGCCGCGTCCTCGATACCGATCTGGTAGACGCGGTTCTCGTAGCTGTTCAGCGCGAGCAGGCGTCCGTCGCCGGCCAACCCCGCGCTCTCGAGCGCATCGAGGACGACGTCGGGCGTGAGACCGGAATACGGGTGAGGGTCGGCGCCCGGCATGCGCCCGTGCTACGCGCTGCAGCCGTGGCCGACGTGCGCTCTCAGAGCGCCCTGAGCTTCATGAAGTGCCAGCCGATGCCGTCGCAGAACGGGCAGAGGCGCTGCTCGTACTTGCCGCTGGCGGCGCACGCCGTGCACTCCTTCCAGTCGCCGTCGTTCACGGCGCTCCGGAACACGCCGCGGCAGCGCCGGCCCTGGGGGCTGCGCCCGCAGCGCTGGTTGATCGCCTCGGTGCGGTAGGTGATGCCGTGGCACATCCTGCAGACGGCGACGGGGTGCATCTTTTTTGTGGCCAGCATGTCGGTACCTCCTTTGCGCGTCGCGATCGGCCCCGAAACGAGAAACCCCGCCGATGCGGGGTTCCAGTCTTCTGGCCTTCTCGGGACACGCCGAGATCGGGTACCCACTATACGCCGAGCAGGGTGTTTCCGCCGGGCGGGACGCCGGCGCTCAGCGCGCGGGAGGAGGCGGGGCGTTGGGCGGCGGCGGAGGGAAGTACGCCTGCCGGGGCGGCGACGAAGCGACGCGACCCCACACCGGGATCTTGTGCCCCTTTGCGTACATGCACTGCAGATAGCCGGCGTCGTAGCGTCGCTGGGCGTTGAAACCTGCGCCTTGCGCCATGCCGGCGCCGGCCAGGCTGCCGAACAGGAGGCCGATGCCCGCGCCGACACCGGCGCCGCCCGCGCCATCGATCAGCGCGCCGACGGCGGCACCCAAGGCCGTGCCGACCGCAGCGCTGCCGACCGCGGCGTTCGCCGCGGCCTTGTCCGGAGTCACTCCGCCCACCTGCTCGTAGGCGAACTGCCGGCAGGTCCCGTCGTCCGCGCGAAACGTGTCGAACTGCATCCCGGTGCCCGGCAGCGCCGTCATGCTCGGAGCGGAGGGCACGGTTGCGCACGCGCCGAGCAGGAGCGCAGTGAGCAGCGGTGAAAGCCGCAGCGTGCCGGGCATTGCCGAGTGCTCAGCGCGGCGGAGGAGGCTGGGGTGACACGCGCTGCCAGCCACCCGGGCACTCGCGCACGTACGGGTAGTACGCGTTCGCGTCGGTGCAGTAATACCACCAGTGCGAGGGCTGCTGCTGCGCAGGCCCTGCCGCATCCGACGGCGCTTGCCCGCCCCCTTGCTCGATCCAGGTGACCGGTCCGGAGCTCGGCCCCCACGCGCCCGGTGGCGGGCCCCACCAACCCGGGCCCCAACCTGGCCCCCATCCTGGGCCCCATCCCCATCCCGGGCCCCAGCCCCATCCCGGGCCCCAGCCCCATACCGGAACGCCGACACCGACGCCGACGACGACGCGGCTCCCCCCGACCTTGTGGAAGTGACCGCCGCGGAAGTTGCCGCCACCGCCGGCGACGACCACGCCGCCGGGTCGAGCGAACTGACCACCGCCGGCGACGACCACGCCGCCGGGTCGAGCGAACTGGCCACCGCCCGCGACGGCGACACCGCCGCCTCGACCGGAGTTGCCGCCGCCGCGCTGAGCGAAAGCGGAATCGCTGACGAGTCCACCCACCATCAGCACCGTTGCTACGGTCGCCAGAGCGCTCAGTGATCTCATGATCGCCTCCTGGTCGTTGAACACCCGGCAGCCCGAGGTTCTTCCCGTCGCCATTAAGCGCCTGGCGCGGGGCGACTGCAAGGGCACGGGCGTTCGGTAATTACCGGATCATGCTGCCGGCCGATCGCCGCGCGGCGGCCCGTAACCGCCGGTTACACAAGTTACATCTGGACACCGGCGACGCCCCTCAGCCCACGCCCAGCAGCTCTACCTCGAACACCAGCGTCGCATTCGGCGGGATCACGCCGCCGGCGCCGCGCGCCCCGTAGCCGAGCGCCGGCGGGATGGTGAGCTTGCGCAGGCCGCCGACCCGCATGCCCTGCACGCCCTCGTCCCAGCCCGCGATCACCTGACGCTTGCCGAGCGGGAAAACGAAGGGGTCGTTGCGGTCCTTGCTCGAATCGAACTTGGTGCCGTCGGTCAGCCAGCCGGTGTAGTGAACGGTGACCTTCTGGCCGACGCCCGCGAGGTCGCCCGTGCCGACGGTGAGGTCCTCGATCATCAGGCCGGTGGCGGTGATGTTCGCGGGCATGGTGTTCTTCCCCGGTGTGGTCGGCGATCGTCCGTAGGGTACTCGAATGCCTGCGTCGGAGCCGGCGCGGATGGTCATCGGCTTTCCCGAGCACCTGGTGCACCGTCGCTATACTGACTGGCGCCAGGACCGGAGCCCGCCGCATGCCCGCCATCGACAGCCTCGACACCCTCCGCACGCGCCTGCGCATCTTCGTCGCCGAGCGCGAGTGGGACAAGTTCCACAACCCGAAGAACCTCGTGATGGCGCTCATCGTCGAGGCGGGCGAGCTGGTCGAGCAGTTCCAGTGGCTGACGCCGCACGAGGCGGACAGCCTGCGGCCCGAGCAGCGGGCCGAGGTCGAGCTCGAGATCGCCGACGTCCTGATCTACCTGGTCGAGCTCGCCGATCGTCTGGGGATCGACCCGCTGGCGGCGGCGGAGAAGAAGCTCGCGCTCAACGCCGTCAAGTACCCGGTCGAGAAGGCGCGCGGCCACGCCGGGAAGTACGACAAACTGTGACCGGATGCTCGCCTATCGTCATCACTTCCACGCCGGCAGCTTCGCCGACGTCTTCAAGCACGCGCTGCTGGTCCGGCTGCTGGTCGCGCTCGCCGCCAAGGACAAGCCGTTCTGCTACGTCGACACCCACGCCGGTGTCGGCCGCTACGACCTGACGCACCCCTGGGCGCAGAAGAACGCCGAGTTTCGGGACGGCATCGCGCGGCTGTGGGACCGGCGCGACTCGCCCGACGCGCTCGCGCCCTACCTCGCGGCCGTCCGCGCCGAGAACCCGGACGGCAAGCTGCGCTTCTACCCGGGCTCGCCGCGGATCGCGCGGAGGTTCCTCCGACCCGGCGACCGCATCGTGCTTTCCGAGCTCAACGAGACCGATGTCGAGGCGCTCGGCGAGAGTTTCGCGCGCGACCGCCAGGTCACCGTCCATCTCATGGACGGCTACCAGTCGCTGAAGGCGCATCTCCCGCCCCCGGAGCGGCGCGGCCTCGTCCTGGTGGACTCGTCGTTCGATCGGGCGGGCGAGTTCCGGCGCGTCACGGGTGCGCTCGCCGCCGCGCACGAGCGCTGGGCGACCGGCAGCTATGCGATCTGGTACCCGCTCATGGAGCCGCCGACGATGCGCGCGTTCGAGCGCGACGTCGTCGCGACCGGGATCCGGAAGGTTCTCCAGCTCGAGCTCGCGCTGCGCCCCGAGCGCTGGACCGCGTCGCTCCGCGGTTGCGGGCTCCTGGTGGTGAACCCGCCGTTCCGCTTCGACGCGGAGGCGAAGCCGATCCTCGACTGGCTCTGGTCCGCCCTCGCGCCCGCCGGCGAGGGCGGCCACCGCGTGAGTTGGCTCGCCCCCGAGTGAGCGGCGGCCGGGCGCGCGCTATCGCTTGCGGAACTGACTCGGCCGGGGCGCGGTCCGTGCCGGGGCGTCGTCCTTGTGCCGGAAGTTGATCCGACCCTTGGTCAGGTCGTAGGGCGACATCTCCAGCGTGACGCGGTCGCCAGCGAGGATGCGGATGCGGTGCTTGCGCATCTTGCCGGAGGCGTACGCCATCACGTGGGCGCCGTTCTGCAGCGTCACGCGAAACGAGGTGTTGGGCAGCACCTCGCTGACGACGCCTTCGAGTTCGACCAGCTCTTCTTTCGCCATGATCGGTTCCCTAGCGGCGGCGCGAGCCGCCGCGGCCAACCCGGGACTGCGCCTCGTTGACGCGCAGCGGCTGGCCGTTCAGGTCCTTGCCGTTCAGGCCGGCGATCGCGTTGAGCGAGTGCTGCTTGCCGGGCATCTCGACGAACCCGAAACCCTTCGATACGCCGCTGAAGAGATCGCGCTTCACTTCCGCCGAGCGCACCTCGCCGAACGCCTTGAACAGCGCGGTCAGCTCGTCCTCGGTGGTCTGCGGGGCGAGGTTGCCTACGAAGATTTCCATTTGTGGCTCCTTTGTACGTCAGTCAATTCGTGCGCCGCGGCGCGCCGCGCAGCAGCGCCGGCACCTGCGCCGGCCGGCCGCGGTCCCCGTGACCGCCGCGGCGTGGCGACGCGGGCTGCGCGGGCCCCGACGACGGGAACTGGGCATTGGCGTGCGAGGCGGGTTGGCGCCCATCATCGGGCGCAGCCACCGGGCGCGCGCGCTCCGGCTGTGGCCTCGGCGTCTGCGGCCGTGCGGGCGGCTGCTCGGGCGCGCGGCGCATGGCGCGCCCGGGGGGTGGGGCGTTGCGGCCCGCGCTCGCCACCGCGGCGCGCGGGAGAGGGTCTCGGCCCGCGCTCCCTCTGCTCCGCAGGGCGAGCGGCGTGGGGCGCGGGCGCGCCCGGCTCGAATCCCGGCACGACCTCGCGCTCGAGCTTGCGCTTCAGCACCTTCTCGATGTCGTTGAGGTAGGCGTACTCGTCGGGCGAGACGAGCGAGATCGCCTCCCCCGGGGTCCCGGCGCGGCCGGTGCGGCCGATGCGGTGTACATAGTGTTCGGGGACGTTCGGCAGCTCGTAGTTCACGACGTGCGGCAGCTCCTCGATGTCGAGTCCGCGCGCCGCGATGTCGGTGGCGACCAGCACGCGCACCTCGCCCGCCTTGAAGCCGGCGAGCGCGCGGGTGCGGGCGCCCTGGCTCTTGTTGCCGTGGATCGCGGTCGCCTCGATGCCGTCCTTGCACAGCTGCTCGGCGAGCCGGTTCGCGCCGTGCTTGGTGCGCGTGAAGACGAGCACCTGGCGCCAGTCGCCCGACGCGACGAGCTGCGCGAGCAGCGCGCGCTTGCGTCCCTGGTCGACCGGATGGACGCGCTGCGTCACCAGCTCCGACTCGGCGTTGCGGCGCGCGACCTCGACCTGCACCGGGTCCCGCAGGATCGAGTCCGCGAGCGTGCGGATCTCGTCGGAGTAGGTCGCCGAGAAGAGCAGGTTCTGCCGGTTCGCCGGCAGCACCCTGAGCACCTTGCGGATGTCGTGGATGAAGCCCATGTCGAGCATGCGGTCGGCCTCGTCGAGCACGAGGATCTCGACGTGAGCGAGGCTCAGCGTCCGCTGGCCGAGGTGATCGAGCAGCCGGCCGGGGGTGGCGACGAGGATGTCCACGCCGCGCTTCAGCGCCTCGACCTGCGGCGTGAAGCCCACACCGCCGTACACGAGCGCGGTGCGCAGCTTCAGGTGCCGGCCGTAGGTGCGGACGCTCTCCTCGATCTGCGCGGCGAGCTCGCGGGTGGGCGTGAGGATCAACGCGCGGATCGTGTGGCGGCCGCCGTGATGGGCATGGTGCGTGAGCCGCTGCAGCAGCGGCAGGGTGAAGCCGGCGGTCTTGCCGGTGCCGGTCTGCGCGCCGGCGAGCACGTCGCGGCCGGCGAGGATCGGCGGGATCGCCTTGGCCTGGACGGGGGTGGGCGCCGCGTAGCCCTCTTCGGCGACGGCGCGAACGAGTTCGGCCGCGAGGCCGAGATCAGCAAACGACTGAGTCAAAAACATCTCCTGTACTTCGGCGCGTGGCGCCGAGCTTGCGGAGCGTGAAGCGCGTGACGCGCCCGCTCCTGATCGGCCTGCAGCGGCTGGAAGGCCGCAGAACCGGTTCAGGCAGACGTGACTGCGTGGATGAGGATCGGGGACGAGGAACGGCCGCGATGGCCCGACGCTGACCGGATGAAAGTGCGTCGAACGCTGCGGAGTATACACGAACGGGCCCGCTCCCCGAACTCTCGGACCCGGTCGGGGTCCATTGCCTTAGCCGGTCTCGCGTAAGCTCGTCGCTCGCCGTTTCCAACCGGAGCCACGCATGCCGAATGAAATCGCACTGATCGTCGGCGCAGGCAAGGGTCTGAGCGCTTCGCTCGCTCGCGCCTGCGCGAAGCGCGGCATGAAGGTCGCCCTCGCCGCCCGCAACACGGACAAGCTTGCCGGGCTGGTGGCCGAGACCGGCGCGAAGGCCTACGTGTGCGACGCCGCGCAGCCCGCGGCGGTGCAGGGACTCTTCCGCGCGGTCGACGCCGAGCTCGGCCCGCCGGCGCTGGTGGTGTACAACGCCAGCGCCCGCGCGCGCGGCCCCATCGTCGAGGTCGACCCGGCCGGCGTCGCCAGGGCGCTCGAGGTCTGCGCGTTCGGCGGCTTCCTCGTCGCGCAGGAGGCGGCGCGGCGGATGCTGCCCCTCGGGCGCGGCAGCATCCTCCTCACCGGTGCGTCGGCGAGCGTGAAGGGCTATTCGCAGTCGGCCCCGTTCGCGATGGGCAAGTTCGCGCTGCGCGGCCTCGCGCAGAGCCTGGCGCGCGAGCTCGCGCCCAAGGGCATCCACGTGGCGCACTTCGTCATCGACGGCGGCATCCGGCAGCCCGGCGAAGCGCGCTCCGACCGCGGCCCCGACGGGTTCCTCGACCCGGATGCGATCGCGAGCACCTACCTCTCGATCCACGACCAGCCGCGCAGCGCGTGGACGTGGGAGGTCGAGCTGCGTCCCTGGATGGAGACCTTCTGATGAGTAGACCGGTCTGGTGGGTGATTCTGCTCCTCGTATGGGGCGCGATCGGAATCGGCGCCTACTACTGGTGGCAGCAGCAGGGCGCTGAACCGCAGCCGCCGCCGGCCGCACCGCCCGTTGCCGAAGCTCCGGCGGCGCCCCCGGTGCAGGCCGAACCGCAGATCCGCCATCCGATCGAGGAAGCCCGGCCGGAGACGGCTCCGGAAACCGCCACCGCGCCGGCGCTCCCGCCGCTCGCCGAAAGCGACAAGACCGTGCTGGATGGGATCGCCGGTCTCGTCGGGAGAAAGTCGGTCGGCGCGTTCCTGGAGGACACCGGCGTCGTGCAGCGCTTCGTGGCGACCGTGGACAATCTGCCGCGCAAGAAGGCGTCGCCGCGGGTGTGGCCGGTCCGGCCGACGGGCGGACGATTCACTACCACAGCGAGGAGCGATGGGGTGGTTCTCGGCCCGGAGAACGATCGCCGCTACGAGCCGTTGCTGCAGCTCATGGAGTCGGCGGACACGGGCAAGCTCGTCGCGCTCTATGTGCGCATGTATCCGCTATTCCAGCAGGCCTACGCGGAGCTCGGCTATCCGAAGCGCTACTTCAACGATCGGTTGATCGAGGTGATCGACCATCTGCTTGCCACCCCCGAGCTCACCGGACCGGTCAAGCTCGTTGCCCAGGACGTCAAGGGTCCGGTCAAGCTCGAGCGCCCGTGGGTGATGTACGAGTTCGCCGATCCCGACCTCGAGGCGCGCTCGGCCGGGCAGAAGATCCTGCTCCGGATGGGCGCCGGCAACGCGGGGCGCGTGAAAGCGAAGCTGCGGGACGTGCGGCGGCAGCTCACGCAGCGCGGCACCCCCTAGGTCGTTCCCGCGAATGCCGCCTGCAATGCCGCGATGTCGATCTTGACCATCTTCAGCATCGCGTCCGATGCCCGCTTGGCCCTGGCGCGATCGGGCGCGGCCATCATCTCACCGAGAACGGTCGGGACGATCTGCCACGAGAGGCCGAAGCGATCTTTGAGCCAGCCGCACTGCTCGGCCGAGCCGCCCTCGAGAAGCGCGTTCCAGTAGCGGTCGATTTCGGCCTGATCGTCGCAGTTCACGACGAAGGACACCGCGTGGTTGAACGGGTCGAGCGGTCCGGCGCTCATGGCGACGAAGGGCTGGCCGAAGAGAACGAACTCGACGACCTTCACCGATCCGGGCGGGCCGCTGGGCGATTCGCTCGGCAGCGTCGTGACCCGGCCGACGCGCGAGTCGGGAAAGATGGCGGCATAGAAGGCTGCGGCCTCCTCGGCCTCTTTGGAATACCAGAGAAAGGGGGTGATCTTCTGCATTGGCTTCTCCCGTGAACGGTAAGGAGCGCGTCCCACGTTCGGTCGGGGGCGCGTCAGGAGCAACCGGCGCTCGCCGGATCGAACATCGGGCGAACCTCCAACGTGCCTTCGTAGGATTGCCCGAGGACATCGACATGGAGCTGCATGAACTCGCTCCCCAGCCGGATCGCCTCTTCCTTCGACGCCGCCTCGAGAATGGCGAAGCCGCCGATGAGTTCCTTCGTCTCGGCGAACGGCCCGTCGGTCACGGTCATCTTCCCTCCGGAAACCCGCACTCGGGCCCCCTTCGAGCTGGGCAGCAGACCTCCCGATTGGATCAGGACGCCGGCTTTGGTCATCTCTTCGCTGAGCTTGCCGACCGCGGCAAGCAGGGCGGGGTCCGGCGGTCGTCCCGCTTCGTAGCTCGGATCGGCCTTGACCATCATCATGAATCGCATTGTCGTTTCTCCTTCAATCCATAGGGCATCGAACCCCCCGCCCTCCCGGGATGCGGGCCAGAGCGGCGGGACCAGGCGAAAAGCGGCCCCGTGCCGGCGTGACCGGCAGGCGGGGCCGAAGGAGGAGGACGACGCTTTAGCGGCATTTGGTGAATCGCCCGCAAGTTGTCGATTAACTCGGCGATCGCGGCGGGGCTGAGGGAGCTAGGGGGCAGCGCCACCGACGCGAACCAGAGTACGCCCCCCAGTGGCTCAGGGCGTGAGCCCGAAGGGCCGCCCCGAGGGCGAACCCTGAGCGCGGTGTTGCGCGAGGGTAGTCCAGTGAGCCCGCGAGCGTCATCGCACAGCGCCTAGTGCTTGGCGTTCGGCGTGGCGGCCGCGTCGCGGCGCCACGACGACCATCCACGACACCCCGAACCGGTCGGCGACCATGCCGAACCGCGGCGAGAAGAAGGTCTTGCCGATTGGCATTTGCACTTGCCCGCCGTCACCCAGTGCATCGAACAGCCGGTCGGCCTCGCGCTCGTTCGCCGCGGTGATCGACAGCGAGAAGCCGTTGAAGCTCGGCTTGCCCGCGCAATTGCCGTCGGACGCCATCACCACCGTCTCCCCGATGCGGAAGGACGTGTGCATGACCTTGTTGTCCGAGCCGGGCGGCACCATGCCGGGCGGCGGGGGGTCGGGGCTGTCCTTGAAGCGCATGAGCATCTCGACTTTTGCGCCGAGCCTGGCCTTGTAGAACTCGAGCGCTTCCTCGCAGCGGCCGTCGAAGAACAGATAGGGTTGGACTTGCATTGGTGCCTCCTTGTCGGGGGTTGGGGTGATCGTTGCCGCGGCGTGGACTACTTCTTCGCGCCGATGCCGATTTCGCGAAAGCGATCGAGCGTGTCGCTGGATCCGAAGTCCTCGAGCTCGAACAGCTGGCGGACTTCGATCTCGGCTTCCTTGCCGGCGCCCGCGGGATTGGGAAAGCGCTTGGTCCATTCCAGCGCCTCTTCCCGCGATTTCGCCTGGATGAGCGTGTAGCCGGCGATCAGCTCCTTCGTCTCGGCAAAGGGCCCGTCGACCACGGTGCGCTTTGCGCCCGAGTACTTGATGCGCCAGCCCTTCGCGCTCGGCTGGAGCCCGGAGCCGTCGAGCAGTGCGCCGGCCTTCGCCAGCTCCTCGTGGTAGGACGCCATCTCGGCGAACAGCTTCTCCTCGGGCATGGCGCCCGCTTCGGAGTCCTTGGTCGCTTTCACGATGATCATGAATCGCATCGGTCTTTCTCCTTCGTGCTGGGGGTTGGGGGAGCCTTCACTCCACCGTAGTCGAACGGCGAACCGCGAGATCGACGCGCCGGACGGCCTATTTCGCCTCGTATCCTTCGATCGGCCGCACCTCGATGCCCCATCCGACCTGTTCGCCCAGGTTCGCGGCCGGATGCTTCGAGGCCACGCGGATGGCCTCGTTGAGATCCCGGGCCTCGATGATGAAAAACCCGCCCACCTGCTCCTTGGTCTCGACGAACGGGCCGTCGGTGATCGAAGACTTGCCGTTCCTGGGCCGCACGGTAGTGGTCGCTTGCGGCGACCCGAGGGACGCCTGGGCGATCAGATGGCCGCTGTTGCGCAGCGCCTCGTCGTAGGGCGGGCACCTGCTCACGATCGCGTCCAGCTCGGCCGGGGACAGTGCATCGAATCTCCTCACGTCGTAATAGGCGAGGCAAAGGTATTTCATCGATCGCTCCTCTGCGGTCATGCGGGTGCCGGGACGCGCCGCAACAGGACTGCGGCGAGCAGCGCGACGCCGATCGCGATGACCGCGCTGATGGCGGCCGTCGTTCCGAATGCCTGGGCGAAGGCCTCGCGCGCCGCGCCGAGAAGCTCGGCGCCGAGCGCCCCGGGCAGCTGTTCGGCTACCGACACCGCTCCGCCGATCGTGCCGCGCGCGATCTCGGCGGCCTCCGCCGGTACGCCTGCGGGCAGGGCGCTGGCGAGCTCGCCGCGGTAGATGGCGGTGACGATGCTGCCCATGACCGCGATGCCCAACGCCCCGCCGAACTCGGAGCTCGTCTCCGACAGCGCCGAGGCGGCGCCGGCGCGCGCCGGCGGCGCGGCGGTCAGGACGATGTCGGTCGTCAGCGTGACGACCGGGGTCAGTCCCACCGAGAACACGACCGACCCGGCCACGAGCATCGCGAGCGGGGCGCTCGCGCCGTCGACGAGCGCCAGCAGGACGAAGCCGGCGGCGGCGACCGTCATGCCACCCGCGACGACGTGCGCCGGGTGGTAGCGGCGCACGATCATCGGCGTCAGCATGGATCCGGCGATGAAAGCCAGCGCCGAGGGCAGTCCCCACAGGCCCGCCTCCAGCGGCGAGAGGCCGAGCACCGATTGCAGGTATTGCGCGATGAAGAGAAACGCGGCGAAGGTCGTCAGGAAGCCGAGGATGTTCACGGCGAGCGCCGCGCTGAAAGCGGGGATGCGAAAGAGCTTCAGGTCGATCAGCGGATCGGCCAGCCTGCCCTGCCGTCGCAGGAATGCCGCGCCGACGGCGACCCCCGCGACAATCGACAGGGCGGCGATCCAGCCGGGGCCGCCCTCGGCGATGCGCTTGAGGCCGTAGATCACTGCCAGCACGGCCGCCAGCGACTGGACCGCGCTCACCAGGTCCATGCGGCCGGCGTTCGGGTCGCGGAACTCGGGGAGCAGCACTGGCGCGAGCGCGAGCAGCAGCAGCATCACCGGCACGTTGATCAGGAACACCGAGCCCCACCAGAAATGCTCGAGCAGCACGCCGCCGATCAGCGGCCCGATCGCCGCGCCGGCCGAGTAGCTCATGATCCACACGCTGACCGCGACCGTGCGCTGCGCCGGGTCGAGAAACATGTTGCGGATCAGCGACAGGGTCGACGGGGCAAGGGTCGCCGCGGCGACGCCGAGCAGCGCGCGCGTCGCGATGAGCTGCGCGGCCGTGGTTGAGAACGCGGCGAGGGCCGAGGCGATGCCAAAGACCGCGGCTCCGATCAGCAGCAGCTTGCGGCGCCCGATGCGGTCGCCGAGCGTGCCCATGGTGATGAGCGATCCCGCGACGAGAAATCCGTAGATGTCGACGATCCAGAGCAGCTCGGCGCTGCTCGGCCTGAGCTCGGCGCTGAGCGAGGGAACTGCCAGGTTCAGCACCGTCAGGTCCATCGAGTAGAGCATGCAGGGCAGGGCGATCACCGCCAGCCCGATCCACTCCCGGCGTCCGGCCTTGCGCACCCGCACTGTCTCGCCGGGCTTCATGGTTCGGACTCCGCGCTATGATTTCGGGCGCGTGGCGGTGTGCGGACCCTTGCGGATCACCGGCCGGTTGAGCTCCGTGCGCCAGGCGGCCGGGTCGGGACTCGACTCCGGGCCCGCGACGTAGCACTCCCAGAGGTCCGGGCCAGGCGTGTGCCCCTCGGCCGTGATCCAGGCGATGAAATCGCCCCAGGCGGCGCCGAGGCCCTCGTAGGCTCCGCGGTAGACGGTCCTTGCCACCGTGGCGGCGGGCAACTGGCCGGCCTTCACGCGACCGGTGGCCGAGACCGGAGCGGTGACCGGCACGCCGATCTCGAAGTCGAAGGTGTCCGGGTCCATCCGCAGGTGGTGCGAGAAGACGGGACCGGCGGGAGCGATGCCCTGGGCGGAGATGGCGGTCAGCAGCTCCGCGATGCCCGGACCCATGACCTTCTGGATCTCCGCGCGCGGAATCGTGAGCCGGATGACGGCGGCCGGCTGGACAGTGGTCTGGACGATCTGTGGTTGGTCGAGCATGGGAGTCTCCTCGTTGGAATGCACCGGGCGCCGCGGATGGGCCCTACACCAGCTGGTCGATCGGCCGCGCCGGGATTCGACAGCCCCGGGGCGATCAGCCTCCGCGCCCGCGCCGCGGCCGGGAATCCAGCGTCTCGTCGAGGCCGTAGAGGACCCCGGCCCAACGCCCCTCGGCGTGGTTCGCGTCGTTCGCGGGCATCCGCTCGTGGGTCAAAGCGAGCTCGCACCCGGTCCTCCGCGGGGTGATCTCGACCGTCACGCGCGTGATGGTGCGCGGGCGATCCGCCGTGGTGAGGGTGAAGACCAGGCGCCGGTGCGGGACGATCTCGATGTATTCGCCGCGGTGCTCGATGATCTCGTCGTCCCGCTGCGCCGCGAACCGGAACGAGCCGCCGACTTGCGGGTCGATGTCGACGTCCGTCATCGGCAGCGACGCCGTCGCGAACAGCCATCGGCCGGCGACCTCCGGCTCGAGCCAGGCGTCGAACACGCGCTCCGGCGGCGCGCTGAAGCGGCGGGCGACGCGGATCGTGGCGGCTTGCGCGGCCGCCGCCTGCGATCGCCCGTTCTTCCGGAAACTCGTCGGGTGTTTCATCGCTCTCTCGCTGGGGGTGACGACGGTAGTCGATCGACTCGCTCCGGGATCGACAGGTCGGCGCATTCTGCGGATCGCAGGGAAGCGGATCAATGACCCGCGACGTAACGGCTACTTCAGCGACAATTCCCTGACCGGGCGCACCTCGATGCTCCCGACGCGCGCCGGCGGGATCTTCGCGGCCGCCTGGACGGCTTCGTCGAGGTCCTTCGCGTCGATGAGGTAGAACCCGGCCAGCTGCTCCTTCGTTTCGGCAAACGGACCGTCGGTCAGCGACACCTTGCCGTCGCGGACCCGCACGGTCGTCGCAGTCTCTACGCGCTGGAGGGCCTCCGCGGCGATGTAGCGCCCGCTCTTCCGGAGCGACTCGCCGTAGGCCATGCACTCGCTGTCGGGAACGGCGTCCAGCGTCTTCTCCTCCATGTAGACCAGGCACAGGTATTTCATGGTTCCTTCCTCAATCGTGGCGGAATGACCGGGTACGCCCCCTAGTCGAGCTTCCCGCGCTGGTACAGGAAAAAGAGCAGTGCAAACAACGTTCCGCCGGGCAACAGGATTTCCAGCATGAGATACGGGCCCAGCTTCTTCCCGAAGTGACGCAACATTCCCAAACTATTCATCACGATCTGCATTTGCGGCTCCTGTTCGTCTCGAGCCGACCCCGAAACCGGCCAGCCCTTCACTGCCTAGTCGAACGGGCCGGCTCGAAATCGACAGACGCGGTGGCCGCCAGTTCGCGGACCGGTTTCGACCATCGCGCGCGGGGCGACGGGCGGGCGCTTCTCACCGGCGCGCCGGCGACTCGCGTCGACTGCCGCCCCAGGCGACTGGCCGGCTATCGCGGGGTGCCCGGGGCGGCAAATCCGAGGGCCTGGAGCGTCTGCTCATCCTCCGCGATCGGCCGCACCTCGACGCACCCGATCCATGCCCCCGGGATCTTCGCGGCCACCCGAATCGCCTCGTCCCGGTCTCCCGCCTCGATGACGTAGTAGCCACCGAGCTGTTCCTTGGTCTCGGCGTAGGGCCCGTCGGTGGTCGAGACCTTGCCCTCCCGCACCCGCACCGTGGTTGCGGCCGGGGGCGGCAGGAGCCGGTTGCACCCGATGAAGTGCCCGCTCTTCCTGATCGCGGCGGTGAACTCGCGGTAGTCCTCGAAGTGCCGCTCCGCATCGGCCTCCGGCATCTGCTCCATCACCTTCTCGGCGCAGATCAGGCATAGAAACTTCATTGGGCTCTCCTGGCGTGGTGCTTCGGGTCGGCGAGCTCGGCCAGCCGCCGTTCGAGGAACCGCCGCTCCGGTTCCTGCCGGGTGAGCACCAGAGCCCGCTGGTAGGACGCGCGGGCTTGGGCGGTCTCGCCCAGCCGGCGGCACAGGTCCGCCCGCGCCGCGTGCGCGAGGCGATAGTCCTGGAGATCGCCGCGGGCGAGGATGGCGTCGACCAGCTCGAGCCCGGCCGCGGGGCCGTCGCGCATCGCCACCGCCACCGCGCGGTTCAGCTCGACGACCGGGGACGGCTCGGCGCGCAGGAGCACGTCGTAGAGCCCGACGATCTCGCTCCAGTCCGTGGCGTCCGCGGTCGCCGCCTCGGCGTGTACCGCCGCGATCGCCGCCTGGAGCGCGTACGGGCCGAAGCGCCGCGAGCCGAGCGCGCGTTCCACGAGCGCCGACCCCTCCGCGATCTGATCCCGGTTCCAGAGCGCGCGGTCCTGGTCGGCCAGCAGGATCAGCTCGCCCGTGGGCGAGGTGCGCGCGGCGCGCCGCGACTCGTGCAGCAGCATCAGCGCCAGCAGCCCGATCGCTTCCGGCTCGGGCAGCAACTCGACGAGCAGCCGTCCCAGGCGGATCGCTTCCCCGGACAGATCGACCCGCGTCAGCGACTCGCCGGACGACGCCGAATAGCCCTCGTTGAACACCAGGTAGACGACGCGCAGCACGCTGTCCAGGCGCTCGGGCAGTTCGGCCGCGCTCGGCACCTGGTAGGGGATCCGGGCGTCGCGGATCTTCGCCTTGGCGCGCACGATGCGCTGCGCGAGCGTGGGCGCGGCGCTCAGGAACGCCTGCGCGATCTCTTCGGTGGTCAGGCCGCAGACTTCGCGCAGCGTGAGCGCGACCTGTGCGTCCGGCGACAGGGCGGGGTGGCAGCAGGTGAAAACGAGACGCAGCCGGTCGTCCTCGATGCCTTCACCGTCCCAGGGCTGGGCGTCGTCGGCGATCGCTTCGACCTGCTCGGCGACGTCGTCGATCGCGACGAACCGCGCGCGCCGGCGGATGCCGTCGATCGCCTTGAACCGACCGGCCGACACGAGCCAGGCCCGCGGGTTCGCGGGCACGCCGTCGCGCGGCCACTGCTCGAGCGCGGCGCGGAACGCGTCGTGCAGCGCCTCCTCGGCGAGATCGAAGTCGCCGAGGAGGCGGACGAGCGTCGCGAAGACGCGGCGCGACTCGGCGCGGTAGACCGCTTCTGCCGTCGCGCGCGCCCGTGCGGCGGGGTCGTCGCTCACCGGTGGCGGTCCCGCAGGCAGTGCGGGTCGAATTCCATGGGTTGCAGAAGGTACTCGTCTTTGAGGCGCGGCCATGTCATCGCACCGCAATCGCGCCTGCCCCGCGAACTCCGCTGGCCGCTCGATTGCTAAGTATCTTAGTTGCTAAGATAGAAGCACAATAAGACAATAGCCCGGACATGTCAAGCCACCCTACCGATCGCGCCGCGCTGCTCGCCGGCGTCCTGCGCGAAGTCCGCCGGATGACCGCGCAGTCGGTGCTGATCAGTCAGGCGGTGAGCGAGCGCTTCGGGCTCAACAGCTCCGACCTCGAGTGCCTGGACCTCGCGCTCCTCAGTGGCGGCGCGACCGCGGGCGAGTTCGCCAAGGTGACCGGCCTCACGACCGGGGCGATCACCGGCGTCATCGACCGGCTCGAGCGGGCCGGCTACGTGCGGCGCGAGCGGGATCCGACCGACCGGCGCAAGGTCGTCGTCCGCGCGCGACCGGCCATGACGCGCCGGATCGCGCCGCTCTACGACTCGCTGCAGCGGGAGATGACGGCGCTCTGGTCCCGGTACAGCGACGAGCAGCTCGCCGTGATCCTCGACTTCGTGACCAGGAGCTGCGATCTCGCGGTGCAGGAGATCGCCAAGCTGCAGGCCCGGCGTCCGGCGCCGCGGAAGCGGACCCCGGCGCGGAAGAGGGCGCGCGCAGGATCCTAGGCCGCGCTACTTCTTGGTGGCCGGCTTCCACAGCCCCATCATCCGCCCTTCGGGGTCGGTGAAGAGCGAGAACGCGCCCATGCCGGGCACCTGCTGCTCCTCGACGCAGATCTTGCCGCCCGCCGCGACGACCCTCTTGCGGTAGGCGGCGAGGTCATCGACGGCGATGTAGAAGATCGTGCCGCCCGACGACGGCACTTCCTGTTCCGGTTTGAAGATGCCGCCGTTGATGCCGCCCTCGCCGCCGGTTTCCACGATGCGGTAGTTCATCTCCGGCATGTGCTGGATCTTCCATCCGAAGAGCTCGGCGTAGAAGCCCGCGAGCTTCGCGGGATCCTTCGACATCAGTTCAAAGTGCACAACGGGGCTACCCATGGCGATTCTCCTTGATCGGGGTTACAGATACTTGTCGTGATCCCGCACCCTAGGCCATGGTGCGGGGGAGGCCGTCCTCGTCGCGGGCCTGCGGCGCGATGTGGAGCCAGTTGTACGCGCCGATCATGAGGTCGAGGCCGCGCGAGGACGAACAGGTGTGGAAGACCTGGCGGTCCCTATCGGGGTAGAACGCGCTTGTGCCGGGGAGTTCCTCGCCGTCGAACGCGATCTCGCCGAAGTTGTAGCGCATCCGGCCCTTCGCCCGCTCCTCCGGCGTGGACGAGACGTCGTGGTTGAAAGTGTTGCCGTGCGACGACACCCACTTGAAGCCCCGGCCCATGCGCCCTCCTCGGGTTCGCTCACATGTCGACCAGGACCTTGAACCCGCCCCAGAACATCCGCTTCCCGTCGAAGGGCATCGCCTTCGGATCCATCATCGGCTTGAGGCGCTTGTCCTTCATCACTTTGGCGTTGACTCGGTCGCGATGGGCCCTGGACTTGTAGACGATCCAGGAGAACATCACGGTCTCGCCCGGCTTGAGCTTCACGCTCTGCGGGAACGACGTGTGCTTTCCCGGCTTCACGTCGTCGGCGACACACTCCTTGTAATCGAGCGCGCCGTGCTCGCGCCAGATCTTCCCGGCCTTCCGGGCTATGCGGCGGTAGGCCTCCAGTTTCCGCTTGGGGACCGGCACGACGAAGCCGTCGACGTAGGGCATAAAACCTCCGTAGTGGGTTCAGTTGACGTCCTGCAGAAAGCGCCCGAGCTTGTCGAGGGCCCCGTTCCAGCCCCGCTGGTGGCCGTCGCGGGCGGTCTCGTCGAAGAACTGCTCGTGCAGGAATGCGAGCTCCGTCCCCTTGCCGGCTGCGCGCAGGGTGATCGTGACCAGCGATTCGCGCTCGGGCGTGCTGTTCGGCCAGGTCCAGGTGAACACCAGCTTGCGGTTCGGGACGACCTCGCGATAGACGCCGGCGCACTCGTGCGCCTTGCCGTCCGGACCGCCGAACACGATGCGGAAGCGCCCGCCGACGCGCACGTCGAGCTCGGCGAGGGAGACCGGCTCATCGCCCGGCCCCCACCACCGCTTCAGCGCTTCCGGGTCCGTCCACGCGCGCCAGACTTTCTCCGGCGCGACGGGGTAGCTGCGGGCGAGGGTGAGCGAGGGCTTCTCCTGGAGCTTGCTCTGGGCCATGGGCTCAATTCCTCCTGGTGATAGAGATAGCGGGCGAGCGCGTCGAGCCGCTCGTTCCAGAATTTCTCGTAGCGCGCCATCCAGGCCGCGGCGTTCTTCATCGGCACGGCGCTGAGCTCGCAGCTCACCACCCGCCCTTCCTTCGTGCGGGCGATGAGCCCGGCGTCCTGGAGCACGCGGAGGTGCTTCATGAAGCCGGGCAGCGACATTTCGTGCGGCTTCGCCAGCTCGGTCACCCCGAGGCTCCCGCCGCTCAGCGAGTCGAGGACCTTGCGCCGCGTGCGGTCGGCGAGCGCCGCGAAGACGGCGTCCAGCGCCGCGTCGTCGCCATACTTAACCATGAGGTTTAGTATCCGCCAGGGCCCCGGCCGTGTCAAGCGCGGGCTACGGCGAACCCCGGCGCTGCGCAGCCGTGCCCACCCGTGGCAGACTTTGAGTTGTCGTGCCCGTCGGTCGCCGCATCCTCCACCTCGACATGGACGCCTTTTTCGCGGCGGTCGAGCTGCTGCGGCGTCCCGAGCTGCGGGGCCAGCCGGTCGTGATCGGCGGGCGCGGCGACCCGACGCGCCGCGGGGTCGTCTCGACCGCCACTTACGAGGCGCGGGCGTTCGGCATCCGCTCGGCGATGCCGCTCCGGACCGCGCACAAGCTCTGCCCGCACGCGGTGTTCCTGCCGGTCGACTTCGAGGCCTACCACCGGTACTCGGCGAAGTTCAAGGCGGTGATGCAGGGCGTCTCACCGTCGCTCGAGGATCGCGGCATCGACGAGGCGTTTCTCGAGATCACCGACCTCGAGCGCCCGAGCGCGGATATCGCGCGCGAGATCAAGCAGCGGATCCACGCCGAGACCGGGCTTACCTGCTCGATCGGCATCGCACCGAACAAGCTGCTCGCGAAAATGGCTTCGGAGCTCGACAAGCCCGACGGCCTGACGATCCTCGCCGCGAGCGACGTCGAGGCGCGGATCTGGCCGCTCGGGGTGCGGAAGCTGCCCGGAATCGGGCCGAAGACCGAAGCGCGCCTCGCTGCGCTCGGCATCCGGACGATCGGCGAACTCGCGGCCCGGCCGATCGAGTGGCTCGTGGAGGAGCTCGGTCGGTCGTACGGGGCGTACCTCTACGAGGCGGCGCGCGGGATCGACGATGATCCGATCGTCACCCATTGGGAGCCCAAGAGCCGCAGCCGCGAGACGACCTTTCAGGAGGACGTCGGCGACTGGCAGCAACTCGCGCGCACGCTCGCCGGGTTGGCGCGCGAGGTCGCGGAGGACCTGCGGGACGAGGGATACCGCGGCCGGGCGATCGGCATCAAGGTGCGCTTCGCCGACTTCGAGACGCACACTCGCGTGAAGACTCTGCCTGAGCCGACCGCGTCGGAAACGACGATCCGCAAGGCGGCGTTCGAGTGCCTCGGGCGCCTCAAGCTCGATCGGCGGGTGCGCCTCCTCGGCGTGCGGGTCGGAGAGCTCAGCCCCGAAGAAGAGCGCTCGACTTAGCCACGCTGCTCGATTACCCTCCGCAGCTTGCCTTTTCCTCCTCCCGCCCCCGCAGAAAGCATGGACACCGCAGTCACCGACTTCATCCAGCCCGGAACGAGCCAGTGGATCGGCAAGCCGGTCCGACGGCTCGAGGACCGGCACCTCATGACCGGTCAGGGCCGGTTCACCGACGACGTGAGTCTCCCGAACCAGGCGTACTGCGCGTTCGTGCGCTCGCCGCATGCGCACGCCCGCATCGTGAACATCGACTCGAGCGCGGCGCGGAAGGCGCCCGGCGTCATCGCGGTGTTCACCGGCGCCGACGTGGTCGCGGACGGACTCGGGTCGCTGCCGTTCGTCCAGGTGCACAAGCGGCCCGACGGGCAGCCGATCACCGCGCCGCCGCGCCTGCCGCTCACGGCGGACGTCGCGCGCTTCGTCGGCGACGGGGTGGCCATGGTGATCGCCGAGACCCGGAACCAGGCGAAGGACGGTGCCGACCTGGTCGAGGTCGAATGGGAGGTGCTGCCGGCCGTTGTCGGCGCCGCCGAGTCGGCGCGCGCGGACGCGCCCCAAGTCTGGCCGCCGGCATTCCGGCCCGAGTTCGGGAACATCGCCGCGTACTACCGCATGGGCGACGCGGCGGCGGTCGATGCCGCGCTCGCGGCCGCGCACCGCGTGGTGAACATCTCGGTCGTGAACAACCGGATCGTCTCGAACCCGATCGAGCCGCGCGCCGCGCTCGCGGCCTATGACCCGGCGACGCAGTCGTTCAGCCTGTGGGTACCGACGCAGATGACGCACATGATGCAGGCGCACATCTCCGAAGCGGTGCTGAAGGTGCCCAAGGACAGGATGCGGGTGATCTGCGGCGACCTCGGTGGCGGATTCGGCACGCGCGTGCCGCCGTATCCTGAGTACGCGGCGGTGACCTATGCGGCGCGCAAGGTCGGGCGCCCGGTGAAGTGGCTCGCCGACCGCTCCGAGACCTTCCTGACCGACACTCACGGCCGCGACAACCTCACGGAAGCCACGCTCGCGGTCGACGCCAACAACCGGTTCACCGCGCTGCGCATCAAGACGCTCGCGAACATCGGCGCCTACCCCTCGAACTTCGGCGCCGCGGTGCCGGCGATGTCCGGGGCGCGCGCGCCGACCGGCGTCTACCGGATCCCGCTCCTCGACCACGAGGTTCGGCTCATGTTCACCAACACCAACCCGGTGGACGCCTACCGCGGCGCAGGTCGCCCGGAGATGGGCTATCTCATCGAACGCCTGATGAGCCGGGCGGCGATCGAGCTCGGGGTCGATCCGGTCGAGCTGCGGCGGAAGAACTTCGTCCGTCCGGACGAGATGCCGTACAAGACGCCTGCCGGCAGCATCTACGAGTGCGGCAACTTCGCGCACGTCCTCGACCTGGCGCTCGAGGCCGCCGACTGGAGCGGGTTCGCCGCCCGGAAGCGCGAGGCCGCGCAGCGCGGGCGCCTGTATGGCCGCGGGCTCGGGTGCTACGTCGAGGTCACCGGCAGCGCCAATCTGTCGGAGGCCGTCGAAGTCACGGTCACCGGGGAAAGCAAGGTGATCGTCGTCGCGGGAACGCAGCCGATGGGGCAGGGCCTGTGGACCTCGTATGCGCAGATCGTCGCCGAGCGGCTCGGCGTGGCGCCCGAAACCGTGGTCGTTGTGCAAGGCGACACCGCGGTCGTGAAGACCGGCGGCGGCAGCGGCGGTTCGCGCTCGCTGCAGGTCGGCGGCGGCGCCGTGCTCGCCGGCGCGAACGCGGTGATCGAAGCCGGCCGGAAGGTCGCGGCCGGCGCGCTCGAGGCCGCCGAAGGCGACCTCGAATTTCGCGGCGGACGCTTCCAGATCGCCGGCACGGATCGCGGGATCGGGCTCTTCGAGCTCGCGGCGAAGCAGCCGGGGGCGAAGCTCGTGTGCACCGCCTCCGCGACGGCGAAGGAGCAGACCTGGCCGAATGGCTGCCAGATCGCGGAGGTCGAGATCGAGCCCGAGACCGGCATCGTGAAGGTGACCCGCCACACCGCGGTCGACGACATCGGCCGGGTGATGAACCCGCTGATCGCGCACGGCCAGATCCAGGGCGGGATCGTGCAGGGCATCGGCCAGGCGCTCATCGAGCGCACCGTCCACGACCCGGAGACCGGACAGCTCCTCACCGGCTCGTTCATGGACTACGCGATGCCACGCGCCGACGACGTTCCGCCGCTGAAGTGCGACTTCGACGAGACCACGCCGACCGTGCTGAACGCACTGGGTGCGAAGGGCGTCGGCGAGTCGGGCGTGCACGGCGCGGTGCCGGCGGTCGTGAACGCGGTCGTTGACGCGCTGTCGGAGCTCGGCATCCGCGAGATCGACATGCCGGTCACGCGCGAGAAGGTGTGGCGGGCGATCAGGGGCGCGCGCCGCACGTGACTCCGCACCGGCTCCGCGAGCTGCTCGGCGACGGGCGCGAGCTCGCGGTGCTGGACGTGCGCGAGGAGGGCGTGTTCGCCGCGGGCCATCTGCTCACGGCGGCGTGCGTGCCGCTCTCGCGCCTCGAGATGCGGCTCGACGCGCTGGTGCCGCGTCGCGACACCCGGATCGTCCTCTGCGACGATGACGAGACGCTCGCGCAGCGCGCGGTGGCCGTCATGCGCCGCTTCGGCTACGGCGACATCGCCGTGCTGCAAGGCGGCGTCGGCGCTTGGAAGGCCGCGGGCTTCGAGCTCTTCACCGGCGAGAACGTTCCGAGCAAGGCATTCGGCGAGTTCGTCGAGCATGTGTTCGAGACGCCGCGGATCAGCGCCGGCGAGCTGAAGGCGAAGCTCGACGCCGGTGAGGACGTGGTGGTACTCGATTCCCGGCCGATGAGCGAGTACCGGGTGATGAACATTCCGGGCGCCGACGACTGCCCGGGGGCCGAGCTCGTCTACCGCGTGCACCAGGTCGTGAAGCGTCCGGAGACGCTGGTCGTCGTGAACTGCGCCGGACGGACCCGCTCGATCATCGGCACGCAGTCGCTGATCAACGCCGGGCTGCCGAACCGGGTCGTCGCGCTCAAGAACGGCACGATGGGCTGGCACCTCGCGGGGTTCGCACTGGAGCACGGCAACGAGCGCCATGCTCCCGCGCCGGGGGCGGACGCGCTAGCGAAGGCGCGGGAGGCAGCGGCGCGCAGTCGCCGGGCGTTTCGGCGTGAGGAAGATCGCTTCCGCCGAGCTCGAAGGAATGCGGCAGGACGCGACCCGCACGCTGTATTGCTTCGACGTGCGGAGCCCGGAGGAGTACCGCGAGGGTCACTTGGCCGGCTTCACCCACGCGCCCGGCGGGCAACTCGTGCAGGCGACGGATACCTACGCCGCGGTCCGCAACGCGCGCATCGTGCTCGCCGATTCGGACGGCGTGCGCGCGACGATGACCGCGTCGTGGCTGCTGCAGATGGGCTGGCCGGAGGTGTACGTGCTTGAGATGGCGCCGGAGAGTCGCTCGTGACGGGCGCCGAGGCGCGGCGGGTGCTCGGGCTCGACGGCGCCAAGCTCGACGAGGTTTCCGCGTCGGAGCTGCAGCGCCTGCTCGACGCCGGGCGAAGCGACGGTCGTCGACTTCGCGTCGAGCCTCGCCTATCGCGACGGCCATATTCCCGGAGCGTGGTTCGCGATCCGTGCCCGGCTGCGCGACGCGCTCGAGCGGATCGGCCCGGCGAAGCGGTTCGTTTTCACTTCACCCGATGGCGTGCTGGCGCGGCTCGCGGCGCTCGATGCCGCGACCCTCACGGCAGCCCCCGTACAGATCCTGCGCGGGGGCACGGCGCGCGTGGAAGTCAGACGGGCTTGCCGCTCGAACCGGGCAGCACGCGTCTCGCGGCGGCCACCGACGATGTCTACTACCGGCCGTACGACCGCCAGGGGCAGATCGAGCAGGCGATGCAGGACTATCTCGACTGGGAGGTCGCGCTCGTCGAGCAGCTCAAGCGCGAGCCGTATCTGACGTTCAGGACCGGCTGAGCCAGGCTACGGCGTGCGACGCGTTCCTGTTGCGGCGACGGAACGCGCTAGGGATGGTCGTACGCCTGCATGGCTCCCGATTTCAGGACGCGAACGCCGGGCTTCGCGGTGAGAATGGCACTCAGCAACGCCGACGCCACAGCGCGGGCGCGGATCGGCCGTACCCCCTTCGGCAGCATCCAGCTCGTTGGCCCGAGGAGCCGCGCCGCCCACACTTCGCTACTGCGCACCGGTTGCCCCAACGCGGCGCGGTCGCCCAGCAGCAGCGATGGCTGCGCGATCACGATGGATTCGTAGCCAAGCTGCGCGATAGCTGCCTCCATCTCGCCTTTCACGCGATTGTAGAAGACGCGGGATTTCGCCTGGGCGCCCACCGCCGATACGACGGCCAACCGCGTCGCACCCGCGGCCCTGGCGGCGCGTGCGGTATTCACCACGAAGACAAAGTCCACTTGGCGAAAGGCCGCTTCCGAGCCTGCTAGCTTGATCGTGGTGCCGAGCGTGATGAACACGTCATCCACCGTCGGGAACGCTGTGGGTAGCATTGCGAAGTCGACGTGGTGAACCGTCAGCTTCGGACTGGCCTTGATGTCCGGCGCCGCGCGGCGCAGCAGGACATGTACGCTGCGGTAGCGCTTGCTGGCCAGCAGCTGGGACAACAACGCGCGACCGAGGAGGCCGGTGGCGCCAGCGAGTAAGGCGGTGCGCGGGGTTGCAGATGCGTCGTCCATGCGACGACTATACCTGCGCGACCGCCGTCCAGAAAATCGGCTCCACGCCGACATAGCGGGCCACGGTCGCTCCCGGCCTAGGGCACGATCCGCTCGGCGCGAAAGCGCCGCAGCAGACGCACGAACATCTCTTCGCTGTCGACCACGTCGTGGAAGCCGTAGCGCCGCGACTTCGTGACGTTCGACATCACGTCCCAGTCGCAGCCGAACACGTAGTCCGCGAACGGCCAGGCCGCGATCTCGTCGAAGCGGTAGGGCTTCAGGCCGTGCTTCTCGACCATCCGCTCCCAGAGCGGCCGCTTGTCCGCCATGTGCTGGGTGAGCGAGATCGTCTGCGGCTCCGCGAGCGGCATCTCGAACACCCCGGCGAGCTTCGGCCAGAGGTGGACCCAGCGGAAGTAGTCGCCGTTGGTGACGTTGAACGCCTCGTTCGCGCAGCGCGGCTCGGTGGCGGCCCAGAGCGCCGCGGCCGCGAGCTGCGTCGACTCGGTGACCTGATAGATGGAGCGGTACGCGCCGGGCTTGCCGGGGAAACGCAACGGCAGCCCCAGTTCCTTGCTGATCGCCGCGTAGACCGCGATCGCCGGCACGATGCTCATCGGCGATCCGGGCGCGAAGCCGCACAGCGTCTGCGGCCGCAGCTCCGTCCAGCTCCAGCGTTTGCCGCGCTGGTAGTCGGTGAGCCAGTCGATCTGGTCGAAATAGAAGTCGGGCGGCATGTGCCGCGGATCGTCCTCGCGCGCCGGCGTCTTGAACGGGCCGAGATGCGAGCCGTAGTACTTGGTGCCGGTGACCAGGACGACGCGCTCGAGCTTCGCCGATGCGCGGTCGATTGCCGAGACCGAGTGGACGAGCATGTCGCGGTTGGCGGCGATGTTCGTCGCATAGCCCGCCGCAGCGCCGCTCGAGGCCTGGAATGCGGCGTAGAACACGTGCGTGACGTCCTTGAGGCCGGCGAGCTTCGCCTCGACGTCCTTCGCGTCGAGCAGGTCGACGGAGACGTAGCGCACGCGCTCGCGGTCCTCGCCCTTCCGCCGCGACAAGCCGATGACCTCCCAGTCGGGGAGGCTCGCGAGCTTTTCGACGACGTAGCGCCCGATGACGCCGAGCGCGCCGACGACGACCGCGGTGTTCATCGCTCGCTCTGCTTCGACCACGAATCCCGCAGCGTCACCGCGCGGTTGAACACTGGCTCGCCCGGCTTCGAGTCGCGGACATCGGCGACGAAGTAGCCGTGGCGCTCGAACTGGAAGCGGTCCTCGGGTTTCGCGCCCTTCAAGCCCGGCTCCAGGTAGGCGGTGATCACTTTCTTCGCGTTCGGGTTGATGTCGTCGAGCCAGTTGTGGTCCTGGGCCATCTCGGCCGGGTGCGCCTCGCCGTCCTCGTCGACGGGCTCGGCGTGCCGTGCGTGCGCCGCGCGAGCCGCGGCCTCGACCTGCTCGCGACCCTTGCGCGAGCCCGGGAACGGCACCGAGAACAGACGGTCGTAGAGCCGCACCTCTGCCGCGTACGCGTGCTTCGTGCTCACCCAGTGGATGTTGCCCTTCACCTTGTACTTGTCCGCCCCCGCCGTGCCCGAGCGCGAGTCGGGGAGGTACTCGCAGTGGACCGCGGTGACGTTACCGCCCGCGTCCTTCTCGACGCCGGTGCACTTGACGACGTAGGCATAGCGCAACCGCACCGAGTTTCCGGGGTAGAGCCGGAAGTAGCCCTTGGGCGGCGACTCCATGAAATCCTCGCGCTCGATCCACAGCTCGCGGCCGAACGGCAGCCGGCGCGTGCCCATCGCGGGCTGCTGCGGATGGCGCGGCACCTCCAGCTCCTCGACCTGGCCGGCCGGGTAGTTGTCGATGACGAGCTTCAGCGGATCGAGCACCGCGGTGGCGCGCGGCGCGCGCTCGTTCAGGTCCTCGCGGAGGCAGTCCTCGAGCACCGTCATGTCGATCCACGAGTCGGCCTTCGACACGCCGATGCGCTCGGCGAAGAGCCGGATCGCCTCCGGCGTGAACCCGCGCCGGCGAAACCCCACGATGGTCGGCATGCGCGGGTCGTCCCAGCCGTCGACGCGCCGCTCCTCGACGAGCTGGATGAGGCGCCGCTTGGACAGGACGACGTAGGTGAGGTTGAGTCGCGCGAACTCGATCTGCTGGGGAAGCGGCGGCGCGAGCAGGCCGATGTCGGCGAGCCGTCCGTTGATCCAGTCGTAGAGCGGCCGATGGTCCTCGAACTCGAGCGTGCAGATCGAGTGGGTGATGTTCTCGAGGGCGTCCGAGACCCCGTGCGCGTAGTCATAGAGGGGATACACGCACCATTTGTCGCCGGTGCGGTGATGGTGCGCGTGGCGGATCCGGTAGGCGACCGGATCGCGCAGGTTGATGTTCGGCGAGCCCATGTCGATCTTCAGCCGCAGCACCCGGGCGCCGTCCGGGAACTCGCCCGCGCGCATGCGGCGGAAGAGGTCGAGGTTCTCCACGGCCGGTCGGTCGCGGTAGGGGCTGTTCCGGCCCGGCTCGGTGAGCGTGCCGCGAAGCGCTCGGATCTCTTCGGCGGTCAGGTCGTCGACGTAGGCGAGGCCGTGCTCGATCAGTGCCTCGGCGAACCCGTAGAGCGAGATCGAAGTAGTCGGAGGCGTAGTACAGGTGCGGGCCCCAGTCGAAGCCGACCCACCGCACCGCGTCCAGGATCGAGTCGACGTACTCCTGCTCCTCCCGCGTGGGGTTGGTGTCGTCGAACCGCATGTGGCAGACGCCGCCGTAGTCGCGCGCGAGGCCGAAGTTGAGGCAGATCGACTTGGCATGGCCGATGTGCAGATAGCCGTTCGGCTCGGGCGGGAAGCGGGTGCGGATCCGCGCTGGGTCGGGCGGCGCGCCCGCATGCGCCTTCGCCGGCCCGGGTTTGCCGCCCCACGTCCGCGACGCGTACTTCCCCTGCGCGAGATCTTGTTCGATGATGTTGCGGATGAAGTTGGCGACGTGGGGTGGAGGGGCCCCACGTTCTTGATGGTGGCCTTCGCGGGTTGGCGGCGGGGCGGAGGGGGGCTTGGCGCTGGACATTCGTGGGAAGAGAGGGACACCCTTGAACGACTGCGATTCTAGCCTAGCGGGTGAAGCCTCCCCCGGCGGGAGTGCAGCGTGAGCGACGCGAGACCGATCGGGTCGATGGCGGAGCTCTATGCGCACGCGCTCGCGATCGAACGGGAAGCCGCTGCCCGCTACGAGGCCCTGGCGCGCTGGATGGCCGAGCATGGCAACGGGTCCCTCGGCGCGCTCTTCGGGTACCTCGCCGCGCGGGAGATGCAGCACGCGAAGTCGATCGCCGCGCGGACGGCAGGGGCTCGACCTGCCGCTGCTGAAATCGTGGCAATACGGCTGGTCAGACGCCGGCCCGCCCGAGGGCGTGGCGCAGGAGTTCGGATCACGGCTCGCGACCCCGCACGACGCGCTCCAGATGGCCCTCGAGGCGGAGCAGCGCGCGCGCGACTTCTACGAGCAGGTCTTCGCCGCGACCGCGGATCCGGACGTCAAGCTGCTCGCGGCGGCGTTCGCGCAGGAAGAGGCGCAGCACGCCGAATGGATCGAGCGCGCGCTTGCGACCGCGCCCGATCCGCACGTCGACTGGCAGCGCATCTTCGCCGGCCCCTCGGGCGCCGGCTAGCGGATCGCGAGCTCGGCGCGGAACACGAGCTTGTCGAACTCGCCGACGCGGGCGTGGACCTCGACCGTCCAGGTGCCGGGAAACGCCAGTTCGCTGCCCTCGTGGCGGTACTCTCCCGGTGCGAGCCGTTCCAGGCGTCGAACGAGCGGCTCAACGCCCGCACCCGGGTTGGCGATCTCGAGGGTGACCTCGGCCGGCTGGGGCCGGCCGGCGTCGGCGTCCCGGAACGTCGCGTGAATCGTGTTGCGGCCGGCTCGAGCCGGCGCGACGCGGATCTCGACCGAGCGGTCGCCGGCGTGCAGCGTCCGGACGATCGCCGTCGCCGGCGTGCGCGGCGGCGGGGTCTGGTGGAGCACGGCCGTAACGCCGCCGACGCACGCGATCAGGACGATCTCCCCGGCGATCGACCGGCGCAGCCGTCCCGCCGCGCGGGTGTCGCCACGCTCGAGCGCGGGCACGAGCCTGAGACGATTCAGCACCGCGAGCGCGACGAGGCCGCTCAGGAGCGCCGACTTCAGCAAGATGAGCCGGCCGTACGCGGTGTCGACGAGATCCTCCAGCGCGCCGAGCTGAATGGTCGCGAAGGCGAGCGCCGCGAGCGCGAGCACGAGCACGGCGACGATCGCGATCCGGGAAAACCGGCGGAGGGCGACCGGCGCTCCGGCTGACGGGCCCGCGCGGAGCGTCGCGAAGAGCGCGACCAGCGAACCCGCCCAGAACGCCGCGGGGAGCACGTGAGCGGCGAGCGCCGTCGTGGCGAGCGCGCGCGGCTGCGCGGTGGCGACGTGCCCGGTCAGGAGCAAGCTGCCGATGGTCAGGACCGCGCCCACGGCTAGGAGCCCGCTCCGCGACGGCTGGCCTTTGACTGCCGCCCCGCCGGCGATCGCAAGCGCGCCGAGCGCCGCGGCGATCGCGCTGCGGCCGCGCGAGCTGGCGAGACCGGCGTGCCACGCGTCGAAGTCGAGCAAATCGGCCCCGGAGCCCACGAGCGCCGCGCCTTGCAGGCCGGCGCCCACGATCGCGGTGAGGGCCGTGAGGGCCGCGGCGCCCACGAGGATTGCGCGCTGCCCGGGGAACGGTGCGACGAGCAGGAGGAACAGGGCCCCTCCGGCCGCAGTGAACAGCGCGAAGTAGTGCAGTGCGCGGATCGTGACGCGGGGCCATCCCGGTGCGGACTCCGCCGGGGCGGCGACGCGCGGCCCCGGGGCCGGCGTTTCCGCGCCGACCGAGAACGCCAGCGACCCGCCAACCGGGTGCGAGTCGAGCGAGGTCACGCGAAAGCTCAGGAGATACTGTCCGGCGCGGAGATCGGGCGGAACGGCGACCCGGATCTCGCTCCCGTCGGCGGTCGGCGCCGCACGAAGCGCCGTCGGCGCCCCGGATGCATCGAGCAGCCGCACGGCCGTCGGCGTCACCGGCTCGTTGAAGCGCAGCACGACCTCGGCGGGCGGCGCTTCCAGCCGAGCGCCGTCCGCAGGGATCGTCTCGACGAGAGCAGCGTGCGCCCAGGCGTCGCCCGCGCCGAGCGCGAGCGCGAGCGCCGCCGCGCGCGCCGTCGCGGCGCCGATCACTGCTTGGGGGTTAGCTGCAGGGCCGGCGCCGGCTCCCGGTAGTCGCGCGCCGACTTCCCGGGCTCGGGGATCTCGATCCAGCGATGCACGCCCTGCTCGCACTCCTGCACCACCGGAAAGTACAGCGTCGTCCCGGGCGCATCCGGGAGTCTCATCATCATCGCGAACTCGTCGAAGTGCTCGTCCAGCAGACGTCCGCCGGACCAGCTGACTTCGCCGACCGTCTCGGTGATCTTGCCGCCGTGGCCGTCGTCGAGCGGCTTCGCGAGCTTCACCCGCGTGATCTCGAGCTTCCAGCCCTGTTTGGGCTGCGGCTTCACCGCGGTCACGCCGTCGGGCAGGCGAACCCGGATCCGCACCGTCGGCGAGCCCTTGCAGCCGTGCGGCGAGCGCAGGGTGGCCTTGTAGAAGCTGTCGGCCGGAGCCTCCCGCCGTTCCAGGGTGACGTGAGCGGAGACGCGGCCGGTCGCGGCGCAGAGCGCGGCGAGTGACGCGAGCAGTACGAGCGATCGAAGCATGGCTGAAGCCCTTCCGTTGCCGTGCGCACCATCGGCACGCCGCGTGAACGCAGCGGCCCTTTCCGGGCGCGGCGAGCGCACCGGCTCGAGGTCAGCAGGGCAGGGACGGGGGGCCGCAGGACGGCGGCGGGAGCGCGGCGGTCAGCCGCAGCGCGACACCCTCGCCGGTTGCCCCGGTGATCGCCGCCGCGGCGGCAACCGCCCGGAACTCCGGCCGAGGAGTCGCGGCGATCTGCGCCGTCGCGGGTACGCAATGGGCGCAGTCGTACAGCGCAGAGTCGTGCTGGTTCGGGAGCGACCCGCCCCGGCGACCATCGACCGGTCCGGCGGGTGCCGAGGAGCAGATGAGATGACCGCGGGCGTCTCCGGCGGGTCGCAGACTGGCCGCTGACGGAACCGCCTGCCAGAGGATGGCGAAAATCGCGAGCGCCGCGAGACTCCGGAATGCTCTCCCGTTCGGGAAGGACGCAGGCATCTGAGGCTGGCGGCTCGGGATCGCCGCGAGTCTACGCGCAGCGCCCGGCTGGCGTCCCGCGACTTGCGGTAGTCTCGCCGCGAATGAGCGCCCAAATCTCGTCCGCGCGCCGGCGTCGGGCCCATGGATAGCGCTGCCCGTCTTCTGCTCGTTCTGGATCGGCCTCGTGGCGGGCACCGCCATCGGCGCACTGTTCTTCGTTCCTGCGGGCAGCGGACTCGCCGGCCCAGCGATTGCGCTCGGCTACGGCGTCGTGGGCGCGCTCGCCGCCGCGGTGCTCGCGGGTATGGCGGCCCGGAGGTTGCCGGGGCGACCGTTGCGCCGCTCCGCGGTGGTCGTCCTTCTGCTCGCCGTGTTGGCGGCGCTCGCGGTCGGCTACCGCTTGGTGACGCAACCGGGCGAGCGCCGCGCGCACGCGGGCTTCGACGTCGCGACGCTGCAGCACTCCAGGCTTGACCCGCGCTGCGGCACGCGACTATCTTGACGCGCTGACCCCCGCCGACCGAGCCCCATGCCCGCCGTTCCCCGAACCGCCGCCGCGCCGGGCAAGCTCCGCATCGGCATCGACACCGGCGGCACGTTCACCGACATCGTCGCGGTCGACGGCGCCACCGGCCGGATGCTCGTGACCAAGGTCGCGAGCACGCCCGCGAACCCGGCGATCGGGCTCGTCAACGGCGTGCGCGCGATCCTCGCGCACGCGCAGACGTCGGCCGCCGACGTCGCGACCCTCTCGCACGGCACGACCGTCGCGACGAACGCGCTCCTGCAGAGCGCGATCGACTCGCTGGGACTGATCGTCACCGGGGGATTCCGCCACATCCTCGAGATCGCCCGCCAGGCGGTGCCGGACGGCTACGGCAACTCCTACTTCTGGGTCAAGCCCGACCGGCTCGTCCCGCTCCACCTCGTGATGGAGGTGAGCGAGCGGCTCAACTTCCGCGGCGAGGTGCTCAAGCCCCTCGACGAGGAGAGCGTGCGGAAGGTCGCGCGCTTCTACAAGCGCAACGGCGTCAAGGCGGTCGGCGTCTGTCTGATTCACTCGTACGCGAACCCGGCCCACGAGCGCCGCGTGCGCGAGATCCTGCGGGCGGAATACCCGGAGCTCGTGGTCTCGCTGTCGTGCGACGTGCTGCCGGAATACCGCGAGTACGAGCGCGCGGTGACCACCCTGGTGGACGCGTTCGTGAAGCCGCACATGACGGTGTACCTCCGGCGCATCAAGGACGAGCTCGGCGCCGGCCTCGGCGCCAGGCCGTTCCTCGTGATGCAGTCCTCCGGCGGCGTGATCAGCGCCGACCAGGTCGTGGACAAGCCGATCACGACCGCGCTCTCGGGTCCCGCCGCCGGCGCGCTCGGCTCGAGCGTGATCGCGAAGCTCGCCGGCTTCGACGACCTCGTCACGCTGGACGCCGGCGGCACGTCGACCGACATCTGCCTGATCGAGGCCGGCCAGCCCCACATCACCAACGGCGCGGCGATCGGCCCGTTCCCGGTGCGGATTCCGATGATCGACATCCAGACGATCGGCACGGGCGGCGGCTCGATCGCCTGGCTCTCGCGCGAAGGCCACCTCAAGGTCGGGCCGCGCAGCGCGGGCGCGGTCCCCGGCCCGATGTGCTATCCGGCCGGGGGCGCCGAGCCGACCATCACCGACGCGAACCTCGTGCTCGGCCGCATCCCGCCCGCGCTCATCGGCGGCGGCATCAAGCTCGACGTCGGGCGTGCCCGGGGGGGCATCGAGGAACTCGGGCGGCGGCTGGGGACCATGGGGGAAGGCAAGGGGTCCCCCGCTCGCAAGAGTCTCTCCGTGGAGACCCTTGCCGAGGGCATCGTCGAGATCGCCAACTGGAACCAGGCGAACTGCATCCGGCAGATGACCATCCAGAAGGGCATCGACCCGCGGCGGTTCGCGCTCCTGTCGTTCGGCGGCGCGGGGCCGGCGCAGTCGCCCGCCGTGATGCGCCTGCTGGGGATGAAGTGCTGCCTCGTGCCGTTCAACCCCGGCAACCTGTCGGCGTTCGGGCTGCTCGCCGTCGACTGGCGCACCGATCACATCGCGACCCGCGTCACGCGCGAGGACGCCATCCGCGCAGGACCGCTGGCGGAGGTCTACGCGCGGCTCGAGCGCGAGGCGGTCGATACGCTGGCGCGCGACGGCATCGACCCGTCGCGCTGCCGCACCGTCCGCGAGGCGGACGTGCGCTACGTGGGCCAGTCGATGGAGGTGCGCGTCGCGGCGCCGGCCGGCCGGGTGGACGACGAGTTCGTGGCGCGGCTCCTGGCGAGTTTCCACGCCGCGCACCGGAAGAGCTTCGGTTACGACTACGCCGGCAAGCAGAAGGTCGAGCTCGTGAACTTCTGCGTGTCGGGGTTCGGCGCGATCGAGCGCCCCGAACTGCCGAAGCTCGAGCGACAGGCCGGCGCGGCGCCCGCTCGCAAGGGCGCGCGCCCGGTGTTCTTCGACGGCGGCTGGAGCGACACGCCGATCTACGACCGCGCCGTGCTGCCCGCGGGCCACCGCCTCGACGGGCCGGCGGTGATCGAGGAGTTCGGCTCCACCACCGTCGTCTGGCCGGGGCAGTGGCTCGAGGTGGATCCGCACGGGATCATGCTCGTGCGCGAGAAAGTGACGCCGCTGAGATGAGCGCCCGGCCGTCCGCGAAGCCCTGGCCGACGCCGCCGGCGCGCACCGCGCCGGTGGAGGTCGACCCGATCGTGCTGCAGATCGTCGAGGGGACGCTCAACTCGATCGAGCGCGAGATCGAGTACGCGATCGAGCGCACCGCGCGCTCGCCCATGATCCGCGAGGCGCACGACTACCGGGTCGGTCTCTTCGACCGCTACTGCCGCAAGCTCACCGGCCGCTCGTACTCGGCCATGCCGAACGCGGTGGTACGCGACTACCCGCCGGAGACGCTGGCGCCGGGCGACGTGTTCCTGATGAACGACACCTATCTCACCGAGGGCTCGATCGGGCATCTGCCCGACATGTGCTCGACGGTACCGGTATTCCACGCGGGCGAGGTCGTCGCGTACATCCAGGCCTTCGGCCACCACGACGACATCGGCGGCCGCGTTCCGGGATCCATGCCCGGCACGGCGGTGTCGGTGTTCGAGGAAGGGCTGATGATCCCGCCGGTCAAGCTCTACAGCCGCGGAGTGCGGAACGACGAGGCGTTCAAGATCGTCCGCCGCAACACCCGCGTGCCGGAGATGCTCGAGGCCGACCTCGACAGCGAGATGCAGGCGATCATGATGGGCGCGCGCCGCATGGAGGAGCTCTTCCAGCGCTTCGGCGCCGCGACGGTCGAGGCCTGCTTCCAGGCGATCCTCGACAAGTGCCGCGACATCTACGCGAACGAGCTGCTGCCGAAGATCCCGGATGGCGAGTACGCGTGGGAGGACTTCGTCGAGCACGACGGGGTCACCGACCCGAGCCTGCACCGCCTCGCGCTGAAGATCGTCAAGCGCGGCGGCCGGATCACGCTCGACTTCAACGGCACCGCGCCGCAGTCCTCCGGGCCGATCAACTGGCCGGCCGACTACGCCGACGGCGCGTTCCTCGTCAAGTGGATCGCGCCGGTGCTGCGCAACCTCGCCGACACGCCGGAGCGGGCGGCGGAGATCTACGTGAACGAGGGCGTGTGCGAGGTGTTCGACGTGGTGTTCCCGCCGAAGGGCACGTTGATCACGCCGGTGTGGCCGGCGGCCACCAACGCCCGCTCGTTCGTGCTGCTGCGCTCGCTCGGACTGCTGGCCGGCTGCGTCGCGCTGGCGACGAACGGCCGCATGCCGGCCGACCAGGAGACGATCCGCTATACCGGGTTCTACGGGAACGACCCCGACGGCCGGCCGTTCCTGTCGCGCGAGGTGCTCGGCGGCGGGTCGGGCGGGCGCCACTACGCCGACGGCAACGATGCGATCCACATCGTCCCCGACTCGCGCAATCAGCCCGCGGAGTTCACGGAAAACCGCTTCCCCGTGATCGTCGAGAAGCTCGCTCTGAGTCCCGACTCCGGCGGTGCGGGCAAGCGCCGCGGCGGCCTGGGCTACGAAAAGCACTATCGAGTGCTCGTCGACTGCCACACGATCGTGACCGCCGACCGCGTCCGACTGGGCTGCTACGGGGTGAACGGCGGGCGGGCGGGCAAGCCGTTCTGCGTGACCGTCGACCTCTACGGGCGCGCGAAGGATCTCGGGGGCCTCGTCGATGGCGAGCCGTTGGCCGCCGGCCAGGTGCTGCGCGTCGTCACGACGGGCGGCGGCGGCTGGGGCGATCCGCTCGAGCGCGAGCCGGAGCTCGTGCAGGGCGATGTGAGCGAGGGGAAGGTATCGCCCGGGGCGGCGCGCGACGAGTACGGCGTCGCGCTGGTGCCAGGGGAGGGCGAATACGCGATCGACCGCCCCGGCACCGAGAAGCTCCGCGCCACGCTCCGCGCTGCGCGCCGGGGGCCGCTGCCGATGATCGACCGCGGGCCGGGCTACGAGCGCATGGTCAAGCGCTCGCCCTCGTAGGGGCGCACCGCGGCTACGCTCGAGGAGCGATTCGGACCATGACCGTCAAGCTGAATCACACCATCGTCTACGCGCGCGACAAGCGCGCCTCCGCCGCGTTTCTGGCCGAGGTGCTCGGGCTCCCCGCCCCGGTTCCGTTCGGGCCGTTCATGGGCGTCCAGGTCGATAACGAGGTTACCCTCGACTTCTACGACGCCGACGACGAGATCACCGCCCAGCACTACGCTTTCCTGGTTAGCGAGGCCGAGTTCGACGAAATCTTCGGGCGGATCCGGACGCGCCAGCTTCCCTACTGGGCCGACCCGGCGCAAGAGCAGCGGAATGAGATCAACAACTGGGACGGCGGCCGCGGAGTCTATTTCGAGGATCCCGACGGCCATCTTCTCGAGATACTGACCCGGCCGTACGGCAGCGGGGGCTGAACCGGCGCGTTCCGCATCTCGGCGCCGAGCCCGCCCCGCTCGCGTTGCCGGGGTCCGGCAATCTGGGGCAGAATCTCCCGACACAAGACCTCGCCGCGCCCGCGCGCGGGGCCACCCGACCGGAAGGCAGGCCACCGCGGCTCGCGGCGGCGCGTTCTTCCACTCGCTGAGGAGGCGTTCGATGAGCAAGCCCGTTCCCAACCGCATTCGCGCCCTGGCGCTCGTCGCGGCGCTCGCCGCCGGCTCCGCCGTGGCGCAGCAGAAGGTGATCCGCTTCGTCCCCGAGGCCGACCTGCGCTCGATCGACCCGATCTGGACCACTGCGTACATCACCCGCAACCACGGCTACATGGTGTACGACACGCTGTTCTCCACCGATGCGAAGTTCCAGCCCCAGCCGCAGATGGTGGACAAGTGGGAAGTGAGCCCGGACAAGCTCACGTACACCTTCACGCTCCGCGACGGGCTGAAGTTCCACGACGGCCAGCCGGTCCGCTCGGCCGACTGCATCGCCTCGATCGAGCGCTGGGCGAAACGCGACGTGCTCGGGCAGAAGCTCGGCGAGCTGACCGAGTCGTGGACTGCGGTGAACGACAAGACCTTCCGCCTCAAGCTCAAGCAACCGTTCGCGTACGTGCTCGAGGCGCTCGGCAAGCCGTCCTCGAACGTGCCGTTCATCATGCCCGAGCGCATCGCCAAGACCGACGCGTTCCAGCAGATCCCCGAGCCGATCGGCTCCGGACCGTTCCGCATGATCAAGGAGGAGTGGGTCCCCGGGAACAAGGTCGTGTATGCCAAGTTCACCGACTACGTGCCGCGCAAGGAGGCGCCGTCCTGGGCCGCCGGCGGCAAGGTGGTGAAGGTCGACCGCGTCGAGTGGCGCTACATCCCCGATTCGGCGACCGCCGCCGCGGCGCTCAACTCCGGCGAGGTCGACTGGTGGCAACAGCTGCCGCCCGACCTGATCCCGGTGCTGGCGAAGAACAAGGACGTCAAGATCGAGAACACCGATCCGCTCGGGTCGATGGGCATGATCCGGTTCAACCACCTGCAGCCGCCGTTCAACAACCCGAAGATGCGCCAGGCGCTGCTGTACGTCGTGAGCCAGCAGGACTACGCCATCGGCATCGCCGGCGACGCGAAGAACGGCAAGCCGTGCGCGTCGTACTTCACCTGCGGCACGCCGCTCGCGAACGACACCGGCTCCGCGGTGCTCAGCGGCAAGCGCGACCTCGACCGCGCCAAGCAGCTCATCAAGGAGTCGGGCTACAAGGGCGAGAAGATCGTCGTGCTCGACGCGACCGACCAGCCGATCGTGCACCCCCAGGCGCTGATCACCACCGAGCTCTTGCGCAAGCTCGGGCTCAACGTCGAGCTGCAGGCCGGCGACTGGGGCACGCTGATCACGCGGCGCTCGTCGAAGGAGCCGGTGGAGAAGGGCGGCTGGTCGATCTTCCACACCTGGTGGGTGGGGCCGGACCAGGCGACTCCGGCGCTGAACGCCGCGCTGCGCGGCGCGGGCGACAAGTCGTGGTTCGGCTGGCCGACCGACGCTCGGATCGAGGAGCTGCGCGACCAGTGGTTCGCGGCCCCCGACGCGGCAGCGCAGCGGCGGATCGCCGAGCAGATCCAGGCCCGCGCCTGGGAGGTGGTACCGTACATTCCGACCGCGCAGTTCATCATCCCGACGGCGTACCGCACCAACCTCACCGGCATCCTCGTGTCGCCGGTCAACCTGATGTGGAACGTGGACAAGAAGTAATGCCGTCACCCGCGCGCTGCGGCGCGTGCTCGCGTACGTCGTAAAACGCCTGCTCGCGACCATCCCCGTCATGGGGGTGGTCGCGCTGTTCGTCTTTTCGCTGCTGTACATCAGCCCGGGCGACCCGGCGGCGGTGATCGCCGGGGACATCGCCACCGAGGAGGACATCGCGCGCATCCGCGCGAAGCTCGGCCTCGACGAACCCTACTTCGTGCGCTTCGGCACCTGGCTGTGGGCGCTCGCGCACGGCGACCTCGGCGTCTCGATCTTCAGCAATCTGCCGGTCGCGCAGCTCATCGGGCAGCGCATCGAGCCGACGGTCGCGCTGACGCTCTGCACGCTCGTCGTCACGGTGCTCGTCGCAGTGCCGCTCGGGGTGATCGCCGCCTGGCGCGCCGGGACGTGGATCGATCGGGTGGTGATGGGTCTGGCGGTGCTGGGCTTCTCCCTACCGGTGTTCGTGTTCGCCTACCTTCTCATCCTCCTGTTCTCGATCCAGCTCGAGTGGCTGCCGGTGCAAGGCTACGTGAGCATCACCGAGGGGTTCTGGCCGTTCCTGCGCCACATGATCCTGCCGAGCGTCGCGCTGGGCACCGTCTACATGGCGCTCATCGCGCGCATCACGCGCGCCTCGATGCTCGAGGTCCTCGCGCAGGACTACATCCGCACCGCGCAGGCGAAGGGCCTCGCGTCCCGCGACGTGCTGATCGGCCATGCGCTGAAGAACGCGGCGGTGCCGATCGTGACCGTCATCGGCATCGGCATCGCGCTGCTCATCTCCGGGGTCGTGGTGACCGAGACGGTGTTCGCAATCCCCGGCATCGGCCGGCTCACGGTCGACGCGATCCTGCGGCGCGACTACCCGATCATCCAGGCCGTGACGCTGCTCTTCTCGGCCGCGTACGTGCTCGTCAACCTCGCCGTGGATCTCAGCTACACGCTGCTCGATCCGCGCATCCGTTACTGAGCCGGGGCCGCCCGCATGGCCGCGGTCGCCGACGCGCTTCCCACCGCCCGCTCGGTCTCGCCGACCTGGGCGCGGTTCAAGGACGCGCTGCGCCGTCACCCGACCGCGATCTTCGGCGCGATCGTGCTGCTCGCGATGATCGCGCTCGCGCTCGCGGCGCCGTGGCTGGGCACGGTCGATCCGCAGGCCATCTCGCCGGTGAAGCGCCTGCGCGACCCGTCGGCGGAATACTGGTTCGGCACCGACATGCTCGGGCGCGACGTGTACAGCCGCGTGCTCTTCGGTGCGCGCGTGTCGCTCACAGTCGGCTTCGCGGTCGCGATCCTCTCCGCGGTGATCGGGCTGGCGATCGGCCTCGTGACCGGCTTCATCCGCTGGGTCGACGCGATCGTGATGCGCGTGATGGACGGGCTGATGTCGATCCCGTCGGTGCTGCTCGCGATCGCGCTGATGGCGCTCACGAAGGCGAGCCTCGAGAACGTGGTGTTCGCCATCACCATCGCCGAGATACCGCGCGTGGTCCGCCTGGTCCGCAGCCTGGTGCTCACGCTGCGCGAGCAGCCCTTCGTCGAGGCGGCCACCGCCGCCGGCACCGGCGTCGCGCGCACCCTGGTGCGCCACATCCTGCCGAATACGACTGCGCCGCTGCTGGTGCAGGGCACCTATATCTTCGCCTCGGCGATGATCACCGAGGCGATCCTCTCGTTCATCGGCGCCGGCATGCCGCTCAACATCCCGAGCTGGGGCAACATCATGGCCGAGGCGCGGAGCCTCTTCCAGCTCAAGCCCTGGCTGATCCTGATCCCGGGCGCGTTCCTGTCGCTCACCGTGCTCGCGGTGAACCTGCTCGGCGACGGCCTGCGCGACGCGCTCGATCCGCGCCTGGCGCGGCGGATGTAGCGCGTGGACGCCCGCGTTGCGCCGCTGCTGGAGGTCGAGGACCTCAGGACGTGGTTCTACACCCGCGACGGCATCGTCCGCGCGGTGGACGGGGTGTCGTACCGGGTGTACCCGGGGGAGACGCTGGCGGTGGTCGGCGAGTCGGGGTGCGGCAAGAGCGTCACCTCCCTTTCGATCCTGCGGCTGATCCCGTCGCCGCCGGGAAGGATCGTCGCCGGCCGGCTGGCGTTCGAGGGCCGCGATCTGCTCGCGCTGACCGAGGGGGCGATGCGCGGCATCCGTGGCAACGAGATCTCGATGATCTTCCAGGAGCCGATGACCTCGCTCAACCCGGTGCTCACGATCGGGCGGCAGATCGCCGAGGCGTTCGTGCTGCACCGGGGCATCGACCGGCGCGGCGCCGTTGCGCGCGCGGTCGAGATGCTGCGGCTCGTGAACATCCCCGAGCCCGAGCGCCGCGTGCGCCAGTACCCGCACGAGCTCTCCGGCGGCATGCGCCAGCGGGTGATGATCGCGATGGCGCTGTCGTGCGACCCGAAGCTCCTGATCGCCGACGAGCCGACGACCGCGCTCGACGTCACGATCCAGGCGCAGATCCTCGACCTGATGCGCGAGCTGAAGGCGAAGACCGGGGCGGCGATCATCCTGATCACCCACGACCTCGGCGTCGTCGCGGAGATGGCGCAGCGGGTGGTGGTGATGTACGCGGGCCGCAAGGTCGAGGAGGCGCCGGTCGACCAGCTCTTCGCGCGACCCCTGCACCCGTACACGAAGGGCCTGCTTGGCTCGATCCCGCGGCTCGCGGAGGCGGCGGCGGGGGACGACCCGCAAGCGGCTCGTCGAGATCCCCGGGATGGTGCCCTCTCTTAAGGAGGCGGTGCCGGGGTGCCTCTTCGCGCCGCGGTGCGCGTACGCGACGGCGCGCTGTGCGGCCGAGTACCCGCCGCTCGAGGAGAAGGCGGCGGGCCACTGGGCCGCGTGCTGGGAATGGGAGCGGCTTGCGCACGAGGCGGCGCGATGAGCCCGCCGGGCCGCCCCAAGGGCGAATCCTTGGCGCGAAGCGACAAGGCAGCCCCATGAGCGTCCTGCTCCAGGTCCGCGACTTGCGCAAGTACTACCCGGTGCGCAAGGGGGTGCTCGGGCGCGCTGTCGCGAAAGTGCACGCGGTCGACGGGATCAGCTTCGCGATCGCCGACGGCGAGACGCTCGGCCTGGTCGGCGAGTCGGGCTGCGGCAAGTCGACCGCCGGCCGGACGATCCTGCGGCTCGTCGATCCGACCGCTGGCACGATCGAGTGGCGCGGGCAGCGCATCGACGCGCTGGGGCGCGCGGCGATGCGCCCGTTCCGCCGCGAGCTGCAGGCCGTCTTCCAGGATCCCTACTCTTCGCTGAATCCCCGCCTGCGCGCCGCCGACATCGTCGCCGAGCCGCTGCGCAACTACGAGCGGCTCGGGGCCGCCGCGGTGCGGGAGCGGGTCGCGTGGCTCTTCGAAAAGGTGGGCTTGCGCCCCGACCAGATGATCAAGTTCCCGCACGAGTTCTCGGGCGGGCAGCGCCAGCGCCTCGGCATCGCGCGCGCGCTCGCGGTACGGCCGAAGCTGATCGTCTGCGACGAGCCGGTTTCGGCGCTCGACGTCTCGGTCCAGGCGCAGGTGATCAACCTGCTCGCCGACCTGCAGGCGGAGTTCGGCGTGTCGTATCTCTTCGTCGCGCACGACCTGGCGGTGGTCGAGCACATCAGCCATCGCGTGGCGGTGATGTACCTCGGCAAGATCGTCGAGCTCACCGACAAGGCGACGCTGTTCCGGGACCCGCAGCATCCCTACACTGAAGCACTGCTGTCGGCGGTGCCGGTGCCCGACCCGAAGGCGGGGAAGAAGCGCATCATCCTCCAGGGCGACGTGCCCAGCCCGATCACGCCGCCGCCCGGCTGCCGCTTCCACACGCGTTGCCCGTACGCGGAGGAGCGCTGCCGGCGTGAGGAGCCGGCGATGAAGGAAGTCCGTCCTGGCCACCTGGTGGCCTGCCACCTCCGCGACGTCAAGCCGTCATGACGGCGGGGCTGCGCGTCGCCGTCAATGCGCGCGCCGCGCGGCGCGACGCGGTCTATGGGGGTTCGGCCCTTACCGCGAATGGCTTCGCCGCGGCGGAGCGCGAGATCGCGAGCTGGCCGGGGTACGCCGCGACGCCGCTCATCCGCCTCGACGGCCTCGCCCGCGGCCTCGGCCTCGCGGCGCTCTGGTACAAGGATGAGGGCGGCCGGTTCGGGCTGAAGAGCTTCAAGGCGCTCGGCGGCGCGTACGCGGTGCGGCGCGTGCTCGAGCGGCAGGCGCGGCCCGCGCGCGAGGTCACGGTCACCTGCGCGACCGACGGCAACCATGGCCGGTCGGTCGCGTGGGGCGCGCGCCTCTCCGGGTGCAAGTGCGTGATCTTCATCCACGCCACGGTCAGCGAGGGACGCGCGGCGGCGATCCGCAGCTACGGGGCCGAGGTCGTGCGGGTGGCGGGCAACTACGACGACGCCGTGCGGCGCGCCGCGGCCGAAGCGGCGCAAGCACGGCTGGTTCGTCGTCTCCGACACCTCGTACGAAGGCTATCGCGACGTGCCCGTCGACGTCATGCACGGCTACGGCGTGATGGCCGCGGAGATGCTCCGGCAGCTCCCGGCAGGCGAGGTCCCGACGCACGTCTTCGTGCAGGTCGGTGTGGGTGCGCTCGCCGCGGCGATCTGCGCCAGCTTCTGGCTCGCCTGGGAAGCGCGGCGCCCGCGCTTCGTCGCGGTCGAGGCGGAGCGTGCCGATTGCCTGCTGCAGAGCATTGCTGCGGGACGGCCGGTGGCCGTCCATGGCGACCTCGAGACCGTCATGGCCGGCCTAGCGTGCGGCGAGGTGTCCGAGCTCGCGTGGGGGATCCTCGCGGAGGGCACGGACTTCGCGCTTGCAGTCGGCGACGACTGGGCGCTCGAAGCCGTGCGTGAGCTGGCCGGTGCATACGAGCGCGACCCGGCGATCGTCGCCGGCGAGACCGGCGCGGCGGGACTCGCCGCGCTGCTCGCGGTGCTGGATCGCCCGGAGCCTCGTGCGCAGCTCGGGCTCGACACGAGCGCGCGCGTGCTGCTCCTCGGCAGCGAAAGTGACACCGACCCCGAGATCTACCGGCGCATCGTGGGGCGCTCGGCGGAGGAGGTTCTCGCCCGCAGGAGGAACGCGTCATGACTCGCATCGTCACCATCGGCGCGGCGCAGCTCGGGCCGATCGCTCGCGCCGAGACCCGCGCCCAGGTCGTCGGCCGGCTGCTCGCGCTCATGCGCCAGGCGAAGGCGCACGGCTGCGACCTCGTCGTCTACCCAGAGCTCGCGCTCACGACCTTCTTCCCGCGCTGGCACTTCGAGCGCCAGGAAGACATCGACGTCTTCTTCGAGCGCGAGATCCCCTCGAAGGACACGCAGCCGCTCTTCGATCCTGGCGCGCGAGCTCGGTATCGGGTTCTACCTCGGCTACGCGGAGCTCGCCGCGGAGGGCGGTCGTGTGCGGCACTTCAACACGTCCATCCTGGTCGACAAGGCCGGGCGCATCGTCGGCAAGTACCGCAAGGTCCACCTTCCGGGGCACGCCGAGCACGAGCCCTGGCGGCGCTTCCAGCACCTCGAGAAGCGCTACTTCGAGACCGGCAACCTCGGCTTCCCGGTATTCCGCGCGTTCGGCGGCATCGTCGGGATGTGCATCTGCAACGACCGGCGCTGGCCGGAGACCTACCGGGTGATGGGGCTCCAGGGCGTGGAGCTGGTTCTGATCGGCTACAACACGCCCGTGCACCACCCACCGGCGCCCGAGCACGACGCGCTCGGCAACTTCCACAACGAGCTCGTGATGCAGTCGGGTGCCTATCAGAACGGCACCTGGGTGGTCGGCGTCGCGAAGTGCGGCTGCGAGGAAGGCGTCGACCAGATCGGCGGCTCGGTCATCGTCGCGCCCTCGGGCGAGATCGTCGCCGCGTGCACGACGCTCGGCGACGAGCTGGCGATTGCGCGCTGCGACCTCGACCTGACGAAGTCGTACAAGAACACGGTGTTCAACTTCGCGCGGCACCGTGAGCCGCAGACCTACGGGCTGATCGTCGAGCGCAAGGGCGCGCTCCCGCCGCCGGAGTGACCGCGATGCAGCGCTGCGACACGATCATCCGCAACGGCACCGTCATCGACGGCAGCGGCGCGCCGCGCGCGCCGGGCGACGTCGCGATCGCCGGCGACCGAATCGCCGCGGTCGGCCGTCTCGACGGCTGGCGGGCGGAGGCCGAGCTCGACGCCTCGGGGCACGTGGTCGCGCCGGGCTTCATCGACGTGCACACGCACGACGACCGGCTGCTGCTCGCGCTCCCGGAGATGACGCCGAAGGTGAGCCAGGGCGTGACCACGGTGATCGCCGGCAACTGCGGCATCAGCCTCGCGCCGCTGGTCGCCGAGCGCGCGCCGCCGCCGCTCGACCTGATCGGCGGCGAGGACGGGTTCCGGTACGCGCGGTTCGCGGACTATCTGGAAGAGCTCGCTGCGCGCCCGGCCGCGGTCAACGCGGCGGCCATGGTCGGCCACATGACGCTGCGCATCGGCACCATGGATCGCCTCGATCGTTCGGCGACGCCGTCCGAGATCGGCCGCATGCGCGACCTCGTTGCCGCGAGCCTCGACGCCGGTGCGATCGGGTTCTCGACGGGGTTGGCCTACGGCCCGTCGAACCGGGCGCCGACCGAGGAGGTGATCGCGCTCTGCGCGCCGCTCGCCGAGCGCGTGCGGCGCTATACGTGACGCACATGCGCGACGAAGGCGCTCACATCCTCGACTCGCTTGACGAGACGTTCCGCATCGGGCGGGAGGCGGCCGCGCCGGTGGTGATCTCGCACCACAAGGCGGCGGGCGCGCCGAACCACGGCCGCACGCGCGAAACGCTTCCCGCGATCCAGGCGGCGATGCGCGCTCAAGCCGTGGGGCTCGACGCGTATCCGTACGTCGCCTCGTCGACGATCCTGAGCTGGCGCATGGCGGAGCGGGCTGCGAAAACGCTCGTGACGTGGTCGAAGGCCCACCCGGAGCTCGCCGGGCAGCCGCTCGACGAGATCGCGCGTGCGATGGGCTGCGGTGCGGAGGAGGCGGCGCGCCGCCTCCAGCCCGCCGGCGCGGTGTACTTCATGATGAGCGAGGAGGACGTGCGCCGCGTGCTCGCGTTCCCGCACACCATGATCGGGTCCGACGGCTTGCCGCACGACGTGCACCCGCACCCGCGCCTGTGGGGGACGTTCCCGCGCGTGCTCGGACACTACTGCCGGGAGGTCGGGCTCTTCGGGCTCGAGCAGGCGGTCCACAAGATGACCGGGCTCTCGGCGCGCACCTTCGGCCTCGCCGGCCGCGGCGCGCTCGTCCCGGGGGCGTTCGCCGACGTGACGGTGTTCGACCCGGAACGCGTCATCGACACCGCGACGTTCGAGCGGCCGGCCACGCCGGCGGCCGGCATCGCGTTCGTGCTGGTCAACGGCGCGACTCGTGTGGCGCGACGGCCGGGCGACCGGTGCGCGACCCGGCCGCGTGCTGCGCCGGACGCCGCCGGCGCGTTGACCAGCCCCGGCTGGGCGATAATCGCGTCCCCCGAGCCGCTGACGGAGGCCTCGATGAGCCACGTCGCAACCGCAGCCCCGCGCGCCGCCGCGGACCTCAAGATCGATGCGGACCGGCTCTGGCGGTCGTTGATGGACCTCGCGCAGATCGGCGCGACGCCGCTCGGCGGGGTGCGACGGATCACGCTCACCGACCTCGACCGGCAGGGCCGCGACTGCGTGGTGGGCTGGTTCAAGGCCGCGGGCCTGGAAGTGCGCGTGGACCCCATCGGCAATATCTTCGGGCGGCGCGCCGGGCGCGACGCCAAGCGGCCGCCGATCGTCGCCGGCAGCCACATCGATACCCAGCCCTCGGGCGGCAAGTTCGACGGCAACTACGGCGTGCTCGCCGGCCTCGAGGTCGTGCGCACGCTGAACGACCGCGGCGTGCAGACCGACGCGCCGATCGAGGTCGCGGTGTGGACGAACGAGGAGGGCACGCGCTACACGCCGGTGATGATGGGCTCGGGCGTGTTCGCGGGCGTGTTCCCGCTCGACTACGTCCTCGCGCGCACCGACGTCGACGGGAAGGCGGTCGGCGACGAGCTGAAGCGGATCGGGTACGCAGGCACCGCCCCCACGGGGACACCGGTGGGCGCGTACTTCGAGGCGCACATCGAGCAGGGCCCGATCCTCGAGGACACGAAGAACACGATCGGCATCGTCATAGGCGCGCTCGGCCAGCGCTGGTACGACGTGACGGTGGCCGGCATGAACGCGCACGCCGGACCCACGCCGATGGAACTGCGCAAGGACGCGCTGCTCGCCGCCGCCAAACTGGTGATCGAGGTCAACCGCATTGCGCACGGCCAGGCGCCGCATGGGCGCGGCACAGTCGGCTTCATGCAGGTCGCGCCGAACTCCCGCAACGTGGTGCCGGGGGACGTGAAGTTCTCGGTCGATTTCCGCCACCCCACCGACGACGGACTGAAGGCGATGGAGCGGTACCTCCGCGAGGCGTGCGAACGCGTCGGCGGCGAATGCCGCGTGGCGGTGAAGGCCGAGGAGGTCGTGTACTTCCCGCCTTGCCACTTCGACCCCGAATGCGTCGCGGCGGTGCGCGCGGGCGCGCGCGCCGGCGGCTATCCCAGTCTCGAGATCGTCAGCGGGGCCGGGCACGACGCGGTGTACGTCGCGCGGGTCGCGCCCACGGCGATGATCTTCGTGCCGTGCAAGGACGGCATCAGCCACAACGAGATCGAGGACGCGAAGCCCGACGATCTCGCGGCCGGCTGCAACGTGCTGCTGCACGCGATGCTCGCGCGCGCCGGCGTCGCGGGCTAAGCACCACCCGAAGTTCACAAACGAAGGAGAGGTTCATGGCCAAGGCTTATTGGGTTGTCTGCTACCACTCGATCAAGAACCCCGACGCGCTCGCCGCCTACGCCAAACTGGCGGGCCCGGCGATCCAGGCGGGCGGCGGGCGCTTCCTGGTGCGCGGCACGCCGGCGAAAACCTACGAGGGAGGGCTGAACCAGCGCACGGTGGTGACCGAGTTCGACAGCCTCGCGAAAGCGATCGCCACGCATGACAGCCCGGCCTACCAGGAAGCGCTGCGCGTGCTCGGCGACAGCGTCGAGCGCGACATGCGCATCGTCGAAGGCGTGTCCTGACCGTGGCCGAGCGGCAGCTGGTCGATCCGCACGACCCGGTGATGACCGGGGAAAACTCGTTCATCCGGCTCTCGAACGACGGCGGCAAGACCATCGCCGACCGCGTCAGCCACTGGCGCGTACTGTGGTCGCCGGCCGGACAGGGACACGCGCTGTTCATCGAGAGTCCGCTCACCGGCAAGGGCCCGCGCCTCTACGCCGACAACGCCGGCGTTGCCCGCTATCTCCAGCGCACGATCGAAACGCTGCTCTACAAGGAGTTCGCCGCCGAGTCGCTGCCCATCGTCGACGCCAGGTTCGAGCGCACCGGTGACTCGCTCGGCACGGTCGAAGAGCGCATCGTCTCCCGAAAGGACGAGGTCATCCTCAGCTGGTGGGACCTGATGCCGCCCTTCGTGCTCACCATGCCGCCGGGCGCGATGGACCGCCCGCTCGGGGTCTACAGCACCTTCATTCCCGCGCGCAGTGCGCAGCTCGCGGTGAATGGCGAGGCTGCCACCGCGAAGGTCTTCCCGCAAGAACGCTCCGGCAAGCCGTCATCGAGCTGCTGCCTGGCATGGTCGGAGACCTGGATGAAACCCAGGGGGTGACGGTGGCCGGCTTCGGTCACTGGGCTCGCCGCATCGCCCCGCCGAGCTCCGGATTTCCGGTCCCGCGGCTGATCGGCTGCGCGAGCGCGGGCGGAGCCGGGAGATCGAGCAGCGCGTAGAGGTGCGCGAGGTTGGCGCGGAACAGCCGGTCGAACGTCGCCACCGCAGCCGCAGGGTTGTAGTCCCCCATCCACCAGAACCAGTCAGAGCCCTCGCACACGGCGAGCTGGCGCCGGGCTGCGGCGGCGCGCACGTCGGCGAGCCGACCGCTCCCGACCGCGAGATCGAACGCCTGCTTCGCCGCAACGAGGAGGTCCCACGCCCGGTTCTTCTCCGCCGACCCGATCCAGGTCGTGAGGTCGCCGTGTACCCAGCTGCCCGCGACGATGCGGGGCAGCGTGCGAACCTCGGCGCGTGGGCGCGCCGGGTCTCCCGGCGTGCGGAGGCTCACGGCGAGCGTCGTCGTCCTGATCGACCGATGCGCTGCAAGCGAACCGTAAAGCGACTCGAGGAAGTAGAAGCCGTTATACGGGTAGTACTCCCAGCAGTTCTCGCCGTCGAGGATCACCGAGACGAGGGGCGTCGAGCCGGCGCGCGCGTGCGCGCCGATCGCTTCGATCTCGGCGACGAAATGCGCCGCGGCTTCGTCGCTTCGCCACTTCGCGTACTCGAACCCGATTAGGTCGGACAGGCGCTCGTCGCGGAAGAAGCACGCCGGCCCGCCTCCCGAGGCGCGCCACGGCCGGTACACGGAATCCCATCGGTCGGGCGCCGCATGACCGGCACGGCGCAGCGTGTTCGCGAGCACGCTCTCGCTCGAGGCAGTCCAGCCGATGCCGCGGGCGGCGAGAAGCTCGAGGAGCGGCGTTGAGATCGCGCCTTCGGCGGGCCAGATGCCCGCGGGCGGCGTGCCGAAGCGGCGCATATGGCTCTCGAGCGCGGCGTCGAGCTGCGCGGCTACGCGCTCGGCGCCGCCGGGGTAGGCGCCGGCGGCCGGCAGCTCGAGCTCCGGGTGCGTATCGCAGGCGGAGTGGAAGTCGAGGGCGAGCGGCGCGAGCGGGTGACACTCCGGGGTGGTGGAGAGCTCGACCCGACCGCCGGCCGCGAGCCGCGCGTAGCGCGGGATGATCCCCGTCACCAGCTCGCCGATGAGCGCGAAGAGCGCCCGTCGGTCGGCCCGGGAGTAGCCCGCGCCGGCCGCCATCAGGCGCTTCACCAGCTCGGACTCGCGCCGCACCGTCTCGCCGGTCCACGCGAGGTGGTACCAGGTCAGGACGTCGTAGCAGTAGCGATCGGAGAGATAGTCGAGCGCGGCCGGCCCCTGCGGCGCGAGCCGCGCGAAGAGGTCGTGGAGCGCGCGGTACGCCCGGTACGGCTCGACCATCTTCTCGTGGTTCGCGCGGAAGCAGCGCCGGACGACGAGCTCGCGCTCAGCGGGAGAGAGAGGCGTGGTCTCGTCGCGGTCGAGCAGGGCGAGCAGCGGATCGCGCACCCGCCCGGTCGCGAACTGGTCGGCGTAGTCCTCGATCTGGTCGAGCAGCACCGGCACGAGGTTGACCACTGCGCGCACGCCAGGGTGGCGCTCGAGGTGCCCCGCCATGTCGGCGTAGTCCTTGATGGCGTGCAGGTAGACCCACGGCTCGGTGAACTCGCCCGTCGCCCGATCGCGGTAGTCCGGCTGGTGCATGTGCCACACGAGCACCAGGTCCGTGCGGCTCTCCATCAGCGGGTGTGATGCACCGCCTGACCGAGCATCTCCGGCGTGACGAGCACGATGCCCTTGTCGGTGACGTGGAAGCGTCTGCGGTCCTCGTCGAGATCGACGCCGATCCTCGTGCCCTCAGGCAGCCGGCAGTACTTGTCGATCACGGCGCGCTTCACCACGGAGTGGCGGCCGATATCTACGTTCGGCAGGACGACCGAGTCCTCGACGCTGCAGTAGCTGTGCACGTGCACGCTCGAGAAGAGCAGCGATCCGCGGACGACGGCGCCGCTGATCAGGCAGCCGCCGGAAACCATGGAGTCGACCGCCATCCCCCGCCGGTCGTCGTCGTCGAACACGAACTTCGCCGGCGGCAGCTGGAGCTGGAGCGTCCAGATCGGCCACTGCTCGTCATAGAGATTCAGGTCGGGCGTGACCTTGACGAGCTCCATGTTCGCTTCCCAGTAGGCGTCGATGGTGCCGACGTCGCGCCAGTACGGGCTGCCGCCGCTCGTATCTGCGCAGCTGTCGGCGAAGTGGTGCGCGCAGACGCGATATCCGCGGTCGATGAGATAGGGGATGACGTCCTTGCCGAAGTCGTGGTCCGAGCGGGAGTCGTCGGCGTCGCGCGCGAGCTGCTCGTACAGGAACGGCGCGGTGAAGATGTAGATGCCCATGCTCGCGAGCGCGACCCCGGGCCGGCCCGGCATCGACGGCGGTTGGGCGGCCTTCTCGACGAACGACGTGACGCGCATCGCGTCGTCGACACCCATGACGCCGAATGCGTGCGCGTGATCGAGCGGCACCTCGACGCAGGCGACCGTCAGGTCGGCGCGGCGGCGGACATGGTCGGCGAGCATCTTCCCGTAGTCCATCTTGTAGACGTGGTCGCCGGCGAGCACGAGCACGTGGCGCGGCGCCTGCCGCCGCAGGATGTCGAGGTTCTGGAACACCGCGTCGGCGGTGCCGCGGTACCAGTCGGTCCACACCCGCTGCTGCGCGGGCAGCAGCTCGACGAACTCGCTGAAGCGGCCGTCGAGAAACCCCCACCCGTGCTGCACGTGCCGGATCAGGCTCTGCGATTTGTACTGGGTGAGGACGCCGATGCGGCGGATGCCGGAGTTCACGCAGTTCGAGAGCGCGAAGTCGATGATCCGGAACTTCCCGCCGAACGGGACCGCCGGCTTGCAGCGCCAGTCGGTGAGCTGGACGAGCCGCGATCCGCGCCCGCCGGCGAGGATCATGGCGACCGTGCTGCGGGTGAGCTGCGGGGCGGGAGCGACCGGCGCCGCCCCGGCGTCCGGACGGTCGAGATCGCTGGCGAGGTCGGTCATGGAGCTCCCGCGGACGGCCTTAGTCGGTGAACGCGCCGCGCGCTGGAATCGAAGCATACGGTCGTTCCGGCATGCGCGTCGGCCGCGGTCCGGATCGCCGGTGTGCATCCCGATTACTCGCGGTTGGACCGGGCATCGTCCCGATCGTTCGCCGCGGCGGGGCGCCGCTGCTAAGCTACGCGCGGCTAGCTCGACCCCATGACCGACGAGAGCACACGCGCGGGACTGCGGGTCCTGTTCGCGACGCCCGAGTGCGCACCGTGGGTGAAAACCGGCGGCCTCGGCGACGTGAGCGCCGCGCTCCCGGCCGCGCTGCAGGTCTCCGGCCTCGACGTGCGGGTCCTCCTCCCGGCCTACCGCGCGGTGGCCGGGGCCGCCCCGGATCAGCGGGAGGTCGCGCGCATCGCGCCGCTGGCGGGCCTGCCCGCGGCGCGGATCCTGGAGACGTCGCTCCCGGGCGGCGTGCCCGCCTGGCTCGTCGACTGTCCGCCGCTCTACGATCGCGACGGCGGCCCCTATCTGGATCCCGCGACCGGCGAGGATTGGACCGACAACGCGCTGCGGTTCGGCCAGCTCGCGCGTGCGGCGGCGCTGCTGGCGGGCGACGCGAGCCCGCTCGACTGGCGCCCGCAGGTTCTCCACTGCAACGACTGGCAGACCGCGCTCGCGCCGGCGTTCCTCCGGTTCGGGAGCGCGCGCGGCGCGGCCACCATCGTGTGCATCCACAACCTCGCGTTCCAGGGGCTGTTCCCAGCGGCGACCGTCGCGGCGGTCGGGCTGCCGCCGGAGAGCTTCGCGATGGACGGGGTCGAGTTCTACGGCCGCATGTCATTCCTCAAGGCCGGGCTCGTCTTCGCCGACGCGCTCGCGACGGTGAGCCCCACGTACGCGCGCGAGATCCAGCGCGCGCCGCTCGGGTTCGGTTTCCAGGACCTGCTCGCCGCACGCGCCGCTCGGCTGCACGGGATCCTGAACGGCGTCGACACCGACGCCTGGAACCCTGCGACCGACCCGCTGATCGCGCGCCGCTACGACGCTGCCCGGCTCGACGCCAAGCGCGAGAACAAGCTCGCGCTTCAGGCGCGCATGCGGCTGCCAAGTGTGCCCGACCGACCGCTCCTCGGCTTCATCGGCCGGCTGACCGATCAGAAGGGCGCGGACCTGATCGCCGCGATCGCACCGCGGCTCGCGGCGCTCGGAGCGCAGCTCGTTGTTCTCGGCACCGGGGACGCCGGGCTCGAGCGCGCGCTGCGCGCCGCAGCGGAGGCGCACCGCGGCACGGTCGCCGTCGAGCTCGCCTTCGACGAGGCGCTGGCGCACCTCATCGAAGCGGGCGCCGATGCCTTTCTCATGCCGTCGCGCTTCGAGCCGTGCGGCCTCAACCAGATGTACAGCCAGCGCTACGGCACGCCACCCGTCGCGCGCGCGACCGGCGGGCTATGCGACTCGATCGTGGACTGCGGAGCCGCGACGCTCGCCGACGGCAGGGCGAGCGGCTTCCTGTTCCAGGAGCTGGCGCCGGACGCGCTGCTCGAGGCGATCGAACGCGCGCTCGCCGCGTATCGGGAACCGGCGACCTGGCGCGCGCTGCAGCGCGCCGGGATGGCAAGGGACTTCAGCTGGCGTGCGAGCGCCGCGGAATACGCGGCGCTGTACGCGGGGCTTGCCTGACGCGCTTGCGCTAGACCCAGACCATCAACCCGAGCTCGAACGGGTGAGTGAGCAGCTCGTGGCAGGGGTAGGCGCGGATCCGGTAGTCGAGCCGGCCGCAGAACTCGGGCGCGAGATCGATCGTGAAGCGGTGCTCGCCGGCATCGGTCAGCGTGCCGTCGAACACGAGCTCGTGGCGCACCCGCCGGTCGCTGGGCTCGCGGTGTCCGCGGGACAGCACGAGTTCCACGATCATGTCCGCCGGCTTGAGGCCGTTCAGCCTGGCCGCGACCTCGACCCGGATCGAATCCCCGAACGGGATGCGCTTCGGCGGCGAGTCGAGCCGCCGCAGGGCGACGCCCGGCCACGCGGCGCGCACGCGCTCCTTCCACGCCGCGATCTCGCGCGCGGCGCCGAACTTCGACTCCGCGTAGCGCCGCCACTGCTGCGCCGCCGGCATGTAGAACTTCGCCACGTACTCGTTCAGCATCCGGCCGGCGTTGAAGCGCGGCAGGATCGTCGCGATCGAGCGCTTCGCCATGCGGATCCACTCCGGCGAGAAGCCCTGCGGACCGCGACGGTAGTACATCGGGATCACCTGGTCCTGGAGGATCTCGTAGAGCGTCCGCGCCTCCTCCTGCGTGCGGCGATACTCCTCGAGCGCCGGCGAGGCCGGCTTGATCGCCCAGCCGTTGTCGCCGGTATAGCCCTCGCCCCACCAGCCGTCGAGTACCGAGAGGTTGAGCACGCCGTTCATCCCGGCCTTCATGCCGGAGGTGCCCGATGCCTCCAGCGGATAGACCGGGTTGTTGAGCCACACGTCCACGCCCGCGACAAGCCGGCGCGCGATGTGCAGGTCGTAGCCCTCGAGCAGCAGCAGCTTGCCTTCGAACTCCGGCCGCTTCGCCACCTGCGTCAGCTGGCGCATCAGCTCCTGGCCCGGCGCATCGGCCGGATGCGCCCGGCCGGCGAAGATGAACAGCACCGGCCGCTCGGAATCGCCGACGATCCGGCCAAGCTCGTCGAGGTTCTCGAGCAGCAGCGTCGCCCGCTTGTAGGTGGCGAACCGGCGCCCGAAGCCGATCGTGAGCACCCTCGGATCGCCCGGGTCCGCGTACCGCAGCAGCCGGTCGAGATGCGCCTCGCTGCCCTGGTTGCGGAAGTGCTGCCGGCGCAGCCGGTAGCGGACGAGGTGCAGCATGCGCGACTTGAGGTTCTGCCGCACGTTCCAGAAGGCGTGGTCGGGGAAGGCGTCGAGCCGCGCCCACAGCTCGCGGTCGGCGAGGCGCTGGCTCCAGCCGAAGCCGAGGGTGCTATCGAACGCCTCCATCCACTCGGGCGCGAGAAACGTGGGCAGGTGCACGCCGTTAGTCACGTAGCCGACCGGGTTCTCCGCCGCCGGGATCTGCGGCCAGAGGTCCGCCAGGATGCGGGACGAGATCTCGCCGTGGATGAGCGACACGCCGTTGTGGAGGCGCGAGCCGCGCACCGCGAGCGCGGTCATGTTGAAGTCGGAGTTGCCCGGATCGCGGCCGAGCGCGAGGACCTCGTCGAACGCGATGCCCGCCTCCCGGCAGAACTCCTCGAAGTATTGTCGCACCGCGTCCGCGGCGAAGCGGTCGTGGCCGGCCGGCACCGAGGTGTGGGTCGTGAACACCGTGTTCGCGGCGCAGGCTTCGAGCGCGGCGCGGAAGTCGAGCCCGTCCCGCATCACGCTGCGGAGCCGCTCCAGGACGAGGAACGCCGCGTGGCCCTCGTTGACGTGCCAGACCGTCGGCCTGATCTTCATCGCGGCGAGCGCGCGCACCCCGCCGACGCCCAGCACGATCTCCTGCTCGATGCGCGTCGTCCGGTCGCCGCCGTACAGCCGGTGGGCGATGTCGCGGTCGCGCTCGCTGTTCTCCTCGAGATCGGTGTCGAGGAGATACAGCGTCACGTGCCCGACGTGCGCCTGCCAGACCTTCACCGCGACGCGGCGCCCGGGGAGCTCGACCTGCACGCGGAGCTCGCCGCCGCCGTCGAGCTCGACCGGGCTGACCGGGAGCTCGCCGAAGTCCGAGTCGACGTATTCGGCATGCTGCCCGCCTTCGGCGTCGATCGTCTGGTGGAAATAGCCCTGTCGGTAGAGGAGGCCGACGGCGACGAACGGCAGGCGCATGTCGCTCGCCGCCTTGCAGTGGTCGCCGGCGAGGATGCCGAGACCACCGGAGTAGATCGGGAGGCTCTCGTGGAAGCCGAACTCGGCGCAGAAGTAGGCGACGAGGTCGCTCTGCCGCAGCCACTCCGAGCCGTTCCGGCGCAGCGGCTCCGAGTGGTAGGTGTCGTACGCGGAGAGGACGCGGTTGAAGTTGCCGAGGAAGATCGGGTCGTCGGCGGCGTCGACGAGCCGCGCCTCGTCGATGCGCTTCAGCATCGCCTTCGGGCTGTGCCCGACCGCATCCCAGAGCGCCGGATTGAGCCGCGCGAACAGCGCGCGCGTCGCCCGATCCCAGCTGTACCAGAGGTTGTTGGCGAGCTCTTCGAGCCGGATCAGGCGACGCGGCAGCCGGGGATTGACCTCCAGGGCGAAGGCGGTGCCGGGCGTCTCCATGCTGGGTATTGTTCCATGTTTGCCGCGCTACAGTGACCTGCGGCCGAGCTGGTCACTCGTATGGACGGCGGCTCCTAACGATTCCCCTCGCGTTGCGTCAGCGCTCGTCCTCGCGCCGTCGCCGCGGCCACCAGCGCTCGAGAAGCGCGGCCGCCCAGTCGCGGCCGCCGAGCCCGAAGGCGAGCGCGAGCGCGAACACGACGCCGGCGAGGATGATGAGGAAGCTCTCGCGGACGATGGCGCCGCCGACGCCCAGCTGGTCGAGCGCGATCAGCACGACGAACGCGATGATCGCGTACTGCGCGACCTGCGCGAGCAGCTCCGCGTCGCCCGGGCCGATGCCGATGTTCCGGCAATAGGTGCTCACGGCGGTGGCAACGAAGCGGGCGAAGTAGGCGCCGAACGCGAGAATCAGCAGCGCCACCACGACGTGCGGCACGAACAGCACGACCTTGTGCAGGAGATCGGTGATGTACGTGAGCCCGAGGCTGTTGAAGGCGATGATCAGCGCGGCGAGGATCACGAGCCAGTAGACGAGCACGCCGAAGATGCCGGTGGTGTCGGTGCGGATGCCGCCCTGCTCGAGGAAGCCGTCCATGCCGGCGCGCTCGGTGAGCACGTTGAAGTTGATCGCGCGCAGCGCCTTCACGACGGCGAAGCGAGCGACCTTCGCGAGCAGCCAGCCGCCGATCAGCACCACGACGGCGAGCGCGAGCCGCGGCAGGAACGCCCCGACCTGGACCAGCAACGCGCGCACCGGCTCGATCAACATGTCAAGCTTGTCCATCGATGTCTCCGCTTGTCGTCGCCCTGCTGGAGGTGCCGCCGGTGAGCGCGCGGAGCCCGGCGAGCGGGATCCGGACCCAGGCCGGACGGTTGTTGATCTCGTAGCGCAGCTCGTAGAGCGCCTTCTCCAGCTCGAAGAGCTCCAGCAGCCCGCGCGCTCGCGTCGAGCGCCGCTAGGACCGCCGCCGCGGGCCGTCGTGGTCGTAGGCGCCGAGGAACGTGCGGCGCGCCTCGACCTCCCACGCCGCGGCCGAGCGGCGCGAGGCGCGCGACGTCCTCCGCGTTCCGCGCCATCCGGTCGAGCGCCGTCCAGCGCGCGTAGCTGAACGAGCGCAGCATTCCCGCGACGTCGCGCAAGGCCGAGTGCTTCGCGCGGCGCTCCTCGAGCGGCCGCGCGGGCTCGCCCTCGAAGTCGATGATGACGAAGTCGTTGCTCGCGAGCAGCACCTGGCCGAGGTGATAGTCGCCGTGGTAGCGCGTCTTGACGAGCCCCTCCTCGGGCACGCGGCAGGCCTCGACCTTCGAGAGCAGCGCGTCGCGCGAGCCGAGCACCGCCTCAGCCTCGTCGCGCGCGGCCTCCGGCAGCGTGTCGCGGCTCCGCGCGAGGAGGTCGAGCGTCGCGGCCCCGTCGTCGCGGACGCGCGCCTTCCAGGCCGCGACGTCGTCGCCGGTCGCCGGCTCGGGATCGAACGCGACGTTGCCGGTCCGCAGCGCGAACGCCCGGTGTAGCTCGGCGGTGCGGATTCCGAGCGTGTGCACGAGCGAGAGATACCCGCCGTGCGCGTCCTCCGGCGGCGGCTCGGTGAGGTTGCGGCGGCCCTCGAAGTAGCGCTCGAGGTAGTCGAGCGTGTAGGCCCAGCCGTCGCCCTGGTTCACGACGAAGGCCTGGAGGAGGGCGAGCGTCGTGGTCGCGCCGTCGGCCGCGTGGTATTCGAGCGCCCCGGCGAGCGGGACGCAGTGCGTGAAGCCCGCGACCTCGCTCAGGAAGCGGCCGATCTCGAGCTCGGGGTTGATGCCGGGCCGCAACCGGCGGTAGCTCTTGACGAACAGCCGCTCACCGATCGTGATCACGGTGTTGCTGCTCTGCGCCTGGGGCCGCCCGACCGGGAGCGCGCCGAAATCGGGGCCGGCGAGCGTCGCGAACGCTGCGGTCGGCGTGAAGCGCAGGCGGCCGCTCGCGGTCGCGACGCCGCGACTGCCCGCGATCGCCGCGATGACGGCGCGGTAGAACCCCTCGTCGGCGAACGCGTCGGCCATGACGCCGACGTTCGCCTGCTGCCGGACCTTGGCGAGCGCGGCCGGGGTGAGGCTCTTCATCCGCGCCTCGTCCTTGTCCTCCCAGGCGAGCGCGAGCGGCACGAGGTAGCGCGCGGTCTCCGACGCGCCCTCGACCTCGAGCTGCGCGATCAGCCAGCTCTCGCCTTTCGCCTCCCAGACGACGTGGTCGGCGAGCCGGGCGCGCTTCACCTTCTCGCCCTTGGCGCCGTACCAGCGCTGCGCGGCGAGGTACTGCGGCAACACCTCGTTCTCGAGCTGTGCGCGGACCTTCTCCGCCATCCCGATGCGCCACGGCACGACCCGGTCGCGGAAGAAGCTCATCCAGCCGTCGAACAGCACCAGCACCGGCAGGTCCTCGCGCGCGAGCGTCTCCTCGTGCCAGCGCGGCACCTCGACGTCGGTCGCGAGGCGGAACCAGTAGTAGCCGTGGTGCGGCAGCGTGAGGAGATAGGGCAGCTCGCCGATCGGCGGGAACGCGGTGCGGCCGAGCAGCTCGACCGGGACTCTGCCCTTGAAGCGCGCCAGGTCGAGCTCCACTGGTTGGGCGGAGCGCCCGAGGTTCGCCACGCACAGGACGACCTCGTCCCCGTACTCGCGCAGATAGGCGAGCACCTTGCGGTTGCCGGGCTTGAGGAACACGAGCCGACCGCGGCCGAACGCCTTGCTCTCCTTCCGCACCGCGAGCATGCGGCGCATCCAGTTGAGGAGCGAGGACGGCTCGCGCGCCTGGGCCTCGACGTTGACCGCCTCGAAGCCGTAGATCGGGTCCATGATCGGCGGCAGGTAGAGCCGCTGCGGGTCGGCGCGCGAGAAGCCGGCGTTGCGGTCGGGGCTCCACTGCATCGGCGTCCGGACGCCGTTGCGGTCGCCGAGATAGATGTTGTCGCCCATGCCGATCTCGTCGCCGTAGTAGATGATCGGCGAGCCGGGCATCGACAGCAGCAGGCTGTTCATCAGCTTGATCCGGTCGAGATCGTTCTCCATCAGCGGCGCGAGCCGGCGGCGGATGCCGAGGTTGATCCGCGCGCGCGCGTCCGCGGCGTACATCCGGTACATGTAGTCGCGCTCGCGGTTGGTGACCATCTCGAGCGTCAGCTCGTCATGGTTGCGCAGGAAGATCGCCCACTGGCAGCTCGCCGGGATGTCGGGCGTCTGCTCCATGATCTCCATCACCGGGTACCGGTCTTCCTGGGCGATGGCCATGTACATCCGCGGCATGAGCGGGAAGTGGTAGGCCATGTGGCACTCGTCGCCGGCGCCGAAGTACTCGCTGACGTCCTCCGGCCACTGGTTCGCCTCGGCGAGCAGGAGCCGGTTCCGGTAGTGGGCGTCGAGCGAGGCGCGGAGCTCCTTGATGACGGTGTGCGTCTCGGGGAGGTTCTCGTTCGACGTGCCCTCCCGCTCGCACAGGTACGGAATCGCGTCGAGACGGAACCCGTCCACGCCCATGTCGAGCCAGAAGCGCATGGTGCGGAACACCGCCTTCAGCACCTGCGGATTGTCGAAGTTGAGGTCGGGCTGGTGGCTGAAGAAGCGGTGCCAGTAGTGGCGCTTCGCGACCTCGTCCCAGGCCCAGTTCGAGGACTCGGTGTCGGTGAAGATGATGCGGGTCCCCGCGTAGCGCTTCGGGTCGTCGCTCCAGACGTAGTAGTCGTGCTTGTTCGAGTCGCGCGGCGCGCGCCGGGCGGCCTGGAACCAGGCGTGCTGGTCGGAGGTGTGGTTGACGACGAGCTCGGTGATCACCCGCAGCCCGAGCCGATGCGCCTCGCGCACGAACTGCCGGAAGTCGTGGCGCGTGCCGTACTGCGGATGGACGTTGTGGTAGTCGGCGACGTCGTAGCCGTCGTCCTTGAGCGGCGACGGATAGAACGGCATCAGCCAGATGGTGTCGACGCCGAGGTCCCTGACGTAGTCGAGCTTCGAGGTGAGCCCGCGGAAATCGCCGATGCCGTCGTCGTTGGAGTCGAAGAACGCCTTGACGTGCAGCTGGTAGATGACCGCGTCCTTGTACCAGAGCGCGTCGCCGGCCGCGCCCTCCGCTTGCGCGCCGGTCTCGGCCTCCGGCAGCTCGAACCGCACCGCGTGCTCCATCGCCCGGTGCCCTCTTACAGGAAGTAGTCGAAGTCGCGTTCGCTGCGCACCCGCCGCCGCAGGCGGAAGATGTGCGCCGGCGCGCGCTGCGGATCGAGGCTGACGAAGTTGCGCGGCCCGCTCCAGAGATAGCGCGCGCCGGTGAGCAGCTCGTGCATCTGGTACGGGGCGTGCGGGTCGATCCCGAGCGCCGCCAGGTCGAGCTCGACCCAGCCCGACTGGACGTGGTAGGGATCGAGGTTCACCGCGGTCACGATCGCGTTGTCGCCGTTCTCGGTGGTCTTCCCGTAGCAGATGATGCTCTCGTTGTCCACCGGGAAGAACCGCAGGGACCCGTCGGCGTGCAGCGCCGGGTTCTCGCGCCGCGCCTTGTTGACCCGGCCGATCAGGGCCGCGAGGCTGTCCGGGCGATCGAGATCCCAGTGGCGGAGCTGGTATTTCTCCGAGTCGAGGTACTCCTCGCTTCCCGGCTCGCGCGGTGAGTGCTCGGCGAGCTCGAACGCCGGCCCGTAGATGCCGTAGCTCGCGGCGAGGGTGGCGGCGAGCACGAGCCGCGCGATGAACGCCGGGCGGCCGCCGAACTGCAGGTACTCGGTGAGGATGTCGGGCGTGTTCGGCCAGACGTTCGGGCGGAAGTACTCGCGCCCGGGTCCGTGCGCGAGCTCGGTGAAGTACTCGGTCAGCTCCCACTTCGTGTTGCGCCACGCGAAGTACGTGTACGACTGCGTGAAGCCGAGCTTCGCGAGCCGGTGCATCACCTTGGGACGCGTGAAGGCCTCCGCGAGAAAGAGCGCGTCCGGGTGCTCGCGCTTCACCTCGGCAATCGCCCACTCCCAGAACGGAAACCCCTTGGTGTGCGGGTTGTCGACGCGGAAGATCTTCACGCCCTCGCCGAGCCAGAAGTCGAAGACGCTCTTCAGCTCCGCCCACAGTCCGCGCCAGTCGTCGGATTCGAAGTGGAACGGGTAGATGTCCTGGTACTTCTTGGGCGGGTTCTCCGCGTACTGCACCGACCCGTCCGGACGTCGCCGGAACCACTCCGGATGCGCCGCGACGTACGGGTGGTCGGGCGCGCACTGGAAGGCGATGTCGAGCGCCACCTCGATCCCGCGGTCGCGCGCCGCGGCGACGAGTCGCCGGAAGTCCGCGAGCGTGCCGAGCTCGCGGTGGATCGACTTGTGCCCGCCCTCGGCGGCGCCGATGGCCCACGGGCTGCCCACGTCGCTCGGGGCGGCAACGAGCGTGTTGTTCGGGCCCTTGCGCTTCTCGCGCCCGATCGGATGGATCGGCGGCAGGTAGAGCACGTCGAATCCCATCGCCGCGACGTAGGCGAGCCGCGCCTCGCAGTCGCGGAAGGTGCCGTGCCGTCCCGGCTCGGGCGAGGCCGAGCGCGGGAACATCTCGTACCAGGTGCTGAAGCGCGCGCGCTCGCGATCGACGAGGAGCGGGAACTCGACCGGATAGGTGTACGCGAAGCGGCGGTCCGGATGACGCTCGGCGAGAGCGGCGAGCGCCTCGTCCAGCCCGGCGCCGCGCAGCGCCTCGGGGTCGCCGCCGCGGCGCAGGATCGTGGCGGTCTGCAGGAGACGCGCACGATCGGCGCCGGCGGCGCGGGACGCCGTCGCCTCGACGAGCTCGGCGCCCACGAGCGCGGCGACCCGGATATCCTCGGGGTCCACGCGGCGCGCGAAATCGTGGCGCCACGAGAGAAAGCCGTCGACCCAGGCGGTGACGGTGTAGCGGTAACGCCCCGGCGCGACGACGGTGAAGCTCCCCCGCCAGCGGTCGTTCCCGAGCGGCGCCATCGGCGTCTCGCGCCACTCGCGCTCGGCCTCGGGACGCCACAGCAGGCGTGCGGCGAGCACGTCGTGGCCGTCGGCGAAGCAGTCCGCTTCGACGTCGACCCGGTCGCCGACGACGCGCTTCGCCGCGAACCGCCCGCCGTCCACCGACGGCGCGATCCCTTCCACGACCGCCCGCACCCGGCCATCCGGCTGCGGTCCGGGGTTCGCTTCCGCCTCAGCCATCGCCACCCTCGTGCTTGAGGAAGATCACGGTCAGGGGCGGCAGGGTGAGCGTCACCGAGTGGAAGCGCCCGTGCGCCGCCACCGGCGCGGACTCCGCGCCGCCGAAGTTGCCGATCCCGCTCCCGCCGTAGAGCGTCGCGTCGCTGTTCAGGAGCTCGCGCCAGAACCCGCCGCGCGGCACGCCGAGCACGTAGTTCGGCCGCGGCCGGGGCGTGAAGTTGCACGCGACGAGCACCGGCGAACCCGCGCCGCGGGGCTTGCGCACGAAGCCGATCACGCTCTCCTCCGCGTCATGACAGTCGATCCATTCGAAGCCGGCCTGGTCGAAGTCGATCTCGTAGAGCGCAGGCTCGGCGCGGTAGAGGCGGTTGAGGTCCGCGACCCAGCGCTGCAGCCCCGCGTGCTCGCCATGCTGCAACACCCACCACTCGAGCGCTTCTTCGTGCGCCCACTCCCGCCGCTGGCCGAACTCGCCGCCCATGAACAGCAGCTTCTTGCCCGGGTGCGCCCACATGTACCCGAAGAGCGCGCGCAGGTTCGCGAACTGCTGCCAGGTGTCGCCCGGCATCCGGGCGACGAGCGAGCGCTTGCCGTGCACCACCTCGTCGTGGGAGAGCGGCAGGACGAAGTTCTCGGCGAACGCATACCAGATGGAGAAGGTGAGCCGGTCGTGATGATACTTGCGGTGGACCGGATCCTGGCCGAGGTAGCCGAGCGTGTCGTGCATCCAGCCCATGTTCCACTTCATGCCGAAGCCGAGGCCGCCGACGTACGGCGGGCGCGACACCATCGGCCAGGCCGTCGACTCCTCGGCGATCGTCTGCACGTCGGGATGGTCGCGGTAGACGGACTCGTTCAGGAGGCGCAGGAACTCGATCGCCTCGAGGTTCTCCCTGCCGCCGTAGCGGTTCGGGATCCATTCGCCCGCCTGCCGAGCCGTAGTCGAGATAGAGCATCGACGCGACGGCGTCCACGCGCAGGCCGTCGATGTGATAGCGGTCGAGCCAGAACAGCGCGCTCGACAGCAGGAACGCGCGCACCTCGTGGCGGCCGTAGTTGAAGATGTACGACTTCCACTCCGGATGGAAGCCCTGCTTCGGGTCGGCATGCTCGTAGAGGTAGGTGCCATCGAAGTAGCACAAGCCGTGGCCGTCGCTCGGGAAGTGCGACGGCACCCAGTCGAGAATCACGCCGATGCCGTGCTGGTGCAGGATGTCGACGAGGTACATGAAGTCCTGCGGCGTCCCGTAGCGCGCCGTGGGCGCGAAGTACCCGGTCGTCTGGTAGCCCCACGAGCCGTAGAACGGGTGCTCGGTGATCGGCAGCAGCTCGACGTGGGTGAACCCCATGTCGCGCACGTACTCGGCGAGCTGGTGCGCGGCCTGTCGATAGGTCAGGTAGCCCGCCCCGTCGCCGCGGCGCCAGGAACCGAGATGCACCTCGTAGATCGAGATCGGCGCGTCGAGCGCGTTCGCCGCGCGGCGCGCGGCCATCCATTCGCCGTCTTCCCAGCGGTAGTCGAGCGACCAGGCGCGCGACGCGGTGTCGGGCGGCACCTGGGCGTAGAAGGCGAACGGATCGGCCTTTTCGGTCTGGAACCCGTTGTGGGTGGAGACGATGTGGAATTTGTACCCGTGCCCGCGCGCTACGCCCGGCACGAACCCTTCCCAGATTCCCGAGCCGTCGCCACGCGCCGCCAGCGGATGGGGGTTCGGATCCCACGCGTTGAACTCGCCGATCACCGCGACCCGCCGCGCGTTCGGCGCCCAGACGCCGAAATCGGCGCCGCCGTCGCGGAGCTGGCACCCGAGCTTCTCGTAGAGGCGCCCGTGCGAGCCTTCCTTGAAGAGATAGACGTCGTGGTCCGTGAGCAACCTTGCCTCCGAGTCGGTTGGGGGCATGCGAGTTCGGCTGCGGGGATGCGGCGCGGGACGCAGTGGGCTGCTCATGCAAAAAACGCGCCCCGGCTCCCCGATACGAGGCCCGGGCGCCTGGCCCGCTCGCGCCATTTAGTGCGACCGCGCTCGCGTCGCGAAAGTTCCCGCGCCGCCCGCCGGCTCGCCGCACAACCCATTGACGACGCACGCATTTCGGCGATCGCCTCACGCCAGCTCTGGCGCCGCGCCGCGCCCCCGGAAGAGCCGGCCGCCGGCGAGGGTGTAGCAGGCGATGAGGAACGCTGCGGCATTCCATGATTGCCCGCGCATGCCGCGCGGCTCGAGCGTGCGGCCGTGCAGCCATTCGTTGAACTCCCAGTCGCGCGCCGCATTCGCGCGGGCCACCTTCACGAGCTCGCGTGCCGCCTTTTCGCGCTGCCCGGCTTCGGCGAGCGCCGCGACCCAGAAGCCGCCGACGAACGGCCAGATCCCGCCATTGTGATACTGCCAGGCGAAGTTCTGGCGGTGCCGCGACATGTACGGCCGCCAGAGGACGTCCTCCTGCGTGATCGGCTCGCAGACCGCGCGCACCGGATACGGCTCGTTCACCGCGGCGCGCTCGAGCGCGCGCAGCGTGCGGCTGCCCGGCCGCGTCGTCGGCGAGCCCGCACAGCACGGCGAGCACGTTGCCGAACACGTCCCCCTCGTCGCCGAAGAAGGCAAAGTTCACGAAGCTGAGGTAGAGGTCGCGGTGGCGCGCCTTCGTCCGCGCGTAATGGGCGAGCAGCCGCGCGCGGCGGTACTCGGCGAGCGCCGCCGAGAACGGATGGAACAGCTCGTTCGCGTTGCGCCGGGTCTCGTCCGCGCGCGGGAGGCGGTAGAGCCGCTTGGCGAGAACCCAGAGCGCGTTCGTGTACAGCACGAACCCCGAGCGCGGCATGATGTCGGCCCAGTCGCTGGCCTCGTTCTGCTGCAGCAGGAAGAAGCGCTGGTGCTCCTGGCACGCGAGCCAGCCGATCGCCCGGCGGACGTTGGCGGCGAACCGCCGCCGCAGCCGGCCGGCGGGCCGGATGCGATCGAGGACGGCGAGCGCGACCAGCCACCAGAGCGTGGCATCGATGCAGCCGAGGTACCAGAAGTCGGCTTCGGCGTGGCGCAGATCGACGAATTTCGGGATCTGTCCGTTCGCGGCCTGGTGGGCGGCGAGCGTCGCGAGGCCGGTCGCCGCCGCGCGCTCGAGCGCCGGCGCCCCCGAGAGCGCCATGCCGATCGCGCACACCGCGGCGTCGCGGCCGAAGATCGCGGTGTAGCCGCGCGCGTCGGCGTGCGCGCCTGGCGTCGCGGCCAGGATGCCCGAGGGGGAGAGGTTGCGCTCGAGGAGATCGACCGCGCGCGCGCGGCAAGTGTCGACGAGCTCGCGGTCGGGGGTCGCGATTGCGGCGAGTCGACGTCACCGGGCGGGGAGTCCGGCGCGGCGCATCACGACGGCGTCCGGGCGGGCGCGTCGCTGAAGAGAACTGCGCCGGGGAAACGCGCGAGCGCCCGGGCGAGCGGGAGACTGCCATTGTCGACGGCGAGCAGTTCGCCGGTGAGCGCGTTTTCGAGGCGCGTGCCGGCCGGGAGGAATGCGACGTCGGCGACCGTGTCGCCCCATGCGGCCGCGCCCGCGGGCAGCACGCCCGGCGCGAGCCCGAGGGAGGCGAAGAGGCGACCCGCGATGACGACGAGCGCGCCGCCGTCGAGGCGTCGCGCGTAGGCGAGCGCATGCCCCGACTTCGCGCCGGTCAGCGCGACGGGGTGGTAGTCGCCGTGCGCGAAGAGATCCGGCTGCCTGCGCCGCAGCTCGAGCGCGCGCCAGATCGTCCAGAGTTTCGCGCGGCCGTCGTAGGGAGGGTCGAAGAGCGCGTGCAGCCCCGCGTACCGCGCCGAGTCCGGCGCCGCGACGAGCGACTTCAGCGCACCGAGCAGCCGCCGCCGCAGCGCGTAGTCCACCGGCCGCCGGTTGTCCGGGTCGACGAGGCTCAGGTCGACGAGCTCGTTGCCCTGGTAGAGGTCGGGAACGCCGGGCGAGGTGAGCTTGACGAGCGCGAGCGAGACCGAGTTGAGCAGCCCGAACCAGGCGAAGGTCGGCACCTGCGCGCGGAAGTCGTCGAGGAACAGGTTGCCATCGAGCCGCCCGAGCAGGGCGCGCACGAAGCCCGTGACGGCGGACTCGTACTCCTCGTTCGGGTTGATCCAGCTCGTGCGCACCTTCGCCTCGCGCACCGCTTTCAGCATGTAGGCTTCGATCCGCTCGCGATACGCGGCGAGCCCGGCTCGCGTCGAGATCGCCGGCCGGGAAGCTGCCGATGAGCGTCTGGTAAAGCAGGTACTCGTCGTTGCGGGACGGCGCCGGATCGCCCTCCACCGTGCGCTTCTTGCTGCGGTTGATGCGGCTCCAGCGGCGCACGGCGAGACGCCACACCGCCGGCATCTCGGAGATCACGTCGATGCGCGCGCGGACGTCCTCGGAGCGCTTGTTGTCATGGGTCGAGGTGGCGAGCATCGTGTGCGGCCACTTGGCCGTACGGTCGAGGCTCGCGCCGTGGAACGCCGAGACCGTGATGCCGAAGGCGTCAGGATCGCCGCCGACGTCGTTCAGCGACACGAGGCGGTTGAAGACGTAGAAGCTCGTGTCCTCGACGCCCTTCGCCGTCACCGGCGCGGTGAACTGCTGGAAGCGCATCGCGAACGCGCGGTACTCCGCGACCGCCCCGGACGCATCGTCCGCCGCCCGCGCAAGCAGCGCATTCCTGACGAACTCGAACACGCTCGCGTCGGCGACCCGGCTGCGGCGCTTCGCCTTGCCCGACCGCCCAGTCGATGTAGCGTCGGTCCTGCGCCGTCACCGCGTCGGCGATGTAGGTGCGGTAGACCGGAAAGCAGGCGGCCACGGCGGCAAGCGCTTCGCGCAGGGTGTTGGCAGTGAAGTCGCGGGTGCGGCGATCGGCCCGCGCGATGCGCAGCAGGCGGTTCGCCAGCACCGTGAGCTCGCCGGAGAGGGAGCTCGCCATGATCGCGGCCTTGCCGCGGTAGGCGCTCTCCGCGAAGTCGAGCGCCTCGTCGCCGACGAACGCCCGCCACGTCCGGTCGACGCGGGTGCGCGCCGCGGTGTCGACGAAGAGGCCGTTGACGACCGCTGCGAACCGGTAGCCGGTCGTGCCGTGCACCGGCCAGGTCTCCGGCAGGTGCTCGTGCGGCGCGATGATCTTCTCGAGCGCGACGTACAGCGGCCGCGGGCGATCGCCGAGCCCCGCGAGGTCGACGCCCGCGAGCTGCGCGTAGCGCTCCTGGAGCCGGCGGAAGTAGCGCGCCGGATCGTAGAGGCCGTCCGGGTGATCGATGCGCAGCCCGTCGATCAGCCCGGCGGCGGCAAGTCCCAGCACGAACCGGTGCGTCGCCTCGAACACCGCCTCGTTCTCCATGCGGAGCGCTGCAAGCTCGTTGATGTCGAAGAAGCGCCGGTAGTTGATCTCGTCGGCGGCCACGCGCCAGTACGCGACGCGGTACGCCTGGGCCTCGAGCAGCTCGTGGAGCGCGGCGAAGCTCTGCCGCTCGCCCGGCGTGCCGTTGACGGCGGTTACCGCGCGGTCGAGCGCCTCGGCGAGCGCGGGGTGCTCGCGCACGAGCCGCGCGAGCCGCGCCTTGTGCACTTCCTTGTCGCGGCCCCGCTCGGCGACCGCGGACGGGCTCGTGTCGCCGCGCGGCGGCAGGCGACCGAACGCCGCGACCAGGCTCTCCAACTCCGCCGTTGCCGGCGCCGAGAGCGCGCCCGGTTCGAGCAGCCGCCGCGCGCGCTCGGCGAGCCGCGGGTATTCGCGGGGGTCGATCGGGAAGCGGTGCTCGTGGTACCAGACGGCGAAGCTGCCGGTCGGCGGCTCGTAGGCTAGCTTGAGCTCGCCGCGCTCGAGGACGTTGCCGTAATGATCGCCGAGGATCGGAAGCAGCACCTCGCGCTCGAGCGCGGGGTCGATCGGCTGCCAGTCGATGTCGAAGTGCTCGGCGTACGGTGACGCCGGCCCGTTCTCGAGCACGTCCATCCACCACGCGTTGTCGGCGCCCATCACGCCCATGTGGTTGGGCACCATGTCGAGCACCTGGCCCATGCCGTGGCGGGCGAGCGCGCCCGCGAAGCGGTCGAAGTTGTCGCGGTTGCCGATCTCGGGGTTGAGCGCGCTGTGGTCGATGATGTCGTAGCCGTGGCGGCTGCCGGGGCGCGCGCGCAGGTACGGCGAGCAGTACACGTGGCTCACCCCGAGCGCGGCGAGGTACGGCACGATCGCGGTCGCGTCCTCGAAGTTGAAGTCGCGGTGCAGCAGGATGCGGTAGGTCGCGCGCGGGATGACCGCTTGCGACGCGTCGCCGGCGCGCGGCCGCACCAATTGCGGGCGGCTCCGCAGCCGCGCGAGCGCAGCGGCGAGCGCGACGAAGCGCTCGTCCTCCGGCCAGCGCTCGAGCACGAGCCCGAGCTTCCGCCGCCAGCTCGGGTAGCGCTCCCCGGTCGTGGCGGGCAGGTTTACCTGCTCGCGCGCCCCGAGCACGTCTTCGAGCTGCACGACCAGCACCTGCGCGGGGCTGCGGCCGAGGAAGAGCTGGAGCGACCGAAGGAGCGGGGGCGTCAGCTCGGGGACCGACGCCGGGTCGGCGCTTGTGCCCGGCGGGAGGAGCCGCTCGCGCTCGAGCGCGCGGAGCAGCCGGGACTGATCCTCGGCGCGGCCGGCGAGCTCCGCGTCGTGCGCCCCGTTGCCGGCCGTGAGCCCGAGCTCGTGGCGCAGCCGGATGTCGCGGCCCTCCCACCAGCCGGCGAGCGTCGGCAGGTCGTGCGTGCTGGTCGCGACCAGCGCGCCGGCCGGATAGGCGGCCGGCGGCTTGAACTCCCCGCCGGGGGTGCGCTCGAACAGCAGCACGCGATAGGAGAGTACCCCGCAGGCGGCGAGCGCGCGGCGCACCTCATCCGGGACCGTGCCGAGATCCTCCCCGATGACGAGGCACTGGTTGCGCTGGCTTTCGAGCGCCAGGATGCCAAGCAGGTCGCGCAGCGGGTAGCTCACGTAGGCGCCGTTGGTCGCCGCCATCCCCGGCGGTACCCAGAAGAGCCGCATCAGCCCCATGACGTGATCGATGCGGAGCGCCCCGGCGTGCCGCATGTTCGCGCGGAGCGTCGCGATGAACGGCGCGTACGCGGTCGCCTCGAGCCGCTCGGGGACGAGCGGCGGGAGGCCCCAGTTCTGGCCCTGCTGATTGAAGTCGTCCGGTGGCGCACCCACGCTCGCGGCGGTGGCGTAGAGACCCTGGTTCGCCCACGCCTCGGCGCCGCCGCGGTCGATCGACACCGCGAGGTCGGCGTACAGGCCGATGCCGAGCCCGAGCTCGAACGCGCGCCGGCCCACGCTTTCGAGCTGCAGGTCGGCCTGCCACTGCAGGTATTCGAAGAATTCGATTCGCTCGACGTTCGCGGCGGCGAAGCGCGCCACCTCGGACGCAAGCGGATCGCGGTACGGCTCCGACCACGCCGGCCAGCCCCAGACCTCCGCGTCGGCGCGGTGGAACCGCTCTTGCAGCGCCTCGAACAGCGCGTGGCGGCGCAACGGCTCGCCGTCCCGCGCCTGGAACGCGCGGAACGTGCGCCCGCGCGCCGTGTCGCCGCCGAGATGGCGGGTGCGGAAGAACGCGTAGAGCCGCTCGAGCACCGCGAGCTTGGCGGCCGCGACCCCGGCGTAATCGACGAGCTCGGTTTCGCGCAGCGCCTTCAGCCTGGTCTGGAACGCGGCCGTCCGGACCATGCTCCGCGTCTCGTTGCACTCGCGGAACTCCTCGAGGGCCTCGACGTCGAGATAGAGCACGTTCAGGAACAGCCGGCTCGACGGGCTGTAGGGGCTCGCGTGCTCGGGGTTGTGGGGAAACAGCGCGTGCAGCGGGCTCACGCCGACGACGCCGGCGCCGCGCGCGGCCCACTGCTCGACGATCGTCCGCAGGTCGGTGAAGTCGCCGATGCCCCAGTTGCGCTCCGAGCGCACCGCGTAGAGCTGCACCGCCGCACCCCACACCCGGCCGTTCCCGTCGAGCGCCGCCGGGCGATAGCAGGTGCGCGGCGCGACGACAAAGAGCGTCGCGCCGAGCGCCTCGCCGCCGCGCGCGAGCTCGAGCCGGTGATAGCCGGCGGGCAGGTCGGCGTCGAGCACGAGCTCCCGCGCGACGAACGCCTCGCCGGCCACCTCGGTACGCTCGAGAGCCGCGAGCGCGTGCGGCGCGAACGCCCCGCCATGCTCGGTGCCGTCCTCGACGACGAGGCGCCAGCGGAGCGGCGCAGCGTCGAGCGCGGCGGGGAGGTTGACGCGCACGCGCCACGGCCGCTCCTCGGCGCCGGTAACGACCGCCGGCGCGAGCGGCGTGCGCCAGCGGCGCGCCGCGTCGGAACGCATCGTCGCGGCGGCCGCCTCGTCGTCGGCCGCGGCGACGCCCATCGCTTCGAGCAGCGCGCGCAACGTTTCGTCGCTCGCGCGGTGGAGCTTGCCCCAGATGTCGTGATACTCGGGCGCGATGCCGTGCGCCCGCGCGAGTTGGGCGAGCTCAGCCATCGGCGGACTCGAGGCTCCAGACCACCGACCAGGCGGGCAGCACGCTCGTGCGCGGCGGATCGGTCGCGAAGATCACCGTGCCGCGCGGGAGCGTCACGCGCGCCTCCGGCGCGTCCGACAGGTTCGCGACGAGATGCAGCCGCGCGCCGGCACCGAGCGCCCAGCGCACCGCGAGCACGGGCGAGGTCTCGAACTCGCCCGGCGCGGCGATCGTCGCGAGGCGCGGAACGACGTGCTCGCGCCTGAGCGCGAGGAGCCGGCGGCAGAGCGCGAGCCGCTCGCGATGCCCCGGGGCCGCCGTCTCCCGCCACTGGAGTTTCGAGCGCTCGAACGTCGCCGGATCGTTCGGGTCGGGGATCGCGTTCTGCACCGCCGGCGCGCGGAAGCGCTCGAACCGCCGGAACTCCTCGCGGCGGCCCCGGGTCACCGCGGCGGCGAGGTCCGCGCCGAAGTCGCAGAAGAACAGGAACGGCGCGGCGGCGTCGAACTCCTCGCCCATGAACAGCATCGGGACCGACGGCGCGAGGAGGATGCACGCGAGCGCGGCCGCGAGCGGCCGCGGCCCGGCGAGCGCGCCGATCCGCTCGCCGAGCGCCCGGTTGCCGACCTGGTCGTGCGTCTGCAGAAACGAGACGAAGGCGGTCGCGGGCAGCCGCGTGCTCGGCTCGCCGCGCGGACGGCCACCCCGGTAGCGCGAGGACTCGCCCTGCTGGCCGAAGCCTTCGGCGAGCGAACGACCGAGATACCAGAGCGGACGGTCGGCGTAGTCGGCGTAGTAGCCGTCGCGCTCGCCGGTGAGAAGGACGTGCGCCGCGTGATGGATGTCGTCGTTCCACTGCGCGGTCGCCGTCAGCGGGCGCTGGGCGGCGTCGCGGGCGAGGTAGCGGGCCTGGTTGCGCTCGTTCTCGACCACGAGATGGACGTGGCGATCGCGTCCCGGGCCCGCGCGGACCGCGGCTCCGATCTCGGTGACGATGTCCGGCTGCGAGTCGTCGGCGATCGCGTGCACCGCGTCGAGCCGCAGGCCGTCGAAGTGGTACTCCTCCAGCCAGTACAGCGCGTTGTGCACGTAGAAGTCCCGTACCACCCGCGCACCGGGACCGTCGAAGTTGATCGCCGGGCCCCAGGGCGTCGCGTGCCGCGGGTTGAAGAATTGCGGCGCGTAGCGGTGCAGGTAGTTGCCCTCGGGCCCGAAGTGGTTGTAGACGACGTCGAGCAGCACCATCAGGCCGCGCGCGTGCGCCGCCTGCACCAGGCGCTTGAGGTCGTTGGGCGCGCCGTACGCGGCATCGGGCGCGAAGAGCAGCACGCCGTCGTACCCCCAGTTCCGCCGGCCGGGGAAATCGGCGACCGGCATGAGCTCGATCGCCGTGACGCCGAGCTCGGCCAGGTAGTCGAGCCGCTCACTGACTGCAGCGAACGTGCCCGCGGCAGTGAACGTGCCGGTGTGGAGCTCGTAGATCACCGCCTCGTGCCAGGGCCGTCCCGCCCAGCCGGCGTCGTCCCACGCGAACCCGAGCGGGTCCACGACCATGCTCGGCGCGTGGACGTCGTCCGGGTTGAACCGCGACGCCGGGTCGGGCACGGTGAGCCCGTCTCCGAGACGAAACGCGTAGCGCGTCCCCGCCGGTGCGTCGCGCACGACCGCTTCGCGCCAGCCGTCGCCGAGCACGGCCATTGGCTGCGCGGCGCCCGTGGAGAGCTCGAGATCGACCTCGGCGGCGCCCGGCGCCCAGAGGCGAAAGCGCGTCGCGCCGTCCGGCGCAAGCTCGGCGCCAAAGCGCATTGAATGCCGTCTTCTCATCGCAATAGGCGCACCGGGTGCGCGACCGGCCGCCGCGGCGCTAGGACGCGCTCCTCGAGTGCACCAGCAGCGCGAGCGAGCGGCCCTGGAGCGGGTAGGTCGCCCCGGCGTCGAACGTCCCGTTCGACGCGAGACCGTGCTCGTGCGCGGTGTCGAGCAGCGCGAACCAGCGGCCCGGCCCGGCATGCGCGGGGAGCCGGAACTCGACCGTTTCGTGGTGCGCGTTGAACAGCACTAGCAAATTCTGATCGTTGACCGGGCGGCCGCGGGCGTCGACCTCGGCGAGCGCCTCGCCGGCGAGGTAGACGCCGAGCGAGCGCGCGAACTCGTGGTCCCATTCCTGGTCGGTCATCTCGGTGCCGTCGGGCTTGAGCCACGCGATGTCCTTGACCTCGCTGCCGTGGATCGGGCGGCCCTGGAAGAAGTCCCGCCGGCGGAACACGGGATGGGCGCGGCGGAGCGCGATCATCCGTCGCACGAACTCGGTGAGCCGCGCCCGCCGGTCGTCGGGCGTCCAGTCGACCCAGCTCGTCGCGTTGTCCTGGCAGTAGGCGTTGTTGTTGCCCCCCTGGGTCCGGGCGAGCTCGTCGCCGGCGAGGAGCATCGGCACGCCCTGCGAGAGGAAGAGCGTCGCGAGCAGGTTGCGGCTCTGCCGGTCGCGTAGGGCGCGGATCCCCGGGTCGTCGGTGGGACCCTCGACGCCGCAGTTCCACGCGAGGTTGTTGTTGTGGCCGTCGCGGTTCTCCTCGCCGTTCGCCTCGTTGTGCTTGTCGTTGTAGGAGACGAGATCGTGCAGGGTGAAGCCGTCGTGCGCGGCGATGAAGTTGATGCTCGCGTAGGGACGGCGGCTCGAGCGGTTGTAGAGATCGCTCGAGCCGGTGAGACGCAGCGCGAACTCGCCGATCAGGCCGCCGTCGCCCTTCCAGTACGCGCGCATCGTGTCGCGGTAGCGGTCGTTCCACTCCGCCCAGCCGGGAGGGAAGTTCCCGACCTGGTAGCCGCCTTCGCCGAGGTCCCACGGCTCGGCGATCAGCTTCACCCGGTTCACCACCGGATCCTGGCGGATGATGTCGAAGAAGGCGCCGAGACGGTCGACCTCGTGCAGCTCGCGCGCGAGCGCCGACGCGAGGTCGAAGCGGAAGCCGTCGACGTGCATTTCGGTCACCCAGTAGCGAAGCGAGTCCATCATGAGCTGCAGCACGTGCGGGTGCTGCATGTCCAGGGTATTCCCGGTGCCGGTGTAGTCGGTGTAGTAGCGGCGGTTGTCGGCGCGGAGCCGGTAGTAGGACGCGTTGTCGATCCCGCGGAATGCGAGCGTCGGTCCGAGCTCGCTGCCCTCCGCGGTGTGGTTGTAGACCACGTCGAGGACCACCTCGATGCCGGCCGAGTGCAGCGTCTTCACCATCGTCTTGAACTCGTTCACCTTGCCCGAGGCCGAGTAGCGCGTGTCGGGGGCGAAGAAGCCGATCGTGTTGTACCCCCAGTAGTTGCGCAGCCCGCGCTTGACGAGGTGGCGGTCGTCGGCGAAGGTGTGAACCGGCATCAGCTCGACGGTGGTGATGCCGAGCCGCTTCAGATGGTCGATCACCGGAGCGGTGGCCAGCCCGGCGTAGGTGCCGCGCAGCGGCGGCGGCACCTCGGGATGCTGCAGAGTGAAGCCGCGCACGTGCAGCTCGTAGACGACCATCTCGTTCCACGGGACCTCGGGTCGCCGGTCGTCGCCCCAGGTGAACGCGGGGTCGATGATCTTGCACTTCGGCATGCCGCCCGCGCTGTCGCGCCGGTCGAAGGAGAGGTCTTCGCGCTTGGCGCCGACGGTGTAGCCGAAGAGCGCATCGCTCCAGCGCAAGGCGCCGACGATGTTCCGCGCGTAGGGGTCGAGGAGCAGCTTGTTCGGGTTGAAGCGGTGGCCCTCCTCTGGCCGGTACGGGCCGTAGACCCGGTAGCCGTAGAGCATCCCGGGGCGGGCTTCGGGCAGGTAGCAGTGCCAGATCTGGTCGGTGCATTCCCTGATCTGGACCCGCTGCAGCTCGCGCCGTCCAGCCGGGTCGAAGAAGCAGATCTCGACCTTCTCGGCGTGCTCGGAGAAGAGCGCGAAGTTGACGCCCTCGCCGTCCCACGTCGCGCTGCGCGGATAAGGCTTGCCGGGCCAGACCGCCGAGATGGGGCTCATCGGCATCCGTGCCGGCCTGCCGCCCGCTGCATCAGCAATGGCGGGGCGCGGCGTCGGTACGCCGGTCGACGCCGCGTTTCTCGCCGCCGTCGACGAGGTTGACGCGGCCCGCGCCTTCGGGCTCCACCGTGACGACCACGCGCATCTTCGCTATCCCGTATTCGACTTGCCGCCGCGAAGGATAGCGCAGCGCCGGCGCGAGCGGTCCGGACACGAGGAACGCCGCGAGGGGCCTTTACGCTCACTGCGCGCAAGCGGTAGAGTGAACGGCGGGGAGGAGGAGGAGACGATGGACGCCGGAGCGCAGTATCTCGCCAAGCCCTGGCTGAAATTCTACGAGCCCGGGGTGCCGGAGACGGTCGACCCGCCATCGAAGTCGGTCCCGCAGGCGTTCGACGAGGCGACCGACCGCGCACCGAACCGGCCGGCGGTCGTCTTCTACGGCCGGGAGATCACCTATCGCGAGCTCCGCGAGGCCGCCGACCGCCTCGCCTGCGCGTTCGCCGACCTGGGCGTCAAGAAAGGCGACCGGGTGGCGCTCTACCTCCTGAACAGCCCGCAGTTCATCATCGCCTACTTCGCCGCGCTCAAGGCGGGGGCGACGGTGACGCCGATCAGCCCGGTGTACACGAGCCACGAGGTCCGCTTTCAGCTCGAGGACAGCGGCGCGCGCGCGATCGTCTGCCAGGACATCCTCTACGACAAGGTGGCGAAGAGCGGTGCCGCGCTCGACCTTGTGATCGTCACCAACGTGGGCGAATACCTGCCGGGGCTGAAGCGGTTCCTCGGCAAGGGGCCGTTGCGTCGCCTGCTTCCGGACATCGACCTCGGCGCGCCCGACGTGCCGGCCGCGCCGAACCTCCACTGGCTGAAGGAGCTGCTCGGGAAATACCCGGCCCAGCCGCCGCGGGTCGCGATCGACCCGCGCGCCGACCTCGCCGTGCTGCCGTACACGGGCGGCACGACCGGCCGCCCGAAGGGCGTGATGCTCACGCACCACAACCTGATCGCCGCGGAGGCGATGGTGAGCGCGGCGTTCCGGCGGCTCGAGCCGGACCAGGAGGTGGCGCTCGCGTTCCTGCCGTTTTTCCACATCTACGGACAGGTGGTGATCATGCTGCACGGCCTGTGCCGGGGGCAGCTGCTGGTGCTGTTCACCAATCCGGACACCGAGGCGATGCTCGCGGCGATGGAGCGCTACCGGGTCACCGTGTTCTACGGCGTGCCGACGCTCTTCGAGTACCTGAAGGACCACAAGGACACCGACAAGGTGGACTGGCGCCGGCTCAAGCTCGTGCTCTCGGGCGCGGACACCCTGCATGAGTCGACGATGCGGGACTGGGAGAAGCGGACCCGGTCGAAGATCATCGAAGGCTACGGGCTCTCCGAGACCTGCGCCGCGAGCCACGTGAACCCGTTCCACCGCGCCAAGCCCGGCTCGTTCGGCTGCCCGCTGCCCGGCGTGCTCGCCGCGGTGCTCGACCCGGAGACGGGGTCGTTCGTGCCGCCGGGCGCGACCGGGGAGCTGGTGCTGTCCGGGCCGAGCGTGATGCAGGGCTACTGGCAGAAGCCCGACGAGAACGCCAAGGTCTTCAGCGACGCCGGCGGCATCCGCTGGCTGCGCACCGGCGACATCGTGCGCATGGACGGCGAGGGCTATTTCCTCTTCTACGACCGCGCCAAGGACCTGATCAAGCACAAGGGCCACTCGATCTTCGCCAAGGACGTCGAGGACGTGCTCTACGCGCACCCGCAGGTCAAGGCGGCGGGCGTGATCGGCGTCCCCGACCCCGCGGCGGGGCAGCTCGTCAAGGCGATCGTCGTGCTGCACGGCGACGCGCGCGGCAAGCTCTCCGAGGAGGACATCCGCTCCTTCTGCCGCGAGCGGCTGGCGGAGTACCGGGTGCCGCAGCTCGTCGAGTTCCGCGGCGAGCTGCCGAAGACCGACGTCGGCAAGGTCTCGCGCCGCGAGCTGCGCGACGAGCACGCGCCCGCGCCGTCCTAGGGGGGCGCCCCATGCCGGGTCCGTTCTTCCGGGCCGAGCACCTCGTCAAGCGCTTCGGCGGGCTGACGGCGGTGAACGACGTCGGCTTCGAGCTCGCGCGCGACCAGATCGTCGGGCTGATCGGCCCGAACGGCGCCGGCAAGACCACGCTGCTGCGGCTCGTCACCAAGATCCTCGCCCCGGACTCCGGTCGGATCGTGTTCAACGGCGAGGACATCACCGCGCTGCGGCCCTGGGACGTGGTCAACCGCGGCATCGCCGGCACGTTCCAGAACACCCGGCCCTTCCGCCATCTGCCGATCATCGCGAACGTGATGGTGCCGCTCGTGGCGCCCCGCGCACGCCGCCGCGGCGAGTGGGTCAAGAAGGTCGAGGCGAAGGCGCTCGACGCGCTCGAGTTCGTCGGCATCTCCGACATGGCGCTCGAGCCCGCGTCCGCGCTCTCGCAGGGGGACCTGAAGCGCCTCGAGGTCGCGCGCGCGATCGCCACCGAGCCGGAGCTGCTGCTGCTCGACGAGCCGCTCGGCGGCCTGAACCCGGCGGAATCCGAGCTGCTCGCGAAGTCGATCCGCCGCCTGCACAAGGGCGGGCGCTTCGGGCGCCTGCACTCCGAGGGGCCGGCAGTGCTGATGATCGAGCACAAGCTGAAGGAGCTGATGGCGATCGTCGACCGCGTGATCGTGATCGACCACGGCGAGCTGATCGCCGACGGGCCGCCCGCGGAGGTCGTGCGGGATCCGAAGGTGATCGAGGCCTATCTCGGGAGCGCGCACGATGCCGCTGCTTGAGGTGCAGGGCCTGTCCGTCCGCTACGACCGGGCGGTGATCCTGAACGCGGTGTCGCTCGCGGTCGGCGCGGGCGAGCTCGTCGGGCTGGTCGGGCCGAACGGCGCCGGAAAGTCGACGCTGCTGCGGGCGGTCTCAGGGCTCGTCCGCTTCGAGGCGCGGATGAAGCGCGGCACCGAGGGCGACATCGTCCTCGACGGGGAGGTGCGGTTCGCGGGCGAGCGCATCGACGCGCTGCCGGCGCACGAGATCCGCAGGCGCGGTCTCGTGCTCTGTCCGGAGCGGCGGCGCCCGTTCCGCGAGCTCACCGTCCTCGAGAACCTCCTGGCGGGCGCCTACCTGTCGAGCGGCCCGGCCGAGACCGGGCGGCGCCTGGAGCGCTGCTACGCGTCGTTTCCGCGGCTCGCCGCGCGCCGCGGGCAGATCGCCGGCACGCTCTCCGGCGGCGAGCAGCAGATGCTGGCGATCGCGCGCGCGCTGATGTTCGAGGCGAAGCTCCTCTGCGTCGACGAGCCCTCGCTCGGGCTGGCGCCGAAGATCCGCGAGGAGCTGTTCGCGGCGATCGCGAGCGTGCACGCGGGTGGGGTGCCGGTCCTGCTCGTCGAGCAGGAGATCGGCCAGGTGTTCCGGATGGCCGGACGCAACTACGTGCTCTCGCAGGGACGGATCATCGCGAGCGGCACCGCCGACGAGCTGCGGGCCGACGCGACGTTGCGGGCAGGGTACCTGGGACTCTAGGCCGAGCGACGCGGCGTGGGTGCCGCCGGTGGCGCTACCGCTTGTACCACCACTTGGTCTCGCTGACGTTCGCCTCCCAGGGGCGGATCGGCATCGCCAGCCCGAACTGGTCGGAGTGCAGGCGGGCGATCTCCATGATCGCCGAGAGCGTGTCCAGCTGGAATCCCTGGCGGTCGCCGCGGTCGTCGATCACGAGCTTGCCCAGATAGTCGTCGAGCCAGCGCTTGCCCCACTGGTCCCGGATCGTCGCCGCGATGCGCGGGAAGTTGCGCTCGATGATCGGCCACGGGTCGGGCCGCTCCCGCTGCCGCTCGGCCTCGCGCAGCGCCTGCCACCGGTCGGCGACCGCCTTGGTGAGCGTAACGTCGCCCATGAGCGGCGGAAACTCGATGGTCTTCGCGTCCGGCTCGGCCTGCAGGTTCAGACGCTTCCTGATCAGGGCCTGGCCGGCGTCGGGGTCGAACACGGCGAAGGCGCTGAGGTCCTCGGCGGGACCCTTGTCCGCCGTCAGGATCGGGTTGTCGGGTTGTGCCATGGTGATGCAACTCCACTTCCGGGCCGCTACGCGCGCATCATAATCCCGGCGCGCCCGTTGCGGTGGCCCAATCGACTCGCGTCCGGGATCGTTACAGCAATGTCACAGGCGCGTCCCCGCGTCAGGCCGCCCGCGACGCGAGGACCTCCCGCAGCGGCGCGCCGCACAGCCGGCATTGCGCCCGCCACGCACCATTGCGTTGCTTGCAGCGCGGGCACTTGGTCTCGATCCGGTCGCGTACCCAGGGCGTGATCCCGCGCGGCATGAACAGCAGCACCGCGAGCACGATCACCGCGAACGCGAGCAGCCGCAGCTCGCCGACGGCCTTGAAGCTGCCGAGCCACTCGGTGAGCGGGTAGAGGATGAACACCGCGGCCACCGGTCCGTAGATGGTCGCGACCCCACCGAATACGCCCCAGATCACGACCTGGAACGAGAGCGCCACCTCCAGCGACGAGGGGCCGGCGACGCGGATGTAGTGGGCGAACAGCGCGCCCGCCAGGCCGGCGACCGCCGCCGCGACGGCGAACACGACGAGCTTGTACCGTGGCGTGTTGATTCCGGAGGCCCGCGCCGCCACCTCGTCGTCGCGGATCGCGTGCAGCACCAGCCCGAACTTCGAGTCGGCGAGCTGCCACAGGCCGAATACCGCGGCCAGCATCGCGATCGCCGCGACATAGTAGTTGCCGATGCGCGTCGGCGCGACCGGGCGCAGCCCGGAGATGCCGAGCTCGCCGCCGCTGAACCCCGGGAAGGCGAACAGCAGCCCGGTGGCGATCAGCGGGAACGCGAGCGTCGCGAGCGAGAGATACGCGCCGCGCAGCCGCAGGCACAGGAATCCGACGACCAGGCCGAGCACCGCGGCGAACGCCGCGCCCAGCCACACGGTGAGCCATGGCGACCACCCGAGCTTAAGCGAGGCCAGCGCCGAGGTGTAGGCGCCGGCGCCGAAGAACAGCGCATGGCCGAAGCTCACCTGGCCGGCGTAGCCGGCGAGGAGATCCCAGCTCGCGGCGAAGATCGCGAACAGGCAGGTCAGCGTCAGGATGCGCAGGACGTAGGGGTCCGGCCAGACGAGCGGCAGCAGCAGCACCGCCAGAACCCACGCCGGCACGAGCGCGCGCGACGGCAGGACGAGCACCTCGTTCATCAGGTTGACCCATGCCCGGCGCACGGCGTAGACGAGTGAATTCCTCATATTCCGTTGGTCGCAGGTGCGAACCCCGCACGCTCTCTTGCTCGACCTCGTCGGGGTCAAGCATTGGTGCAGCGCAGGGGGAATACGGCGGCGCTATCCGGCGCCGGCGCACGTACGCGCTGTCGAACGCTCCTTTGCCCTCACCCGAGGATGATGTCGCTGAAGAACCGCCGCCATAGGCTGCGGTTCTTGAGGATCGGATCACCCTCGCCGATCGTTCCCTGGCCCACCGCGCTCAAGACGCCTTGCAGTCGTGCACGTCCGACCTTCTGCGGCTCATGGCCCCGGCCCATTCCCCTTGCAGCGTCGGGGCGCACGGTGCCCTGCGTCGCGATCCACTCGATCGCCGCAAGCACCGCGCGGTCTTCCATGAGAAAGGTGTGATCCGTCTGCGCGTCGATATCCCAGACCTGAGTCCTCGGGGTGTAGCAGTAACGCGCGGACCAATACGGCACGACGCCGTCGCCCATGCCCACCCGGGTGACCGCGTAAGGCATCGGCACGTCATGGCGATCGCCGAAGCAATCGCCCGCCCGCCATTGGATTTCGCAGCACGTTGCATAACCCGATACCCGAATGTGGAACAGCCGCGAGCGGAATTCGTCGGGCAGCCGCCGATGGAACCGGCGGCGGAGCGCGAGCGCGCCCTCGAGATGCGCCTTTCGTTTCCAAGGCGGATAGCGGGCCAGGGCCCGCGCCTCATACAGATCACATTCGCAGGGCTCCGCGTCCATCACCTCCAGCGACGGGTAGCGGCCGAGTTCCGGTAGCTCCCCACGTTCGGCGAACGCCGCGAGATAGTCCCTGTAGGAAGCGGAGTCGAGGAAATGCACTACCGGCCCGCCCGGAAAGCTGCCGATCACGCGGGTCACGACGTCTGCGCCGTACCATTCGTTGAAATACGGCATCCCCGCGTAGTAGCAGTGCAGGGCGGACGCGGTCCCGTAGAATGGCGTGCCGACGGTGACGATGCGGTAGAACCAGTTGGCTATGGCCTCCGGTTGCGCTCGCAGCCGTTCGTGAAGGCGCTCTAGGAGACAGAGGGCAACCAGCCCGCCCAAGCTGTGGCATGCGATCGTCAACCGTGGTCGAGGATCGCTGCCGGCACCGTGTTCCTCGGTGACTTCGGCGCCCAGAAGCTCGAGGAACAGCTCGAGGAATTCGGCCGCTTCGTCCACCGGCCGACGCCAGTCATAGCCAAACACCGCGAAATTGAAATTTTCATTAAGAAAATCTGCCATCTCGTCGTATGGCGAGAAGAAGAACTCGAGCGGACCGTCAGCAATGATGAGATGATCGCCGGCGTCTCTCCCGTCATCGGCGATCTCGAGGTGATGAATGTCGCTTCTGAAGACGCCGAGATCGAGCCAGACGCGGTGGAACTCCGGTCGGTGCGTACCATCGAACGCCTGATATGGTAGGACGCTGCGAGTCAGCTGGGATCCGGTCGAGCCGGGCACCAGCACGAGCGTGGGCCGTTCCGGCCTGTAGCGGCGCGCGAACCGCTGGGCCCGTGCACGCAGCGAATCGATCGTTGCGGTTCGACGGACGCGATGGAACTCTTCCAAGGCCGGCATCGTTTGCCGCCTCCTCCCAGAGCTTCGCGGACCAACGCTCGCAGCTCGACTATATAGCATGGGCAACCCGCCCGGGGACCCATCGCAGAAGTCGGTCCGTGGGGTTGATGCGAAGACGACCGGTCAACCCGCCGGGATCGAAGCGTGATCTCGCCCGTTCACGCCTCGGGCGCGGCTCGAGATGTGCTGCAGCCGTGATCGGTCAAGGTCGATCGCGCGAGCGCGACCCCTGTCTCGACCGGCGGCGTTGGAAACTCAATCGCAGGCTCCCTCGCGGAACATGGTGGTCATTGGATCCTTGAACGCGGCTTGCACGGCTTGCCGCTCCGCGAGCGCTGGGTCGGTCGCGCCCCTGGGGGTCAAGTAGCTCGAGTCGCTCAGCTTCGTGCGTCGCTGACCGTTACGCGACGTGACGGCGACATCGACGGAGATCTTGTAGCCCGACACGACGGGTGGGGTTTTGCTCAGTCGTTCGCGGACATTGTCGCAGAGCATCTTGGCCAACGGCTTGATCAGGCCGCAGCTCTTGAGCTGATCCTGGAGCGCCTGGTACTCGGGGTTGGGCGCCTGGGCGGGTTGCCAGGCAAGAACGTCGCCGCGGATGCGACAGTTCGCCTCTTTGTCCTTCGCATCGACCACCGACGCGTGCCCACCTTCTTCGAGCCACGAGCGCAGATACACCGACCAGTTCGGCATCGGATGATTGCCGCGGTACACGCCGTCGAGAACGACCTTTCGCTTCGCATCGACGACCCGAAATCGACTGCCGAGAAGCTGATCAATCACATCGAACCGCAGCACTTCGATTCGGTCGGTCGCAGGATCCACCCTTTGAATGATTCCCGCGGGCTTACCCTCGAAGAGAACGAGCGATCCGCTGTCGGACGCGCGCACATTCATCTTGTCCGCCGGAGCCAGCGTCAGTGTGTTCGGGGTACTCCCCGCGTAAGTCAGCCGAATGATGACCTCGCGACCGTTGGCGTAGTGCCGAACCGCCTCGAAGACGCTACGCATGTCGAACTTGCTATCGCGCAGCCATCCGCTGTCGGGCCAGCGAGTCGTGCATGCCAGCGTCGAGTCGGACGGAAGCGTCACCAGTGCCAGGTCGTAGGCATCGTTGTCGTACGACCGCTGCGCCGTCACGCGAGCGCCGCTCCGGTCGGCGACGCTTACTGCAACCCCGTCACGCGCGACCACGTGGCGCGCCGTGATGACCGAGCAGGTTTCGCCCCGCCGGAAGCCGAAGCCACTTCCCGACTGATCGGCCTGCGCCAGGTCCATCGGTTCCGCGAAGGCCGCGAGCGGGAGCAGACCCACGCCGGCCATGAGCAGGAGTGCGGGCATTGCGAACGTGCTCGACGTGCACCTGGACCAGAACATGTCATTAGCTTCCTGAGGACGTGGATTGGGTGGCCAACGAGGCATGCCTCGTTTCAGAAATCAATGCTTAGTACGGTTGAGCAACCTTTCTAGCCAGCGGGGCAGCCTTTTCCGGTCCAGCGCCAATACATTGAGTATCCCCACGAGCGCCGCGAACGTTGCCACGGCGGTTTGGACTACCGGGGATGCGATGAACCGACTCCACCACGTCACGCCGATCTCCATGCTGGGTCCGCCGAGCGGGGCGATGGCGACGGACCTCCCGCGGCGATAGACCACGACCTCGAGATCGCCATCCTCGTCGCCTCTCACGAATCCGGCGGCGGGCCAGTCGGAGCTTCCTCCGGGTGAGGCGCACTCGGCCCTTCCGGCGCGGATATCGATCAGCCTCTGGCCGTCGGCGCCGACGGCATTCAGGTGCGGATGCGTATCCACCACCGCGCCGGGATCGATCACTTCGCTGATCAGCGTCAGCCGCTCGCCGGTCCCGACGGCGCGGTCAAACCCGTTCAGGTGACCGCGACCCAGAATCGGGATCCCCGAGCTGCGCGAACCCGCACCTTCCGGCAGGGCGTCACCGATCACGACTCGGCCATGGAGACGCAACGTGACCGGCAGCCGTTCCACTTGGCTCGCGCCGCTCTTTCCGTCCGTTGCTCGCGGTCTCGAGTGAAAGTAGTCGAAACCCTCTGGGTCCGCCTTCACCGGAGCGCCATCGACTAATGCAGCGATCGAATTCGATCCATTGTCGGGCACTAGAGGGCGCACGGCGATCGCCAGGCGATCGTCCTCCGCCAGCACGACCCGCGCGACGGCGTCATCGCCGAACCCGAACGAGACCTGCTTCTTTCCAGTAGCAGTCGGCTTGAGCGGACTACGCTCGCCGACGCTGGCGCCGTAAACGGCGCCCGGAGGCAGATCCCACAGGATCTTGCCGCCGCAGATCGGCCGTAGTAGGAGCACGCGAGTCTTGGCAACGATCGAGAAGATCGTCGTCTCCGACGGTCCGTAAATCGCGTAGGTGGCGGCCGCAATCGCCAGACTCAAGACGATCAACAGGAGCAAATAGATCCAGCTCAGGGGAGCCTTGCTGTCTGCCGGCATTCTCGCTGTCCCTTCCTTGGCCGGATGTCATCACGCCTCGAGCGGGCACATCGCAGGTCGTTACCAAGGGATGACGAGCTCAAACGACTCGGTTTCGAATCCATCGCGCCGCATCACGGTTACCTTCCCGGCGAGCTTCGCGGTTGGAAGATCGCAGATCTTGTCGAACTTGACCGGCGTCATGCCGCTGATCGGCTGGCATCGCACCACAGGGCCGTCCGGTCCTAGCCGCACGAACAGGTCTGCACGCCGGCTGTTCGCGTAGAGGCGCAGGAGGGCGGACTCGCGCGGTGGCGGGTGGCCCCCCCAGTAAACAGGGAGGATCTTGCCGGAAGGCGCGAGCCGCACGGAGACGGCAAGCGTCTCTGGTCCACTCCGCTCGCGTTCCGAGCGCGCTTGGGCGTCGCGGCTCGTCGAGATCGACAGCGGGGCCCAGGTGTTCGCCGCGACCTTGCCGCGAAACTCACCCTCGCCGCGAAGGACTCCGTCGGCCGTCGTGAGCTCGAGTTTGACCGAGCCGTCGTGCGCCTCTTTGAAGTAGACGTGCAGGAGATCCTGCTTCTGCTCCGCCGCCGAGGGGATTACGGCCAAACCCACGATCGCCTGGCTGCTCACCTGGCTTGGTGCGATGAACTCCCGATAGGCCTGGACGGCCGTCAGGCTCGTTTGCGAAAGGGCCGCACCGGAGACGGGCAAAAGCGCAACGAGCGACAAGATCAGCCGAAGGGAACCGCGTGCTTGGCCCATCGATGCCTCCCCCAGAATGCACGTGCCGTTCACCTCCCGGCCAGCCCGACGCTTGACCGGAGGATCGCGACCGCCGAAATGGTCGCCCAACGTACGGGAAAACACAAGACGCGGCGCGGTCACTCCGGCTTACGCCGCGCCTCGGCTCGTGCGTCGCTGATCATGCGATCGATACTCGGCGGGCTCCGGGCTCACCGCTCCTCCTCGAAGGCCACGCCGAACAGCCCCTCGGGCCGCACGAGAAGCACCACCACCATGATCGAAAGCGCCACTGCGCCCTTGAGGAACGCCCCCTGCGGCAGCGCGAAGACGGTGATCGCCTCGACGTAGCCGATGATGAGCGCGCCGATCAGGCTGCCCTTGAGGCTGCCCAGCCCGCCGAGCACGACGATCGCGAGCATGGTAACGAGCGGCGCGAGCCACATCAGCGGATCGACCACGAAGACCGGCGCCACGACCACCCCGGCAACCGCGGCCAGCGCGACCGAGAGCGCGACGGCGACCATCGCCACGCGGTTCACGTTCATGCCCATCAGGCTCGCCACCTCGAGGTCGTTGGCCGTGGCGCGGACCGCGAGCCCGAGCCGCGTGCGGTAGAGCACGAACCAGGTCGCAGCCAGGGCCGCCGCCGCCACGACGAGGATCAGGAGCCGCTGGTAGGGAATCCTCACGCCGAGAACCGAGACCACGCCGTCGATCGCCGACGGGATGCCGAGGAAATTGCCGCCGAACGCGACCAGCATCAGCTCCTGGAAGATGAGCCCGAGCGCGATCGTGGCGATCAGCACCGCGGACTCGTGGCTGCGCACCGGCTCGATCACGAGCCGGTAGCAGAGCGCGGCGAGCGCCGTGACCGCAGCGACGGCGATCAGCGCGGCGAGGAGCACGTTCAGCTTCGCGGTGACGAGCAGCGTGTAGAAGCAGTAGGCGGCGAGCATATAGAACGCGGTGTGCGCGATGTTAACGATGCGCGCGACGCCGAAGACGAGCGAGAAGCCGATCGCGAGCAGCGCGTACACGCCGCCGTTGACCAGCCCCGTGACGAGGATGTCCTGGAGCATGCGCCCGCCCCGTCTCCCCGTCGGGAGGAGGAGGGGAGCGGTGGCCTACTTCGCCGCCGGCATCTTGAACGGCCGCGCGCCCTTCACCTGCGGCGGCCAGAACGTCACCTTCTCGCCGTCCTGCCACTGCACCGCGAGCCCGGTGACCTTGCCGGGACCCCAGACCGGGTCGTGCCGCTTGTCGAACTCGACGACTCCCGTGATTCCGGTGAAGACCGTCTGCTCGAGGGCCGGGACAAGCTTGTCGGCATCGGTCGTGCCCGCCTTCTCGATCGCCTCCTTCAGCAGCATGATCGCGTCGTAGGTGCCGGCGTTGTAGGTCGGCGACTTCTTGAACCGCTCCCGGAATGCCTTCACGAACGGCACGGTCTTCGGCGTGATCTCCACCTCCGCGATCGTCTCGAGCGTCGAGACGTAGTTGCCCTTGCTGGCGGTGGCCTGCCAGAACGCGTCCTTCTGCGCCTCGACGTTGATGCCGAAGGCGATCGCCTTCATGCTGCGCTCGCCCATCTGGCGGCCGACCACGATGCCGACCGGGCCAGAGAGCAGGGTAAACACGATGTCGGCGCCCGAGCGGTCGATCGCGGCGAGTTCGGCGGTGACGTCGGTCGCCACGGCGGAGGGTTGCCACAGCCCGATCACCTCCATCTTCATCGCCGGCAGGTTCTTCTGCGCGGCGGCGACGATGCCCTCGACCCAGACCGCCTTCTCGGCGAGGATCGCGACCTTCGGGGTCTCCTTGCCGAGCTGCTTGCGGATCTGCGCGGCGACCTCGCCGAGCGCGGCGAAGCTCTGGCGCACCAGGTCGACGTCCTTTACCGGGCGTAACCCGGAACCAGTACTTGTAGCGGTCGTAGTTTTGCTCCACGTTCACGCCGAGCTTCGAATGCGCGGCGCCGGCGCCGAGGAAGACCTTCTTGTTATCCATCGCGATCTCCTGCATCGCGAGCACCGCCTCGGAGCGGAACCCGCCGATCAGGAAGTCGGCCTTGTCGCGCGTGATCGCGCGTTCCATGGCGTTGGTCGCGTCGGGCACCGACTGGATCTCGTTGGTGTCGATTCGCACCAGTTCGACCGGCAGCTTCCGGCTGCCGACCTGGATGCCGCCGCCCTTGTTGATCTCGTCGCGCGCCATCTCGGCGCCGGCCCAGTGGTTCTCGCCCTGCACGAAGGCCATCGGCCCGAGGATCGCGATCTTGATCGAGCCTTGCGCCTGCACGAGCGGAGCCGCCGCGGCGAGCGCGGCGGCGAGCAGCAACGAACGCACCATGGTGCCCTCCTGTGGATTAGCCGAGTCGGTCTTGTGGCGGGGAGTTTGGCAGCAAACGCACGGCGCGTCACGGCCCGGCCTGCAGGCCGGGCCGTGGGACGCGTGAACCGCCCTCCGCGCGGGGCCGCTACCGCGCCGCGGCGGCCGCGGGCTGCGGCTTGATCCAGGTGAACACGAGGTTCATCACGATGCCGAGGACGGCGGCGGTGGCGATCGCGGGGAGGCCCTGCGGGAACCCCGGGGCCTTGATCGGCAGGAAGCCGCCTTCATAGCCGATGTTGCCGCCGATCCCCACCACGAGGATCACCGCGCCGAGCGCGAGCTGGAGCGGGTCGAACAGGTTGACCTTGTGCTCCTGCATGAGCGCGATGCCCTGCATGCCGATCACGCCGAAGAGATACAGCGCGAGCCCGCCGCTCACGAACACCGGGATCGTCGCGGCCAGCGCCGACAGCTTGCCGATGAACGCGAGCAGGATGCAGATGATGCCGGCCGTCAGCAGCGCCGGGCCGGAGTAGTTCCGGGTGATCGCCATCAGCGAGTTGTTCTCGCCGTAGTTCGTGCCGGCGGTCGCGCCGAACAGCCCGTGGATGAAGTCGCCGACGCCGTCGAAGATCAGGTTGTAGCCGACGTAGCGGTCGAGGCGGGGCTTCTCGCGCCGCTGCTCGTCCGCCAGGCGGTCGGCATACAGGCTGATCTGGTAGAGGTGCGCGGTCGATTCCGGGATCGTCGCGATCGCCATGATGGCGATGCTGAAGATCGCGGTCGCGACCATCGGGCCGCTCAGCGCCGGCCAGGTGAGGTGCGGCGCGACGAAGAACGGCGTCTCGGCCACGCGCTGGAGGCTGATCTGCTCCGGCGCGACGACGACCGTCAGCAGGTAGCCGAAGATCGCGCCGAGCAGGATCGGCAGCATGCCGATCAGCCCCCGGCCCTGGAGCAGGTACGAGAACGCGACCGTGGCGAGCAGCGTGAGTAGCGCGATGCCCCAGTAGCCGGGGACGACCACGAGCGACATGTCGAGCGCCGCCTTGGCGAGCCCGATGCCGATCACGCACGCGACCGAGCCGGTGATGACCGGCGGCAGCACCCGGTCGACCGCCGGCTTGCCGACCGCCCTGATCACGAACCCGATGATGATGTTGAGGATCCCGGTGGCGATGATGCCGGTCTGCAGGACCGAGATCACCGCGTCGGGCGCGGGCACTCCGAACTGCACCTTGTGCCCCATCGCCTGCGCGATGCCGAGGTACGCCGCGATGTAGCTGAAGCTCGACCCGTAGAAGAGCGGGATGAACGTCCCGATCGTCCGCCGCGATAGGACGAGCGCGACGATGGTCGAAACGCCGGCGCCGAGCAGCACCGTGCTGACGTGGAAGCCGCACAGCAGCGCGACGAACACCGTCGCCGGAAACATGGTGAGCGCGTGCTGCAGCCCGAACAGGATGAGCCGGCCGAGTTCCGGACGGTCGTTCGGCAGATACCCGTGAACGCTGGTAGCCATGATTTCTCCCTCTGCGAGTGATGGATTCGTGTTCTTGAGCGCAACGCGCGGTCGTCAGCCCGGGGCGTCACCTCCTTTCACGAGCTCCCACAGCCGGTTGGGGCTGAGCGGGATCTCGAGCAGCTCGATGCCGTTCGCCGGCAGGTCGAGTGCGTTCTCGAGCGCCTGGGCGAGCAGCGGCCCGGCGGGGATCGCGCCGGCCTCGCCCGCGCCCTTGATGCCGAGCGGGTTGAGCGGCGACGGGGTCACAGTGTGCGCCAAATCCATGCGCGGCACGTCGAGGGCGGTCGGCAGCAGGTAGTCGGCGAGCGACGCGTTCAGCAGCTGGCCGTCGGCGTCGAACACGAGCTGCTCGTAGAAGGCGTTGCCGATGCCCTGGGCGACGCCGCCGTGGATCTGGCCGTCCAGGAGCAGCGGGTTCACGACCGTGCCACAGTCGTGGACGACCACGTACTTGCTGATCGCGATCGTGAACGCTTCCGGATCGACTTCGACGATCATCGCGTGCGCGCCGCTCGCCGTGGCGCCGCGCGGCGGGCCGAAGTAGCTCGTCGCCTCCAGCCCCGGCTCGGTGCCGGGCGCCACCGCGCCGCGCGTCGGATTGGCTTCGGCCGCGAGCGCGCCGAGCTTCACCGCCCGGCCCGGGACGCCGGCCACCGCGACCGCGCCGTTGCCGATCACCAGGTCCTCCTCGGCGCACTCGAAGTGCCCGGCCGCGGTGCGCAGGATCTTCTGCCGCACGAGCTTCGCCGCATCGTTGACCGCGTTCCCGGCGACCACCGCGCCGCGGCTCGCGAAGGTCCCCGCCCCCCAGTAGAACTGGTCCGTGTCGCCGGTGACCACCTCCACGTCGCGGACGTCCACGCCGACCTGGTCGGCGACGATCTGCGCGAACGCGGTGTAATGTCCCTGCCCCTGGGTGCCGATGCCCGTCACCACGCTGACCTTGCCGCTCGCCTGCACCTGGACCTTCGCCCCCTCGTAGGGGCCGATCCCGGTGCCCTCCACGTAGCACACCACGCCGATGCCCACGCAGCGCCCTTGCGCGCGCAGCCGCGGCTGCTCCTCGCGCACGAACCGCTCGTAGCCGACCAGCTCCAGCGCCTTCGCGAGGATTGGTGCGTAGTTGCCGCTGTCGTACACGAGCGGCGCGAAGTCCTGGTAGATGATCTCGTTGTCGTAGGGGAACGCCTCCGGCGGGATGAAGTTGCGCCGGCGGATCTCGTTCACGTCGAGCCCGAGCTCGCGCGCGGCGATGTCGAGCAGGCGCTCCATCACGAACACGCCGTGCTGGCGCCCGGCGCCGCGGTAGGGCGTGACGATCGGCTTGTTCGTGAACACGGCGGTGAACGTGCTGTCGTAGTGCGGCACGACGTAGACGCCGAGCAGCGTGCACTGGCTGTTGATCGGCACGGTGAGCCCGTACGGATCGTAGGCGCCGGTGTCGTGCAGGAACACGTCCCGGATGCCGAGGATCCGGCCGTCCTTCGTGAGCGCCATCTCGGCGTCGTGAACCTGCCCGCGCTCGTGCGTGGTCGCGAGGAAGTGCTCGGTCCGGTCCTCGATCCACTTCACCGGGCGATCGAGCCGGATCGCGGCCCACGGGACCAGCACCTCCTCGGGGTAGAACATCATGATCTTCGGGCCGAAGCCGCCGCCGATGAACGGCGCGACGACGCGCACCTGCCGCTCGCTCAGCCCCAGCATCGCCGCGAGCCCGTCGCGGATCACAACCGGCGCCTGCGTGGTGTCCCACACGGTCAGCTTGTCGGCCTTGCCGTCCCAGTGCGCCACGACGCCGCGCGTCTCGATCGGCGAGGAGGTGCCGCGGTCGTAGAGGAAGCGGCGCTTGATGACCAGGTCGGCGCGCCGCGCCGCCTCGGCGTAGTTGCCGCGCGCCTGGCGGACCCGCGCCGCGACGTTGGTGCCCAGGTCGTCGTGCACGCAGGGCGACCCCGGCGCGAGCGCGCGCTCGAGGTCCACGACGGCGGGGAGCGGCTCGTAGTCCACGGCGATCTCGGCGAGCGCGTCCTCGGCGACGTAGCGGCTCGTCGCGATGACGAGCGCGACCGGCTCGCCGGCGTGCCGCACCTTGCCCTTCGCGAGCGGCACCTGGGTGCGCTCGTTGAATATCGCGTCCGCGATCGGCGGCGGCGGCACGAGGAGCGGCCCCGGCCGCCAGTAGTCGCCGAGGTCCGCGGCGGTGTAGACGGCGACGACGCCGTCGCGCCGGAGTGCCGCCGACGCGTCGATCGCGCCGATGCGCGCGTGCGCGTGCGGGCTGCGGAGGAACGCCGCGTGCAGCATGCCCGGCAGCTCGACGTCGTCGACGAACAGCGCCCGGCCGGTGAGCAGCCGTTCGTCCTCGTTGCGCTGGACGCGCGCGCCGAAGTAGCGGGTCGTCACGCGGCGGACTCCCCGCGCAGCCGCGCCGCCTCCAGCAGCACGGCGTCGACGATGTGCTGGTAGCCGGTGCAGCGGCAGAGGTTGCCGGACAGCGCCTCGCGGACTTCGCCCTCGCTCGGCGACGGATGCTCCGCGAGGAACGCCTTCATCGTCAGGAGAATGCCCGCGGTGCAGTAGCCGCACTGGAGCGCGTGCGCGGCACGGAATGCCTCTTGCAGCGGATCCAGCCGGCCACGCTCGGGCGCGAGGCCCTCGACCGTGGTGATCTCGTGGCCGTTCGCCTGCGCGGCGAACATCAGGCACGACCGCGCCGGCTGGCCGTCGTACAGGATGGTGCACGCCCCGCACACGCCGTGCTCGCAACCGACGCGGGTGCCGGTGAGCCCCAGTTCGTGGCGGATGAAGTCGCTCAGCAGCAGGCGCGACTCGACCCGGTGGGAGTATTGCGTGCCGTTGACCGTCGTCGTGACTGCGTGCAGCTCCGCCGTCATCCGGCCCTCGCCCTGTCGACCGCCGTTTGCAGCGCCCGCCTGGTCAACACGCCCGCCAGGTGCCGCTGGAACGCCTTGCTTGCGTGGACATTGCCGAGCGGAGCGAGCTCGCGCTGCGCGGCGGCGGCGGCGTCACGGATCTGGGTCTCGCCGATCGGACTCCCGACCAGCCCTTGCGCCGCGGCCGCAGCGCTCACCGGCGTCTCGCCGGCGTTGCAGTACGCGAGGCGCGCGCGCGTGCACCGACCGTCCTCGCCGAGCGTGACCACCGTGGCCACACCCATCATGGCGTAGTCACCGCGCCGCCGGGCCACCTCCATGAAGCACGTGCCGGTGCGCGGCGGCAGCCCGGGAAGCTCCACCTCGGCGAGCAGCTCGTCGGCGCGGAGCGCGGTGGTGAACACGCTGCGGAAGAACTCGCGGGCCTCGATCCAGCGCTCGCCGCGCACCGACTGGGCGCGCAGCCGCGCATCGAGGGCGAGCATGAGCGCCGGCAGCTCGGACGCCGGATCCGCGTGCGCCAGGTTGCCGCCGAGCGTGCCGCGATTGCGGATCTGCGGGTGGGCGACGTGGGGCACCGCCTCGCGGACGAGCGGCTGCCGCGCGGCGACGAGGGCGTCGCGCTCGAGCGTCCGGTTGCGGGTCAGCGCGCCGATGCGCAGGCCGCCCGCGCCCGCGGCGCGCACGAAGTCGAGCTCGCTCAGCGGATTGAGGTCCACCACGACCGCCGGTTGGGCGAGGCGGAAGTTCATCGCCGGGATCAGGCTCTGACCGCCGGCGAGGAAGCGTGCGTCGTCGCCGTGCTCCGCCTTGAGCGCGAGGGCGCTCGCGAGCGACTCGGCGGCGACGTACCTAAACGGGGCGGGCTTCATGACGCGACAGCTGGCGCATTTTCGCCTGGTCGACCAGCTTCCCTTGGCTCACCACCGCGACCGGCTCGGCGTGATCGCGCAGCGCCTCGAGGACGTCCGGCGCCGCGAGGACGACGAGGTTCGCCGGCGCACCGACGCGCAACTCGTGATCGGGCACGCCCATCGCCCGTGCCGCCCGCGTGGTGATCATCTCGTACAGCGTGTCCATCTCCGGGCGCGCCGTCATCCACAGCAGGTGCGCGGCGAGGAACGCGACCTCGAGCATGCTGTTGCGGCCGAACGGATAGTACGCGTCCGAGATGTCGTCCTGGCCGAGGCAGACGTTGACGTCCGCCGCCAGCAGTTCCTTCACCCGGGCGTGCAGCGGACCGGTGTGCGGGTCGGTCACGAGGGCGAGGCGCGCCTGCTGCATGAGCCCGATGACCTTCTCGAGGTACGGCGCGGGGTAGAGCGCCATTGCCCGCGCGTGATGGGCCAGGACGCGCCCTTGCCAGCCGCGCTCGATCGCTGCGGCGGCCATGGCCTCGAGCGTCCGCAATCCGGCGTCGCCCGCGTCGTCCACGAGCATCGAGACGTCCTTGCCGAACTCGCGCGCGAGGTCGAAGCAGAACGCGACGTGGGCGGCGGTGTCGGCCGCGGTGCGCTCGATCCACGGGATGCCCCCGACCACGTCCGCGCCGAGCGCCATCGCCTGGCGCATGAACTCCGCGGCGCCGGGCTCGCGAGCGATCCCGTCCTGTGCGAAGGCGACGACCTGGACGTCGACGATCCCCTTGAACTCCTCCCGCGCGCGGAGCAGGGCCTTGACCCCCTCCAGCCGCGCCTTGCCGTCCACGTCGGCGAGCGCCCGCAGATGCGTCGTCCCGTGAGCCGCGGCGAGCGCGACCGCGCGGCGGACGTTCTCGAGGATCCACGGCTCGGCGTACTTCTCCTTGACGCGCGCCGCCAGCTCGATGGCCGACGCGGCGTTGACCATCCCGTCGGCGTGGTAGGCGTGCGCGGCCCGGTCGTCCATCATCCGCAGCGTGTACACCTTGCACAGGTGCAGGTGCGGATTGACGAACGACTCCGTGGCGAGGCCGCCGCGCGCGTCGAGCTCGACCGGCGCGGTCCCGTCGACCCGCACGCCGAGGGCGGCGATGCGCCCGGCGCGGACCGCGATGTCGTGGAGCGCGTCGCCCCCGCCGCGCAGCCGCGCGCGCCGGACGAGGACGTCGTAGCGCGAGCTCACTCGCCGAGATCGACGATCGCGATGACCGGCCCGCCGCCGTGGGGCCCCTGGTGCATGGCGTCGACCGACACGAACACCGCCGGGTCGCCGATCGCGGTGGCCGCCACCCCACCGACCGCCGCCTTGGAGTGGCGGTGGTGGTGGACGTCGGAGTCGTCGAGCATGATCTGGCGCCGGCCGCGGAGCCGCGCCCGCTTGTCCGCCTCGCACTTCAGGAAGCAGTTGACCACGCGTCCCTTCAGGTCCTCCGCCCGCGGTCGCTCCGGAAGCTCGAGGCCGGCGTCCCGGATCGCGGCATAGATCCCGTCGATGTCGAGCGCATCCTTCATGACGCTGTGGCCGATGCGGTACCGGCCCCCGGCGCCGGCCTTGTTGCCGAGGAGCACGATCTGCGCCTGGGTGAGCTCGACGCCGGACGAGCACGAGGCGACCGAGGAGTAGAGGTCGAGATCCCGGCAGATCTGCTCGGCGCGCGGCATCGGGATCTCGCCCAGGGCGACGCCGATCCCGAGCGCGGTCGTGCCGTTCGAGACCCCCATCGACTCGTGAACCTCGCAAGCGACCGTCTTGCCCCGGGCCTCGGCATCGTGGGTCGACTCGACGGTGAGCAGTGGCGTCTTGGTCTGGACGTAGTGGACGTCGCGCGGGTCGTCGATGCCGGCGTTGCGCATCGCCTGCCGCACGCCCTCGGCCACCTTCTCCACCATCGCCGGCCGGCCGATGTCCTCGGGCAGGATCTCGGCGCTGAGCGCGGTGCCGATCGTCAGGCGCGACCGGTCCGCGGACCCGCGCCGGTCGTTCACCGCGAACACCGTCGCGTGCGGCGTGATCACGCCGTCGCACCCGCCCGACCAGACCATCGGGACCCGGGCGATCGCTTCGGCGCTCCGGGTGCCGAGCTTCTGGAGCACTCGCCGGAACGCCTGGTCGGCGAGGATCCGGGTGAAGTCGTTGACGCCGCCGTTACCCTCGGTCTTCCCGATCACGGCCACGACCTGATCCGCGGTCATCTGGCCGGCACGGATCCGCTCCTCGAGACCGGCGGCGTCCTGCACGTTCCTGAGCTCCACCTTGGCTGCTTCGACCGCCATCGTGCCTCTCCTTCGCGCACCACCCGCGCGGTTTGCCCCGATTGCGTGCGCTCTCGGACCGCCGGCGGGCACCAGCCGTGAACGGTACCGCTCGGGCGATCGGGCGGCAACCCTGCCGTGGCGCGCCGCCGCGCCGGGGGCGCGCATATAATTGATTCGTCATCGACGAGGAGGGCGAAATGACGCGGAACATGAAGGCGTTGCGGGCGGCGTTCGCGGCGCTCGCGCTCGGGCTCGCGAGCGGCGGGCCGCTCGCGCAGGACAAGGTGAAGGTCGGCGTGTTCCCGGTGAGCTCCTCGCTGCCGTTCTTCGTGGCGCTGGAGCGCGGATTCTTCAAGCAGCAGGGCATCGACGCCGAGATGATCCGGCTGATCGGCGGCCCGCCGAACGTGTCGGCGCTGATCACCAACCAGATCGACGCCTCGGCGGTCCTGGTCACGATCGAAGGGATGAACGCCAACCTCAAGAAGCCCGGCGTCGCGATGTACATCTCGATCAACGGCCAGAACGCGCAGTATCAGATGGAGCAGTTCGTCGTGCGCAAGGGCCTCACTGTCCGCTCGCTCGCCGACCTCAAGGGCAAGAAGCTCATGTCGGCGCCGGGCCCGGCCAACGTGTCGATGGCGAAGGCGGTGCTCGCGATCGCCGGCCTGAAGGAGGGCGACTACACGATCGACCAGCTCGACATGGGCCAGCACGTCAACGCCATGACCGCCGGCACGTTCGACGCCGGCTATACGCTCGAGCCGAACGCGGCGACGATGCGCAAGCTCGGGGTCGCCACCACGCTCGAGGCCGGGCTCATCGCCAAGTACATCCTCGGCGATCCCAAGGCGAACGCGTGGGCCGCGGGCGGCGTGGTGTCATCGGACTTCGTCAAGAACCGCCCGGACGTCGCGCGGCGCTTCGCGGCGGCGTGGGCGCTGGCGATCACCTTCATCAACTCGAACCCGAAGGAGGCGCGCAAGCACCTCCTGAAGAACACGTTCACGCCGGACGACGTCGTCGACACGGTCCCGCTCGTGAAATTCACCAACGTCTACGACCTCACCAACACCGACCGCCAGGAGTTCCAGACGTTCATCGACTACTCGACCCGCCTCGGGACGTTGCCGGAGCCGGTGGACGTGACGAAGTACCTCCAGCGATTCTGAGCGTCCCCCTCCCCCGCCGGGGAGAGGGTCGAGGGTGAGGAGGTGATGGACCCACGCGCGGCGCCGTCGGCGGTTGCCGCCGCCGCCGCGAGCGTGCCCCATATCACCGTCCGCGGGCTCGCGAAGCGCTTCGGCGAGGCGGTCGTCTACGACCGTTTCGACCTCGACATCCCGCGCGGGCGCTTCGTCTCGATCTTCGGGCCGAACGGCTGTGGCAAGTCGACCCTCATCAACATGATCGCCGGGCTCGTCCCGGCGGACGGCGGCGAGATCCTGTTCGGCGGGAAGCGGCTCGCGCAGACCAAGATCGGCTACGTCTTCCAGAACTACCGCGAGGCGCTGTTTCCCTGGCTGCGCTCGATCGACAACATCGAGTATCCGCTCAAGCTTGCCAAGCTCCCGCGGGCGGAGCGGCGCGCGAGGGTCGAGCGCCTCGTCGCCCACCTCGGGGTCAAGATCGACCTCAACCGCTACCCGTACGAGCTCTCCGGCGGCCAGCAGCAGCTCGTCTCGATCATGCGCGCGCTGGTGGTGGAGCCGGAGGTGCTGTTCCTCGACGAGCCGTTCTCGGCGCTCGACTACGAGATGACGCTGTTCATGCGCGACCAGCTGCAGGCAGTGTTCGACGAGACGCGCACCACGACGATCCTGGTGTCGCACGATCTCGAGGAGGCGGTGTACCTCGCCGACCACGTGCTGCTCCTTTCGCGCCGTCCGGCGCGGGTCGCCGACCTCGTGGCGATGGACCTGCCGCGGCCGCGCGACGCGCACACCCTGTCCGACCCCGACTTCGTCCGGATCAAGGGCCACTGCCTGGATGTCTTCCAGCGAGAAGTGAGAAAGGGATGAAGCCCCAGGCGCTCCTGCCCATCGTCGGTGTCGCCGGGCTCGTCGTCGTCTGGTACCTGGCGGTCTGGGCGCGGCTCGTCGACCCGGTGCTCCTGCCGCCGCCGGAGAAGGCGTTCGCGGCGCTGGTACAGGGGATGGCGGGCGGCCGGCTCGGGTACGACTTCTGGCGCACGCTCTTGCGCACCGCCTACGCGATCGCGATCGCGGCGGTCATCGCCATCCCGCTCGGAATCCTGCTCGGCGCCAACGAGAAGGCCTATCGCGCGGCCGAGTTCGTGATCGATTTCTTCCGCTCGACGCCGGCCTCGGCGATGTTTCCGCTGTTCCTCGTCATCTTCGGCGTGGGCGACCAGACCAAGATCCTGGTCGCGTCGTTCGGTGCCGCCCTGGTCATCCTCTTCAACGTCGCCTACGGGGTCATGAACGCGCGCAAGACCCGCCTGCTCGCCGCCAAGGTGATGGGCGCGTCGCGCCTGCGCGTGCTGACCGACGTGATGCTGCTCGAGTCGCTGCCGCAGACGTTCGTCGGTCTGCGCAACGGCGTCTCGCTCGCGCTCGTGATCGTGGTGGTCGCCGAGATGTTCATCGGCTCGATCGACGGCCTCGGCTTCCGGGTATTCGAGGCGCAGCAGCTGTTCAACATGCCCGAGATGTACGCCGCGATCTTCGCCTCCGGGGCGCTCGGCTACGGGCTCAATCTCGCGTTCATGCTGGTGGAGAAGCGCTTCGTGCACTGGGCAGGAAAATGAACCGGCTTCCGGCGCGGGCGCTCGCGCGGCTGGTGCGCGAGAAACAGGCGAGCCCGGTCGAGATCCTCGACGCGCACCTCGCAGCGATCGAGCGCGCGAATCCGGCGGTCAACGCGATCGTCACCGTCGCGACGGAGCGGGCGCGCGAAGCCGCGCGCACCGCGGCGGCGGCCGTGACGCGGGGCGAGGCGCTTGGCCTGCTCCACGGCGTGCCGGTAGGCATCAAGGACATCACCCCCACGGCCGGCATCCGCACCACCTGGGGCTCGACGCTCTTCGCCGACCACGTGCCGGCGGAGGACGCCGAGGTCGTGCGGCGGATCAAGCGTGCCGGCGCCATCGTCATCGGCAAGACCAACACGCCAGAGTTCGCCGCGGGCGGGAACACGGTGAACCTGGTGTTCGGCGCGACCCGCAATCCCTGGGACCTCGAGCGTTCGGCGAGCGGCTCGACGGGCGGCGGCGCCGCGGCGCTCGCGGCCGCGATGGTTCCGCTCGCCGAGGGCACCGACTTCGGCGGCAGCGTGCGCACGCCCGCCGCGTTCTGCGGCGTGGTCGGGCTGCGCACCACGGCCGGGCTGGTGCCGCGGCTGCCGATCACGCTGCCGTGGCACGACCAGAGCGTGACCGGGCCGATGGCGCGCGACGTCGCGGACTGCGCGCTGTTTCTCGATGCGATGACCGGTTTCTCCACGGTCTCGCCGCTGTCGGTCCCGCCGGCGTGGGAGAGCGCGTACGAGATCGTCGAGCGCGCGGAGAGCCTGCGCGGCGTGCGCCTCGCGTATGCCCCGGCGATCGGGCCCACCGGCATCGACCCGGAAGTGGCGCGGCTGTGCCGCGAAGCCGCGTTCGCGCTCGAGCGCCATGGCGCGAGCATCGAGGAGGTCGCCCTCGACCTCGCGGACGGCCGCGACGCTTTCGTCACGCTGCGCGGCGAAGCGATGGTCGGGAACCACGTCGCCCGCCTGGAGAAGCTCGGCGAGCTGAACCCGAATCTCGCCGGGAACATCCGGCTCGGCCTGAGCGTGGGGATTCTCGACATCGCGCGCGCCGAGCACAAGCGCGCCGAGATCTGGCATCGCTGGCGGGCGCTGTTCGAGCGCTTCGATCTGCTGCTCACCCCGACGACGCCGGTGCTGCCGTTCCCGGTGGAGCAGAACTACCCGACGGAGATCGCCGGACACCGGCTCGAGAATTACATGGATTGGCTGGCGCAGACCTTCCTCGTCTCGCTTGCGGGGCTGCCGGCTGCGAGCGTGCCAGCGGGCCTATCGGCGTCGCGCCTGCCGGTCGGCCTCCAGATCGTCGGCCCCCGGCTGTCGGAGCCGCGGATCCTTGAGTGCGCGAAGTTCGTCGAGCGCGATCATCCGATCGGCTGGGCGCCGCACGCTGCCTAGCCGCCCCCGGATTCCTCCATGGCGAACACCAAGGTATGCCCGGGCTGCGGGAGCGCGCTGCGACGGACCGACATGCCCGACTTTGCGACCGTGGCCCGGTATGTCGCCGTGGAGCTGGTTTTTTGGACCGCGGTCGCGCTCGTGCTCGCGCTCCTGGGGTCGCCGCGCGGCGAGGGTGAGCCGTATGCCGCGCTGGCGGCCATCGCCATCGTCATCTGGTGGTTCGCGCGGCCGCTCCAGCGCGCCGCGCGCCAGGCCTTTGCCGAGCGGGCTCAGTACCATTGCGAGACCTGCAATCGCCGCTTCGAGGGCGAAGGCCTGCGCGAGGTGGAATGGCGATCCGCGTAGTGCAGCGGGTCTTCAGACCAGATTCAGCTGCTTGAAGCGGAGGTACAGCTCGCGGCACGCCCAGGCATCGGTCGCCGCGTAGGCGATCTGTTGCGCCGTCAGGCGGCGCGCCGCCCAGTTCGTCGTCTTCGCGCCCTTGGGAATTCGCGTGCCGAGAAAGATCCCCGCGAGGTTGCGCACGCCCGTCTGCTTCAGGCCGTGGCGCTTCGCAACCCGGCCGAGATCCACCACCGCGCTTTCCTCGAACTCGAAGAGCTTCTTCAGGTTACGCAGATCGTCGGTCACCGACACGCCCGCCTTTACGACGCTCTCCGACGCAAAGATCTCCCGCAGCGCGGCGGAACAGTCCTGCTGCTGGACCTGCAGGAGATACACCGCGCCGGCGGTGGCGAACTGCACGAGGGAGGGGAGGTAGCTCTCGCCGGGCCTGAAGGCGGGCCGCGTCTCGGTGTCGAAGCCGACGACGCTTTCCTGGGAGATGTCCTGCACCGCGCGCTGGAGATCCGGAGGGGCCGCGACGAGGTGCACCGGACCCTCGTAGCGCCGGATGGGCAGCTCGATCATCTCCTCGCGCGAGATCCTTTGCGCGGTCTCGGGAGGCAGCAAGGGCACTCTGCGCCTTGCCCTACTCGAATTTGGCGCCGGATTCCTTCACGACCTTCGCCCAGCGCGCCTGCTCGGTCCGCATCCAGGTGCCGAGGCTTTCCGGCGTTCCGGTGCGCACGTCGGTCCCCTGCTTGGCGAAGCGCTCCTTCATCTCGGTCGTGTTGAGGACCTTGGTCAGCTCGGAATTGAGCTTGGCGACGACGTCGCGCGGCATGCCCGCGGGACCGACCACGCCCTGGAACGACCCGGTTTCGAACCCGGGCAGGCCCTGCTCCGCGACGGTGGGCGTCGCGGGGGCGCTGGGAACGCGCTGCGCGCTGGAGATTCCGAGCGCCTTGAGCTTGCCGCCGCTGACCGAGGGCCAGGTGGCGAGCATGCCGTTGAACAGGACGTGGGCCTGGCCGCCGACCACCCCGGTCACGGCATCCGCCCCGCCCTTGTACGGGATATAGGTCCAGTCGACACCGGTGCGCTGGGCAAACTCGATGCCGGCCAGGTGCGGCGCGCCGCCGATGCCCGAGATCGCGAAGTTGAGCTTGCCGGGGTGGGCCTTCGCCATGGCGACGAGCTCCTTCACGTCCTTCACCTCCACCGAAGGATGCACCGCGAGCACGTGCGGCGAGTACGAGACCATCACGACCGGGCTGAAGTCCTTCGACGGATCGAACGGCAGCTTCGGATAGACGCTGGCGCTGATCACCAGGCCGCCGAGGTCGGTGAGCAGCAGCGTGTAGCCGTCGGGCGTGCTCCTGGCGACGAAATCGGCGCCGACGTTGCCGTTGGCGCCGGGCTTGTTCTCGACGATCACCGGCTGTCCCCAGGCGTCGGTCAGCTTCGGGCCGATCTGGCGCGCGAGGATGTCCGAGGTGCCGCCCGCCGCGTAGGGCACGACGATGCGGATCGGCTTGCTCGGGTACTGCTGGGCCTGCGCCGGCAACGTGACGCACGCGGCGAACAGGGTGACGGCGACGGCGGCAATGCGCTTCATTTCCTCTCCTCCTGGGCCGGCGATATGGCCGAGCGTGGCATTCTAGACTTGCCGGGAACCCCTAGGGCGTCACCGGCGTCGGTCTGGGCAGCGCGAGCCCTCTCGCCGCCATCACGTCGCGCAGCCGGTCGGGCCGGTCGGTGATGATGCCGTCGACGCCCCACCCGATGAGCCGCTCCATGTCGGCCGGGTCGTTGATGGTCCAGGGCAGCACCTTGAGGCCGAGCCCCTGCGCCTCCTTCACGAGCGCCGCGTCGAGGTCCTGATAGTTCGGCGACCAGATCGCGCCGCCGGCGGCCTTCACCATCTTCGGCACCGAGCCGTGATCGCGGAGCCGGACGCCCGCGGTCCACAGCGAGGCCTCCGGCTGGCCGGCGCCGATGTTGTCGATCCCGGCGCTCTGCGAGCTGAGATACGACGTCGCGATCTCCGGCGCTTCGCGCTGCACCGACGCGAGCGTGCGCCAGTCGAAGGACTGGACGATCGTGCGGCGCGCCATGCCGTTGTCGCGGATCACCTGAATGAGCGCGCGCGCGAACTCGTCCGGCCCGGCGGTCTCCTCGGGCGCTTCGGGAGAGATCTTGGTCTCGACGTTGAACCGCACCTCGTCGTTGCGAGCCTGACGCGCGAGGTCGAAAACGTCGGCGAGCCTCGGGATGTGCACCCCGTCCATGCGGCGCTGCTCCGGAAAGCGCTTCGAGTAGTCGCTGCCGGGCCGGATCCGCCCGACGTCGTAGCGCTGCAGCTCGTGGAACGTGAGCTCGCGAATGGTGCGCGTCGGCCCGCGCAGCCAGCGCCCGTCGGTGCCGCGCGCGAGGTCCGGGTTGAGCCGGCGGTCGTGGCTGACGACGACCACGCCGTCCTCGGTGATGCCGACGTCGAGCTCGAGCGTGGTGACGCCGATCGCCAGCGCGCGCGCGAACGCCGGCAGCGTGTTCTCCGGCGCGAGCCCGCGGGCGCCGCGATGGCCCTGAAGATCGAACGCGGTGGCGGAGCTCATGACGGCGAGCGCGGCGAGCGCGGCGGAAAGTCGGGTCACGGCGTTGGGCTAGAATCCGCGCAGTCTACCTCCTCCCTCTGCCCATGGCCCGCGTCTACTCCATCGACGGCATCACGCCGGTCGTGCACCCTTCGGCGTACGTCCACCCTTCGGCGACGCTGATCGGCGACGTGATCGTCGGCCCACGCGCGTACATCGCTCCGTCCGCGTCCCTGCGCGGCGACTTCGGCCGGATCGTGATGGAGGAGGGCGCCAACCTCCAGGACTGCTGCATCGTGCACGGGTTTCCCGACGACGACACCGTGATCGAGCGCGACGGGCACATCGGCCACGGCGCGATCCTCCATGCCTGCCGCGTGGGCGCCAACGCGCTCGTGGGCATGAACGCGGTGGTGAACGACGGCGCGGTGATCGGCGAGTCGGCGTTCGTCGCCGCCCTGGCGTTCGTGAAAGCCGGCATGCAGGTGCCGCCGCGCACGCTCGTCGCCGGGATCCCGGCGAGGGTGCTGCGGCCGCTCACCGACGCGGAGCTCGCCTGGAAAGCCGACGCGACGCGCCAGTACCAGGAGCTCGCCGTGCGCAGCCTGCGGACGATGCAGGAGACGGTCGCGCTCGCCGCGGTCGAGCCGAATCGCCGGCGGCTGGACGTCGGCGAGGTGCTGCCGCTGAAGGACTGGAAGGCGCGCCGGTCATAGCGGTGCCGGGCGCCGCGCGGTCCCACCGTGTTCGTCCCGATCAGCGATTACCCCAACCCGCGGGGGACGCCGTGGATGACGATCGCGCTCATCGCGGCGAACGTCGCGGTTTACCTCCTCTTCACGCTGCCGCTTTCCGCCGCGCGTCCCGAACCGGGCGACCCGCTGCTGCGCGAGTATCTCCAGGCGATCGCGCCGTCGCTGCCGCCGAACGTGCCGATGTCGGCGGTCCTCGCGCAGCTCACGCGCTACGACCTCTTCATCTTCGACCACGGCTTCCGGCCGGCGGCGCCCGGCGTCGCCGACCTCTTCACGGCGATGTTCCTGCACGCCGGCCTGCTCCACCTCGTCGGGAACATGCTCTATCTCTGGGTCTACGGGGACAACGTCGAGCATCGCCTCGGGCCGGTGATGTTCCTCGTCTGGTACCTGGTCACCGGCGCCGCCGCGACGCTGTTCTTCACGCTCTTCGCAGCCAACACCCAGGTGCCGCTCGTCGGCGCCTCGGGCGCGGTGTCGGGCGTGCTCGGCTTCTACTTCGTCTGGTTCCCGGGGCACACCGTGAGGGTGTTCGCGTTCCTGTTCCCGTTCTTCGTCGGCAGCTTCTTCCTGAACGCGCGCATCGTGCTCGGGCTGTACCTCGTGGTCGACAACCTGCTGCCGTTCCTGATCGCGCCGACCGGGTCGCCGGTGGCGCACGGCGCGCACATCGGGGGATTTTTCGCCGGCCTGCTGGTGGCATGGCTGATGCGGCCGCGGGCGCAGCCGAGCCGGGAGTGAGCGCGCCTATAATCGCGCCTGGCTCTTCCCGTTCCGCCCACCGCCATGCCCTACGAGAACATCCTGACCGAAACGCGCGGCCGCGTCGGCCTCGTGACGCTCAACCGCCCGAAGCAGCTGAACGCCCTCAACGACGCGCTCATGACCGAGCTCGGCGACGCGCTCCTCAAGTTCGAAGCCGACGAGAACGTCGGCGCGATCGTGCTCACCGGCAACGACAAGGCGTTCGCGGCCGGCGCCGACATCGGCGCGATGATGAACTGGTCGTACATGGACGTGTACAAGGCCGACTACATCACGCGCAACTGGGAGGCGTTGAAGCGGGTGCGCAAGCCCGTGATCGCGGCCGTCGCCGGCTTCGCGCTCGGCGGCGGGTGCGAGATCGCGCTCGCCTGCGACATCATCGTCGCCGCCGACACCGCGAAGTTCGGCCAGCCCGAGATCAAGATCGGCGCGATGCCCGGCGCCGGCGGCTCGCAGCGGCTGCCGCGCGCGGTCGGCAAGGCGAAGGCGATGGACATGATCCTGACCGCCCGCATGATGGATGCCCAGGAGGCGGAGCGCGCGGGGCTCGTCTCGCGCGTGGTGCCGGCGGAGAAGCTCCTCGACGAGGCGCTCGCGGTCGCGAACGCGATCTGCGAGTTCTCGGGCCCCGCGGTGATGATGGCGAAGGAGGCGGTGAACCGCGCCTACGAGACCCCGCTCGCGGAGGGAATCCTCTTCGAGCGGCGCATGTTCCAGTCGCTGTTCGCGACCGCGGACCAGAAGGAAGGCATGCGCGCGTTCGTCGAGAAGCGCAAGCCGAGCTTCAAGCACCGGTAGCGGTTCGCCGGTCGCGCCCGGCGTCGCCGGCCGCCGGGCAGGTAGAATCCCCTCTATGCCGTTGTCATTGAGGCTCGCCGCCCTCGGCAGCGCCCTGGCCGCGGCGGCGGCGCTCGCGCAGCCGCCGGCGCCGCGCGCGGTCGCGCCCGCCGCGGCTGGCGACTACGAGCTCGCGGTGGAGCACGACGGGCGCACGCGGACCGCGCTCGTCCATGTCCCGGAGCAGGCGGGCGGAGCCCGGCCGCTCCCGGTCGTCCTCAACTTCCATGGCAGCGGCGGGAACGCGCGCGATCATCGCGAGTACGTTGGCATGGACGCGCTCGCCGACCGCGCGGGCTTCATCGTCGTCTACCCGAACGGCACCGGCTGGTTCGAGGAGCAGTTCCTCACCTGGAACGCCGGACTCTGCTGCGGGTATGCGGTGACCGAGAAGGTGGACGACGTCGGCTTCGTGCGCGCGCTGCTCGACGCGCTGGCAACGCGGGCGCCGGTCGATCCGGCGCGCGTCTACGCGACCGGCCTCGCGAACGGGGCGATGCTGAGCTACCGGCTCGCCGCGCAGGCCTCCGACCGCATCGCCGCCATCGCGCCGGTCGGCGGCTCGATGGTGTTGCCGGAGCGTCGCGTCGGCGATGCGCGGCCGTCGCTCGAGGTCCCCGGCCGCCGCCCGGTGCCGATCATGCACGTCCACAGCGCTGGACGACCCGCGCGCGGTGTACCAAGGAGGGCTGGGCGAGCCGGTGCCGCTGACGAGCACCCGCACGCGGCACCCGAACGCGGAGGAAGTCCTCTACCGCTGGGTTGCGTTCGCGGGGTGCCGCGCGAAGCCGGCGGTGGCGGAGACGCGGGCCGGCCCGCCGGGCACGGGCACGGCGGCGCACTCCGCCACGAAGTACGTGTTCACCGGTTGCCGCGACCAGACCGAGATCGTGCTCTGGAAGCTCTCGGGCGCCGGCCACGTCTGGCCCGGCGCCCGGCGCGACGACTTCTCGTCGGTCCTCGGGCCCGGCACCGACGTGATCGACGCGAACGAGGAGATGTGGCAGTTCTTCCGGCGGTTCACCCTGCCGCCCATCCGGCCGTGACGCGGGATCGACCGCCTTCCGGGGCGGTCCAGGCCGGCGCCGCGGGTGGCGACCCGCCCCCCGTTCGCGGATAATCGCCGCGTTTGCCCGGGCGGCGGCCGCCCGGCACCAGAACAAGAACGGCTCGGGAACCGCGGGGTCAACGAGGAGGCAGTCGTGGAGAAGCACTGGCTGAAGGCCTATCCGCCGGGCGTGCCGGCGACGATCCGCTACGACGAGTTCAAGTCGATCGGCGAGCTGGTGGACGCGTGCGTCAAGAAGTACGCCGACCGGCCCGCCTACCACAACATGGGGAAGGGGCTCACCTTCGGCGAGCTCGACCGGCTGACCCGCGCGTTCGGCGCGTGGCTGCAGTCGAAGGGCCTTGCCAAAGGGCACGCGCGTCGCGATCATGATGCCGAACGTGCTCCAGTACCCGGTCGCGCTGTTCGGCACGCTGCGCGCCGGCTGTGTCGTGGTCAACGTCAACCCGCTCTACACCCCGCGCGAGCTCGAGCACCAGCTGAACGACTCGGGTGCCGAGGTGATCGTGATCCTCGAGAACTTCGCCGTCACCCTGCAGCAGGTCCTCGCCCGCACCAAGGTGAAGCACGTCATCGTGGCGGCGCTCGGCGATCTGCTCGGCCTCAAGGGCGCGATCGTCAACCTCGTCGTGCGCCACGTGAAGAAGATGGTGCCGGCCTACGAGCTGCCGGGCGCGCTCCGGTTCAACGACGTGCTCGCCGAGGGCGCGCGCCACGACCTGAAACGCGTCGAGGTCGGACCGGAGGACATCGCGTTCCTGCAGTACACCGGCGGCACGACGGGCGTCTCGAAGGGCGCGATGCTGCTCCATCGCAACATCCTCGCCAACATCGAGCAGGCGGCGGCCTGGCTCACGCCGGGCCTCAGGGGCGAGACCGCGATCATCATCACCGCGCTGCCGCTCTACCATATCTTCTCGCTGACGGTGAACTGCCTGAGCATGATGAAGGTCGGTGGGCTGAACGTGCTGATCACCAACCCGCGCGACATCCCGGCCTTCGTCAAGGAGCTCGGCAAGCACCCCTACAACATCATCACCGGGGTGAACACGCTGTTCAACGCCTTTCTCAACAACCCGGACTTCAAGAATCTCGATTTTTCGAAGGTACGGCTGTGCGTGGGCGGCGGCATGGCGGTCCAGAAGGCGGTGGCCGACCGCTGGAAGCAGGTGACCGGCAAGGTGCTGCTCGAGGGGTACGGTCTCACCGAGACCAGCCCCTGCGCCACGATGAACCCGCTCGACCTCAAGGACTACAGCGGCTCCATCGGGCTACCGCTGCCCTCGACCGAGATCGACATCCGGGACGACCAGGGCAAATCGCTCGGGATCGGGGAGGTCGGCGAGCTCTTCGTGCGCGGGCCGCAGGTCATGAAGGGCTACTGGCAGCGGCCCGACGAGACCGCCAAGGTCCTCGGCGCCGACGGGTTCCTCGCCACCGGCGACATGGCGAAGGTCGACGAGAAGGGCTTCGTGCGGATCGTCGACCGGAAGAAGGACATGATCCTGGTGTCTGGCTTCAACGTCTACCCGAACGAGGTCGAGGACGTCATCGCGATGCACCCCGGGGTGCTCGAGGTCTGTGCGATCGGCCTCCCCGACGACAAGACCGGCGAGGCCGTGAAGGTCTTCGTCGTCAAGAAGGACGCTGCCCTCAGCGAGGAGGCGGTCCGCAAGCACTGCGAGGCCAACCTCACCGCCTACAAGCGGCCGAAGCTCGTCGAGTTCCGGACCGAGCTGCCGAAGACCAACGTCGGCAAGATCCTGCGGCGCGCGCTGCGCGACGAGGCGGTCGGCAAGAAAGCCGCCTGAGCGGGGCGGGACGCGAGGGGCGAGCGCCCCTCGCGCGCCTCACTTCTTCTTTCCGCGCTTTCCTCCCGCGCGCTTCGGGCGCGGCGGGGCGGGCAGCTTCAGCCGCAGCATCTGGATCGCGTTGCCGAAGTAGAGCCGCCGCCGGTCGCCGGGCGCGAGCTTGAGCGAGTCGATCGCCTTGATGTTCTCGCGGATGAAGAGCGGCCCGCCCTGGGGATCGAACGGGCAGTCGGTGCCGAACAGCACGTGCCCGACGCCGAAGAAGTCGAGCCCGCAGCGGATCGCGGACGCCGAGCCGTTGACCGACGTGTCGCCGTAGAACATCCGGAAGTAGTCGACCGGGCGCTTGCGCATCGACTTGCGGAGCGACTCGTAGTCCTCGTCCGAGGTGCGGCTGCCGAGCTGATCCCAGCCGTAGCCGATCCGCTTGTCGAAGAAGGGCGCCATCGCGCCGAGGTGATGGGTGATGATGCGCAGCTTCGGCAGCCGGTCGAACATCCCGCAGAACACCATGCGCGCCATGAAGGCGCTCGTCTCGTACGGCCAGCCGAAGGCCCACCAGATCTCGTACTTCGACTTGGTCTCGGTCGGATAGTCGGCGAACTTGGCGGTGCGGGTCGGGTGGACCCAGATCGGCAGGTCGTGCTTGGCGACCATCCGCTCGAAGAGCGGAAAGAACTCGGGCTCGTCGAGCGGGCGGCCGTTCACGTTGGTGAAGATCTGGACGCCCTTCGCGCCGAGCGTCCCGATCGCGCGATCCATCTCGGCGAGCGCCGCCGGGACGTTGTTCATCGGCAGCGAGGCGACGAACGCCGGGAAGAGGTCGGGATGCGTGCGCGCAGATCTCCGCCATGCCGTCGTTCGCGATGCGCGCGAGCTCGGGCGACTCCTGCGGGCCGGCGAGGAACTCGATCGCGGGCAGCGACAGCGTGAGCACCTGCCGGTAGCCCGGGAAGCGCCTCATCATCCGGATCCGCGCGTCGAGGTCCCAGAGCACCGGGATGTTGAGCCAGCGCTTGATCTGCCCCGCGAGCGGCGCGTTCGCCTGCGCGATTGCCTTCATCCGCTCGAAGTAGGGCTGCGGAAAGATGTGCGGAAAGATGTCGAGCTTGAGCGCCGCCGACCCGGGCATGGGAGTCCTCCTCGTTGTTGTTGGCGGCCGGAATTGTGCACGACGACGGTGCGCGGCGTGCACGGAGCGTGCGCGTGTGCGTTATTCCTCATCGGCGGTCACTGCCCGGCACGCTTGGTGCTGCGCTCAACCGCGGACAATGCGCCGGCAGTAGCGCTTCTGGTATAACCGCGCGACTCTTGGAGCCGGCTCGGAGGTGATCAGTTGCTGTACGCGCTGCACGAGATGCGTCACGCGTGGCTTGCGCCGTGGAACACGGTGGCCGCCGCGCACCGCGACCTGCTCACGAATCCGTTCAACCCGCTCGCCTATCTCCCCGCGAGCCGCCGCATCGCGGCCACGTTCGACCTCTTCTGCCGCTTCACGCAGCGCTACGAGAAGCCCGAGTTCGGGCTGACGGCGACGCCGATCGACGGCCGGGAGGTGACGGTCGAAGAGCGGGTGGCGCTGGAGAAGCCGTTCTGCCGCCTTCTCCATTTCCGGCGTCTCGCTGCCCGCAGCGACCCGGTGGTCCTCGTCGTCGCACCGCTCTCGGGCCACTTCGCGACCCTGCTCCGCGACACGGTGCGCGCGCTGCTGCCGGCCCATGACGTGTACCTCACCGACTGGGTCGACGCGAAGATGGTGCCGCTCGCCCTCGGGCCGTTCCATCTCGACGACTACGTCGACTACATCCGCGAGTTCGTCCGGTTCCTCGGTCACGACGTCCACGTGATCTCGGTGTGCCAGCCGACCGTGCCAGTGCTCGCGGCGATCTCGCTGATGGCGGAGGCCGGGGAGCGGACGCCGCGCACGATGGTCATGATGGGCGGGCCGATCGACCCGCGGCGCAGCCCGACCGCGGTGAACAACCTGGCGACCCGCAAGCCCCTCAGCTGGTTCGACCGCACCCTGATCCATCCGGTGCCGGTCAAGTATCCGGGCGCCATGCGCCGCGTCTACCCGGGGTTCCTGCAGCACCTCGGGTTCGTCGCGATGAATCCCGCGCGGCACGCCGATGCGCACTGGGACTACTACGACCATCTGGTGCAGGGCGACGGCGAGGGCGCCGACGCGCACCGCCGCTTCTACGACGAGTACAACGCGGTGCTCGACATGCCGGCCGAGTACTACCTCGACACGATCCGCCGGGTGTTCCAGGAGCACGACCTGCCGCGGGGCCGATTCTTCGTGCGCGACGCGCTCGTACGCCCCCGGGCGATCCGCGAAACGGCGTTGCTCACGATCGAAGGCGAGCTCGACGACATCTCCGGCAACGGCCAGACCGAAGCGGCCCACGTGCTCTGCACCGGCATCCCCGCCAAGCGGCGCGAGCACTACCTCGTGCCGCGCGTCGGCCACTACGGCATCTTCAGCGGCCGGCGGTGGCGCGAAATGATCTGCCCGCGAATCCGCGACTTCGTCCGGCGCCACGGCTGAGCCCGCGGCCGGGGGCGCTCGCGCGAGCGGGCTTGCCTTACAGGTAGGCGATGAGGCGGCCGCAGGTGATCACGCCGAGCCAGATCGCGAGCGAGAGCGCCGCCGAGGCCTTCGCCGCGCCCGGTATCCGCACGTGTTGATCCCAGGCCGCGACGGAGCGGAATACGCCGCGGTGGAAGACGAGCGCGTTGAGGCCCGCGGAGACGAGCAGCACGAGCTTCACCCGGAACGCCGGGTTCTCGGCGAACTCGGTTGCGTGGGCGCTGAACATCGCCACGCCGGTCGGCACGATCAGGAGCAGCGCGATCCAGGCCCAGGGCAGCAGGCTGCGCTCGAGGGCGCGCACCGACGTCGAGCGGACGAACCCCAGCAGGCGCAGATCGAACATCGCGACCGCGCCGACGAGCAGGACGAAGCCGCAGATGTGGACGATCTCGACGATCGGGTAGAGCCACAGCGAATGGCGCATCGCGCTCGCCAGCGACGAGTGCTCGAGCGCGCCGAGCAGGTCCTCGAGCATCATTCATTCAGGCCCGGCAGGACCTCTCCCTCGGAGGCGGTCGGCCCGCGCCTAGCGCAGCTCGACCGTCTTGCCCTGGACGGTGATGCGCTCGGCGCGCAGCTCCTCGCGCTTGGTGCGGTTGGGGTAGCCGACCACCGTCGCCGTGTTGCCCGGCGTCAGCGCCTCCTTCGGCAGCCCGCGGTTCTCCATCCGCGTCGGCGGCGCGAGCACGACGACCCAGGTCTTCCCGGGCGTCTCCAGGCGGATGTGGCCGTGCGGATGCTCGTAGCCGGATTCGATGATCTTCCCGGTGAGCGTGAGCGTCTGGGACGAGTCGTACTCGCTCCAGCCGTGATGCGCCGGTGCGGGCGAGGCGAGCATGGCCAGGGCAGCGGCGAGGAGTGCACGTTTCATGGCGATCCGGGACGAGAGGCGAGCCACGCGACTATGCCCGTCATGCGGGGAAAATTCAACCGCCGGGTCTAGAATCGGCGGCGATGCGTCTGCTCGTCGCCGCGATTCTCGCCGCCGCATCCGCGGGTGCGTGCGCGCAATCCGCGCCGCTGCGGATCGTCGACACCACCCCGCTCACCGCCCGGGACCTGCCGTACGCGGGCGCGGCGCCGGCGACGCATCGCCTGCAGCTCGAGGTGTTCACGTTTCGGGACACCGCCTGGCACGCGGAGGTCATCCTGCATGCGGTGCGCGCGATCGGGCCGATCCTCGCGCAGTGCGGCGTATGGCTCGAGCGCGCCGAGCTCACGCGCCTCGACGGCGGCGATCCGCGGCTGCGCGACCTCGCGACGCCCGTCTCGCGTCAGCTCGTGCGCCGCCTGCAGCCGGCGAAGCCGGCGGTGTTCTTCGTGCGGGACACGCAGCACGCACCGGCGTTCGACGCCGAGGCATTCGGCCGCGCCAACACGGCAACGCGTCCCGAGCTCGCCGGGACCGTATGGATCACCGCCCCGGTCCGCGACCTGCCGGTGGCGCTCGCCCACGAGCTCGCGCACGTGCTCATGGACTCGGGCGAGCACTGGCCGGAGCCCGGGAATCTGATGCGCGAGGACACTTCGCCCGATGCCACGCGGCTCGCACCGGAGCAGTGCCAGCGGATCGTGGCGAACGGGACGGAGAACGGCTGGCTGCAGCGAGTTCGCCCGCGCGAGTGAGCGCGTGCGGCCCGGCGGTTTCATTGGACTACCCTCGCGCAACACCGCGCGCGGGGTTCGCCCTTGGGGCGGCCCGGCGGGCTCACGCCGCCGCGCGCAGCTCGCCGGCGTGGATCGAGAAGTACTGGGCGAGCGACAGCGGCGGGCGACCGAGGAGCTTCGCGGCGGTCTCGCAGCACGCGGGCTTGACGAAGCCGCTGACGAGGTAATCCCAGTACTCGGTCAGGGCGCGGACCTGGGCGGCCGAGAATCCGTTCGCTTCCAGCAGGCCCTGGGCCTCCGGCAGGCAGACGTCCACGTACCGGACGGGCTCGCCGACCGCGTCGCCGAGCAGCCGGGCGACCGCCTCGAAGTTCACGCTCTCGGGCCCGGAGAGCTGGCAGACGAGGTTGTCAGCCGCCGCGGTTTCGATCAGGCGCGCGAAGATGACGCCGACATCCGCCGCATCGAGCCAGGGAAATCCCACGTCGCGGAAGGGGCCGACGACCGCGAGCCCGGACTCGTAGCGGCGCGCGAACAGCGCGAGGTTCTGCATGAACGGGGCCGAGCGCAGGATGCTGTGCGGCAGCCCGCTCGCGCGCACTTCGCGCTCGATGAGGCCCACCCAGCGCAGCAGGCATACCGGCGAGCGTGCGTCGGCACCGATGAGCGAGCCGAGCAGGATGCGGCGGACGCCGGCCTGCGCGCCGCTGCGGGCGAGCGCGGCCTGCGCATCGGTCGCGCGCGGATCGAAGGTCGGAAGAATGACCAGGGTGTGCGCGCCGTCGAGCGCCCGCGCGCGCGCGGCGGCGTCGGCGGCGCCGCCAGCGACGAGCTCAAACCCGGGCACGCTGCCCCGGGCCGATCCGGCCGGGAGAAAGCGCTTCGGTCCGGGCAGGGCCGCGAGCTCGCGCGCGATCGCCTGGACGACTCGTCCGGTTCCGGCGGTCAGGACCAGCATCGGGCGCGCCTCGTCATCGGGGGGATCTTAGCGGCTGCGGGCCGGCGCGGGCGATCGGCTTTAGCCGGCGGCGCGGGGTGCGGCCGGCCGCGGCGCCTCGGCCGGGCGTTTCCGCTCGGCGGCGACGCCGGGGGTCAGCTCGACCCGCTCGAGGACGAACGGGGGGATTTCGTGGGAGCCGACGAACTTGGAGCTCTGGTCGGCCATCGCAGTCAACGAGCCGGCCACGAGCGCCAGCACGGCGACGACGTAGAGGATGAGACGGAATTCCATGGTGAGCCTCCTGCGAGAGGCGGAGGCCGGCCGCCGGAGGAGGAGGGCTCCGGCGGCCTGCTTCACGCGTTAGTTGTTGTAGCCGTCGACTTGGTCGTACTTCCGCGACTGCGCCGTGTCTTGCGCAGCTTCCGCAGCGACCACCGAGGTCGTCTCGTTGCGGTTCCAGAAGGGCTCGAGGGTGAAGTCGTTCTGGCTGGCGACGGCGACGTTCGCGCCGAGCGTGAGGCCGGTGAGGGCCAGGGCGATCAGAGTGCGTTTCATGTCAGTACTCCTGTTCAGTGGTTGAGGGATCTAGCTTCGAGACCGCCGGGTTGGATCACCAGCTGCGCTCTCGATGGGGCAGATACTGAACGTTGAAGTCGACTGAATAAACAGGGTAGGATTGAATTCATTGTTCAGCAATGGATGACAATGGATCGGCTTCAGAGCATGGATGTGTTCCGGTGGGTGGTCGATCTGGGGAGCTTCTCCCGGGCTGCCGACCGCCTCGACATGTCCCGGGCGGCAGTCACCGCGCACGTCGCCGCGCTCGAGAATCGGCTCGGGGTCCGGCTCCTGAACCGCACTACGCGAAAGTTAGCGCTCACTGACGACGGGACGGCCTATCTCGACCATGTCCGACGGGTCCTGGCGGACGTCGAGGAAACGGAAGGGGTCCTGACCGCCGGCCGGAGCCTGCCGCGCGGTGTGCTGCGGATTGACCTCCCGGTCTCGATCGGCCGCCAGTTCGTGGTGCCGGCGCTGCCGCGCTTCGCCGCCCAGTACCCCGACCTCAAGGTCGTCGCGATCCTCGAGGACCGGCGCACCGACCTGATCGAAACCGGCATCGACGCCGCGGTGCGGATGGGACCCCTCGAGGACTCGTCGCTCGTCGCCCGGCGCGTCTACGAGGCGGCCTTCGTGGTCTGTGCCTCGCCCGACTACCTGGCGCTCCACGGGACGCCGGAGACCCCGGCGGACCTCGAGCGCCACAACTGCCTCGGGCTCTACGCGGTGTCGCGGGGACAGGTGCTCGACTGGGCGTTCGAGAAAGGCGGCGACCGGGTGAGTTTCACGCCCGGCGGTGCCCTGAGCATCAGCAACGGCGAAGCGCTCCTCGACGCCGCCGTGGCCGGCGCCGGCGTCGTAATGCTGCTCGACATGCTCGCGAGCCGGTGGATCGCGTCAGGGGCGCTGCGCCCTCTGCTCCAGGACTGGCGGCGGGGCGACCGCTACCCCATCTCGGTCGTTTACCCGCAGAACCGGCACCTCTCGGCGAAGGTCCGGGTGTTCGCGGATTTCGTCGCCGGGCTGTTCCCCCGGCGCCGCGCCTGAGCCCGCCCTAGGCCGGCTTCGGCTCCGGCTTCAGCTGCACGGCCTTGAACTCGAGGAACTCCTCGAGGCCGTACTTCCCGAGCTCGCGCCCGTGGCCGGACTGCTTGTAGCCCCCGAAGGGCGCGAACATGTTGAACGGCCCGCCGTTGATGTCGACCTGGCCGGTACGCAGGCGCTTCGCCACGCGCATCGCATGGGCCTCGTCCTTCGACCAGACCGCCCCGGCCAGCCCGTAGGGCGTGTCGTTTGCGATCCGGACGGCATCGGCCTCGTCCTTGTAGGTGATGATCGAGAGCACCGGCCCGAAGATCTCCTCCTGCGCGATGGTCGACTTCGGATCGACCTTCCCGAACACCGTGGGCTTCACGTAGTAGCCCTTCGCCAGGCCCTCCGGCGCGTCGGGTCCGCCGGCGAGAAGCTCCGCCCCTTCCTCGATGCCCTTCCGGATGTACCTCTGTACGCGTTCGCGCTGCTGCGCGGACACGAGCGGCCCGAGCTTCGTGGTTTCGGCGAACGGGTCGCCGACGGTGTACCGCTGCGCCTCCTCGGCAGCGAGCTTCGCCGCCTCCGCGTACCTGGCCTCCGGCACGAGCAGGCGCGTGTGCGCGCTGCAGGTCTGCCCGGAGTTGAGGAAGCACGCACTGACCGTCCCCTTCACTGCGGCGGCCAGGTCGGCGTCGTCCAGGACGATCGCGGCGCTCTTGCCGCCGAGCTCGAGCGCGACGCGCTTCACGGTCTCCGCGGCGAGCTCCGACACGCGTCGGCCGGCGCGGGTCGACCCGGTGAACGACACCATGTCGACGCCGGGATGCTTCGCCAGCGCCTCGCCGACGACCGGCCCGTAGCCGGTGACCAGGTTGAAGACGCCCTTGGGCAGACCGACCGAGTCGATGATCTCGGCGAGGATGAACGCGTTGACGGGCGCGACCTCGGAGGGCTTCAGCACCACGGCGCAGCCGGCCGCGAGCGCCGGCGCGACTTTCGCCGCGATCTGGTGCAGCGGGTAGTTCCACGGGGTGATGCAGGCGACGACGCCGACGGGCTCGCGCAGCACGACCGAGTTGCCGACCTTCTCCTCCCACTTGAAGTCGCCGGCGAGCTTCGCGTACATGCCGAAAGTGAAGGTCGGGGACCCGGCCTGGATCCTGGTCGCCAGCTTGACCGGCATGCCGACCTCCTGGGCGATCGTGCGGCCGATCTCTTCGGCGCGCGACTTCATGCCGTCCTGGATCTTCGCGAGGAACGCCGCGCGCTCACCGGGCGGGGTCGCCGCCCAGCCCTCGAGCGCGGCCCGCGCGGCGGCCACCGCCGCGTTCGCGTCCTCCGCGGTGCCCTCGGGAATGCGCGCGATGGCTTCCTCGGTGGCGGCGGCGTGGACGTCGATCGTGCCTTTGCCGTGCGGCGCGACCCACGCGCCGTTGATATAAAGCCGGTCGCGGACTTGCATGGCTCTGAGCCTCGCTCGGGAATCGGGAAGGGGAGGGACGCCGCGTATTATAGGTCCGGCCGTGAACCGTTCCGTGCGCTGCTGGTTCCCGCTCTTGCTCGGGCTGTGGGCGCCCGCGTGGTCGATCGACCCGCTGCCGGGCTACGGCGCGGATGCGGCCGAGACGACCGTCTCCGGCGTCTCCTCCGGCGGCTTCATGGCGGTCCAGTTTCACGTCGCGCACTCGAGCAGCGTGAAGGGCGCCGGCGTCATCGCCGGCGGGCCCTACTACTGCGCGCAGGGAAACCTCTGGGTGGCCTACTACAACTGCGTGACGCCTTCGGCGTCGCGGCCGCTCCCGAACGTGGCGCTCCTGAAGGCGGAAGCCGATGCGCTGGCCCGCGCTCGTCTGATCGATCCGACCGATGGGCTCGCCGCCGCGCGTGCGTGGCTCTTCTCCGGCACGCGCGACAACACGGTCGACCCGGCGGTCGTCGCGGCGGCACGGCAGTTCTATGCGCTCTACAGGCCCCCGGCCGGGAACGTGGTGCTCGTCGCCGACCGGCCCGCCGGGCATGCGATGGTCACCGCGACGGCGGGCAACGCGTGCGCGACGAGCGCGCCGCCCTACATCAACGATTGCGACTACGACGCGGCGGGCGAGCTGCTCAAGCACCTGCTCGGAGCGCTGGAGCCACCGGCGGCGAAGGAGACCGGGCAGATCATCCGCTTCGACCAGCGTCCGTTCGCCGGCGGCGACCCGTACGCGATCAGCCTGGCCGACTCCGGCTACGCGTTCGTGCCGCGCGCGTGCGCGACGGAGCGCTGCCGCGTGCACGTCGCATTTCACGGCTGCCGGCAGAGTGTCCAGGCGGTCGGCGAGCGCTTCGTCCGCGACGCCGGCTACAACCGCTGGGCCGACGCCAACCGCCTGATCGTGCTGTATCCGCAGACGATCGCCCGCAACGGCCCCGGGTTCCAGGGGCTGCGGTGGAGCTTCGTCCTCAACCCGCGCGGATGCTGGGACTGGTGGGGCTACACGGACGCGCAGTACCCCACCCGCGCCGGCCCGCAGATCCGGGCCGTGAAGGCGATGGTCGACCGCCTCGCCGCGCCGCGCGGGCGGTGACGGGAAAGCCGCGAGACGGGCGTGGCTCCGCGCTCAGCCGCGCTTGTAAACGATCTTCTTGGCGCCGCCGTCGCAGCTGCCGACGACCTGCCCGTCGCCTTCCTTGACCTGATCGGTGGACACGATCTCCAGCGTGTAGGTCGGCACGCCGTTCGCCTTGATCTTGGCGTCGATTTCGGCCTTGAGCTCTTCACAGCCCTTGCGCTGCGCCAAGGCAGGCGACGCGATGAGCAACAGTGACACTACCGCAATCAGAGCCTTCATTGGACCCTCCCGTCCGTTGAACAACACCCTTCGAGCAAACGTTTGCAACCGATCATTGACCCCCGCTTACCTGCGCCTCACCCGCCTTGGCCGCCGCATCCTCGGGCGTCACGCGCTCGTACGCGAGAATCGCGTTCTTCAGCGAGTCGGGCCACGGCGCGGACTTGCGCGTCTTCAGGTCGGCGTTGACGTAGACGAGCTCGCCGCTCGTGAGCTGCTCCGCGCCGCGCCAGATCCCGAGCAGGAACGTCATCGAGGAGCGCCCGATGCGGCTGACGCGGCAGCCGACCTCGAGCTCGTCCTCGTAGGTGGCCGAAGCGTGGAACTCGGCCGTAGCCTTGATCGCGAAGATGTCCATGCCCAGCTTGACGAGGTCGGCGGGGTAGTTGAACCGGATCGCGCGCCAATAGTCGGCGATGGCCACGTCGAAGTACAGGAAGTAATTGCCATTGAAAACAACGTCCTGCCGGTCGACTTCGGCCCAGCGGACCCGCAGGCGGTGGCAACAGGTGAACTCCTCGCGCCGCATCGGCCGTGCGCTACTCGTGGTCGATCTCGAGCGCCTCGAGAACGCGCGAGACGAGGTTATAGCCGGCGATGGTGACGGTGAGCTCGAGCACCTCGCGGTCGCCGAGGTGTTTCCGGACGGCGGCGAACACGGCGTCGGGGACCCGCACCGTGCGCGTCATCGCCTCGGCGTACGCGAGCGCCGCCTCGTCGGCCTCGCCGAGGCCTCCGGGCGCGCGGCCCGCCTTGAGCGCGTCGACCTGCGCCTGGGTGACCCCTTCCCGCAGCGCGAACGGCACGTGGGCCTTGAACTCGTACTCCGCGCCGTTGAGCACCGCGATCCGCAGGATGGCGAGCTCCCGGAGCCGGCTCGACAGCGTGCTTTGCTGCCGGATCCCGGTGAACAGCGCGAGCCACCCCGAGGCGATCGGCGGGCTGTGCAGCAGCATCCGGTAGAGGTTGAGCAGCCGGCCACCGCGCTCGGCCTTGATGCGCGCGACGACGGGGGCGACCTCGGGATGATCGACGTCGGGATACGGAATGCGGGCCATGGGGTTGGCGATCGAGGGGCGACGGGTCGCGAGTATAGCGGTGCCGGGCGCGGCCTCGGCGATCGGCGTGCTGATCGCGCGCGTAGAATGACGGGCACCCTGCACTCGCAACCGGCCATGCCCGCACGACCGTTCTGCGACCTCGACTCGCTCGCGGCAGCGATTCCCGACGGCGCGCTGCTTGCCGTCCCGGCCGATATCCATGGCGTCGCGATGGCGGCGACGCGAGCGCTGCTGCGGCGTGGCCCGCAGCGCCTGCAGCTCGTCTGCGTGCCGACGAGCGGCATCCAGGCCGACGTGCTGATCGGCGCCGGCGCCGTGGCGCAGATCGACACCTCGGCGGTCTCGCTCGGCGAGCACGGCACCGCCCCGCGGTTCGCCGCGGCCGTGCGCGACGGCGGCTTGCGCGTCCTCGACGCCACCTGCCCGGCGATCCACGCCGGGTTGCAGGCGAGCCAGAAGGGGCTGCCGTTTATGGCGGTGCGGGGGATTCTCGGCTCCGACCTGCTCGCCCAGCGCGCCGACTGGAAGGTGATCGACAACCCGTTCGCGCCTGGCGACCGCATCGTCGCGGTGCGGGCTATCAAGCCGGATATCGCGCTCTTCCATGCGCCGTGCGCCGACCGCCACGGCAACGTGCTCGTCGCGCGGAGCCGCGACCTGCTCACGATGGCGCAGGCGTCGCGCGAGACCTTCGTCACCGTCGAGGAGCTCGTCGACGGCGATCTCCTCGCGGACCGCGAGCGATCGCCAGGCGTGATCCCCGCCGTGTACGTCACCCGCATCGCGGTGGTGAAGCGCGGTGCCTGGCCGCTCGGGCTGGCGGGGCGCTACACCGCCGATCCGGCGGCGCTCGAGCGCTACGCGCGGGCGGCGAAGACGGCCGAGGGCTTCCGCGCGTGGCTCGACGAGTGGCTAGCGCTGGAGCCGGCTGCCGCGTGAGCGCATCACCCGCGGAAGTGCTGATCGCCACGATCGCGCGGCTGCTCGCGGGGTGCCGCAACGTCGTGATCGGCAACGCGTCGCCGATCCCGGGGTCGGGAGCGCTCCTCGCACGCGAGCTCTCGGGCGGCGAGATGCGCGTGACGATCCTCGGCTCGCGCGAGTACAGCGACCTCACCAACGGCGGAGTGGAGCTCTTCGACCGCGCCGCGCAGGGCCGGGTCGACGCGTTCTTTCTCGGCGGCGGGCAGATCGACGGCGCGGCGAACATCAATCTCGTCGGGGCGGGGGAGTACCCGCGGGCCGCGGTGCGCTGGCCCGGCTCGTACGGATCGGCGCAACTCTACTTCCTCGTGCCTCGGGTGATCCTGTTTCGCGAGGAGCACACGCGGCGCGTGCTGGTGCCGAAGGTGGATTTCGTGAGCGCGCCGGGCACGAGCCCGGCGGGCGTCTACCGGCCCGGCGGGCCCTGGAAGCTGCTGACGGGGCTCGCGCTGTTCGGGTTCGACCGGTCGCGCAAGCGGTTCGCGCTGGAGAGCGTGCACCCGGGGCACGCGGTCGAGGAGGTCGTCGACGGCACCGGGTTCGAGTTCGATCGTCCGGCCCGGCCGCCGACGACCCCGGAGCCCGAGCCGCGGATGCTGCAGCTGATCCGCAGCCAGATCCGCGGGGAGATCGCTGAGACCTATCCGCAGTTCGCGGCCGGTTTGTAGCGCGCGTCAGCCCAGCGCGAGACCGGCGATGCCGAGCACGATCGCGCCGGCTGCCAGCAATCGCCGCACGGGATCCTTTTCCTTGAGGAAGTGCATGCCGAGCAGGGCGGCGAAGAGAATGCTCACCTCGCGCGCCGGCGCGACGTAGCTCACCGGCGTGAAGACCATCGCCGTGAGCACCAGGATGTAGGCGAGCGGCGAGAGGATCGCGACCAGGACGATCGCGCGGCGGTCGACACGCCACGACTCGCGGAGGCTCACCGGGGACTCGCGCAGCGCGATGGGCCACAGCATGAACAGCCGCGCGGTGAGGCAGCACCAGTCGAAGACGATCGGCGGGATCAGGTAGTGGCTCACCGCGATCTTGTCGACCACGGTGTAGAGCGCGATCGTGCAGCCGGTGAGGAGCGCGAAACCCGTGCCGCGCGGCCGGTCGCGCGCGAGCAGGCGCAGCGGATTCCCGGTCAGCAGGTAGGCCCCGAGAATGACGAGTCCCGCGCCGGCGAGCGCGACCGGACCCGGCCGCTCGCCGAGAATCGCGACCGCGGCGCCGATCGTGAGGATCGGCCCGGTCGCGCGCGCGAGCGGATAGACCACCGAGAGCTCGCCGTGCCGGTAGCCGCGGTCGAGCAGCACGAAGTAGGTGGTGTGAATCGCCGCGCTCACGAGGATCGGAACGAGGTGCACCGGCTGGAAGACGTAGCCCTGAAGGATCCACTGGCCGGCGGCGAATGGCGCCCACAGCAGCGACGCGACCATGGCGACGAGCGTCATGAAGCCCGCACCGCCGCGCGCGGTCTTCAGGACGTAGTTCCAGCCCGCGTGCGCCGCCGCCGCCGTGAGCACCAGCGCGAGCGCGGACGCGGTCAATGCGAACGGCCGCGGCGCGGCAACGCGGGCTGGGGCATGGGCGCGGCGGGTTGTAGTATTTGTGCATTGTAGCGGGGCGCGCAGCCGCGCTTCGACACCATGGACGAGATCGTCATCCGCGCGATGCAGAAGTGGCCGAACGTGCCGAACGTGTTCGGCTGGCTGAAGCTCGACCGGCGCGGGAACTGGCTGGTGAAGTCGCGGGCCGAGGCGGCGGGTGAACCGCTGTTCGACCGGATCTCGAATCAGGGGGTCGTCGATTTCATCGGCCGCAACTACCAGCCGGACCCGGCGGGGCGGTGGTTCTTCCAGAACGGGCCCCAGCGCGTGTTCGTCGCGCTCGACTACACCCCGCTCGTCTACCGCCTCCGCGGCGACCGCAAGTCGATCGAGGCGCACACCGGCGCCGCGCCGTCCGCGGTCAAGCGCGCCTGGATCGACGACGGCGGCCAGGTCGTCTTCGAGACCGACCTCGGACCGGGCGTCGCGCTCGATCGCGATCTGCCGGCGCTGCTCGAGAAGATCGCCGTGGTCGACGGCCGGCCGGCGGATGACGACTCGATCGAGTCGCTCGCGGCGGGGAAGGGTCCCGGTCTCGCGATCACGCTTGGAAAGGTCCGCGTGCCGCTTGGCTCGATCAGTGCCGCGGAAGTGGCGCCGCGGTTCGGCTTCGAGCCGTCGCCGCGTCCGGCGCCCGGCGAGCCGGAGTGCTGAGATGGTACGCTAGCAGCGACCTTCGATCGGAACCACGACGATGCGAATCCTGATCCTGCACGGTCCGAACCTGAACCTCCTCGGCCGCCGCGAGCCGCACATCTACGGCACCATGACCCTCGCCGACATCAACCAGCGGCTCGAGGCGCTGGCGAAGGAGCTCAAGGTCGAGCTCGTCATCGTGCAGTCCAACCACGAGGGCGTGCTCGTCGACACGCTGCAAGAGCACATGGACGACGCCGACGGCGCGCTCCTGAATTCCGCCGGTCTCACGCAGCACGGTGTGTCGTTGCACGACGCGATCAAGGCGATGCCGTTCCCGGTGATCGAGGTGCACATTTCGAACCGGGCGACGCGCGCCGAGGAATGGCGGCACTACTCGGTCATCTCCTCTGCCGCCAAAGGCACCGTGGAGGGCCTCGGCTGGCGGTCGTACACGGCCGCGCTGCGAGCGCTGGTCGAGATTTTGCGCGAGACGAAGAAGGGCTGAGCCTAGCGTTTGGCGGCGCGCCGGAGCGGCAGGCTGCGGCGCGATACCTGATCGGTCAGCCATTTCACCGACTGCCGTGCGCGCCGTGCCACGACCGGCAGCGGCAGCTGGACGTAGTCGTCGTTGAACACTTCGAAGCTGTAGTCGCCCCGGTAGCCCATCTCGTCGAGCCGGCGGACGAGCGCCGCGACCTCGGCGCCGTGCACGCCCTCGCCGGGAAAGACCCGGAAGTGCCGCGCGGTGTTGATGCGCTCCTCGGGCGAGCGGATCTCCTGCCACATGAAGTCCGCGAGCTGGACGAGAAAGACCTTGCCGGGGTCGAGCTCCTCGAGGCCGTCGAGCGCGGTGCCGGTGGCGAGCGTGTGAAACGAGTCGAGCGCGAGGCCGAGGTTGGCGCGATCGGCGCGCTCCACCAGGTCCCAGGCCTGCGGGTACTCGTTGACGTGCTTGCCCCACGACAGCGCTTCATAGGCGATGCGAATGCCGAGGGGCACTGCCAGCATCGCGAGCTTGCGCAGGTCACGTACTACCAGCTCCGGGTCGCCGCTGCCGTGGGTCAGGGTCGACGAGCACACCAGGAGCAGCTCCGAGCGCAGGTCGCGGCACATCCCGAGCATGGCTTTGGCGACGTCGACCTTGTAGGCGTGGAGGTGGCCCGACAGGCCCTCGAAGTCCCGCAGCACCTGGAACCCGGTGACGCGCAGCCCGCTCTCGCGCACCGCGCCGACTGCGGCGGCTTCGCCTGCGGGGTGTCCGACGACGTCGCGCGCCGAGAGCATGATCTGCGTGAAGCCCGCGTCGCGCACCGCGCGGAGCTTGCCCTCCAGCGTCCCGGCCAGGGTGATGGTGTCCATCCCGAAGTGGTCGAGATTCACGGCTGCAAATGGCTGACGACCAGCTCGAAGGTCACGCCGCCGAGATACACCTGGGTCAAGGCGCCTTTCTCGCTCGTCTGCACCGGACCGCGATCCACGAACACCACGCCGCGGCTCTTGAGCGCGCGCGTGGCCGCGAGCACGTCCGGCGCGCCGAGGCCGATGCGGAGCAGGCCTTCGGTCCAGACGATGTCCTCGGAGCCCGGCGGCGGCTCGATCAGCTGCAGGTAGAACTTGTGGCACGGGCTCTCGAGCAGCGTGCCCTTCGGCAGGATCCCGAAGTACTGCCCGGTCGGCAGCACCGAGAAGTCGAGGAGGGTCCGATAGAAGTCCACCCAGTCCGCGGTCCGATCGGGGCCGATCGTCTGGACCACGCCGAAGTAGTGCAGGCCGGCGAGCGCGGGCGGGCGCGGCGCGACGCCGGGCAGGGGAACGAAGTCGACGTCGTAGATCGAGAAGTCCGTGTAGCGGTCGACGAAGTAGATCAGCGTGTCGGCCGCCCCGTGGATGCCCGGGATGTTCAGCTCCATCGCCGAGGCCCGCGTGGGCATCTCCCACGCGCCGAGCTCCTGCGCGCGGCGCCACGCGTACGCGGCGTCGCGCACCCGCAGCGCGATCGCCTTCAGCTCCGGAGTGGACGCGGGCGCGGCCAGCCCCGGTAGCGCATCGGGATGGGCGTTGACGATGAGATTCATCCCGCCCTGGCGATAAAGCATCACCTCGCGGGACCGATGCCGCGCGACCGGCATAAACCCCATCGTCTGCAGCACCGTGCCGAGGGCCTGGGGCTGCGAGGTCGCGTACTCGATGAACTCGATGCCGTCCATCCCCAGCGGGTTGGAGGGCTCGGAAATGCGCTCCGGCACGGTCATGCGTCTTCCAGCGCTCTCAGGTTGCGGCTTGCTGCGGCGCGGCAATCGCCATGAATCGGCGCGGCCGCTATACTAACAACTCTGTTAATTTCAACCGGCGCCTGATGACGGCCGCGACCGGTGCTCTTCCGGCCGCGGAAGTTCGGCCACCAGGGCTGAGGCGAACGGTGATCGACGGCAACACGCTGATTTTTGCGACGGCCGGCAACCCGGTGGCGCAGGTGCGGCTGCCGGAGGTGATGGCGGCCGTGTTCGCCTTCCTCGGTGTGAACGCGGTGTGGGTGCCGATGCACGTCGAGCCAGCGGGCTTGGGCGTGGTCATCCAGGGACTCCGCACGATCCGGAACTTCCGCGGCATCACGGTCGCGATCCCGTACAAGCCGACTGTCGGGACGATGCTCGACCGGTTGACGCCGCGCGCGCAGGCTACGGGCAGTGTCAACCTGGTCCGTCTCGATCCGGACGGCAAGCTGCTCGGCGACATCGTGGATGGCGCCGGTTTCGTGCGTGGGCTAGAGCTTCGCGGCTACGCGGTCAAGGGCGCCACCGTCTGGCTCGTGGGCGTCGGCGGCGGCGGCTCCGCAATCGCCGCTGCGCTGGCCGAAGCGGGCGTGGCTCGTCTCTACCTGACCGAGCTGAACAGGGACCGCGCCGCGGCGATCCACGAGCGGCTCGCGCGCTACTACCCGAAGACGCCGATCGAGGTCGTTGACGGGCCGCCCGGCCCGGTCGACTTCGCGATCAACGCGACCCCGTGCGGGCTCCAGCCGGACGACCCGATGCCGTTCGACCCGGCCGTCCTCTCCGCGGAGACGATCGTGTGCGACATCATCATGAAACCGCGGGAGACCCGGCTTCTCCAGGCGGTACAGGCGAGCGGCATGCGCGTGCACCACGGCCATCACATGCTGGACGCGCAGATTCCGATGTATCTCGAGTTCCTGGGGATCCCTTTTCCCGACGCGCGGGCGGTGATGGAAATCTCGAGTCGGGCGTAGTCGAGCAGCTAGTGCGCAAGCTTCGAATCGCAGTGGCGGGCGTCGGCCTGATCGGGCGGCGCCATGTTCAGCAGATCCAAGAGAACGACTCGTGCACAGGCGAGGTGAGGGCAAAGCATGATGCCGAACCACACGAGTGCGCCGCGGCCGGTTTCCGACATGAGGCTGGGAATGACGCCGAATATGCTCGACGGATTTGGGCAGAAAAGAGCCCGGTTGCGTGTGGCAGCGCACATACGGCATCGAGGATCTCGCGTAGCGTTTAAACGAGTGTGAGTCCAACCACTAGCACTCTCGGCCCACGACTATTAGGCCCATCCATTTTTGGAGGACCGGTTAAGTTCGATTCCATCGCTTTCCGGGATTGTGCGGGGCCGTTCATTGAGAGGCATTGCCATGAAAATTCCAATCGAAATGAAACCGGCTCTATGGGGTGTTGTCGGCGGGGCCGTCGCATTGGCAATCGTAGGATTCACATGGGGCGGATGGGTCACCGGCGGCCGGGCCGAAGCGGACGCGACGCAACGGGCCAACGCCGCCGTCGTAGCGGCTCTGGCACCGATCTGCGTCGAAAAATTCCAGCAAACTGCCGACGTCTCGGTCAACCTGGCAGCGCTCAAGAAGGCCGATTCATGGTCGCAGGGCGCATTCGTCGAGAAGGGCGGCTGGGCAACGGTCCCGGGATCCAACCCGCCCGAACAAGTGTCGGCGGTGGCCAGAGCGTGCGCGTTATTGCTCTCGCCAGCGCGTAGCTGATGCCGAGGTGAGTGGGTAGACGACATCGATTCCAGCGTCGGCCTGACTGGATTCTGTTTCTCGCGCTGCAAGCTGAGCTGATTACAGCATCAGGGCATACAAACCCCGCCTTCGTGGCGGGGTTTGCGCATCTGGCTTCGTCACTGCGTCCGGCAACTCCACTCCCATCGGTTCAGCACCGCGCCCCGGACCTTCATCCCGCCTCCTGCTTGTTACCCACAGCGTCGCGCCCCGACACCGCGCCACGATCGATGACGTAAACCCGATCGAGCAGCCCCTTCGCGTGGGTCAGGCTCGACTCGGAGAGGATCACCGATCGGCCTTCACGCCGCAGGCCAGCGATCACCTCCGCGAGGCGCCGCGCGAGCACCGGCGCCACACCCTCGAACGGCTCGTCGAGGAGCAGGAGCTTCGTCCCCGGCACCAGCGCCCGGGCGAGCGCGACGAGCTTCTGTTGGCCGCCCGAGAGCTGCAGCGCCTTGCGATTGCGGAACGCGTGCACCTCTGGAATCGCCTCGTAGACGCCGCGCGAGCCGGCGCGCCGCGTCGGGGAACCCCGCCGACCAGGCTGGAAGCAGCACGTTCTCCTCGACGGTCAGGCCGGGGACGAGACGACGATCCTCCGGCATGTAGCCGATGCCCAGCGGCACGCGGCGGTGGCTCGGCACGCGCCCCAGCGACGCGCCGTCGAACTCGATCGCGCCCGTCGCGGTGCGCGAGCAGCCCCATGATCGTCCGCATCAGGGTGGTCTTGCCCGCACCGTTGCGCCCGATGAGGCCGGCGAACTCGCCCCTCGCGACCTCGAGGCTCACGCCGCGGAGGATCCCGACCGAGCCGATCGCGACCGAGAGATCCCGCACGCTAAGCATGCGCCTCCCCGATCACGAACCGGCGCACCTCGGCGTCGGCGAGCACCGTCGCCGGCGCGCCGTCGGCAATGATCCGGCCGTCGGCGAACGCGAGCACGCGCCCGGCGTAGCGCGCGACGATGTCCATGTCGTGCTCGACGAACAGCACGGTCACGCCGCGCACCGCGCCCATGACGAGGTCCATGATCGCGAACTTCTCGTCGGCCGAGACGCCGCTCGTCGGCTCGTCGAGCAGCAGGATCCGCGGGCTTACGACGAGCGCCATCGCGACGTCCAGGAGCTTGCGGACGCCTTCGGGCAGGAGCCCGGCTTCGCGGTCACGGTAGGCCGCGAGGTCGAAGCGTTCGAGGATCTCGTCGCTCGCCTGGCCGGCGCGGGCGGGCGCCAGGCCCGAGTGCGCCCAGCGGTGCGAAGCGGCGGCGACGATGCCCACGGCGACCAGCAGGTTCTCGCGCACGCTCAGGCTGTTGAAGAGCTGCGGGATCTGAAACGAGCGCGAGACGCCGAGCTGGGTGATCCGCCGCGGGGGCAGGGCCGTGAGCTCGTGACCATCGAAGCGGATCGACCCCGACGACGGCTTGAGATAGCCGGTCACCAGGTTGATGAACGTGGTCTTGCCGGCGCCGTTCGCGCCGATCAGTCCCACCACGGCGTCGCGGTCGATGGCGACGTTGACGTCGGCCGCGGCGATCACCGCGCCGAAGCTTCTGGTCACCCCTTGTGCCACCAAAATGCTGCTCACCCCGGCTGCCTCCGCAGCCTCGCGACGAGCGACCACAGGCCCGCCGGGAGGAACATGATGAGCGCGAGCATCACGATGCCGAGCGTCATCTGCCACACGTTCGGCGCATACTGGTTGGCGACGGTGCGCACCGCCTCGAAGATCGCGGCGCCGAGGAACGGCGCGAGCACGTTGCCGGTGCCGCCGAGGATCGCGACGAACACGAACTCGCCCGAGGTCGTCCAGTAGGTCGTCTCCGGATCGACGTGCCCGACCGCGAGCGCGGCGAACGCGCCGCCCAGGCCGCCCAGGGCTCCGGCGAGGACGTAGTTCGCGAACACGACCCGGAACACGGAGCTGCCGAGGTACTCGACGCGCAGCTCGTTGTCGCGGATCGCGGTGGCGAGCCGGCCGTAATGGGAGCCGAGGTAACGATGCACGCCCCACGCCGCGGCGAGGACGGCGACGACCGCGACGGCGTAGAACACGCGCCGCTCGGCCCCGGCGGGCAGTGCGATGCCGGCGAAGGTCTTGGCGTGGAGGTTGAAGCCGTCGGTCGAGCCGAGCGCGGAGCTCTTGACGAGCAGGCCGTACAGGATCATCGAGAACGCGAGCGAGAGCATCGCGAAGAAGATGTCGCGGTAGCGCGCGAGCAGCAGGCCGAGCACCGCGGCGAGCGCGCTCGCGCCGACCACCGCGGCGGCGATCATGACCGCGGCGTCCAGCACCCCCGCCCGCGCGCCGACCAGCGCCGCGGCGTACGCGCCGAGCCCGTAGTACAGGCCCTGCCCGAACGAGACGAGCCCGGTGCGCATCAGGACTACCAGACCGAGGACGACGAGCCCCTTGGCGAGCGCGAGCGTGAGCAGGAACACGAGCCACTGCGGCGCGAACGGGGTCGCGGCGAGCAGCACGCCGGCCGCGACGGCGAGCGTCGTGGTGGTGCGGTCGGGCGTCATATCTTCCGCGCCTCGGGGGCGGCGAAGAGGCCCTTGGGCCGCGCGATCAGCACCAGCGCCATGACCAGGTACACCGAGAACAGCTCCCCCTCGGGCCAGTAGCGCACCATCGCCGAGCGGACGATGCCGACGAGCAGGGCACCGAGGGCCGCGCCGCCGAGGCTGCCGAGGCCGCCGATCACGACCACCGCGAACGAGAGCACGATGACCTCGACGCCGATGCCCGGCGAGACGGCGATCGCCGGCGCGGTGAGCGCGCCCCCGGCGGCCGCGAGGGCGGCGCCGATGGTGAACGTGAAGAGGTATACGCGCCCGACGTTGATGCCCATGGCGGCGGCGATCTCGCGGTCGTGGATCACCGCGAGCAGCAGCTTCCCGTGGCGGGTGCGGTAGAGGCCCCAGGCGACGGCGAGACCGATGACGACCGCGGCGCCGATGAGGATCAGGTTGTAGACCGGGTACGCGAGCGCGCCGATGTGGAAGTTGCCCGGCAGCGCGTACGGCTCGGCGACGACGAGCGACTCGACGCCCCAGGCGAGCTTGATCACGTCCTCGAGGATCAGGAACACGGCGTAGGTGACGAGCAGCAGCACCACCTCGTCCCGGCCGTACATGAGCCGCAGGAGCCCGCGCTCGAGCAGCGGGCCGGTCACGAGCCCGACCAGGAGCGCCGCCACGACGAGCAGGGCGTAGCTGCCGACGGGCGGATAGCCCGCGGCGAGCCACGCCCCGACGAGCGAGGCGCCGACATAGGCGCCGAGGGCGTACAGGCTGCCGTGCGCGATGTTGAGGATCTTCATCACGCCGTAGATCAGCGTGAGCCCTGCGGCCATCATGAACAGCCACGAGGAGTAGACGACGCCGTCGAAGACGACGGCGGCGAGATCGCTCATCGCGCGCTACGCGAGGAGAAAGGGGGGACGGAGGAGCGAAGGGCGGGGCAAAGCGCTCGCGCCCCGACCCTCCGTGACCGCGCCGTTACTTCGTTTTCATCCCCGACCGGATCCAGGCTTCGCTCCGCGCGCCCTCGGGCGGGTTCACCTGCTCGGCCGGGTAGCGCTTGACGTCGACGATTCGCAGCTCGCCGCCGACGGTCTTAGCGGTGCCCACCGCGACGTCCATCACCGCCTGGTGGCCTTTGCCGAGCGACATCTTCACCGTCCCGCCGACGCCCTCGAAGGTGAGGTTCTCGAACGCGGCGATGATCTGGTCCTGGGTCGGACTCGCCGCGCCCGCCTTCTGCGCTTTCTCGTAGGCGGCCTTCACGCCGAGGATCGCGTTCGTCATCTTGTACGCGGCGTAGTTCGGCGGCACGCCGAAGCGCTCCTGGAACGTGCTCCGGAACCAGCGGTTGAACTCGGTGTCGGGCGCGAACGGGCCGAAGGGACCGCGCGCGCCGATGATCGTGCCGTCCGGGATCTTGGTGCCGAGGCGGTTGATCGCCGGCTCGCCGGCCGAGAGCACGATGAGGTGCTTGTCGAACAGGCCGCGCGGCGCCCCCTGCAGGACGAGGCCTTCCAGGTCCCCGCCCCAGAAGCTCGAGTGGATCACGTCGGCGCCGCTCGAGAGCAGCGTGGAGATCTCGGCACCGAACTGCCCGGCGAAGAGCTTGGTCATCTGCGAGGTCTTGATCTCGATCCCCGGCTTGAGCGCCTTCATCGCCGCCTCGAAGTCGACCCATGAGTCCTGGCCCCAGGCGTAGTTCTGGTTGATGCCGGCGATCGACCGCACGTTGGGCCGGCGCTCGAGCACGTACAGCGCCGCCGAGACGTTGTCCATGGTCGCGTGCGGCCCGGTCCGGAAGACGTACTTGTAGGAGGCATCCTCGAAGATCCGCGGCGTTCCGCAGTCGAACAGCACCGTCAGCTTCTTGAGCTCCTCGGCGACCGGCGCGACCGCGAGGCAGTCGCCGCTCGAGATGTAGCCGATCACGAGGTCGACGCGCTGGGCGAGGTTGCGGAGCTCGGCGACCTGCTTTTGCGGCCCGCCGGCCTCGTCGATGATGATGAGCTCGATCGGGGCGCCGCCGAGCCCCTTCGTCGCATAGGGCGCCGGCACCCGGCCGGCGTTGATCGATTCCGCCATGATCTCGGCGGCGTTGCGCGCCGGCACCCCGAACGGGCCCGCGGCCGGCCCCGACAGGAAGGTCACGATGCCGATTTTGACCGGCTGCTGGGCCCAAGCGGTGGCCGCAACGAGCGCAGTCAGGCCGGCGGCGACGAGCTGGAAAAGCGCGCGTTTCATGATTTCTCCTTTGGGGCCGTGATCCGGCGAGAGTGGATCCTACCGCCGCGGTGGGTCGCCGCGCCAGCCGCGGTTCCGTTGGCGCGGCGCCGGGCGCTCGGCGAGAATACCGGACATTCCCGCCCGACGGAGCCCGCCGAACATGCCGATTCCGCAGCCGATCCGTGCCGCCGCCGCCGCGGCGCTGGTCGCTTTCGCCGCCGGCTGCTCGAGCTGGTGGTCCGGGGGCGGCGAACGTCCGCGCTGGCCCGCCGACGCGACGATCTACAAGTGCGACGCCGACAAGGAGCTCGTCGTGCAGTACCTCGAGGACGGGAAGGTGGCGATGGTGATGTACCCGGAGCGCGACTTCCGGCTCGACCAGGTCGTCGCGGCGTCCGGCGTCCGCTACTCGAACGGCCGCGCCACGCTGCACACCAAGGGCCCGGAGGCGTTCCTGGAAGAGGGCGGCCAGACGCTCTTCGCGAACTGCAAGCGCGCGGACAATCCTAGGCGGTGATCTCGGCGAACTCGGGAAGATAGCGGACCGTGCCGGCAACGCCGGCCAGCGCGCCGGGGGCAAGCTCGATCGCGAGAAACGCTTCCGGAGGGGCGTCGAACTCGGAGACGAGGCCGAGCGTTGCGGCCGGGCGCAGGCCGAAACGCTGATAGTAGGCCGGGTCGCCGAGCAGGCACAGGAAACCGTAGCCCGCGCGCACGGCGCGCTCGAGCGCGGCGCGCACCAGCATCGCGCCGATCCCGCGCCGCTGGAACGTCGGCCGCACCGCGAGCGGCGCGAGCCCGGCGCCGCGCGGGACGAGCCCGTGGCCCGCCACCGCGACATCGGTGAGCAGCACGTGTCCGACGACCGCGCCGCCCTGCACCGCGACGAGCGACAGCGCGAACCGGTCGTTGGCGCGGAGCTTGTCGACGAGCTCGGGCTCGGTGCGGCTCTTGAACGCGGCGGCGATCACGCGGTGAATCGCCGCGGCATCGCCGGGCTGCTCGTCGCGGATCGAGATCGGGCGCGGGGCGTCCATGGCCCGATTATCCGTGAAGGATCAGGCGGCGGCCGCGGACAATGCCGCAGTCGCCTCCTGCCGATCGAGCGCGGCGAGCAGTACGGCCGGATCGTTTCGCGCCAGGCCCGGGGCGTCGGAGAGCATCCGTCGCCACGCGCGCGCCCCGGGCTGCCCCTGATAGAGGCCCAGCATGTGCCGGGCAATCGCGCGCAGGGGCGTCCCGCGGGCGACCTCGCCCACTGCATAGCGATGCATCCGCTGGACGACCTCGGCGGCGGTCGCCGGTGGTCCGCCGCCGAACAGCCGGGCGTCGGCCGCCGCGAGCAGGCCGGGATCGTGGTACGCCGCGCGGCCGAGCATCACGCCGTCGACGTGCGCGAGCTCGGCTTCGAGCTGCGGCCACGCCGCGATGCCGCCGTTGACGACGATCTCGAGCTCGGGAAACTCGCGCTTCAGGCGGTGGACCTCGGCGTAGCGGAGCGGGGGCACTTCGCGGTTGTCCTTCGGCGACAGGCCCCTGAGGACGGCGTTCCGGGCGTGGACGAAGAAGGTGCGAACGCCGGCGCGCGCGAGCGTTTCGACGAACCGTCGCACGAAGCCGTAGTCCTCGATGCGGTCGATCCCCAGGCGGTGCTTGACCGTGACCGGGATCGCGACCGCGTCGCGCATCGCCTTGACGCAGTCGGCGACGAGCTCCGGCTCGGCCATGAGGCACGCGCCGAACGCGCCGCGCTGCACGCGCTCGGAGGGGCAGCCGCAGTTGAGGTTGATCTCGTCGTAGCCCCACCGCTCGCCGAGCCGCGCGCACGCCGCGAGCTCTAGCGCGTCGCTGCCGCCGAGCTGCAGGGCGACCGGGTGCTCGGCCGGGTCGAAATCGAGGTGGCGCGGCACGTTGCCGTGAAGCAGCGCGCCGGTGGTGATCATCTCGGAGTAGACGACCGCGTGCGGCGCGAGGGTCCGGAAGAAGAACCGGCAATGCCGGTCCGACCAGTCCATCATCGGCGCGGTGCAGAGGCGGTGGGCGGGCGTCATCGCGTCATTGTCGACGATGCGTCGGCGCGCCGGAAGCGTCCATATAATGGTCCCAGGAGGGGGAGCGGACGATGGGACAACGGTTCCCGGCCGGGCGCGCGGAGAAGCGGCAGGCGCTGCTCGCGGCCGTCGAGCGCATTCGCGAGACGATCCTCGCCGGCGCCGCCACCGCCGAGGAGAACGCGACGCTGCCGCCTGCAACGGTCACGGCGCTCTACGAGGCCGGGCTCTTCAGCATCAAGCTTCCGGCGGTGCTCGGCGGGGCCGAGGCCGATCCGGTCACCCAGATGGAGGTCTTCGAGGCGATCGCACGCCTCGACCCTTCCGCCGGCTGGTGCACGATGATCGGCGCGACCAGCATCGGCGAGCCGGGCGCGTTCCTGCCGGACGAGGCGGTGGCGCAGGTCTTCGCCGGCGGGCGCGTGCCGACGGCGGCGTGCGGGCTGGTGCCGACCGGCCGCGCCGCACCGGTCGACGGCGGTTTCCGGCTCACGGGCCGGTGGCCGTTCGCGAGCGGGATCCGCCATGCGGAGTGGATCGCGGCGACGGCGTTCGTCGATCGCGAGCCCGGAGCGCCGGAGGAGCGCCGCGTATTCGTCGTTCCCGCCGCGGCGATCCGGGTCCACGACAACTGGCAGGTCGCCGGCCTCGAGGGGACCGGAAGCTGCGACTTTTCGGCCAGCGAGCTCTTCGTGCCCGAGGCCTTCACGTGGAATCGGCTCGAGGCCCGGCCGCGCCGCGGCGGGCCGATCTACCTTCTCGGTCGCCCCGGGTTCGTGGCGAATGAGTGCGTGGGATTCGCGCTCGGCGTCGGGCGCTGCGCGCTCGACGCGATCACCGCGTTCGCGCAATCCAAGCGCCGCGGCCTAAAAGCCCAGTCGGCCGTCGCCTCGCGCCCGGTGTTCCAGCGGGCGCTGGGCGAGTGCGATCTGCGGCTGCGCGCGGTGCGCGCGCTCGCGTTCCAGCTGTTCGAGGAGGCCTGGAGCATCGTCGGCGCAGGCCGCGTGCCGCCGCCCGAGTTGCAGGCTGCGATGCGGGGCGTGGCGACGCTGGCGACCGAGGTCGCGGTGGACGTCGCCACCCAAGCGTTCCGGTACGGCGGCGGCGGCGCGCTCTACCGCACCAACATCCTGCAGCGCTGCCTGCGCGACATCAACGCCGCGGCCCAGCACGTCGTGGTGAGCGACGTCGCCTACGAGAATCACGGCAAGTTCCTGCTCGGCTTCCCCGACGCCGATCCGCTGGCGTAGTCGCCGCACCGGCTACCGCATCATGCCGGGCAGCCAGAGCGCGATCATCGGGAACGCAACCAGCAGCGCCAGCCGCACGCAGTCGGCGAACATGAACGGCGTCACGCCGCGGAACACCGTGCCGGTGCTGACCTGGGGCAGGAGCGTCTTCAGCACGAACAGATTCATCCCGACCGGCGGGCTGATCAGCCCGATCTCGACCACGCACACGATCAGGATGCCGAACCACACCGGGTCGTAGCCGAGGTGCACCACCACCGGGAAGAACACCGGCAGCGTCAGCAGGATCATCGACAGCTCCTCCATCGCGGTGCCGAGGATCACGTAGATGACGCAGATCGCGGCCACGACGTAGATCGGGTGCAGCTCGAAGCGCGACACGAAGTCCCTGAGGTCGTTCGGCATCGCGGTGATGTTGATGAACTCCGCGAAGATGAGCGCGCCGGTCAGGATCAGGAACAGCATCGCCGTGGTCCGCGCGCTCTCGAGCAGCGCCGCATACAGCGTCTTCCAGCTGAGCGCGCGGCGCCACAGCGCGAACGCCATGGCGCCGAAGGCGCCCATGCCCGCGCCCTCGGTGGCGGTGAACACGCCGCCGTAGATGCCGCCCATGACGAACAGGAACAGGAACGCCACCGGCCAGATGTCGCGGAGCGAGTGCCAGCGCTCGCGCCAGCTCGAACGCTCGCCCGGCGGGCCCGCCTTCGGGTCGCGCCAGATGACGTACTGCACGCCGAGGCACAGCAGCGCGGCGCCCAGGATCCCGGGCAGGATGCCGGCCGCGAACAGTTTGCCGATATTGGTCTCGGTGAACACGCCGTAGATCACCATGATGGTCGAGGGCGGGATCATGATGCCGAGCGTGCCACCCGAGGCGATGGCGCCGGTGGCGAGCTGGTCGGAGTAGCCGAAGCGCTTCATCGATGGATAGGCGACCTTCGCCATGGTGGCGGCGGTGGCGATCGAGGAGCCGCAGATGGCGCCGAACCCCGCGCACGCGCAGATCGTCGCCATGGCGAGCCCGCCCCGCAGGTGGCCGATGAAGGCGTAGGCGGCGCGGAACAGCTCCTGCGACATGCCGGCGCGCGTCACGAAGTTGCCCATCAGGATGAAGAGCGGCACGACCGACAGCGTGTAGTTGCGGCCGGTCTCGTAGAGCTTGCCCTGCACCATGGCGAACGCGACGGTCCAGTTCCAGTCGCGCATGTAGGCGTAGCCGACGACGCCGACGATGCCCATCGCGAGCGCGATCGGCACGCGACCGAAGGCGACCAGCAACATCGCGGCGAGCGCGATCAGGCCTTCGGTCATCGGCGTGCGACCACCTTGTAGAGGTGGATCACGCCGGTGAGCGCGATCATCACCGCCATGAAGTAGACGAACGGGCCGTACGGGATGCGCAGCACGTCGGTGGCGTCGCGGTAGGCCCAGATCCGGTCGGCCTTGAGCCACATCAGCCAGGTGAGCAGAAACATGATCGCCGCGCACAACCCGTGCACCGCGCGCACGAACAGCTGCTGCGCGCGTGGGCCGAGCAGGCGATCGATGAAATCCATGGTCACGTGCTCGTCCGCGCGCGACACGAGCGGCAGGCCGGCGAAGATCAGGACCAGGAGCAGGAGCTCGGTGATCTCGAACCCGCCGCGCAGCGGGCGGTTGAACAGGTAGCGGCCCACCACGTCCACGAAGGTGAGCAGCATCAGCGCGAACAGGATCGCCGACGCGGCAACGCCGAGCGTCGCGTCGATGCGGCCCTCCCAGCGATGCTCGCCGGAGCTCATGAAAGCGAAAGGGCGCGGAAGCGTGTCCCGCGCCCTCGGTCGTGCCCGGAGATCGGCGCTACTTCCCGGCGGCGACGTTCTTGAGCTCGGCGCGGAACTCGGCCAGCACCTTGGGCGCGTCCACGCCCTTGGCGTTCGCCTTGGCGATCCAGTCCTCGATGATCGGGCCCGAGCGCTTGCGCACCTCGGCCACGAGCTCCGGGCTCGCCCTCACCAGCGGCACCCGCGCCTTCTCGATCGCGTCGCGACTCCTGGCATCGGCGCTGTCCCAGGACTTGCCGGCCATCCGGGCGACGTACTCCCTCGAGAGCCGATCGATCGCCTCCTGGTCCTGCTTTGGCAGCTTGTTCCACTTGTCCTCGTTCATGAAGAACCCGAACGACGAGCTGTACATGCCGCCGGGGATCTCGGTCACCTGCGTGACGACCGTCTCGAGCTTGAACGAGAGAAACGCCTCCAGCGGGAAGAACGTCCCGTCGGCGACGCCCGACTTGAGCAGCTCGAAGGATTCGGGCGCCGGCTTGACGAAGGCGACCGCCCCGATCGCGTTGCCGACCGCTTCGGCGACGCCCCCGCCGGTGCGGATCTTGAGGCCCTGGAGGTCGGCGAGGGTCTTCACCGGCTTCTTGGTGAAGATCTGGCCGGGGCCGTGGGTGAACACGCCGAGCAGCTTCACGCCCTTGTACTCGCCGACCTGGTCGAAGTACTTCCAGTAGATGCGCGAGTAGGCCACCGAGTTGACTTCGGACGTGTCGCCCATGCCCGGCAGCTCGGCCATGATCGGCAGTACGTGGCGCGCCGGCGTGTAGCTCGCAGTCACGTAGGAGAGGTCCATCAGCCCGTCCCGCACGGCATCGAAGGTTCCCGGCGGGGCCGACGGGTGCTTGGGCAGCATTTGGAATCTGACCCGGCCGTTGGTGGCCTTCTCGACCTCCTTGGTCCAGGCCGTCTGCCAGAGGCGTGAGGTGGTGCGTCGGGCTCACCCACGAGGAATACGTGAGGGTGGTCTGAGCGAGCGCCGGTTGCGCGGCGACAAAGCCGCAACCGGCCAGGCTCGCTAGCGCGAGCTTTCTGATGGTCGGCATCGTGTCTCCTCCTAGGGACAGGGGACGAGCATCCCCTCGGCCGGCAGTGTACAGGAGCTAGGATGTCGCATGACTCACATGCCTTCGCGCGCGCGCGTCCTGACCGTGCTCGCCGCCGGCGTGCTGATCGTCTCGACCGCATCGATCCTCATCCGATGGCTGCAGCTCGACGGCGTGCCGTCGCTGTCGATCGCGGCCTGGCGGCTGGCGTTCGCGGCGCTGATCCTCGCGCCGATCGTGCTCGCGCGGTGCCGCGACGAGCTCGCCGCGCTCGCGTGGCGGGAGTGGGGGCTCGCGGTGGCCTCGGGGGCGTTCCTCGCGGCGCACTTCGCGACCTGGATCCTGTCGCTCGAGTACACGTCGGTCGCGTCCAGCGTCGCCCTGGTCACTACCAACCCGATCTGGATCGGCATCGCGTCGTGGCTGTTCTTCCGCGAGCGGCTCGGACCGGCGATGGTCCTCGCGATCGCGCTCGCAATCGCCGGCAGCGCGGTGGTCTTCCTCACCGACGCCGCCGATGCCGGCGGAGCGACTCGATCGCCCGCGCTCGGCAACGCGCTGGCGGTCATCGGGTCGCTGGCGGTCTGTGGCTACCTGCTGATCGGCCGTCGGTTGCGGCGCGGAATGTCGCTCCTTGCGTATATCGGGGTCGTCTACGTCACCGCCGCGGTGTGCCTCGTGCTCTTTGCCACCGCGGTGGGCGCGCCGCTCGGCGGGTTCGCGCCCGCGTCGTGGCTGATGCTCCTCGCGCTCGCCGTCGGCCCCCAGCTCCTCGGCCACTCGAGCTTCAACTGGGCGTTGAAGTACCTCCCGGCCACCCTCATCGCGCTCGCCATCCTCGGCGAGCCGGTGGGCTCGACGGTGCTCGCGTGGCTGCTCCTCGGTGAGCCGGTGGGGCCCGTGAAGCTCGCGGGCATGGCCCTGCTGCTTGCCGGGATCTTTCTGGCGGCGCGTGCCGGCTGGCAGCGCACGTAAACCCCCGGATCCCGGTTGATCAGGCTGCGGTCGAGCAGCTACCATGGTCTCCGCCACGTCTCGCCGGAGCCGCCCCGGATGGACCTCACCTACACCCCCGAAGAGCAGGCGTTCCGCGAAGAGGTGCGCGCGTTCGTCCGCGCGAACCTCCCGCGCGACATCGGCGAGAAGGTTCTCGGCCACCGCGCGCTCGGCAAGGACGACTGGGTGCGCTGGCAGGACATCCTCGCGCGCCAGGGCTGGCTCGCCGGCCATTGGCCGAAAGAGCACGGCGGCCGCGGCTGGACGCCGGTCGAGCATCACCTGTTCGACGAGGAGTGCGCCGCGGCCGGCGCGCCGCGGCTGATCCCGTTCGGGCTCAACATGGTCGCGCCCGTGATCATGCAGTTCGGGAGCCCCTGGCAGAAGGAGCACTACCTCGCGCGCATCCGTGAGAACAAGGACTGGTGGTGCCAGGGCTATTCCGAGCCGGGCTCGGGCTCGGATCTCGCCTCCCTCAAGACCCGGGCGGAGCTTCGGGGCGACCGCTACGTCGTCAACGGGCAGAAGACCTGGACGACGCTCGCACAGTACGCCGACATGATCTTCTGCCTGGTGCGCACCGACGCGACGGTCAAGAAGCAGGAGGGCATCAGCTTCCTCCTGATCGACATGCACTCGCCGGGAGTCACCGTGCGGCCGCTGATCCTCTACGACGAGGAGCACGAGGTGAACGAGGTGTTCTTCGACGACGTCGAGGTGCCGGCCGCGAACCTCGTCGGCGAGGCCGGTCGGGGCTGGACGTACGCGAAGTTCCTGCTCGGCTATGAGCGCACCGGCATCACCGGCGTCGGCGCCTCGAAGCGCGAGCTCCAGCTCCTGAAGGAGATCGCGGCGACGCAGATCAAGAGTGGCCGGCCGCTCGCGGAAGACGCGGTCTTCCGGGCGCGGCTCGCGCAGGTCGAGATCGACCTCATGGCGCTCGAGACGACGCTGCTGCGCGTCCTCTCCGCGCGCGACAAACCCGGACCCGAGGCGTCGATCCTCAAGATCGCGGGCACCGAGGTCCAGCAGGCCCTCACCGAACTGATGATGGAGGCCCTCGGGCCCGCGGCGGCGCCGTTCTCGCGCCGCGCCATCGAGGAGGGCGGCGCCGCGGCGCCGTTCGCCCCCGCGTACGCCGCGCCGCTGGCGGCGCGCTACTTCGGCTGGCGCAAGGTCTCGATCTACGGCGGCTCGAACGAGATCCAGCGCAACATCATCGCGCAGCACGTGCTGGGGCTCTAGTGGATTTCTCGCTCACCCAAGAGCAGCAGCTCCTCCGCGACGCCATCGCGCGGTTCGTGACGAACGAGTACGCGTTCGAGGTGCGCAGCCGCAGCATCGCCTCGTCCACGGGCTGGAGCGAGCGCATGTGGGCGCAGTTCGCCGAGATGGGCCTGCTCGGCGTGCCGTTTCCGGAGGCGCACGGCGGCTTCGGCGGCACCGCGGTCGACGTCATGGTCGTGCTGCAGGAGCTCGGACGGGGGATGGTCGTCGAGCCGTACCTCGCGACGGTCGTCCTCGGCGGCGGAGTCGTCAACCTCGCCGGCGCGGCGTCGCAGCGGCAGGACATCCTGCCGCGCGTCGCGGCGGGGAAGTGGCTCCTCGCGCTCGCGCACGGCGAGCCGCAATCGCGCTACGACCTGCACGACGTCTCGACCACCGCGCGGCGCGAGGGCGGCGGCTACGTGCTGAACGGCCGCAAGGCCGTGGTGCTCAACGGCGCGACCGCCGACACCCTCATCGTCACCGGGCGCACCGGGGGAGGCCAGCGGGACCGTCAGGGGATCACGCTGTTCCTCGTCGACGCGAAGTCGCGCGGCGTGGGCGTCACGGACTATCGCACCATCGACGGCCTGCGCGCGGCCGATGTCGCCCTCGACGGCGTGCACGTCGGGGCGGGGGCCGTGCTCGGACCGGTGGACGCGGGGCTGCCGCTCCTCGAGCGGACGGTGGACCTCGGCGCGGCGGCGCTCTGCGCCGAGGCGGTCGGGGTGATCGAGGCGCTGAACGCGGCGACGCTCGAGTATCTGAAGACCCGCCAGCAGTTCGGCCAGCCGATCGGGCGCTTCCAGGCGCTGCAGCACCGCGCGGTCGACATGCTGATTCACGCCGAGCAGTCGAAGTCGATGGCCTGCCTCGCCGCGGTGAAGGCGCAGTCCGACGATGCCGCGGAGCGGCGGCGCGCGGTCTCGGCCGCGAAATCGCTCGTGGGTCGCGCGGGGCGCGCGGTGGCGAAGGAGGCGATCCAGTTGCACGGCGGCATGGGCGTCACCAACGAACTGCCGGCGGCGCATCTCGCGAAGCGGCTGACGATGATCGATTTCTGGCTCGGCGATTCGAGCTTTCACACCGAGCGCTTCGCCGCCGGCTGAGCTGTCGGCCGGATTGACGGCGGCGTCGGGTTCATGACGACGAGCGGACGCTGCGAAGTCGGTCACGCTCGTGACGACGCGCCGACGATCGCGGCGCACGGCGGCAAGCACTCGGTCACGATCATGACGACGACATAGCGCCTCGCGGCGCGCGGCCGATGCTAGCCTGCCCCGGTTCGATTCGAACCCAGGGAAGGGACCAACCATGCGCCGCAACCGAATTCCGCAGTACGTCGCGCTCTGCGCGATCGCCGCCGTCGCCGGCTGCGCGACGGTCGAGTCGCCGCCGCCTGCTGCGCCGCAACCCGCCCCGCAGGCCGCCGCGCCCGCCGCGCCGCCCAAGGCGGCACCGGCGCCGGTCGTGCGCGGGCCGGCGTCCAGCGCGACCACGATGGAGGCCTACAAGAAGCATGTGGCCGACCACATCCATGCCAAGAACTCGCGTGAGCGCGCCGAATCGCTCCCGCCGATCCTGAAATCGGTGGTGGTGCTCAACATCAGCATCGACCGCGACGGCAAGCCGGTCCACGTGGCCGTGATGCGCTCGAACGGGCACAAGGACGTCGAGGAAGTCGCGCTCCGCAGCGTGCACCGCGCCGCGCCGCTTCCCGCGCCGTCGGCGCACCTGCTCGGCAACCTCGAGACCGTGAGCTTTGTCGAGACCTGGCTCTTCCGCCCTGACGGGCACTACCAGGTCCGCAGCGTGGCCGAGAATCAGCGTCTGGTCGTGCCGTCGTCGGGCGTCGCCGCGACCAAGAAAGACAAGAAGTAATCCTACCCGCGGCGGCCTGAACGGGCCGCCGCCATCGAGCGCTACGCACGCGCCGGTCGCGGAGTCCGCCACCGGCGCGTGCGCTTTATGCGGGCGCCGCCACCGCGCCCGCGTCCTCGCCCCTGCTACACTGCGCGCCGGCCAGTCCGAGACGCGCGTCCGTGCCCGCAAATCGTCAGATCCTTCTCGTCAGCCGGCCTGAGGGCCGGGTCACCGAAGCGAACTTCAGGCTCGAGGCAGTGCCGCTGGCCAAGCCCGGCGACGGCCAGTTCCTGGTCCGCAATCACTGGCTCTCGCTCGACCCGTACATGCGCGGCCGCATGGACGCGAAGAAGTCGTACGCGAAGTACGTCGAGCTCGGCGAGGTGATGACCGGCGGCACGGTCGGCGAGGTGGTCGAATCGCGGCATCCACGCTTCGCTAAGGGCGACCTCGTGACCGGAGCGTTCGGCTGGCAGGAGTACGCCGTCTCCGACGGCACGGGCGTGCGCAAGGTGGACGCCGCGAGGGCGCCGCCCTCGTATGCGCTCGGCGTGCTCGGCATGCCCGGGGTCACCGCCTGGATGGGCCTGCTCGACATCGCCCAGCCGCAGCCGGGCGAGACCGTCGTCGTCTCCGCTGCTTCGGGCGCGGTCGGCAGCGTGGTCGGACAGCTCGCGAAGCTCAAGGGTTGCCGTGTGGTCGGCATTGCGGGCGGCAAGGCAAAGTGCGACTACGTCGTGGGCGAGCTCGGGTTCGACGCCTGCGTCGACTACAAGGCCGGCCGGCTCCGCGACGACCTGCAGACCGCGGCGCCGCAGGGCATCGACGTGGACTTCGAGAACGTCGGGGGCGAAGTGCTGGACGCGGTCCTGCCGCTGATGAACCCCGCTTCGCGCATCACGATCTGCGGGCTCGTCTCGCAGTACAGCGCGACCGAGCCCTACGGCGTCAGGAACCTCCGTTCGGTGCTCGTCAACCGCATCCGCATGCAGGGCTTCATCGTGAGCGACCGCATGGAGCTCTGGCCGCGCGCGCTCGAGGAGCTCGGGCGGTGGGTGGGCGAGGGAAGGATCAAGTACCGGGAGACGGTCGCGCAGGGGCTCGAGAACGCGCCGCGGGCGTTCATCGGGCATGCTGCGCGGCGAGAACCTCGGCAAGCAGCTCGTGAAGCTCGTTTAGGGACGACCACGGATCGGCCGTGGCCGCCCGTCGTTAGGAGAAGCAATGATCGACCTCTATACCTGGCCCACGCCCAACGGGCACAAGATCCACATCATGCTCGAGGAGACCGGGCTGCCGTACACCGTGCACCCGATCGACATCCAGGCCGGCGACCAGTTCAAGCCCGAGTTCCTCAAGGTCAGCCCGAACAACAAGATGCCGGCGATCGTCGATCGCGACGGGCCGGGCGGCAAGCCGATGGCGCTCGCCGAGTCCGGCGCGATCCTCTTCTACCTCGCGTCCAAGACCGGCAAGTTTCTGCCGGCGGACATTCGCGACCGCTGGGCGGTGATGCAGTGGGTCATGTTCCAGATGGGGCACATCGGCCCGATGCTCGGCCAGGCGCACCACTTCCTCGGCTATTCGGTCGAGAAGATCCCGTACGCGATCGACCGCTACCGGAACGAGGCGAACCGGCTCTACGGCGTGCTCGACCGGCGCCTCGGCGAGAGCCCGTATGTCGGGTGCCGCGAGTACACGATCGCCGACATGGCGGTCATGCCGTGGCTGCGCTCCTACGAGCGGCAGGGCGTGAACATGGACGACTACCGGAACGTCAGGCGCTGGTTCGACAAGCTCAACGAGCGCCCGGCGGTGAAGCGCGGGCTCCAGGTCCTCGCCGATCGGCGTCGCACCGGACCGCTCACCCCCGAGCAGCGCGAGGTGATGTTCGGGTCGGTGCAGTACGCGCGGCGCTGACTAGCCCAGCCATTCCCCCGGCGCGCGGATCGCTTCGGCCAGATCGTTGAGAAAAAGCGCAGCCTGGGCACCATCGATCACTCGATGGTCGCCGGAGAGCGTGATCGTCATGAACGGACGAACGCCGGGCTGACCGTCCACCGCCACCACCCGATCGGCAATGCGCCCGACGGCGAGGCTCGCCGCCTGCGGGGGCGCGATGATGGCGTTGAAAGCATCGACGTTGTACATGCCCAGGTTGGTGATGGTGAAGGTTCCGGCGGCCAGATCCGCGGGCCGCAGGCGCCCGCTCCTGGCGCGCTCGGTCAGGTCGCGTCGCTGCAGCGCGATGTCGGCGAGCGCCACGCGGTCCGCGTTGGGGATCACGGCCCCGACGACGCCATCGGTGACCGCCATGGCCACGCTCATGTTCACCTGGGGGTTCAGCTGGATTGCATTGCCGGTCCAGCTCGCGTTCATCTTGGGATGCTTGGTCAGCACCCGTGCCGTGAGCGCCACGAGCAGATCCGTGTGAGTGAGTTTCACTCCGCGGTCGCGTTCGATGGCAGGCCCCAGTAGCTCCCGGCTCTGCAGCAGGGCGCCGGCATCGATTTCACGCACCAGAAAGAAGTGCGGTACCTGCGTCCAGCTCTGCGTGGTTCGCTCGGCCATGAGCCGGGCGACGGTGCTGAGAGCCGCGGGCGCCTGGGCCGGAGCCGCCGGCACCGCAACCGCTTCCGCTGCCGCCAAAACGTCGTCGCTGGTAATGGCGCCGTCGGGACCGGTTCCGCGGATGCGGTCGATGTCCACGCCGCGCTCCTTCGCCAGACGCCGTGCTTTGGGTGAGATCCTGGCGCCGCCTTCGGTCGGCGCCGTTTCTGCAGGCGTCGAAGTCCGACCCGGCGCTGCGGGTTGCGGTTCCGCGGTGATCTTGCGCGCGGACGGCGCGGCAGCGGAGGTTTCGGCTGGCGGCTGCTCTCCGGGCGCGAGGATCCACGCGATCGTCACGCCGACCGGCACGACGTCGCCTTCGTGGGACTTGACGCCTCCGAGCACCCCATCGGCCGTCGCCTCGATCTCGACCACGGCCTTGTCGGTTTCCACCTCGAGGAGCGGCTCGCCCTTGCTGATGGCGTCGCCTTCCTTCTTGAGCCAGGCGACGATCTTGCCGGTCTCCTGCGCCATTTCCAGCGCAGGCATCACGACGCTAGCAGCCATACGGTCGGGTCCGGAGCTGGCCGTGGGCGCTAGGCGCAGAGCGCCTTCGCTGCCGCGAACACCGTCTGCTCGGTGGGGACGGTCGCGTCTTCCAGGGGCGGGGAGAATGGAATGGGAACGTGCATCGCCCCCATCCGCTTTACCGGCGCCTCCAGATTGAAGAATGCGCCTTCGGCAATGACCGAGGCGATTTCCGCGGTCACGCCGTAACGTCCATAGCCTTCGTCGACGACGATGGCGCGCGACGTCTTCTTTACCGATTCGATGAGCGTCTGCTCGTCGAGCGGCCAGACGGTGCGCGGATCGATGACCTCCGCGCTGATGTCGGCCTCCTCGAGCAGCTTCGCCGCGCCGAGCGCCACCTGGACCATGCTGCTCGTCGCGACGATCGTGATGTCGGTGCCGGCGCGCTTGATGTCCGCCACGCCGAACGGGATCGTGTAGTCGTCCGGCGGCACCGGGCCCTTCATCTTGTACATCATCTTGTCTTCGAAGAAGACCACCGGGTTGTCGTCCCGGATCGCCGTTTTCATGAGCCCCTTGGCGTCGTAGGGCGTCGAGGGAAGCACGACTTTCAATCCCGGGATGTGGCAGAACCACGCGTGCAGCGACTGCGAGTGCTGCGCGGCCGAGCGGCGAGTCGCGCCCAGCGTGGCCCGCATGACCATCGGGACTTTCCACTTGCCGCCCGACATGTAGTGAATCTTGGCGGCCTGATTGACCATCTGGTCCATCACCAGGGTGGAGAAGTCGCCGAACATGATGTCGACCACCGGCCGCATCCCGGTCATCGCCGCGCCAACGGCCATCCCGGTGAAACCCGCCTCCGAGATCGGCGTATCGAGCACGCGTTCGGTGCCGAATTCCTCCACCAGGCCGCTGAGGACCTTGTACACCGTTCCCGCCTCGGCGATGTCCTCACCGCAGATGAACACGCGCGGATCGCGCCGCATCTCTTCCGCGAGCGCCTCGCGGACCGCTTCGCCCAGGGTCAGCTCACGAGTCTCGGGCATATACGTCCTGATCCACTTTGTCCACGCCCGGGTACGGCGCCGCGATCGCGAACTCGACCGCCTTCTCGATTTCCGACTTGACCTCGGCCTGGATCCGGTCCAATCGAGCGCGATCGGCGAGCTCGTCCCTGGTCAGCCAATCCGCCATCAGCTTGAGCGGGTCGCGTTCGGTCTTCCACATCAGTTCCTCTTGCTTGGACCGGTAGTACTCGCGATTCACATCGCCGACGTGGTGGCCCATGAAGCGGTACGTATTGCAAACAAGGAAGGCCGGACCCGCCCCCCGACGGACGCGATCGACGATTTCCCTGGCCGCGGCATGGACCTTGCGGACGTCCTGCCCATCGACGCTCTGGCCCTGGACACCGAAACCGGCGGCGCGGGTCAATATGTCGCCGGCAAGCGTCTCCGAGTTGTGCGTGTACTCGTTGTAGAGATTGTTTTCGCAGACGTAGATCACCGGCAGCTTCCAGAGCGCCGCCATGTTCATGACCTCGTAGAGCAGTCCCTGTCCCATCGCGCCGTCACCGAAGAAGCAGACCGCGACCTGGTCGGTCTTCAGGCGCTTGGCGGAAAGCGCAGCACCGGTGGCGATTCCCGCGCTGCCGCCCACGATGGCGTTGGCGCCGAGGTTGCCGGTAGCCGGATCGGCGATGTGCATCGACCCGCCCTTGCCCTTGCAATAGCCTGCTTCCTTGCCGAGCAGCTCGGCGAACATCGGGTCGAGCTCGGCCCCTTTGGCGAGGCAATGCCCGTGGCCGCGGTGGGTGCTCGTGATGTAGTCGTCGGGTCTGAGCGCTTCGCAGACGCCGACCGCCACCGCTTCTTCGCCGATGTAGAGGTGGGCCAGGCCGGGCATCAGGGCGCGGGTGTACAGCTCGTTCACCTTTTCTTCGAACAGGCGAATCATGAGCATCCGCCGATACATGCGGAGCGCCTGCTCCGCGTCGATTCCGGAAGCGGTCTTTGATGGGGCGATGGCGGTCGTCATTTCGCAACTCCAGACATTCGTGCCGGGACATCGAGGGACAACCCGTTTTGTACCATATTTGCATCGAACCAAGCTTCCCCGCGCTCGCAATGCTGCGGCCCGGGCTCCGGAGCTTGCCGCGACTGCGTGCTACGATCGAATCGGTTCCGACCGGAGGACGACCATGGGAACGCTGAGCGGCAAGATCGCGTGGCTGACCGGGGCCGGCAGCGGCATCGCCCAGGCGGGCGCGGTGGAGCTAGCGAAAGCGGGCGCCACCGTAGTGATCTCGGGGCGCCGGCCCGAGGCGCTCGAGGACACGCGCAAGCTCGTCGCCGCGGCGGGCGGCGAGGTCCACAAGCTTCCGCTCGATGTCGCGGACAAAAAGCAGGTCGCGCGGGCGGCGCAGGAGCTCCTCGACCGCCACGGCGGTTGCCATATCCTGGTGAACAGCGCCGGGACGAACATCCCGAAGCGCTCCTACAAGGAGCTCGTCCCGGAGGACTGGGACAGGGTGATCGGGATCAACCTGAACGGGGCGCTCTATTGCATGAGCGCCGTGCTGCCGGCGATGCGGACGCAGCGGGACGGGCTCGTCATCAACGTCTCGTCGTGGCTCGGCCGGTGGGTCGGCTATCTCGGGGGCGCAGCCTACGGCGCGAGCAAGCACGCGCTCGCCACGGCGACCCACCACCTCAACATCGAGGAGGGGATGCACGGCATCCGCGGCTGCGTCGTCTACCCGGGCGAGGTCGCGACGCCGATCCTCAAGGTTCGGCCGGTGCCGCCGGCGCAGGAGGATATGGAGCGCATGCTGAAGCCCGAGGACCTCGGGCGTGCCATCCGCTTCGTCGCCGAGCTGCCGGCGCACGTCTGCCTGAACGAACTCGTCATCACGCCGACGTGGAACCGGATGTACATCGGCGGCAAGGAGCTCGCGCTCGGGCCGAAAGTCGGCTGAGGCGCCCGCTACGCCGGAGCGGGCACTACTTCTTTTCGCTCAGCAGCTTGAAGGTGCCGATCGCCTTGGCGAGCAGCTTCCCGGCGGCGTCGCGCGCCTCCGACTCGCAGAACGCGGTCGACTGACCGGCGTGGAGCACGCGGGCCTCGGCGAGGATCTTGTCCGAGTACCCGGCATTCATGAAACCGACCGACATGTCGACGGTCAGCACGCCGCCGTCGACCCCGTAGTGGCCGCGGACCGCGGCGCTCATCACGTAGTCGAGCATCGTCATCAGCACGCCGCCGTGGGCCGCGCCCCAGCTGTTGAGGAGCTCGGCGCGTTTGTCGAGCAGGATCGCGGCGCGCTCCTTCGACTGCTCGGTGAGCTTGATGCCGAGGTGCTCGACGAAGGGAACCCGGAGTCTTGACAGCGGCGCGTTCATGGGCCGGATCATCGCATTTCCGGCGACGCGTCTTCAAGCCCGACACCACCGATTTTTCCGGCATGCACGATCCGTGCCGGCGCTACGCTTCACTCCGTTCGCGCGCCGGCGGGGTCGCCGGTCGGGAGTACGTCGCACGCCCACGCGCTTCGCTTCCAGTTCGGGACCGGCGCCTGCTGGCCGGACCGGGGAACGTACGCGGAGCGCTCCTCGAGGCGGTACTTGTGGATGTAGCGCGGGCAGTTGTCGAAGACCTCGCGCACCTGCACCCGCACCACGAACTGGGCGCCCGGGAACGCCGCCAGCAACTCGTCGTCCTGGCGCACCTGCGCCACGCCGTTGATCCGCAGCCGTCGCGGGCGCTCGAAGTCGATGAACAGCAGCCCGACGTGCGGGTTCCGCATGACGTTGCCGGTCGAGAGGTACATCCCGTTGCCGTCATAGTTCGGGAAGGCGACGGTGCGCTCGTCGGGCGCACGGACGAACCCCGGGTCGCCGCCCTTGTAGGAGCAGTTGGGGCGGCCCGCCTCGTCGGCGGTGGCGAGGAAGAAGAGCTCGAGCCGCTCGATGAAGGCGCGATCGTCGGCGGTGAGCCGGTCGCGCAGGATCACCTGCTCGATCCGGTCAGCGAGCCGCCGGGTGTCGAAGCGGTCCTGCAACGCGCGCTGACCGTCATGGTAGATCTGTGACATTCGGCCCTCCCTACCGCTTACGCGGGGACATGGTCCGCCGGCGCGTGCCGACGGGGAATACGTACAACTGCGTAGACGCCGGGCGGCCGCGGCCGTCAGTCGCCGGTCGGCGCGATCCGGAACTCGACGACGGAGTGGGTCTCCTCGAGCGCCCGGGCGAGCTTGGGTGCCTGCGCCTCGTGCTTGGCCCGGATCACCATGCGGTACTCGAAGTAGCGCCCGGCGTCCTCGAGGCGGTAGCTCAGGTTGGCGATCGAGAAGTCGAGCCGCGAGAGCAGCGCGCGCAGCTCCGGCTCCGGCATCACCATGTCGCGCGGAAAGCGCACCTGGAAATGCGCGTAGAACTGCGAGGGCATCCACGCCTCGATCCAGCGGAAGCCCGTCAGCACACCCACCACGAGCGCCGTGGCGACCGCGACCGGGAAGTAGAACCCGATGCCGGCAAGGATCCCGATCGCGGCGGTGACCCAGATGGAGGCGGCGGTGGTCAGCCCGCGCACCGAAAATCCCTCGCGGAGAATCACGCCGGCGCCGAGGAAGCCGATCCCGGTCATGATCCCCTGCGCCATGCGCGTCGGATCGATCTGCACGTTGTCGAGCGTTCCGGACGGGAACCACCGGCCCGAGTAGATCGTGACGAGCATGAGCAGGCTGGAGGCCACGCAGACAAGGGTGTGCGTGCGGAATCCGGCCGGTCGGCCGTGGTAGCTCCGCTCCAGCCCGATCAGCCCGCCCGCGAGCGTCGCGACGAGCAGGTGGGTGACGAGCTCGAGCTCGTCACCCCTCATACGCCCGGTCCGCCTGTCACAAGCCGAGTCTAAACCGCCGTCGCCCCGCCGTCGACGGCGATGATCTGCCCGGTGAGGTGCTGCGAGGCGTCGGAGGCGAGCAGGCACGCGAGGCCCTTGAGGTCCTCGTCGCCGCCGAGGCGCCGAAGCGGCGTCGTGGCGATGACTTCCTCGCTGATCTTCTCGAGCACGCCCCGGCTCATCTTCGAGGGGAAGAAGCCGGGCGCGATCGCGTTCACGGTGATGTTGTACTGGCCCCACTCGCCGGCGAGCGCGCGCGTGAAGTTCACCAGGCCGCCCTTGGTCGTGTTGTACCCGATGGTGCGGATCCGGTCGGGCAGGTTGCCGCGCAGGCCGGCGATCGACGCCACGTTGATGATCCGGCCGTAGCGGCGCGGGATCATCGACCGCTGGCCGACGGCCTGGGAGACGAGGAACGTCCCGGTCAGGTTGAGGCTGACGATCTTCTGCCACGCCTCGAGCGGATGCTCCTCGGCGGGCGCGCCCCAGGTCGCGCCGGCGTTGTTGACGAGGATGTCGACGTGCCCATAGTGCTTCAGCACCGCTTCGACCATCGGGGCGATCGCTTCCGGCTGGGAGAGATCGCAGACGACCGGCAGCGCCTCCACCCGCTCGCGCGCGAGCCCGGCCTGCGCCTGCTCGAGCTCGTCACCCTTCCGCGCGGTGAGCGCGACGCGCGCACCCATCTCGCCGAGGCCGGACGCGATCTGCAGACCGAGGCCCCGCGAGCCGCCGGTGATCAGCGCGACTTTGCCGGTAAGATCGAACAGCTTCTTCACGCTCATGACGCGGAGACCTCCGATGCGATACGCGCCGCCGCAACCCGCCCTCGAGCCGATCTTCCGGGCCCAGGTCGCCGTGGCTGCGCCGCGCCTCCTCGGCCGCACGCCCGTCGGCGAGCGGCGCATCGTCGACATCACCGGCGGCGAGATCTCGGGCCAGCGGCTCGCCGGCCGGATTCTGCCGGGCGGTGCGGACTGGCAGATCGTACGCGATGACGGCACCGCCGTGCTCGAGGCGCGGTACACGATCGAGACCGCCGATGGGGCGCTCGTGTACGTGCGCAACTTCGGCTACCGCCATGGGCCGATGGAGGTCCTGGCGCGCGCGATGGGCGGCGAGGAGGTCGACCCGGCGCACTACTACTTCCGCGCAACCCCGGTGTTCGAGACCGCGGCGCCGCAGCACGCCTGGCTCAACCGGACGGTGGCGGTCGGCTCCGGAATGCGGACCCGGGAGCGCGTGATCCTGGACGTCTACGCCGTCGTCTGAGCGCCGGCGAGGGTTTGGGTCGTCGCTTCCGCGATCGTGGCGTTCATCCAGCGCGCGGTCGGGACGAAGCCGCCGAAGCTGAAGAAGTGGGCTCCGACGACGTTGCAGGCGTCGTGGCCTTCGCAGTAGTGCGCGACCGCCAGCAGCTGCTCCGCCGGGTCGGTGTGGCTCACGATCCGGACCACGCCCACGCCGAGGGTGCGCAGCGCGCGCAGCGACGCGCTCACGCCGCAACGCTGCGCGTAGCGAAGCAGTGCGGCGGGATCGGTCGGCCCGGCAATGCCCACGTAAACCGACACCGCCGGCGCGGTCCGCGCCAGCGCGGCGCAGTACTCGACGACGCGCGCCGGCACGAAAGAGAACTGGGTGACCACGTAGGCGCCGAGTCCCTGCGCCGCGATCGCGGCGAGCTTTTCGTCGCGCGCGGCGTTCAGCACCGCCGGCGGGATCCGCGGATGGCCTTCGGGGTAGCCCGCGATCCCGACCTCCCGGATCCCGGCTTCGGCGAGCATTCCGTCGCGGAGCAGGGCGAGCGCGTCCGGATACGGCCCGCGCGACTGGGGCTCGTCGCCCCCGATCAGGAGCACCCGCCGTACGCCGTGCTCCTGCACCGCCGGCGCGAGAAAGGCGGCGAGCTCGGCGCGTGACGCGATGCGCCGCGCGGCAACGTGCGGGACCGGATCGAGCCCGGCGGCCCGGACCGCGCGCAGGCCGTCCAGCGTCGCGGTGATGGAATGCTTCGGGAGCGCCGTGACATAGACTCGCGCGCCCGCGGGGAGCAGCGCCGCCGCCTCCTGGACCCGGTCCCGGTCCCGCAGCGCGAGCTCGATCGAGCCGTTCGACGCCAGCTCGGCGACCCGGGCCGAAGTGGCGCGGGCCGGGTCGAGCTGGCCGTGGCGGAGCTCAGTCCCGTTTTCTGGAGACGACATACGACTCGTCCAGGAACCAGAGGCCGCCGTGCTTCTGCAGCACCTCCCGGGTGGCGTCCAGATAGCGCCGCTCGCCGAGCGCCTGCGTGAGCCGCTCCTCCTCGATCTGCGCGACGTAGACCGCCGCGTTCCACGCCGCGAACAGCGTCGAGGTGCCGATGCTCGAGGAGATCTCGGTGGGGAGCGTGTGCATGTCGTAGCGGAAGACCGCGCGCGCATCCGCATAGGCGTTGAAGTTGAACCGCTTCGCGTCCTTCCCGAGGTCGGCGCGCACCGCGCGCAGCAGGTCGTGGCGGCTGGTGGTGAACGGGTTCTCGCCCGGCCACACCCGCTCGATGATCTCGAGCCCCGGATCGCGGCCGTGGGAGTGGATGCCCAGCACGCGGCCGCCGCGCTGCAGCGCGCGGATGAGCGGCGCGATCACCTTCTGCGCCTTGAACTCGAGCGGCGCGCGGGCGCGGTAGGGCTGCGAGGCGATCACCAGGTCGTAGTCCGCGCGCGCGGCGCCCTGCCGCGGGATGACTTCGTCGAGCAGGAAGCGGTAGTCGTCGCGGTAGAGCACGAGCGCGACCGGACGCTCGTACATCGGGTTGCCGGTGCGCGGGTTCTGCCGCGCCTGCCAGTGCGTGGCGAGGAACCGCTCGAGGCCGGCGATCTGCTCGCCGAACTCGTGCGCGGTGGAGCCGGCGAGCGGGACCTCGTGCCAGACCATCGAGGTCGCCGCGGCGAGCGCCTTCGGCGAGAGCCACGGCGCCTCGGTGTAGTACATGTTGGTGACGACGAGCACCGTCGCCGGGTGCTCGAAGAGCCGGTCCGCCATCTTGGCGAGCGACAGCCGCACGTCCTCGAGGCTGATCTCCTTGCCGACGATGTAGGAGGGGATCGTCGGGAAGCGGCGGTGCAGCTCGCGCATCACCCGCGTGAGCACCGTGCCGTCGCCCATCCCGGCGTCGAACACCCGGATCGCGGGCGGCTTCGGGTGGATGTGCGCGAGCTCGAGGCCGACGCGTTTGGCGACGACCTCTTTCTCGCTGCAGGTGTTGACGAAGAGCAGGTACTTCTGGCGGTTGTCGAAGAACCGGAAGTCGCGGGCGCCGGGCGCCGCGTCTGCGGCCGGGGCCTTCGGCGTGCCGGGGCTCGCGCGCAGGAGGTGCACGAGCTCCGCAGTGGCCTCGCGCGGCGGCGCGACGCCCTGCTTCGCCATGAAGTTGAAAACGCGCTCGAGCGTCTCCGGCGTGACGCGCGCGCCGTCGCGCAGGCGCGCGACGAACTTGCCGTCGTTCACTGCGCGCCGGCCGAACGTCGACTCGGCCATGCCGCGCTGCCGGCAGAACGCGGCGATGCTGTCGAGCAGGGTCGTGGCGCGCCCCAGGAGCTCTTCCATTGGGAGCCCTCCTCCGTCCCCATTCTCGGCATGGGTGGAGTGGGAAGACAACCACGTTTTTTGGACCCCGTTGAGTGGGATTAATCCCACATCAATCAAATCAGGGCCTTACCGCCTCAAGGGCGGCGACCTGCAGGTCAGACGACTTCGAAGAGCCCCGCCGCGCCCATACCGCCGCCGATGCACATGGTTGCGACGACGTGCCGCGCTCCGCGGCGCTTGCCCTCGATCAGCGCGTGCCCGGTGAGCCGTGCGCCGCTCATTCCGTAGGGGTGGCCGACCGCGATGGCGCCGCCGTTCACGTTGAGCAGGTCGTTCGGGATGCCGAGCTTGTCGCGGCAGTAGATCACCTGCACCGCGAACGCCTCGTTCAGCTCCCACAGGCCGATGTCGTCGATGCGCCTGCCGGTCTGCTTCAGGAGCTTCGGCACCGCGAACACCGGCCCGATGCCCATCTCGTCGGGCTCGCAGCCGGCGACCGCGAAGCCGCGGTAGACGCCGAGCGGCTTCAGGCCCTTCTGCTGGGCCACCCGGTCGCTCATGACCACGCACGCCGCGGCGCCGTCCGAGAACTGGCTCGCGTTGCCGGCAGCGATCACGCCGCCCTCGATCGCGGGCTTGATCTGCGACACCCCTTCGTACGTGGTGTCGGGACGGATGCCCTCGTCCTGGGCCGACGTGACCTCCTTCACCGAATCGGCGCCGGTCTGCTTGTCGACCACCTTCATCTTCACGCTGATCGGCACGATCTCGTCGTTGAACTTGCCGGCTTCGCGCGCGGCGGACGCGCGCAGCTGGCTCTGCACGCCGTAGCGGTCCTGCGCCTCGCGCGGGATCTTGTAGCGCCGCGCGACGTTCTCCGCGGTCTGCAGCATCGGCCAGTAGATCTCCGGCTTGTGCTGCATCAGCCAGTCCTCGGTGAACATGTGCTTGTTCATCTCGTTCTGCACGCACGAGATCGATTCGACGCCGCCGGCGACGTAGATCTCGCCTTCGCCGGCCAGGATGCGCTGCGCGGCCATGGCGATCGTCTGCAGGCCGGACGAGCAGAACCGGTTCACCGTGATGCCGGAGGTCGTGACCGGGCAGCCGGCGCGGATCGCGATCTGGCGCGCGATGTTCCAGCCGGTCGCGCCCTCGGGGTTCGCGCAGCCCATGATCACGTCCTCGACCTCGGCCGCATCCAGCTTCGCGCGCTGGATCGCGTGCTTCACCGCGTGCCCGCCCATCGTCGCGCCGTGCGTCATGTTGAATGCCCCGCGCCAGGACTTGCAGAGCGGCGTGCGGGCGGTCGATACGATCACTGCTTCGGTCATGTGGGATCTCCGGAGGAGGTGCGCTGGCGGACGCCGATCGCGCCGTCGGAACGCCCTGGATTATCCGCCAACCCCCCGGGATCGGAAAGGCGCGAGCTCGGCTTCGAGTGCGGCGATCCGCTCGCGGAGGGGCGCCACGGCCGCGCGCACCTCGTCGGCGGTGAACCGCGGCGTGATGTGCTGCGGGCAGTTCCAGTCGAATGCCTCGACCTCGACGGCGATCACGCGTTCGATCCGCCCCGGGTAGTCGGGCAACTCGACGTCGAAGACCAGCTCCGGCGGCGCGTCGCCGAGGTCGTGCACCTTCATCCGGCCGAGCACCTTGAGTCGCAGGCGCTGGGCATAGTCCATGAGGAATAGCGCGGCGCGATCGTTCTGCGCCGCGTTTCCCACGCTGATGAACTGGCGATTCCCGCCGAAGTCGGCAAATGCGAGGGCGCGGGGACCGATCACCTTCAGGAAGCCCTGCGGGCCGCCCCGGTGCTGCAGATAGGGCCAGCCGGTTTCGCTCACGGTCGCCACGTAGAAGCTGTCGCGCTCGGCGATGAATGCGGCTTCGCGTCCGGTTAGGGCGGCGTTCGGGCCGCCGCGCTCCTCGAGGCGCTGGTTCTGCGCCCGGGTGCCGTAGTGCGTCTGCGCAGCCTTCACCGCGTCGGTGAAGGCGATCTCGGCGAAGCGGTGAGTCATTCGAGTCTCCTTGGGCCGACGCCATCGTGGCCCATGCACTTAAAGGAATAAATAGCGATGGATTTACAAGATTGATGCGATATTCGCAGTAATATTCGCGGCATGGACAAGCTGCGGGCAATGGGCACGTTCGTGCGGATCGTCGAGAGCGGCAGCCTCACCGCCGCGGCCGCCGCGCTCGACGTGTCCGGGCCGTCAGTCGTGCGCCTGCTCGCGAGCCTCGAGCGGTCGCTCGACGTGCGGCTACTCCATCGGACGACCCGCCGGATCGCGCTGACCGACGAGGGGCGCGACTACCTCGAGCGCTGCAGGCGCATCCTCGCTGAAGTCGAGGAAGCGGAAGCGGCGGCGGGCAACCGCCGCGGGGCCGCGCGCGGCGAGCTGCGCGTCACGGCGCCGGCGCTGTTCGGCCGCATGCACGTCGCGCCGCTCGCCGCCGCGTTCGTCGCGCGACACGACGGCGTCTCGATCGACTTGCTGTTCGTCGACCGGGTCGTGAACCTGCTGGAGGAAGGGCTCGATGCCGGTGTCCGGATCGCCGACCTGCCGGACTCGTCGCTCGTCGCGCTCCCAGTCGGCGAGGTGCGGCGGGTCGTGTGCGCGAGTCCGAAGTACCTCGCGCGCGCCGGGAAGCCGAAGACGCCGCAAGAGCTGCGCGCCCATGCGTGCATCCGCTTCGCCGGACTGGGCGCGATCCACGAGTGGACGTTCAGCGATGCCGGCCGGAAGCTCGCCGTTCCGGTCCGCGGCCCGCTCGCAGGCAACCACGCGGATGCGCTCGTCGAGGCATGCGCCGGCGGGCTCGGCATCGGCATGTTTCTTTCGTACCAGGTCGCACCGCTGGTCGCCGCCGGACGCCTGAAGCTCCTGCTCGCGGATTATTGGCCGCCGCCCGTGCCGGTGAGCATCGTCTACCCGCACGCGAAGCTCCTGCCGGCCCGCACGCGGCTCTTCGTCGACTGGCTGCGCGAGCAACTGCCGCGGCGAATCGCGGCGGTCCGGCACCGGGCCTGAGCGAGCACCCCGTCACCGGGGACTAGTTGAAGGTCTTGCCTTCGCCTGCCAGGCGCACGAGAAGGGCGGAGGGGTTCCAGAACTGCCCGTTCCGCCCCTTCGCGTATTTCGCCATCGCGGCCGCGACGTTCGCGAGACCGACCGTGTCGGCGTAGAACATCGGCCCGCCCCGATAGGGCGGGAACCCGTAACCGGTGAGGTACACGGTGTCGATGTCGCTCGCGCGGAGCGCGATGCCTTCCTCGAGGATCTTCGCGCCCTCGTTGACGAGCGCGTAGATGCAACGTTCGACGATCTCCTGGTCGTCGACCGCCCGCCGCGCGACGCCGATCTCCTTCGCGTGGTCGACGATCAGCCGCTCGATCTCGGGATCGGGGACCGGCGTCCGCGACCCGGGCGGGTACTGGTAGACGCCTTTCCCGGTCTTTTGTCCGAACCGGCCGAGCTCGCAGATGCGGTCGACCCAGGCCGGGTAGATCTGGCGCTCCGGGTCCTCGGCGCGGCGGCGCTTGCGGACGTGCCAGCCGATGTCCTGCCCGGCCATGTCCATCATCGCGAACGGGCCCATTGCCAGGCCCCAGTCCTGCAGCGCCTTGTCCACGGCTTGCGGGAGCGCGCCTTCCTCGACCAGGAAGTACGCCTGCCGCAAGTATTCCTCGAGCATGCGGTTGCCGATGAAGCCGTCGCACACGCCCGAGACGACACCGACCTTCCTGATGGTCTTCGAAAGCTTCATCACGGTCGCGAGCACTTCGTTCGAGGTCTTCGCGCCCCGAACGATCTCGAGCAGTCGCATCACGTTCGCCGGGCTGAAGAAGTGCAGGCCGACGGCGTCCTGCGGGCGCTTGGTGAAGGAAGCGATCCGGTTCACGTCGAGCGTCGAGGTGTTGCTCGCGAGGATCGCCCCGGGCTTCATCACTTCGTCGAGCTTCTTGAACACCGCTTCCTTGACGCCCATGTCCTCGAATACCGCCTCGATGACGAGATCGGCGTCGCGGATCGCCTCGTATGCGAGCGTCGCGGAAAGGCGCGACATCCGCCGATCCATCTCGTCGGCCGCGAGCCGGCCCTTGGCGACGGTCGCCGCATAGTTCTTCCGGATCGTGTCCAGGCCGCGGTCGAGCGCCTCCTGCTTCAGCTCGAGGAGCGTCACCGGCAGGCCGGCGTTCGCGAACGCCATCGCGATGCCGCCGCCCATCGTGCCCGCGCCGACGATCGCGACCTTCCTGATCTCGCGCACCGGCGTTGAATCCGGGACGTCGGGAATCTTGGCTGCCGCCCGCTCGGCGAAGAACGCGTGCCGCATGGCCTTCGATTCGGTCGTCGCGACGAGTTGCTCATATTGCGCGCGCTCGAATTTTGCGCCGTCGTCGAACGGAAGCTTCAGCGCCGCTTCCACGCAGTCGACGATCCTGGGCGGGGCGGGAAAGCCTCGCGAGCTCTTCGCGACGCTCTGTCGCGCCGCGGCGAAAATCGCGGCGGCGTCACCCGCGAGCTTCGCCGGTTCGTCGCGCAGCTTCCGCAGGGCCCGGTTCTCGGCGATCAACCGCCGCGCGAAGGCGAGCGCGTCCTGCAGCAGCTCGCCCCGGGCGAGCTCGTCGACCAGGCCCTCGGGCGCCCGGTCCGACAGCACCGCGTTGCCGCTCAGCATCATGTCGAGCGCCGCGCTCGCGTCGATCGCGCGCGGCAGCCGCTGGGTGCCGCCGGCGCCGGGCAGGAGACCGAGCTTCACTTCCGGGAGCGCGAGCTGCGCGCCCGGCGCGGCGATGCGGTAGTGGCAGCCAAGCGCGAGCTCGAGCCCGCCGCCCATCGCGACCTTGTGGATCGCCGCCACCACCGGCTTGGGCGCCCGCTCGACCAACGCGATGACCTGGCGCAGATTGGGCTCGGCGGTTGCGGCCGGGGTGTTGAACTCGCGGATGTCCGCGCCGCCCGAGAACGCGTTGCCCGCGCCGATCAGGACGACGGCCTTCACGTTCGGATCCGCGGCCGCGCGCTCGATGCCCTCGACAATGCCCTTGCGCAGCACGTGCCCGAGGCCGTTGACCGGCGGGTTGCTCAGTGTGACCACGGCAATATCACCGTGGACGGCGTACTCGGCGGCGTTCATTCGGTCAGCGGGCTCAGGTGGGGGTGACGAGCTTCAGCCCGACGATCCCGGCGACGATCAGCGCAATGCAGCCGAGCCGAGCCGCGGTGGCGGGCTCGGCGAACAGGATGATGCCCAGAATCGCGGTCCCGGCGGCGCCGATCCCGGTCCACACGGCGTACCCGGTGCCGACGGGAATGGTCTTGAGCGCCAGCGCGAGCAGCACGATGCTGACCACCATCGCCCCGGCGGTCCACACGCTCGGCCACAGCCGCGTGAAGCCCTCGGTGTACTTGAGCCCGATGGCCCATCCGATCTCGAGCAGGCCGGCGACGAGAAGCAGGATCCAGTCCATGGCGGTACGCGGAAGGGGCCGGGGGCGATTGTAGCCGTCCGCTGATGCGTTCGCGGGGGCGGGATTTGACACCCCACGCCACGCCAGGGAAACTTTCCCGCGCATCGCGAAGGAGGACCCCATGCTGCGCGGCCTGATGATGGATGTGCCCCTGCTCATCTCGTCGTTCATCGTCCACGCCGACAAGTTCCACGGCGACACCGAGATCGTCTCGCGCACCGTCGAGGGCCCGATCCACAGGTACACCTACCGCGACGCCCACAAGCGCGCGCGGCAGCTCGCCCAGGCGCTGGGACGGCTCGGCGTGGGGCAGGGCGATCGCGTCGGCACTCTCGCCTGGAACGGCTACCGGCACTTCGAGCTCTACTACGGCATCTCCGGCATGGGCGCCGTCATGCACACGATCAACCCGCGCCTGTTCCCGGAGCAGCTTGTCTACATCATCAACCACGCCGAGGACCGGTACGTCTTCTTCGACCTGACGTTCGCGCCGCTGGTCGAGAAGCTCGCCCCGCAGTGCCCGGGCGTGAAGGGCTGGATCGCGATGACCGATCGGGCGCACCTGCCGCAGGGCGCGATCCCGAACCTCGGCTGCTACGAGGACCTCGTCGCGGCCGAGACCGGCGACTACGAGTGGCCGCGGCTCGACGAGTGGAGCGCGGCCTGCCTCTGCTACAGCTCGGGCACGACCGGTCAACCCGAAGGGCGTCCTCTACGCGCACCGCTCGACGGTCATCCATGCCTACGCGGCGTCGCTGCCGGACGTGTTCGGGTGCTCGGCGCGCGACGTGATCCTGCCGGTCGTGCCGATGTTCCACGTCAACGCATGGGCGATCGCCTATCTCGCGCCGCTGAACGGCTCGAAGCTCGTGATGCCGGGCGCGGGACTCGACGGCAAGAGCCTGTACGAGCTGTTCGAGGCGGAGCGGGTCACGATCACCGCCGGCGTCCCGACGGTGTGGCTCGGGCTGCTCACGTACATGAAGGCGAACGGCCTCAGGTTCTCGTCCCTCGAGCGCGCCGTGGTCGGCGGCTCGGCGGCGCCCCCGGCGATGGTCCGACAGTTCGGCGCGGACTTCGACGTGCAGTGCCAGCACGCCTGGGGCATGACCGAGATGAGCCCCCTCGGCACGTTTTGCACGCTCAAAGGCAAGCACCTCGACCTGCCGCCGGAGCAGCAGTTCGAGATCCTCTGCAAGCAGGGGCGGGCGATCTACGGCGTGGACATGGAGATCGTCGACGGCGAAGGCAAGCCCCTGCCGCACGACGGCAAGGCCTTCGGCGACCTGATGGTACGCGGGCCCTGGATCACGACCGGCTACTTCAAGGAGGGCGGGAGCCCGCTGCGCAACGGCTGGTTCCCGACCGGGGACGTCGCCACGATCGACGGCGACGGCTACATGCAGATCACCGACCGCTCGAAGGACGTGATCAAGTCGGGCGGCGAGTGGATCAGCTCGATCGAGCTCGAGAACATCGCGGTCGCGCACCCGGGCATCGCCGAAGCGGCGGTGATCGGGGTGCGCCACCCGAAGTGGGACGAGCGCCCGATCGTGGTCGCGATCAGGAAGCCGGGCGCCACGGTGAGCCGCGAGGAGCTGCTCGAGTTCTACGCCGGCAAGGTCGCGAAGTGGACGATCCCCGACGACGTGGTGTTCGTCGACGAGCTCCCGCACACCGCGACCGGGAAGCTCCTCAAGATCGCGCTGCGCGAGAAGTTCAAGGACTACAAGCTGCCGACGGCGTAGCTCCGCTTACGCCTTCACCGCCTGGCGCTTCTCCTGCTGCCACTGGTCGAGCTTCGCCCGGGCGCGGTTGCGCTTCGGGTCCATCTCCTCGACGTGGCTCGGCATCCGCGCGGTCAGCTCGATCACGTAGCCGTTCGGGTCGCGGAAGTAGATCGAATGGATGAAGTGATGGTCCGAGACGCCGCGGGTCTCGATGCCCGCGGCCTTGCCCTTCGCCATCATCGGCTCCAGCACCGACCGCTCGACTTCCAGCGCGATGTGCAGGTCGTAGTCGTGCTGGGTCCTGAACTCGAACGGCGTGTCCGGAACCTCGAAGAACGCGAGATACGATCCGTTGTCGAGCTCGTAGAAGGTGTGCAGCGCGTCGGCCTTGCGCCCGCTCTTCGTCTCGGTGATCCAGAGCGTGCCGGCGAGCGGCAGCCCGAGGAAGTCCTCGTAGAACTTCCGCGTCTCCTCCGAGTCGCGGCAGCGGTAAGCGTTGTGATGCAGTCCCTTGATCATGTGCCGGGCCTCAGAGGGCGACGAACTTGGAGTCCTTGAGCGAGCCGGCGAAGCCGTAGAAGACCTCGTTCACCTTCGGCCAGCTCTTCAGCGACTTCATCTTGTTCATCCAGCGCGTGACGTTCGGATAGCCGGAGAAGTCGCAGCGGATGAGCTCGCCCGCGCCCAGCATCTCCGCGCCGAGATAGTCCGCGATCGTGATCCGGTCGCCGCAGAGGTAGGCCTTCTTCGGGCCGATCAGGCTCTCGTCCAGGATCTTGAGCCAGACCTGGGTCTTCTCCTTGCCCCAAGCCAGGGTCGAGGCTTGTGCTTCGTCGCTGCGCCGCTTGTGCGTCGGGAAGGTCTGCGGGTAGACGAGGCCGTAGCCGATGTCGCGGTAGATGTTGCTGTTGAACCAGTCCATCATCTCGTTGACCCGCGCCCGCTCGCGGAGATCCTTCGGGTAGGAGGCCGAGCCCTTCTTGTCCGCCAGGTACTTGAGGATCGTCGAGCTCTCGGTCAGGCGGAAATCGCCGTCCTCGAGCACCGGGACCAGGTAGTTGGGGTTGATCTTGGCGTACTCCGGCTTGAGATGCTCGCCGGTGAAGATGTCCACGACCTGGAGCTCGACCTCTGGCGCCTCTTCGGCGCAGTAGAGCATGACGATGCGGCTCGTCGTCGAGGCCGGGTGGCAATAGAGCTTCATGGGTGTCCTCCTTGCGGGGTGATCGGGACGCGCGCGCGCCCGCGACGGGAGTCGGAAGGGTACACCCGCCGACGGCGCGCCGCCACGCCGGCGGCCGGTGCCCGCCGCGCAGGCTATGATCCCGCCGCGGTCCACGTCGAGGAGCCTGGCATGACCGACATCGTCACTGCGCGCGAAGGCGCGGTGCAGCGCATCCAGCTGAACCGGCCCGACAAGAAGAACGCGATCACGACCGCGATGTACGCCGCGCTCGCCGAAGCGATCGTGGCGGCGGACGCCGAACGGTCGGTGCGCGTGATGCTGCTCCACGGCGCCGGTGACGGGTTCACGGCCGGCAACGACCTCGCCGATTTCCTCGCGAACCCGCCGCAGACCGAAGACCGGCCCGCGTTCCGCTTCCTGCACGCGATCAGCCACGCCGCCAAGCCGATCGTCGCCGCGGTGCACGGCGTGGCGATCGGCATCGGCACGACGATGCTCGCTCATTGCGATCTCGTCTACGCCGCGGAAGGGACGCGTTTCCATCTCCCGTTCGTGAATCTGGGGCTGTGCCCCGAAGGCGCCTCGAGCCTGCTGCTGCCGCTCGCCGCGGGCTACCAGCGCGCGGCGGGGCTGCTCATGCTCGCCGAGCCGTTCGACGCCGCGAAGGCACGCGAGCTCGGCCTGGTGACCGAGGTCGTCCCCGGGTCGCAGCTCCTCGCGACCGCGGGCGCGGCGGCGCAGCGGCTGGCGGCGAAGCCGCCGCAGTCGCTGCGCGTCACCAAGCAGCTCCTGAAGCGCGCGCTCATGCCGCAGATCGAGGCGGCGCTGGCCGCGGAGCTGGAGGCGTTCGCCGGGCGCCTCGCGTCCCCCGAGGCGAAGGAAGCCTTCACCGCGTTCTTCGAGAAGCGGCCGGCGGACTTCTCGAAGTACGACTGATCCGCCGCCCGCGTTGCAGTCGCCCCTCGCCTCCGACGCGCCGCGCGAGCGCTTTCTCGCGGGCACGCACGCCATGACGCCGGCGCTCATCGGCGTCGTCCCCTTCGGCGTCGTCACCGGGGTCGTGAGCATCGCCGGCGGGCTCACCCCGCTCGAGGCGATCGTCATGTCGGTCGTCACGTTCAGCGGCATCGTCCAGCTGGTGGCGGTCCAGCTCTACGCGGCCGGCGCGCCGCTCCTCGTCATCCTGGCCACCGTTGCGGTGCTGAGCCTCAGGCTCGTCATGTACAGCGTCGGGCTTGCGCCGTGGCTCGGGCACCTCCCGCGGCGCTGGAAGAGCACCGTCGCGTACCTGCTGACGGACCACGCGTATGCGCTGTCGGTCGTGGAGTTCACCCACCACCCGCAGCGCGTCAACAAGCACTGGTATCTGCTCGGCACTGGCGTGGTCGCGTGGGTGGTCTGGCAAGCCTCGGTCGCGGTCGGGGTGTTGGTCGGCGCGCGGGTGCCGGCGCACTGGTCGCTCGACTTCGCGTTCGCGCTCACGTTCCTGGCGCTGCTCCGGCAGGTCGTGGTCGACCGGCCGACGCTCGCGGCGGCGCTGGTCGGCGGCGGCATGACACTCGTGACCTACGTGATGCCGTTCCAGCTCGGCCTGGTCACGGCCGGCGTCGTCGGCATCGCGGCCGGGGTGGCCTGGCACGCGCTGGAGGGCCGATGGTCTGGGCGATGATCTTCGGCGCGGCGGGGATCACCTTCCTGCTGCGCTTCTCGTTCCTGGGCACCCTGAAGCCGGACGCGATCCCGCCGCGCGTGCGCGAGGTCCTGCGCTTCGTTCCGCCGGCGGTGCTCGCGGCGATCGTGGTGCCGGCGATCGCCCTTCGCGACGGCTCGATCCAGCTCGCGGCGAGCAACCCGCGCCCGGCGGCGGCGCTCGTCGCGCTGATCGTCGCCTGGCTGACCCGCAGCGTGATCTGGACGATCGCGGCGGGGATGGCCGCGCTGTGGCTCGCGCAGTGGTGGCTCGGCTAGCGCGCCGGCCGACGCGCTCCTCGGGTGCACGTGGTCCTCCCGGAATCGCAGCTGGACGCGTGCTGAGCTCGACGTGACCTCCCGGAACCACGTCTGGAGTCGACCGCTCGGCCTCGCGCCACTCCGAGCGTCATCGTCCGGTACTGCGCCTGAAGGTAGTGCACGAACTCGTGAGCGAGCGAGTCGTCGAGCGTCCGGTTGCGCTGCGCGAAGTACGCAGCGCCGTCGTACAGGTAGATCTCGTTGCGCGCGATTGCGTAGGTGTTGAGGACGACGTCGGGTCGAAACCGCCACTGCGCCTCGATCGCGTCCTGGAACTGCGCGAGCGGCGTCGTGCTCGCGACGAAGATGGCGGGAACCGGGATCTCCGGACGGAGCGTCACGCCCAGGCGCTGCGCGACCGATCTCCAGGATGAACCGGGGCTGCGAACTGCAGCTTCGCCGGCTCCGCAGGCGAACCGCTCTCGCCGGCAGCGGCCGGGATCAGGCAAGCCGCCAGCGCGAGGAGGATCGACAAGCGCAAAACCGGGTTCATGGCGCCTCCTTCGCGACGCTTGCCTCGATGTACCAAGTTGGCAAACGAGCCGACCCGGGTCAGTGCGTTTACGCACTTGATCGCGCAGGTCGGCAGGTGCGTGGATTACCTTGCCGCCTCGGCGCGCGGCGGGTAGAGGTGGTCCCGCTGGAAGGCGTGCTGGACCGCGACCGCGTCGGTCTCGAGCCACGGGTCCGCCAGATCGGCCCTGAGGTACATGACCTGAAGGTAGTGCGCGAACTCGTGGGCGAGCGAATCGTCGATCGTCCGGCCGCGCTGGCTGTAGTAGGCCGCGTCGTCGATCAGGTAGATCTCGTTCCGCGACGCGCAGTAGGCGTTGGCGAACACGTGCGGCCGGAATTGCCATTGCGGGCCGATGGCGTCCTGGAACTGTCGCAACGGGGTGGTGCTCTCGAAGAACACCGCGGGAACGGGGATCTCCGGCCGCAGGGTGATGTTCATCCGGCGCGCTACCTCCGCGAGGATGAACTGCGGGTCGAAGCGCGGCTTCGCCGGCTGGACGGTCCGGGGCGTCTCGTCGGCGGCGGCGGGCGTGAAGCACGCGGCCATCGCGACGATCGCAACCCAGCGGCACCAGCGGCGCATCGACGTCTCCTTTGCAGCATCCGTGTTTCATGCTGCAAAGGCTAGGGAAGGGCAGCGCGCCGGTAAGTGCGTATACGCACCCGGAACCGCGAGTCGGGGCGCGCCGTGCCGTGCTTGACGGACTAGTGCCGGGCCGGTCAGCTTGGCGACCTCCGGGCCGAGGGTTGAGTTTTCCGGATGCAGTGCCCACGCTGTCGCCACGAGAACGCGCCGCGCGCGAAGTTCTGCGAGGAGTGCGCGGCGCCGCTCACGCGGACCTGCGCGAGCTGCAACAACCCGTCGGCCCCACCGCGAAGTTCTGCCCGGAGTGCGGGCACCCGGTCAGCGTTGCGGCAGCGCCGCAGCCCAGGTTCGCATCGCCGGAGGCCTACACGCCGAAGCACCTGGCCGAACGCATCCTCACGTCGAAGGCGACCCTCGAAGGCGAGCGCAAGCAGGTCACGGTGCTGTTCGCCGACATGAAGAGCTCGATGGAGCTCCTCGCGGACCGCGATCCGGAGGAAGCCCGCAAGCTGCTCGACCCGCTGCTCGAGCTCATGATGAGCGCGGTCCACCACTACGAGGGCACCGTCAACCAGGTCATGGGCGACGGCATCATGGCGCTCTTCGGCGCGCCGCTCGCGCACGAGGACCATGCGGTCCGCGCCTGCTACGCCGCGCTGCGGATGCAGGAGGCGGTGCGGCGCTACGCGGAGGAGATGCGTCGGCGGGAAGGGATCCTGCCGCAGATCCGCGTCGGCCTGAACTCGGGCGACGTCGTCGTACGGTCCGTGGGCAGCGACCTGCGCATGGACTACACGGCGGTGGGGCAGACCACGCACCTCGCGTCGCGCATGGAGCAGATGGCGGCGCCGGCACCATCCTCGTGACCGCCGACACCCTCGCGCTCGCCGAGGGCTACCTGCAGGTGAGCCCGCTCGGCCCGACGCAGGTCAAGGGGCTCGCGAGCCCGGTCGAAGTCTACGAGGTGACGGGCGCAGGCAGCCTGCGCTCACGCATGGAAGCGGCCGCCGCGCGCGGATTGACCCGGTTCGTCGGGCGCGACGTCGAGCAGGAGGTCCTGCGTCAGGCCCTGGACAAGGCTCGTTCCGGCCGCGGCCAGGTGGTCGCCCTCGTCGGCGAGCCCGGGGTCGGCAAGTCGCGTCTCTTCTGGGAGTTCATCCATTCCCACCGGACGCACGGCTGGCTCGTGCTCGAAACCGGCACGGCCTCCTACAGCAAGTCCAGTCTCTATCTGCCCATCATCGACCTCCTCAAGTCGTACTTCCAGCTCGAGCCCCGCGACGACGCCCGCAAGATCCGCGAGAAGGTGACCGGGAAGATCGTCTCCCTGGACCGCGCGCTCGAGCCCGCGCTGCCGGCGTTTCTCGCGCTGCTCGACGTGCCGGTCGGGACCCGCAGTGGGAAGCTCTCGATCCCCCGCAGCGCCGGCAACGCACGCTGGAGGCGCTGAAGCGCCTGCTGCTGCGGGAAAGCCAGGTCCAACCCCTCGGGCTGGCGCTCGAGGACCTCCACTGGATCGACTCCGAGACCCAGGCGCTCCTCGACAGCCTGGTCGATAGCCTCCCGATGGCGCGCCTGCTGCTCCTCGTCAACTACCGGCCCGAGTACCAGCACAGTTGGGGAGGCAGGAGCTACTACACCCAGCTCAGGATCGATCCGCTGCCGCCGGAGAGCGCCGACGCGCTGCTTCAGGGTCTCCTCGGGCCCGATCCCAGTCTCGAGCCCCTCAAGCAGCTGCTCATCGCCCGGACCCAGGGAACCCGTTCTTCCTGGAGGAAAGCATCCGGACCCTGCTGGAGACGCACGCCCTGGAGGGCGATCGGGGCTCGTATCGGCTGGTCAAGGCGCCCACGACCGTCCAGGTTCCGGCGACGGTGCAGGCCGTCCTTGCCGCGCGGATCGATCGCCTGCCGCTCGAGGAAAAGCGCCTGCTCCAGGCGGCGGCGGTGATCGGTGAGGAGGTCCCGTTCTCGCTGCTCCAGGCGATCGGCGATCAGCCCGACGAGGAGCTGCACCGGGGGCTCGCGCACCTCCAGGCCGCCGAGTTCCTCTACGAAGCGCGCCTCTTCCCGGAGCTCGAGTACACCTTCAAGCACGCCCTCACATATCAGGTTGCCTACGAGAACCTGGTCCAGGACCGCCGGCGAGCCCTGCACGCCCGGATCGTCGAGGCGCTCGAGGCGCTGCACGCCGGGCGTCTCACCGAGCAGGTCGAGCGGCTCGCCTACCACGCGGTTCGCGGCGAGCTGTGGGAGAAGGCGGTCACGTACCTTCACCAGGCCGGCACCCGGGCCTTCGCCCGTCAGCGCACCGTGAGGCGGTCTCCTGCCACGAGCAGGCGCTCGGCGCGCTGACGCACCTCCCGAAAACGCCCGGGACGCTGGAGTCGGCGATCGACCTTCGCCTCGGCCTTCGCAACTCGCTTTTTCCGCTGGGAGAAGTCGAGCCGGCCTCCGGCACCTCCGCGAGCCGAGCCTGTTGCACAGGCCCTCGGCGATCAGCGACGGCTCGGATTGATCGCGGCCTACATGAGCGAGCACGCCCGGCTCACCGGTCACTCGGCGGACGCCGTGGCGTCCGCGCGGAAGGTCGAGGCCATTGCCGGGACCCTCGGCGATCTTCCGTTGACGTCGCGGCGAACTATTACCTCGGTACCGCGCACTTCGCCGCGGGCGACTATCGGCGAGCGGGCGAGTTCTTCGAGAAGACCATCGCGCCGCTCGACGGGGATCACGGTCGTGAGCGCTTTGGCATGGCCGGGTTCCCCGGTCGTGATGGGCCGCGTCTTCTGGGCGTGGGCCCTTGCCGAGCGCGGCGAGTTCGAGGACGGGTTGGACGCGGGCACAAAGCGGTCCAGCTGGCCGAAACGCTCAATCACCCGTACAGCCTGGCGTTTGCGTGCCGCGGTCTCGGGCACGTGTACGGACGTCACGGGCGATGTCCGTCACGCGATCCCCTTGCTCGAGCGCGGCGTCGCGCTGTGCCGCGAGTGGAACCTGCACTTCCTGACGCCCACGCTCCTGGAGATGCTGGGCTACGTGTACGCGCTGTCCGGGCGCCTGCCGGAGGGTCTGGAGCTGCTCCAGCAGGCGCTGGCGTCCGGGGAATCCACCGGGCTCACGATGTTTTCCACGCCCGCGATCGCGCATCTGGGCGAGGCGCGTCTGCTCGCAGGCGAACCCGAGGCGGCGCTCGGCCTCGCGGAGCGAGCCTTGGCCAATGCCCGCGAGCATGGCCAGCGCGGTCAGGAGGCGTGGGTGTTACGCCTGCTCGCCGAGATTGCGGCGCATCGCGATCCGCCCGACGTCGGAGCGCCGAGGTTGCTACCGCGAGGCAATGGCGCTCGCCGACGAGCTCGGCATGCGCCCGCTCATCGCGCACTGCCACCTCGGCCTCGGCAAGCTCTCCGGAGAGCGGCGGCGCGAGTCGGCCAGGAGCACCTCGGCGCCGCGCAACGATGTACCGCGAGTTGGACATGCGCCTCTGGCTGGAGCGGCCGAGGCGCAGCGGACTAGCCTCGGCCGAGGGTCCTGACGATGCCACCCGAAGGCAATAGCCAACCCGCCGCGCTCGGTCTGCGCGGGATCGCCCTCCTCGAGGGGCTCGGAACCGCGACCCTAGAGGCGCTCGCGCGCGAGTGCGCGTGGCGGAACTTCGCGGCCGGCCAGCGCATCCTCTCCCGCAACGCCGGCGACCGTGACGTTTATCTCATCGTGTCGGGCCGCGTGCGCGCGACGACCTACTCGGCCGCGGGCCGCCAGGTGACCTTCCGGGATCTCGAGACGGGCGACCTGTTCGGCGACGTCGCCGCGATCGACGGCATGCCGCGCTCGGCCGACGTCGTGGCCCTCGAAAGCACGCTCGTGGCGTCGATGGCGCCGGCGGTGTTCCGGCGGCTGCTCCGCGAGCAGCCCGACGTCGCGGAGCGGGTGCTGTGCGGGCTCGCAAGCCTCGTGCGCCGGTTGTCCGAGCGCGTGATCGACCTGAGCACGCTCGGCGTCCAGAACCGCATTCACGCCGAGCTGCTGCGCCGCGCGCGGGCTGCGGGCGTGAGCGGCAACACCGCCCGGATCGCGCCGGCGCCGAAGCACGCCGACCTCGCGAGCCAGGTCAGCACCTACCGCGAGCAGGTCACCCGGGAGCTCTCGGCGCTCGCGAAGGCGGGCATTCTCGGGAAGGAGGACGGCGCGCTGGTCGTCCGCGACGTCGCCCGGCTCGAGCGCCTGGTCGCGGAGGTCCGCGGGAGCGCGTGAGCCGACGACCTTTCGAAGCGAGACTGCCATGAGCCTCAAGGGCAAGACCCTGTTCATCACCGGCGCGTCGCGGGGCATCGGGCTCGCGATCGCCAAGCGCGCTGCCCGGGACGGCGCGAACGTCGCCATCGCCGCCAAGACCGAGCAGCCGAACCCGAAGCTGCCCGGCACGATCTACACCGCGGCGGAGGAGATCGCCGCCGCCGGCGGGCAGGCGCTGCCGATTCCGGTCGACATCCGCGACGACGCGCGCGTTCACGCGGCGGCGAAGCGGTGCGCCGACCACTTCGGCGGGATCGACATCCTGGTGAACAACGCGAGCGCCATCTCCCTCACCGGCACGCTCGAGACGCCGATGAAGCGCTTCGACCTCATGTTCGGGGTGAACGTCCGCGGCACCTTCGGCTGCTCGCAGGCGTGCATCCCGCACCTCAAGGCCGCGGCGCAGGCGGGACGCAACCCGCACATCCTCAATCTTTCGCCGCCGCTCAGCATGAATCCCAAGTGGTTCAAGAACCACGTCGCGTACACGATGGCGAAGTACGGGATGAGCATGTGCGTGCTCGGCATGGCGGAGGAGCTTCGCAGCGACGGCATCGCGGTGAACGCGCTATGGCCGCGCACCGTCATCAACACCGCCGCCATCGCGATGATCCCGGGCGTCGACCCGAAGCTGTGCCGCACGCCCGAGATCCTGGCCGATTGCGCCTACGCGATCTTTCAGCGCGACGCGCGCCGGCACACCGGGAACTTCTACATCGACGAGGAGGTGCTGGCCGCGGAGGGCGTCACCGACCTCGATCGCTACGCGGTCGTCCCGGGGACCAAGCGCTTCCTGCCCGATCTGTTCGTCGATTGACGCCGCCGCCGCGGGTGCTATGCATGCGATGAGCGCATGCGTCAGCATGTCGAGGTTTCGTTGTTCATACGCTCGGTGGAGGCGTAGATTTCTGGTCGTGGTCCGATCAACGCTAGGAGTCAACAACCATGCAAGTCCATCATGCATTTACCCGCGGTCCGCCCCGACCCGGGAGGAAATCGAGGCGGCAATGCGGGCCGCGCACCGGATGCGCTCGGAAGCGGTGCACGGCTACCTCAGGCGCGCCGCAGCGTGGTTGCGCGGGTCGCCCGTCGCGCGGCCCGCACCGGCGCCACAGCACTGCTGAGCGGCGCGACCCGCCGGGACCGATCAGCGGCGCAACCCGAACGCGCTGGCGACGAGCTCGTACGAGCGCTGCCGGCTCGCGTAGTCGCCGGTGATCGTGAGGATCATCAGCTCGTCGGCCGCGTACTGCTCGGCGAGGCCGAGGAGGCGCTGACGGACCGCATCCGGGTCCCCCAGGACGAGGCGCTCCCGCTGCGCGAGCACGTAGGCGCGCTCGCGCTCGCCGTAGCGGTGGGCCGCCGCTTCGGCGTAGCTCGGAACCGGCGCGTCGATGCCGAGCGCCATGTGCAGCCGGCGCAGATCGATCGGCGCCGCGAGCCGCTCGGCCTCGGCGCCCGTCTCGGCGCAGATCACGAACACGCAGACGAGCGACCGGGGGGCGGGCTCCCGCGCCGAGGGCGTGAACGCCGCCCTGTACGCGCGCATCACGGCGTCGCCGCCGCGGGCGTTGATGAAGTGCGCGAACGCGAACCGCAGCGCCGAGCTCGGCGGCGAGCGCGCCGCTGTAGTCGGACGAGCCGAGCAGCCACACCTCGGGCGAGGTGTCGCCTGCGGGCATCGCCTTCACGCGCGCGAAGGGGTGCGCGGGCGGCAGGGTCCGGTCGAGGAATCCGACCAGATCGCGTACCTGCTCGGGAAAATCGTCGGCGAAGGCGTAGGGGCCGCGCGCGACCGCCTGCGCGGTGAGGCGGTCGCCGCCGGGCGCGCGCCCGACGCCGAGGTCGATCCGCCCGGGGAACAGCGCCTCGAGCATCCGGAACTGCTCGGCGACCTTGAGCGCGCTGTAGTAGGGCAGGAGCACGCCCCCGGTGCCGACGCGGATGCCCGCGGTCGCGGCGGCGACGCGGGCCGCCAGGATCTCGGGACAGGGGTCGCCGAGCGCTTCGATGCCGTGGTGCTCGGCGAGCCAGTAGCGCGCGTAGCCGAGCCGGTCGGCCGCCTCGGCGAGGCGGACGGTCTGGGCGACGGCCTCCCCCGGCGCGTGCCCCGAGATGACCGGCGACTGGTCGAGCACCCCGAGCGGGAGCGTCATGCCCGCGCCGGAGTCATCCCGCCATCCAGATGAGCCCGGCGACGAGCGCCGACATCGCGACCGAGAGCCAGAAGATCCCGTTCATCCGCTGCTTGTCGGTCCAGGTGATGCCCTCCTTCTTCTTCCTCGCCATGTTCCATTCGAGCAGGATGATGAGCATCCCGATGCCGAACGTGATCCCGGCCCACTTCAGCATTGCGTCGTCTCCCGTGCGGTTTTGAAGGCGGCGTCGATTCTAGCCGGCGCGGCCGCCGGCTAGCGCGGTCTTCCGCCACGAAATGCCCACGCCTGCATCGGCGGGAGCGCGGCCGCCCACGCGATTGCGATGGCGCCCATCGCGTAGAACCCGGCCGCGATGCCCAGCGTATCCTTCAGGGCCCCCATGATGAGCGGCGTCGTGAGATGGGAGAGGCCCCAGCCCAGACCGCCGAGCGCGAGCGCCGAGCCGCGCGTCTCGGTCGAGGACAGCTCGCTGATGAGGAGCTGGAAGTAGAGCGTCATCACGCCCGAGGCGAATCCGACCAGGAACAACAGCGCGCCGATCGGGACGGCGCGGTCGGATGCGGCGACGAGCAGCACCGACAGCGCCACGCCGAGCGCGGCGGCGAACGGGATCGAGCGCGCCGAGACCTTGCGCACGTAGCGCGCCGCGGTCGCCCCGGCGAACACCGAGCCGAGCGCGCGGACGGCGAGCATCCAGCCGGCCTCGTCGCTCGAGAAGCCCTGGCTCACGAGCAGCAGCGGGTAAAAGGAGAAGCTGAGCGAGAACGGCAGCGCCGACACGTAGGCGCACATCAGGGCGAACCAGATCGTGGGCCGGCGTGCGAGCTCGGCGTAGGCGGCGAATATGGGCGGCGGCTTCGCGGCGGTGCGCGGCGGCGCGGGCGCGGCGAACGTGCTGAGGAGCGCGAACGACAGCACGCCGCCGAACACCGCGACTAGCCAGAAGCCAGTCGCGAACCCGAAGTGGGCGAGCGCGAGGCCGGCGACGATCGTGCCGACGATCTGCCCGGCGTTGGTGATCGAGTTGAGGCGGCCCATCTGCGCGCCCCGGTCGCCCGGGAGCTGCGAGCCGAGCGACCAGGTCGCCGGCCAGAACATGGCGCGCGAGACGATCACGCAGAGCTGGGCGAGCAGCAGGACCCCGAAGCTCGAGGCGAACACGAACACCGCGGCGCCGGCAAGGAACGCGAGGCAGGAGGCGAGGGCGAGCCGCTTGCCGCCCGCGCGGTCGGTCCACGCGCCGCCGAGGAGGTTGAACGCGATCTGAACGAGGACCGGCAGGGCGACGAGGCTCCCGATCGCCACGCCGGAGTAGCCGAGGTGGTCGGCGTAGAGCGGGATCAGGATGTGCGTCATCCCGAGCCCCATGTTCCAGGAGAATGCGCCGGCGAAGAACGCGCGAATTCCGGCGTGGGCGGCGGCAGGCGGGGTCATCGGCGGGCTGCCATCATCGGTGAACGGGCGCGGAGCGTCAAACGGCGCTGGAAATCTCCCACCGCCCGTGCCAAGCTGGTTGCCTTGCATCGCCCCGGGGGAACGCTATGTCCGCCACGACCACGTTGATCCTCGGCGGCGGGTTCGGTGGGATCGCCGCGGCCAACACCCTGCGCGCGCTCGTGCCGTCGGAGCACGAGATCGTCGTCGTCGACCAGACCCCCGACTTCTACGTCGGCGCGGGGAAGACCTGGGTCGCGCTCGGCGACCGGAGCTACGCGCAGATCTCGCGGCCGCGCGCCGAGCTGCTCGTGCCGGGCGTCCGCTTCGTCCAGGCGAGCAGTCGCGGCCCTCAAGCTCGCCGAGCGCCGGATCGTCATCGAGCAGCGGGCGCTCCGCTTCGACCAGCTCGTGATCGCCCTCGGCGCGGATCTGAACCCCGCGGCCGTGCCGGGGCTCGAGGCAGCGGCGCACACGTTCTACACGGTGGACGGCGCCGAACGGCTGCGGCCCGCGCTCGAGCGGTTCTCCGGCGGCAACCTCGTGATCCTGATCCCAAAGGCGCCGTTCAAGTGCCCGCCTGCGCCCTACGAGGCCGCCATGCTGCTGCACGCCGCCTTCGCGGCCCGCGGCCTCGCGGGGAAGGCACGCATCGCGATCTGGACGGTCGAGCCGGCGCCGATGCCGACCGCTGGTCCCGAGATGGGGCAGTACATCCAGAGCGAGCTCGAGCAGCGCGGGATCGACTACCGGACGCAGCAGAAGACGGTGCGGGTGGACGGTGCGGCACGCCGCGTCGTGTTCGAGGGCGGGAGCGAGGTGGTCTACGACCTGCTGATCGCCGATCCCGCCGCATGAAGCGCCGAAGGTCGTGCGCGATGCGAACCTGACCAACCCGTCCGGGTGGATCCCGGTCGATCCGCAGACGCTGCGGGTCAACACGGCGTCCGAGATCGGCGAGGTCTACGCGGTGGGCGACGTCACAGTCCGTGCCGCTGCCCGGGCGCTACAAGCCCGAGGTCGCGTTGTCGCTGCCCAAGGCGGGGGTATTCGCGAGGCGCAGGGCCGGGTCGTCGCGCATCAGATCGCGGCGAAGGTGCTCGGGAGCCAGCCGCGAGAAACCTTCGACGGAGCGGGCTACTGCTACCTCGAGACCGGCGGGGGGCGGGCGGTCAAGGCGGACGGCTCGTTCTTCGAGCTGCCGCATCCGGTGATGCGGAAACAGCCCCCGGACGAGGCGCAGTTCCGCGACAAGCTGGACTGGGTCGCGAGGCTGCTCGGGCCGGGTCGGTGACCGCGCATCCGACGGGCGGCTCCCGAGCGTAGATGACCCGGGGTCCCGCTTGCTGGAGGTCGTCATGACGTACCGTTGGTTCGCCGCGTTCGCGATTCTCTCGATCGTCCCGGCTGCCCAGGCGGCCGAGTGCACCGCCAGGAGCGGTCCCGGAACGGCGGTGCTCGTCGAGCTCTACACCTCCGAAGGCTGCAACAGCTGCCCGCCGGCCGACGAGTGGCTCCGGAAGCTGCCGGCGGCGGGCTTCGGGCCGGAGCGCGTCGTCCCGCTCGCGCTGCACGTCGACTACTGGGACTACATCGGCTGGAAGGACCCGTTCGCGAGCCCGGCGTTCAGCGCGCGCCAGCGCGAGCTCGCGGCGATCAGCCGCGCGCGCGTCGTGTACACGCCGCAGGTCATGCTCGGCGGGCGCGACTACCGCGGCTGGTCAGCCCGTGGGCGGTTCGCGGACGACGTCCGCACGACCAACGCCAGGCCCGCGCGCGCCGAGATCACGCTGGGCCTGCGCGAACCGCAGCCGGGCAGTTTCGAGGTCCAGGCGTCGGGCACGGTCCCCGGGCGCGAGGACCGCGCCGACGCGGTGCTCTACATCACGGTCTACGAGAACGGCCTGAGCAATCGGGTTACCGCGGGCGAGAACCGCGGGGTGACGTTGCATCACGACTTCGTCGTCCGCGAGTGGTGGGGGCCGATTGCGCTCGACGCCGCGGGCGGCGTGGAGCTCGTTCGCAAGGTGACGGCGCGCGGCGTGACGAACGGGGGCGTCGCCGCCTTCGTCCAGAGCCGCCGCACGGGCGAGGTTCTGCAGGCGCTCGCCTTGCCGGCCTGCAAGGGCTGAGCAGCGGCCAGCAGAGACCGCGGTGCAACGCCGCTGCTCCCCGCACGGCGCTCATCGGCGTATGTCGCCCGGATGTTTCCTTATGCCCAGAGATGGGAATAGCATGACGCGACCGACGCTCATTGGAGAGCTGGGCGTCTTGGCCGTCGTAGCAATGGGACGCTGATCGAAACGGGGAGACGAGGAGCGCAATGGAAGAGGATCCCAAGCGTCAGCCATTGCCGGCTCCGGAGCGACAGCATCGCCCGCTTCCCGAAGGTTATCGACAGGGAATCATTACGGCGATCACGGTCCTCCTGGGTTTCTCGCTGGCGCTCTTTCGGTTCTGGGGCTTTGAAGCCCCGGGGGAGTGGACTTCGCGATCGATCATCGCCGCCGGGACGATGGTCATTGCCGTCGTGCTGCAGATTGTCGCGCTGGTTCGCTCGCTCCGGCTTGAAGACGATGATCCGAATGAGTACCGGAAGACAGTCATGTGGTTCACGACCTCTGCCGTCGTACTGCTGGTTGGCTTGTTGTTTGCCACTGCAGTGTTCGCTGGTGCGCGTGAGAAGGGATGACGACCGCCTCACAGCGAGCTGTCGCCTGCTGCTTCACGGCCGCTGATCCAAGGCATTCGGCGTCACGTGCCGGGCGCTAGGACCCATCGACGTGAACCGCTACGCACCGAAATGACGCTATGGCAAGAGAGAGCTATCCGCTCCAGAGCTCCCAAGACGAACGACTGAGACTGATCGCGCAAAGCGAGCTGGTTGCGCCATTGACCCAGCGGCTGTTCGAAAGGGCCGGCATCGCGTCGGGCATGCGGGTTCTTGATATCGGCTCAGGGGCAGGAGACGTCGCGTTCCTGGCGGCCCGGTTCGTGGGGCCAGAGGGCAGCGTCATCGGCGCCGACCGTGATCCGGCCCAGGTGGCATTCGCCGAACAGCGAGCCAAGGCGAACGGCCTGACCAACGTGCCCTTCCTGGCCGCCGATTTTCGGGAAATCGAGCTGCCTGCTGCGGTAGATGCGGTCGTTGGCCGTCTCGTGCTCATGTTGCCGCCGACTCGGCGATGAAGAGGGATGAGGGGGAACCATGAATCGGATTGTTGCCAGGACTAGCTGGGTGCGCTCGACGTTCACGACCCGGAACCACGCGGGCCGTCGGATCCTCTGCATCGCACTGGCCGCGTTCGCCGCGACCCAGGCGCTCGCCCAGCAGCCGCCGGTTTCCGCAGGGCCGCCCGATCCGAAGCTGATCGAGGACCTCGTCGCCGCCAATCGCATCCTCGCGCAGCAAGGCGTGGTCGACGGCATGGGGCACGTGAGCGTCCGCCACAACCGCGATCCGAACCGCTATCTCATCTCGCGCGCACGCGCGCCGGCGCTGGTGGTCGCGGAGGACATCATGGAGTTCGACCTCGACAGCACGCCGGTGGTCGACCCCAAAGGCCAGCGGCTCTATTCCGAGCGCTTCATCCACGGCGAGATCTACAAGGCGCGGCCGGACGTCATCGCCGTTGTCCACAACCATTCGCCTTCGCTGATCCCGTTCACCGTCAGCAGCGTGCCGCTGCGCGCCGTGGCCCATTCGGGCGGATTCCTCGCCGAGGGCCTGCCGGTCTTCGAGATCCGGGACGCCGGCGGGATGACCGACATGCTGGTCCGGAACGCCGCGCTGGGACGCGCCCTTGCAAAGAGCCTGGGCAGCAAACCCGCGACGCTCATGCGCGGCCACGGCGCCGCGGTCGTAGGGCCGTCGCTGCAACACGTGGTCGGCCGCAGCATTTACCTCGAGCTCGGCGCCAAGCTTCAGGCAGAGGCGATGGCGCTGGGGGGCACCATCAACTACCTCAGCCCCGAGGAAGGCCGGCTGATCGAGGCGCGGCGCGACTACATCCGATCCTGGGAACTCTGGAAGCGCGAAGCGATGGGGAAATAGACTGAACTTGGAAGAATGGCGGCCTTCTTCCACGCCGCTGGACCGTTCCCGACCGCCAGGGAAACGCCACTCATCGAAGGAGAAGGACCATGGCGACCTACGTCACCCTTGCCAATTTCACCGATCAGGGGATCCGGAGTGTCAAGGACTCCCCGGACCGGCTCGCCGCCTTTAGGGCCATGGCGGACAAGCTCGGGATCGCGATCAAGAGCGTTCACTACACCGTAGGCACCTACGACATCGTCACCGTCGTCGAAGGGTCCGACGAGGCCGTGACCGCCGCGCTCCTGAAGCTGGGCTCCCTCGGCAACATTCGCACGCAAACGCTGCGCGCCTTCTCGCCTGAGGAGATCAAGGGGATCATCGGCAAGATGCCGTGAACCGTTGCGCGCTCGACCTGCAGACGGCGGGCTTGCGCCCGCCGTCTATGCGCTCCCGGTGCTCGGGCGACGGGCGAGCGCGCCTCACGCACGCCGCAGGAGCTCGACGACCCGGCGCGCGGGATCGACGCGCACCCAGTCGCCGGTGCGGATGACCTCGGCCGCGGGCCGGTCCCACCCTTCGGTAATCGCAATACTGGCGAACACGGCGCCCTGCACCATCACCGGATTTGTCACGCCGAAGACGAGCGCCTTCGGCGCGATGCCCTTGTGCTTGATGTCATAGAACGCCCAGCCCGCGGCGATGCCGCCCTTCGCGGTCGGAAAGAAGCAGATCTTGTCGCGGAGGCTCGTGCCCTCGAGCTTGTGACCGGGCTTGGTGATGACCCCCGACCAGCGGTCGAGGTCATAGCGCGGCGAGAAGCCCTCGGCTGAGACCACCGCCTCGCCTTCGACAACCGGACCGAACGCGCGCACGACGCGGATCGTCGCCAGCGGCGCGGTCATTCGACTACCCTCGCGCGGCGCGCTCGGGATTCGCCCTTGGGACGGCCCGGCGGGCTCATGCCAACCTCCCGCGGCACGCGATCTCGACGCAGTCCTCGGTGCGCCGGAGGATGGTGTTGAACCGGTGCGCGCCGATGATGTTCACGATCTTGGCCGAGTTCGAGATCAGGTTGGTCCAGCCGTTTGCGACGCGCATCGACGACAGGTTCTGCAGGATGTAGAAGCAGACGCCCTCGAGCACGGTGACGCCGGCGGACTCCAGGACCTGCAGATAACCGAGCTCGCGGGCCGCGCTCCTCACCCCGTTCGAGGTGGTGGCGAACACCTGGGTCCCGGGATGCACCCTGCGCCCGCCGAAGCGTTCGGCGAGCGACTTCAGCTCGAAGAGCGAAAGCTGCGGACCGGAGAACACGATGAGGTTGCAGGTCCGGTCCTTGAGGTCGTAGCCGGCGTAGACGCGCTCGATCGCCGCATCGTCGATCACGATCTCGTCGACCGGGTGGCTCCCGCCGAGCGCGGCCGCGACCGACGGCGCCTCGGGGGTCACCCCGACCATGTGAAACATCGCCATCGACCCGTAGCTCGCCAGGGCGCACCCGAGGTGCTTCAGCTCGTCGGCGCGCGGCGCGCGCGCGGCGGCGGCGAACACCGGCACCGCGTAGTAGCTCTGGTGCTTCTCGCCGACGATCTTGCCGACCGCGCCCCAGTCCGCGAGATCCTCGAGCCGCGCCTCGAGCCGCACGACGAACGTACCCTGGCGGTGCCGGTCGAGGTGAAAGCCGTACTCGGGCGTGCGGCCGGTGAGCGCCGCGGCGAGCGCCGCCGGCCCCGACTCGAAGTTGGTGCGCGCGCCGAACACCGAGTTGGCGTAGATCACGGTGCCGGTGTCGCCCCACGCGACGTGCTCGCCGAGGTGCGGCTGATAGAGCGTCTGGTAGTTGATGCAGGTGTCGGTCGTGAGCACGTTCATCTCGCGCAATCGCTCGATCAGCCGGCGCTCCTTCGCCACCTCCACGGGATCCTGGCCGAGCCGCGCGGCGAACTCGAAGTCGACGCAGCGCGCGTTGGTCGTGGTCGGCACGCTGCAGCGTGCGCGCTTGGTGCAGATCGCGGCAAGGTACTCGAAACCCCCGTCGCCCATGACCTCGATGTCGCCCATCATGTGGGCGTTGGTGATCGGGACGAAGCGCTCGGCGCCGAAGAACTCGCCCACGCGCGCCTGGTAGGCGAGCGCGTCGCGCACCGCCTCCCCGCGCTCGCCACGGAGCATGGCTTCTTCCTCGAGTGTGAACCGCATGGCGGCTATTCTAGGCGACGCGCGGCGCGTCTTCGGTCACGCGGTGCGGCCATGCGCTTGGGGTATGATTCCGCGCGATCTTTCAGTCCTCGGGTCGCGCATGGGAGGGGCACCGTGGATAGCGCTTTCGCCTGGCTGATCGCCGGCATCGTCCTCATCGTGACCGAGCTCGTCAGCGGCACGTTCTACCTGCTCGTCCTCGGCGTCGCCGCGCTGGTCGCGGCGGGTGTCGCCCACGCCGGCGGCGGATTCCTGCTCCAGGTCATCGTCGCCGGCGCGATCGCGATCGCCGGCGTGCTCTGGATCCGCGGGCGGAAGCGGGCTATGGCGACGCCCGCCATGCCGCCGCTCGATATCGGCCAGCCGGTGACGCTCGACTCGTGGGTCAATCGCGACGACCGCCTCGCCCGCGTGAAGTATCGCGACGCGCTGTGGGACGCGATCGTCGAGGGCGAGTTCCGCGGCGAGGCTGGCGAGGTCTTCTACATCCGGGCGATCGCCGGCAACACGCTCCGCGTCGCCAAGCAGAAGGCCGCCTGAGGCGACTCGCATGGCGACCGGCAAGCCCCCCGGCCCGGAAGAACTGGTCCGGACGCTGTTCAAGCTCGCGCAGGGCGAGCGGCCGACCGCCGAGCAGGTGCGCCAGAAAGTCCAGGCCTTCCGCCAGCGCCGCGCCCCGGCGCACGCCAGGCCCGCCTCCGAACACCCGAAGGAGACCAGCATGTTCCTGAAGTTGATCATCGCGCTCATCGTCTCGATCGCCGCGTTCGCCTGGCAGGGCATGAGCGTGTTCTCGATCGGCGTCGCGATCCTCGCCTTCGTGATCGCCTTCGTGATCGAGGGCGTTCGCGTCGTGCCGCAGCAGCACGCCTGGGTGGTCGAGCGGCTCGGCCGGTTCCACGAGGTCCTGGAGCCGGGGCTGAACATCATCATCCCGTTCTTCGATCGCATTGCCTACAAGCACTCGCTGAAGGAGGTGCCGTTCGACGTCCCGGAGCAGGTATGCATCACCAAGGACAACACCCAGCTCGCGGTCGACGGCATCGTCTACTACCAGGTGACCGACCCGCAGCGCGCCTCCTACGGCACCTCCGACTACCTCCTTGCGATCACCCAGCTCGCGCAGACGGCGCTGCGGTCCGAAGTCGGCAAGATGGAGCTCGACCAGTCGCTCCAGAGCCGCGACGAGATCAACCGCCAGATCGTCTCCGTCCTCGACGAAGCGGGCCGCGCGTGGGGCATCAAGGTGTTGCGCTACGAGGTGAAGAGCCTCACGCCCCCCGAAGCGATTCTGCGGGCCATGCAGGCGCAGATCACCGCCGAGCGCGAGCGGCGAGCAGTCGTGGCGAAGTCCGAGGGCGAGCGGCAGCAGGAGATCAACATCGCCGAGGGCCTGAAGCAGGCGGCGGTGCTGAGGTCGGAGGGCGAAAAGACCGCCGCGATCAACAAGGCGCAGGGCGAGGCGACGGCGCTCCGCGTCGTGGCCGAGGCGACCGCCGCCGCGGTGCGCGCGGTGGCCGAGGCGATCGGGGCCCCCGGCGGCCAGACCGCGGCGAACCTCAAGGTCGCGGAGCTGTACATCCAAGCCTTCGGCAACCTCGCCAAGGCCGGCAACACCCTCATCGTGCCCTCGAACCTGTCGGACGTCGCCAGCATCGTCTCCTCCGCGATGACGGTGCTCGATCGCGCCCGGCCGGGCGCCGCCTGAACGGCGGCGCGGCGACGCGCCGCGAGTCGCCTCGATGAGCCCGGTGGCCGATCCCGGACGCGACCCGCAGCCTGCCGCGGTCGGGGCCGATCCGCAGAGCGCCGAGGCGCAGCTCGCGTTCGGCAACGCCTGCATGCAGGCCGGCCGCTACGGCGATGCGGCCGCCGCCTACGCGCGGTCGCTCGCGGCGGCGCCCGGGAACGCCAGCGCCCACAACAACCTCGCGGTGGCGTTCGCCGAGCAACGCCTTTTCGACCGCGCCATCCCCCACTACCGCGAGGCCCTGCGTCTCGATCCCGGCTACGCCGAGGCCCACTACAACCTCGGCAACGCCCTGCGCGAGCTGGCGCGGTACGGCGAGGCGACGGCCTGCTACGACCGCGCGCTCGGGCTGCGGCCGGAGTGGCCGGGCGCCCACTGCAATCGCGGACTCGCGCTCGCGGCCCAGGGGCAGCAGGGGTCCGCCGAGGCGGCGTACCGCGCGGCCCTCGCGCTGGATCCTGGTCACGCCGAGGCGCAGAACAACCTCGGGCTCGCAGTCCAGCTCCAGGGCCGCCTCGACGAGGCGCGGGTGCACTTCGACCGGGCGCTCGAGCTCGCGCCCGAGTTCGCGAGCCCGCACGCCAACCGGGCGCAGCTCGCGCTCCTCCACGGCGACTTCGCGCGCGGCTGGCCCGAGTACGAATGGCGCTGGCGTCTGCCCGGGGTGTTCCTGCCGCGGGTCGCGATCCCGGCCTGGGACGGCTCGCCGCCGGCCGGGCGCACCTTCCTGCTCCGGGCGGAGCAGGGCTTCGGCGACACGCTCCAGTTCGTGCGGTTCGCGGCGGTACTGGAGCGCGCCGGTGCGCGGGCGATCCTCGAGTGCCAGCCGGCGCTCACGGCACTGCTTGGCAAGGCGCGCGGCGTGCACGCGGTGGTGCCGCGCGGCGCGACGCTGCCGCGCTGCGACTTCCAGATCCCGCTCGGGAGTCTGCCCGGAGCGCTCGGGGTGCGCGCGCTCGGCGGGATCCCGGCCGAGGTGCCGTATCTCGCGGCGGACGAGGCACGGCGCGCCGCGTGGCGCACCACGCTCGCGCAGTACGAGGGGGGCAAGGTCGGCATCGCGTGGCGCGGCAACCCGAAGCACCCGCAGGACTGCCACCGTTCGATCCCCCTGGAGCGCTTCGCCGCGCTCAGCGCCGTCCCCGGAGCGACGCTCGTCAGTCTGCAGGCCGGCGAGCGCGCGCGGGGAATCCCGGGGATCGTCGAGCCGGCACCGGATCCCGAGCGCTCGCCGCTGCCGTTCGAGGAGTGGGCAGCGCTCATCGCCGCCCTCGACCTCGTCGTCACCTGCGACAGCGTCATGGCGCATCTCGCGGGCGCGCTCGGCGTCCCGGCGTGGATCGCGCTTCCGCTCGTCCCGGACTGGCGCTGGCTGCTCGGGCGCGACGACTCGCCGTGGTATCCGACCGCGCGGCTCTTCCGTCAGGCCCGGCTGGACGACTGGGACCCGGTGTTCGCCCGCATGGCGGCCGCGCTGCGCGGAGCGTAGCCCGAGCTAGTGCGACATCAGGACCGGCGCGGTCATCGACTCCAGGAGCGTGCGCGTGACGCCACCGAGGACGAGCTCCTTCAGGCGCGAGTGGCCGTAGCCGCCCATCACGATCAGATCGGCGTCGAGGTCCGCCGCCCGTGAGAGCAGCTGGTTGCCGACGTCGACGTCGCCGGCAGTCTGCTGCGACACGTTGACCTTGATGCCGTGTCGCGCGAGGTAGAGCCCGATGTCGGCCCCGGGCACTTCGCCGAGCGCCGCGGCGTCGGGGTTGAACGCGACCACATGCACGCCCTGCGCTTCGCGCAGGAGCGGGATCGAGTCGGTCACCGCGCGCGCCGCCTCCCGGCTCGCGTTCCAGGCCACCAGCGCGCGCTTGCCGATGTCGGTGAAGTTGCCCGCATAAGGGACGAGCACGATCGGCCGGCCAGCGGACAGCAGCAGCCGCTCGGCGAAGTCCGGCTCGACGCCGCTTGCGTCCGCCTCGTTCGGCTGGCCGATCACGACGATGTCGGCATAGCGGGTGTGCAGGGGGACCACATCGGCGGCGTCATCGCGGGATTCCCGCCACTCGGACTTCGTCAGCCCGGCTGCGCTCACGCCGCGTTCGAACACTTGCTTCGCCTGGCGCGCCGTCTCGGCCGCGAGCTTCGCCTGGTACTCCCCGAGCTGCGCGCCGCCTTCGACCGCGACCCTGGCGTACCCCGGCAGCTTGACGACGGTCAGGGCGTGTAGGCCGACGAGGTGCGCGTCGAACCGGCGCGCGAGCTGGCAGGCGACGCCGATCCGGACGGGCGCGCGTGCGCCGTTGTCGACGTGGACGAGAATGGTCTTGTAGGGCATGGCTTTCTCCCGAGAATCGAGCGCCGCAGGGAGCGCCCTAGGCTGGCGAGGTTACGCCGATCCTCGCACCTCAGGGCGGGGCCGTTTGACCTAGCGCAAGGGCCGCTCGGGGCGGCGACCGCGATCGCCGCTGCGGGGCACTAGGCCGTGCCGCTTGCGATCCGCCGCCGCGCGAACCACTGCCCGCCCCCGATAAGGAGCAGGATCGCGCCGCCGACGATCGAGCTGATGAGCTCCGGAACGATGAGCAGAATCGCGGCGACGAGGAGCACTCCCCGCTGCCACAGCGCCGAGCGGCGCGAGCAGGTAGCCGAAGAACCCGGACGCGAGCGCGATGACGCCGATCGTGGCGCTCACACGTGGCGGCGATGATCGTCGTCCAGTCGCCGATCATCAGCAGCGCCGGCTCGTAGACGAACATGAACGGCACGATGTACGCCGGCGCCCCGACGCGCATCGCCGCCCAGCCGGAGGTCCCACATGTTCGCCTTGGCGAGGCCCGGCGGCCGCGAACACCGCGAGCGCGACCGGCGGAGTGATCGCCGACAGGATCGCGAAGTAGAACGCGAACATGTGCGCCGCCGGCGGACGGCGACGCCGAGCTTGACGATCGCCGGGACGAGGAGCGCGACCATCACGATGTAGGCGGGCGTCGTCGGCATGCCCATGCCGAGGACGATGCCGGCGAGCGCCGTCAGCATGAGCGCGAGGACGAGCGCTGTCCTGCGACAGAAGCGAGCACGAACGCGGTGAACCTGATGCCCGCGCCGGTGAGCGCGATCGACGCCGATGATGATTCCCGGCGCAGCGCAGGCGAGCGCGACCGCGATCGCCTGCTTGGCGCCGTCCTCGAGCGCGTCGATGATGCCCTGCCAGGTCATGTCCGCGCGGGTCGTCTTGCGCAGCAACGCCGCCGGCACGCAGGCGAGCGTGCCCGCGAGCGCGCAGAGCGGCGCGCTGTAGCCGGCGAACAGGCCGACAGGAGGATCACAGGATGGGCATGAACATGTGGCCGCGCTCGCGCATCACGCGCCGCGAGCCGCGGCACTTCGGCCTTCGGGACGCCCGAGCAGGCCCACGCGCTTCGCTTCGAAGTGCACGGCGAAGAACACCGCGACGTAGTAGAGCACCGCGGGAATGAGCGCCCACACCGTCATCTGGAAGTAGCGAGACCGACAGGAACTCGGCCATCACGAACGCCGCCGCGCCCATCACCGGCGGCATGATCTGCCCGCCGGTAGAGGCGACCGATTCGACCGCCGCCGCGAACGGCGGCCGGAACCCGGTCCGCTTCATGAGCGGGATCGTGATCGGGCCGTCGACGATCACGTTGGCGACGGCGCTGCCGGAGATCGTCCCGAACAGGCTCGAGCTGACGACCGCGACCTTGCCCGGCCCGCCGGCGGTGTGGCCGGCGAGCGCGAGCGCGAAGTCCATGAAGAGCCGCCCGATGCCGGTGCGCTCCATGAAGGCGCCGAACAGCACGAACAGCATCACGTAGCCGGCCGACACCCCGAGGGTCGGGCCGAAGATGCCCTCGGTGGTGAGGTACATGATCTCGACATCTGCTCCGGCGCCGCGACTTGAGCGCCGCGTAGCCGAGGAACACGAGCGCCGTGATCGGCAGCGCCCAGCCGAGCACGCGCCGCGTTGCGTCGAGCACCAGCACGATCAGGATCACGCCGTAGCACCATCTGCACCGTGGTCAGATCGTCGATGTAGACGATGCGGTCCTGCAGTTCGTCGTAGTGGATCCAGAGGTAGGCGATCGCCGCCACCGACAGGCGATGCAGAGGAGGTCGAGCCAGCCGCCGCCGCTCGCGCCTGCGGGCCAGCCCCGGGATAGAGCAGGAACACCAGGGTCATCGTGAACAGCAGGTGCGTGCCGCGGAAGACAGCGCCTCGGGCGGGCCGATCGACCGCGATGTATCATGTGATAGATCGACATCGACGCCGCGACCGAGGTGATGGTCCGGATCCTCTTTCGGCGCGTCCATGGGCCTCGTGCTACGTCCCCCCCGGAACGAAAACGGGGCGGCTCGCGCGCCCCGGTGCATCGCAGAGCTCGGCGGTTCAGCCGCCGGCTACTTCGCGCTTCGCTTCCTTGTAGAACTTCAGCGCCCCGGTGTGGAAGGGCACGCCGATGTCGATCGCCATGTCCTTGACGTTGATCTCCTCGACGCCGCGACCACGGCGCCGAGCGTCGGGATGTTCTCGGCCAGGCCTTGGTCATCCGGTAGACCTGGTCCTCGGGCAGGTCGCAGCTGACGACGAGGTGCGTCCAGGTGCCGATCGTCTGGATCGTCCTTGTCCTGCTTCGGATAGCTGCCGGCCTTGATGATGCGCTTGTTGTAGCCCTGGTTGATCTCCTGCAGCTGGCGCAGCTTGTCGTCGGGCACCTCCAGCACGCAGATCTCACGTCGCGCGCGCTGGCGAGGTCCATGACCGCCGAGGCCGGCACCGTGGTGTCAGCGCCGAACACCTGTGCGTGGCCGTCCTTCATCTGGTCGACCGCGTCGTTGTAGGCGAACCGTGGATTCACCTTCGACAGCGACTTGTAGTCGAGGCCGTTGACCTTCAGCACGTCGCGGGTCATCTCCTCGCCGGTGTTGCCCTTCGCTGCTGGGTGGCCAGCGCCTTGCCCTTGAGGTCGGCGAGTGTCTTCACGCCGGCGTCGACGAGCGCGACGACGTGGAAGTACTGGAAGTAGAGGGTTGCGACCTGGCAGACATTGTCGTGCTTGACCTTCTACGGGTCGGCGGCCGGCCTTGACGCCGTCGACCGGGCGACACGCCGTTGCCGAAGCCGATCTCCGCCTTGCCCTCCTGGATCGCGCGCACGTTGGAGATCCCGGCACCCGGCGCGACCTGGTGACCTGACAGACCCGGGGACCGCCTTCTCCACGATCGACTGGATCGCGCCGCCCAGCGGGTACCACGAACCGCCCTGCGGACCGGTCATGAACCGGATTGTCTGGCCGTGCGCGGCGCCGGCCGCGAGCACGAGGCGAGCGCGGCCGAGAGCGCGAGTTTGCGTGTCATTGGGAGTCCTCCTCGTGGTTTCGTGCGCCGCCCGTTTCCCGGGCGGGCGTCGGGAAAGTATGGCACAGGCAGGCCACCACCCGGCAGCCGCGCCGCTGCTGCGCCGCCGCAACGGCGCTAGGGCACCGGCGTCAGCACCGGCTTGCCCGAGAAATGCGCCGCCAGGTTGTCGACGGTGAGCTTGCCCATCGCCGCGCGCGTCTCGTGGGTGGCGCTGCCGAGGTGCGGGATGAGGACCACGTTGTCCATCTTCCACAGCGCTTCGGGCGTCTTCGGCTCGTTCTCGAACACGTCGAGCGCCGCGCCGCCGAGCGCGCCTTCCTGGAGGCATTTCACGAGCGCGGCCTCGTCGACGACCGAGCCGCGCGCGATGTTGACGAGAATTCCCTTCGGCCCGAGCGCCCGGAGCACTTCCTCGTTCACGACGCGGAACGTCTCCTTGCCCCCCGGGAGGATCAGCAACAGGAAGTCGCTGTTCCGCGCGAGGTCGACGAGCTTCTCGTAGTAGGTGAACGGCACGTCGGCCACCTTGCGCCGCGCGTGGTAGGCAATCTGCATGTCGAACCCGGCGGCGCGCTTGGCGATGACGCGGCCGATGCGGCCCATGCCGACGATCCCGAGGCGCTTGCCGCTGACCTTGGTCTGCAGCGGCAGGTTGCCGGCGAGCCACTTGCCCGCGCGCACGAACCGGTCGCCGGTCGCGATGCCGCGGGCGCCGGCGATCAGGAGCCCCATGGCGAGGTCCGCCACGCAGTCGTTCAGGACGGTCGGCGTATTCGTAACGATCACGTTGCGCCGCTTGGCGGCCGCGACGTCGATGCCATCGTAGCCGACGCCGAAGCTGGAGATGATCTCGAGCTTCGGGAGCCGGTCGATCAGCGCCGCGCCCACGCTCGAGCTGCCGCTCGCCTGGATGCCGCGGACGCGCGGCCCGACCTCGCCCAGGAGCTTTTCCTTGTCGGCCGCCTTCACGAGGTTGTGGACGGTGAACTCGCGCTCGAGGCGCTCGAACGACGGGCCGTACATGCCGGCCACGGAGAGGATGTCGACCTTCATGCCTTGAACTTCGCGGCCAGTTTTTCGGATTCCCGGGCGAGCAGGCCGACGTCGGCGCCGACCGCGACGAACAGCGCCCCGAGCTCGAGATAGCGCCGCGCGAGCTTCTCGTCCGCGGTCAGGATTCCGGGCGCCTTCCCGCAGGCCCGGATGCGGCGGATCGCGTCCTCGATCTTCGGCAGCACCGCCGGGTTCGCGGTTTCGCCGGGGTACCCGAGCGAGGCGTGCAGGTCGGCCGGCCCGATGAACACGCCGTCGACCCCCGCCACGCGCGCGATCGCCTCGAGGCTGTCGAGCGCCTGCTGAGTCTCGACCTGCAGCAGCAGGCAGAGCTCCTCGTGCGCGCGCCGCGCGTAGTCCTTGACGCGCCCGAAGCGCGTCGCGCGGGTCGTGCCGGCGACCCCGCGCACCCCCTGCGGCGGGTAGCGCGTGTACGCGACCGCATTGCGCGCCTCCTCCGCGGTGTTCACGTACGGCACCAGCACCGTCTGCGCACCCGCGTCGAGCACCCGCTTCATGATCACCATGTCGTTCCACGCGACGCGCACCACCGCCGTCGTCGGGTAGGGCGCGATCGCCTGCAGCTGCGAGAGCACCATGTGAAGCTCGTTCGGCGAGTGCTCGGTGTCGATCAGCAGCCAGTCGAACCCCGAGCCGGCGCAGACCTCGGCGCTGTAGTGGTCGGAGAGCGAGAGCCACAGGCCGATCTGCGGCTTGCCGGACGCGAGGGCGTGCTTGAAGCGGTTGACGGGCAGGTCCATGCGTTCCCCTTCGGAACGCCGGATTGTAGCCGACCGGCCCGCGCGGCCGCCGCGGCGCGGCGGCGCCCTAGCGCGACGCGGTCGCGGCGAGGCGCTCGTGGGCGAGCTTCGCCCAGCGGGCCTCGGTCTCCATCGGCGCGGGATTCCGCTTCGCCAGCGCGAGCGCCTCCTCGAACGCCCCGCGGGCGGCGTCGGTGCGGCCGAGCCGCTCGAGCAGCAGCCCGTAGCGGAGCCGCGCTTCCAGTCCGACGAAGACCGGCACGAGTTCGTGGTACTCCCCGAGCGCGGTGCCGGTCTCGCCGGTCGCTTCGAGGACGCGCGCGCGCAGCAGGCGGGCCTCGTTCGGCCGGTGGCACGGGTGATCCCGGCGCAGCCGCGCGACCGCGTCCGCCGCGTCGTCCCAGGCGGGCTGCTCGACGAGCGCGCGGGCGAGCGCGAACCGCAGGTGCGGGTCGTTCTCGTAGGCGCCGATGAGGCAGCTCCGGTACAGCAGGACCGCTTCTGCGGCCATGCCGACGGCGAGGCATTCCTCGGCGAGCGCGGTGCGGTTGTCGATGCTGCCGCAGAGCGCGAGGCTCTCGGCCCGCTCGCGGAGGCCCCGGGTCGGATCGAGCGCCCGCGCCATCCGGCGCGCGGCCGCGCGGGTTGCCCGCGCGTGCCGCGAGGGCAGGAAGACCTCGACCACGTAGTACGCGAGGCAGCCGGCGACCGGGAACGCGAGGATCACGAATACCCAGTACCGCGGCGCTCCCGAGCGGTACACGTGAACGACGAAGCAGACCTGAATCAGCAGATTCAGTGCGACGACCAGCGGCATCTCGCCCCTTCCCCCGAGCTCCCCGGCGATGATGGAAGGGGCCCCCGGGACGGGCGAGGAACAACGGCACGGGGCCGCCGCCCGTGCCGGAGGAGTGCCAACGAATACCGCCGCGCCGCGCGTCTGTCACGCTGTCGTCACGCGGCGCCGCAGCACCGCCGCGCTGCACCGATCAGGTGCTGCAGCCTCGCGCGCGGAGCGTTTCGTCCACCCACTTGCGATCGATGCTGCCGCCGGCGATCGCCTTGAGCGTGGCGTCCTCCTTCGTGCGCTGCTCGCGCGCCGCCGCGAGCACGGCTTCGGCGTCGGCCTGCGGTACCGCGAGGACGCCGTCCTCGTCGCCGACGATGATGTCGGCGGGCTGCACCACCATGCCCCCGATGGAGACCGGAGCGTTGATCTCGCCCGGGCCGTTCTTGTAGGGGCCCCGGTGCGTCACGCCGCGGGCGTATACCGGGAACGACGCCGCCGAGATCGCGCCCAGGTCGCGGATCGCGCCGTCGATCACGAAGCCGGCGACGCCGCGCTTGGCGGCCCAGGACGCCATGATCTCGCCGATGATCGCCTGCTCCAGCACCCCGCCGGCGTCGATCACCAGCACGTCGCCCGGCTCGGCGAGGTCGATCGCCTTGTGCACCATGAGGTTGTCCCCGGGCGCCACCCGGACGGTGAACGCCGGGCCGGCGAGCTTGCCGTCGCGGTGCATGGGACGCAAGCTGGCGGCGGCCCCGCACCGGCGGCTCATGTTGTCGGAGAGATGCGGCGTGACCATTTCGGCGAGCGCGGCGACGAGCGCGCGCGACGGGCGCTGCGGCATCGGGAAGATCCGGAATCCGGCGGGCATGACGATTTCCTCGCAAGCGGGACCGGCCGGGGCGGGCGCCCGGCGACTCGGTCGGGCGATGCTACACCGGCGGTGCCTAACGACGGGCGCAGGCCTCGGCGAACCGTTGGGCGGGCGCGAGGCCCGCGGCGCATTCGAGGAGCGCGATGATCTCCGGGCGATTGGATCGCCGCGCGAAGCCGAGCGCGTCGACGCCCGCCGGACCCTTGATGCGGGGATCCGCACCCCGCTCGAGCAGCAGGCGCACGCCGTCGGGATCGCCCTTCATGACCGCCATGACGAGCGGCGTCGGGACGCTGTGCTGCGGACCCGTCGCGCCCCCGTCGGGCGAGGCGCCCCGATCCAGGAGGTACCGCAGGATCTCCACGTGACCCGCGTATCCCGCGTAGGCGGCGGCGGTCATCCGCCCCGGATTCTCCAGCGGGGCGCCGGCCTCGACGAGGATCCGGACGACCTCGAAGTGCGCGGTCGCCGGCGTCCCCGGCTCGCCCGCCTCGTCGGGGACGAAGCTCGCGAGCATGAGGGCGGTCTCGCCGGCCGACGTGGCCGCGTTCAGATCCGCCTTGAGGGCGATGAGCAGACGTACCACGCGGACGCTTCCCGCGCGCGCGGCCAAGGCAACGATCGGAATCCCGGGCTCGCCGTAGTCGCCGGTCACGACCCGGGTGTCGGGGCTTGCCGCGCCGGACTCGATCGCCCGCCGCACCGCCGACTCGTTGTCGAGCTCGATGTCCTGGGGCAGCGCGGCTGCCGCGCCGCGGCAGCAGACCGTGGCCAGGACGGCAATGCCCAGGCATCGAAACCAACCCCAACCCATCAGGCGCTCGGCGCTGTTCGGCGGAATCCGCAAGGAGCGGGGATTCTAAGCCCCGGCGGTTTGCACCCGCGCCACCCGGTCCGGTAGGCTCGCCCCAGCCTTCGCCCGGCCTTCACCCAAGTGTCCGCCACCGTCACCGTTCCGCTCTGGCTGGCAATCCTGGTCGGGCTCGCTGCCGCGTGGGCCGTCTACGCCCGGCTCCTCATCCCTGGCGTCCGCTGGTTCGTGCGGCGCCGCGGCGAGCGCGTCCTCGACGAGGTCGGGGGGCGCCTCAAGCTCGAGATCCGGCCGTTCCAGCAGACGCGGCGCCAGGCCCTGATCGACGTCCTGGTCCACGACGCGCGCGTCCAGGAGGCGGCCGCCGCGCATGCGCGCGAGCAGGGCCTGAGCCGGGAAGCGGTGACCCGGCGCCTGCGGGTCTACGCCCGCGAGATCGTGCCCGCCTTCAACGCCTACCTCTACTTCCGGCTCGGGTACCGGGTCGGACGGCGGGTCACGCGCTCCCTCTACCGCGTGCGGATCGGCTATGCCGACAGCGAGGGGCTGGCGCGGATCCCGGCCAGCGCGACGGTGGTGTTCGTCATGAACCACCGCAGCAACATGGACTACATCCTCGCCGCGTACCTGGCCGCCGACCAGGCGGCGCTTTCCTACGCGGTCGGCGAGTGGGCCCGGATCTGGCCGCTGCAGCAGCTCATCCGCGCGATGGGCGCGTACTTCGTGCGCCGCAACTCGAAGGACGAGCTGTACCGGCGGGTGCTGGAGCGCTACATCGTCATGGCCACCGAGGCCGGAGTGACCCAGGCGGTCTACCCCGAGGGCGGGCTGTCGCGCGACGGGCGCATGCGGGAGCCGAAACTGGGGGCGATCGACTACATGGTGCGCGGCTTCCACCCGGACGGGGACCGGGACCTCGTCTTCATCCCGCTCGGCATCAACTACGACCGGGTCCTCGAGGACCGCACCCTGCTCGCCGAGCTCGGGCCCGGGGAACGCCGGCCGGGCGCGCTCCGCGCCGTGGCGAACACGCTCGGCTTCGTCCTGCACCAGGCGCGGCTCGCCTTCCGGAGCGAGTGGAAGTCGTTCGGCTACGCCTGCGTGAACTTCGGGACGCCGATCTCGATGCGCGAATACGTCGCGGCCCGCGGGCTGGACTTCCGCCGGATCGACAGGGACGAGCGCTTCGCGCGCGTCGGCGAGCTCGCCCGCCACCTCATGGCGGCGGTCGCGCGGCTGGTGCCGGTGCTGCCGGTGCCGCTGGTCGCGACGGTGTTCCTGCAGAGCCTCGAGCGGCCGCTCTCCGAGAGCGAGGTGAAGTCGCGAACGGCGGCGCTCGCCGAGCGGCTGGAGGAGGGGGGTGCGCACGTCTACGTGCCGCGCCGCGACCGGGAATTCGCGTTTGCGGCCGGGTTCCAGGCGCTACGCCTGCGGCACCTGGTGGAGGAGCGGGACGGGCTGTATGCCGCGAAAGCGTCGGAGCTGCCCTTGTTCCGCTACTACGCCAATTCCATCGCCCACCTGCTCGCCTGACGGCCAGGGGCGCGCGGGGACTACGCCTTCTTGCCCACCTCGATGCCGGCGGCCTTGGCGAGGTCGCGGTGGATGCGCGCCACGCGCTCCACCTCGCCCTTGGCGGGGAACCGCTCGTAGAAGCCCTCCATCCGGAACTGGCGGACGAGCTCCGCCCACGGCGTCAGCCGCTCCTCCCAGCGGGCGACCCGCCCGGCCTCGGGCTCCGCGTCCTCCCGCGCGAGGTCGGCGCACACCCGCACCATCGCCTTGATCGTCACCGGCTTGGTGACCATGTAGTTTTCCTTGCCCCAGGCGGCGTCGGTGAAGGCCGCGCGCGCCGCCTTGAAGAAGTCCCGGATGATCGCGTAGTAGCGCGGCAACTCCTTCGAGCTGCCCCCGGCGATCTGGATCTTGCGCCAGTGGCCGCGCACCCAGCGGTGCAGCTCGTTGAAGAGCTCGGCCTGCAGGACCCACTTGTCCCGTTGGCTTCGCCCGCCCAGGCGGTTGATCCGGTAGCGCAGCGGGCTGTCGGCCTCGGTGTAGAGCCGCTCGACGAGCCGGGAGGCGAACTTGCGGTCGGGCGCCGCCCACGAGACGCGCTCGTACAGGTCGACGAGGTGGCTCTTGTTGATCCGGGTCGGCGTCGAGTTGATGATCACGAACATCTCGGTCGCGAAGTCCTCGGTCCGGCCGTCGAAGATCACGCACGGCACGTTGATGGTCGCGGCGTCGTCCGGGCGGTCCTTGAGGTAGAAGTGCAGCGCGGCGAGCCGGTGCTGCCCGTCGATGACCAGGAACTTCGAGGTGGGCTCGGTGACGCTGCCCGCCGCGGAGTCGCTGCCGCTCGCCTGGAAGCGCAGGCGCTCGGGGGTGAAGAGCAGCACCGTGCCCGGGATCGGCGGCTGGGTGACCGCGGTCTCGTAGAAATTCCGCAGCTGCTTCACCTTGCCCTGCGAGAGCGCCCGCTGGAAGGCGGCGTCGGTGCGCTCGATCCGGGAGATGAACTGGGCGACGTCGTCGTCATGCGCGACGCGGCTTGGCGCGATCTGCTCGCCCTCGCCGTAGAACCGGCTGATGAACCGCACCTTCGCCATCAGTTCCCGGGCCGGATAGCTCACGAAGTAGAAGACGCCGTCTTTTTGGCGGATGCGCATCGCGTGCACGGCCGTTGTCTCCCCTTTTAGTCGGGCCCGCGCTTGGCGCGAGGCCGGGCGAACTATAACTTGCCCGACCCCCCGCCGGCACGTCCTAAGTAAGCCCCCGCCCCTGCGGCGCAGCAGGGCCCCCGAGGCGGAGCCGGGCGGCCACGACCGCGCGGCGGCAGGGCGAGGAGGCGCCTGAAGTGCCGCCAGCCCCGCCTTTCACCCGCCCGCACGAGCCCTCGGATCGCGCAGTAAGCTTGGTTCAGCGCGGGCGTCGCGCCACCCCGTGGCGCGACCGGATGGCCGAAAGGAGTACCCAGTGGACAGAGCGGGAATCAAGCGCGTGAACCTCGCGCTGCAGGGCGGCGGCGCGCACGGCGCGTTCGCCTGGGGCATCCTCGACCGGTTCGCGGAGGACGGCCGGCTCGATCTCGAGGGGCTCTCCGCCACCAGCGCCGGCTCGATGAACGCCGTCGTGTACGCCCAGGGGCTCATGAACGGCGGCCTCGACGGCGCGCGCGAGGCCCTGGAGAGGTTCTGGCGGGACATCAGCGACACGGGTCAGATGTTCTCGCCGGTGCGCGCGTCGGGCTGGGACGCGGCGCTCGGCCTGGGTCTCGAGCAGTCGCCGTCTTACATCCTGTTCGAGACGCTGACGCGGACCTTCTCGCCGTACCAGTTCAACCCGTTCAACTTCAACCCGCTGCGCGACGTGCTCGCGAAGAACGTGGACATCGACGCCATCCACGCCTGCAACCGCGTTGAGCTCTTCATCTGCGCGACCAACGTGCGCACCGGCCAGCCGCGCATCTTCCGCAACCGGGAGGTGACGCTCGATGCGGTGCTCGCCTCGGCCTGCCTGCCGTTCCTTTTCCAGGCGGTCGAGATCGACGGCGAGCACTACTGGGACGGCGGCTACATGGGCAACCCGGCGCTCTATCCGCTCTTCCACAACCAGAGCCGCGACATCGTCATCGTGCACATCAATCCGATCTTCAGGCCGCAGCTTCCGACCACCGCGCCCGAGATCCAGAACCGGCTGAACGAGATCACATTCAACTCGTCGCTGCTGAGGGAGCTCCGCGCGATCGCCTTCGTCACCAAGCTGATCGAGCAGGACTGGCTGAAGGACGAGCATCGCGACAAGCTCAAGCACATCCTGGTCCACTCGATCCGTGCCGACGAAGCCCTCGCCGATCTCACGGTGGCGAGCAAGTTCAGGACGGACTGGGCGTTCCTCTGCAGTCTGCGCGACCTCGGCCGCGCGGCTGCCGCGCGCTGGCTCGAGCGTACCTACGAACACCTCGGCCACCACTCGACGGTGGACCTGAAGAGCGAGTACCTCGGTGCGCCCACCGTCCACGAGGAGCACCTCCATGCCTGAGCGCTTCGACGCGATCGTGATCGGCACCGGGCAGGCGGCCCCGGCGCTGTGCGCGCGCCTCGACCGCGAGGGCCTGAAGACCGTGGTGATCGAGCGGAAGCTCGTCGGCGGGACGTGCGTCAACAACGGCTGCATCCCGACGAAGACGCTGATCGCGAGTGCACACGCGGCGCACACGGCGCGGCGCGGCGGCGAGTACGGCTTCTCCGCAGGCGAGGTCCGGGTCGACATGCGGGCCGTCAAGGCGCGCAAGGATGCGGTCGTCAAAAAGTCCGTGGAGGGTTTGACCGGCTGGATCGGCGGGATGAAGAACGTGGCGTTCGAGCGCGGGCACGCGCGCTTCACTGGGCCGCGCGCGGTAACGGTGAACGGCCGCGCGCTCGAGGCCGACAAGGTGTTCATCAATGTCGGCGGAAGAGCGCTGGTCCCCGACCTCCCCGGCGTGACGGACGTCCCCTTCCTGACCAACACCACGATGATGGAGGTGGATCTCCTGCCCGAGCACCTGGTGGTGGTCGGCGGGAGCTACGTCGGCCTGGAGTTCGCCCAGATGTATCGGCGGTTCGGCTCGAAGGTGACCGTGGTCGAGCGGGGGCCGCGGCTCATCGCGCGCGAGGACGACGACGTCTCCGACGAGATCCGCGCGATCCTCGAGCGCGAAGGAATCGAGATTCGCACCGGCGCCGAATGCATGGCGCTGTCCCGGAACGGCGATCGGATCGTCGTCGGGCTCGAATGCCGGGAGGGCGCGCCGGTCGCCGAGGGCAGCCACGCGCTGCTCGCGGTGGGCCGGCTGCCGAACACGCAGGACCTCGGGCTCGAAAGCGCGGGCATCGAGACCGACGCGCGCGGCTACATCAAGGTCGACGAGGAATGCCGGACCAGCGTTCCCGGCGTCTGGGCGCTCGGCGACGCGAACGGCCGCGGCGCGTTCACGCACACCTCGTACAACGACTACGAGATCGTCGCCGCCAACCTCTTCGATCGCGACCGGCGCCGGATCTCCGACCGGATCCAGGCCTACGCGCTCTTCATCGACCCGCCGCTCGGTCGAGCCGGGATGACCGAGAAGGAAGCGCGCGCGGGCGGCCGACAGGCGCTCGTCGGCAAGATCCCGATGACACGGGTCGGCCGCGCGCATGAGGCGGGCGAGACCCAGGGGTTCATGAAAGTGTTGGTGGACTCGGACTCGAAGCAGCTGCTCGGCGCCGCGCTGCTCGGACTGAACGCCGACGAGATCGTCCATTCCCTGCTGGACGCGATGTACGCGAAAACGCCCTACACGACGATCCTGCACGCGATGCACATCCACCCGACCGTGACCGAGCTGATCCCGACGCTGCTCGGTGACCTGAAGCCGCTCGGCTGAGAAGCTGCTCACCCAGCTCTGCCAGGCCGGCGCGCTGCCTCCGGGCAGTACGCGGTGACGCGGCGCCAGTAGTTCACTAGCCGCCGTCGCCGATCGGCGACATCAAAGGCCGCAACGAAACAACGCGTTGCGAAAACGGTCCGCCGTCTTGCCGGGGCGGCACGACATGCCCGCTTGCGTCGAACGCCGCCGCGTCGGGCTAACTCCTTGATGTGCAACGCCCCAGAGCCTTGGCAGAAACCTGGCACGGATGCCGCTAGAGAACTAAGGATGAGCGTATGACACGGCGCGCCCTCGGGGGCATTGTTGGCGCTCGATCCGAGTTCTACAAGCAGTTGTTAACACTGTGAAAGGAGAAATGCGATGCGACTCTTCCTCAAAGCGTTGGTGGCCACCCTGTTCGCCGGGTTCGTGGCGGGCGCCTATGCGCAAGGCGATCCTGCGAAGTGCGACAAGCTGACGGGCACCGAGAAGGAGAAGTGCCTGGCTGATGCCCGCAAGTAGGGGCCGAACTCACGCCTTGCAACCCGCGGGGGCTTCGGCCCCCGTGGCGCTTTTATGGGCCGCGCGCTAGTGAATCTCGGGCTCGGCCGTTGGCGGGCCGCGCCCGAGGAAGTCGAAGTCGCACCCCTCGTTCGCCTGGGTGATGTGCCGGGCGAACATCGCCCCGTACCCCCGGCCATAGCGGGGCGCTGGCGGCGTCCAGGCCGCGCGCCGCCGCGCGAGCTCCGCGTCGGCGACCTTGAGCGTGAGCTTGCGGGCGGGGACGTCGAGCTCGATCACGTCGCCGTCCCTGACGAACTCGAGCGGGCCGCCAACCCACGACTCCGGCGCGACGTGCAGCACGCACGCGCCGTAGCTCGTGCCGCTCATGCGCGCGTCCGAGATCCGCAGCATGTCGCGCACGCCTTGCTGCAGCAGCTTCTTCGGAATCGGCAGCTGCCCCCACTCGGGCATGCCCGGGCCCCCCAGCGGGCCGGCGTGCTTCAGCACCAGCACCGAGTCGGCGTCGACCGCTAGGTCAGGCGCGTCGATCCGCGCCGCCATGTCGTTGTAGTCGGCGAACACGACCGCCTTGCCCGAATGCCGGTGCAGGCGCGGCTCGGCCGCCGGCGGCTTGATCACCGCGCCGTCGGGGGCGAGGTTCCCACGGAGCACGGCGAGGCTGTCGGACGCGACGAGCGCCTTGTCCGGCGTGCGGATCACGTCGTCGTTGAAGACCTTCGCGCTGCCGATGTTCTCGCCGAGGTTCCCGCCGGTCACGGTGCGTGCGTCGAGCTCGAGGAGGTCGCGCAGGTTGCCCAGCATGCCCCGCAGGCCGCCGGCGTAGTAGAAGTCCTCCATCAGGTATTTCCCCGACGGGCGGATGTTCGCGAGCAGCGGTGTCCGGCGAGCGAGCTGGTCGAACGCGTCCAGGTCGAGCCTGGCGCCCGATCGCCGCGCCATCGCGATCAGGTGAACGACCGCGTTGGTGGAGCCGCCGAGCGCGAGCACCGTCGTCACGGCGTTGCGGAAGGACGCGTCGCTCAGGATGTCGGACGGCTTGAGGTCCTCCCACACCATCTCCACGATGCGCTTTCCGGTGAGCGTCGCCATCGCCGCGTGACGCGCGTCCGGCGCCGGGATGGACGCCGCGCCCGACAGCGTGAAGCCGAGCGCCTCCGCGGCGCCCGTCATGGTGGAGGCGGTGCCCATCGTCATGCAGTGGCCCGGCGAGCGGGCGATGCCCTGCTCGATCTCCTGCCAGTCCTGCTCGGTGATGTTGCCGGCGCGCAACTCCGCCCAGTACTTCCAGGAGTCGGAACCGGAGCCGAGCGTCGCGCCGCCCCAGTTGCCGCGGAGCATCGGCCCCGCGGGCATGAAGATCGCCGGCAGGTTCATCGATGTCGCGCCCATGATGAGCGCCGGCGTCGTCTTGTCGCAGCCGCCCATCAGCACCGCGCCGTCGGCGGGGTAGGAGCGCAGCAGCTCCTCGGTCTCCATCGCGAGGAGGTTGCGGTACATCATGGTCGTCGGTTTCTGGAACGGCTCGGACAGCGAGATCGCCGGCATCTCGACCGGAAAGCCGCCGGCCTGCCAGACGCCGCGCTTCACTTCCTCGACCCGCTGCTTGAAGTGGGTGTGGCAGGGGTTGATGTCGCTCCAGGTGTTGATGATCGCAATCACCGGCTTGCCGGCGTAGTCGGAGCGCTCGAAGCCCATCTGCGCGGTGCGCGAGCGGTGGCCGAACGAGCGCAGGTCCTGCGCGCCGTACCAGCGGTGGCTGCGGAGGTCTTCGGGACGTTTGCGGCGGTTGTCCATGGCGATCGCAATTCTACGTCCAAGAGGCGAGCGATCCGGAGTCGCTGTTGCGCGGGGCTCCGTAGGCCTTGGAGCACCAGGCACTTCGCGAAACGATTAAACTCCGTGCCGCCCCGTGAACTGGAGAAAACAATGAAGTCGACGATCGGTTTCGCCGTCGCGCTGCTCGCCACGGCGCTGGCGAGCGCTGCGCACGGCCAGGCGTACCCCACGAAACCCATCAAGATCGTCATCCCGTTCGTGCCGGGCGGGCCGTCGGACACCGTCGGCCGCGCCATCGGGTCGAAGTTCCAGGAATACCTCGGCCAGCCGGCCGTGGTCGAGAACAAGCCGGGCGCGAACGGCGCGATCGCCGCCGAGTTCGTCGCCAGGGCCGAGCCCGACGGCTACACGATCCTCGTCGGCTCGATCGGCGTGTTCTCGATCAACGCCGCGCTGTTCAAGGACCTGCGCTACAACCCGGTGCGCGACTTCGCCCCGATCACGCTCGCGGTGACGACGCCGAACGTCCTGGTGACGAAGCTCGGGTTCCCGGCGAAGACCGGCAAGGAGCTCCTCGACCAGATGCTGAAGAACCCGGGCAAGATCTCGTTCGGCTCGAGCGGCAGCGGCTCGTCCGACCACCTGACCTTCGAGCTGTTCACCCAGCTGACCAACTCGAGCGGCATCCACGTCCCCTACAAGGGCGGCGCGGCGGTGGTGACCGATCTGCTCGGCGGGCAGGTCGACGCCTCGTTCCAGAACCTCGGCACCGTCGCGACCCAGCTCAAGGCCGGCAAGATCCGCGCGCTCGCGGTCACCGCGAAGACGCGGAATCCGGCGCTGCCCGACGTGCCGACCATGGCGGAGGCGGGTTTCCCCGAGCTCGTCGTGACCTCGTGGCAGGCGGCCGGCGCGCCGATCAAGACGCCGCGCGAGGTCGTCCTCAAGTTGAACGACGCCGCGGTGAAGGCGTTGCGCTCGCCCGAGATCCGCGAGCGCCTGAACGGGATCGGCTTCGATGTCGTCGCGAGCACGCCCGAGGAGTTCGGCGCGTTCATGAAGGCCGAGGTCGATCGCTGGACCACGGTGGTCCAGCGCGGGAATATCCAGCCGAACTGACGGACGCCTGGCACTGGCTTTACCCGGGCGCTCGCACGCGCTAGATTCGCAACCGCAATGACCGTTTCAGTCCCCGCCGAGCGGCTGCGGCAGTTCATCACCGCGGCCTTCCGCGCCGTCGGGATGCCGGAGACCGACGCGCGCCTCGTCGCGGAGCTGATGACCCAGGCCGACCTTTTCGGCGCCGACGGCCACGGCGTGTTCCGGGTGCCGCACTACGTCCGCCGCATCCGCGCCGGCGGCGTCAACCTCAAGCCGAACATTCGGGTGGTGCGCGACAAGCCCGGCATGGCGGTCGTCGACGGCGACAACGGCATGGGGCACCTCGTGATGCACTTCGCCACGCGCACCGCGGTCGAGAAGGCGCGCGCGAGCGGCGTCGCCTGGGTCGGCGTGCGCATGAGCAATCACGCGGGGCCGGCGCTGCTCTACGCGCGCATGGCGGCGGCGGCCGGGATGTGCGGGCTCTACTTCTGCGTCGGCAACGCGAACCACCTCGCGCCCTGGGGCGGGCTCGAGCTGCTGCTCTCGACCAACCCGATCGCGGTCGCCATCCCCACGCTCGACGAGCCGATGGTTGTGCTCGACATGGCCACCACGGTGGCGGCGTTCGGCAAGATCAAGACCTACGCCCAGCAGGGCAAGCCGATGCCCGAGGGCTGGATGATCGACCGCGAGGGCCGCCCGCTCACCGACGCCAAGCGTGCGAACGAGGGCCTCGCGCTCCCGCTCGGCGGGATGGAGGCCGGGTACAAGGGCTACGGCCTGGCGCTCGTGCTCGGGCTACTCGCCGGCACCCTGAACGGCGCTGCGATGGGGCGCGACGTGATCGACTTCAACGCCGACGATTCGTCGGTCACCAACACCGGGCACGCGATCGTAGCGATCGACCCGGGGGCGTTCGGCGATCCGACCGAGTTCCGACAGCGCGTTGACCGCGTGGTGCACGACCTTCGCGGCTCGGAATGCCTGCCGGGGGTCGAGCGGATCACCGTTCCCGGCGAGCGGAGCAGCGAGAAGTATTCGGCGCGCACCGCAGCGGGCGTGCCGATTCCACCGCCGCTCAAGACCGCGCTAGACAAGGTCGCGGGCGAACTCGGGATCGCGGCGCTTGCGGCATGATCGGGGTCGGACACCGGAGGAGGGAGATCATGATGCGCAACTTGCTTGCGGCGGCGCTGCTCGGGGCGGCGGTCCCGGCCGCGGCGCAGGACTATCCGGCGAAGCCGATCCAGATGCTGATGCCCCTGCAGGCGGGCAGCGCGGTCGACGCCATGCTGCGCATCGTCACGGAACGGATGTCCCAGAACCTGGGCCGCCAGATCGTCGTCGAGAACCAGCCCGGGGCCGCGGGGATGATCGGCGCCGAGCGGGTCAAGCGCGCCGCCCCGGACGGCTACACCCTCGGCGTGCTGAACGACAGCATCCTCACGATGATCCCGAGCCTCCGGAAGGTGCCCTACGATCCGGTCAAGGATTTCGTGCCGGTGAGCATCGTCGCCGGGATCCACTGGGTGATGGTGGTGAACAACGAGGTGCCGGCGAAGAACGTCGGCGAGTTCGTGGCGCTGGCGAAGAGCCGACCGGGCAAGCTCGACTACTCCTCGGGCGGCGTCGGCAGCCCGCAGCACTTCGCGGCCGAGACGTTCAAGGCGGCCACCGGCACCTACCTCGTCCACATTCCCTATCGCGGCGCGACCCAGGCGGCGCTCGACGTGATCCCCGGGCAGGTCCAGATGCACCTCGGCGCGGTGTCGATCCTGCTGCCGCACATCAAGTCCGGCAAGGTCCGCGCGCTTGCCGTGCCCAGCCCCAAGCGTTCCCCGCTGCTGCCGGACGTCCCGACCATGGCCGAGGCCGGCGTGCCGGGGTTCGACTGGTTCACGTGGGCCGCGATCATGGTGCCGGTCGGGACGCCGAAACCGATCGTCGACCGGCTGCACGCCGAGACCGTGAAGGCGGTGAACGATCCCGGCGTGCGGGAGAAGCTGATCGCGATCGGGCTCGAGCCGATCGGCTCGCCGCCGGAGCAGGTCACGCAGTGGACCGACGCCGGGCTCAAGCGGATGGGCGAGGTCGTCAAGCGCGCCGGCATCACGATGGAGTGAGCATCATGAACGCACCCGAGAAGATGAACGCCCCCCGCCCGCAGACCTTCGACCGTGCCGCCGAGAGCGTCGGCAACATCGTGCTGCTCGAGCACGTCAACCTGCGCCAGGACGACCAGCGGATCGCGACGCTGTTTTACGTCGGCGGGCTGGGGCTCACGCGCGATCCGTACCTGCACATCATCGACGTCAACATGTGGTTCAACGTCGGACGCAACCAGTTCCACATGCCGACCGGCGCGCCGAACGTCCTGCGCGGCGTGATCGGCGTGGTGGTGCCGGACCTCGACGAGCTGATGGCGCGGTTCGAGAGCATGAAGTCGAAGCTCGCCGGCACGCGCTACGCGTTCGCGCGCCGCGGCGAGACGGTCGAGGCGACCTGCCCGTGGGGCAACCGGTTCCGGATCCACGCGCCCGATCCGCGCTTCGGCGACCGACGCCTCGCGATCCCCTACGTGGAGCTGCCGGTGCCGACCGGCACGGCCGAGGGCATCGCGCGCTTCTACCGGGAGATCATGGATGCGCCGGCGCGGGTCGAAGACGGCGCCGCGCACGCTTGCGTCGGACCGCGCCAGGAGCTCGTCTACCGGGAGACGACCGCGCCGATCGCCGAGTACGACGGCCACCACGTCGCGATCTACGTCGCGGACTTCGCCGGGCCGCACCGCAGGCTCCTCGAGCGCGGCCTCGTCTTCGAGGAAAGCGACCCGTGGCAGTACCGGTTCAAGGAGATCGTCGACCCGGATTCGGGCAAGGCGCTCTTCACGCTCGAGCACGAGGTGCGGAGCCTCACGCACCCGCTCTTCGCCCGGCCGCTCGTCAACCGGAACCCCGCGCAGACCCAGCGCTCGTACACGCCCGGGCACGACGCGTTCTACTGATACGCCGCCGTGGACCCGCGCCGGCGCAACGCACGCCGGCGCGCGGCCGGCGCTGTTAGTTCACCTTCTTGAGGTCCGAGAAGTACTGCGGGTGCGACTTCTCGACGTCCCGCATGTACGAGACCACGACGACCTGCTTCAGGTCGAGCTTCTTGTCGGCGCTGCCCGAGCCGAGCCGGATCAGCGAGTCCTGGGCGGCGTCGAAGGCGCTCATGCTGGCCGAGGAGATGCGCGGGTCGTAGCTGATGTGCCGCACCGCCTTCTTGGCGGTCGCCACATCCACCCCGGGCACGACCTTGGCGAAGATCTCGATCGCCTCGTCGCGGTTCTGCCGGGTCGCGTAGGACGCCGCGGCCAGGCCCTCGGCGAACTTCCTGGCGAGGTCGGGGTTGCTCTTTAGCAGGCTGTCCTGGAAGGTCGCGACCATCATGTAGGACATGTAGCCGCCACCGCGCTGCACGACGTACGCGCCGGGAACCTTGTCGAGGATGAGGGTGTTCCACGGCTCGAGCGACACCACCGCGTCCACCTTGCCCTCGGCGAGATTGGGGACCAGCGCCGGATTGCTCGTGATGTTGACGAGCTCGACTTCGCCCTTCTTGAGGCCGGCCTTGTCGAGCGCGATCTTCAGGTACTCGTCGGGCGTCTGCTCGAACCACACGCCGACCTTCTTGCCCTTCAGCGTCTTGAGGTCGCCCGCCTTGATCCCCGAGTCCTTGCGGGCGATGATCGCCAGCGGATCGTCGGCGTTGGCCCGCGTGGCGTCGTTCATCGCCAGCGCAAACACCGTCACCGGCTCGCCACCCTGGCGGCCCTTGATGAACGTCGTCACGCTCATGTTCCCGCCCTGGACCTCGTTCTTCTTGAGCGCGTTCACGATCTCGGTGCCCGACTTGACGATCTTCAGCCGGACGTCGACGCCGTGCTGCTTGAACAGGCCCTTCTCGACGCCGACGATCATCGGCAGGTGGCCGAGGTTGTCGACGATGACGAAGTCGAGCGTCGGCAGCGCCTGCGCGCCGGCGAGCGCGCCGTAGCCAAGCGCCAGCGTCGCGACGACAGCGCCGGTCCATCCGCGGATGCGTTTGTTCATGGTCTGCTCCTCCTCTTGTGTCAAGAAAGCTTTCCGGCCGACGCCTCGAGCAGGCTCCAGGCCGTGTCTCCGAACTCGCGTCGCCAGCGGCCGTAGAAGTCCGCCGACAGCGCCTTCCGGAAGCTCGCCGCAGCGGCGCGGTTGAAGACCATTCCGCGCTCGGTCGCGAGCTTCGCCTCGAGGCTCCGGTTGAATTCCTCAGTGTACGCCCGCTGCCGCGCGGCGTGCTTCGCCACGCTGCGGTTCACCGTCTCCTGCACGTCCGCAGGAAGCCGCTCCCAGAACGTGAGGTTCCCGATCAGGTTGAACCCCGACCACATGTGCCCGGTGAGACTCACGTACTTCGACACTTCGTACAGGCGGTTCACCTCGATGATCGCGAGCGGGTTCTCCTGCCCGTCGACGCGACCGTCCTCGAGCGCGGCGTAGAGCTCGCGGATGTTGACGACCACCGGCTCGGCGCCGAGCGCGCGGAAGAGGTCGTCGAACATCCGGCCGGCGGGAATCCGCATCCGGTAGCCGGCGAGGTCGTCCACCGTGCGCACCGGACGCTGCACCGAGACGACATGGCGGAAACCGTTCTCGAGGACGCCGTAGCGGAAGCCGTGGATTCCCTTCGCGGCCATCTCCCTGCGGAGATGCTCCCCGAGCTCGCCCTGCATCGCCGTGTGGACCTGCGCGTGGCTCGCGAACGCGAACGGCACGCCCTGGATCTCGGCTACCGGCACGACCTGCCCGATGAGGCCGCCCATGAGGGTCATGAACTCGAGCCCGCCCTCGACGAGCAGGCGCAGCGCCGCCGGGTCGGACCCGGCGATGCCGCCGTTCTCGGCGTGGACTTCGATGGCGAGGGCGCCGCCGGTGTCGCGCCGGACCTCGTCCCACAGGTCCACGAGGAACCCGTGGGTGTGGCTCGCCACCGGCTGGTTGTGGAACTGACGTCCCGCCCAGCGCGGCGCGCTCTCGCTCGCCATGCGCCCGGCGCGTCAGCCCTCGTCGCGGATCGGGTTCCGGAGCACCCCGACACCCTCGATGTCGACCTCGATGACGTCGCCGTCCTTCATCCAGACGGGGGGCTTGCGCGCGTGCCCGACACCGGCGGGCGTGCCGGTCGCGATCACGTCGCCGGGCTCGAGCGTCATCCCCTCGGTGAGGATCGCAATGGTCTCGGCGACCGGGAACAGCATGTCGTTCGTGTTCGCGTTCTGCATCACCTGGCCGTTCAGCCGCGAGCGGATCGCGAGCCCCGCGGCGCCGGGGGGCAGCTCGTCGGCGGACACGAACCACGGCCCGAACGCGCCGGTCGCGTCGAAGTTCTTGCCCATCGTCCACTGCGTGGTCTTGCGCTGGTAGTCGCGGACCGACGCGTCGTTGAAGCACGCGTAGCCGGCGACGTGCGCGAGCGCGTCCGCCTCGCGCACGTGCCGGCCGCGGCGCCCGATGATGACGGCGAGCTCGGCCTCGTAGTCGAGCTGGACCGAGCACTGCGGCCGCACGATCGGCGCGCCGTGGGCCACGAGGCTCGTGTTGCAACGCATGAACAGGCTCGGATAGGTCGGCTTCTGGTGGCCGCCTTCGGCCGCGTGGTCCGCGTAGTTCAGGCCGAGACAAGGAATCTTCCCGGGGTTGGCGATCGGGGGCAGGAGCTTGAGGCCGTCGAGCTGCCGGGCCGCGGTCTTGGGCGCGCGCTTCGCGGCCGCCGCGGCCGCGGCGAGCCCGCCGTCGCGGTTGATCAAAGCGAGGAGGTCGCGCGGCAGCTCGGGCGCGGCCTGTGCGAGATCCACCACCGTGTCGCCGCTCACGACGCCGAGCCGCGGCGAACCGTCGGCTTCGAAGGACACGATGCGCATGCGGGTCGCTCCTTGAGTGTCGCAGAGCCGGCATGATCGCCGGGCGGTTGCGGCGTGTCAAAGAGGCGGCCGGTTGTGCTACCGTTCAACGTCCAAAGCGCTCGAGGAGGGGCGATTGAAAGCGATACTTGCAGCGGCCTTGGGCGTCGGCGCGGCGCTGCTGGCCGGCTGGTCCACGCCGGGGTCCGCCCAGGACTGGCCGAAGCTGCGGCCGGTGCAGTTCGTCGTGGCCTTCGGCCCGGGGAGCTCCACCGACATCGTCGGCCGCCTGGTGGCGGCGAAGCTCACCGAGGGGCTCGCCCAGTCGTTCGTGGTCGAGAACCGTCCCGGCGCCGGCGGGAACATCGCGGCGCAGGCGGTCAAGCGCGCGGCGCCCGACGGATACACGGTCCTCGTCATCAGCGTGGCGTACGCCGTCAACCCGAGCCTGTACGCGAACGCCGGCTACGATCCGATGAAGGACTTCGTGCCGGTGGTCCTCGGGCCGACCACGCCGAACCTCATCACCGTGAACCCGTCGGTGCCGGTGAAGAACCTGCAGGAGCTGGTCGAGCTCGCACGCAAGCAGCCGCTCGCCTACGCCTCGTCCGGGATCGGCACCACGACGCATCTGTCGGTCGAGCGGATCAAGACCGCCGCGAAGGTCGACATCACCCACGTGCCCTACCAGCCGGCCCAGGCGGCCGGCGCCGCGGTCGCCGGACAGACGCAGATGTCGAGCACGTCGATGCCCCCCGCGATTCCGCACGTCAAGTCCGGGAAGCTGCGGCCGATCGCGGTCACGAGCGCGCAGCGCTCGCCCGCGCTGCCGGACGTGCCGACGGTCAACGAGCAGGGCTTCACCGGCTTCGACGACCTCACCTGGATCGGCTTCTTCGTGCCGGCCGGAACGCCGGCCGACGTGGTGAACCGTCTGAACGCCGAGGTGAACCGGGTGCTCGAATCGCCCGACGTCCGCGAGAAGCTCGGCCAACTCGGCTTCGAGTCGCGGCGCAACACGCCGGCGGAGTTCGCCGCCTTCGTGAGGGAAGAAGTGCCCAAGTGGGCGAAAGCCGTGAAGGACTCCGGCGCCAAGGTGGATTGATCGCACAATGGCCAAGTCGCAGAACGAACCCAAGATCGTCCGGCCGGACGACATCGACCCGCACCACCGCTGGGACCGGCCGTTGCAGGCGCCCGGCCAGACGCAGGTCGACTTCGAGGAGCGGGTCAACTACCGCCGGCTCCACGACTACCGTCTGGCGCGCACCCGCGCCGCGCTGGCGAAGGCCGGGCTTGGCGCGATCCTCTGCTTCGACCAGCACAACATCCGCTACATCTCGAGCACCGTGATCGGCGAGTGGGCCCGCGACAAGCTCATCCGCTACACGCTGCTCACCGGGAACGGCGACCCCTACGTGTGGGACTTCGGGTCGGCCGCCCGCCACCACAAGCTCCACTGTCCGTGGCTCCGCGAGGACCATTGCCGCGCGGGCAACCCGGGCATGCGCGGCGCGATCTCGCCCAAGGTCGGCCTCTTCGAGGCGGCCGCGAAGGAGATCAAGGACATCCTGGTCCAGGAGGGCGTGGCGAAGATGCCGCTCGGCCTGGACGTGTGCGAACCGCCGATGCTCTTCGCGCTGCAGAAGGAGGGGCTCGACATCCGCGACGGCCAGCAGATGATGATGGACGCGCGCGAGGTGAAGAGCAGCGACGAGATCACGCTGCTCAACATCGCCGCGGCGATGGTCGACGGCGTCTACCAGGACATCGCCGAAGCGCTGAAGCCCGGAGTCAAGGAAAGCCAGATCGTCGCGCTCGCCGCGAAGCGGCTCTACGAACTCGGGTCCGACTGCGTGGAGGCGGTGAACGCGATCGCCGGCGAGCGCTGCAGCCCGCACCCGCACAACTTCACCGACCGCATCATCCGTCCCGGCGACCAGGCGTACTTCGACGTGATGCATTCGTTCATGGGCTACCGGACCTGCTATTACCGCACGTTCGCGGTCGGGAAGGCGACCAAGCCGCAAATCGACGCTTACAAGCGCGCCCGGCAGTGGATGGACGACGCCATCGAGATGCTGAAACCCGGGGTGAGCACCGAGAAGGTGGCGGAGATGTTCCCGAAGTGCACGGAGATCGGCTTCGAGACCGAAATGGCCGCCTTCGGGCTGAACTTCTGTCACGGGCTGGGGGTGGGGCTCCACGAGCGGCCGCTCGTCTCGCGGCTGAACTCGTTCAAGGATCCCTACGAGCTTAAGGCGGGGATGGTCTTCGCGGTGGAGACGTTCTGCCCCGCGACCGACGGCGTCTCGGCGGCCCGCATCGAGGAGGAGGTGGTCCTCACGCCGGCCGGCGCGAAGATCATCACGCTCTATCCGGCGAACGAGCTGCCGATCGGCAATCCGTACTGATCGCGGCGCCATGGCAACCGACAAGCGTCCGAGCATCGGCTGGATCGGCACCGGCCGCATGGGCTACGAGATGGCCGCGCGCCTCGCCAAGGGCGGGGCGGACGTGCTGGCGTGGAACCGCACCCGTGCCAAGGCCGAGCCGCTCGAGAAGTACGGCGCGAAGGTCGCAGCCGCGCTCCCCGAGCTCGCCGCGCGCGACATCGTGTTCTGCATGGTGTCCACCTGGGACGACGTGAAGGAGGTGATCGCCGGACCGGCGGGCCTGCTGTCGGCGGCGGGGAAACCGCGGATGGTGATCGAGTGCTCGTCGATCTCGCTCGAGGGCTCGGCGGAGCTGCGCAAGATGCTTGCGGCGCGCGGCGTCGAGTACCTCGCCGCGCCGGTGAGCGGCAACGCCAAGGTGATCAAGGCGGGCAAGCTCACGTTCGTGGTCTCGGGACCGAAGTCGGCGTACGAGGCGGCGCGGCCGCTGCTCGACATGATGGGGCAGGGCTCGAGCTACGTCGGCGAGGGCGAGCTCGCGCGCATCGCGAAGATCTGCCACAACGTCCTGCTCGGCGTCCTCACGCAGTCGCTCGCCGAGGTCACGATCCTGGCGCAGAAGGCGGGCATGACCCGGCACGCGTTCCTCGACTTCTTCAACAAGAGCGTGATGGGCTCGGGCTTCACGCGCTACAAGGCCCCGGCGTTCGTCAACCTCGACTTCAAGGTGACGTTCACGCCGCACCTGCTGCGCAAGGACATGGACCTCGGGCTCGACGCCGGCCGCCGGTTCGAGGTGCCGATGCCGCTCGCGTCGTTGACGCGCGACCTGATCCAACAGATGATCGGCCACGGCATGACCGAGCAGGACTTCGCCACGCTGCTCGTCATGGAGGCGCGGGCGGCGGGAATCGAACTTCAACCGGAGGGAGTGGAGGTAAGCGATGGGTTGTCTTAGGCTCGCGGCCGCGGCGTGCGCGGCGTTGTTCGCCGCGGGTGCGGCGTTCGCGCAAAGCACGTATCCGACGAAGCCGGTGCGGCTGATCATCGCGTTCACGCCGGGCAGCTCGACCGACATCGTCGGCCGCGCGGTGGCGGCGAAGCTTGCCGAAATGTGGAAGCAGCCGGTCATCGCCGAGAACCGCGTCGGTGCGGGCGGCTCGATCGGCTCGAAGGCGGTGGTGGACTCGCCCCCCGATGGCTACACGCTGCTCGCCAACTCGTCGGCGCACGTGGCGAACCCGGCGATCTATGCCAACCTGCCGTACGACACGCTCAAGGACTTCACCAACCTCGCGCCGCTCGCCGGCGGGCCCAACGTGCTTATCGTGTCCCCCGAGTCCGGCTGGAAGACGTTCGGGGATTTCGTCGCCGCGGCCAAGGCGAAGCCGGGCCAGCTGAACTTCGCCTCCGCCGGAATCGGCAGCGGCACGCACTTCAACCTGGAGAAGCTGAAGCTCATGGCCGGCATCGACGTGACCCACGTGCCCTACAAGGGCACGCCGGAGGCCATCGCCGACACCATCGCCGGGCGCGTCTGCTGCTACTTCGCGCCGATCAACGCCGCGCTGCCGCACGTCAAGGGCGGCCGGGCCCTGGCGCTCGCCGTGTCGAGCGCGAAGCGCTCGAGCCTGCTGCCGGACGTGCCCACGATCGCGGAGTCCGGGGTGCCGAAGTTCGACTACACGCTCTGGATCGGCCTCTGGGGCCCGCCCGGCATGCCCGCCGACGTCGTCGACAAGATCAACAAGGACGTGAACCGGGCGCTCGCGAACCCGGAGCTCAATGACCGGCTGGTCAGCCTCGGCACGCTGCCGATGAGCATGTCGTCCGCGGAGTTCACGCAGTTCATCCGCGCCGAGGTCGAGGACACGGCCCGCGTCCTCAAGGCCGCCGGCATCAAGCCGCAGTAATCGACCACCAGGAGCACCGCGATGGCGAAACAGCGCATCAGCTACGTGGAGCCGGGGAGCATGGACCCGGAGATGCAGAAGGAGATGGACCGCTGTCGGCGCGAGGGCACGCCGCGGCCCGAGAGCTCGGCCGTGCGCGCGCACGTGCCGGCGGCCTTCTGGGCGTTCGCCAATTCCTGGCGCGACATCTTCAAGAACGGCGTCTGCGACCACGCCATGAAGGAGCTCTGCCGGCTCTACGTCTCGCGCTCGGTCCAGTGCGACTACTGCGGCAACCAGCGCTCGATCAAGGCGGCGAGCGCCGGCGTGATCGAGGAGGACGTCAAGGACCTCCTCAACTTCGAGAAGTCGACCCGCTACTCCGACCGGCAGAAGGCTGCGCTCGCGTACGCCGAGGCGATCACCTGGCGGCTCGACACCGACGACGCGTTCTGGGAGCGGCTGCACCGGCACTTCACGGAGCCGGAGCTGGTCGAACTCGGCTGCTTCATCGCGCTGACCATGGGGCAGCAGAGCTGGCTCAGGCTCCTCAACATCGACCACCACCAGGTGCTCGCCGGAACGTCCGCGTCGATGGCCCCGGGCTACGAGAGCGCGCCGGAGCTCGCGGCGTCGAAGGCGGCGGCCGACTACTGGGCGCGCAAGACGACCGAGCCCAAGAAGACTGCGGCCTAGCCCTATCGTGATCCATCCCAACGGAGAACCTTTCATGAGACCGATCAAAGCTGTGATCGCTGCGGCCACGGCCGCAGTCCTTTGCTTAGCTGCACCCGCCGCGCTTGCGCAGGCGGCGAGCTATCCGAGCAAGCCGATCCGGATGATCGTCCCGTTCACCCCGGGGAGCGCCACCGACGTGATGGGACGGCTCGTCGCCGAACGCCTCACCACCGCCTGGGGTCAGCCGGTGATCGTGGAGAACAAGCCGGGGGCGGGCGGCACGATCGGCATCCGGGAGACGGCGCGGGCGGAGCCCGACGGGTACACGGTCCTGATCGTCTCGTCCGGGCACGCGGTGAACCACACCCTCTACAAGGACCTGGGGTACGACACCTTGAAGGACCTTACGGGCGTCGCGTTGCTCGGCAGTCTGCCGAGCGTCCTGATCGTCCCGCCGACGCTCGGCGTGAAGACAGTCAAGGAGCTGGTCGCGGCCGCGAAAGCGAAGCCGGGCGAGTTCAACTATGCGACCGCCGGGGTCGGCAGCGGTGCGCACGTCAGCATCGAGAAGTTCAACGTCGCCACCGGGATCAAGGCGGTTCACGTCCCGCTCAAGGGTACGCCGCCGATCCTGACCGAGACGATGGCGGGCCGCATCCAGTACGCCTACGTGCCCGCCGTGTCCGGCATGGGGGTGATCAAGGACGGCAAAGTGATGCCGCTCGCGGTGAGCACGGCGAAGCGCATCGAGGCGTTACCGAACATCCCGACGATCGCCGAGGCCGGCTACCCGGATGCCGAGAACACGTTCTGGGTCGCGATGCTCGCGCCGGCCAAGACGCCGCGCGACATCGTCGCGAAGCTCAACGCCGAGGTGAACCGCGCGCTGCAGGCGCCGGAGATGAAGGAACGCCTGACGAAGCTCGGCACCGAGCCGATGGCGATGACCCCCGAGCAACTCGACAAGTTCATCGCGAGCGAATACCGTGAACTCGGCGACGTCATGGTGAAGGCGGGTCTCACGCCGCAGTGAGTGCATAGCTTTACCTACACCCAGCTCCCCGGCCGCGTCGTCTTCGGCGTCGGCGCGCTCGAGGAGCTCCCGCGCGAGATCGAGCGGCTGGGCGCCAAGCGCGCGCTCGTGCTGTCGACTCCGGAGCAGCGCACCCAGGCCGAGGACATCGCGCGGCGGCTGGGCAGCCGCGCCGCCGGGATCTTCGCTCGCGCGGTGATGCACGTCCCGATCGAGACCGCGCGCGAAGCGCGGGCAGAGGCGACGCGCATCGGGGCCGACTGCGCCGTGACGATCGGCGGCGGGTCGACCACGGGCCTTGGCAAGGCGATTGCGCTCGAATCGGAGCTCCCAATCCTCGCCATCCCCACTACGTACGCGGGCTCCGAGATGACACCCATCTTCGGCATCACCGAGGGCGGAATGAAGAAGACCGGCCGCGACGCGCGGGTGCTGCCGAAGACGGTGATCTACGACCCCGCGCTCACCGTCGGGCTCCCGGTCGGGCTCTCGGTCACGAGCGGCATGAACGCGGTCGCGCACGCCGCGGAAGGGCTGTATGCCCAGGACGCGAACCCGATCATGTCGATGATGGCCGAGGAGGGCATCCGCGCGCTCGCCCGCGGGCTGCCGCGGGTGGTCAAGAGCCCGCAGGATCGCGATGCCCGCGCCGATTGTCTCTACGGCGCGTGGCTCTGCGGCGCGGTGCTCGGGGCGGTCGGGATGGCACTGCACCACAAGCTCTGCCACGTGCTCGGCGGCACGTGGAACCTGCCGCACGCGGAGACACACACCATCGTCCTGCCGCACGCCATCGCATACAACGCGGCGGCCGCGCCCGAGGCGATGACGCGCGTCGCCCGCGCGCTCGAGGCGGCGAACGCCGCTCAAGGGCTCTACGACCTCGAACAGTCGCTCGGCGCGCCGCTTGCGCTGAAGGACATCGGCATGCCCGGGGCCGAGCTCGACCGTGCGGCCGACCTGGCGTGCGCTTCGCCATACTGGAACCCCCGGCCGATCGAGCGCGCCGCGATCCGGAAGCTGCTCGACGACGCCTACGCCGGCCGGAGGCCCACGTGAGCGCGGACGCGACCAACGCGACCGATCCGCGGGTCGCCTCCGCGATCGCGCACTGGGCACCGCGCTTCGTCGCGAACGGCGTGCTGCTGGCGGACTTCCAGGAGGTCACGGGAAGCATCGCGCGCTGGGAGAACTGGTGCCGGGCCTGGTGCGACCGTGCGGGCCGCCACGAACGCCTCGGTCGCGAGGCGCTCGAGCAGGGCTGGAACCTCACCGCCGGCGAGCACCTAGCGCGCGCCGCGGTGTACTACCACTTCGCGAAGTTCGTGTTCGTGATCGACCCGGACCAGCTCCGCGCGGCGCACGCCAAAGCGGTGGAGTGCAAGCGGCTCGCGCTGCCGTTCCTGCGGCCGCCGGGGGAGCGCGTCGCAATCCCGTTCGCGGGCAAGCAGCTCGCTGGCGTGCTGCGCAAGCCTGTCGGAGACACTCGGCCGCCGGTCGTCATCATGATCTCCGGCCTCGACTCCACCAAGGAGGAGATGGACGCCTACGAGGCGCCGTTCCACGCGCGCGGGATGGCGACGCTCGCGTTCGACGGACCAGGGCAGGGCGAGGCGGAGTACGAGCTGCCGATCCGGGGCGATTTCGAGGCGCCGGTGAAGGCGGTCGTCGACTGGCTGCAGACGCGCACCGACATCGACCGCGAACGGATCGGCGCCTGGGGCGTCAGCCTCGGGGGTTACTACGCGCCGCGTGCGGCGGCCTATGAGCCGCGCATCAAGGCCTGCATCTCGCTCTCCGGCCCGTACGATTGGGCCGAGATCTGGGGACAGCTGCCACTCCTGACGCGCGAGGCCTTCCGGTTCCGGAGCCACAAGCGGACGCCGGAGGAGGCGCTCGAACACGGCAGAAGCCTGACCCTCAAAGAGGCGGCACGGCAGATCGCCTGCCCACTATTCATCGTGGGCGCGAAGCTCGACCGGCTGATTCCGTACCAGCACGCCGAGCGGATCGCAGCCGAAGCCCGCGGCCCGGTCGAGTTGCTGGTCGTCGAAGACGGCGGGCATAATGCCAACAACCGCCCCTACCGCTACCGGAGCCGCAGCGCGGACTGGATGGCGGCGCAGCTCGGCTTGCCGAGGCGGTGAGCCGCTCGAGGAGATCGCATGCGCCAGTTCACCGAAGACACCCTCACCGACGCCGTGGTCGCGCGGCTCAAGGACGTCGAGGATCCGCGCTTCAAGCACATCATGACGAGCCTCGTGAAGCACCTGCACGCGTTCGCGCGCGACGTGCAGCTGACCGAAGAGGAGTGGTTCGAGGGCATCAAGTTCCTCACCGCCACCGGCCAGAAGTGCGACGACAAGCGCCAGGAGTTCATCCTGCTCTCGGACGTGCTCGGCCTGTCGATGATGGTGGTGGCGATGAACCACCGCATGCCCGCCGGCGCCACCGAGGCCACGGTGCTCGGGCCGTTCTTCGTGCACGGCGCGCCGGAGTTCGAGTACGGTGCGGACCTCACGAAGAACGCGAAGATCGACGGCGAGCCGACGTGGGTGACGGGGAGGGTCCTCTCGGTCGACGGCAAGCCGATCGCCGGCGCGACGATCGACGTCTGGCAGGCGCGTGCGAACGGGATCTACGACATCCAGGAGCCCGAGAGCGAGTTCGAGCTTCGCGGGCGGGTCAGAAGCGACGCGCAGGGGCGTTACGCGTTCCGCACCTACAAGCCGAAGTTCTACGGCGTGCCGACCGATGGCCCGGTCGGCGGCCTCCTGCGAAGCATGGGACGCCATCCGATGCGTCCGGCGCACCTGCACCTGATCGCGGCGGCGCCGGGGTATCAGCAGGTGATCACGCATGCGTTCGTCAAGGGCGATCCCTACCTCGACTCGGACGCGGTGTTCGCGGTGAAGGACTCGCTCATCGCCGAGTGGACGAAGGTCGATTCGCCCGACGAAGCGAAGAAGCTCGGGATGCCGAACCCGTTCCTGCGGCTCGAGTTCGACGTCCGGCTCGCGCCGGAGACGGGCGCCAAGGCGCGGCAGAAGATCTCCGCGGCCGACGCGGTGGCGTAGCGGCGAGCAGGTGATCGACGCCCTCGGTGCGCGCCGGGGGCGCAGGCTCGAAGGCGCCACCGGCCTTTAGAGCGTTCGTGCCGCGTTCGGCGGAGCGCCGCCCGCACGGCTCGCAACAAAAAAACCCCGCAAGCAACATCCATTCCGCGAAGCAAGGCGGCTGTTTTCGCTGTCGTTCCGTCGCGGCGCTGCGCGACATCACCATCACCATGCCCCAGGTTGTTCCCGAGCCCAGCACACTGGCGTTGCTTGCGCTCGGGCTGTTGGCCCCGATCGCCTGGAAGAAGCGCAGCGGGTGACGGCGGTGCGGCCGTCCGGCCGCACCCAGGCCGAGGCAGACCGGCGCGAGCGGGACGACGCGCCGGCCGCTGGCTCAGTCCACGACCGCCACCACCTGGATCTCGATGAGCTGCTCGGGCTCGCCGAGCTCCAGGACCGCCATGTTCGTCGTCGTCGGCTTGTGATTGAAGGGCGCGAAGTAGGAGTTCACGACCGCGCTCGAACGGCCGATGTCGCCCATACGCGGCCGGGTCCGGAAGATGAACACGTGCACCACGTCCCGCGGCGACGCGCCCGCGGCCTTGAGCGTTTCCATGATTCCGTCCATCGTCGAGCGGGTCTGGGCCTCGAGATCGTTGACGAGGTGCTTCAGGATCTGCTCGCGCTTGTGCGGATGGTCGTGATAGACGGGCAGCGCCGTTCCGCCGGCCAACCAGAGCATCTTGCCGCTCTTGATCTTGATGGCGGGAGAAAACGGCATGAACAGACTCTTGTCGTAGTTGGGATGGTGGATGATCTCCAGGTTCGGGCTCTGCGCCGCCGCGGGCAGGCCGAAGGTCGCCGCCGCGAGGCCCAGCGCTGCGGCTGCGAAAGTCCGGAGAACGGTCGTGGTGTTCGTCATTGGCATCTCCCGTTGTTGTGACGCTCCGTCACGGAGCGCCCGGGCATCTTAGCCCGCGGGCGAGCGCCACGACATCCGCGCGACCGCGGCGGCCCACTCGCGGGAGTATCATCGCGCTTCGCTTTCCGGGAGAGCCCCCATGTCGGCCAACCTGAAATCCCTTGCCACGCCCACCGCCCGCGGCCGCGTCAGCAAGGAGGAGTGGGAGGTTCGCGTCGATCTCGCCGCGGCGTACCAGCTCGCCGCGATCTTCAAGTGGACCGACCTCATCTACACCCACTTTTCCGCCCGGGTGCCCGGAACCGACGATATCCTCATCAACCCGTACGGCCTGATGTTCGACGAGATCACGGCGTCCAATCTGGTGAAGATCGACATGGGCGGGAATGTGCTCGACGATCAGACCGGCATGGGCGTCAACCACGCCGGCTTCGTGATCCATGGCTGCGTGCACCAGGCCCGGGAGGAGATCAACTGCGTCCTCCACACCCACACGCGCGCCGGAGTTGCGGTCTCGGCGCAGAAGTGCGGCCTGCTGCCGCTCAGTCAGCACGCGATGCGCGTGCAGGCGGAGGTCACCTATCACGACTACGAGGGCGTCGCGCTGGACATGGACGAGCGCGAGCGCCTCAGGCGCGATCTCGGTCCGACCTCCAAAGTGATGATCCTGCGTAACCACGGGCTGCTGACCCTTGGCGAGTCGGTGCGCGAGGCGGTCGAGCTGATGTGGTACCTCGATTGCGCGTGCCAGATCCAGGTCGACGCGCTCGCCGGCGGCATCGACAACGCGCTGCTCATGCCGGAGCAGGCGGCCCGGAGCGCCGCGGCGCAGCTCGGGCGTCCGAACCGCCCGGCGCTGACCAAGGACTGGCCGGCGCTGCTGCGCCTGCTCGACCGCAAAGGAAGCAACTACCGGGATTGATCGCGGCGGAGGCGCGCGAATCTTCCCGCGCCTAGGGGGAACGCATGAGAATCGCCAGGACTGCGCTAGCGCTTGCCGCCGGGATGTGCATGGCCGCCGGCGCGGTCGCTCAAAGCTACCCTGCCAAACCGGTGCGCGTGGTCGTGCCATTTCCTCCCGGCGGGGGCACCGACGTCCAGGCCCGCATCCTCTTCAGGGAGCTCAATGAACAGCTGCGGCAGGTTTTCGTCATCGACAATCGCGCCGGGGCGGGCGGACTGATCGGGGCCGAAGCGGTCGTCAACGCCCCGGCCGACGGTTACACCCTGCTGTTCACCACTGCCACGCTCGCGATCAACGCCACGCTGTTCAAGAGCTCGCTGAAGTTCGATCCCGTGAAGGATCTCGCCCCCGTCGTGTGGGTCAGTACGACCCCGCTGGTGCTGATCGTGAATCCCGGCGTCGCGGCGAAATCGGCGGAGGAACTGGTCGAGCTGGCGCGGAGAAAGCCCGGGGCCCTCAACGCCGCCATCAATGTCCCCGGGAGCACCAGTCACCTGGCCTCGGAGATGTTCAAGCAGCTCGCCGGGCTCAGTTTCACGACCGTCCCCTACAAGGGTGGCGGCCTGTCGATGATGGCGGTGATGAGCGGCGAAGTGAACTTCCAGTTCGCAGAAGGGCTGCTTGCTTTGCCCCAGATCAAGGCGGGCAAGGTGCGCGCACTCGCAGTGACAACCCCGAAGCCGGTCGCGGCCTTTCCGGACTTGCCGACGATGAATGGGATCCTGCCCGGATTCGTGGCGGACAACTGGTTTGCCATGTATTTCCCGGCCGCGACGCCGAAGGAGATCGTAGGGACGATCAATGCCGGCATCCGGAAGGCGCTGGAAGCGGATGCGGTACGAAAGCTGTTCGAGCAGGATGCGCTGATCCCGGTGGGTGGCACGCCTGAAGAACTTGGCGCTCACCTCAAGCGCGAGATCGACCGCTACGCGGAAGTCATCCGGAAGGGCAACGTCACGGTCCAGTAGCAAGCAGTCCTCCGGAAAAAACCAATGCCACGGACGATCGGCGCGAGAAGGTCGTCTCTTCCGCTAGTTGCGCTCACCGCCTGTGCGCTGTGCCTCTGCGCGCCCGCCGAGCTCCGCGCGGACGGCACCGGCTGGTTCACCGTCGATCAGGTCGCGCAGGGCCGCGTTGCGTACGGCGCCAAGTGCGCGACCTGTCATGGTTCGCAGCTCCAGGGGACCGGCGCCCCGGCGCTCCGCGGCCGCTCCTTCAGCCTGCAGTGGAATCGCAAGGCGCTCGCCGACTTCTACGCCTACGTCCACAAGCAGATGCCGCTCGGGTTTCCCGATTCGCTCAGGCCCCAGGAATACGCCGACATCGTTGCGTTCATCCTCGCCCAGAACGGCCTGCCGGCGGGCGTCGACAAGCTGACCCCGCAGACGCCGATGAACCGCGTGCTGACGCTCGGCTCCGCGGCGCGGGCGCAGCTGCCCGTCGGGCCGCCGTCGCAGGTCAAGCTGTTCGGGCTGACCGACCCGGTGAAGGCGCCGAGCACGTCCGGACCGCGCCAGGCCGAGCTCGACAAGGCCGACGCCGACACGACCAACTGGCTCATGTACAACAAGGGCTATCGCGGCGAGCGGTACTCGACGCTGAGCGGGGTCAACACCGGCAACGCCCGCAATCTCCGGCCGGTGTGCCTGTTCCAGCTGGGGGAGCTCGGTACGTTCCACACCGGCCCGGTCGTCTACGACGGGATTCTCTATGCGACGACACATCTCGGCACCTACGCCATCGACGCCTACACCTGCAAGCGGATCTGGCGGCACGAGCACCTGCCCCAGGGCGCCGAGATGAACGCGACGAACCGCGGCGTCGCGATCGGCGGCGGACGGGTCGTCCGCGGCACGCAGGACGGATTCCTCTACGCGCTCGATGCCAAGACCGGCGCCCTGCTGTGGCAACGCCAGATCGCCGACCCGAGCATCGGGGCGGGCGTGGGCGCCGCGCCGCTCATCTGGAACGACATGGTCTTCATGGGCAACGCCGGCGGCGACTGGGGCATCCAGGGCGCGGTCATGGCATTCCGCCTGTCCGACGGCGAGCGCGTCTGGCACTTCAACACGATCCCGACCGGCAAGGAGTCGGGGGCGGAGACCTGGGAAAAGCCGGGGTCCACGCTGCGCGGCGGCGGCGCGGCGTGGACGGCCTACGCGCTCGACCGCGCCTCCGAGACCCTGTTCGTGCCGATCGGCAACGCGGGACCGGACTTCTACCGGGCGGCGCGGCCCGGGGCGAACCTCTTCACGAGCTCGGTGATCGCGCTCGATGCGCGGACCGGCAAGCTCAAGTGGTGGTATCAGCTGCGACCCAACGACGATCACGACTACGACACGACCGTCGTGTCCCTCTTCGATTCGAACGGCAAGGCGCTGGTCGCGACCGCCGGCAAGGACGGTGTGCTGCACGTGCTCGAGCGCCAGAGCGGCAAGCTCGTGTTCAAGCTGCCGGTCACGACCATGCTCAACCAGGACGTGCCCCTGACGGCCGCCGGCGTCCGTGTGTGTCCGGTCGCCGGTGTGCAGTGGAACGGCGCCGCCTACAGCCCGCAGACGAGGCTGCTGTACATCAACGCGATCGACTGGTGCACGACGTTCAGGCTCGGCCCAGCGCCCCAATGGGTGGCGACGGTGCCCTACACCGGGCTCGTCAACGGCTTCGGCACGAACGATCCGACCGACCAGTGGCACGGCTGGATCAACGCCGTCGACCCGCGCACCGGCAAGATGAAGTGGCGGTTCAAGTCGGCGACCCCGATGTACGCCGCGGTCACGCCGACGGCTGGCGGCGTGCTGCTGACCGGCGATCTCAACGGCGACTTCATGGTCGTGAACGCCGCGACCGGCGCGGTGATCTACCGCTTCGACACCGGTGGCCCGATCGCCGGCGGGGTCGTCACCTACGAGCGCAAGGGCAAGCAGTACATCGCGGTCGCTTCCGGCAACAGCGGTGGATCGATCCCGCTGCAGGGCGCGAGCACGATCGTGATCTTCGGGCTCTAGCGGGGCAGAAGCGCATGCTCAAAGTCGTTGGCGACCGGCTCGAGGACGGCCGCTGGTTCACCGCCTCGGCCGACCGGAACAAAGGGCCGATCCTCGCCATTCTCGAGCGCGTTCTGCCGCCGACGGGCCTCGTTCTCGAGATCGGGAGCGGGACCGGTCAGCACGTGGCGCATTTCGCGCAAGTGCTTCCGCGCCTGACGTGGCAGCCGACCGACCTGGACGCCGACTTTCGGAAGTCAGTCGAGGAGTGGATCGCCCTGGAGCGGCTGAGCAACGTCCGATTACCCGTCGAGCTGGACGTCCTGAGGCGTCCTTGGCCAGTCGCCCGCGCCGATGCGGTCGTGTCCATCAACATGATCCACGTCGCCCCGCGGGCGGCGACGGCAGCGCTGCTCGGCGGCGCGGGCGACGTGCTGCCGGACGGCGGGGTGCTATTCCTTTACGGACCCTATCGCCGCTTCGGCGGACACACGGCGCCGAGCAACGCGGCGTTCGACACTCAGCTGCGTGCCCGCGATCCCGAGTGGGGTCTGCGTGATCTCGAAGCCGTCGTCGAGCTTGCCGCTGCGGCCGGGCTGGCGCTCTGACGAGGTCGTCGACATGCCGGCCAACAATTTCAGTGTTATTTTTCGCCGGCGCGGCGCCAACAGGACGTCATAAGGAGGACAAAGCATGGGCCAGATGATCACGTTCAACCGGCCGGACGGAAAGAGCGTGCAGGGTTACCTTGCGGAGCCCGCGGCGGGCGGCAAGGCGCCGGGGATCGTGGTGATCCAGGAATGGTGGGGGCTGAACGACCAGATCAAGGGCGTGGCGGACAAGCTCGCGGCAACCGGATACCGGGCGCTCGTGCCCGATCTCTACCGTGGCAAGGTCGCCGTCGAGGCGAAGGAAGCCGAGCACCTCATGACCAACCTCAACTTCGGGGACGCCGCGGGGCAGGACGTGCGCGGCGCGGTCCAGTACCTGAAGAAGACGAGCGCCAAGGTCGGCGTCACCGGGTTCTGCATGGGCGGCGCGCTGACTCTCCTGTCGGCGGTCAACGTGCCCGAGGTGGACGCCGCCGTCCCCTGGTACGGCTTCCCGCCCCTCGAGTACATCGACGCAACGAAGATCAAGGCGCCGCTGCTCGGGCACTACGCGATCGACGACGTCCCGTTCCCGATCGCCAAGGTCGACGCCCTGGAGCAGAAACTGAAGGAGGCGAAGGTGCGCTTCGAGTTCCACCGCTACAAGGCGCAGCACGCCTTCGCCAACGAGACCGCCGTCGGCGCCAAGAAGCTGCCGATCACCGGCTACCACCCGGAGGCGGCGGAGCTCGCGTGGCGCAGGACGATGGACTTCCTCGCCCGCCACCTGAAGTGAGCGGCGGGGCTCAGAGATACTTCGTTATGCCGCCGCAGACCTCGACCGTCGTCCCGGTCATGTAGGAGTTCGGCGCCGAGACCAGGAACGCGGCCACCGCCCCGATCTCGTGCGGCTCGGCCCAGCGGCCGAGCATCGTCTGCGCCGCGAATCCCTTGCGCACGTCCTCCGCGGTCGTGTTGCGCACCTTGGCCATCGCTTCCGCGCGCGGCCCCCAGCCCTCGGTGTTCGTCATGCCGGGGCAGATGTTGTTCACGGTGATCCCGTCGGGACCGAGCGTCGCCGCCATCTGCTTGGAGAAGCCGATGATCCCGGCGTTGGCGAGAGTGGTCGTGATCGCGCCCGGCAGCAGCTGCGTGCCCGAGAACCCCGAGACGTTCAGGATCCGGCCGCCCTTCGCCTTCTTCAGGTGGGGGATCGCGTAGCGCGTCGCCCACACGTAGGAGAGCAGGCTCGTGTTCAGGAACTGGGCCCACTGCTCGTCGGTGATGCTGTCGACGGTGCCGGGCACCATGCCGCCCACGTTGTTCACCAGAATGTCGAGGCCGCCCAGGCCGGCGACCGCATCGTCGATGAACTTCTTGCAGCCGGCGCTCGACGACAGGTCGCACACGACGCCGATCGCCTTGACGTCCTTCGCCGCCACCGCGGCCACCGCCTTGTCGAGCCGCTCCTTGCCGCGGGCGGACAGCGCGACGTTGCAGCCCTCGGCGGCGAGCGCCATGGCGATCGCGTTCCCGATCCCCTGGCTCGATCCCGTGATCGCCGCGTTCTTGCCCTTCAACCCCAGATCCATGGCGCTTCTCCTTCGGCTGGTGAGCGACGGGCCCGGCGCGCTTCGCGCCGCTACCCGACGCGCTTGTTGAACGCGCGGACCTCCACCGTTTCCCAGATGCCGGCGTTGAAAAATGGGTCGTCGCGCTGGAACGCCTCGATCTCGGCGCGGCTTCCCGCGTCGACCAGAAACAGGCTGCCGATCGCTTTGGCGCCGTCGTCGGTGACGAGCGGGCCGGACATCACCACCTTGATCGGGTTGGTCGCGAGGTAGTCGATGTGCTTCTTGATTGCCTGCTTCCGCTGCTCCTCGGCGCCGGCGCGGTCGAGACAGAAGATGGCGAACAACATAAGTCCTCCGTTGCGGCTAGCGCTTCAGGCGAGCCCGCTGGCGCGCGCCTGCTCGAGGGCCATCACGGCCCAGTCCTTGTCGCCGTCGCCGTGAGCGACGGCGCCGACCAGCCGGTCGCGCCAGACGTTGCAGCTCGGCAGCGGCACCCCGACCGCCTCGCCGGCGGCGAGCGCCAGATTGGCATCCTTCAATCCCAGCAGCGCCTTCTGGCCGACCCGATCGTAGCTCTGCTCGACGATGATCTTGCCGTAGACCTTATAGGCCGGGGCCGCGAACAAGCCGTCGGTCATGACCTCGTAGAAGACCTCCGGGGCGACCCCGTATTTGCGCACGAGCGAAAAAGCCTCGCCCATCGCCTCGATCGCGCAGCCCAGCACGAAGTTGTTGGTGACCTTGATGGAAGTCGCCGCAACGGGATCGGTTCCGGCCTCGAAGCTGCGCCGCCCCATCGCCGCGAGCAACGGCCGGAGCCGATCGACGGCCGCCGCTGGCCCGGCGACCACGATGCCGAGCTGACCGGAGGCCGCCATGTCCGGGCGACCGAGCACCGGCGCGGCGACGAGAATCTGCCCCGCCGCGGCGTGGCTCGCGCCGATCCGCCGGACGACGTCGACGCCGTGCGTGCCCATCACCATGTGGATTGCGCCTTTGGGCAGCGCCTCAACGAGGCCGCCCCGGTGCAACGCGACCGCCTCCAGCGCCGGGTCGTCGGCGAGCATGGTGATGGTCACGTCGCCATGCCGGACGACCTCGGCGATCGACGCGACGACCTTCGCACCGGCCTCACCCAATGCATCGGCCTTGGCCCGCGTCCGGTTGTAGACGGCAAGCTGATGACCCGCCCCGAGGAGGCGGCCGGCCATCCCCCGGCCCATGCGTCCCACTCCGATGAAACCCACGTTCATGGCCGATCCCGTTTCAAGTTACGCCAACTGCGAGCGGACCCATTCGATTTCGCGGCAGACATAGTCCACGATGTCGCCGGTCTTCAGACTGTCGGGCAGCACGTCCCAGGTGTAGGTCTCGATCTCGAGCTGGCGCGACAACGGCTGCGACTTGTGGAACTTGAGCGCGTCCTCGATGGCAAAGCGCGTGGTCTTGAGCGCGCCGAGATCGTCCAGGAAGACCGGGACGTGGAAATGGGTGCGCCACTCGCGCTCGCCCGGGTCGGCGCGCCAGGCCTTGAACGCGTCCTCGAGATTCAGGAAGCTCGTCAGGCGGCCGTCCTTCTTCTCCACCGTCTGCGTGAGATAGATGCTGTCGGCGTAGCGCGCCAGCGTATCGACGATCGCCTGGGTGACCTTCGGCACCCGCACGGCGGCGGCTTCCTGCAGCTTGAAGATCGGGATGCCGGCATCGACGAGCTTCTGGAGCGCCTCGGCGATGTTCTTCGTACTGCACGGCCTGGTGGCAGATGTCGAAGACGACGCCGACGTGCTTGCGCAAGGCGCCGTGCGCCTCCGAGATGGGCAGACCGGTCAGCTTCGCGAGTGCGGCTGCCGAAGTCCCCGCGTAGACGTGATCGGTGAAATACCGGACCGCTTCGTCGGTCGTCTCGAGGAAGCAGTCCGGCTCCGGCTCCAGCGCGAGCGTCACGGTCTTGCCCGTCCGCTGCTCCAGCCCCGACCAGGTGCGCGGCGACCCGCACCACCTGGCGCGTGAACTCGGCGACCACGTCCGGTCCGGTCACCCGCGGCTTGAACCCGAGCGGCGGGCTCTGAATCGACGGCATCACGCCCGGGCGCGGCGACCTCGGCCAGGACGTCGGCCACGTTCATCGTGTAGCGGACGCGCTCGTCCGTGCGCCAATCCGGCTCGTAGACCTGCTCCTTGACCCGCTGCCCCTTGAAATCCCCGTAGGGAAACGCGTTCACCGTGTAGAGATACATGTCGTTGTCGGCGAGGAAGCCCTTGAGCTTGTCGCGCTCGGACCGGCTGTTGACGAGCGTCTCCGCGGACTTCGCCGACAGGCGCAGCGAGACGCCGAACGGCTCGTTGGGCGCAACCCGCGCCTTGACCTTCGGAACGTACGTCGTGAGGCTCTTCCACATGTCCGCCCAGGTGTCGCCCGGGTGAACCAGCGTCGAATAGGTCAGGTGTCCGAGGCCGTTGCCGAGATTCATTCGTCGACTCCCGATTTGCCGTTCGCCCGCGCGCGCGCTCAGCCGATGCGTTCCACCCTGCCGGAGCCGGCGGAGCGCACGACCGCTTCAGTCACGGCAGCACCGTGGATCATCTCCCCGTGCGAGATCGGGAAAGCCGGGCCGCCCGACGCCGCCGCCGCGAAAGCCTCGAGGCACGCGCGGCTGATATCGAGCTTGTCGGCCTCCCAGACCTCCGCATCGCCCTTGACCGGCTGGAACTTGCAGGCGCCGAACAGGCGCGTGCGCCGCTCTTCGGACGAGGCGCCGGCGACGTGGGTCATCCCCTCGAGGCGGACCCAGCCCTTGGAGCCGAACACCTGGAAGCTGAACCCGGGGCCGGTCGCCGTCATCATGCCGAGGTAGCCGGAGGCGCCGCTCTTCATGCGGAACAGCACCGACGTGGTGTCGTCCATCTCGAGCTCGACGGCTCGCCTGAAGCTCTGGCAGTAGAGCGTGTCGATCTCGCCGCACAGATCGATCATCCCGTCGATCGCGTGCACCCCGAGCGGCGCCAGACCGCCGCACGGCGCTTCCGCCTGGTTGGCGCGCCATGCCGTGGGCTTGAGGAACAAGGCGTTCGGGAACGTCATCGTCGACTCGACGTGCATGATCGATGCCGAGAGTCGCCCGACGCGGATGCGGCTCGCGCAGCTTCGTCATCTCCGGGTGGAAGCGGCGGTTGTAGCCCAGCCCGAGTGTGATGCCCGCCTTGCGCACCGCTTCCACCGCGGCCTCGGCATCCTGCTTGCCGAGGGTGAACGGCTTCTCGCAGAAGACGTGCTTTCCGGCGGCGGCCGCCGCGATCACCTGCGCCCGGTGCCCCAGCGGCGGGGTCGCCAGCACGACCGCATCGATCTTCGGGTCGGCGAGGAGCGCCTCGTAGCTTGCGGCGAGGCGCAGCCCGTGCTGCGTGGCGAACGCTTCCACCTCGCCCGACATCGTCCGGGTGGCGCCGGCGACGAAGCGCATCGAATCGCCGCCGCCCGGCCAGCGATTCCACGAGCGTCCTGCCCCACCAGCCAAGCCCGACGATGGCGGCGTTGATCATCTTCTTGCTCCGGAAATGTCCGCTGGCGCGGCGAACTACTTGGCGGTCGGCACGACCAGCGAATAGCGCTCGTCGGCGGCCAGGCACTCCGCTTCCGGGAGCCCGAGCTCGCGCCGCACGATGTTCGTCCCCTGCACCAGCGCCACCATCTTGTAGAAGGCGTGGCGTCGACTCATGCCTTCGCGGCCCATGCCGCAGTCCGAGCTGATGATCAGGCGCTCGGCGGGGATGTACTTGAGCGCCCGGCGAATGTGGTCGGCGATCTCTTCGGGCCGCTCGACCTGGAGCGTGTGGTGATCGATGACGCCGATGGCGATCTTCTTGTCGGTGATGGTCTTGCCGAAGGCTTCGAGATCCATGCCGCCGGCGCTGCAGGACTCGAAGGTCATGACGTCGGCATCGACCTTGTTGAACAGCTCGAGCGCCGGCTTGTAGCTCTGCACGGCCGCGAACATGCGCTGCTGCGAGGGATTGCCCCAGCAGCTGTGGCACCACACCTCGGTCTTCGCGCGCAGGCCTTTCACCGTGCGATTGAACACCTCGACGCTGAACTGGGGGTTGATCACCGCGTCGACGATGTTGCGCGCGGCGAGCAGGTGGATCTGCGGCTCCTCGAACTGGATCACCTCGCAGCCCGCATCGGCCAGCTCGTGCAGTTCCTGCGTTCAGGGCATCGCTGATGGCGTAAATGCGCTCCTTGATGTTCGGGTAATGGCGGTCGGCGACTGCGAACGCCACGAGCTCGGGGCCGATGGTGCCGAACTTGACCGGCTTCTTGGTCAGCCGCTGCGCGGTCTTCCACATCGGCGTGTACTGGAGGTCGCCGCGGCCGATCGGGCCGATGATGTTCGCCATGACGCGCGCTTCGAGGTAGTCGTGCAGGATGTGGCCGGGCGGGAACCAGAGGCCGCCCTTGCCGGCGGGCGTCGGGCGCGGGTTGCCGCGTTCGAAGCCCGCCATGTGGCGCGTCGGATAGGCGGTCCAGCTCTGGCCGCCGACATCCCGGTCGAAATGCGCGTCGCCGTCGGTGACGATGTCGAGGCCGGCGATCTCCTGCTCCCGCAGATAGACCGAGACCGTGTCGACGTATTGCTCGCGGAACGCCGTGCTCACCATCGCGTCGAGGAACGTTCGCGTGCCCAGGTCCTCGGTGTACCAGCTCGGGCGCGGCAGCGAGCCGGTGATCGTGGTCGGAAGCTTGATGTCCTTGGTGGCGCGAAACATGGCTGTTGCTCCTCTGCGCGTACGAGTCGGGCCGACGCGCCTAATTGTCTCACGCGTGCCGGCGCGTTAGCGACGGCGCTCGGCCGAATCGCGGCGGCGATTGTCGGGGCCGGCGCGGTTCGACGGGAGACGTCCCACCACCAGTGGGCGGCGCACGCTCACCAGTCGACCTGCTGGCGCTGATCGGCGGCCTCGACGCCCACCAGCGCGGTCATGTTCACCAGCCGGCGCACCGTCGCACTGGGTGTGAGGATGTGCGCCGGGCGCGCCGCGCCGAGCAGGATCGGGCCGACGGTGATGCCCTCGCCGCCGGTGACCTTCAGCAGGTTGAAGGCGATGTTGGCGGCGTCGAGATTCGGCATCACGAGCAGGTTCGCCTCGCCCTTGAGGCGCGACTCCGGAAACACCCGCATGCGGATCTCCTCGGAAAGCGCGGCGTCGCCCTGCATCTCGCCGTCGACCTCGAGGTCGGGTGCCAGCTTCGCGAGGATCTGAGCGGCCTCGGCCATCTTGCGGGCGGCCGGCGAGTCGGAGCTGCCGAAGTTGGAGTGGGAGAGCAGCGCCACTTTCGGCGTGATCCCGAAGCGGCGCATCTCATCGGTCGCCATCAGCGCCATCTCGGCGATCTGGTCGGCGGTGGGATTCTCGTTCACGTAGGTGTCGCAGATGAAGAGCGTACGGCGCTCGAGCAGAAGCACGTTCATTGCGGCGAACATCTTCGCGCCCGCTTCCCGGCCGAGCACGTTCGCTACGTGGCGCAAGTGGTCCGCGTAGCGGCCGACCATGCCGCACAGCATCGCCTCGGCGTCGCCGCGCCGCATCAGCATCGCGCCGATCAGCGTCGGGTACTGCCGGACCTGCTCCCTGGCGATGTCGGGCGTGACGCCGTGCCGGGCCATCAGCTTGTGGTAGCCGGTCCACACCTCCCGGTACCGCTGATCGCTCTCGGGGTTCACGACTTCGAAGTCCTTGCCGGCGGCGAGCCTCAGCCCGAACCGCTTGATGCGCATGTCGATGACCTCGGGCCGCCCGATGAGGATCGGCTTCGCCAGACCCTCGTCGACGACGACCTGCACCGCGCGGAGCACCCGCTCTTCCTCGCCCTCGGCGTAGATCACGCGCTTCGGCGCCTGCTTCGCCGCCGCGAACACCGGCGCCATGATCGTGCCCGAGTGGTAGACGAAGGCGTTCAGCTTCTGGCGGTAGGCGTCGAAGTCGGCGATGGGGCGCGTCGCGACGCCGGAGTCGATTGCCGCCTTCGCGACCGCCGGCGCGATCTTGAGGATGAGCCGCGGATCGAACGGCGCCGGGATGATGTAGTCGGGGCCGAACGCGAGCGCCTCGCCCCCGTAGGCGAGCGCAACGATGTCGGACTGCTCGGCCTGCGCGAGCTCGGCGAGCGCGCGCACGCACGCGAGCTTCATCTCGTCGGTGATCTTGGTCGCGCCGACGTCGAGCGCGCCGCGGAAGATGAACGGGAAGCAGAGGACGTTGTTGACCTGGTTCGGATAGTCGGAGCGCCCGGTCGCGATGATGCAGTCGGGGCGCGCCGCCTTCGCGTCCTCGGGCGTGATCTCCGGGTCCGGGTTCGCAAGCGCGAGGATCACCGGCTTCGGCGCCATGCGCTTCACCATGTCTTTGGTGAGCACGCCCTTGGTGGAGACACCAAGGAAGACGTCGGCGCCCTCGATGATGTCGGCGAGCGCTCGCGCCTTGGTCTGTTGCGCGTAGCGCGCCTTGTTCGGCTCCATGTTCGGCTCGCGACCCGCGTAGATCACGCCCTTCGAGTCGGTGACGAAGATGTTCTGGCGCTTGACGCCGAGCCGGACGAAAAGATCCAGGCAGGCAATCGCCGCGGCGCCCGCGCCCGAGCAGACGAGCTTGATGTCCTCGAGCCGCTTGCCGACGATCTTCATCGCGTTCAGGACCGCCGCGGCGGAAATGATCGCCGTGCCGTGCTGGTCGTCGTGGAAGACCGGGATGTCGAGGCGCTCACGGAGCTTCTGCTCGATATAGAAGCACTCGGGCGCCTTGATGTCCTCGAGATTCACGCCGCCAAGCGTCGGCTCGAGCGCGGCCACGTGGGCGATCAGCTGGTCGGCGTCGGTTTCCGCGAGCTCGATGTCAAAGACATCGATGCCGGCGAACTTCTTGAACAGGCACGCCTTGCCCTCCATCACCGGCTTGGCCGCGAGCGGCCCGATGTTGCCGAGGCCGAGGACCGCGGTGCCGTTGGTCACGACGCCGACGAGGTTCGCGCGCGAGGTGAGGCTGGCCGCTTCCTTGGGATGGTCCTTGATCTCGAGACAGGCGTAGGCCACTCCGGGCGAGTACGCGAGCGCGAGATCGCGCTGGTTGGTGAGGCCCTTGGTCGGCGAGATCGAGATCTTGCCCGGCGTCGGCAGGCGGTGATATTCGAGCGCGCTCCGGCGCAGTAATTCGTCCATTGATGACCTCCGGGTGCGGTTTTCTGCCTAGAGCACGGCTTCGAGAGACGGCTATTCTGACAGCAGCGCGCGGAGATGCCGATGCCGGCAGCGGGGTATGCTCGACGCCTGCCGCCGCCAGGAGGGACCGCCATGCCCGAAGCCTTCATCTGCGATGCGATTCGCACGCCGTTCGCCCGCTACGGCGGCGCGCTCGCGGCGGTGCGGACGGACGACCTCGCCGCGCTCCCGCTCAAGGCGCTCGTCGAGCGCAACCGCGACGTCGACTGGGGCGCGCTCGACGACGTCGTGTACGGCTGCGCGAACCAGGCGGGCGAGGACAACCGCAACGTCGCGCGCATGGCCCTCCTGCTCGCCGGGCTGCCGCAGGCGGTGCCGGGCGCGACCGTGAACCGCCTGTGCGGCTCGAGCCTCGACGCGGTGGGGATCGCGGCGCGCGCCATCAAGTGCGGCGAGGCCGAGCTCGTGATCGCCGGCGGCGTCGAGAGCATGACGCGCGCCCCGTTCGTGCTCGCAAAAAGCGACGCCGCGTTCTCGCGCGCGGCGAAGATCGAGGACACGACGATCGGCTGGCGGTTCGTGAACCCGCTCACGAAGGAGAAATACGGCATCGATTCGATGCCCGAGACCGCCGAGAACGTGGCGCAGGACTTCAAGGTGGCACGCGCCGATCAGGACGCGTTCGCGCTGCGCAGCCAGCAGCGGTGGGCCGCGGCCCACGGTGCGGGCTTCTTCAGGAACGAGATCGTCCCCGTGACGCTGCCGCAGCGCAAAGGCGCGCCGACGGTTTTCGATACCGACGAGCACCCGCGACCCGACACGACGCTGGACACGCTGGCAAAGCTGAAGGGGGTGGTAAGGCCGGACGGGACCGTGACCGCCGGCAACGCCTCCGGCGTGAACGACGGTGCGTGCGCGCTCGTCCTCGCCTCCGAGGCGGCCGCCAAGCGGCACGGGATCAGGCCTCGTGCGCGCGTGCTCGCGGCGACGTCCACGGGGGTCGCGCCCCGCATCATGGGCTTCGGCCCGGCGCCGGCGACGCGCAAGCTGCTGGCGAAGACCGGCCTTCAGCTCTCGCAGCTCGACGTGATCGAGCTGAACGAGGCCTTCGCCGCCCAGGCGCTCGCGGTCACGCGCGATCTCGGTCTCCCCGACGACGCGCCGCACGTCAATCCGAACGGGGGCGCGATCGCCATCGGCCACCCGCTCGGCGCCTCCGGCGCGCGCCTCGTCACGACGGCGCTCAACCAGCTCGAGCGGAGCAAGCGCCGCTATGCGCTCTGCACGATGTGCATCGGCGTGGGGCAGGGGATCGCACTGCTCATCGAGCGCGTCTAGTCCGTTCTCGCCCCGGGACTGGCCTGCCGAGCCCCTCGGCGGGCGGTTTTGTCACACTTCCGTCACTTACCTAAGGTGTTACTTGGGGTATATTTGATATCCCATTGATGTAATTGATAATGTGTTTTGCCGCCCATCACTGGCGGCGCCGCGCTTAAGTCTTTGTCGCGGTTAAAAAAATCACGCTGTTCGCCTTGACCCCCCGACGTTCTTTCACTAGAGTGGCAAACAGTGTCAACTAGTGGGGAAAAATGGCAGAAATGGCCGTTTTTCGCCGCCTTGAGGGGGATCGGTGTTTCAGGGAGCGACCGAGCTCAGTCTCGACGCCAAGGGACGGCTCGCGATACCGACCCGCCATAGGGAAGCACTCACTTCGGGCGGGGGTGGGGTGGTCCTCACCGCCCACCCGGATCGCTGCCTGCTGCTCTACCCCCGCGCGGCGTTCGCGCCGATCAGCGCCAAGGTCTCCACGCTCTCCAGCTTCAACGAGCAGGCCCGCTGGTGGCAGCGGCTGCTCGTCGGGTTCGCCGAGGAAATCGAGCTCGACGGCTCGGGCCGCATCCTCGTCTCGCCCGCGCTCCGCAAGTACGCCGACCTCAAGCGCGACGTGATGCTGGTCGGGCAGGGGAGCCACTTCGAGATCTGGGACGCCGGGGTCTGGGACCGGAAGCTCGAGGACGCGCTCGCGGCCGCCGGCTCGACGCCGCCCCCCGGCACCGACAACTTCGCGCTCTAGCCCTTGCGCCCGCACCGTGACTGCGCACCGACCCGTCCTCCTCGACGAGGCGATCGAGGCGCTCCGGGTGCGGCCGGAGGGCGCCTACGTCGACGCCACGTTCGGCCGGGGCGGACACACCAGGGCAATCCTCGCGCGCCTCGGCCCGCAGGGCCGGGTCCTCGCGCTCGACCGGGATCCGGAGGCGGTGGCGGCAGCTGGCGCGATCACCGATGCGCGGCTCGCGGTGCGGCAGGCGCCGTTCTCCGCGCTCGCCGACACCCTGGTGCAGGCCGGTCTCGAGCGCGTGGACGGTGTGCTGTTCGACCTGGGCGTGTCGGCGCCGCAGCTCGAGGCGCCGGCGCGGGGATTCAGCTTCCGGATAGAGGGGCCGCTTGACATGCGCATGGATCCGACGCGCGGCGAGACGGCAGCGGAGTGGCTGGCGAGGGCCGGTGAGGCCGAGTTGCGGGGAGTGATCAAGAACCATGGCGAAGAACGGTTTGCTGGCCCGATTGCAAAGGCGATTGTTGCTGCTCGGGCGCGAGGGGGGATACGGACCACCCTCGAACTTGCCCGTGTCGTGGCTGCGGCCGTCCGGACGCGTGAGCGGGGGCAGGACCCGGCGACGCGCACCTTCCAGGCTGTACGGATTCACGTCAATCAGGAGCTTGCGGAATTGTCGCTAGCCCTCCCGCAGGCGTTCGCCGCGCTCGCCCCGGGCGGGCGGCTGGTCGCGATCAGCTTCCACTCGCTCGAGGACCGGATCGTGAAGGGCTTCCTCCGCGGCCTCGCCCGGCCGCAAGTGCCCGAGCGCCTGCCCCTGAAAGCCAGCGAAATGCCACAAGCGCGGTTGAAACTGGTCGGCCGAGCCGTCCGGCCGACGGCGCGGGAGGTGGCCGCCAATCCCCGCGCGCGGAGCGCCGTCATGCGCGTCGCGGAGAAGCTCCCGTGAGCCCGCCGGGCCGCCCCAAGGGCGAACCCCGAGCGCGCGAGCGCGAGGGTAGTCCAATGTGCCGCGCCCGGATCCTCAGGGCATCGCCTCGCCATGTCGCGTCTTAGTCTCCTGCTCCTCGTGGTGCTTGCCGCCTGCGCGCTGGGCCTCGTCACTTCCCAGCACCAGGCGCGGAAGCTCTTCGCCGAGCTCGAGCGCGAGCAGGCGCGGGCCGCCGCGCTCGAGGTCGAGCACGGACAGCTCCAGCTCGAGGCGAGCACCTGGGCGCGGCACGCGCGGGTCGAGCGGGTCGCGCGCGAACGGCTGCAAATGCGCCCGCCGGAGGCGAAGCGGATGCAGATCCTCGACGCGCCGCCGACGACCGGGAGACGCGGCCGGTGAAGTCCAGACGCTCCCCCGTCCTGGCGCCGACGTTCCCGCCGTGGCGCGTGCGCCTCGTCATCGCGCTCGCGGCGACCGCGCTGGGCGTCCTCGCCGGACGCGCGGTCTACCTGCAGGGCTGGAACCGGGATTTCCTCCAGGCGAAGGGCGAGTCGCGGTACAGCCGGACCCTCGAGATCCCCGCCGTTCGCGGCCGGATCTTCGACCGCAACGGCGAGGCACTTGCCGTCTCGACCCCGGTCAAATCGATCTGGGCGATCCCGGAGGACGCGGCCGTTGCCGGGCGCGACCTCGAGCGGCTGGCGACGGTGCTCGGGATGCAGCGCGAGGAGCTGCGCGCGAAGCTCGCCGACGCCGGGCGCGATTTCGTCTACCTCAAGCGCCAGGTGCCGCCGGAGGCCGCCGAGCGCGTGGCGGCGCTCCGCCTGCCGGGCATTCACCAGACCAGGGAGTACCGACGCTATTACCCCGCCGGCGAAGCGATGGCGCACGTGCTCGGCTTCACCGACGTCGACGATGTCGGCCGGGAGGGCATCGAGCTCGCGTACCAGGAGCACCTCGCGGGCCGCGCCGGCTCGCGCCGCGTCATCAAGGACCGCCTCGGCGAGGTGGTCGAGGACGTCGTGAGCCTGCGCCAGGCGAAGGACGGGCGCGACCTCGTGCTCGCGCTCGACTCGCGCATCCAGAACCTCGCGTACGGCGAGCTCCGCCGCGCGGTCGAGAGCCACCGCGCGAAAGGCGGCGGCATCATCGTGCTCGACGCCGGGACCGGCGAAGTGCTGGCGCTCGCGAACCTGCCCTCGTACAACCCGAACAACCGGGCGCAGCTGGCCGGCGCCGGGGTGCGCAACCGCGCGGTGACCGACGCGTTCGAGCCGGGCTCGACCCTGAAGCCGTTCACGGTCGCGCTTGCGCTCGACACCGGGCGCGTCGCGGCGGCGACGACGATCGCGGTCGCGCCGGGCTCGCTCACGATCGGGCAGGCCGTGATCCGGGACGCCCATCCGGAGAAGGCGCTCACCGTCGAGCAGGTGATCCAGAAGTCGTCGAACGTCGGCGCGGCGAAGATCGCCCTCGAGCTGCCGCGCGAGTCGATGTGGGGTCTCTTCGACGACATCGGCTTCGGCGCCGCGCCGCAGCTCGGGTTTCCCGGCGAGGCGATCGGGAAGCTCCGCCCCTACAAGACGTGGCGGCCGGTCGAGCAGGCGACGATGTCGTACGGCCACGGGATCTCGGTGAGCCTCGTCCAGCTCGCGCGCGCCTACACCGTGTTCGCTCGCGACGGTGATCTGATCCCGCTGTCGCTCGTGAAGGTGGACACCGCGCCGCCGGGCCGGCCGATCTTCTCGAAGCGCACCGCGGACACGGTGCGCCGCATGCTCGAGCTCGCCACGCAGCCCGGCGGGACCGCGCCGCGCGCCCGGATCATGGGCTATCGCGTCGCCGGAAAGACCGGGACCGCGCACAAGCAGGCGAACGGCGCCTACGTGCCGGACAAGTACCGCTCCTCGTTCGTCGGCTTCGCGCCCGCGTCGCGGCCGCGGCTCGTGATCGCCGTGATGCTCGACGAGCCGTCGGCCGGACAGCACTACGGCGGGGTCGTTGCGGCCCCGGTCTTCGCCAACGTGATGGCCGGCGCGTTGCGCATCCTGGGCGTGGCTCCGGACGGCCCGATGCAGCCGATCGAGGTCGCGCCGCCGGCGCTCGAGGTGCGCGACAGCGTCTAGGCGAACGATGCGGGCGGAACAGAGGATGAACGATGACTCGGGCACGTCGTAGGCGGCGCGCCCCCGGAAGGGACACCTTCCACTTGGACAGGGAAGTCAACCGGATCTTGAGCGAGCTGCGACAACTCGGCGTCACGCCCGCGGGCCTCGCGGTCGACAGCCGCGGGGTCGCGGCCGGCGAGGTGTTCCTCGCGTATCCGGGCGAGCGCGCGGATGGTCGCCGGTACCTGCGCGACGCCCTCGCTCGCGGCGCGTCGGCAGTGTTGTGGGAGCGCGCCGGCTTCGACTGGCCGGCGGAGCTCGCCGCCCCGAACCTCCCCGTCGCCGGCCTGAAGTGTCTCGCCGGACGACTCGCGGACGAGGTCTACGGCCGGCCATCGGAACGGCTGTGGGTGTGCGGCGTCACCGGCACCAACGGCAAGACCTCGTGCAGCCAGTGGATCGCCCAGGCGCTCGACGCCGGCGGCCGGAAGACCGCCGTGATCGGCACGCTTGGGCTCGGGCTGGTCGGCGCGCTCGAGGAGAACCCGAACACGACCCCCGATGCGGTCGTGCTCCAGCGCTCGCTCGCGCGCTTCCGCGACGCGGGCGCCCGCTGCGTGGCCATGGAAGCCTCCTCGATCGGGATCGACCAGGGACGCGTCGACGGCGTCCGGTTCGCCGCCGCGCTCTTCACCAATCTCTCGCGCGATCACCTCGACTACCACGGCGACATGGAGCGTTACGCACAGGCGAAGCTCGCGCTCTTCCGCGCCCCGGGCCTCGCCCACGCCGTGCTCAACCTCGACGACGCGCTCGGCGTGCGCATCGCCCAGGCGCTCGCCGCCAGCGGGGTCGAGCGGATCGGCTACAGCACCGCCGCCGGCGTCGGCGCGGCGAGCGGCCTCGAGCAGTGGCTCGAAGCGCGCGACATCGTGCTTGCGGCCGCCGGGCTGCGCTTCACTCTCGTGTCCAACCAAGGATCGGCTCGGGTCGCGGCGCCGCTCGTCGGCCGCTTCAACGTCGCCAACCTCCTCGGCGTGATCGGCGTACTCCTCGCCGCCGGTTTCACGCTCGACGCGGCGGCGAAGGCGGCATCGCGGCTCGAGCCGCCCCCGGGGCGGATGCAGCGGCTCGGGGGCGACGGCCGGCCGCTCGTCGTCGTCGACTATGCCCACAGCCCGGACGCGCTCGAGAAGTGCCTGGCGGCGCTCCGCGACGTCGCCCGGGGACACGGCGGACGCCTGGTGTGCGTGTTCGGCTGCGGCGGCGACCGCGACCGCGGCAAGCGCCCCCTCATGGGCGAAGCGGCGTCACGCCACGCCGACTTCGTGTGGCTGACGAGCGACAACCCGCGGAGCGAATCGCCGGCGGCAATCATCGACGAGATCCGTCCCGGCGTGCGGGTTGCCCACGAGGTCCGCGTCGATCGCGGCGACGCGATCGGCGCCGCCATCGGCACGGCGCGCGCCGTCGACGTCGTGTTGATCGCCGGCAAGGGGCACGAGCCCTACCAGGAGATCGCCGGCGTGCGCCGGCCGTTCGCCGATGTCGTCGAGGCCGGGCGCGCGCTGGACGCGTGGCGGCCATGATGCTCGCTTCGGAAGCCGCGGCTGCGCTCGGCGCGACGATGGTCGGCCCGGACGTCCGGTTCACGTCGGTGTCGACCGACAGCCGGACGGCGGCGGCCGGCGCGCTGTTCGTCGCGCTGCGCGGCGAGCGGTTCGACGGCCACGACTACGTGGGCGCGGCGCGCGAGAGCGGGGCCGCGGCGGCAATGGTGGAGCGCGTCGGCGGCGTTGCCGCCCAGGCCCTGCCGCTCGTCGTCGTCGGCGACTCGCGACTCGCGCTCGGGGCGCTCGCGAAGCACTGGCGCGGCCAGGTCCGGATCCCGGTCATCGCCGTGGTCGGGTCGAACGGCAAGACCACGGTCAAGGAGATGGCGGCGGGGGCGCTGCGCGCGCACTTCGGCGACCGGCAGGTGCTCGCCACGCTCGGCAACCTCAACAACGACGTCGGCCTGCCGCTCAGCGCCCTGCGGCTGCGCGACGAGCACGCCTGCGCGGTGCTCGAAATCGGGATGAACCATCCGGGCGAGACCGGCTACCTCGCCGGCATCGCGCGGCCGACGATCGTGGTGATCAACAACGCCCAGCGCGAGCATCAGGAGTTCATGAAGAGCGTCGACGACGTCGCCGCCGAGCACGCCGCGGTGCTGCGCGTCCTGCCGGACGACGGCGTCGCGGTGCTCAACCGCGACGACCCGCACTTCGCGTACTGGGCGGGCGTCGCCGGCAAGCGCCGGATCCTGGACTTCGGCACCGCCGACGGGGCGACCGTGCGCGGCACCTATCGGCTCGCGCCGGCGTCGAGCGAGCTCGAGATCGAGTTCGACGGCGCGCGCGCAGGCGTCACGCTGCAGGTGCCCGGCGTGCACAGCGTGCGCAACGCGCTGGCCGCCGCCGCTGCGGCGCTCGCCGCGGGCGCGAGCCTGGAGGCGGTCGCGCGCGGCCTCGCGGCGTTCCGCGCGGTGAAGGGGCGGCTGCAGTTCCGGCCGGGCCGTAACGGCGTGCTGGTCATCGACGACACCTACAACGCGAACCCGGACTCGGCGCGCGCCGCGATCGAGGTCCTCGCCGCGAGCGAGCGCCCGCGGGTGCTGATCCTCGGCGAGATGGGCGAGGTCGGCGCCCAGGGCGAGGCGTTCCACGAGGAGCTCGGGCGCTACGCGAAGGAGAGCCGCATCGACCGGCTGCTCGCGGTCGGACGGCTCGCGCGGGCCGCGACGCGCGCGTTCGGCGCGGGCGGCGAGCACTTCGACTCGATCGAGGCGGTGATCGCGCGCGCGCAGGGCCTCACCGCCCTGAAGGGCACGATGCTCGTCAAGGGCTCGCGGTTCATGCGCATGGAGCGAGTGGTGGAACATCTTCTGGCGCAGGAGCAGGCGCAATGCGGCTAGAAATCGACGCGAGGAAGCGCAATTTCGTCGCAGCACGCGAGGAGGGCCTCGCGTGCTCCTAGAAATCGCTCAGTACCTGTCGCAGGACATCCGCGCGTTCACCGTCTTCAACTACATCACGCTGCGCGCGGTGCTGGCGGCGCTGACCGCGCTCGTCATCTCGTTCCTCGCCGGCCCGGCCATGATCCGCAAGCTCGCGACCTACAGGATCGGCCAGGCGGTGCGCGACGACGGGCCGCAGACGCACCTCACCAAGGCCGGCACGCCGACGATGGGCGGCGCGCTCCTGCTCGTCTCGATCGTCGTTACGACCGTCCTCTGGGCCGACTGGTCGAACCGCTTCGTGTGGGTGGTGCTCGCGGTCACGCTGGGCTTCGGCGCGATCGGCTGGGTCGACGACTATCGCAAGGTCGTGCACCGCAACCCGAAAGGGCTCTCGGCGCGCGAGAAGTACTTCTGGCAATCGGTCATCGGGCTCGTCGCCGCGGTGTACCTCGCGTTCGTCGTGCCGACGGCGAGCGCGACCCAGGCCTGGAGTCTGTTCGTGCAGTGGGTGACCAGCGGCTTCGCCACCGACCTGCCGGACAAGGCCGACCTCATCGTGCCGTTCTTCAAGAACATCGCCTATCCGCTCGGTGTCTTCGGCTTCATCCTGGTCACCTACTTGGTGATCGTCGGCACGTCGAACGCGGTGAATCTCACCGACGGGCTCGACGGGCTGGCGATCATGCCGGCGGTGATGGTGGGCGGCGCGCTCGGGGTCTTCGCCTATGTCGCCGGCCACGCGGTCTACGCGAAGTACCTGCTGTTCCCCTACATCCCCGGGTCGAGCGAGCTTGCGGTCTTCTGCGGCGCGCTGGTCGGGGCCGGGCTCGGCTTCCTGTGGTTCAACGCCTATCCGGCGGAGGTCTTCATGGGCGACGTCGGCGCGCTCGCGCTCGGCGCGGCCCTCGGCACGGTCGCGGTGATCGCGCGCCAGGAGATCGTGCTGTTCATCATGGGCGGCGTGTTCGTCGCCGAGACGCTCTCGGTGATGGTGCAGGTCTTCTACTTCAAGGCGACCGGCGGCAAGCGGATCTTCCGCATGGCGCCGCTCCACCACCACTACGAGCTCGGCGGGTGGAAAGAAACGCAGGTAGTGGTGCGGTTCTGGATCATCACGGTCGTACTCGTCCTGTTCGGGCTTTCGACCCTGAAGCTGAGATAGCGGCGACATGGAACTGAGCGGACGCAAGGTGCTGGTGCTGGGTCTCGGCGAGACCGGGCTCTCGATGGCGCGCTGGATCGCGCGCGCGGGCGGCGTCGTGCGCGCCGCCGACACGCGAGCCGCGCCGCCGGCGCTCGTCGCGCTCCGCGCGGCGCTACCGCAGGCCGAGGCCGTCACGGGCCCGTTCGCCGACCGCCTGCTCGAGGGGATCGAACTCGTCGCCGTGAGCCCCGGTGTCCCGGTCGCCTCGCCCGTCGTCCAGACGGCACTCGCGCGCGGGCTAGAGGTCGTGGGCGACGTCGAGCTTTTCGCGCGCTTCCTCCTGCGCCAGCCCGGAGCGCGGGTGGTCGCGATCACCGGCACGAACGGCAAGACCACCGTCACCGCGCTCGCCGGGAGCATGTGCCGCGCGGCCGGTCTCGACGCCCAGGTCGCCGGGAACATCTCGCCTGCCGTCCTGACGGCGCTCATGGATCGGCTCGACGCCGGGCGGCTCCCCGAGGTCTGGGTCCTCGAGCTGTCGAGCTTCCAGCTCGAGACGACGCGAGCCCTCGCTCCCGACGTCGCGACGGTCCTCAACGTGACTGCCGATCACCTCGACCGCTACCCGGGACTGGAGGCCTATGCCGCGGCCAAGGCGCGGATCTTCGACGGCGGCGGCACGCAGGTCCTCAACCGCGACGACCGCCATTCCAGCGCACTGCAGCAGGCCGGCCGGCGCGTCGTCACGTTCGGCCTCAACCCGCCGCCGGAACACGAGGCGTTCGGGCTGCTCAAGGTGTTCGGGGAGTACTGGCTCGCGATGGGCGCGACGCCGCTCATGGCGGTGCGTGAGCTGCGGCTCGCCGGGCTGCACAACGCCGCGAACGCGCTCGCCGCCCTGGCGTTGTGCCGGTCGATCGGCCTGCCGCTCGCGCCCCTCCTTGAAGCGCTCAAGGGTTTCGCGGGCCTTCCGCACCGCGTCGCCCCGGTCGCGCAGGTCGGCGGGGTCGCGTTCTACGACGACTCGAAGGGCACCAACGTCGGCTCGACGGTGGCGGCGCTCGCCGGGCTCGCGCGGCAGATGAACGGGAGCCACGGGAAGGTCGTCCTCATCGCGGGCGGCGACGGCAAGCAGCAGGACTTCGCCCCGCTGCGCGAGGCGGTCGCCGACGCGGCGCGCAGCGTGGTGCTGATCGGCCGGGACGCGCCGCTCATCGAATCGGCGCTCGCCGGGAGCGGCGCGCGCATAGAGCGCGCGGCGAGCATGGAGGAGGCGGTCGCGCGCGCGTTCCACGCGGCCCAGCCGGGCGACGCGGTGCTCCTCTCGCCGGCGTGCGCGAGCTTCGACATGTTCACCGACTACAAGCAGCGGGGCGAGGTGTTCTGCGCCGCGGTCCTGGAGCTCGAGCATGCTCGCGCGCGCTGAAAGCACCCGCCGCAGCGCGCTGGCCGAGTACGACGCGACCGTCGTCTGGGCGACCGCGCTGCTGCTCACGCTCGGGCTGGTAATGGTCTACTCGGCGTCGATCGCGACCGCCGAGAGCGCTCGTGCGTCGGGCGGCGTCGCGACGTACTACCTCGCCCGCCACGCCGCGTTCCTGGGGGCCGCGGTGCTCGCGGCGCTGGCCGCGTTCCAGATCCCGATGCGGGCCTGGCAGTGGCTCGCACCGTGGCTCTTCGTCCTAGCCGTGCTGCTGCTCGCGGCGGTCCTCGTTCCCGGCATCGGGCGCGAGGTGAACGGCGCGCGCCGCTGGATCGCGCTCGGGATCGTCAACTTCCAGCCGTCCGAGCTGATGAAGCTCGCGGTGGTGCTCTACACCGCCGACTACGCGGTCCGCAAGCACGCGCTCCTGCACAGCTTCCGCCGCGGCCTGCTGCCGATGCTCGGCGTCATGCTGGTCGTCGGGTGGCTGCTCCTCGGCGAGCCGGACTTCGGCGCGTTCGTCGTCATCTGCGCGATCGCGATCGCGATCCTGTTCGTGGCCGGCATGAACGGCCGGTGGTTCGCCGCGCTGGTCGCGCTGGCGGGGATCGGTTTCACGCTGCTCGTGGTCACGTCGCCGTACCGCGTGCAGCGGATCTTCGGCTTCATGGACCCGTGGGCCGACGCCTTCGGGCGCGGTTACCAGCTGTCGCACGCGCTGATCGCGTTCGGCCGCGGCGAGTGGTTCGGCGTCGGGCTGGGCGGGAGCGTCGAGAAGCTGCACTACCTGCCGGAGGCGCACACCGACTTCCTGCTTGCGGTCATCGGCGAGGAGCTCGGCTTCGCCGGGGTCGCGGTGGTGATCGGGCTCTTCGCGTGGCTGTGCCTGCGCGCCTTCGCGATCGGCCGACGCGCCGCCGACCTCGAGCGTCCGTTCGCGGCGCTCGTGGCGCAGGGCATCGCGGTGTGGCTCGGCGTGCAGGCGTTCATCAACATGGGCGTGAACCTGGGCGTGCTCCCGACCAAGGGGCTGACCCTGCCGTTCATGAGCTTCGGCGGGAGCGCGCTCGTCACGAGCTGCGTGGCGCTCGCGATCCTGCTGCGCGTGGACTGGGAGTCTAGACAACTGATGAGAGGGCAACCGGGATGAGCCGCACCGCGCAATCGAATCTGCAGTCGCTGGAACCGCGCGTCCTGTCGATGGACACCACGACGCACATCGCGCTGACCGAGGCGGGGAGCGAGGCGGCAGCGATCGCCGAGGAAGCGGACATCGAGGTGAGCGCCACGGTGTGCGCCGACGGGGTCGAGGAGTGCGCCGCGGCACGCGAGGCGCCCGAGCTGTTGGCGATCACCTGTGAAACGGATCTGCGCGTGGGCTGGGGCGAACTGCAAGAGTGGCTCGAACGATCATGATCATGGCGGGGGGCACCGGCGGCCACGTCTTCCCGGCGCTCGCGGTGGCCGACTGCCTCCGCGCGGACGGCTGGCGAGTGGTATGGCTCGGCGCCCGCAGCGGCATGGAGGCGACCATTGTGCCGCAGCACGGCCACGAGATGGCGTGGATCCGCTTCGCGGGCCTGCGCGGGAAGGGGCTGCTCGCGAAACTCCTCCTGCCGCTGAACCTGCTCATCGCCTTCTGGCAGAGCCTGCGCGCGATCCGGGCGCACCGGCCGGACGTCGTCCTCGGCATGGGCGGCTACATCGCGTTCCCCGGCGGGATGATGGCCGCGCTCCTGGGGCGCCCGCTCGTGATCCACGAGCAGAACTCGATCGCCGGCCTGGCGAACCGGGTGCTCGCGGGCGTCGCCGACCGGATCCTCGTTGCGTTCCCCGGCACACTGCCGCGGGCGCGTCTCGTCGGCAACCCGGTGCGCGGCGAGATCGCCAGCGTGTCCCCGCCCGCAGCCCGCTATGCCGGACGCTCAGGCCCGCTCCGACTCCTCGTCGTGGGCGGCAGCCTCGGCGCGGCGGCGCTGAACGAGCTCGTTCCGAAGGCGCTGGCGCTGCTGCCGGCCGCGGCGCGCCCGCGGGTAACGCATCAGTCCGGCGCGCGGCATCTCGCCGCCCTGCGCGCGAATTACGCGTCCGCCGGCATCCAGGGCACCCTCGTCGCCTTCATCGACGACATGGCCGGGGCGTACGCCGACGCTGACGTGGTCCTCTGCCGCGCCGGCGCGACGACCGTGGCCGAGCTCGCGGCCGCCGGCGTCCCCGCGATCCTCGTCCCCTTTCCGTTCGCGGTCGACGACCACCAGAGCACGAACGCGCGCTACCTCGCCGATCAAGGCGCGGCGGTCCTCGTCCAGCAGCGCAGCCTCACGCCCGAGAAGCTCGCCGACACCGTGCGTGGCTTCACGCGCTCGGCGCTCGCCGCGATGGCCGAGAAGGCGCACGCGCTGGGCCGGCCGGACGCCGCGCGCGCAGTGGCCGACGCCTGCATCGAACTCGCCGAAACGAGCCGGTGAAGCACAAGGTCAAGCACATCCACTTCGTGGGCATCGGCGGCTCCGGGATGAGCGGCATCGCCGAGGTGCTGCTCAATCTCGGCTATCGGGTGAGCGGCTCGGACATCGCCGCGAACCCGGCGACGGACCGGCTCAAGAAGCTGGGCGCGAAGGTCGCGATCGGACATGCCGCGGAACACGTGGCCGGCGCGGACGCCGTCGTCGTCTCGACGGCGGTACGGCCGGACAACCCGGAGGTGATCAGCGCGCGGAGCCGGCGCGTCCCGGTGGTGCCGCGCGCGCTGATGCTCGCCGAGCTGATGCGGCTGAAGCAGGGGATTGCGGTCGCCGGGACCCACGGCAAGACCACCACCACGAGCCTCGTTGCGAGCGTGCTCGCGGAAGCGGGGCTGGATCCGACGTTCGTGATCGGCGGACGGCTGACCGCCGCCGCCTCGAGCGCGCGCCTCGGCGCGGGCGAGTTCATCGTCGTCGAGGCCGACGAGTCGGATGCCTCGTTCCTCCATCTGCAGCCGGTGATGGCCGTGGTCACGAACATCGACGCCGATCACATGGAGACCTACCAGCACGACTTCGCGCGCCTGAAGCAGGCGTTCGTCCAGTTCCTCCAGAACCTGCCCTTCTACGGCGCCGCGATCCTGTGCGCCGACGACGCGAACGTGCGCGAGATCATGCCGTTCGTGTCGAAGCCCATCGTGACCTACGGCGTCGGCGCCGACGCGATGGTGCGCGCCGAGGGGCTCGAGGTCTGCAACGGCGAGATGTGCTTCCGCGCGGTTCGCGAGGGCGTCCCGGGCGCGCTCGACGTCCGGCTCAATCTGCCCGGGCGGCACAACGTGCAGAACGCGCTCGCCGCGATCGCCGTCGGCACCGAGCTCGGGGTGGGCGACGCCGCGATCCTGAAGGCGATGGCGGAGTTCCGCGGCGTCGGGCGCCGGTTCCAGCGCTACGGCGAGGCGGCGCTGCCGGGCGGGGGGCGCTGCACGCTCGTCGACGACTACGGCCATCACCCGGCCGAGATGGCGGCGGCGCTCGAGGCGGCGCGCGGCGCGTTTCCCGGGCGCCGGATCGTGCTCGCGTTCCAGCCGCACCGCTACACCCGCACGCGCGACCTCTTCGAGGACTTCGTGCGCGTGCTCTCGACGGTCGATGCGCTGGTGCTCGCCGAGGTCTATCCGGCGGGCGAAGCGCCGATCGTCGCCGCCGACGGCCGGGCGCTCGCCCGCGCGGTGCGCGTGGCGGGGAAGGTCGAGCCGCTGTTCGTCGAGCACGTCGCTGACGTGCCGGCGGCGATCCTGCAGGTCGCGCGCGACGGCGACGTGGTCGTGACCATGGGCGCGGGCTCGATCGGCGGCGTGCCGCAGAAGCTGGTGGCGGGTAATGCGTAATGAACAGGTCCAGGGCTGGTGGGGATGGGCAGCGCGGACCGAGACGCCCGCGCCCGTCGCCCGCGACCCGGCGCTCGTCCGGTTCTTCATGAGCGAGCCGGTGGGCCTCGACCAGACCCGGCTGCGCGGCCGGTTGCTGGAGCACGAGCCGATGGCGCGGCGCGTGTCCTGGCGCGCCGGCGGCGCGGCGGCGCGGGCGTACGTGCCGCAGGGCCTCGCGGACCTGCAGCTCTTCCTGCAGCTCGCGCCGCCGCAGGAGCCGGTCGTCTTCGTCGGCCTCGGCTCGAACCTCCTCGTCCGGGACGGCGGGTTCGACGGCACCGTCGTCCTGATGCACGACACGCACGGCGCCATGCGGCTCGACGGCGAGCTCGTCTTCGCCGCGGCCGGCGTGGCGTGCCCGAAGGTCGCGCGGTTCGCCGCGACCCACGGTTTCGAGGGTGCCGAGTTCTTGGCCGGCGTCCCCGGCACGGTCGGCGGAGCGCTCGCGATGAACGCCGGCTGCTATGGCTCCGAGACGTGGGAATTCGTGGCTCGCGCCGATACGGTCGACCGCCGGGGCCGGCTGCGGGCGCGAGCGCCGGAGGACTTCGAGCTCGGCTACCGGCACGTGAAGCTGGCGGTCGACGAACGCCGGTTCACGACCGAAGGCGAGCCGCCACCGGGCCCGCGCGCCGAGGAGTGGTTCGTCTCGGCCTGGTTCCGGTTCCGTCGCGGCGAGGGCGAGCGGGCGCGGCGGCGGATCAAGGCGCTGCTCGCGCGGCGGATCGCGACCCAGCCGCTCGCCCTCCCGAACGCCGGCTCGGTGTTCCGCAACCCGCCGGGCGACCACGCGGCGCGGCTCATCGAGGCGTGCGGGCTCAAGGGCTTCGCGATCGGGGGCGCGCGGATCTCGGAGCTGCACGCCAACTTCATCGTGAACCCGAAGGGGAGCGCGCGGGCCGCCGACATCGAGGCGCTGATCGAGCACGCGCGGCGCACGGTACGCGACCGCTTCGGCATCGACCTCGTTCCCGAGGTACGGATCATAGGAGAGCGAGGATGAGTCCGCCGGGCCGCCCCAAGGGCGAACTCCGAGCGCGGAGCGCGAGGGCAGTCCGATGAGTTTCGGCAAGGTCGCCGTCCTGCTCGGGGGCCGCTCCGCGGAGCGCGAGGTGTCGCTGAAGAGCGGTGCGATGGTGCTCGCCGCGCTGCAGAAGAAGGGCGTGAACGCGCACGCGTTCGATCCGCGCGACCGCGGCCTCGACGCGCTGATCGCCGAGCGGTTCGACCGCGTGTTCATCGCGCTGCACGGCCGCTACGGCGAGGACGGCACGGTCCAGGGCGCGCTCGAGCTCCTCGGCATCCCCTACACCGGCTCGGGCGTGCTCGGCAGCGCCCTCGCGATGGACAAGTGGCGGACGAAGCTCGTGTGGGAGGCGGCGCGGGTCCCGACGCCGCCCTACGAGCTGCTCGGGCCCGACACCGACTTCAACGCCGTCGCTGCGCGGCTCGGCCTGCCGATCATGGTGAAGCCGGCGAACGAAGGCTCCTCGATCGGGATGACGAAGGTGAAGCGCGCCGCCGACCTCGACGAGGCGTACGCGCTCGCCGCGAACTACGACCCGGTGGTGCTCGCGGAGGGCTTCATCGACGGCATGGAGCTCACGGGCGGCATCCTCGGCCGCGAGGCGCTGCCGCTCATCCGCCTCGAGACGCCGCGCGAGTTCTACGACTACGACGCCAAGTACGTCGCCGACGACACGCGCTACATCCTGCCCTGCGGCCTGCCGGCGGCGGTCGAGCGCGAGCTCCAGGCGGCCGGACTGCGCGCGTTCGACGCGCTTGCCTGCCGCGGCTGGGGACGTGTCGACCTCATGCTGGACCGCGCGGGGCGGCCGTACTTCCTCGAGGTCAACACCTCGCCGGGGATGACCGACCACTCGCTCGTGCCGATGGCGGCGCGCCACGCCGGGCACTCCTTCGAGGACCTGTGCGTGCGCATTCTCGAGCTCGCTGCTGTCGGGGAGGGGGGCTAGCGTGTGGCATAGCCCTCGGCTGCTCAACGCCGCTGCCGACGCGCTCTACTGCCTCGCGGCGGCGGTCGCTGTCTGGATCGCGGTCGAGGCGGCGCTGCGCGCGCCGTTCATGCCGGTGCGCACCGTGGCGCTGGCGGGCGAACTGAGCCACGTCGACGCGGAACGCGTGCGCGCCAGCCTCGAAGGTCGGCTGGCCGGCAACTTCTTCGGCGTGGAGCTGGCGGACGTCCGCCGCGCGCTCGAGGCGCTGCCCTGGGTTCGCCACGTCGAGGTGCGACGGGAATGGCCGGATCGGCTCGTCGCGCGGATCGAAGAGCACACCGTGCTGGCGCGCTGGCCGAACAACCGGCTCCTGAGCACGATGGGCGAGGTGTTCGACGCGGCGGGCCAGCACGGCGCGCTCCCGCAGCTCGCGGGCCCGCCCGGGACCGAGCGCGAGGTCGCGCGTCGATTCGTCGCGTTCCGGGAGCTGCTCGCGCCGCTCGGGAGCGAGCCGGTGCGGGTCCAGCTGTCGGCGCGCCGGGCGTGGCAGATCCAGCTCGCGAACGGGCTCGTGCTCGAGCTCGGCCGCGACCAGGCGCGGCAGTCCCTCGAGGAGCGGCTCGCGCGCTTCGTCGCGGCGTATCCACGCATCGCGGCCGAGCTCGAGCGGCGGCCCGAGCACATCGACCTCCGCTACCCGAACGGATTCGCGATCCGCGTCCCGGGTTCGGCGGCCGCGAAGAGCGCAGCCGCGCCGCAGGACCGGCGCACTTGATTGGAGGAAAAGCCATGAAGAAGCACCTTCTGTTCGCCGGTCCCGCCGCGGTCGACGCGCTCGAGCGGATGTTCGACGTCGATCCGCCGGCGCCGCCCGAGGCCGCCGCCGCGCGCGCGCCCTACCTCGGGCGCGCGCGCCGCGACACCCGCAATCTCATCGTGGGCCTCGACATCGGCACCTCGAAGGTCGTCGCGCTCGTGGGCGATCTCCTGTCCGATGGGCGGCTCGAGATCATCGGCATGGGAAGCCACGAGTCGCGGGGTCTCAAGAAGGGCGTGGTCGTGAACATCGAGTCCACGGTCAGCGCGATCCAGCGCGCGCTCGAAGAGGCGGAGCTGATGGCCGACTGCAAGATCCAGCGGGTCCACGTCGGTATCGCCGGCAGCCATATCCGCAGCTTCAACTCGACCGGCATGGTGGCGATCAAGGACAAGGAGGTGACGCCGCTCGACGTCGATCGCGCGGTCGAGACCGCCCGCGCGATGCCGATCCCGACCGACCAGCAGGTGCTGCACATCCTCACGCAGGAGTTCCTGATCGACGGGCAGGACGGCATCCGCGAGCCGCTCGGGATGTCCGGCGTGCGCCTGGAGGTGAAGGTGCACATCGTCACCGGGGCGGTGAGCGCGGCTCAGAACGTGGTGAAGTGCGTGCGTCGCTGCGGGCTCGAGGTCGCCGACCTCGTCCTCCAGCCGCTCGCCTCCTCGATCGCGGTGCTCTCGGAGGACGAGCGGGAGCTCGGCGTGGCGCTGGTCGACATCGGCGGCGGGACGACCGACATCGCGATCTTCCGCGAGGGCGCGATCCGGCACACCGCGGTCATCCCGATCGCCGGGGACCAGATCACGAACGACGTCGCGATGGCGCTGCGCACGCCGACCCCGGAGGCGGAGCTGGTCAAGATCCGCCACGGCTGCGCGCTCCGGCAGCTCGCCGACCCGGCCGAGACGATCGAGGTGCCGGGGCTCGGCGATCGCCCGCCGCGGAGCCTCTCCCGGCAGACGCTCGCCGAAGTGATCGAGCCGCGCGTCGAGGAGCTCTACACCCTCGTGCAGCAGGTCCTGCGCCAGTCGGGATTCGAGGAGCTGCTGTCGTCGGGCGTGGTGCTGACCGGCGGCTCGTCGGTCATGCAGGGCATGGCCGAGCTCGGCGAAGAGATCTTCCACATGCCGGTGCGGCTCGGGGTGCCGCGCTACGCCGGCGGGCTGGCGGACGTCGTGCAAAGCCCGCGCTACGCCACGGTGATGGGGCTGCTCGCGGAGGGCCGCACGCAGCTCGAGCGCGGGATTCTCGCGCGGCAGACCGGCAGCTTCCGGGGGACGCTGCGGCGGATGCGGCAATGGTTCCAGAGCAACTTCTGAAGGATCGATGGGTCGTGGGTGACCGGCGGCGCGAAGCACGACCGGTCACGGAACTCTAGAAAGGAGGCAAGCATGTTCGAGATCGTGGAAAGTCATCAAGCAGGCGGAACGGTGATCAAGGTTGTCGGCGTAGGCGGCGCCGGCGGGAACGCGGTCGATCACATGATCCGCAACGGCGTGGTCGGCGTCGAGTTCGTCGCCGCGAACACCGACGCCCAGGCGCTGTCCCGCTGCCTGGCGAAGCACCAGCTGCAGCTCGGCTCGACCGGTCTCGGTGCGGGCGCGAAGCCCGAGGCCGGGCGCGCCGCGGCGCTCGAGCAGCGCGAGGCGATCCGCGAGCTCCTCGCGGGCAGCCACATGTGCTTCATCACCGGCGGCATGGGCGGCGGCACCGGGACCGGCGCGGCGCCGGTCGTCGCGGAGATCGCGCGCGAGATGGGCGTGCTCACGGTCGCAGTCGTGACCAAGCCGTTCGCGTTCGAAGGTCGGCGCCTGCGGATCGCCGAAGCGGGGATCGAGGGGCTCGCCGAGCACGTCGACTCGCTCATCGTCATCCTCAACGAGAAGCTGATGGACGTGCTCGGCGAGGACGTGTCGATGAAGGACGCCTTCCGGGCCGCGGACGACGTGCTCTACAACGCGGTCGCGGGGATCTCCGAGATCATCAACTGCCCGGGGCTGGTGAACGTCGACTTCGAGGATGTCCGCACGGTCATGGCCGAGATGGGAATGGCCATGATGGGCTCCGCCTACGCCGCGGGCATCGACCGCGCCCGGGTCGCGGCCGAGCAGGCAGTGGCGAGCCCGCTACTCGAGGGCGTCAACCTGGCGGGCGCGCGCGGCGTCGTGGTGAACATCACGGCGAGCGAAGCCCTCAAGATGCGCGAGGTGCACGAGGTGATGCGCACTATCCAGAGCTTCTCGGCCGAGGACGCGCACATCATCTTCGGGGCGGTGTACGACGAGGCGATGGGCGACAACCTCCGCGTCACGGTCGTGGCGACCGGTCTTGGCAACCGCGAGGTGGCGCGGAGCCAGAAGCCGCAGCTCGTGGTGCAGCGGACCGGCACCGACAACCACCCGGTGGGGGTGCAGGTGGTCGACTACGGCTCGCTCGAGGCGGCCCCGGCAGTGTTCCGCAAGAACCGGAACTCCACGGTCGAGGCCCTAAGCGCGAGCGGGGTGGACAAATACGACATCCCGGCATTCCTCAGGAAGCAGGCCGACTGAGGAGGAGTGTGCAATTCGGCTAGCGCGGGTCACCTAAACCCTTGCCGCGGCTCGGGGATGGCGTGATATCCTTGCAACCCTTTGCCCGACAAGAAGAATCCGTGCTGAAGCAGCGCACCATCAAGAGCGTGATCAAGGCGACCGGCGTCGGTCTGCACACCGGGAAAAAGGTCACGATGACGCTTCGTCCGGCGCAACCCGACCAGGGCATCGTGTTTCGCCGCCTCGATCTCCCGCAGCCGGTCGACATCCGCGCGGCCGCGCGCGCGGTGACCGACACGCGGCTGTGCAGCGCGGTCGAGGGGCAAGGCGCGAAAGTGGCGACCGTCGAGCACCTCATGTCGGCGCTCGCGGGCCTCGGAATCGACAACCTCTACGTCGACCTCACCGGACCGGAAGTGCCGATCATGGACGGCAGCGCCGGGCCGTTCGTCTACCTGCTGCAGTCGGCCGGCATCGCGGAGCAGCGGGCGCCGAAGCGCTTTTTCCGCATCCGCCGTCCGGTCGAAGTGCGCGACGGCGACAAGTGGGCGCGCTTCGAGCCCTACGACGGCTTCCGGGTCTCGTTCTCGATCGTCTTCGATCACCCGGTGTTCGAGCGGACGAGCCAGTCGCTCACCATCGATTTCGCCGAGGTTTCCTACACCAAGGAGGTGGCGCGCGCCCGGACCTTCGGGTTCGTCCAGGACGTCGAGGCGATGCGCGACGCCGGGCTCGCGCTCGGCGGCAGCCTCGACAACGCCGTGGTGCTCGACGAGTACCGGGTGCTGAACACCGACGGTCTGCGCTACGCGGACGAGTTCGTGAAGCACAAGGTTCTCGATGCGATCGGCGACCTCTACCTCGTGGGCCACCCGCTGATCGGGGAGTTCTCGGCCCACAAATCGGGCCACGCGCTGAACAACCAGCTCCTGCGCGCGACGCTCGACCAGGCGGACGCGTGGGAGCTGGTGAGCTTTGAGCGGGCCGAAGAGGCGCCCGCCGGCCTCGCGAAGGCGTTCGCGCTGGCGACCTGAGCCCTAACGGGCCTAGCCAGCCCGAGGCGGCTCGCATCGCCTCAGGCCCCGCTCACCGTGCTGGTCGTCCTCCGGATCGTTGCCTACGTCGCCGTCATAGTGATCGGCGCCTCGCTCGCCGCCTTCCTCTTCAGCCGGGATCGACGGTTCCTGCGTTTCGCCTGGCAGGTCCTCAAGTACGGGCTGATATTCGCGGGGGTGGTGCTCGCGCTGGTCGCCCTGGAGCGGCTCGCCGTGCTCTAGTCCGGGCCGCCCCCCCGACGGCCCCGGACGTGCTATGCTGATGGCATAATGCGACCCGGGGGGCGACCCGGCGCGACAAAGTTGGCAGGGGACTAGTCGCCGCGGGATGCCAGGGCCCTGATCGCGCGTTGCAGCCGACCGTCGGGCAGCCGAAGGCCCAGTTGCGCGAGCGCGGCCCGGGCGCCGGCCGAGAGAAGGAGGGCTTTTTTCTCAGGGACTTGCACTGCGAAGCTCCGGGTGGGTTGCACGTCGACTTTGATTCCGGTAGCTTTCAGACCACGCTTGCCCAGAACCGCGAGGATCCTGGGTTCTAAGTGTCGGAGCTTCGCCGCAGTGGCGTTGGTTCCAGCGACAACAACAACGACTCCCTGCTTGTAGTTGGCGATCACGCACGATCGCCACAGGTTATCCGGCAGCGCTTCGGAGAGTTGCTGCCGGATTGCGAGGAGCAAGGTGGCCTGGGGCACCAGCCGGTTGGTGCCATCACCACGATCCAGGTATTCGCCGAGCCGCTTGGCCTGCATGAAAAGGGGACCCGAGGGGGGCGCGTGCATATTATTGTGGTATCCGACCGGCTGGCCAAGGCCCGGTCGCTGGAGTTCTCCTTCCGGCACCTGGTGCTCGGGGGGCTGGCAATGTGCGCCGGCGTCGTCGCGCTGGCGTTCTTCATTTCCTACGCCGGGGTCCGGCACGCCGCCGACCTCAACCTGCCGCTGCTGCAGTCGCTCGTGCGCTCGGCCGAGCTCGACGAAACCCGGCGGGCCGACGATTTCCTGCGCCAGAACCTGAACGCGATGGCGGTGAAGCTCGGCGAGATGCAGGCGAACCTGATGCGCCTCGACGCGCTCGGCGAGCGGCTCTCGTCGGCCGCGGGAATCCGGCCGAGCGACTTCCGCTTCGGCGAGGTCCCGGCCCGCGGGGGCGCGATGCCGACCGCCCTCATGCCCCGCGACCTGTCGCTCGGCGAGTTCAGCCGCCAGCTCGACTCCCTCGCGCTGCAGATGGAGACGCGCAGCGACTACTACGACGTCCTCGAGTCCCAGCTCTTCAACGCGCACCTGCGGAACACCTTCATCCCGACCGCGCTGCCGGTCGAGATGGGCACCTGGAACGCCTCGGGCTTCGGCTGGCGGATCGACCCGATCACCGGCCAGATGGCGATGCACGAAGGCATCGACTTCATCGCCGCGCCGGGCACCCCGATCCATGCCGCCGCGGCGGGCGTGGTCATCACCGCGGAGTTCCAGGCGGCCTACGGCAACATGATCGAGATCGACCACGGCGGGGACCTAGTGACCCGCTACGCCCATGCCTCGAAGGTGCTCGTCAAGCCCGGGCAACTCGTCAAACGTGGCGAGAAGGTCGCCGAGGTCGGCAGCACCGGTCGCTCGACCGGGCCGCATCTGCACTTCGAAGTGCGCGTCAAGGGCGCGGCGCAGAACCCGGCCCGGTTCCTGTTCGCCCGGACGAACGTCGCGGCCAGCAAGCGTTAGCCTACCCAGGCCGGCCGGCGCCGCGTGGCGCCGGTCACGCGCTCACCCGTGCGTCGCGGGAATCGCGCTAGTTCGATGATAAACTAGCCGTTTTTCGCCGCACCCCGCTCTCCACGCGATGATTCCCCGCCTTCTCAGGGCGATCTTTGGCAGCCGCAACGATCGCCTGCTCAAGCACTACGCCAAGACCGTCACGCGCATCAACGCGCTCGAGGGCGAGATCGCCGCGCTCTCGAACGAGGCGCTCGCGGCCAAGACGCCCGAGCTCAGGGACCGGTTCGCCAAGGGCGAGACGCTCGACGATCTGCTGCCGGAGGCGTTCGCGGTGGTGCGTGAGGCGTCGAAGCGCACGCTGGAGATGCGCCACTTCGACGTGCAGCTCATCGGCGGCATGGTGCTCCACGACGGGAAGATCGCCGAGATGCGCACCGGCGAAGGCAAGACTTTGGTTGCGACGCTGCCCGCATACCTCAACGCGCTGGCCGGGCGCGGCGTCCACATTGTGACCGTCAACGACTACCTCGCCAGCCGCGATGCCGTCTGGATGGGGAAGATCTACGGCTTCCTCGGGATGACCGTCGGGACGATCCTGTCGCAGATGCCGCACGAGGAGAAGCACGCCGCCTACGCCGCCGACATCACCTACGGCACCAACAACGAGTTCGGCTTCGACTACCTGCGCGACAACATGGCGATGCGCGTCGAGGACCGGTTCCAGCGCCGCCTCCAGTTCGCGATCGTCGACGAGGTCGACTCGATCCTGATCGACGAGGCGCGCACGCCGCTCATCATCTCCGGCCAGGCCGAGGACCGGACCGACGTGTACGTCAAGATGGACCAGGTCGCGCCGCTCCTGAAGCGCCAGCCGACGCCCGACGGCGCGGGCGACTTCTACGTCGACGAGAAGAACCACACCGTGCTGCTGTCCGAGGCGGGCCACGAGAACGCCGAGGCCTTCCTCGCGCGCGGCGGCCTGCTCCCCGACGGGGCGAGCCTCTACGAGCCGGCCCACGTCAACCTGAACCATCATCTCTACCAGGCGCTGCGTGCGCACAACCTGTACGCGCGCGACCGCCACTATGTCGTGCAGAACGACGAGGTCATCATCGTCGACGAGTTCACCGGCCGGCTGATGCCCGGCCGGCGCTGGTCGGACGGCCTGCACCAGGCGATCGAGGCGAAGGAGCGGGTCGGCATCCAGAGCGAGAACCAGACGCTCGCGTCGATCACCTTCCAGAACTACTTCCGGCTGTACCAGAAGCTCGCGGGCATGACCGGAACCGCCGACACCGAGGCCTACGAGTTCCAGGAGATCTACAACCTCGAGGTCGTGGTGATTCCGACCCACATGGACATGATCCGCGAGGACCGGCTCGACCAGGTGTACAAGACCGAGCAGGAGAAGTACGAGGCGGTGCTCGCCGACATCAAGGCGTGCCACGCCCGGGGGCAGCCGGTGCTCGTCGGCACGACCTCCATCGAGAACTCCGAGAAGCTCTCGCGGATGCTGCAGAAGGACGGGTTCGCGCACCAGGTGCTGAACGCGAAGCAGCACGCGCAGGAGGCGCAGATCATCGTGGACGCCGGCCGACCAAAGGTGGTCACCATCGCCACGAACATGGCCGGCCGCGGCACCGACATCGTGCTCGGCGGCAACGTCGAGAAGCAGGTGGACGTCGTGCGGGCCGATCCGTCGCTCACCGACGCGGAGAAAGCGGCGCGCATCGCGCCCCTGCGCGAGGAGTGGCGCAAGCTCCACCAGCAGGTGGTCGACGCCGGCGGACTCCACATCATCGGCACCGAGCGTCACGAGTCCCGGCGCATCGACAACCAGCTGCGCGGCCGCTCGGGGCGCCAGGGCGACCCGGGGTCGTCGCGCTTCTACCTCTCGCTCGAGGATCCGCTGCTCCGGATCTTCGCCGGCGAGCGGATCAAGGGCATCATGGAGCGGCTGAAGATGCCCGAGGGCGAGCCGATCGAGCACACCCTCGTCACCCGCTCGATCGAGAGCGCGCAGCGCAAGGTCGAGGCGCACAACTTCGACATCCGGAAGCAGCTGCTCGAGTACGACAACGTCGCCAACGACCAGCGCAAGAACGTCTATGAGCTGCGCAACCAGATCCTCGAGGACGAGGGCGTCACGGAGATGGTCAAGAGCCTCCGCGACGGCGTGGTCACCGATCTCTTCCGAACCCACGTCCCGCCGGAGAGCGTGGAGGAGCAGTGGGACCTGCCGGCGCTCGAGGCGGCCTTCCACAGCGAGTTGAACGTCCATGCCCACGTCAGGCAGTGGCTTGCCGACGAGCCCAACCTCGACGAGGACGGCCTGCTCCAGCGGCTGATCAGCGCGACCGACACCGAGTACACGCGACGGTTCGCGCACGCGCCGCCGGACTCGCTGCGCTACGCCGAGCGCCGGGTGCTGCTCGAGGTGCTGGACCAGCACTGGCGCGAGCACCTGGGCGCGCTCGACCACCTGCGCCAGGGCATCCATTTGCGCGGCTACGCGCAGAAGAACCCGAAGCAGGAGTACAAGCGGGAAGCCTTCGAGCTGTTCGGGGAGATGCTCGAGGCGGTCAAGCGCCAGGTCACCTACTTTCTGACGCACATCGCGCTCGCCACGCCGGAGCAGGTGCGGCAGGTCGAGCAGGAGCAGGCGCGCGTGCCGCAGAACGTGCAGTACCAGCACCCGGCCTACGAGGAGGCGCTCGTCGGGGCCGGTGCGGAGGCGGAAGCCGAGGGCGAAGCCGCGCCGCTGCGCAAGCCCGCACCCTTCGTGCGCCAGATCGGCAAGGTGGGGCGAAACGAGCCGTGCCCGTGCGGCTCGGGGAAGAAGTACAAGCACTGCCACGGGCGCCTGTCCTGAAAAGCGCGGTCACCGCGAGACCGCCTTTGCATGGCCGTCAATCTCGATCCGCCTGATCCGGCCAAGCTCCTGGCCGTCGCCGGCGTCGAGCTGGGGTCGGCCGAGGCCGGGATCCGCAAGCGCGGCCGGCGCGACCTCATGCTCATCCGGCTCGCGGCCGGGAGCCGCGTCGCCGCCGTGTTCACCCAGAACAGCTTCGCCGCCGCGCCGGTGCAGGTCTGTCGGCGACGCCTGGCCGCCGGCGGTGCGACCCGCGCGCTCGTCACCAACGCCGGCAACGCGAACTGCGGCACGGGCGAGGCCGGGGTGCGGGCCGCCGAACGGACCTGCGAGGCGGTCGCGCGTGCGCTCGGGTGCGCCCCGGACGAGGTGCTACCGTTCTCGACGGGGGTCATCCTCGAGCCGCTCCCGGTCGAGCGGATCGAAGCGGCGTTGCCGCAGTGCGTTGCCGCGCTCGGCGCCGCGAACTGGGCGGACGCGGCGGCGGCGATCATGACGACCGACACCGTCGCCAAGGCGGCGTCGCGCGCCGCGGAGATCGACGGCCGGCGCGTCGCCGTGACCGGAATGGCGAAGGGCGTCGGCATGCTGCAGCCGGACATGGCGACGATGCTCGCCTACATCGCGACCGACTGCGCGGTGTCGCAGGACGCGCTCGACCGGCTGGTCCGCGACGCCGCGGAGGCTTCGTTCCACCGCGTCACGGTGGACGGCGACACGTCCACCAACGACTCGTTCGTGCTGATCGCGACGGCCAAGGCCGGAAACCGCGCGATCTCGGGCGTCGACGACGCCGGCTACGCCGCGCTGCGGCGGGCAGTCGTCGAGGTGGCGCAGGCGCTGGCGCAGGCGATCGCGCGCGACGGCGAAGGCGCAACCAAGTTCATCACGATCCGCGTCGCGGGTGCGGCCTCCGAGCCCGAGGCGGTGCGGGTCGCCAAGGCGATCGCGCATTCGCCGCTCGTGAAGACCGCGTTCTTCGCTTCGGACCCGAACCTCGGGCGGCTGCTCGTGGCGATCGGCAACGCCGGCCTCGCGGCGCTCGACGTCGCGCGGGTCGACCTGTGGCTCGGCGACGTCAAGGTCATCGAGCGCGGCGGCCGCGCCGCCGGCTATCGCGAAGAGGACGGTGCGCGCGTCATGCGCCCGGCCGAGATCGACGTGCGCGTCGAGCTCGGCCGGGGGACCGCCGGGACGACCGTTTGGACCTGCGACTTCTCGTATGACTACGTCAAGATCAACGCGGAATACCGGACGTAGGCGCGGCACGGACGGCACGGCGGGCCACCGCGACGCGCTCGACCGGGTGCTGCGCCGGATCGACGGGCTCATCGACCGGCTCGAGCCGATGTTCCCCCCGGCCTCCCCGCCGGTCGACTGGAGCTCCGGCGTCGCCTTTCGCTGGCGCAAGCGCGACGGCCGCGGCCGGATCGTCCGCGTCGCGCACCCGCACACGATCCGGCTCGCGGATCTGCACGGTGTCGACCGCCAGAAGGCGCTCGTCGAGCGCAACACCCGGCAGTTCGTCGCCGGCCGTCCCGCGAACAACGTCCTGCTCACCGGCGCCCGCGGCACCGGCAAGAGCTCGCTCGTGAAGGCGCTGCTCAACCGCTTTCATCGCGAGGGGCTGCGCCTGATCGAGGTCGACAAGCTCGACCTCGTCGACCTGCCCGACCTCGTCGACGTCGTCGGCGAGCGGCCCGAGCGGTTCGTGATCTTCTGCGACGACCTGTCGTTCGAGGCCTCCGAGGCCGGCTACAAGGCGCTCAAGGTCGCGCTCGACGGGTCGATCGCCGCCGCCTCGGACAACGTGCTGATCTACGCCACGTCCAACCGCCGGCACCTGATGCCCGAGTTCATGCAGGAGAACCTCGAGTACCACCGCATGGGCGAGGAGATCCACCCGGGCGAGAGCTCCGAGGAGAAGATCTCGCTCTCCGAGCGGTTCGGGCTGTGGGTGTCGTTCTACCCCTTCGACCAGGACGGCTACCTCGAGATCGTCGGGCATTGGCTGCGGGAGATGGGTTGCGTACCCGAGGACGTCGAGCACGCCCGCACGGAAGCGTTGCAGTGGGCGCTCGCGCGGGGCTCGCGCAGCGGCCGGGTCGCGTGGCAGTTCGCGCGCGACTTCGCCGGCCGCAAGGCCAAGGGGTGAAGGGCGAGACGGTCATCGACGTCGCCGCCGCCGTGTGCCTGCGCCCGGACGGAAGCTTCCTCCTGACGCAGCGGCCGGCCGGCAAGATTTACGGCGGCTACTGGGAGTTCCCCGGCGGCAAGCTCGAGTCCGGCGAACCGGCGGCGCGCGCGCTCGCGCGCGAGCTGCACGAGGAGCTCGGCCTCGACCTCGAAGCTGCGACGCCCTGGATCACGCGCGTCTACACCTATCCCCACGGCACGGTGCGCCTGCACTTCTTTCGCGTCCGTCGCTGGAACGGCGATCCGCACGGCCGCGAGGGCCAGGCGTTCTCCTGGCAGCGGATCGAGGCGATCACCGTGGCGCCGATGCTGCCGGCGAACGAGCCGGTGCTGCGCGCGCTGGCGCTGCCCACCGAGTACGCCCTCTCGAACGCGACTGAAGTGGGCGACGAGGCCTTCGTCACCGTGCTCCGGCAGCGGCTCGCCGACGGGCTGCGGCTGCTGCAACTCCGCGAGAAGACCATGCCCAGGGAGCGTCTCGCGCGGCTCGCCGGGACGGTCGTAAGCATGGTGCGCGAGGCAGGCGGGATCGTGCTCGTGAACGCCGACGAGGCGCTAGCGAAGGATGTCGGCGCCGACGGTGTTCACCTCACTGCGGCGCGGCTCGCCGCGATCGACGCGCGGCCCGCGTTCGACTGGGTCGGGGCGTCGGTGCACGGAATCGCGGAGCTGCGGCGGGCCGAGCGGCTCGGCGTCGATCTCGCCGTCCTCGGACCGGTCCATCCCACGCCGACTCATTCCGGCGCCCCGCCGCTCGGTTGGGAGGGCTTCGAGCGGATCGCGCACGACGCTGCGATTCCGGTCTTCGCGATCGGCGGACTCGCGCCCGGGGACCTTGAGCGCGCCTGGACGTACGGCGCGCACGGCGTGGCGATGATCCGCGGCGCCTGGGGCTGCTAGCGCACCGCAACTAGACGTCTTCGTTGTCGCGCGTTTCCGCCGACCCTTCGCGCTCCGGCTCGGCCCCGACGCGATACTGCTCGGTGGCCCAGGCGCCGAGGTCGACCATCCGGCAGCGCTCGGAGCAGAACGGCCGGAATCTGCTCTCCGGCACCCAAGGGACCCGGGCGCCGCAGCGCGGGCAGCTGACGGTCCGGGCCGGCGGGCTCATTGGACTACCCTCGCGCTCCGCGCTCGGGGTTCGCGCTTGGGGCGGCCCGGCGCGCTCACTGGACTACCCTCGCGCAACACCGCGCTCGGGGTTCGCGCTTGGGGCGGCCCGGCGCGCTCACAGGTTGCAGAAGGTCAGCTCGAAGTCGATGTCGCGCTCGACCGTGCGCGGCCGCGGCTCCGCGCCGGCGGTCACGAACCGGATGTTCAGCGCATAGCGGTTGGCGCTGATCTCCGGCACGCAGTCGGCGGCGCGCGGCACCCGGATCCGGACCATCTGCGCGGTGCGCCCGCCGAGCATCTGCTGGAAGGTGCCCTGCGGTGCGGTGAGCCGCGCCGGCTTCCCGCTCTCGCGCAGCAGCTTGAGGACGAGGGCCGCGCCGTCGCGGATCGGCAGCATCGGGCCGAGCCAGTTGCCCAGGTCGGCGAGCCGCCCCTCCGGCTCGCGGTTCAGCCAGTGGTGATACGACGGCAGGTCGAACTCGCAGGCGCCGCCGGGGATGCCGGTACGCTGCTTGATCGCCATCAGCCAGTCGTTCTCGCGCAGGTGCTGGCCGATCTTGCCGATCGTCTTGTGCAGGTCGGAGTGCGCCTGCTCGATGTCGCGGACGACGCCCCCGAGCACCTGCTGGTCGATCTCGGGGTTGGCGCGGAACGAGAACATCACCTGCTTCTGGCGCTCGAGCTCCTGCAGCAGGTCCGACTTGAGATCGGCCCGGCCGGTCACCTCGAGGATCTCGAACAGCGTAAGGAGCGCCGCATGGTGCTCGGCGGCTTCGGTCCGCGCAACGAAGAACTGGGCGCGATCGAACAGATCCTCGAGCCGAAGCAGCGTCCGGATGCGCTCGACCAGCGGATACTCGTACGTGATCACTCTAGGCTAGCGCGGGGGAAGCCGGCGCCGATTCTGACGGATAACCTTAGGCGTGACAACACGGCGTCGCGCCGGTGGTGTGGCGAACGACGCACGCGCGGCGAGCGCCAGGTAGCGCTGGTGGAGCGCGTCGACCTGCGGTGCGAGCCGCGACGGCTCGCCGCCGTTGTCGATCATGTCGTCGGCGTGCTCGAGGCGCGACGCGCGACCCGCTTGACTGGCGATGATCGCGTGCACTTCGTCACGCGACAGGTTGCTGCGCACCATGACCCGGCGGACCTGCTCCTCCTCCGGGCAGTCGACGACCAGGACGCGATCGCACCGTCGCTGCGGCCTCCCCGACTCGACGAGCAGCGGGATCATCAGCATCACGTACGGGCTCGTCGCCCCGGCCGCGCGGCGCACGCTTGCGGCGCGGATGAGCGGGTGGAGGATCGACTCGAGGCGCGCGCGCGCCGCCGCGTCGCCGAACGCGATGCGCCGCATCCGCGCGCGGTCCAGGGCGCCGGTCGCGTCGAGCGCCTCCACGCCGAACGCATCCACCAGACGGGGAATCGCCGCGCCGCCGGGTCGCGTCAGGTCGTGGGCGAGCGCATCGGCGTCGATGACTTCGATGCCGCGCTCTTCGAAGAGGCGCGCGACGCTCGACTTGCCGCTGCCGATCCCGCCGGTGAGGCAGACGGTCAGCCGCCGGTTGGTTCCTCGTCCAGTCGCCAGGGCCGCTGCCATCGGGTGGGGTGTGACGGCGGCTCGCGCCGCCGCCCGCAGGGTTCACGCAAGCTGCGCGAGATACCGGTCGACCAGCTCCTGCCCCCAGAGCAGCGCAATCAGGCCCGCGCCGGCGAGGTACGGTCCGAAGGGGATCGGCACCTCGCGCCCGCGGCGCGCGAGCGCGATCAGCACGATGCCGACGACGGCGCCGACGAGCGACGAGGCGAGGATCACGAGCGGGAGCATCTTCCAGCCGAGCCAGGCGCCGATCGCGGCCAGGAGCTTGAAGTCGCCGAACCCCATGCCTTCCTTGCCGGTCGCGAGCTTGAACACCCAGTACACGGACCACAGGATCAGATAGCCGGCGGCCGCGCCGATCACCGCGGACTGGAGATCGACGAAAGTGCCCCGCAGGTTGAGGAGCAGGCCCGTCCACAGCAGCGGCAGCGTGATCGAGTCGGGGAGGAGCTGGGTGTCGATGTCGATGAAGGTGAGGGCGATCATGCACCACGCGAACAGCATCGCCCCGAACGCGGCGAGACCGAACCCGAAGTGCCACGCGCAGTAGGCGGTGAGGACTGCGGTCACCACCTCGACGACCGGGTAGCGGGCCCCGATCGCAGCCCCGCAGGCCGCGCACTTGCCCCGCAGCCACAGGTAGGAGAGCACCGGCACGTTCTCGAGCGCGGCAATCCGATGCCCGCAGTCCGGACACGCCGAGCGTGGCGTCACGAGGTCGTACCGCGGCGCCGCGGGCAGCACCTCGCCGCGCGCCGCCGCGCACTCGGCCTGCCACTCGCGCTCCATCATCTTCGGCAGGCGGTGGATCACGACGTTGAGAAAGCTGCCGATCGCGAGCCCCGCGAGCGCCGCCGCGGTCACGAACACCGGCGGCTGCGCGAGGAGCTCTGTGAAACCCATCAGGGCGTCAGCAAAGGGCTACAGGCGCGGACTCCGGCCCGTAGCCCCCTGGGGTGGCGCGTCGGTGGCCGGCCGCCTTGCCCGCCTTGCCCGTCTTACACTACCGCGCCGAGCTTGAAGATCGGCAGGTACATCGCGACCACCATCCCGCCGATCAGCACGCCGAGCACGACCATGATGATCGGCTCCATCAGGGAGGACAACGCCTCGACCGCGTCGTCCACCTCCTGCTCGTAGAAGTCGGCGACCTTGCTCAGCATCCCGTCGAGCGAGCCCGACTCCTCGCCGATGGAGGTCATCTGCACGACCATGTTCGGGAACACCAGGGCGTTTTGCATCGCCGCGGTGAGGCTCGTGCCGGTGCTCACCTCCTGCTGGATCCCCTTGGTGGCGAGCAGGTACACGTAGTTGCCCGAGGCGCCGCCCACCGAGTCGAGCGCTTCGACGAGCGGCACGCCGGCGGCGAACATCGTCGACAGCGTCCGCGTCCAGCGCGCGATCACGGACTTCCTGACGATCTCGCCGAAGATCGGCATCTTGAGCATGAGCCGGTCCATGTAGATCTGCACCGCCTGCGAGCGCTTCCACAGCTCGAAGAAGCCGTACAGACCGCCGAGGATGATGCCGAAGATGAGATACCAGTACTCGACGAAGAAGTCCGACATCCCGATGACGACCAGCGTCGGCGCCGGGAGGTCGGCGCCGAAGCTCTTGAAGACGCCCTTGAACGCCGGGATCACGAAGATCATGATGACCGCGGTGATGACGAACGCGACCACGATCACCGCGACCGGGTAGAACAGCGCCGCCTTGATCTTCGACTTGATCGCGAGGATCTTCTCCTTGTAGGTCGCGAGCCGGTCGAGGAGGGCTTCGAGAATGCCGGCCTGCTCGCCCGCCTGGACCAGGTTGCAGTACAGCGCGTCGAAGTGCAGCGGATGCTTGCGGAACGCGGCCGCGAGCGACGAGCCGGTCTCCACGTCGGCCTTGATGTCCATCAGGAGCTTGGTCACCCGCGTGTTCGAGTGCCCCTTGCCGACGATGTCGAAGGCCTGCAGCAGCGGCACGCCGGCTTTCATCATCGTCGCCATCTGGCGCGTGAAGAGCGCGATGTCCTTATCGGTGACCCGCTTCCCGCCGCCGAGCCGCTGCTTGCGGACCTTGGTGACGTTGATCCCCTGGCGGCGCAGCGTCGCGTTGACGACCGCCTCGCCGCCGGCGCGCATCTCGCCCTTGATCTTCTTGCCGGTTCGGTCGCGGCCTTCCCAGACGAAGATCCGCTCCTTCACCGCATCGCGCCGAAGCACACCCGTTGCAGTCGCCATCGCTTACCCTCGCTTCCTCGCCGCCGGCCGCGCCGGCGGTCACTGAATCACTCGTTGGTCACCGCCATCACCTCTTCGAGCGAGGTGATGCCCTGCCTCACCTTCAGCAGCCCGGACTGCCGCAAGTCGCGGATGCCTTCGAGCCGCGCCTGGTCGCGCGATCTCGAGCGCGTTGCCGCCGCGCATGATGAGCCGCCGCATCTCGTCCGAGATCGGCATGACCTGATAGACGCCGACCCGGCCCTTGTAGCCGGAGCCCTTGCACCGCTCGCAGCCCGTGGGGCCGAACGGCCGCCACGTCCCGTCGAGCTCGTCGTCGGCGAAGCCGGCGTCGATGAGCGCCTCGACCGGGATGTCCTCGGGCTTCTTGCAGCTGCACAGCCGGCGTGCCAGGCGCTGCGCCGTGATGAGGATCACGCTCGAGGCGACGTTGAACGCCGGGATGCCCATGTTCACGAGCCGCGTGAGGGTGGTCGGCGCGTCATTGGTGTGCAGCGTCGACAGCACCAGGTGACCGGTCTGCGCCGCCTTGACCGCGATCTCGGCGGTCTCGAGGTCGCGGATCTCGCCGACCATGATTACGTCCGGGTCCTGGCGGAGGAACGCGCGCATCGCGCTCGCGAACGTGAGCCCGGCCTTCTCGTTGACGTTGACCTGGTTGACCCCGGACAGGTTGATCTCCGCCGGATCCTCGGCGGTCGAGATGTTCGTCCCCGGGCGGTTGAGCAGGTTGAGGCAGGTGTACAGCGAGACCGTCTTGCCGCTGCCCGTGGGCCCGGTCGCGAGGATCATCCCGTAGGGGCGTCCGATCGCTGCGAGCATCGCCTCCTTCTGCTCCGGCTCGTAGCCGAGGGCGTCGATGTTGAGGCTGGCGGCCGACGAGTCCAGGATCCGCAGCACCAGCTTCTCGCCGTGCAGCGTCGGCAGCGTCGAGACGCGGAAGTCGATCGCGCGGTCCTTCGACAGCATGAGCTTGAACCGCCCGTCCTGCGGCACGCGCTTCTCGGAGATGTCGAGCTTCGAGATCACCTTCAGGCGCGAGGCGATCTTCTCCTTCAGCACCAGCGGCGGCTGCGTGATCTCGCGCAGCTCGCCGTCGATGCGAAAGCGGATGCGGTAGTAGCGCTCGTAGGGCTCGAAGTGGATGTCGGACGCGCCATCGCTGATGGCATCGATCATCACCTTCTGGATGAACTTGACGACCGGCGCGTCGTCGACCTCGCGTCGCGGCCGCATCCAGGTTCGCGGCTGCCGCCTCCTCGTCGCCGAACTCGACCGCCAGGTCCTCGTCGACCAGCTGCTTGAGCGACACGTCCGCGCGCTCGGTGACCCGGCTGAGGAGGGCGCGCAGCTTGTCGTCCTCGACGACGATCGCGTCGATCGACATCGAGGTCTGGAACTTCACCTCGTCGAGGACCTGGGTGTGCGAGGGGTCGGACACCGCGACCGCGAGCCGGTTGCCGCGCTTGCGCAGCGGCAGCACGCGCCGCTCGCGCATCAGCTTCCGGTCGACGAGCTCGAGGGGCAGGCCGGCGGGGTCGAGGGCGTCGAGGTCGAGCAGCGGCAGGCCGAAGATCTGCGAGGCGAACTGGGCGACGTCGACGGTGGACATCCGCCCCTTCGCGACGAGCTGCTCGATGAACCCGGTGCCGTTGTTCCGGGCCTGCACCGACAGCTCCTCGGCGATGTTCTGCGGCAGCCGGCCGTGCTGGATGAGCGCGCGCGCGAGGCCGCTCATGGTGCCGCTGCCGTAGCTTGGGTTGACCGCCATCGCGCTTTTCGTTCCCGCCGGCTCCTCGGAGGGCCTCGCGCCGGGCTTGGGGCCCGGGCGGCGCCCGATTGGGAGCCTGATCATGCCCCGGGGTCAGGGGCCTGTAAAGCCTAAAGTATCACATCTAACACCATGAGTTCACGCCGCATTTCGGATAGTTGGGGGCCTGGAGACGGCACCCCTTGCGGACCGGGCTAAGCGGCCGTTTCGGCCGGCTCCGGCACCGGCTTGAAGAGCCGCACCGTCTTCACGACGCGGTCCTGGGTCTGCACGATCTCCATCGGCACCCCGTTGATCTTGACGCTGACCCCGCCCTCCGGGATGTCCTGCAGGTGCTCGAGGATGAGCCCGTTCAGGGTCTTCGGCCCGTCGAGCGGCAGGTCCAGGCCGAGCTTGCGGTTCAGCTCCCGCAGGCTGGAGGCGCCCTCGACCAGCGCGCTGCCCTGCTCGTCCCAGACGTAACCCGCGGCCTTCATCGGCGCGGTGGTCGTGAACTCGCCGATGATCTCCTCGATGATGTCCTCGAGCGTGAGGAGCCCCTGCAGCTCGCCGTACTCGTCGACCACGAGCGCGAGCCGCTGTCGCGCCTCCTGGAAGTACTGGAGCTGGGTGAGCGCGGGGGTCTCGGCCGGGACGTAGTAGGGGTCGGCGAGCTGCTCCTCGAGCGCGCGCTTGTCGAGCTTGCCGTCGCGCAGCAGCGACACCACCCGACGGATGTGCAGGATGCCGACGACGTTGCCGAGCTCGCCGCGGTACACCGGCAGGCGGGTGTGGTAGCTCGTCGCGATCTGGCCGACCAGCTCCTCCTCCGGTGCGTCGAGGTCGAGCGCCTCGACCTGCGCCCGCGGCGTCATCACGTCCTCGACGGTGATGCGGTCCAGATCGAAGAGGTTGACGAGGATCGAGGCGTGCTTCTTCGGGATGATGTGGCTGTGCTCGAGCACGAGCGAGCGCAGCTCCTCCTGCGTCAGCCGCTGCGGCTCGCCGGCGGCGCCGGGCTTCACGCGCAGCAGCCAGAGGACCGCGGAGGAGAACAGGTTCACGAACCAGACCACGGGATACAGCAGCTTGAGCAGCGGCCCGAGGACGTAGGACAGCGGCAGCGCGATCTTCTCCGGGAACGTCGCGCCGATCACCTTCGGCGTGATCTCGGAGAACACGACGATCAGGAAGGTGATCACCCCGGTGGCGAGCGCGAGCGCCACCTCGTTCTGGCCGAGCAGCTCGATGGCGATCACGCCCGTCAGCACCGACGCGGCGCTGTTCACCAGGTTGTTGCCGAGGAGGATCACGCCGAGGAGCCGGTCGGTCCGCGCGAGGAGCGCCGCGGTCCGCTGCGCCGCGCGATTGCCGAGCCGGGCCATCGCCCGCAGGCGATAGCGGTTGAGCGCCATCATGCTGGTCTCGGCGATCGAGAAGAACGCCGAGATGACGAGCAGCACCGCGAGCGCGGTGAGCTGCCACTTCAACGGTATGTCCAAGCCGGGGCGGGGAAGTCGGGGAAGGCGAAAGTATAGCGGCGGCGGGCGGCGCCGGCTGTCAGGCCAGGCTGCGCCCGAGAACCACCTCCAGGACGAAGCGGCTGCCGACGTACGCGAGGAGCAGGGCGACGAAGCCCGCGAGCGTCCAGCGCAGCGCCCGGCGCCCGCGCCAGCCGTAGCGCCAGCGGCCGACCAGCAGCGCGCCGAAGATGAGCCACGACAGCAGCGCGAACAGCGTCTTGTGGTTGAACCGCAATGCCTTGCCGAACAGCTCCTCGGAGAACAGCGCGCCGGTCGCGAGCGTGGCCGTGAGGAGCACGAATCCGGCCGCGAGTATGCGGAAGAGCAGCCGCTCGAGCGTGAGCAGCGGCGGCAGGCTTGCGAGCGGCCCGGCGAGCGGCCCGCCGCCCTGGCCGGACGCGGCCGGCGCCGCGCCGCCGTCCCGGCGCCGGCCGTGCAGCTGGCGCTCGAGCAGGGCCATCAGCAGCGCGTGCAGCGCGGCGACCGTGAACAGGCTGTAGGCGAGCATCGCGAGCAGCAGGTGCGCGCGGAATCCCAGGCTCGACGCGTACGGCGGCGAGGCCAGGCCGGGGAACGCCGCGGGAAGCAGCACGCACACCGCGGCGATCGGCAGGACGAGCGCCTGCATGCCTTCGAGATTCACGTACAGGCTCTCGACCCAGTAGATCAGCACCGCGCTCCAGAGGGTCACCGACAGCGCCTGGCCGAAACCGAACCGCAGGCCCGGCGCCGCGAAGAGCTCCTGATAGAGGAGCCACGTGTGGAGCGCGAACGGCGCCAGGATCGCGGCCCGTTCCCAGCGCGAGATCCCGGCCGCCTGCGGCGCGGGCGAGCGCCAGCGCGTGCGCCAGAAATGCACCGCGAGCGCCGCATAGAGAAAGGCCGCGACGACGTGAAGTAGAATAGGCGACATCGCGCGCCGATTATCCCAGCATTGAGGCACCTCGCACCGCGCGCCGCGTCGGTCCGTGGCCGACGATTCCCGACACCAGCCAGATGCTCGACCACCTCACGCAACGTCTCGCGCGCGTCGCAAAGCAGATCCGCGGCGAAGCGCGGCTCACCGAAGCCAACGTCGCGGACGCGCTGCGCGAGGTGCGGATGGCGCTGCTCGAGGCCGACGTCGCGCTGCCGGTGGTGAAGGAGTTCGTCGCCCGCGTCAAGGAAAAGGCGCTCGGCGAGGAAGTGATCGGCAGCCTCACGCCGGGTCAGGCGCTCGTGGGCGTCGTGCACCGCGAGCTCGCGCAGCTCATGGGCGGCGCGGCCGAGCCGCTGAACCTCGCCGTCGCGCCGCCGGCGGTGATCCTGATGGCGGGCCTCCAGGGCTCCGGCAAGACGACGACCGTGGGCAAGCTCGCGAAGCTCCTGAAGGAGACTGCCCGCAAGAAGCCGCTCGTGGTCTCCTGCGACGTCTACCGGCCGGCGGCGATCCAGCAGCTCGAGACGCTCGCGGGGCAGGTCGGCGTCGACTGGTTCCCCTCGGCCGTGGGCCAGACGCCGGTCGCGATCGCCCGCGCCGCGGTCGAGCACGCCCGGACGCACTATCACGACGTGCTGTTGGTCGACACCGCCGGCCGGCTCGCGATCGACGCGGCGATGATGGAGGAGATCGCCGCGCTGGCCGCCGCGCTCCAGCCCGCGGAGACGCTGTTCGTCGTCGATTCGATGCAGGGTCAGGACGCGGTGAACGTCGCAAAGGCGTTCAACGCCGCGCTGCCGCTCACCGGCATCGTGCTCACCAAGCTCGACGGGGACGCGCGCGGCGGTGCGGCGCTGTCGGTGCGGCAGGTCACGGGCCGGCCGATCAAGTTCGCCGGCGTCAGCGAGAAGCTGGACGGCCTCGAGCCGTTCCACCCCGAGCGCATGGCCGCGCGCATCCTCGGCATGGGCGACATCCTGTCGCTGGTCGAGGAGGCGCGCCGCGGCGTCGACGAAGCCGAGGCGCAGAAGCTCGCCGCGAAGCTCAAGCGCGGCAAGGGCTTCGATCTCGAGGACTTCAAGGCCCAGGTGCAGCAGATGAAGAAGATGGGCGGGCTCGCGTCGCTCGTCGACAAGCTTCCGGCGCACCTCGCGCAGGCTGCGCAGGCCGCGCCGCAGCTCGCCGACGGCCGCGCCCTCGCGCGCATCGAGGGCGTCATCAACTCGATGACCCCGGCCGAGCGCGCGAAGCCGGAGCTCATCAAGGCCTCGCGCAAGCGCCGCATCGCCGCCGGCGCGGGCGTCCCGGTCCAGGAGGTGAACCGCCTGCTCAAGCAGTTCGACGAGATGCAGAAGATGATGAAGCAGATGCAGAAAGGCGGCCTCGCGCGGATGATGCGGGCGATGAAGGGCCTGGTGCCGGGCCCGCGCTGAGCCCGCCGCCGCTTCTTCTTTTCCCTTGCCAATCAGGGCGTAACTCGCGTAGAATCGCGCCCTTTTCGGCACCCCGAGAGTCCGCACCATGGTTGTGATTCGCCTCGCCCGCGGCGGCGCCAAGCACCGGCCGTTCTACAACATCGTGGCCGCCGACGCGCGCTTCGCGACCACCGGGCGGTTCATCGAGCGGATCGGCTTCTACGACCCGAAGGCCCCGGCCGGACGCGAGAGCTTCCGCGTCGACGGCGGGCGGCTCGCCCACTGGAAGGGCAAGGGCGCGAAGCTGTCGCCGACCGTCGCGCGGCTCGTCAAGTCGCGTGCCCAGCCGGCAAGCCCCGCCCAGTAACCTCATCGTGATGGGGCGCATCGGCGCGCCCCACGGCGTAAAGGGCTGGGTCAGGATCGTGCCCTTCGCGGGATCACCCGGCGCGCTCGCCGAACGCGGCCGCTGGTGGATCGGCCGGACCGACGAGTGGACCGAGGTCGAGGTCGCGGAGAAGCAGCTCCACGGCGCGCGGCTGATGGCGCGAATGGCCGGGTGCGGCGACCGTGACGCGGCCGACCGCCTGCGCGGACGCGAGATCGCGGTGCCGCGCGACACCCTGCCCGAGGCGGGGCCGGGCGAGTACTACTGGGCCGACCTGATCGGCCTCGAGGTGGTGAACGCGCAGGGCGCGAACCTCGGCCGGGTGACGGGCGTGTTCTCGACCGGCCCGCACGACGTGCTGCGGGTCGGCGAGGCGAAGGGCGAGCGGCTGCTGCCGTTCGTCGCGACGGTGATCCGGGCGGTCGATCTGCCGGCGCGCCGGATCGAGGTGGATTGGGGACTGGATTGGTGAACGACCGACTGGGCGGTCGTAGGTGATCCAATTCGACTGCGTGACGCTGTTTCCGGAGATGTTCGCGGGGGTCGCGGACTACGGGATCACGCGGCGCGCGCTGGAGGACGGGCGGTGGAGCTTCGCGACGTGGAATCCGCGGGATTTCACGACCGACAACCACCGCACCGTGGATGACCGGCCGTACGGCGGCGGACCGGGGATGGTGATGATGCCCGAGCCGCTCGAGAAAGCGATCCGGGCGGCGCAGGCGCGAATGCCGGAGCAGCCCGCGCGCGTGATCCTGCTCTCGCCGCAAGGCGCGGTGCTCGACCACGCGAAGGTCGTGGAGCTTGCCCGGCACGCGCGGCTGGTGCTGGTGTGCGGCCGCTACGAGGCGGTCGACGAGCGCCTGATCCGGCGCTGCGTGGACGAGGAGCTCTCGGTCGGCGACTACGTGCTGACCGGTGGCGAGCTCGCGGCGATGGTGCTGATCGACGCGATCGTGCGGCAGCTACCGGGCGCGCTCGGGAGCGAGGCGTCGGCGGCGCAGGAGTCGTTCGTGAACGGGCTGCTCGACTGCCCGCACTACACCCGGCCCGAGGCGTACGCGGGCGAGCGGGTGCCCGAGGTCCTGCTCTCGGGGCATCACGCCGCGATCGCGCGATGGCGGTTGAAGGAGGCGCTCGGGCGGACGTGGCTGCGCCGGCCCGATCTGCTGGCGAAGCGGGCGCTGGACGAGACGGAACGCGAGCTCCTCGCGGAGTTCCGCGCGGAGCATGAAGGCAAAGGCGTTTGAGGAGCGTGACGACGATGGACCTGATCCGGCAACTCGAGCAGGAAGAGCTGAAGCGGCTCGCCGCGGAGCACCCGGCCTTTGCGCCCGGCGACACGGTCGTGGTGAACGTGAACGTGAAGGAGGGCGATCGCAAGCGCCTCCAGGCCTACGAGGGCGTGGTGGTCGCGAAGCGAAACCGCGGGCTCAACTCCTCGTTCACCGTGCGCAAGATCTCCTCCGGCGAGGGGGTGGAGCGCACGTTCCAGACCCATTCGCCGCTCATCGCCTCGATCGAGGTGAAGCGCAAGGGCGACGTCCGGCGCGCGAAGCTCTACTATCTGCGCGAGCTCTCCGGCAAGGGCGCGCGGATCCGCGAGAAGCTCGCGAAGCAGTCGGAGGGCGAGGAGTAGCGCACCGGCGCCGGTCTAGCGCGCGTCTGAACACGGGGGCCAAGGGCCCCTTGACCCCTACCGGGAAAGCGCCTCGACCAGCCGGTCCATGAAGGACTCGCAGCGCGCGACCTGCTCGAGCGTGATGTACTCGTTCGGCTTGTGCGCCTGCTCGATCGAGCCCGGCCCGCAGATGATCGACGGGATCCCGGCGCGCTGGAACAGGCCGGCCTCGGCCGCGTAAGCGACTTTCGCCGTGCTGCGGTTCTGCGCGAGCGCCTGCGCCAGCGCGGTGATCTGCTCGTCCTCCGCGGCCGCGAGCCCGGGTGTGTCCGACTTGACGAAGAAGGTCACGCCGGCGTCGGGGTCGACGCGCCGCATCTCGGGCTCGAGCACGTCGCTTGCATACGCCCTGATCTCCCGCTCGAGCTGATCGGGGTCCGCGCCCGGCAGGTAGCGGATCTCGAAATGGAGCTCGCAGTCGCGCGACACGATGTTCGACGCGGTGCCACCGCGGATGAGCCCGGTGTGCAGCGTGGTGAACGGAACGTCGAAGCCCTCGTCCCTCGGACCGCCGTTGCGCAGCCGGTCGGCGAGGCCGCGGATGTGGACCACGAGCCGGGCCGCGTAATCGATCGCGTTCACGCCGTGCGGCGCGAGGGCCGAGTGAACCTCCTTGCCGCGCACCGCGCAGCGGAAGCTGCGAAAGCCCTTGTTCGCGACCACGGGCTGCATCCCCGTCGGCTCGCCCACGATGCAGCCGTCCGGCCGGATGTCGTTGCGCTCGAGATCTTCCAGCAGTCCGCGCACCCCGAGGCACCCGATCTCCTCGTCGTACGAGAGCGCGAAATGCACCGGCACCTTGAGGTCCGGGGCGAGAAACCGCGGCGTCGCCGCGAGCGCGGCGGCGATGTAGCTCTTCATGTCGCAGGCGCCGCGGCCGTAGAGGCGGTCGTCCTTCAGCGTGGCCGTGAACGGGTCGGTGTCCCAGGGTTGCCCGTCGACGGGCACGACGTCCGTGTGGCCGGAGAGCACGATGCCGGGCCGCGCGCCCGCCCGGATCGTGGCGAACAGGTTCGCTTTCGCGCCCGTCGCATCGTAGGTGAGCCGCGACTCGACGCCGAGGCCCTTCAGCCAGTCGCGCACCCACTCGATCAGCCCGAGATTCGACTCGCGGCTCGTGGTGTCGAATCCGACCAGGCGCTGGATCATCTCCAGCGTCTCGGGCCTGATCGGCGGTCGGGCGTCGCGATTCATGCGGAGACCTCGTCGATCGCGGACGCGGCCCGGTCGGCCGGCGCGTCGTTCAAGTGGCAGGCGGCGAGCCGGCCCGGGGCGATCTCGCGGAGCAACGGCTGTTCGATCTTACACCTCGGCATCGCGTGCGGGCAGCGGGGGTGGAAGTGGCAGCCGGGCGGCGGGGCGAGCGGCGACGGGATCTCGCCGCGGATCGCGGCGAAGGTCTTGCGCCGCACGTCCAGGCGGGGCACTTCGGCGAGGAGCGCCTGCGTGTAGGGGTGGTTCGGGCGCGCGTAGATCTCGGCCGTGGGCGCGATCTCGACCAGTCGGCCGAGGTACATGATCGCGACCCGGTCGGAGAGGTGGCGCACGACGCCGAGGTCGTGGCTGATGAAGAGGTAGGTGAGCCCCAGGCTCTCGCGCAAGGATATGAAGAGGTTGAGCACCTGGGCCTGGATCGACACGTCGAGCGCGGCCACCGCCTCGTCGCACACGAGGAACTCGGGCTGGACCGCGAGCGCGCGGGCGATGCCGATCCGGGCGCGCTGCCCGCCGGAGAACTGGTGCGGGAACCGGCGCATCAGCGCGGGATCGAAGCCGACGCGCGCGAGGCACCCGGCCACGTACTCGCGCTGCGCCGTCCGCGGCACCAGGCCGTGGACGACCGGCGCCTCGCCGACGATGTCCTCGACCCGCAGGCGCGGGTTGAGCGCCGCGTACGGGTCCTGGAAGATCATCTGGATCGCGAGCTGGACGCGGCGCCGCTCGTCGGGGGCGAGATCCGCGACGCTCCGGCCGCGCCAGTACCGCCCGCCAGCGGTCGGCGCGTGCAGGCCGGCGGCCACCCGGCCGAGCGTCGACTTGCCGCACCCCGACTCGCCGACCAGCCCGACCACCTCCCCGCGACCGATCGCGAGGTCGACGGCGTCGACCGCGTGCACGACCTCCTCGCGGACGTCGGCGCCGAGCGCCCGCGCGATCCGCGCGGCCGCGTCCAGCGGTTTCGCGAACCGCTTCGACACGCCGCGGAGCTCGAGCAGCGGCGCCGCAAGCATGGAATCACCCGCGGTCATCGTCGAGCTGGGGCTCGCGCTCGAGCTCGTCCTCGGCGTGGATCGGGTGGAAGCAGCGCACGTGCCTCCTGCCCAGCGCGTAGAGCGGCGGCTCGGCGAGGCAGGTTTCGGTGGCGCGGTTGCAGCGCTCGCGAAACGCGCAGCCGAGCGGCAGCCCGACGAGCGACGGCGACATGCCCGGAATCTGCCGCAGCGGCGCGCCCGGCCGGTTGCGGCTCGGCACCGAGTCGAGCAGCCCGCGCGCATACGGATGGAGCGGACTGTCGAGCACCTCGTCGACCGTGCCGCGCTCGACGATCTTGCCCGCGTACATCACGCACACCTCGTCCGCGAGCCCGGCGATGACCGCGAGGTCGTGGGTGATCCAGAGGAGCGAGGTATTGCTTTCGCGGCACAGGCGCTGGACCTCGGCGAGGATCTGGCCCTGGATCGTCACGTCGAGCGCGGTGGTCGGCTCGTCGGCGATGATCAGATCGGGCCGGTTCAGCAGCGCGATCGCGATCGCGACCCGCTGGCGCATGCCGCCGGAAAACTGGTGCGGATAGGCGGCGAGCCGCTCGTCCGGCGAAGGGATGCCCACGCGGGCAAGCGCCTCGCGCGCGCGCGCGCGCGCCGCCGGCGCCGAGACGCGAGCGTGCGCACGGATCGTCTCGATCATCTGGGTGTCGATCCGCAGGACCGGGTTCAGCGTCATCATCGGGTCCTGGAAGATCATCGCGATGCGATCGCCGCGGATCGACTGCCACTCGGCCGCCGAGAGCGCGCGCAGGTCGCGCCCCTTGAGCAGGATCCGGCCCGCGACGATCCGGCCGGGCGGGTCGACGAGCCCCATGATCGAGAAGCCGGTCATCGTCTTCCCCGAGCCGGACTCCCCGACGAGCCCCAGGATCCGGCCCGGTCCGACCTCGAACGACACGCCGTCGACCGCCCTCACCACGCCCTGCCGGGTGAAGAAGTGCGTGCTGACGTTGTCGACCTTGAGCGTCGGCTCGGTCATCGCGGCCGTGGCTAGATCTGCAGCCGCGGGTTCAGCACGTCGCGCAGCTGGTCGCCCACGAGGTTGATGCTCACGATCGTGGCGAGCAGCGCGACGCCGGGGAAGAAGCTGATCCAGTACTTGCCCGAGAGCATGTACGTGAAGCCGTTCGCGATCAGCAGCCCGAGCGACGGCTCGGTGATCGGCAGCCCGAGGCCGAGGAACGACAGCGTCGCCTCGAGCGCGATCGCCGCCGCCACCTGCACCGTCGCGACCACGATCACCGGCGGCAGGCAGTTGGGCAGGAGGTGCCGGAACACGATGCGGCGCGCCGGCAGGGCGAGCCCGGTGGCGGCCTCGATGTACTCCTTCGATCGCTCGACCAGCGCCGCGCTGCGGACGGTGCGCGCGTAGTAGGCCCATTGCACGGCGACCAGCGCGATGATGATCTTGTCGATCCCCTGGCCGAGCAGTGCGAGGAGGATCAGCGCGATCAGGATCGCGGGGAAGGAGAGCTGGATGTCGGCCACGCGCATGATCAGCGTGTCGACGCGCCCCCCGAGGAATGCCGCGGCCAGCCCCAGCGTCAGCCCCAGCGTGAGCGCGCACAGCGTCGCGGTCACCCCGACGCCCAGGCTGATCCGCAGGCCGTAGAAGATCGCCGAGAGCATGTCGCGGCCCTGGTCGTCGGTGCCTAGCCAGAACACCTGCTTGCCGTCGCCCGACCGCGCGCCCGGCTCGAGCCGGCTGTCCAGCACGTCGAGCTGCGCGAGGTCGTAGGGGTTCTGGGGCGAGAGGAGCGGCGCGCACACCGCGACGAACAGGATCACCGCGAACACGGCGAGCCCCAGGAGCGCGAGCCGGCTCTCGGCGAAGTCGGCGGCGAACCGCGCCAGCGGGTGATCGTCGCCGCCGCGCGGTGCGGCGCCGGCTCCCGGCCGGTCCAGATCAGCGGCGGTTGGCAATGGAGAAGACGTTCTCACCGACGAGGACGAAATCGCGATCCAGCTCCGCGATCACGCGCAGGAAGGTTCGCGAGCTCGCCTCGCCGCAGAGCAGCCAGTCGTGCAGCTCGATGATCAGGAGCGGGAAGCGGTCGACCCACCCGGTGTTGCGGCCGAAGAGCTCGGCCTCCGCGCCCTCGACGTCGATCTTCGCGATGAACGGGTCGTAGCCGCGGTCTGCAGCGTACTCCTCGAGGATCTCCGGCACCGACACGCCCGGCACCGTGTCCGCGGCCGCGAGCTCGGCCGGGGCGGTGCGGTACGCCCATTTCTCGGCGTCGGGGTTGGCGAGGCGGAGGCGACCCGCCTCGCTTGCGACGCCTGCGCACCACGCGGTGACGTTCGCCAGGTCCTGAGTGTTCTCGAAGAGCAGCCCGAAGTTGTCCGCGGCCGGCTCGAGCGCGACTACGTGGCTTCCGGGCCACACCTTCGCGAAGTAGACCGACGCGAGCCCGATGTTCGCGCCCAGGTCCAGGATGAGCGGCACGCGCCCGCGCGCGACCAGCCCGTCGTAGAGCGCGGCGAGCTCGCCCGCGCGACGCAGCCGGCGTAGGTCGTAGTCCTGGCTCCCGAACACCTGCCGGAGCGCCGCTGCATCGGAGGTCCCCGGCCGCAGGGCGACCTCCGCTTCAATGCGGCCGCGCGCGGTGTCCGCCGCGATCCGCCCGGGCTGCGGCGGGGAATCGGCGCGCGCCTCAGGCACGGGTCTCCCCGAGGCGCACCCGCGGGTCCAGGACCGAGTAGAGCAGGTCCACCAGGAGGTTGATCACGATGAACAGCGTCACGATGATCAGCAGGTAGGCGACGATGACCGGCCGGTCAAGGACGTTGATCGAGTCGATGAGGAGCTTGCCCATGCCCGGCCACGCGAAGATCGTCTCGGTGACGATAGCGAACGCGATCAGCGAGCCGAACTGCAGGCCGATCACCGTCACGACCGGAATCGAGATGTTCTTCAGGACGTGCACCCCGACGACGCGGGCGTTCGACAGCCCCTTCGCGCGCGCGAACTTGACGTAGTCCTGGAGCAGCGCTTCGCGCGTTCCGGCGCGCGTCAGGCGGATGACCAGCGCGAGATTGAAGAGCGCGAGGTTGGTCGCCGGAAGGGCGAGATGCTTGAGGCCTTGCCAGGAGAGAAAGCTCACCGGCACGCCGAGGAGCTCGGTCGTCGGCCCGCGGCCGTTCGACGGCAGCCAGCCGAGCTCGACCGCGAACACCATGATCAGCATCAAGCCGACCCAGAACGTCGGCAGCGAGAAGCCGAGAATCGAGCCCGCCATGATCGTGCGCCCGGCGATCGTCCCCGGCTTCAATCCCGCCCACAGCCCGAGCGGGATGCCGAGCACGATCGCGATCAGCATCGCCGCGGTGGCGAGCTCGAGCGTCGCCGGCATGCGCTCGACGATGAGCTGGATCGCCGGCACGCTGAACGCGAACGACTTGCCGAGATCGCCGCTCGCCGCCTGCTTGAGGAACACGAGGTACTGCTCCCAGAGCGGCTTGTCGAGGCCGAGCCCCTTGATCGCGCGCTCGATGTCCTCCTGGTCCGCCTGCGGGTTGATGAGGATATCCACCGGGTTGCCGATCGCGTAGACGCCGACGAAGACGAGCGCCGACATCGCGAACAGCACGACCACGCTCTGCAGCACCCGGCGGATGACGTAGACGGTCATGACGACGATGGGCGCTCAGGCGCGCGCCGAGCTGTGGGTTGCGGTGAGCACGGCCTCCTCCAGGAACCCTCCGAGCGCAAGGGCGATGTCGCGGCGATCGAACAGGACCTCGCTGCGCTGGATGATCTCACGGCTCGCCCACGCCCGGAGCTCCGCGTCGCGCGCGAGCCGGACGGCGAGCTCCACGTACCGGTCGGCGGTCGGCACGACGCAGTCGAGAAACCCCATCTCTGCGTACAGCCCGAGGGTGAACCGGCCGTGGAGATGGCTGCCGGGGAGCGTGACGACGGGGACGCCCAGCGCCATCGCCTCGGCCGATGAATTGCAGCCGCCGAAGTAGAGCGGGTCGAGGCAGACGTCGACCGCGGCGAGGGCGGCGAGGAACTTCTGATGCCGCACCCGCGGGAGGAAACGCACGCGGTCCAGCGCAGGGCCGAGCGAGCGCGACAGGCGCGCGCGCAGCTGCTCGGTCCACGCCGGCCGGCGCGCTTCGAGCAGCAGGACCTCCCCGGTCGGGTCGCGGTCGAGAATGCCGGCAAGGACCTCGTCGAAGTCGGGATGAAGCTTATAGGGCGCCTGCAGGCACGCATAGAGCGCACGGCCCTCCGGCAGTCCGAGCTCCTCGCGGCCGCGCGCGCGGTCGAGCGCCGGGCGATCGTAGGCGGGCATGAAAAAGGCGCTCGGCCGCACGAGCGTTTCGCTGTAGTGCCGTTGCGCCTCCTCGATCTCGACGCCAGCGGCGGAAAAATAGTAGTCCAGGGTGTCGATACCCGAGGTCTCGGAATGACCCCACGTCACGACCTGCATCGGGGCGAGTCGCCAGAGCGCGAGGAAGTACGTGGTGGGGGTCATGCCGATGTCGGCATAGACCAGGACGTCGAGGCGGGCCTCCGAAATGGCGCGCCGGGCATCCTCCACGGTATCGGCGACGACGACATAGGTGTCGGCGGCCGCGGCGATTGCCCGCTGCAGGGCATCCTCGGTCTGCCCGATCGAGAACACCGTCACCGCGAACCGGTCACGCGGGAGATCGCGGATCAGACCGATCGTCGTCCGGCCGACGGAGTGGCCGAAGAAGAAGGTCGATACGAATCCGACCCGGATGCGGCGCTCGCCGTGCGCGAGGAGCCGCCGCGGCGCAGCGGTGGTCGCGGCGTAGACCCGGCGGCAGGCGGCGCAGACTTTCTTGAGCAGGGCGACGTTGTTCTCGGCGTGATAGGCAAGATAGAACGGCGTGGCCCCGATCGTTCGCTCCGGCGCGGTGACCGCGGCGACCGGGCCCGCGAGGAGCTCGTCCAGTTCCGCGGACACTCGCGCCCGCGCCCGGGCGATCTCGTCGCGGGAGCCGTAGATCGCCGGGAGCAGCAGCGCCCGCTCGATTGCGTGGGCTGTATCGCCCGGCGCGAGCGTGCGACGGTGGTCCGCGAGCGTACGGGCTTCTTCGATCCGCGACTCGTCGCGGAGGAACCCGATTGCCGGCGACAGCACGCCGGGATCGTCCGGCGCGAGGGCGAGCGCGCGACGGTACCACTCGCCCGCCCCTTGCCAATCCTCGAGGGCCAAGCGGCACTCGGCGCACTTCGCGCACGCCGCGGCCCGGCGCGGCGCGGCGACCGTCGCGAGGTCGACGAAGCGCGCGAGGTGTTCGCTTGCGGCGTCGAAGCGCCGCAGGGCAATCAGGGCCTCCGCCAGGCTGAGACGAAACGTTCCTTCGTCGTCCCGCTCCCGCACGGCGAGCTCGAAGAAAGTCGCGGCACCGGCCAGGTCCCGGCGCTGCTGCGCGATCAGGCCCCGCAGGTACGCCACGTCGGCGAGCGGAGCCCCCGCGAGCTCGCTCGCCGCGCGTTCGGCGGCCTCGAGGTGACCCTCCCGGTAGAGCTGAAACGCCGCGCCGAAGTCGGCGCGCGCGGACCGGTGCCGGCGGGCGAGCAGGCGGCGGAGCAGATTGCGGAGCATCGGCGGACTATTGGGTGCGGAAGTGGTGCGCGAACGTGTACTCGTCGGTGCGCGCGGCGTAGCGAAGCTCGCGTCGCATCGCCCAGGTCGCGAACTGGTGATGGAGGAGGATCACCGGCCGGTCGGCCATGGCGAGCGCCATCGCCTCGCGCGCGAGCGCCTCGCGTTTGCGGTCGTCGACGGTGGCGAGCGCCTGCGTGACGAGCCGGTCGAACCTGGGTTTCGAGTAGCGTCCCCAGTTCCACGCGCCGGTGCCGCCATCGGCGTCGTAGGTCATGAGCAGGGAGCGCAGCGCGAGATCGCCCGAGAACGATCCCCAGCCGAGCATCGCGAACGCGAACTCGCGGTTGCGCGCCTTCGGAAAGTACGCGGCGAGCGGCATCGCCGTCACCTTCGCCTCGATCCCGACGCGGGCGAGCATCTGCGCGACGGTCTGGGCGATCTGATCGTCGTTGAGATAGCGGTTGTTCGGCGCCGCAATGGTCGTGGTGAAGCCCTGCGGGTAGCCGGCCGCAGCGAGCAGTTGGCGCGCGCCCTCGAGGTCATAGGCCTCCGGCTTGAGGCTCGCGACGTGTCCGAACACCGGTGGCGCGACGAGGTTCGCCGCCGGGGCCGCCGCGCCTTCCATGAGGCGATCGACGATGGCCTGACGGTTGATCGCCTTGGTGATCGCCTCGCGCACGCGCGGATCCTTGAACGGGTTGCGCGCGAGCGGCCGTCCGCCCTTGTCGGTCACCCCCGGAGGCGCGTCCCGGTCCTGGTCCATCGTGAAGAAGATCGTGCGCCACGAGACCTTCTGCTCGAGCCGGAACCGGGGCGTCGAGCGGACGCGCTTCATGTCCGGCGTCGGCACGTACTCGATCGCGTCGAGATCGTCGGCGAGGAGCGCGCTGACGCGCGCGCCGTCGCTCGGCACGATCCGGAACGTGACCCTGTCCCACTCGGGTTTCGGCCCCCAGTAGGCGTCGTTGCGCACGAGCTCGACCCGGTCGCCGCGCGCGAACCGCGCGAACCGGTACGGGCCGGTGCCGACTGCGGCCTTGCCGGCGTTGAAGTCCTCGGTCGACGCGCCCGCCGCAGCCCGCTTCGACACGATGAAGACCGAGTTCATGTCGTAGGGCACCATCGCATACGGCGCCGCGGTCCTGAGGCGGATGGTGAAGCGATCGGGGATCTCCTTCGCGACGATCGGGCGCGTAAACGTCGTGAACGGCCCGGGGCTGGCCTTGAGCGTCGCCGGGCGGTCGATCGAGAACGCGACGTCCTCGGCGGTGAGCTCCGACCCGTCGTGGAACTTCACCCCGCGCCGGAGCCTGAACTCCCAGGTCGTCGAGTCGACCGCGCGCCAGGATTCGGCGAGCCCCGGGATGAGGCGCGCGTCCGCGTCGACGTGCGTGAGCGCCTCGAAGACGTGCCAGGCGACGTTGTTGTTCGGCGTGATGTTGACGAAGTGCGGGTCGATCGACGTCACGTCGGCCGACATGCCGATGCGCAGATCGGCGGCCGCCAACGCGCCCGCGAACGACAGCAGCAGCCCGCCGAGCAACGCGGCGGCGCGCGGGTTCATCCGTCCCGCTCCGCGGCCGGGACGGGCGGCGACCTCACTGCGGCCGGAACTGGAACGCGAGCGTGTACTCGTCGATCCGCGGCGTGTAGGTGATGCCCTTCCTGGTCGCCCAGGTGTTGATCTGGTGGTGGAGCGGGATGATGCCGAGCTCCGTCATCGCGATCCCGACCGCGTCCTGGACCTGCTTCTCGCGCGCCTTGTCGTCGAGTGTGGCGAGCGCCTTGTCGAGGAGGTCGTCGACGCGCTGGTTGGAGTAGCGGCCCCACGCGAACTCGCCCCAGCCCTTCTCCGGGACGTACGTCACGAGGTGGGCGCGCAGCGGCGAGGAGGCCTCGGCGGTCGACGCGCCCCAGCCGAGCATCGCGAAGCTGAACTCGAGCTTCCGCGCGCGCGCTAGATAGGCGCTCATCGGCAGCGTCTCGACCTTGGTCTGGATCCCGGCGCGCGTGAGCATCTGCGCGACCGTCTGCATGATCTGGTCGTCGTTGACGTAGCGGTTGTTCGGGCCGTGGATCGTCATGGCGAAGCCGTTCGGGTAGCCGGCCGCCGCGAGGAGCTTGCGCGCGCCGTCGAGGTCATAGGCGTCGGGCTTGAGCGCCGAGTTGTGGCCGAACATCGGCGCCGGCACGAGGTTCGCCGACGGCACCGCGAGGCCCTCCATCACCCGCGACTTGATCGCCTCGCGGTCGATCGCCTTGGAGATCGCTTGGCGGACGCGCAGATCCTTCAGCGGGTTCTTCTCGAGCGGCTTGCCGCTCGCCTTGTCGAACACGAACGGCGACGGGTCGCGGAACTGGTCGACGTGATAGAAGATGATCCGGTGCGACGTCTTGGTCGAGGTCTGGAAATTCGGGTTCGCCCTCAGCTTCGCGAAGTCGGCGGTCGGGATGTTCTCGATCGCGTCGAGGTCGCCCGAGAGCAGCGCCGCGACCCGGGTCGGATCACTCGGGATCACCCGGAACGTCACCTTCGCCCACGCCGGCTTCGGACCCCAGTAGGCGTCGTTGCGCGCGAGCTCCACCCGGTCGCCGCGCTTGAACGACACGAACTTGAGCGGCCCGGTGCCGTTCATCGCCTTGCCGGAGTTGAAGTCCGCCGTCGACGCGCCGGTCGCGGTCTTCTTCGACACGATGTAGATCGTGTTGATGTCGTTCTGCAGCTGCGGGTGGGGAAAGGCGGTGACGAACCGGATCGTGCGCGGATCGACGATCTGGATCTCCTTGATCGCCTTGGTGTAGGTCGTGAACGGTCCCGGCGAGTCGGGGATCTTGCCGACGCGCTCGATCGAGAACGCGACGTCCTCGGCGGTGAAGTCCGACCCGTCGTGGAACTTCACGCCCGGGCGCAGCTTGAACTCCCAGGTCGTGGCGTTGACCGGCTTCCACGACTCGGCGAGCCCCGGGATGAGCCGCGAGTCGGCGTCGAGCGTGATCAGCTTCTCGAAGACGTGCTCGGCGATGTTGTTGTTGGGGAAGAGGTTGACGAAGTGCGGATCCATCGACGTGACGTCGGCGCCCATGCCGATGCGAAGCTCCTGGGCGCCGGCGCCGAGGGCGAACGACGCGAGGAGCGCGACGAGCGCGCGGCGAATCGTGTTGGCCATGTTGTGGTCCTCCGAGTGACTTTGGCGGCGAAGCGGAAATTGTAAGTCCCGCCGACAGCGGATCGCAAACTTGTGTCAAAGCTCTGGACGCGAGGCCGGCGGCTGTGACAGCGTCTGCCATCAAGGATTTCATTGCCATACGACGAATGTCGGACACCTTCGCCCGCCGCATCCAACTCGACTTCACGCAGGAGCTGATCCCGCAGCTCGTGGAGCTGACCGACGATCCCGACCCGGAGGTCGCGCGGTGGGCGGCCGAGAATCTGCGCACCGAGATCGAGCTCGCCAAGTTCACGGCCTGGCTTGCCAGGCGCGGCGTCGAGCCGAACCGGCTCGCGCTGGAGGAGCCGAGCCTCTACGAGCAGTTCCGGCTGGCCCGACGCCCGAAGCTGACCGTCGTCCGCAAGCGGTAGGCCCGCGCCGCGGCGGCGGACCGCGTCCGCGAGCGTGCGACAATCGCGCGGATCCTTCGCGCCCGGCCATGGACGAAGAGCGGTATCCCACCGAGTTTCCGGTGCCCGAGCTCGGGGCGTACGCCCGCGGGACCGCCGGGATCGACTACGTGCACACGTTCGATTCGGGGCGTCCCGGGCCGCACGTGATGATCAACGCTCTAACCCACGGCAACGAGGTGTGCGGGCTGTACGCCGCCGACCGGCTGCTGCGCTGGGACGTGCGGCCGGCGCGCGGGCGGCTGACCCTGTCGTTCGCGAACGTCGCCGCCTTCGCTCGGTTCTCGACCGACCGGCCGGCCGCGAGCCGCTGGGTCGACGAGGACTTCAACCGCGTCTGGAGCGCCGACAAGCTCGACGGGCCGCGCGACAGCACCGAGCTCCGCCGCGCGCGGGCGCTGCGGCCGGTCGTGGCGAGCGCGGACCTGCTGCTGGACCTCCACTCGATGCACTTGCCGGCGCCGCCGGTCGCGATCGCCGGCCCGCACCCGAAGGGCCGCGCGCTCGCCGCCCGGGTGGGGGTCCCAGCCTTCGTCGTGAGCGACCCGGGGCACGCGAGCGGCGCGCGGATGCGCGACTATGGGGACTTCAACGAGCCGGGGAGCCCGAAGAACGCGCTGCTCGTCGAGTGCGGCCAGCACGGCGAGCGGGCTGCGGCCGAGGTCGCGCTCGGGACCTCGCTCGCGTTCCTGCGCGTGGCGGGGATCATGGATCCGGCGTTCTTCGCGGCGCACCCGCCGCCCCCCGCGGTCGCGCAGCGGTTCATCGAGGTGACGCACGCGGTGACGATCAAGACCCATCGCTTCAGGTTCGCGGCCGCCTACACCGGCATGGAGACGATTGCGCGCGCCGGGACGGTGATCGGGCGCGACGGCGACGAGCCGGTCGCGACGCCCTACGACGACTGCGTGCTCGTGATGCCCGCGCCGCGCCGCTACATCGCGCCGGGCCTGACCGCGGTGCGGCTGGGGCGGGTCGTGGAGCCGGTGCGCGGCTGAGGGTATGCTTGGTTTCGCCTGTGCCGGGAGGAGCACCATGAAGCAGGTCATCGCCGTCCTCGCAAGCCTCGCTGCCGCCGCCGCCCACGCGCAGTCGATCACGATCGGACTCGCGGCCGACGTCACCTCGATCGACCCGCACTTCCACCTGCTGACGCCGAACCAGAGCCTCGGCGAGCACGTGTTCGACACGCTGATCCTCAAGGACGAGAGCCAGCGGTTCAAGCCCGGGCTCGCGGTCGCGTGGCGGGCGGTCGACGACCTCACGTGGGAGTTCAAGCTGCGCCAGGGCGTGAAGTTCCACGACGGGTCGGAGTTCACCGCCGAGGACGTCGTGTTCTCGATCGACCGCCCGGCGACGATCAAGAATTCGCCCGGCGCGTACACCATCTACACCCGGGCGATCACCGAGAAGATCGTCGTCGACAAGCACACCGTCCGACTGAAAACCGCGCGCCCCTACCCGCTGGTGCCGAACGAGCTCGGCGCGGTCCAGATCGTGTCGAAGCGCGCGGCGCAGAACGCGACCACCGATGACTTCAACTCCGGCAAGGCCGCGATCGGCACCGGGCCCTACAAGTTCGTCCGGTGGGCGAGGGGCGACCGGATCGAGCTCGTCCGCAACGACGCGTACTGGGGCCCGAAGGCGCCGTGGGAGAAGGTCACGTTCCGCCTCCTCACGAACGACCCGGCGCGCGTCGCGGCGCTGCTCTCCGGCAACGTGCAGGCAATCGAGGCGGTGCCGACCCCCGATGTCGCCAAGCTGGCGGCGAACAAGGAGTTCGAGCTCTTCCGGGCGGTGTCGAACCGGCTCATCTATCTGCACCTCGACTCGAGCCGCGACGCATCGCCGATGGTCACCGACAAGGCGGGCAAGCCGCTCGACCGCAATCCGCTGAAGGACGTCCGCGTGCGGGAAGCGCTCTCCATGGCGATCTCCCGCGAGGCGATCGTCGAGCGCGTGATGGAGGGCGCGGCGGTGCCGACGGGCCAGCTCATGCCACGGGGCCTGTTCGGGTACGCCGAGGCGCTGAAGCCCGACCGGTACGATCCCGACGCGGCGCGGAAGCTTCTCAAGGAGGCCGGCTGGCCGGACGGGTTCGCGCTCACGCTCCACGGGCCGAACGATCGCTACGTGAACGACGAGAAGGTCGCGCAGGCCGTGGCGCAGATGCTGACGCGCATCGGCGTGCAAACGACGGTGGTCACGATGCCCGCTGCGGCGTACTTCTCGCGCGCGAACCGGCTCGAGTTCAGCTTCATGTTCGTCGGCTGGGGCTCGGACACGGGCGAGGTGTCCTCGCCGCTCAAGGCGCTGCTCGCGAGCTACGACCGGGACAAGGGGCTCGGCACGGTGAACCGCGGCCGGTTCTCGAGCGCGAAGGTGGACGAGCTCCTCCTCCAGGGCCTCGCGACCGTCGACGACGCGAAGCGCGAGAAGCTGCTCCAGGACGCGACCGCGACGGCGATGCGCGACCGCGGCATCATCCCGCTCTACCACCAGGTGAACCTCTGGGCGGCGCGCAAGGGCATCGTCTACACGCCGCGCACCGACGAGCGGACCTACGCGCACGAGTTCCGCCCGGCGGCGCGCTGACCACGGGCGTGAAGCGACGCTCGTCGGCGACGCCGTGCGACAGGGACGCCCGATCGACGCCGAGCTCCGCGAGCTGCGGCGGGGGGCGTTCGGGGCGCTCGCGGCCTGAGGTGGCTGCTAAAATAGCCGTCCAGCTTTCGCCGCAGCGCGCCGCATGAGCATCTCCCCGACTCCGGACATCATCGCCGAGCTCAAGGCCGGCCGGACCGTGATCCTCGTCGACGACGAGGACCGCGAGAACGAGGGCGACCTCGTCTTCGCGGCCGAGTTCGTCACGCCCGAGAAGATCAACTTCATGGCCACGCACGGGCGCGGCCTGGTGTGCATGCCGATCACCGAGGGGCACGCGCGGCGCCTCAACCTCGCGCCGATGGTGCCCCACAACCGCGCGCTGCACGGCACGAACTTCACGGTGTCGATCGAGGCCGCGAGCGGAGTGACGACCGGGATCTCCGCCGCCGACCGGGCCCACACGATCCGGGTCGCGGGGTCGCCGACCGCGCGGCCCGACGACATCGTGCAGCCCGGCCACGTCTTCCCGCTCATCGCCCAGCCGGGCGGCGTGCTGGCGCGGGCGGGCCACACCGAGGCCTGCTGCGACCTCGCGCAGCTCGCGGGGCTGCACCCGGCCGCAGTCCTGTGCGAGATCATGAACGACGACGGCACGATGGCGCGGCTGCCGGATCTCCTCGAGTTCGGCCGCCGTCACGGGCTCAGGATCGGCACCATCGCCGACCTGATCCACTTCCGCAGCCAGACCGAGAGCCTGATCAAGCGCGTGACCGAACGCGAGATCGAGACGCCGTTCGGCCGCTTCCGCATGGTGGCGTACCTGGAGAAGCTCTCCAGCGAGACCCACCTCGCGCTCGTCCGCGGCGAGATCGATCCGAAGTCCGAGACCCTGGTGCGGGTGCACGAGCCGCTCTCCCTCCTCGACCTGCTGGACACCGGCACGGGCACGCACTCGTGGACGGTGCACGAGGCGCTGGCCACGATCGACCGCGCCGGCAAGGGCGTGGTGGTGCTGCTCAACTGCACCCAAAGCGCGGGGAGCCTCATCGAGCAGGTCGCCGAGCCGCGGTCGCGCGAGCCGGCGCACCGCGCGCTCCTCACCTACGGGATCGGCGCGCAGATCCTGCGCGACCTCCGGGTCGGCCGCATGCGCCTCATGACCACGCCGCGCAAGATGCCGAGCATGGCCGGCTGGGCGCTCGAGGTGACCGGCTACGAGAGTCCCGCGCGGGCGGCGGCGAAGTGACGCTGGGTCCCGCCGGCCGTCGCCATGGTTGAGCTCAAGCCGGGCCACGACGGCGCCGGGCTCAAGGTCGGCATCGTCCGGGCGCGCTTCAACGAGCCGATCGGGGTCGTCGCGCTCGAGGCGTGCCTCGGGCGCCTCGCCGAGCTCGGCGTCGCCGGCGCCGACATCACCGTCGTAGCCGTGCCGGGGTCGCTGGAGGTGCCGCTGGCGCTGCAACGGCTCGCGGCCACGGAAAGCTACGACGCGCTGATCGCGCTCGGCGCGGTGATCCGCGGCGAGACCTACCACTTCGAGGCGGTCGCCAACGAGTCGGCCTCCGGCCTGATGCAGGTGCAGCTCGACACCGGCATTCCGGTGGCGAACGGCATTCTCACCACCGATACCGAGGCGCAGGCCGAGGCCCGCGCTGCGCCCAAGGGGCGCGACTGCGCGGACGTCGCGGTCGAGATGGCGAACCTGCTCCGCGCCGTCGATCGCCGCCAGAAGTAGGGGCGCGATGAAATCCGCCCGCCGCCGGGCACGCGAGTACGCGCTGCAGGGGCTGTATCAATGGCAGCTCTCGGGCGCTCCGGCCGCGGACATCCGCGGCCAGCTCGCCGAGGACCAGCACTTCGACAAGGCCGACGCGGCGTACTTCAACTTGCTCCTCGACGGCACGATCGCCGACGCCGAGGCGCTCAAGGGCGCGCTCGCCCCGCTGCTCGACCGCAAGGTCGAATCGCTGTCGCCGGTGGAGCGGGGGATCCTGCTGCTCGCGGCCTGGGAGCTCAAGCACTCACCCGACATCCCGTTCAAGGTCGTGATCAACGAGGCGATCGAGCTCGCGAAGGACTACGGCGGGACCGACGGCTACAAGTACGTGAACGGCGTGCTCGACCGGCTCGCACCGGCGCTGCGGCCGCACCGGCGGTAGGCGTGTTCGGCGGAATCCTGCGACGGCTCTTCGGGAGCGGCGAGCCATCACCGGCCACGCAGGCGCTCGTCGACGAGGCCAAGCGGCTGCTCGCGACGGGCGACGTCGCGGGCGCCGACCGCGCGCTCGAGCGAGCGCTCGCCGCCGATCGGCGCCACGCACCGGGCCACGTCCTGCTCGCGCGCGTGCGCGTCGCGCAAGCGCGCGACGCGGAAGCGCGGAAGGCGCTCGAGCGCGCGCTCGCGCTCGCGCCCGGGCTCGAGATGGCCGACGCCGAGCTCGCCGACCTCGAGCGCCGGACGGGCGATGCGGCCGCCGCCGCCGCGCGCCTCCAGCGACTGGCCGAGCGTCGTCCCGACGCGCCGGCAGCATGGCACAACCTCGGCGTGGCACTGCTCGACTGCGAACGGCCGGAGGAGGCGCTCGCGGCACTGCTGCGCGCCGCGGCGCTCGCTCCCAGCCTGCCGCCGCTCGGCCCGAATCTGAGCCGCGCCTACCATGCACTCGGCCGGCACGCCGATGTCGAGCGCGTGGAACGGCAGCTGCTCGCGACGCAGCCCGACGACAATGTCGCCCGGTTCCGTCTGGCGAACGCGTTGCTCGCGCAGGGCCGGCTCGCCGAGGGCTGGACCGAGTACGAGTCGCGGCTCTGGCGCCCCGGCTTCGACTGGGGCGTACGGCGGCTGCCGCCGTGGGACGGCGCCGACCCGCGCGGGAAGTGCTTGCGCGTCATCACGGAGCAGGGGCTGGGCGATGCGCTCATGTTCGCGCGGTTCGTGCCCGCGCTCGTCGCCGTCGGGGCGCGCGTCGACCTCCTCTGCCGGCCGGGACTCGAGCGGCTTCTCCGGTCGAGCCTCGGGTCGCGTTATATCGTGGTGCGAAGCGACGCGGACGGTCCGGTCGGCGGCATCCACGCGTACGTTCACCTTCTCAGCCTGCCGCACCGCCTGGGGTTCGGCGACGACGATCTGCGCGCCGACGGCGCGTATCTCACAGTGAATCCGGCGACCGCGGCGCGGTGGCGCGAGCGCGTCGGCAACCACCAGGGCTTGAAGATCGGCCTCGTCTGGGCCGGCAACCCCGAGCGCTCGGGCGACGATCGGCGGTCGCTCGATCCGGAGGCCGTCGCGCCGCTCGGCGGGATCCGGTCGGGCATCACCTGGTTCAGCCTGCAGCAGCACCGCCCCGGCGCCACGGCGCCGTTCCCGATGATCGACCTCATGGGCGAGGTCCAGGACCTCGCCGACACCGCGGCGATCATCGCCGCGCTCGACCTCGTGATCTCGGTGGATACTTCGGTCGCGCACTGCGCCGCCGCCCTGGGCCGGCCGTTGTGGCTGATCGCGCCGCTCCGGCCGTGCTGGCGATGGCTGGTCGGCGCGAGCGAGAGCCCGTGGTACGACGGGGTGCGGATGTTCCGGCCGGAGGGCCCGCGCGACTGGGCGCCGGTCATCGCGCGCGTCGCCGACGAGCTGCGCGCGACCGTCGCGAGAGGGGTCGGGCCATCGCCTCCGAGTTCGAGCTGATCCGGCGCTACTTCACCCGCCCGGGGCGGACCGTCGCGCTCGGCGTCGGCGACGACTGCGCCCTCGTCAAAGCGCCGACCGGCCTCGTGGCGGCGGTGACGACCGACATGCTCGTCGAGGGAACCCATTTCCTCCCCGGGGCGGACGCGCACCGGCTCGGCCACAAGTCGCTCGCCGTGAACCTGTCCGACCTCGCCGCGATGGGCGCCGACCCGCGCTGGTTCCTGCTTGCGCTCGCGCTGCCGGACGCGGACGAGGCGTGGGTCGCGGCGTTCGCGGACGGGATGTTCGCGCTCGCCGACGCCCACGCGATCGAGCTGATCGGCGGCGACACCACGCGCGGCCCCCGGACGATCTGCATCACCGCGATCGGCACGCTCCCCCCGGGCTATGCGCTGCGACGCGACACCGCGACCGCGGGCGAAGACCTCTGGCTTTCGGGCTCGACCGGTGACGCCGCGCTCGGGCTGGCGCACGCGAGCGGTCGCGTGGCGCTGGACCCCGATGCCCGCCGGCATTGCCTCGCCCGGCTCGAGACGCCCGCGCCGCGCGTTGCCCTCGGGCAGAAGCTGCGCGGGCTCGCGGGCGCCGCGATCGACGTCTCCGACGGGCTGCTCGCCGACCTCGACCACGTCGTCGGGCAGTCGAAGGTCGGTGCCGAGGTGGACTACGAGTCCCTGCCGCGGTCCGCAGCGCTGCGCTCGTGTCGCGACCGGGAGCTCGCCGACGAGTGCGTGCTCGCGGGCGGCGACGACTACGAGCTCCTGTTTACCGCGCCGGCCGCCCGGCGCGCCGAGGTCGAGGCGGCGGGCGCCGCCGCCGGCGTCGCGGTGACGCGGATCGGGCGCGTCGTCGGCGGCGAGCAGGGGGCGCGGCTGCTCGATGCACGGCGTCAGCCGGTTGCGGTGGCCCGGCGGGGGTTCGATCACTTCCGATGACGCCCACCACGCTCGTACGCCCCAGCGCGGGCTTTCTGCTCTCGCACCCGGCCCACTTCATCGCGCTCGGATTCGGGACCGGGCTCGCGCCGCTCGCGCCGGGGACGGCCGGCACGCTGCTCGCGTTCCCGCTGTACGCCGTGCTCGCCGGGTGGCTTTCCCCGGAGCTCCTGGCCGGCGTGATCGTGGCGCTCTTCGCGATCGGGGTGTGGGCCTGCGGCCGCGCGGGCCGCGATCTGGGGGCGGCGGACCACGGCAGCATGAACTGGGACGAGATCGTCGCGTTCCTCGCCGTGCTGCTGTTCACCCCGCCGGGGCTCGGCTGGCAGGCATTCGCGTTTGTCGCGTTCCGGGTCTTCGACGTCGCCAAGCCGCCGCCGATCCGCCACGTCGACCGCACGGTCAAGGGCGGCCTCGGCGTCATGCTCGACGACGCGATCGCGGCGTTCTATGCCCTGCTCGCGGTGGCGGTGCTGAAACGCCTGCTGGGATGATGCTGCTTGGGTCGCTGCTGCGATCGCTGTTCCGGCCCGCCGCTGCCGAGGCCGGCGCGGACGCGCGGGTGCGCGAGGAACTCCTGGCGGAGCCGGCGCTGGTCGCGAGCGGTGCGGACTATCTGCGCGTGCGCCGTTGCCGGCACGGGCTCATGGCCTACAACCGCAACGACGAGTACATCGGCCGATCGCTCGAGCTCTACGGCGAGTTCTCGGAGATCGAATGCCGGTTTCTCGTGCGCTGGCTGGGTGCGGACGACGTGGTGATCGACGCGGGGGCGAACATCGGCGGGCTGACCGTGCCGCTCGCCCGGGCCGTGGGTCCGGGCGGGCGGGTGATCGCCTACGAGCCGCAGCGCTTCGTCTTCGAGCTGCTGTGCGCGAACGCGGCGCTGAACGAGCTGACGCAGGTCGAGCCGCGGCGCGCGGCGCTCGGCGCCCGCGCGGGATCGGTTCGCGTGCCGTGCCTCTCGCCCCGCGTGGCCGGGAACTTCGGGGGCACAAGCGTCGGCGAGCAAGGCGATCCGGTTGCAGTCGAGAGGATCGACGACCTCGGGCTCGCCGCCTGCCGGCTGATCAAGGCCGACGTCGAGGGCGTGGAGGCCGACGTGCTCGAGGGCGCGCGCGAGACGATCGCCCGCGCGCGCCCGCTCCTCTACGTGGAGAACGACCGGCTCGACCGCTCGCCGCAGCTGATCGCGCTCGTCCGGTCGCTCGGCTATCGTGCCTGGTGGCATCTGCCGCCGCTCTACAACCCGGCGAACCACGCGCGCAACCCCGCGAACGTCTTCCGGGGGATCGCGTCGGCCAACATGTTCTGCGTGCCCGAGGAGTCGGAGCTCCAGCTCGCGGAGCTGGCCGAGGTCGCCGGAGTGGCGGACACGTGGCAGGGCAAACGCCCGTCCATGGAGCCCGGCGATGGCCGCTGACCCGCTGACGACGCTCGCGACCCGGGTCGGCGCGCGGCTGAAGGCGCGGGGCGCGAAGCTCACTGCCGCCGAGTCCTGCACCGGCGGCTGGGTGGCGCAGGCCGTCACGTCGGTCTCCGGCAGCTCCGACTGGTTCGAGCGGGGATTCGTGACATACTCGAACGAGGCGAAGCGCGAGATGCTGGGCGTGCGCGCCGAGACCCTCGATCGCTTCGGCGCCGTGAGCGAGGAGACGGCACGCGAGATGGCCCTCGGCGCGCTCGCGGCGAGTCGTGCGCAAGTCGCCGTTGCGATCACCGGCGTTGCCGGCCCCACGGGCGGCACGCCCGCGAAGCCGGTGGGGATGGTGTGCCTCGCGTGGGCGTCGAACGAGGGCGGGGTGGACACGGTGACAAAGCACTTCTCCGGCGACCGCGAGGCGGTGCGCCGGCAATCGGTCGTCTGCGCGCTCGAGGGCGTGCTCGAGCGGAACGGCGGGCGACTGCCGAAGCCCGGAGCAACACGACGATGAACACCCGCTTCATTCCCGCCCGGCGCCGCGTGCTCGCCGCGCTCGGCGTTGCCGCCGCGTGGCCGTGGCCCACGCCGGCGCAGCAGAATGCCGGCCCGTACGTGCCGACACCGTGGCTGATCGTGGACGAGATGCTGAGGCTCGCCGACATCCGCGCCGGCGACTTCGTCGTCGACCTCGGCTCCGGGGACGGCCGGCTGGTGATCAGCGCCGCGGAGCGGTTCGGGGCGCGCGGCTACGGCGTCGACATCGATCCCACGCTCGTCAAGCTCGCGAACGCGAACGCCGCGAAGGCCGGCGTTGCGGCACGGGTGCGGTTCGAGGAACGGGACCTGTTCGAGACGCCGCTCGCCGAGGCGACGGTGCTCACGCTGTACCTGCTGCCGCACACCGTCATCCAGCTCGTGCCGCGGATTCTCGCCGAGATGAAGCCCGGCGCGCGCGTGGTCTCCCACGATTACCCGCTCGGGCCGCTCCAGCCGGACCGGCACCTGCAGTTCGACACCGAGGAGAAGGTCCCCATCAGCGGCACGACCCGCACGGTGCTCTATCTCTACATCGTGCCGGCGCGCGTGGCCGGCGACTGGAGGCTCGAGCTGCCGCCGAAGCTGGGGCGCAATCCCGTCCAGGTGTCGATCCTGCAGCAGCCTGGGCGCGTGCTCGGCGCGGCGACTGTCGGCGGCACCGCGTCGCCGCTCGAGAAAGTCGTCGTCCGCGGCGAGGACGTCAGCTTCGCGATCCCGAATCTCGTGCGCCGCGGCCAGTCGGCGCGTTTCGCCGGCAAGGCGCGCGGCGACGTGATCGAAGGCGTCGTCGCGCTTCCCGGCGGCGAGGCGCCCTGGCGCGCGACGCGCGTCGCCGGGAAAAACTGACGGCGCCCCCGCGGCTCGACCGGAAAAGGCTCCAACATCAGCGGGTTGCCACCGGCGCCCGGGCGTGGATTGCGCCACTTCATTCGTGCCGCGAAGAGAGTAAATTGATTGATCCGCGGGAGCACTCCACCCGCTAGGCTCGATCCGAGGCACCCATGAGCGCGATCCGGCCGGCCGCCGTGGCCGGCATGTTCTACCCCGGCGCGAGCGCCGAGCTCGGGCGCGACGTGCTCGCGATGCTCGAGGAGACCCGCGTTGCGCCGCTCGTCCCCGGCGTACCCAAGGGCCTCATCGTCCCGCATGCCGGCTACATCTACTCCGGACCGGTCGCGGCCAACGCGTACGCCCTGCTGCGGCCTGCGGTAGGGATCGTCAAGCGCGTCGTGCTGCTCGGGCCGTGCCACCGCGTCGCCGTCCGCGGCCTCGCGCTGCCGGCGGCGGCCGCCTTCGAGACGCCGCTCGGCCGCGTGGAGATCGACGCCGACGCGGTCGCAGCGCTCAAGCGGCTGCCGCAGGTGAGCGTGAACGCCGCGACGCACCAGCACGAGCACTCGCTCGAGGTGCAGCTGCCGTTCCTGCAGCAGATCCTGCGCGAGTTCAAGCTGGTGCCGCTCGTCGTCGGCACGGCCGCGCCGGGCGAGGTCGCCGAGGTGCTCGAGACGCTGTGGGGCGGGCCGGAGACGCTGATCGTCATCAGCTCGGACCTCTCGCACTACCACCCCTACGACGAGGCGCGGGCGCTCGACCGCCGGACGGTGCAGGCGATCGCCGAGTTCCGCGTCGACATCGACCATGCACAGGCGTGCGGCGCGACGCCGGTCACGGGGTTCCTCGCCGCGGCGAGGAAATGCAGTCTCCAGCCCGAGCTGCTCGACGTCCGCAACTCCGGTGATACCGCCGGCGGCCGCGATCGGGTGGTCGGCTACGCCTCGTTCGCGTTCTGGGAGCCGCGGCGGGCCTACGATGTCGAGCACGGCCGGACGCTCCTCGGCCTCGCGCGCGGGAGCGTCGCGAACGCGCTCGGCGCGGGGCCCGCGGTTGCGGTCCCCGAGGCGCCCTGGCTGCGGGAGCGCCGCGCGACCTTCGTGACGCTCACGCAGGACGGCAAGCTGCGCGGGTGCATCGGGAGCCTGCACCCGACCCGGACGCTCGGCGAGGACGTGGTGGCGAACGCCGCCGCCGCGGCGCTCGCCGACCGGCGGTTCGCGCCGCTGAAGCCCGATGAGCTTGCGCGGATCGAGATGGAGGTGTCGCTGCTGTCGACCCCCACCCTGGTGCCGTTCGCCGAGGAGCGTGATCTCTTCGCGCAGCTCCGGTCCGGCGTCGACGGTGTGATCCTCGCGTGCGGCGGGAGCCGCGGCACCTACCTGCCGCAGGTGTGGGCCGACCTGCCCGAGCCGCGGCAGTTCTTCGCGAGCCTGATGCAGAAGGCCGGCATTCCCGCCGACACGCGCCTGACGCGCTGCCAGGTCTGGCGGTATCAGGCGATGAAGTGGCGGGAGTCGGAGCTGAAGGTGCACTAGATGGGCGGCGTCGCCGAAAGCAAGTACCTCGGCCGCTGGTGGCACAAGCTCGACGACGGCCGGATCCAGTGCGACCTGTGCCCGCGCGACTGCCGGCTGCACGAGGGCCAGCGCGGCGCCTGTTTCGTCCGCATGCGCGAAGGCGACCGGATGATCCTGACGACGTACGGCCGCTCGTCGGGATTCTGCGTGGACCCGGTCGAGAAGAAACCGCTCAACCACTACTACCCGGGGAGCTCGATCCTGTCGTTCGGCACCGCGGGCTGCAATCTCGCGTGCAAGTTCTGCCAGAACTGGGACATCTCGAAGTCGCGCGAGATGGATACGCTGGCCGACGAAGCCTCGCCGGAGAAGATCGCGCGCGCCGCCGAGGAGCTCGGGTGCAAGTCGGTCGCGTTCACCTACAACGACCCGGTGATCTTCGCCGAGTACGCGATGGATGTCGCCGACGCGTGCCATGCGCGCGGGATCAAGACGGTGGCGGTGACGGCGGGATACATCTCGCCGGGAGCGCGCGAGGAGTTCTACGCCAAGATGGACGCGGCGAACGTCGACCTGAAGGCGTTCACCGACGAGTTCTACTTCAGGCTGTGCGGGGCGCATCTGCAGCCGGTGCTCGACACGCTGGTGTACCTCGAGCACGAGACCGACGTCTGGTACGAGATCACGACGCTGCTGATCCCGGGCAAGAACGACTCGTCCGCGGAGATCGAGGCCGAGTGCAAGTGGATCATGAAGGAGCTCGGGCCCGACGTGCCGCTGCACTTCACGGCGTTCCACCCCGACTACAAGATGACCGACCTCCCCAACACGCCCGCCGCCACGCTCACGCGCGCGCGGGAGATCGCGCTGCGGGAGGGCTTGCACTACGTCTACACCGGCAACGTGCATGACACCGAGGGCGGGACGACCTTCTGCCCGGGGTGCGGCAACGCGGTGATCGTGCGCGACTGGCACCGGATCCTCAACTACCGGGTCACCCCGGGCGGCGCCTGCCGCGAATGCGGCACCGCGATCGCTGGCGCGTTCGAGGAGTTCAAGAAGGCTTTCGGCCCGCGCCGGATTCCCGTCCGGCTCGCGAACTTCCACGCCTGAGCGGACCGGCGGCGTTTCGCCTCGCCACCGGCAGGCGTTTGCGCCCGCGGGTTGCAATCTCGCGTCCGACGTTTCTCCAGAATTGGGACACGCCGAAGCCATGGGAGAGGACTGAAATGTCCTCGGATCAATGCCCATGGAGGTGAGAAATGAGCGTTCGGTTAGTGATCTGGATCGCGTCGGTAGCCTTGGTCGCGGCGGGACTCGTCGCGTGCAGTGACGAGCCCGCGGTCGCGAAGGTCGGGATGGGCGCCGATCAGGCGACGTCCCGGAGGGCCCAGTTGCCGGTTGCTGCCGGGCCCCAGGCGCCGGCGGTCCCGAGGGTGGATGAGAACGCAGCGCTCGCCGCCAGGGTCATCGCGGCGCTGCGTCGCGACCCCGCCGTCGGGACGCTCGGGATCGACGTGGTGAGCGCGGAAGGCGCGGTGACGCTCTTCGGCACGGCGCCGACCCACCGCGATCGGGAGAAGGCAGCGCGAGTGGCCGCCGGGGTCGACGGCGTGAGGTCGGTGCTGAACAACCTGGTGATCGTCGCCGGGTCGTAGCCGGCGGGCAGCCAAAAACAGCGAGGGCCGCGTTAGCGGCCCTCTTTCGCGCGGCGGCTAGATTGTCAGAACCCTCGGCGTCGGGTCAGCCCGAGTAGGCCAAGCAAGGATATGATCTCCTGAACCCGCCCCTCTTCGAGCGGCCGCTACTGTAAGGCGTTCGACACATTTCAGTGGTCCGGTGGGCGAACCGGGGGGTCGCCGGCGGACTCATCGTGTCGCGCGCCGGCGGTTTGGCCCGGATTACTTCGCGGCTTCGTTCGCCCTGGCGGGATCCGGTTGCGGTGGCCGGCGCCTCGACCTGCCCCCCGACATCTGTAAAAAACAACAACTGGGCGTAAATCCAGTATACTGGGGTTCATGCCCGACTGCTCAGGGCCTTCTCCAACCTCGTCGAGAGGCGCCGAGGCCGTGCGCGCCGGTCCGGCTTACGCCATCAGCCCGCCCCGACCGCTGTCGCGGACGACCTGCGGGGCGGCTCGGCCCATCGCAAGGTGGTTCGGCGCAGGCTCGCAAGGTGAGCCACTCGCTCCCGCACAATCCCGATCGATGCGCGCAACTCCACCGCTTCATTGCGCTATTGCTGACCCGCCCAACCCTTATGGGAGAATAACCGTGCCCGCCGACACCAACGTGATTCATCTCATGGACGACAACAAATCCAAAGCCCTCGCCGCCGCGCTCGCCCAGATCGAGAAGCAGTTCGGCAAGGGCTCGATCATGCGCATGGACCAGCAGGCGATGCCCGATGTCCAGGTCGTCTCGACCGGCTCGCTCGGCCTCGACCTCGCGCTCGGGATCGGCGGCCTGCCGCGCGGCCGGGTCGTCGAGGTCTACGGCCCGGAATCGTCGGGCAAGACGACGCTCACGCTGCAGGTGATCGCCGAGGTCCAGAAGGCGGGCGGGACGGCGGCCTTCATCGACGCCGAGAACGCGCTCGACCCGAGCTACGCCGCGAAGCTCGGGGTCAGGATCGAGGACCTCCTCATCTCCCAGCCCGACACCGGCGAGCAGGGGCTGGAGATCGCCGACATGCTGGTGCGCTCCGGCTCGGTCGACGTCATCGTGATCGACTCGGTCGCGGCGCTCGTGCCCAAGGCCGAGATCGAGGGCGAGATGGGCGACCAGCTCCCCGGCCTGCAGGCGCGCCTGATGAGCCAGGCGCTGCGCAAGCTCACCGGCAACATCAAGCGCACCAACACGCTCGTCATCTTCATCAACCAGATCCGGATGAAGATCGGCGTCATGTTCGGCAACCCCGAGACCACCACCGGCGGCAATGCGCTCAAGTTCTACGCCTCGGTCCGGCTCGACATCCGCCGCATCGGGTCGATCAAGAAGGGCGAGGAAGTGATCGGCTCCGAGACCCGCGTGAAGGTGGTCAAGAACAAGATCGCCCCGCCGTTCCGCGAGGCGATCTTCGACATCCTCTACGGCGAGGGCATCTCCCGCGAGGGCGAGATCCTCGAGCTCGGCGTCCTGCACGGCGTGGTCGACAAGTCCGGGGCGTGGTTCGCCTACAAGAAGGACCGCATCGGCCAGGGCAAGGACAACGCGCGCGAGTACCTGAAGGAGCGTCCCGAGCTCGCCGCGGAGCTCGAGCAGAAGATCCGCGAGAAGGTGGGCGTCGCGAAACCGACCCCCATCGCCGTCGCCGCAGAGGCGTAAGGCACGCGAGGTGAAGAAAGAACTCTCGCTGCGCGAGCGAGCGATCGCGCATCTCGCGCAGCGCGAGCACTCCCGCGCCGAGCTCGCCCGCAAGCTCGCGCACCACGCCGACGACCCGGACGAGATCCCGCCGCTGCTCGACGAGCTCGTCCGCCGCAAGCTCCTCTCCGACGACCGCTACGCCGAAGTGCGCGCCAATGCGTTGGGCCGCAAGTTCGGGGCTACGCGCATCGCGTGGGAGCTCCGCGCGAAAGGCGTAGGCAATGAAGCGATCGCGCAGGCAACGCGCGAGGTTCGTGCGACCGAGCTCACCCGCGCGCGTGAAACCTGGGCCAAGCGCTTCGGCCGAGCACCGCGCGGGGCGGCCGAGCGCGCCCGACAGATTCGTTTCCTGCAGGGCCGGGGCTTTTCCTTCGACACGATCCGGCGGGTGATCTCGGGCGTCGACGACGGGTAAAGCGAGGGGCGCACTCGGCCGCGGCGTATACTCCTCGTGCCCATGGGCAACCTCGCCACGCCCCAAACGCTGGCCCTGCGCTGGGCCGAAATCCTGCGCGACCCGGTACTGCGGAACCTGCCGTACAAGATCGAGCTGAACGCGTGGGGGAAGATCGAGATGAGCCCGGCCTCGAACCGCCACGGCCGACTGCAGATCCTGATCGGTGCCGAACTGCTGCGTCAGCTGCCGGAGGGCATCGTCGTGAGCGAGGCGTCGATCCTGACTGACATCGGGGTACGGGTGCCGGACGTTGCCTGGGGCTCCGCGTCGTTCGCGCGGTCCCATGGCGAGAGCACGCCTTTCCCCCGCGCGCCCGAGCTCTGCGTCGAGATCGTCTCGCCGTCGAACTCGGACGAGGAGATTCGCGAGAAGACCCGCGCCTACCTGGCCGCCGGAGCCGCGGAGGTCTGGATCGCTTCCGTGGACGGCACCGTTCGGTACTTCGACCAGAACGGCGAGCGCTCCGCGAGCCGCTATGCCGTGAGGATCTCTCTCCCTCCGCCAATCGGCTAGGGCGCAGCACCTGCGCCGTGGTTCGCCCTTGCACTGAAGGCGATTTCGCCGCGATCCTCGCGATCGTCAACGACGCCGCGCGGGCCTACCGCGGCCACATTCCCGCCGACCGCTGGCACGAGCCCTACATGCCGGAGGAAGAACTCCGGCGCGAGCTCGACGCCGGCGTCGTGTTCTGGGGCTGGGAGCAAGGCGGGGAGCTCGCTGGCGTCATGGGACTGCAGGATGTCGGCGACGTCACCCTGATCCGTCACGCCTACGTCGCCACCGCTGCCCGTCGGCAAGGCGTTGGCGGCAAGCTGGTCCAGTTCCTCCTCGGTCGCACCTCGCGACCGGTGCTCATCGGCACGTGGGCCGCGGCGACCTGGGCGATCCGGTTCTACGAGCGGCACGGCTTCCGGGTCGTCTCGCCGGCGGAGAAGGAACGGCTGCTCCGCAGCTACTGGCGCATTCCGGACCGGCAGATCGAGACCTCCGTCGTCCTCGCGGACCCGAGGTGGCCGGCAAAGGAGGGCGCAGCCCTCTGCTAGGATTCGTGAGCCTTGCGTGGGGGAGGGGGCGTGAGTCTCGCGGTACAGAGCCTGTTCGGGTTCTTCGCGCTGCACGCGCTCGCGTGGCTCGTCTCCGAGCGGCGGCGCGCGGTCCCGTGGCGCCCGGTGCTCGCCGGCATGGCGCTCACGCTCGCGCTCGCGACGCTCTTCCTCAAGGTGCCGGTCTTCGCCGAGCTGTTTCTCTGGCTGAACCGCGCAGTCGGGGCGCTCGACGGCGCGACCCAGGCCGGCACCTCGTTCGTGTTCGGCTACCTCGGGGGTGCCCCGCTGCCGTTCGAGGAGAAGCCGCAGGTCTCCTCGTTCGTCCTCGCCTTCCGCGCGCTGCCGCTCGTGCTCGTGATCAGCGCGCTGTCCGCGCTCTTCTACTATTGGCGCATCCTGCCGTGGATCGTGCGGGGGTTCTCCTGGCTGCTCGTGCGCACGCTGCGGGTCGGCGGCGCGGTCGGCCTGTCGGCGGCCGCCAATGTCTTCGTCGGGATGGTGGAAGCGCCGCTCGTCGTGCGCCCGTACGTCGCGGCGATGAGCCGCAGCGAGCTCTTCGTGACCATGACCTGCGGCATGGCGACGATCGCCGGGACGGTGATGGTGCTCTACGCGACGTTCCTCGCCACCGCGGTGCCCGATGCGCTGGCGCACATCCTGATCGCGTCGATCATCGCCACTCCGGCGGCGATCGTCGTGGCGCTGCTCATGGTTCCGCCCGCGCCCGGCGAAGCGGTCGGCGGCGCCGACGCGCGGCTCGTCCCGTCGGACGCGACCGGCAGCATGGATGCGATCACGCGCGGCACGCTGGACGGGGTGCAGCTGCTGATCAACATCGTCGCCATGCTGCTCGTCTTCGTGGCGCTGGTGAACCTGGCGAACGCCGCGCTCGGGCTCCTGCCCGACGCCGCGGGGTCCGCGGTCACGCTGCAGCGGATGCTCGGGGTCGTCATGGCGCCGCTCGCCTGGCTCGCCGGGATCCCGTGGGCCGAGGCGCACACGGCCGGCCAGCTGCTCGGGACGAAGACCGTCCTCAACGAGCTGATCGCATACATCGACCTCGCGCAGCTGCCCGAGAACGCGCTGTCGCCGCGGAGCCGGCTCGTGATGACCTACGCCCTCTGCGGCTTCGCGAATCTCGGCAGCCTGGGGATCATGATCGGCGGCCTCGCGACGATCGCCCCGGAGCGCCGCCCGGACATCGTGCGCCTCGGCGCGAGGACGCTGGTGTCGGGCACGCTGGCGACGCTGATTGCGGCGAGCGTCGTCGGCGTGCTCTACTGAGGCCGCTCATGGCTGCTCCTGAGGCTCTCGAGCTCGCCGCGACGCACCTCCGGGATCCGGCCAGCAGCTGGAGCGTGGGGACGTTCGGCGTCCTCGCCGAATTCGCGCGCGCGCCGAACGAGGCGTGCGCGATCGACGGGCTGACGGCCGCCACGGACCGCGGTGCGATCCGGGTCGAGCGCGAGCCGGAGGTCCGCGCGCTCGCCTACGAGGCGCTCAGCGCCCAGCCCGGGCAATGGCACCACGGCGTGCTCTTCTGCATGCGGCCGGCGCGGACCGAGTTCGCGCCGCGCCGCGCGATCGCCGAGCTGGGCCCCGACCGCGACGCGATCCGCGCCGCGGACCGCGACGCGGTCCTCTTCGATCTCGGTCTCGGCGCGACGACCTTCGCGTTCTGCGTCCGCACCGCCGATCCCGCGCTCCTCGCCGAGCTCCGTCGCGCGGTCGGCACGCGACTGCTCGATCCGCCGCGCGGCGTCGCGCACCGGATCATGGAGGCGAGCCCGCATCGCGTGGCGGTGACGCGGCTCGCGCGCATCGAGGTCTATCAGCCGATCGCGCAGCCCGACGGCCGGACGCCCTCGGGTCCGCACACGCATCTCATCCCGAGCGTGCTCCGTCCGGCGCTCACGCACTCGGCGAACATCGCCGTGCCGGCCGGCTGGCTGCCGGTGCTCGCGCTGTATCCCGTGCATCCCGCGCGGGACGACGCGGGCAACCCGAAGCCCTTCGATCCCGGCACCCATGCGGCGTTCCAGGCGCTCGTCGCGCGCTACGGCGACCCGGCCGCGCGCACGGCGAAGGCCACCGTGCTCGCTGCGATCGAGCGCGGGGTCCCGCCATCGGCCCGGCGGCTGCCGACGTCGCGCCGCGGGCGGGCGGCGTCGCGGATCGCGCTGCGGCAGTTGCGGCAGTCCGGCGCCGATTCACCGGTGCTCGAGGACTGGGAGCGCGCCCTGGAACGGGCCCCGCCGCCGGCCGCCGGCTGAGCGCCGCGGACGCCGACGCATGTGCACCCCGCAAATCTACGAGGCGGTCACCGTGACCTGTCGCCGCCGTCTGCCGCCAGCGGCGCCCGGAACCACGCGGTCGCACCTCGACATCGGCGCCGGGCAGGGCGAGCTGATCCGGCGGCTCGGTGACGCCATGCCGCTGCGATCGGCGGCCTGCGATTTCCACGTGGAGCGGTTCGACGGCGCCGCGGTCCCGATCGCGCAGGTGGACCTCGAGCGCGAGCCCCTGCCGTACCCGGACGGCGCGTTCGATCTGGTGACCTGCTCCGAAGTCGTGGAGCACCTGGAGAACTACCGCGCGCTGCTGCGCGAGGCGTATCGCGTCACGAAGCCGGGCGGACTCCTCGTCCTGACGACTCCGAACGTGCTCAACGCCCAGTCCCGGATGCGCTACCTCGCCGCGGGCTTTCCGGTGCTGTTCGGGCCGCTGCCGGTCGGTCACGACGAGCGCCATTCGACGGCGCGCCACATCACTCCGATCCCCTATTTCTATCTCGCGCACGCCCTGCTCGAGACCGGCTTCGGCGGCGTGGAGCTCGACATCGACAAGGTGCAGCGGACCTCGGTCGTCTGGGTCGCCCTCGCGGCGCCGGTGATCGCCGGCGGCTGGCTGCGGTTCGTGACCCGCGAGCGCCGCCGGCTGCGGACGATCACGGCGGCGAACGAGCCGCACGTGGCGATGCATCGCTCCTGGCGCCTGCTGGTCGGGAGAACGATCGTGGTTTCGGCGGTCAAGGCCGGCGGGTAGGTTCGCGCGGCGCACGCGTGCGCCGTTGCATCGCCGTGCGTTTCCAGCGAAAATGCCTTGAATCTTCAATCGGTTGTCATCCATGAAGTCGTCCGAGATCCGCACCAGGTTCCTGCAGTTCTTCGAGGAGCGCGGGCACGCGATCGTGCCGTCGTCGTCGCTCGTGCCCGGGAACGACCCGACGCTGCTCTTCACCAACTCCGGGATGGTGCAGTTCAAGGACGTGTTCCTCGGCAAGGAGACCCGCTCCTACAACCGCGCTACCACCGCGCAGCGGTGCGTGCGCGCGGGCGGCAAGCACAACGACCTGGAGAACGTCGGCTACACCGCGCGCCATCACACGTTCTTCGAGATGCTCGGGAACTTCAGCTTCGGCGACTACTTCAAGCGCGACGCGATCGTCTATTCCTGGGAGCTGCTGACCAAGGTCTACAAGCTCGCGCCCGAGCGACTGTGGATCACGGTCTACCAGACCGACGACGAGGCGTACAACGTGTGGACCCGGGAGATCGGCGTTCCCCAGGGCCGGGTCACGCGCATCGGCGACAAGGCCGGCGGGCCGCCGTTCCAGAGCGACAACTTCTGGCAGATGGGCGAGACCGGGCCGTGCGGCCCGTGCTCGGAGATCTTCTACGACCACGGCCCCGACGTGCCCGGGGGTCCGCCCGGAACGCCGGAGGCCGACGGCGACCGGTACGTCGAGATCTGGAACCTCGTGTTCATGCAGTTCAACCGCGACGAGCACGGCCGGCTCCACCCGCTGCCGAAGCCCTCCGTCGACACCGGGATGGGGCTCGAGCGCATCGCCGCGGTGCTGCAGGGCGTGCACTCGAACTACGAGATCGACCTCTTCCAGGAGCTCATCCGGGCCGCGGCGCGCGAGACCGGCACCGAGTACCTGTCATCGAACTCGCTCAAGGTGATCGCCGACCACATTCGCGCCTGCTCGTTCCTGATCGTCGACGGCGTGATCCCGGGCAACGAGGGCCGGGGCTACGTGCTGCGGCGGATCATCCGGCGCGCGATCCGGCACGGCTACAAGCTCGGGCAGAAGCATCCGTTCTTCCATCGGCTGGTCGACGACCTCGCGCGGGTGATGGGCGCCGCGTACCCTGAGCTGCCGCGCCACGCCGAGCGGGTGAAGCAGGTGCTGCGGACCGAGGAGGACCGTTTCGCGGAGACGCTGGAAAACGGCATGCGGGTCCTCGAGGGCGCGCTTACGCGCGAGGACAAGCTGCTCGACGGCGAGACCGTCTTCCAGCTCTATGACACCTTCGGCTTTCCGGTCGACCTCACCGCCGACATCGCGCGCGAGCGCGGCGTGCGCGTCGACTACGCCGGCTTCGAGGCGGCGATGGAGCGGCAGCGCGAGCGCGCCCGCGCGGCATCCAGGTTCCGCGCCGAGGCGGGAGTGGAGTACTCGGGCCAGCGGACGCAGTTCCACGGCTACGACACGCTGACGCTCGAGGCAAGCGTGCTGGCGATCTACGTCGAGGGCGCGGAGGTCCGGGAAGTCGGCGCCGGCGCAGCCGCGGTGGTCGTTCTCGACCGCACGCCGTTCTACGCCGAATCGGGCGGCCAGGTCGGCGACAAGGGGGAGCTCGCCGGGGCGAACGGCACTTTCCTGGTCGAGGACACGCAGCGGATCCAGCCGGAGGTGTTCGGCCACCGCGGCACGCTCAAGACCGGCAAGCTCCGGGTCGGCGACAAGGTGCTCGCCGGGGTCGACGGGATCGCGCGCGCCCACGCCGCGTGGAACCACTCCGCGACCCACCTGATGCACGCGGCGCTGCGCAAGGTGCTCGGGCCGCACGTCCAGCAGAAGGGCTCGCTCGTCGATCCGTGGAAGACGCGGTTCGACTTCTCGCACAACGAGCCGATGACCGACGCGGAGATCCGCGAGGTCGAGGCGCTCGTCAACCGCGAGATCCGCCGCAACAGCGAGGTGAGCGCGCGGATCATGCGGTTCGACGACGCGGTCAAGGCGGGCGCGATGGCGCTCTTCGGCGAGAAGTACGGCGACGAGGTCCGCGTCATCGGCATGGGCGAGTTCTCGACCGAGCTCTGCGGCGGCACGCACGTGAAGCGCACGGGCGACATCGGCTTCTTCAAGATCGTCGCCGAGTCGGGCGTCGCCGCCGGGATCCGGCGCGTGGAGGCGGTGACCGGGGAGGGCGCGCTCGCCTGGGTGCAGGAGCGCGAGGCGAAGCTCGCGGCCGCGGCCGCGGCGCTCAAGACGAGCCCGGACGACGTGGCGCCGAAGATCGCGCAGATCCAGGACTCGGTGAAGACGCTGGAGAAGGAGCTCGCGCGGCTCAAGTCCAAGATCGCGTCGTCTCAGGGCGACGAGCTCAGCGACCGGGCCGAGGACCTCAACGGCGTCAAGGTGCTCGCCGCGGCGCTCGACGGCGCGGACGCGAAGACGCTGCGCGACACCCTCGACAAGCTGAAGGACCGGCTGCACTCGGCGGCGATCGTGCTCGCGGCCACCGACGGCGCGAAGGTGAGCCTCGTCGCCGGCGTCACCAACGACCTCACGGGGAAGGTGAAGGCGGGCGAGCTCGTCAACTTCGTCGCGCAGCAGGTCGGCGGCAAGGGCGGCGGGCGCGCCGACATGGCGCAGGCGGGCGGCAACGACCCGTCCAAGCTGCCCGCCGCGCTCGGCTCGGTGAAGGGGTGGGTCGCGCAGCGGCTGCAGTAGGCGCATCGGGGAATGCGTCGCGCCCCGGGGTGTTAACCTGAGTCTGCAGGGAAGTCCCTGCGGCCCTGACCAGGAGGACAGTCATGAAGGCAATCCGGATCGCAGCGGCGCTGGCAGCGCTCGCGCTCGCCGCCGGCGCCGCGGACGCGCAGCAGACGCCGATGCGCATACGCGGCACCATCACCGCGATCGACGGCAACGTGCTGTCGGTGAAGGCGCGCGACGGCAAGGACCTCAAGATCTACATGACCGACGACGTCGGCGTGTCGGTCGCCAAGGCGATCAAGTTCGAGGACATCAAGCAGGGAGACTACGTCGGCGCGACGACGCAGAAGCAGGCCGACGGCACGCTCGTCGCTCGCGAGGTTCACTACCTTCCCCCGCAGGCGGCTCCGCGGCCACATCCCCTGGGATCTCGAGCCCGGCTCGATGATGACCAACGCCAACGTCGAGGCGATGGTGGCGGCGGCGGGGAAGCGCGAGCTGACCCTCAAGTACAAGGACGGGATGCAGAAGATCCTCGTGCCCGAGGGGGTGCCGCTCGTGCGGGCCGTGCCCGGGGACCGCGCGGATCTCAAGCCCGGGGAGTACATCTGGACCGGCGCCCAGGTGGCCCCCGACGGCAAGATCACTGCCGCGCGGATCCAGGTCAGCAAGGACGGCGTCAAGCCGCCGCATGTAGCCGTACAATTCGCCGCGCCGGATGTCCCGCCGGCGCGGCGGTGTGCGTGCACGGGGTGCTCGGCCTTTGCCCAGGGGGTGAGCCGGCATGTGGTCCCGCAGTCTTCTCGCCTGCGCGCTGCTCGCGCTTGCCGCGGCGAGCCACGCGCAGGGCTATCCGAGCAAGCCGGTTCGCCTGATCGTCGGCTTTCCGCCCGGCGGCGCCGCCGACTTCGTCGCCCGGGCGTTGCAGGATTCGCTCGGCCGCGCGCTCGGCCAGCCGCTCGTGATCGAGAACCGACCCGGCGCGGGGTCGAGCATTGCCGCAGAGCTCGTCGCCCGATCGGCGCCCGACGGCTACACGATCCTCATCGCCAGCCCGAGCAGCATCTCGGTCAACCCGGTGCTGAACCCGAAGCTCGGCTACCGGTCCGAGACCGATTTCGTGCCGATCACCAAGGTCACCGCCTCACCGCTCGTCGTCGCGGTGCATCCGGGCGTCGGCGTGAGCTCGATCCGCGAGCTGATCGACGCCGCCCGGAAAGCTCCCGGGAAGCTCAACTTCGCTTCCTCCGGCAACGGCTCGGCGCCGCATCTCGCGGCGGTGCTCTTCAACCGGGTCGCGGGCGTGGACATCGTGCACGTGCCGTTCAAGGGCGGGGCGCAGGCGGTGCAATCGGTGCTCGCCGGCGACACGCAAGTGACCTTCGCGACACCGCCGTCGGTGCTGCCGCAGATCCAGGGCGGGCGGCTCCGCGGGCTCGCGATCACGAGCCGGTCGCCCTCGCCCCTCGTGCCCGGGCTGCCCGGCATGGCGGAAGCAGGGCTCCCCGACTATGAGCTCTCGTTCTGGTACGGGCTCTTCGTGCCGGCGGGCACCTCATCCGAGGTGGTGAGGCGGATCTTCGACGCGGCCGCGGTGGCGCTCCAGCGGCCCGAAGTGAAGGAGATGCTCGCGCGCGAGGGCACCGAGACCGCCGGCTCCCGCTCGCCCGGGGAATTCGCGGCCTTCCTCGCGGAGGATGCGAAGCTCTGGGCCCGGCTCGTCAAGGACTCGGGCGCGAAGATCGATTGAACTCGAGGAGGAGAACATGCGGGCTCGGCTTGCTCTTGGATTGTTCGCTGCGCTCGCCGCGACGGGCGCTTCCCAAGCGTGGGGCCAGGCAAAGGTGCCGAGCCCGCCCTGGCCGGCCGGCGACGAGCGCGGCATGGCGAACGCGATCGGGCCTGCGACCTGGGCGCGCTGCGCGCCCTTTCTGTCGCAGGCGAAGGCGAAGGCGTACGAGCTCTCCCACGTGCGCTCGAACACGATGCCGCTCTCGCCATTCAGCGGGCCGTACGTGTACAAGCACAACCCGACCGTGGTGCTGCCCGGCACGAATCACGCGTTCAACATGGACAACGTCACCGGCGACGCGGCTCAGCAGGGCACGCAGATCGACGCCCTCGGCCACTTCGCCGCGCTGCCCCAGCCGTGGGACGGCAAGAGCGAGTCGCCGGCGAGCCAGGGGGTCTACTACGGCGGGCACAAGCAGGCCGACGTGAAGCCCACGCCCGACTCGCCGCTCCTCAAGCTCGGCATGGAGAAGGCGCCGCCGATCATCACCAGCGCGGTGCTGCTCGACGCCAAGACCGCGCTCGGCAAGGGCGAGCCGATGAAGCCCGGGCAGCTCGTCACGGCGAAGGACATCCAGGCGATGCTCAAGGCGCAGGGGCTCGCGTCGCGCGGCCTGCAGCCCGGCGACGTGCTGTACGTCTACACCGGCTGGGGCGATTTCTGGAAAGACCCGGACACCGAGAAGTTCTACTACACCAAGGCGCCGGGCCTCTCCTATGACGCGGCGCGCTACCTCGGCGAACGCCGCATCGTCGTGATCGCGCTCGACACGCCCTTCGTCGATCCGGTGAACGAGGGCCAGCTGCAGGGGAAGAGCGGTCCCGCGGCCGGCACACCCCCTGGGCTGCCGTTCGCGATCCACCACCACATGCTCACGCAGATGGGCATCCACCACATCGAGAACGCCAACCTCGGCGCGCTGGCGAAGGACAAGGTCTGGACGTCCTGCACGATGATCCTGCCGCTGCGCGAGCAGGGCGCGGCGGGCTCGGCGGTGCGGCCGGTGGCGATCGGCGTGCCGCGGCGGTGACTCAGTCGAGCTTGATGCCGATCTCGCGCACGAGCTTGCCGTTCTTCTCGTAGTCGGCGCGAATCGCGGCGCTGAACTCCTCCGGGGTTGTGATCCAGGCCTCGACGCCGCCGGAAGCCTTGAGCTTCTCGGTCACGTCGGATGTCCGCAGCGCGCTCGCGATCTCCGTGCGCAGTCGCGCGAGCACCGGCTCGGGTGTCCCCGCGGGGGCGAAGACGCCGTACCACTGGGTCATCTCGAAGTCCGGGTAGAACTCCGCGATCGCGGGCACTTCGGGCAGGATCGCCGAGCGCTTCGGCCCGGTGTAGGCGAGCGCGCGCAGCTTCCCGGAGCGGATCTGGGGTGCCGTGGACGTTCCCGACATCATCACCGCGACCTCGCCGGCGACGGTGGCGATCGTCGCCGGCGCGCCGCCCTTGTACGGAACGTGAATGAGGTTCAGCGCGGCCCGGGCCTTGAGCCGCTCCATGGTCAGGTGATGCTGGCTGCCGTTCCCGCCGGAGGCGTAGTGCAGGGGCGGGCTGGCCCGCCGCGCGTAGTCGATGAACTCGGGGAAGGTCTGCGCCGGGAGTTGCGGATTGACGGCGAGGAAGAAGCCGTTCGACACGAGGCTCGCCACCGGCGCGAGATCGCGCAGCGGGTCGAACGGCATCTTCCCGTAGAGATGCGGATTGACCGTGAGCAGGCTGTCCATGCCGAGCAGCAGGGTGTAGCCGTCCGGCGTCGCCTTCGCCACCGCGTCGCCGGCGATCGAGCCGTTGCCGCCGACCCGGTTCTCGACGACCACCGGTTGCCCGAGCGCGTCCGCGAGCTTCGCCGCGACCAGACGGCCGACGATGTCCGGACCGCCGCCGGGCGGAATCGGCACGAGGAGGCGAACCGGCCGCGTCGGATACTGCGCGAGGGCTGCGGCAGCGAATGCCGCAAGCGCCGCCGCCAGCGCGATGCGCAGGCCTCCCCTAGCCACGCTCGTCAAGCGCATCCCCGGCCGCTCCGATCCCGTTCAGATAATGCTCCCAAACCTGGAGGTTGCGCTCGCAAGCGGCGACGACCGCATCCTCCATGTGGAGCTTCCGCGCGAACCGCTCGACGGCCCGCCACCCCAGGTCGGAGTGCTCGATGTCGGCCGCCTCGTGCAGCGCGAAGAACTCGAGCTCGTCGTGGGCGAGATCGAACAGCCGGCGCCACCGCTCCCGCTCGAGGCCGAACCAGCCGCGCCGCCGGAAGAGCCCGGTGCCGTAGCCGGGCACGTTCGCGCGCTCCGCGCACGTGTTGGCGACGATGCCCTCGAGCCAGTGGCGGTTCCCCATCAGGCCGTCCCACGCCGCCCAGCAGAGCGCCGTCGAGGGCAGCGGCTGCGCACGCCGCAAGTCGCTCCGTTTGAGACCGATGCGCACGCCGAGGTCCTCGAGGATCTGCCAGTGGGGGCGGCCCCCGCCGTGCTCGTCGTCGGCGATCACCTCCTGGGCACAGGCGCGGAGGATGCCGATGCGGGTGTCCCAGTCGGGGCAGTTGGTCGCCACCTTGAGCTTGAGGACCGAGTTGCGCTGGCGCGTGTTCAGCCGGTGCTGCATGGCGAACATCCGCGCCCGCCCGCGCGTCAGCGGCTCGTGGAAGTAGCGGCAGCGCCGGACGAAGTCGTTGACGACCCGGTCCATGCGCGCGACGACGCCCCCTCCCTTCGGCATCGCGTGTCCGGACGCCCGGCCCGCGGTCAGGAGGCCCGCTGCGGTCCCATGCGGTCGATCTTCCCGGTCGCCGGGTCGAACGCCTCGCGGTAGATCTGGTCCAGGTTGGTCCCGGTGATGCGGATGAAGCGCGACTTCGCCGGGTAGTCGATGGCGTGGATCGCGCCGTCGGCGTAGACGCCGACCTCGCCGGGGTTGAGGCGATACTGCTTCGTCGTCTCGAGCCTCGCCCGGTCGGGGTCGCTCCCGTCGTCGATGCGTTTGAACTCGGTCATGTCGGTGTAGCCGGTCGCCTGGCCGTAGATTGCCCACGAGCGGCCGTGGGTGTGCGGGGGCGACGCCCGCGGTTTCTCGTTGATGTGGGCGAGCACCTGGAATCCGAGCGCCTGGTCCTCGTAGAGAAGGTGCAACCCGGGCTTCGCTGCCGGCCCGCAGGTACGCTCCACGAACTCGCCATTCGCGAGCAGGCGGGCGAGCGACTGCCGCACCGCCTCGAGCTCCGCAGGACCCGCGCCGCGCGCCAGCGTCCCCCCGACGTCCTTGCATAGATCGTCCAGCTCGTAAGTCATTGGGTTACCTTGTCGCTTCGCGCCAAGGATTCGCGCTTGGGGCGGCCCGGCGCGCCCATGGCCGCCCGTTCTCTCCGGTTTTCGTCGCGCGAGGATACCGCGATCGCCGCGAAACCGCCGCGGCGATTCGCCGGTAACATCCGCCCCGAACCCCGCTCGGGAGTCGACCATGCGCGTGCTCGGAATCGTCATTGCGGCCCTCCTGCTCGTCGCCGGCTACGTCCTTGCGGTGCTGAACTGGAACTACTCGACCGGCGAGCGCGCCGGCTGGGTCCAGAAGTTCTCGAACAAGGGCTGGCTCTGCAAGACCTGGGAAGGCGAGATGGCGATGGTGTCGATGCCGGGCGCGATCCCGGAAAAGTTCTACTTCACCGTCTGGGACGACGCGGTCGCCGCCGAGATCAACAAGGTCATGGGCAAGCGCGTCTCGCTCCACTACGAGGAGAAGGTCGGCCTGCCGACGTCCTGCTTCGGCGAGACGCGCCATTTCGTGACCCGGGTGACGGGCGTGGAGGACATCCCGCTGACGCCCGGGATCGTCGTCCCGGTGCCGAAGCCGGTGCCCGATTCCGCGGCGCCGCAGCCTGCCCCGGCCGCTCCCGCCGCCCCGGCGAAGTAGGGCGGGGTGCGGGTACGGCTCGCGGGTGTCCTCGGGGCGCTCGCCGTGACCACCGCCGCGAGCGCGGCCGACATCCGCGTGCTGAGCGGGGGCGCGGTCCGGTCCCCGCTCGCCGCCACGGTCCCGTCGTTCGAGAACCGCACCGGCCACAAGGTCACGATCACGTTCGCGCCCGCGGGCGAGATCGCGCAGCGCGTGGCTGCCGGCGAAGCGTATGACCTCCTCATCATGCCGGCGGAGAACGTCGCGTCCTACGAGAGCCAGGGCAAAGTCGTCGCCGGCGGCGGCACCCCGCTCGGCAGGGTCGGGATCGGCGTCGCGGTGAACGAACGCGCGCCGTCACCCGACATCGCCACGCCCGACGCGTTCAAGCGGACGCTGCTCGCCGCAAAGTCCGTGGTGTACATCGACCCGGCCCGCGGGACGAGCGGCAAGCACTTCGCGGGGGTGCTGCAGCGGCTCGGCATCGCCGACCAGGTGAACGCGAAGGCCACGCTCGGCTCCGGGGGCGAGGTCGTCGAGCCGGTCGGCCGCGGCGAGATCGAGCTCGGTGTGCACCAGATCACCGCGATCCTGGCGGTGCCCGGCGTGAAGCTGGTCGGCCCGCTGCCGCCGGCGCTCCAGAAGTGGACGACCTACACGGCGGTGATGATGCCCGGCGCGAAGGCGCCGGAGGCGGCGCGCGCAGCTCGTCGCGTTCCTCACGAGCGGCGAAGCCCGGGCGGTGTTTGCGACGAAGGGCTTGGCCGCGCCCTAGAACCCGATCCGCGCCTTGCGCGCGGAGCGGCCGTCCTGGACGTCGTCGAGGCGGATCTCGTCGCGGCCGTCGAGCTTGGCGTTGCCGAACGCGCTCAGGATCGTGCGGCGCATCTCGCGCGGGGTGACGGCGGCGAGCCTCTCGAGCACGTCCGCCGCCGGCTGCTCCGGGAACGCCTTTCCCCAGCCGTGCGAGCCGCGGATCTCCCCGTAGATCGACTGGGCGATGCGGAGCGCACCGTCCCGGTCCGGCGGGTCGATCTCGTAGACGTTCATGCGGTTCAGGATCGGCTCCGGGATGCGCGCGGCGTCGTTCGCCGTGGCGATCCAGAACACGTTCGAGGCGTCGATCGGGAGCTCGACGAACTCGTCGATGAACACCCGCGCCGTGTCGTGCTCGAGCAGCGCGTAGAGCGCGCCGAGCGGGTCGTACTGCGAGTCGCCGCTCGCCTTGTCGATCTCGTCGACCAGGATCAGCGGGTTCGCGTACTGGCCGTGCAGGAAAGTCTCGAATACCTTGCCCGGCTTCGAGTTCTTCCACTGCGACGAGGAGCCCGAGAGGATCCAGCCCGCGGTCATCGAGCTCATCGAGACGAAGCCGTAGCCGGTCGCGATCAGGTCGGCGAGCCGCTTCGCGAAGTGGGTCTTGCCGATGCCCGGCGCGCCGAGGAGCAGCATCGGCTGGAGCTCGAGCGCGTCCGCGGACGACGCGCACAGCGCGATCTGCTTCTTGACGTCGTCGAGCGCCGCGGTGAAGTTCGGGAGCTGGTCGTAGAGGTGCGCCATCGCCGGCACGCCCGCCGGCTTGACCGTGAGGCGCGTGCCGCCCGCCTTGAGCATCTTCTCGTAGGTCGCCTTCAGCGCCTCGTTCGCGCCCGAGGGCAGCTCCGCGAGCGCGCGGTCCACGGCGTCGACGTCGTAGACCTCCTTGAAGCCCGCGATCGGGATGCTCACCGGGCTCCGCGTCACCGCGGGCAGATTCGCCGTTGCCGACATCTCGTGCACCTCCGCAGACGAAACCGTTGGCTTCCAGCCACCGGCAAGTTAGCACGCGCGACCCCGGGGCTTCAATTCATCACGAAGCACAAAACGAGCCTGGCGACACAATCCGGCCGGTCTCCGGTTCGCCACCGGGGCCACCCGCGGCCCGCCGACGAGACAAAGGTCCTGGGGCGACACGCGCTCGTGCCCGGCAGCCGACCGGCGAGACTGCTAACGGCGGGGCTTGCCAGCGGCGGCGCGGGCATGCTTGAATGCGCATCGGAAAGGCCTGTCGATGCGCGTTTTCAGCTTTCGCTTTGGGTTCTTCTTTCCCCAGCCGCTGGCGGAGGGACTGACCTAAGCCGCACTCACAGGATCCCGAGGAACCGCCAGCGCCCCAAAGCCTGGCGGTTTTTTTTTGACGACAGGACGCCACGCCATGACCACTCCGCCCGCGAGCTATCCCGGCCAGGTTCCGACCGACCGGACCTCCCTCACCGATGACGAGCGCATCGGCGACGTCGTTCCGCTCCCGCCGCCCGAGCACCTGATCCGTTTCTTCCCGATCCAGGGAACGCCGGTCGAGGCGCTGATCGCCGCGACGCGCAAGCGGGTCAAGGCGATCCTCCACGGCCGCTCCGACCGGCTGCTCGTGGTCATCGGGCCGTGCTCGATCCACGATCCCGGCGCCGCACTCGAGTACGCCGGGCGACTTGCGGCGGTCCGCGAGCGGCTCGGCGACGACCTCGAGGTCGTGATGCGGGTGTATTTCGAGAAGCCGCGCACCACGGTGGGCTGGAAGGGGCTGATCAACGACCCGTACCTGAACGGCAGCTTCCGGATCAACGAGGGGCTGCGCGTCGCCCGCGACCTCCTGGTGCGCATCAACCAGGCGGGCGTGCCGGCTGGCTCGGAGTTCCTCGACACGATCTCGCCGCAGTACATCGGGGACCTGATCAGCTGGGGCGCGATCGGCGCGCGAACGACCGAGTCGCAGGTGCACCGCGAGCTCGCCTCGGGCCTGTCGGCGCCGATCGGCTTCAAGAACGGCACCGACGGCAACGTGAGGATCGCGGTCGACGCGATCCTCGCCGCCGGGCAGCACCACCATTTCCTCTCGGTCCACAAAAATGGGCAGGTGGCGATCGTCGAGACCCGGGGCAACGACGACTGCCACATCATCCTGCGGGGCGGCCAGGCGCCGAACTACGACGCCGAGAGCGTCGCGGCGGCGTGCAAGGAGCTCGCCGCCGCGGGCCTCGCGGAGCGGCTGATGATCGACTTCTCGCACGCCAACAGCCGCAAGGACTTCCGGCGCCAGCTCGAGGTGGGGGAGGAGATCGGCGGGAGGATCGCCGACGGCGACCGTCACGTCATGGGCGTGATGATCGAGTCGCACCTCAACGAAGGGCGCCAGGACCTCGTTCCCGGAAAACCGCTCGTGTACGGGCAGAGCATCACCGACGGGTGCATCGGCTGGGGCGCTTCCGTCCCGCTCCTCGAGCAGCTCGCGGACGCGGTGCGGCGTCGGCGCGCTCTCGGGCGCGGTCCGGCCCGGCGTGCGGACGCGGAGCGCGAGCGTTGAGCTCTGCGGCGAGCGCTCCGGACGCCGCGACGCTGAAGCGCGTTTTCTGGGCGGCGATCGGCGTAACGCTCGCCTTCCGGCTCTGGCTCGCCTGGTGGTTCCCGATGACCGGCGACGAGGCCTACTTCCTGCATTGGGGAGAGGCGCCCGCGCTCGGCTACTACGATCACCCGCCGATGATCGGCTGGCTGTCGGCCGCGCTCCTCCAGCTCTCGCACGCGAAGCCCGTCCTGCGGCTGCCGGCCGTGGTCCTGCCGGCGGTGATCGCGATCGGGATGGCGTGGCTCGTGCGCGGCCTCGCGCGGAGCGGACCGGGCCCGGAATCCGGGGCCGACGCGGAGCGGCTCGGATACGCGGCGGCGCTCGCCTGGCTCCTGGTGCCGGCCCAGGTGCTGAACGTCGCGATCACGACCGACACGCCGCTCGCCTTCTTCTCGTTCCTGTCGCTCGCGGCCTTCGCGCTCGGCGTGCATCGCGAGTCGCCGGCGCTCTTCGTGGCGGCCGGCGTGGCCCTCGGGCTCGCGTTCCTCTCGAAGTACTTCGCAGCGATGCTCGGGCTCGGGTATCTCGTCTTCACGGTCCTCGTACCGCGCCCGCGCCGGTGGCGCGACCTTGCCATCGTCCTCGCCGCCGCGGCGCCGTTCGTGCTCCTGAACGCGGCGTGGAACTACGCGCACTGCTGGGCGAACCTGCTGCACAACTTCTACAACCGCGACACCTCGGGCGGATGGGAGAAGCCGCTCGTGTTCGCGGCGCTGCTCGTCTACGTCTCGAGCCCGCTGCTGCTCTGGCAGCTCGCGCGCGGCGCACGCTCGGTGCGGCAGGCCGCAGCGCGAGCCCCGATCGCGGCGATCGCGGCGTGCGCGATCGCGCCCGTGGCGCTGCTCGCTGCAGCCTCGCCGTTCAAGACGATCGGGGTGCACTGGCTGCTCGCGTTCATGCCCGCGCTGTTCATGACCGGGGCGTTCGCCCTCGGTGCCGCGCGGATCGTGGCGTCCGCCAGGTTCCTGGCCGGATTCTCGGCGCTGCACGTCGTCCTCGTCGTGGCCTTCGCGGCGCTGCCGGTCGAGACGTGGCAACGGGTGCGGAAGTACGACTCGCTGGTCGAGGCGCTTTACGCCGACGAGCTGCTCGCGGCCCTGCGCCCCTACGAAGGCCGGTTCGCCTTCGCGTCCAGCAGCTTCTCCTCGGCGGCGACGCTGGCGTACGCCGCGGCCGAGCGCGGGTTCGTCGCGCAACCGGGGGCGGCGGACGATCCGCGCGAAGCCTGGCGCCGGCACTACTTCTTCGTCCTGGGCCCGGCCTCCGGTCACGGACGGCACGACGACCTGGTCACCGACTTTCGCCGGCTCGACGGCGGGGACATCCTGGTCGTCCGAAGGACCCCGGCCGACCCGCAGGAGTACGCGCCGCTCTTCCGCGCGGTCGAGTTCCGTGACGTCACGGTGCGGGAGGCGACGTTCCATCTGGTGCTCGGGCAGGGATTCAGCTTTCCCGCGTACCGCGACCGGGTGCTCGCGTTCGTCCGCGACCGGTATTACCGGGCCCCGTGGTATCTGCCAGCGGGGCGCTGCTCGATCTGCGAGCGCTACTTCGACACCGCGACCTGCCCGGCGCGCTGACCGGCGGTTGCACCCGCGACCGGGGGATCCCCGGTCGCGGGCGCCAGGTTGACGGCCGGCCAACACCCGCGCGCCTCCGGCTCCCCGCTCGGGCATAATTCTTCCTCGTTCAATGTCCGCCAATCCTGCCCCAACGATGGAACTGGTCGAGAGCCAGCGGCTGCCGCAGCTCGAGCACGTCGGCGACGCCACCCAGTTCGCGACCCGGATGCACGCGATGATCGGGCAGGCGCCGCTGTTCGAGCAGTTCAACCTCGCCGAGATCCGCCTGATGGGCCACTTCATGCAGGTGCACCGCGCGCAGGCCGGGCAGGAGATCATCCGCGAAGGCGAGGCCGGCGACTTCATGATGATCGTCATCGAAGGGCGGATCGAGGTGTTCAAGCAGGACCGCTGGAACGTGCCGCGGCTCATCGCCGTGATCGACGAGGGCAAGACCCTCGGCGAGATGTCGATGATCGACGGCGAGCCGCGGTTCGCCACCTGCGTCGCCGTCGAGCCGACGCTGATCGCGGTGCTCTCGGCCGATCATCTCGCGCGCATCATCCTCGAGCAGCCGATCCTCGGGGCGAAGATCCTGATGCAGCTCGCTTTGATGCTGTCGCAGCGGCTGCGGAACACCAGCTCCCGCCTCGTCGAGTACCTCGACAAGCAGCGCGAGCTGAACGAGCAGATCCAAGGCCCGAACTTCGTCTGAGCGGCGGCCCGGAGGGCGCCCCCGGGGCCCGGCGGCGTCAGCCTGCCGTCAGGTTGCGGGCGGTCGCGCCGCCCGGGTGCGCGGCGCGTCCCGGGACCGCCCGGAACGAGGCGCTGCACCCCCCAAGGCCTATGGCAGAATAGGCTTCCCCCCACAGGAGGAGGGTCCAGTGAAAATAAAAGCGCCCAAGGATTTTTGGGCCGGCCTGATGTTCATCGGGTTCGGGATCGGGTTTGCCCTCGTCGCGCAGAACTACCAGATGGGGACCGCCGTGCGGATGGGACCGGCGTACTTTCCCACCATGCTCGGCGGCCTGCTCGCCATCCTCGGCCTCGCGATCTTCATCCAGTCGCTCGTGATCAGCGGACCCAAAGTCCCGGCGTTTGTCTTCCGACCCTTGATCCTGATCACCGTGGCGATCGTGCTCTTCGGCATCGCGCTGAAGCCGCTCGGAATGGTGATCGCCGCCGCGATCCTGGTCTTCCTCGGCGCGTTCGGCGGACACGAGTTCCGCTGGAAGGAGGTCGTTATCCTGTACGTCGTCCTGGTGGTCTTCTCCGTTTTCGTCTTCGTCAAGGGCCTCGGGCTGCCGTTTCCCGTCTGGCCGGGCGAATAGGAGCGGGCGATGGAAATCTTCTCGAATCTCGCGCTCGGCTTCGGCGTCGCGCTGTCGCTGCAGAATCTCCTCTACTGCTTCATGGGCGTGCTGCTCGGCACGCTGATCGGCGTGCTGCCGGGGATCGGCCCGGTCGCGACGATCGCGATGCTGCTGCCGGTGACGTTCACGCTGCCGCCGGTGTCCGCGCTCATCATGCTCGCCGGCATCTACTACGGCGCCCAGTATGGCGGCTCGACGACGGCGATCCTCGTCAACATCCCGGGCGAGTCGGCGTCGGTCGTCACCGCGCTCGACGGCTACCAGATGGCGCGCAAAGGGCGGGCCGGACCGGCGCTCGGCATTTCGGCGATCGGCTCGTTCTTCGCGGGTTGCGTTGCGACGATCGTGATCGCGCTGTTCGCACCGCCCCTGGCCGAGGTCGCCCTGAAGTTCGGCCCGACCGAATACTTCTCGCTGATGGTGCTAGGCCTGGTCGCCGCGGTGGTGCTCGCGCACGGCTCGCTGATCAAGGCGATCTCGATGGTGATCCTCGGGCTGTTGCTGGGGCTGGTCGGCACCGACGTGAACTCGGGCGTGGCCCGCTACAGCTTCGGCATCCCGGAACTCTCCGACGGGATCGGCTTCGTGACCGTGGCGATGGGGATGTTCGGGATCGCCGAGATCATCGCCAACCTCGAGCACAAGGAGCAGCGTGGCGTTTTCGTGGCGAAGATCGAGAACCTGCTCCCGAGCTGGGCGGACATCAAGCGCTGCATCCCCTCGATCCTGCGGGGCACCGCGCTTGGCTCTTGCCTCGGCATCCTGCCGGGCGGCGGCGCGCTGCTTGCCTCCTTCGCCGCCTACACGTTCGAGAAGAAGATGAGCCGGGACGGAGAGTTCGGCAAGGGCGAGATCCGCGGCGTCGCCGCGCCGGAGGCGGCGAACAACGCCGGCGCGCAGACCTCGTTCATCCCGCTGCTCACGCTCGGCATCCCGTCGAACCCGGTGATGGCGCTGATGATCGGCGCGATGATGATCCAGGGCATCGCGCCGGGACCGCAGGTGATGACCGAGCGTCCGCAGCTCTTCTGGGGGATGATCGCGTCGATGTGGGTGGGGAACCTGATGCTCGTGGTTCTCAACCTGCCGCTCATCGGGATGTGGGTGAGCTTGCTCAAGGTGCCTTACCGGATGCTTTATCCGGCGATCCTGGTGTTTTGCGCCATCGGCGTTTACAGTGTCAACAACAGCCCGTTCGACATCTACGCGATGTGTGTGTTCGGGGTGTTCGGCATCGTGTGCGTGAAGCTCGCGTGCGAGCCGGCGCCGCTGATCCTCGGGTTCATCCTCGGGCCGATGATGGAGGAGAACCTGCGGCGCGCGATGCTGCTCTCGCGGGGCGATCCATCGGTGTTCTTCACCAAGCCGATCAGCGCGGTGCTGCTCGGGATCGCGCTCGTGCTGCTGATGATCGTCATGGCGCCGACCGTGAAGAAGAAGCGCGAGGAGGCGTTCCAGGAGGCCTGAAGTCGCTTCGGTCCCACCCGGTCCGATGACCCGAAGGACGCGCGCGATCGCGTCCTTTGTTTTTTCGTGGGTCACCCGGGCCCCGCGGAGCGTCCGGGCTACCATTCGCCCATGGCGTCGCCGCGACCGCAGGTGGATGAACCCGTCCACGACCCGCATCCCGTCCTGCCGGCGTACTACGCGAACGGGGACGGCAAGCGGGGCTTCGTCGGGCGGATGTTCGATGCGACCGCGGGCGACTACGACCGCGTCGATCGCCTGCTCGCGTTCGGCTCCGGCTCGTGGTATCGACGCCAGGCGCTGCTGCGTGCCGGGCTCGCGCCGGGGATGCGCATGCTCGACGTCGCGGTGGGCACGGGGCTCGTCGCACGGGAGGCGATCCGGATTCTGGGGGACGCCCGAAGCGTCGTCGGCGTCGATCCGAGCGCGGGCATGATGGGGGCCGCCGCCGCAGGCGGGCCTGCGCTCGTCCAGGGGCGCGCCGAGCGATTGCCGTTCGCGGACGCGGCGTTCGACTTTCTTTCGCTCGGCTACGCGCTGCGTCACATGAGCGACCTCGAGGCCGCGTTGCGCGAGTTCCGGCGGGTGCTGAAGCCGGGCGGGCGGCTGCTGCTGCTGGAGATCACGCCGCCCGAGGGAAGGTTCGCGCGCGGCGCCCTGAAGCTCTACATGCGCGGCGTGGTGCCGTGGCTGTCGCGCGCGGTAGCGCGCCATCCCGAGACGCCGCTGCTGTACCGCTACTACTGGGACACGATCGAGGCGTGCGCACGTCCCGGGCAAGTCCTGGCGACCATCGGCGCGGCGGGATTCGCCGGCGCCGATCGGGTGGTGCAGCTCGGCATTTTTTCGGAGTACCGTGCGACCGCCTGAGCGGCGGACCCCCTAGGGCCGCTCGCGGAAGTCGATCTTCTTGACGATCACGTCCCGCACCGGGCTGCGGACGTTGAGCTTGAGCGCCCACTCCCCGTACATCTCGAGCTCGAGCCGGGCCGTGTACAGCCCGGGCTCCTTCGCCGGCTTCGCCTTCACCGGCTTCACGTTGTGGGCCATCGGCATCGACGGCATGTCGGCGCCGACCGAGACGTCGGCGCCGGCGACCGGCTTCCGGGACGCGGCGTCCGTGAGCGCGATGCGGCAGTCGTAGACGAGGGCGTGCGGCGTCGGCTTGCAGTCGATGTCGGCGGCGAGCCGCTGCGCCAGGGCAGGTGTGGCGAGCGCTGCTAGCGCCGCGGCGAGAAACATGCGGATCATGGGGCGGCTCCTCTTCACTTGCTTCGCCGGCGCCGCAGAGCGCCGGCGATGCGGCTAACGGCGACCTCGTCGAGCAGCCCGCGCGGGCGGAACACGAGCAGTAGGGCGACGAGACCCCCGAACACGATCATCCGGTAGCCCTGGAAGACGCGCGTCGACTCGAGCAGCCCGATGTCGAGCGCGACGCCGAGGAGCGGCCCCAGGGCGGTGCCCAGGCCGCCGATCAGCGCGTACGCGAGGCTGTGGACGCCGAGCATGATGTCGAAGTTGCGCGGCTCGACGTAGGTGTTGTGATGGGCGTAGAGCGCGCCGCCAAGCGCGGCGAGCGCGCCGGCCGCCGCGGCAACCCCGAGCTTGACCCGGGCGACGTTCACGCCGAACACCGCGGCGAGCTCCGGGTCCTCACCCACCATCCGCAGCGTCGCGCCGAGCCGCGTGCGCTCGACGAGGGCGAAGGCGGCGAGGACGAGACAGACGAGCGCCCAGACCGCGACGAGGAACGTCTCCTGCTCGATGCCCCGCTCGAGCACCCAGCGGATGCCGCGGAACCCCTGCGTGCCGTCGGGGCCGACCAGCTCGCCGTCGATCGTGCGCTGGTAGTGGAACAGCTCGAACAGGATCCGGAACATCTCCGCGGCGGCGAGCGTCGCCATCGCGAAGTAGAGGCCGCGCAGGCGCAGCGTCGGCCACCCGACGAGCGAGGCCGCCGCCGCACCGAGCGCCATCGCCGCGAGCGCCGCGAAGGGAAGGGGCCAACCCCACATCGCGGTGCCGATCCCCGCAGCGTACGCTCCGACCCCGAAGAACGCCTGCTGCCCGAACGACATTTCGCCGGCGACGAGCAGCAGGTACGCCGACAGGGCCAGGAACGAGAACAGCCCCACGTTGGTGAGGACGCCGAGCGCGTATTCGTCCATTGGATCAGGGCGCGGCAGGCGCGGGGCGCCGCCGGAGCATGGCCCACAGGCCGGACGGCCGCGCCGCGAGCAGCGCGAACAGGATGAGGTACGCGATCAGGTCGCGGTACTGCGGCCCGAGCAACCACTGGCTGTGCGACTCGATCAGACCGAGCGCGAGTCCGCCGACGACAGCGCCGGGGAGCGACCCGAGGCCGCCGAGCATCATCGCGATCATCCCTTTCAGCGTCGACCACATGCCGAGCATCGGCGTGACCTGCTCGTGCGCCGCGACGATGAGATAGCCGGCGAGACCGCCGAGAGCGGAGGCGAGCGCGAACACGAGCATGAAGACCCGCTGCACGTTGATCCCCGCGAGACGCGCGGCCTCCGGCTGGTCGACGACCGCGCGCACCGCGAGCCCGAAGCGCGTGCGATTGAGAAGCTGGTGCAGGCCGAAGCAGACGGCGACGGCGCAGACGAGCATCGCGAGGTACTCGACGCGTAGCGTGAGGGGGCCCAGGCCGAGTGGCGGGCCGTCGTACAGCGGTGGAAAGCCGTAGAGATGCTTCGGCAGCCACAGGGTCGCGAGCTCCTCGAGCTGCATCCAGATCGCGAAGCTGCCGACCATCGACGCGATCGCCGTGGAGTCGCCCGCGCCGCGGCGCCCGTGCGGCGCGAAGCACAGCCGCTCCACGTACGCACCAGCGAGCGTTGCCCCGGCGATGGTCACCGCCGCCAGCAGGAGGAAGCCGGCGTGGAACTGGAGGTTCACCCAGGTCGCCGCGTACGCGCCGAGCATGATCGCCGGCCCGTACGAAAGGTTCGCCCGGCGCAGCACGCCGAAGATCAGCGTGAACCCGAGGGCGAGAAGGGCGTACGCGGAGCCGAGCATCAGCCCGTCCAGCGTGTTCTGGAGCAGGTCGACGATCACCGCGGTCAGTGCCTGGTCGAGCCGAGGTAGGCGCGGCCATCGCGGGGGAGGGACCCCGCGATCCCCACTACCGTGATCCGGCGCGCCGTCATGCCCTGGCGGAGCCAAGATAGGCGCGGCCATCGCGGGGGAGGAGCCCCGCGATCCCCACTAGCGTGATGCGGCGCGCCGTCACGTCCTGGCGGAGCCAAGATAGGCGCGCCGGATCACTTCGTCCTCGGCGAGTGCCCCTGGCGAGCCGCTGAAGGTGACCCGACCCTGCTCGATCAGGTAGAAGTGGTGCGCGACCTTCAGCGCCATATGGGCGTTCTGCTCGACCAGGAAGATCGTGGTGCCGTCGCGGTTCAGCTCCGCGATGATGCGAAAGATCTCCTCCACGATCAGGGGAGCGAGCCCGAGCGAGGGCTCGTCCATGAGCAGAGCTTCGGCCGCGACATCAGCGCCCGGGCCACGGCGAGCATCTGCTGCTCACCGCCGGAGAGGGTGCGGGCCTGCTGGTCCGAGCGTGCCTTGAGCTGCGGGAACCGGCCGTACAGGCGTTCGATGTCCTGCTCGATCCCGACCCGGTCACTACGCTGGTAGGCGCCGGCGGCGAGGTTCTCGGCGACGGTCATGTTCGGGAACACCAGCCGGTTCTCCGGCACGAGCGCCATTCCCCGGGCGACGATGTCGTGCGGCGCCCGGCCCGCGATCTCCTCGCCGCCGAGCCGGATCGACCCGCGGCGGGCCCTGAGAATCCCGCTCGTCGTCAGCATCAGCGTGGTTTTGCCGGCGCCGTTCGGCCCGAGGAGACAGGTGATCGAGCCCTGCGCGACGCCGAGCGTCACGCCCTTCAGCGCCTCGATCTTGCCGTAGGCGGTGACGACGTCGGCAATCTCGAGGAGCGCGGCGCTCATTGGACTACCCTCGCGCTGCGCGCTCGGGATTCGCCCTTGGGGCGGCCCGGCGGGCTCATGCCGCCTCGCCCCCGAGATAGGCCTTCCGGACCGCCGGATCGGCCTGGATCGCGGCCGGCGTCCCTTCGGCGATCTTCTGGCCGAAGTTGAGCACCGCGATGCGGTCGGTGACCCCCATCACCAGCTCCATCACGTGCTCGACGAGGAGGATCGTCACGCCGCGGCCGCGCAGCTTCAGGATCCGCTCGCGCAGCTGCCCGATCTCCTCGGAATTCATCCCGGCCGCGGGCTCGTCGAGCAGCAGCAGCTTCGGCCGCGTCGCGAGCGCGCGCGCGAGCTCGAGCCGCCGCTGCTCGCCGAACGCGAGGTTCGCCGCCAGCTCGTCCTGCTTGGGCGCGAGGCCGGCGAACTCCAGCAACTCGCCGATCTCCCGGCGCACCCCCGCAGAGCCGCCGAGCCAGCGCGCGAGGAAGCCGCGCCGCGCGCGGTCCTCCGGCGAGTTCTGGGCCACCCAGAGGTTCTGCCACACCGTGAGGTGCCCGAAGAGCCGGATGTTCTGGAACGTGCGTGCGATGCCCAGCCCGAGGCGGCGGTGCACCGGGACGCCGGCGAGATCCTGGCCGCGGAACAGGATCCGGCCCGAGGTCAGCGGGAAGAGGCCGGAGACGAGATTGACGGTGGTGCTCTTCCCGGAGCCGTTCGGCCCGATCAGCCCGACGATCTCGCCTTCGCCGACCGTCAGGCTCAGCGCGTCGACGGCGCGTACCCCGCCGAAATAGCGCGAGACCTGGGCGAGCTCAAGCACCGCGGCCTCCGCCGAACGCGCGCGCCAGGCGTGCCAGCACGCGCGCGTCGATCAGCCCGTGCGGCCGGAGGTTCATGGCGAGCACGATCAGCGCGCCGAACAGGAGGTTCCGCCAGTCGCCCAGGAAGCGCAGCCCCTCGATGAGAAACCCCTGGACGAAGACGACCGCGGCGAGGGTGCCGAAGACGCTCGCGAGCCCGCCGACGATCGGGTAGGCGATGGCGAAGGTGGCGACCAGGATGTTGAAGCTCGTGTGCTCGATGTGCGTCGTGTAGTGCGCGTAGAGGCCGCCGCCGATGCCGGCGATCGCGCCGCCGATCGTCATCGCGCTCACCTTGACCGCGGTGAGGTTGATCCCGACCGACTGCGCGGCGACCTCGTCCTCGCCGACGGCGCGCAGCACCGCGCCGTAGCGCGAGCGGTCGAACCACCACAGCACCGCCATCACGATCGCGACGATCGCCCAGATGAAGAGCATCACCTCGAGCGTCGTCCAGCCGTTCTCGGGGAAGTAGCGGATCTGGCGGAAGCCCTCGCCGCCGAGCGGCCCGACCCGGATGTCGCCGCGCGCGATCTGGTAGTCGAAGTTGAAGAAGAAGAGGCGCACCCCCTCGCCGAACGCGAGCGTCGCGATCACGAGCATCAGGCCGCGCACCCGCAGCGCCGGGAAGCCGACGGCGCAGGCGACGATCGCGCCGAGAAGCCCGCCGACGGCGAGCGCCGGGACGAGCGGCCACCCCGTGAGCACGGTGAGCATCCCCGCGGCGTAGGCCCCGACCGCGAAGAAGCCCGCCTGCGCGAGGCTGACCTGGCCGGTCAGCAGAACGATGTACGCCGACAGCCCGAGGAGGGTGTGGACGCCGATGATCTGCGCGAGGCCGTAGTAGAAATCCATCGCTAGTCGCGGCCGGCGCCCGACGCGAAGATCCCGCCGGGCCGGAACACCAGGAAGACGAACAGCAGCAGCATCACGTAGAGATCGCGCTCGGTGACGCCGCGGAACTGCTGGAACAGGTTCTCGAAACCGCCGACGAGCAGCCCGGCGATGATCGCCCCCGGGATCGATCCCAGCCCGCCGATCACCGTGACGATCAGCCCCTTCACCGTGAGCGGCACGGTGAGCAGCGGCGAGAGCGCGCCCACCGACGCCCCGATCAGCGCGCCCGCGAGCCCGCCCAGCACCCCGGTGATGACGAAGGTCGCGGTGTTCACCTGCACGACGCGGATCCCGCAGAGCTGGGCCGCGACCGGCTGCTGCGACACCGCCCGGGTCGCGAGCCCGAGGCGCGTGCGGTAAAGGAGCGCGAGCAGCCCCGCCATGCACGCGACGCTCGCGCCGAAGATCAGGAGCAGATCTCCCCGGATCGACAGCTCGCCCGCCTGCAGCATGACGTCGTCGAACATGGCCGGGTAGTTCTGCGGCATCCCGTCGGTCGAGTGGACGATGATCTCGTCGATCAGCAGCAGCATGCCGACCGTCGACATGAGCGTCGCCAGCGGGCTTCCCAGCGGGATGAAGTGGAAGCACGCCAGATAGACGATGTACCCCAGGATCCCGCCGGCCAGGCACGCCCCGAGGAAGACCGCCCACGCCGGCGCGCCCTTGAACGCGACGAGCACCAGCAGCCCGCAGTAGGCGCCGCCGACCGAGGCGGCGGCGTAGGCCATGTTGAGCTTGTGCATCACCCCGAACACCAGGGTGAAGCCGATCCCGATCAGCGCGTAGGTCGCGCCGAACATCAGCCCGTCGAGGATCGCCTGGAGGAGGTCCATAAAGACACCAACGCCGCCTGCAGGCATCGCCTGCAGGCGGCGTTACCGGGGCGCGGTCAGCCTAGAGCGGGTTGTGATACACGGTCCACTGCCCGTTCTTGGCCCGCACGAAGACGTAGGGCTTGTCGGCCTCGCGGTCCGCGGTGCGCTTGGTCGTGCCGAGCAGACCGTCGGTGGTCTTCAGGCTCGCCAGGCCGTCGCGGATCTTGCGGCGGTCCGCCTGGACCGAGTCGGGCTTCGCGAGCACCTTCTCGCGCTCCATGACCCCCTTGAGGATGAACATGTTCTCCCAGGCGGCCATGCTGTGAAGGTCGGCGTTGCCCTTGAACTTCGCGGTCGACTTCGCGGCGGCGGTCGCCTGCGCGTTCACCGGCGCGAAGCTGGTCGGGATGATCATCCCTTCGGCCTGCTTCGCGCAGCCCTCGAGCGTCTCGAGGCTGGAGGAGCTCGTGAGCCCGATCAGCAGCTTCGGCTTGACGCCCTGGCGCTGCATTTCCTTCAGCACCCCGCAGGTCGTGAACGGGTGCGCGGCGATCGCGATCGCGTCCGGGTTCGCCTTCTTCATTTCGCGCACCTGGGTGGCGAAGTTGGTGTCGTTGAGCAGCCACTTGGACTCGCCCAGCACCTGCAGGCCGTTGGCGCTCGCGCGGTCCTTCATGACCGCGTACCAGGAGGCGCGCGAATGCGCGAAGTCCTCCTCGACGCCGCCGTAGACCGTCTTCACCTCCGGGAACTCGGTGCGCACGTGGTTGAAGAGCGAGGAGTACATCGTCGCCTCGCTCGGCACGTTGCGGAACGCCCACTCCGAGATCTTCGCGAGCCCGCCCTTGATCGCCACGTCGGTGAAGACCGGCATCTGCAGCCCGGAGTCGCCGGCGTCGCCCACCTTCTTCTGCAGGATGCCGAACAGCGGCTCGGCGACGTTGGAGCAGGTCGGGCCGACGGCCACGAGCCAGTCCGCGGAGGCGATCCGGCGGATCACCGAAATGCCCTCTTCCGCGGTGCAGCGGTCGTCGAGGAACTCGACGACGACCTTGCCCTTCGCGCCGTCGCCGAGCGTGATCCCGCCGGCCTTGTTGATCTCTTCCGCCGCGGCGAGCATCGCCGCCTCGCTGTTGACGCCGAACGAGCGGACGACGCCCGACTTCGCGCCGAAGCCGGCGATCTTGACGGTGCGCTCCTGCGCGGTCGCGCCCGAGGGTAGTCCGAGGGCCATTGCGGCGAGCGCGGCCGCGACGGCGGTGGCAAGGGTCTGCATGCGTTCCTCCTTCATTGGATCGGCTATAGAATCCGACGGATAAGCGTCTTCTCGGAAACGCTTCAGGGCAGTCTAGTGAAGCGCGCCGGGGGGTGTCAACGACCGCACCGTCGGGCCCCGGACCAAACGGAGGATCTCATGGCAGCCAAGACCCGCCGCGCCGCGGCATCCCGCCGCAAGGTGGTCGCAACCCGCCGCGCCCCCGCGAAGCCCGCGGCCAGGAGGAGGGGGCGCTCGCTGGCGCGCCAGCGGCCGGACGCAAGGCCTCACGCCGATCTCTGGGCCTCGCTCAAGCCCGGGCCGGCGAGTTTCGCCCCGCTGACCCCGGTCTCCTTCCTTCCGCGCACGGCCGAGATCCATCCCGACCGGATCGCGGTGGTGCACGGCACCCGCCGAATCACGTACGCCGACTTCTACGCCCGCGCCAGGCGGCTCGCCTCGGCGCTCGCGCGGCGCGGCATCGGCCGCGGCGACACCGTTGCGGCGATGCTGCCGAACGTGCCGGCCATGCTCGACGCGCACTTCGGGGTCCCGATGCTCGGTGCGGTGCTGAACACCATCAACACCCGGCTCGACGCCGAGACCGTCGCCTACATCCTCGAGCACGGCGAAGCGAAGGCGATCATCGCCGACCGCGTGTTCGCCTCGGTCGTCGGCCCGGCGCTGCAGCGACTCGGGCGGAAAATCCTGGTCGTCGACAACGACGATCCGCTCTACACCGGGCCCGGCGCGCGGCTCGGCGAGATCGAGTACGAGGCGTTCCTCAACCAGGGCGACCCGGGCTTCGCCTGGTCGCCGCCGGAGAACGAGAGCGCGCCGATCGCCCTCAACTACACCTCCGGCACGACCGGGCGGCCCAAGGGCGTGGTGTACCACCATCGGGGGACGTTTCTCGAGAGCGTCGGCAACATCATGGGCTGGCCGCTGCCGCCCCGGCCGGTGTACCTCTGGACGCTGCCGCTCTTCCACTGCAACGGCTGGTGCTTTCCCTGGTCGGTCACGGCGATGGGCGGCACGCACGTGTGCCTGCGCCAGGTCGACCCGGCGCAGATCTTCCCGATGATCGTCGAGCACAAGGTGACCCACATGTGCGGCGCGCCGACGGTACTGTCGATGCTCACCAACGCGCCGGACGAGCAGAAGCGCAAGTTCCCCCAGGTCGTCGACATCCAGACCGGGGGCTCACCGCCGCCCGCCAAGGTGATCAAGGCCATGGAGGAGCTCGGCTTCCGCGTCACCCACATCTACGGGATGACGGAGCTGCAGGGGCCGTCCACGCTCTGCGAGCCGCAGGAAGCCTGGCAGGGCATGCCGCTCGAGGAGCGGGCGGTGCAGATGGCGCGGCAGGGTGTGCGCTACCCGATCGTCGACGGCCACATCGTCGGCGACCCGAAGACCTGCAAGCCGGTGCCGCAGGACGGGAAGGCGATCGGCGAGATCCTCGTCAAGGGCAACACCGTGATGCTCGGGTACATCAAGGACCCGAAGGCGACCGCGGAGGCGTTCGACGGCGGCTGGATGCACACCGGCGACCTCGCGGTCTGGTACCCGAACAACTACGTGGAGATCAAGGACCGCAAGAAGGACATCATCATCTCCGGCGGCGAGAACATCTCGAGCGTCGAGGTCGAGATCGCGCTGTACCGGCACCCGGCGGTCGCGCTCGCCGCGGTGGTCGCGCGCCCCGACGAGAAGTGGGGCGAGACGCCGTGCGCGTTCGTGCAGCTGAAGGCCGGCACGGAAGCAAGCGAAGACGAGATGATCCGCCACTGCCGCGAGAACCTCGCGGGGTTCAAGCTGCCGCGGAAGGTCGTCTTCGGGCCGCTGCCGACCACCGCGACGGGGAAGATCCAGAAATACGTGCTGCGGGAGCGGGCGAGGGCCCTGTAAGGGAAGGCGCCATGATCTTCGAGCAGATTGCGACCGGGGGCTGCCAGTCGTACGTCATCGGCGACGCGGAGACCTGTGCGGCGGCGGTCGTGGATCCGGAGGCGAGCCAGGTCGACCGCTACCTGGCGCTCGCCGCGCGCCACGGGCTGCGCATCCGCTATCTCATCGATACCCACACTCACGCCGATCACTTCTCGGCGTCGCAGTCGCTCGCGCGCCAGCTCGGCGTGCCGGTGGTGATGCACCGCGCGAGCCCGGCGCCGTTCGTCGACATGCGGGTGGACGACGGCGAGATGATCGTCGTCGGGCAGTTGCGGCTGGAGGTGATCCACACCCCGGGGCACACCCGCGACTCCATCTGCCTGGCGCTTCCGGACCGCCTTCTCACCGGCGACACGCTGCTGATCGGCGGGACCGGCCGGACCGACCTGCCGACGGGCGATCCCGGCGCGCTCTACGACAGCCTGTTCAACAAGCTCCTGAAGCGCGCGCCAGCGCTCGCGATCTACCCGGCCCACGACTATCAGGGGCAGGGCCATTCCACGCTCGGGCGCGAGCTGGCCGACAACCCGCGGCTCAAGGTCGCGGGACGCGAGGCGTTCGTTGCGCAGATGTCCAACCTCAACCTGACGATGCCGCGGCACCTCACCGAGGCGCTCAGGACGAACCTGAGCGGCGGGAAGACCGTGGGCCAGCTCATCGCCGAGGCGGGAGCCCGCGTGCCGTTCATGTCGATGGCGGAAGTGAAGCAGCGGGTGGAAGCCGGCCTCGGCGACTTCGTGGTGCTCGACGTGCGCGAGCGCGACGCCTACGAAGCGGGGCACATTCCCGGCGCGCGCCTCATCCCGCGCGGGCAGCTCGAGCTCGCGGTGAACACGGCGCTGCCCGATCCGACGCAGCGCATCCTGTGCTACTGCGAGCTCGGCAAGGTGTCGACGCTCGCCGCCGCGACGCTCCGCGACCTCGGCTTCACTCGCGCGGTTGCGCTCGACGGCGGGATGATGGCGTGGCAGGACTCCGGTTACCCGGTCCGGGTCGGTAAGGAGCCGTGAGCGCGCCGGGCCGCCCCAAGCGTGAACCCCGAGCGCGGAGCGCCAGGGCAGTCCAGTAGGCCCCTACCAGTCCGGGTTGAACCGCTTGACGATCACCCCGCCCGACTTCTCGTCCTCCTCGACTTCGATCAGGCCGCGCGCCGCGGCCTCCTCGAGCAGGCGCGAGAACGAGCGGAAGCCGTAGTAGGTCTCGTTGAACCCCGGCTGGCGGCGCTTGAGCGCCTGCTTGACCATCGAGCCCCAGATCTTCTCCTCCGCGCCGCGCTCGGCGAACAGCGCCTCGATCGTTTCCATCGCGAAGTCGATCGCCTCCTGCTTCTTCTCCTCGTCGCTCTTCGCCTGCGGCTTCTCCTCCTCCCCCTTGCCCGGGGCCTTCAGCCCGGGCGCCGCCGGCTTCTCCGGCTTCTCCGGCTTCGCCGGCTTGCGGCGCGCGCTGGCCTTCCGCTGCTCGCGGACCAGGTCGTCGTAGTAGATGAACTCGTCGCAGTTGGCGATGAGGAGGTCGGAAGTCGAGTTCTTCACGCCGACGCCGACCACGGTCTTGTCGTTCTCGCGGAGCTTCGACACGAGCGGCGAGAAGTCGGAGTCGCCGGTGATCAGGACGAACGTGTCGACGTGCGATTTGGTGTAGCAGAGGTCGAGCGCGTCGACCACCATGCGGATGTCGGCGGAGTTCTTGCCCGACATGCGCACGTGCGGGATCTCGATCAGCTCGAACGCCGCCTCGTGCATCGGCGCCTTGAACTCGCGGTAGCGGTCCCAGTCGCAGTACGCCTTCTTCACCACGATCGAGCCCTTCAGCAGCAGCTTCTCGAGCACCTTCTTGATGTCGAACTTCTCGTACTTCGCGTCGCGCACCCCGAGCGCGATGTTCTCGAAGTCGCAGAAGAGCGCCATGCTGTGGGTGTCGGCGGGATCGGGCATGCCTTCGGTCCGGTGGTGAGCGTCGGCCGGCATCGTAGCATCGCCGGCGCCGGACCGGTCGATACAATACGCGGTCCGCCAACCACGGGGATGCGAGAACGATGACCGATTCGCTCGGCCACCGCGCCAAGTTCGGGGTGCTGGCGCCGTCGACCAACACCTCGGTGCAGCCCGAGTTCGACGCCCTGCGCCCGCACGGCGTGACCAACCACTTCTCGCGCATCGTCATCCCGGACTCGCGGGTCACCGACGACCGGTCGTTCATGGCGATGATGAACAACATCCGGGCGGCGCTCTGGCCGGCGCTCGACTCGGTCCTGACCTGCAGCCCCGACTACGTCGTGCTGGGCATGTCGGCGGAGACCTTCTGGGACGGGCTCGCCGGCTCGGTGCGCCTGAAGAAGCAGCTGGAGCGGCACGCCAAGCGCGGGGTCGCGATGGGCTCCGACGCCTGCCGGGCGGCGCTGCGCGCCTCCGGGAGAAAGATCAGGCGGCTCGGGGTCATCACCCCGTACATGCCGGCGGGCGACCGGCAGGTGCGGCGGTTCTTCACCGAGTGCGGCTTCGAGGTCGTCCACCTGCTCGGGCTGAAGTGCGCGAGCCCGATGCGCATCGCGCACGTCACGAAGGCGGAGCTCCGGGACGCGATCCTCCGCGTGAACCGCGGCCGGGTCGACGCGGTGGTCCAGGTCGGCACCAACCTCGCGATGGCCGAGGTCGCGGCGATGGCCGAGTTCTGGCTGGGCAAGCCGGTGATCGCGATCAACACCGCGATCTACTGGCACGCGCTGCGTCAGTACGGGATCAAGGACAAGGTCTACGGGTGGGGAAGCCTGCTCGCCGAGCACTAGCCGGTACTAGCCCAACAGCTGGAAACGACCCCTTGCTGCCGGTCGGGCCGGAGAGAAGCGGACCTTCGCGAACCACGCTGCGCGGGACAGAAGCACCCGGTCGGGAACGACACGGAATTTGCGTACCGCGGCTGTCGGTGCCTACACGGCACCAAACGGAGAGCTCCAGTATGGCGTGCGCGGAGCCTCATCCAACGGACTGATCACACCCACGCCGCGAACTTGTCCCTGGAGATCACAGGCGGCCACAGAGGCCCGCACCGACGACCTAGGGTAACCTGAAGTGCACGGCTCCTTCGGTCATCCGCCCGCGGGCCACTGTCTCGACGGCGCCGTTCCCGCCGTTGCCCCTCACAGCCCAGGAGCGGCCCAGTGGATCGACCTCGACATAGACCGGGAACCCGGACTGACTACTCTGGAGGAGCTCCTCGAACCTGCCAGTCGCCGTGACCGCCCCGCCGCGCACGATCACGTTTCCGTCGAGCACGACGGTCATCGGCTCCGCGCCGTCGATGGCGAGGCCCCCCAACACGAGCTGGTCCGGCCCCACCTCCACCAGGCATTGACCGACGAAGACGTTGGAGGGAGTGGCCACGAGTTTCAGCTCGCACCTCAGTGTCGCAGGCTCGGCCTTGGAGGTTGCGCCCCGCCCGGTCACGACCAAATCTGCCTGCTGGGAGCCGGGCGGCGCCGCGCGGGCGGGCAACGCCGCGATGAAGATGGCCACAATGATCTGGGCGAGGTGCGTCATCATCATTCACATCCCCTCATGTTGGCTACCGCGGGACGAACAGTACGGCATCCGCGCAGACGGTGGACCCGTTGATGTCAGAGACCTGGACGTAGCCTCCGGTCCCGGCGTTGAACTGGAACGTTCCGAGATACTGCCACCGTCCGCCGCCGGTCCGCTGGTCCCGAGTGGTCATTGCCGTCCCCAAGGCGCTCACGATCCGGTACTGGACGTTGGTGGATCGATTGGGGTCCACCGTCCACCACACGTAGACGTCGTAAGGTCGAGCGCTAGGGATCGTCGGCCTCCACCGATACGTGCCCTGCCCCGACCCCGCGGCGTAGACCGAGCGGGCTCCATACGGGTTTGACCCCTTCGACAACGACCACCGCCCGGTGAAGCTCGTTCCCGACTGCCCGTTGTCGATCACGATCCCGCCAGCAGGTATCTGACTCGGCCCAGGGCGCGTGGCGCCGGGCACCAAGCGGATCGCGTCGGCCGAGACGCCGGCGCCATTGACGTCCGACACTTGGACGTATCCCGCCGTCCCGGCGTTGAACTGGAACGTCCCGAGGTACACCCACTGTCCGCCGGCGGTGCGCTGGTTTCTCGCGACCACCGCCGTCCCACCGGCGTGGCGGATCCGATACTCGACGGCCGTCGACCGGCTCGGCAGCGACGTCCACCACGCGTAGACCTCGTAAACGCGCATCGTGGGGATGGTGGGCGTCCATCGGTACGTGTCCTGACCGGAGCCCGCCGCATGAAGAGATGTGCTCCCGTACCGGTTCGGACCCGACGACACCAACCAGGTGCCGGTGAAACTCGTCCCTGTCTGGCCATTGTCGATAGTGATGCTCGGCACGACATCGTCGCTCACGATCCTCACCGCCGCGCTGCTCGCGGCGCCCACGGTGTACGCGCTGCC